>CAWGHA010000001.1:0-262119 GCA_963822265.1 uncultured Acidimicrobiaceae bacterium
ATCGGCACGAACGGCATCACGCCGGTCCGCGCCCTGATCGACGCCGCGGCGAGCCTCGTGCCGGGCGAGCGCCATGCGCTCTGCGCCGTGGTCGATCCGGCCGGCGGCGGGCTCCACTCGCTCAGCTTCGGCCCCCCGGGCGACGCCTGGTCGGCCGCCGCAGGGGTCGCGGCGCAGACACACGTCGAGTACCTAGCTGCACCGGTGGAGCGCGTCCTGTCGCTCGTATCACCGCGGTACGCCGACCTGTGGACGGGAGCCAAGGGCTTCTACAAGGTCGAACCCGTGGTGGCCGACGGGGGCGAGGTCGTGCTCTACGCCCCCCACATCAGCCAGATCGCAGCGATGCATCCCGATCAGGAGGGGCTCGGATACCACTGCCGCGACTACTTCCTGGCCAACTGGGAGCGTTACCGGGACCATCCGCGCGGTGAGCTGGCGCACTCCACGCACCTCTTCGGCGCCGGGACCTACGACCCGGTGCACGGCGAGCGCCAGCGTGTGGGCGTCACACTGGCCACGGGCATACCCGAGGAGGTCGTGGTCCGGGCGAACCTCGCCTACCTCGACCCCGACTCCGTCGACCTCGCCCGCTGGCATGCCGACCCCGCCGCGCTCGTCGTCGAGGACGCCGGCGAGGTCCTCTACCGGCTCCGCTAGGGCGCCGGGGAGCGCCGCGACGGAGAGGACCGGGTCGGCGCCGCCGCTCGTGACGGCCATGCGTCGATGCGGTCGGTTCCCCACACCTGGTCGAAGGATCGTCGGGAGACCGTTCACCTCAATCGCCGGGGAACACCAACCCGATCTGGGCCCTGATGTCGTCGAGGATGGAGGCGAGCGCGATCGTCTCGTCGAGCTTCATCGTCGGGCTCTCCGTCCCGCCCTCGGCGAGGCAGCGATGGACTTCCTCGATCTCGAAGCGGAGGCCGTTGCCCACGTAGGACGCGTCGATCTCCTCGACCCCACCGGCTGACATCACGGTGAGGGAGTTCGGGCAGTGCATGAGAGCCGGGATCGAGACGACGCCCTCGGACCCCGACACCCGCGCCGTGCAGGTCATGTTCACGCGTAGCGTGGACTTGATCACGCCGAGCCCCCCGCCCGCATGCTTGAGCACAGCTGCCACGTGCTCGTCGACGCCCGTCTCCCCGATGACGCCCTCCGCCGCGACGTCCTCGACCGGGCCGAGAAGGAGCGTGCACAGCTGGATGGGGTAGATGCCAAGATCGAGCAGTCCCCCACCGCCGAGGTCCAACCGGAAGAGACGGTGGTCCGGCTCGACCGGGCGCCTGAACCCGAAATCGGCCTCCACGAGCAGCGGCTCGCCGATCCGACCGGCCCGGATCAGATCGACCAGCGAGCGGTACGACGGCAGGAACCGGCTCCAGATCGCCTCCATGAGGAAGACGCCCTGGCGACGCGCCTCGTCCACCATCCGGCGGGCCTGACTCGCGTCGAGGGCGAACGGCTTCTCGCAGAGCACGTGCTTGCCCGCTCGGAGCAGGGCGAGGGTGTCCTCCATGTGGCGCGACTGCGGAGTGGCGACGTACACCACTTCGACTTCGGGGTCTTCGGCCAGCGCGGTGTAGTCGCCATAGCGGGCCCGAATACCGAAACGATCAGCGAAGGCGTCGGCGCGCTCGGCAGATCGCGACGCGACGGCGACGATCCTCCCGCCGTCGACCATCTCCATTGCGTCGGCGAAGCCGGTCGCAATGGCGCCCGGCCCCACCACGCCCCAACGGATCATCGGCTCCCGCCCTTCCTCCTCGGCGCCGGACCAGAGCGACACGTTCGCTACCTAATCGCGACCGGCCGCTGATAACGCTATCATTCGTCTGGCCTGGGCTCCTCGAGGCGCATCGGGCGGCGTCGCCCGGTCCCGGACGAAGCTACGACCGGGACGCAGCGGTGCTCTCCGCCGAACCGGCCGATCGCGGTCGGGTCGTGCCAGAAGGAGACGGGCCCGAAGAGAGGAGTCGCCATGACCGATCCCTATACACCACGTCCCGAGCACCGGTTCACCTTCGGCCTGTGGACGGTCGGCAACCCGGGACGAGATCCCTTCGGCACCGTCGTGCGCGCCGACCTCGACCCGGTCGAGACCGTCCATCGCCTGTCCGAGCTCGGCGCGTACGGCGTGTCCCTGCACGACAACGACCTGGTACCCCACGACGCGTCGCCCACGGAGCGCCAGACCATCGTCAAGCGGTTCCGAGCCGCGCTCGACGAGACCGGCATGAAGGTCCCGATGGCGACGACCAACCTCTTCTGGCGACCCGTCTTCAAGGAGGGCGCCTTCACGGCGAACGATCCGGCCGTCCGAAGGCTCGCCGTGAGACAGACGTGCGAGGCGATGGAACTCGGGGCGGAGCTCGGCGCCTCGGTCCACGTGATGTGGGGCGGACGCGAGGGCGTCGAGGCCGACGCGGCCAAGGACGTCCGCGCCGCGCTCGACCGCTACAAGGAGGCCGTCGACCTCTGCTGCGAGCACATCCGCAACCGGGGACTCGGTCTCCGCATCGCCCTCGAGCCGAAGCCAAACGAGCCGCGCGGCGACATCTTCCTGCCCACCGTCGGCCACGCCCTGGCGTTCATCGGCGAGCTCGAGTGGCCGGACATGGTGGGGCTGAATCCCGAGTTCGCCCACGAGACGATGAGCGGGCTCTCGTTCTCCCACGCCGTCGCGCAGACCCTCTGGCACGGCAAGCTCTTCCACATCGATCTCAACGCGCAGCGCATCGGCAAGTTCGACCAGGACTTCCGGTTCGGCTCGGAGGGCATCCGCGATGCCTTCTACGTGGTGAAGCTCCTCGAGGACGAAGGGTGGGACGGCATGCGCCACTTCGACGCCCATCCGTACCGCACCGAGGACGCCGCCGGCGTCTGGGACTTCGCCCGGGGATGCATGCGCACCTACCTGATCCTGGCCGAGAAGGCGCGCCGGTTCCGCGAGGACCCCGAAATTCAGGAGGCGCTCCGCGCCGCCAAGGTTGCGGAGCTAGACGAGCCGACCACGCCCGCCGGCGGCCTCGAGGCCATCCTGTCGTACGAGGCCGACGAGGAGACCCTGGCCGCGCGCGGTTGCGGCCACGAGCGACTGGACCAGCTCGTCACCGAGCTTCTCCTCGGGGCGCGCTAGTGCCCCTCGTGGTCGGGGTCGACTCGTCCACGACGGCATGCAAGGTGCAGGTTCGCGACGCCGAGACCGGCGCCCTCCTCGCGATGGGACGTGCCCCGCACCCGCCCACGACCCCTCCGCGCAGCGAGCAGCACCCGCGTGAATGGGAGCGGGCGTTCCACACCGCCTGCGCCAAGGCCGGCGTGCCCGGCTCGCACACGCCGGCGGTCGTGTCGGTGGCGGCACAGCAGCACGGGCTGGTCGTGCTGGACGGGACCGGGGAGGTCCTGCGGCCGGCCAAGCTCTGGAACGACACCGAGTCCGCCCCTGACGCCGACGAGCTGGTCCGCCGGCTGGCCGGTGGCGCGGCGCAATGGGCGGCGTCCTGTGGCAGCGTCCCCTTGCCGAGCTTCACCATCACCAAGCTCATGTGGTTGCACCGCTGCGAGCCGAACGTGCTCCGCCGCACCGCCTCGGTGTTGTTGCCCCACGACTGGCTGACCTTCCGGCTCACGGGACGCCGGACCACTGACCGGGGTGACGCCTCCGGCACGGGCTACTGGTCGGCCGCCGAGGGGCGCTACCGATACGACCTGCTCGAGCTGGTCGATCAGGGGGTGGACTGGGCACCGGCGCTCCCCGAGGTTTTGGCGCCGGCCGCTGTGGCCGGGAAGTGGTCGGGCACGAGCGCGCTGGTCGCGCCGGGCACAGGCGACAACATGGCGGCCGCGCTCGGCCTCGGATTGCGGCCGGGCGACCTCGCGCTCAGCCTCGGCACGAGCGGCACCGCGTTCACGGTCGGCGAGGAGCCCAGCGCCGACCCCGCCGGTACCGTCGCCGGGTTCGCCGATGCGACGGGCCGCTACCTGCCTCTGGTCTGCACCATGAACGCCACCAAGGTCACCGACGCCGTGGCGCGGCTGCTCGGCTTGCATCACGGCGGACTCGACCACCTGGCCCTCGAGGCCCCAGCCGGTGCCGGCGGCCTGGTGCTGGTCCCTCACTTCGACGGGGAGCGGACCCCGAACCGGCCCGGGGCGACGGGCACCCTCTCTGGACTGCGGAGCGACGTCACCCCGGCGCAGCTGGCCCGCGCCGCCATAGAGGGCGTGGTGTGCAACCTCCTTGCCGGCGCCGACGCGCTCGGATCCCTGACCGGTCGGGTGTTCCTCGTCGGCGGCGCGGCGCGCAGCCCCGCCTACCGTCGCGTCGTGGCCGACCTCACCGGCCGGGAGGTCGTGATCCCCGCGGAGCGCGAGTTGGTCGCCACCGGTGCGGCCGTCCAGGCCGCCGCGGTCCACCTCGACTGCGACTTCGCGCTGGTGGGCGAGGCGTGGAACCTCGGTCGGGGTGAGGTCGAGGAGCCAGACATCACCGTCGATCGGCGCGGCCGTGCGTGCCGCCTACGCGGCCGCTGTCGCCACGGCCGAACCGTGACGTTCTCCAATCCGGTCATTCCCGGATTCCACCCGGACCCGAGCGTGTGCCGCGTCGGCGAGGAGTACTTCCTCGTCACATCGTCGTTCACCTACTCGCCCGGCCTCCCGATCTTCCGGTCGCGCGACCTGGTCGAGTGGACCCAGATCGGCAACGTCCTGGAGCGACCCTCTCAACTCGACCTCTCCGGCACGACCGCGTCGGCGTCGCTCGGCATTTACGCGCCGACCATCCGGTACCACGACGGTCGCTTCTGGGTCATCACGACTTGCGTCAGCAGCTCTGGGTTGAACTCGTTCTTCGTCACCTCGCCCGAACCCGCTGGGCCGTGGTCGGACCCCCTCTCGGTGGACGATTCCGGGGATCGATCCCGACCTGGCCTGGGGCAGCCAGGGACACTGCTGGGTCCACTTCTCCGGCCGGGCCGGGATCGCCCGATGTCGCATCGACCCCTCCACGGGCGAGGTGCTCGAGGGACCCGACGCCACCTGGTCGGGAACCGGCTTGCAGTTCCCCGAGGCTCCGCACCTACTGGAGCGGGACGGGACGTGGTACCTCCTCCTCGCCGAGGGCGGCACCGAGCGCGGGCACGCGGTGTCCGTGGCGCGAGGTCCGTCGCCGCAGGGTCCCTGGGAGGGCTGTCCGCACAACCCGATCCTCAGCCACCGCAGCACCGACAGTCCCATTCAGAACACCGGCCATGCCGACCTGGTCGATGCGCCCGACGGAAGCTGGTGGATGGTGCTGCTCGGGGTCCGCCCGAAAGGGGTGTCCCCCGGATTCCACGTGCTCGGCCGCGAGACGTTCCTCACGGCGGTGGAGTGGGTCGACGGGTGGCCGTCTCCGCTCGCCGTCACGCTCTCCATGGAAGGACGCCCACCAGGACGCCCGGAACCCGCCCGACCGGTCGCGCGCGACGACTTCGACGGGCCGATGCTGGCGCCGCACTGGGTCTCCGTCCGCCGCTCCCCCGGCGAGGTGAGCTCGCTCGCGCTGCGCCCGGGCTGGCTGACGCTGACGGGAGGGAAATCGACCCTGGACATGTCCCACCCGGTGTTCGTGGGACGACGTCAGCAGCACCACGCCTGCTCGGCACGAGCGCGCGTGGACGCCGGCTCTGCCGCGGAGGCCGGGATCGCTGTCGTCATGGACGAGTCCGCGCACTATGAGGTCGCGTTGGCGGGCGACCGGGTCCTCGCCCGCGCCCGCGTCGGCCCCCTCTCCGCCGTCGTCGGCGAGGCTCCCCGTCCACCCGGCCCCGTCGTCCTGACCATCGGGTCCGGTCCGCACCCCGGCGGTCCCGACACCGTCATGCTCGGGTACCGCGACCCGGACGGCACGCAGCGGACGCTGGCGGAGCTCGACGGGCGCTATCTCGCCACGGAGGTCACCGGCGGGTTCTTGGGCCGGACGATCGGCATGTACGCGGTCGACGGCTCCGCTGTCCGTCGACTGGTTCGAGTACCGAGGGGGATGACGTGAGGCCCCGGCGTGTCGTGATGGCCGACGTGGCCGCGCGCGCCGGCGTCTCGGTCATGACGGTCTCCCGGGTCCTGAACGGATTCGAGGGTGTCGCCGACGAGACGAGGCGTCGGGTGGAAAAGGCGGTCGCCGACCTCGGGTACCAAGCGGACACCGCCGCACGCGTGCTCGCGGGTGGGAGGTCGCGGACGATCGGCGTCGTGGCGGTCGAGACGGAGCAGTTCGGTCCCTCGCAGATGCTCTTCGGGATAGAGGATGCGGCGCGCCGGGCCGGCCACCTCCTCAGCTTCGTCACGCTGGGCCGAGCCGGACACGACATGGAGGCGACGCTGGACCGGCTCCGCGCATCCCGCGTGGAGGGGGTCATCGTCGTGGCGCCGGTCCGACGCGTCGTCGACGCGGTCGTCGAAGTCGAGCGCGACTTGCCCCTTGTCGTCGTCGGAGGGGACCCGACGATCGGTATCCCGACCGTCACCATCGACCAGCACGCGGGCGCGAGCTGCGCCACGACGCACCTGCTCGACCTCGGACATCGCAGCGTCGCCCACGTGCGGGGTCCGAGGAGCTGGATCGATGCCGCCGCCCGGGCACGCGGCTGGGCCGACACGCTCCGCAATGCCGGAGCGACGCCCGGCCCCGTGCTCTTCGGCGACTGGACCGCGGCGGGGGGATACGCGGCCGGGACCCGTCTGGCCGTGGACCCGCTCGTGTCCGCGGTCTTCGCCGCCAACGACCAGACGGCACTCGGTGTGATCCGTGCGCTCCACGACCACGGGCGCCGAGTGCCTCAGGATGTGAGCGTGGTCGGTTTCGACGACACCCCCGAGTCCGGGTACTTCGTCCCCGCTCTCACCACCATCCGCCAAGACTTCGCCGAGGTCGGACGCCGCTGCGTGGATCTGCTGCGCTCAGTCGTCGACGGCGGGGTGTCGGAGCGTCACGTCGTGGTGCCGGCCGAGCTGGTCGTCCGCGAGAGCACGACACCCAAAAGGCCACAGCGGATCTGAGCGGTGTGGCCGCTGGCGAAAGCGAGCAGCCGGACATGGGTCCAGACACCCAGCCCTTGACCTCGAGCGGAGGTGTCACGAAAATCGGATACGTGTCGAGCGGCGAGATTGACCGGTACTTGGCGGATTTGGAGGAACCGAAACGATCCACTCTGCAGCGATTGCGCCAGACGATCCTTGAAGTGGTCCCGGAGGCCGAAGAAGGGATGTCATATCGACTCCCGGCGTTCAGAGTCGACGGCAAGGTCATCGCCGGATTCGCTGCTTTCAAGAACCACCTGAGCTACCTCCCCCACAGCGGTTCCGTATTCCCGTTGCTACGAGACGAGGTCGCAAGCTACAAGACGTCCACGGGAGCACTCCAGTTCCCTGTCGACTCGGCGCTTCCGAAGAGCCTGGTCGAGCAACTCATCAGGGTGCGCATCGCTCAAGCGTTTCCAGAGGGACTCGAGGAATAAGACCCGCTCGCCCGAGAGCTGACGGACGTACGGTCGATTCGGACTGGTTCGTGGCCTGCGACGACGTACCCGATTGGTGCCTCACCGTCCCATCTTCCCCGCGGCGAACTGGGACATGCCATCCTGGACTCGTGCAATCGGTCTATGAGGCCGCTGGTGGTGACGAGGGAGTCTTGACTTTGGCGCATGCCTGGCACGCCAGGGTGTTGGCCGACGAGGTCGTGAGCCACGCCTTCAGCCACGGATACCATCCCGAGCACACCGAACGGCTGGCCGCCTACTGGACCGAGGCGTTGGGTGGCCCAGCGAGGTATTCCGAACTCTATGGAGACGAGACCTCCGTCGTGAGGATGCACAGCGGGAATGGCCCCCATGACGAGATGGATCGTCGGGCGATAGCGTGCTTCGATTAGGCGCTCGCCGATGCCGGTCTGGATCGTGACGAACGGCTCCGCCAGGTACTCCACGACTACTTCAGTTGGGCGACCACGACCGCTCTGGCGCGCTACCACAACTCCGCAGACGACGTGCCAGAAGGCCTTCACGTCCCCCATTGGTCTTGGGACGGTTTGGTCAGCGATCGTCCGGAATCCATACCGGAATGAGAAGCGATTCGACTTGATGGCGGAGCTCCACGGGGCATCGCAATGGTCCACGACCCGAATACGGAAGCAATCACCGATGATTTGGACCGAGTCGAAAGGAGAGTGAAGTGGCAAAACTCGATGGCAAGGTGGCGTTCATCACCGGTGCCGCTCGTGGACAGGGGCGGAGTCATGCCGTACGCCTCGCTGAGGATGGTGCAGACATCATCGCGGTCGACATCTGCGCTCAGCTGCAGTCCGTGGGCTATGAGATGTCAACGGCCGAAGATCTGGAGCAAACGGTCAAGGAGGTGGAGGCACTCGGTCGAAGGATTGTCGCCAGAGTGGTCGACGTTCGTGACTTCAAGCCCCTCAAGGCTGCCCTCGAAGAAGGAATAGCGGAACTTGGGTCGGTGCAGATCGTCGTCGCGAATGCCGGCATCGGACCGGGTGGCATGGCGTCATCTGAGCAGCAGTGGGCGGAGGTCATCGGGGTGAACCTGACCGGTGTCTGGAATACGGGTCGGGCCGCGATCCCTTCCATGGTTGCTGCAGGAAAAGGTGGCGCGATCGTTTTGACGAGCTCCACTGGTGGACTAACCGGAGCGCCGATCGACTATGCGGGTATGTTGGCCTACACGGCTGCGAAACACGGCGTCGTTGGCCTGACTCGGTCATGGGCCAACTCCTTGGCACCCCACTTCATCCGTGTCAACAGCGTCGCGCCAACGACCGTCCGCACCCCGATGGCGGATGGCGGGAACGTCGCTGAGATCATCGAGCGCGTCCCACAGCTCGCGGGATCGCTGCTGAACGCCATTCCGGTCGAGGCGGTCGACCCGATCGATGTCTCAAATGCAATTGCCTGGCTTGTCTCAGACGAGGCTCGCTACGTCACCGGGTCCGTGATCCCAGTGGATGCCGGAAATATCAACCGACGATAGATCGCTGGAGGAGCAAAATTATGACGGTACAGGCAACGATCGACGGGCTTCGTGTGCGCCCCGGTGATGGCGAGACCATCCCGATCATCGACCCGGTGACGGAACAGCCGATTGCCGAGTTTGCCGACGGCGGCGCCGCAGCCATTGACGACGCTGTCGCTCGGGCTCGGGAGACGTTCGACTCCGGTGTGTGGCACCAGAAGCCTCAAAGCGAGCAGGCCCAGGTGCTGTGGCGGGTCGCGGAGCTGCTGGAGGCGCGGGCCGACGACCTGGCCCAGCTCGACTCACTGAACACAGGTATGCCCTTGCCACAGGCTCGGCGCAACATCGCTGCGGCCGTCGAGTTCTTCCGCTATTTCTCCGGCTGGTGCACGAAGATCGACGGGATCGCTCACGATGTGCGGATGTCCGGGGGACTCTCGGGCATGGACGCCTCGGTGCACGCGTACACGATCAAAGAACCCGTGGGCGTCGTCGGGCTGATCATCCCGTGGAACGGCCCAGCATTCAACGCCGCCGCCAAGCTTGCGCCATCGCTGGCCGCCGGCTGCAGCAGCGTGCTCAAGCCGGCAGAAGAGACACCGCTGTCTGCACTGGTCTTCGAGGAGATCCTGGCCGAAGCCGGCGTGCCCGACGGCGTCGTCAACTTGGTGAACGGCTATGGCCATACCACCGGGCAAGCGCTCATTGAACACCCCGACGTCGACAAGATCGCCTTCACGGGATCCACGGAGGTCGGCAAGCTCATCGTCCAGGCGGCGGCCGGCAACCTCAAGCGGGTCATGCTCGAACTCGGTGGCAAGTCACCGGTCCTCATTTACGACGACGCCGACCTCGACAAGGCCATTCCTTCGGCAGCGATGGGGATCTTCATTCACTCCGGGCAGGCCTGTGTCGCCGGCTCCCGCGTCTTTGTCCAGCGCGGTGTCTACGACCAGGTGGTCGAAGGTATTGCGACGCGCGCCGGCAAGATCCGTCTGGGCGGTCCGAACGAAGGAAAAGTCCACAGCGGGCCTATCATCAGTGAGCGCCAGCTGAACCGGGTCCTGGGCTTCATCGACGAGGGCAAGCGCGACGGAGCTGAGGTCGTGATCGGCGGTCACCGCCTCGACCGTACCGGCTACTTCGTGCACCCGACGGTTTTGGCCCAGGTCAGGCCGGACATGCGCCTCTGTCAGGAGGAGATCTTCGGGCCCGTGGTCGCGGTGACGCCGTTCGACGACGACGACGAAGTCGTCGCCATGGCCAACGACACCACCTACGGCCTCGCTGCCTCAGCCTGGACAAGAGACGTTTCCCACGCCCACCGACTCGCCAAGCGCCTCGACGCGGGTACCGTCTCCATCAACTGCCAGATGATGTGGGACCCAAATATGCCCTTCGGCGGCTTCAAGCAGTCCGGTTGGGGCTACGAGAACGGTCAGGACGGTCTCGAGGGATACCTCAAGAACAAGACGGTGTGGGCCCAGCTCTGATCGCCGACGCGATCATTTAGGCGCTGGGCCTGGTCCAACGTCACGGTCCCACCACCGGCAGCCCTACCCCTGGCTGGTCCCCGACAGCGCCATGGTCAACTACTTCTACGGTTGCACGACGACCGTGCCGTCGCACCCGCCGCCGCTCGAGCGAGCTCCGTGCACGCCGTGTCTGGACACTGCCTCCGCTACCACGGCGGCCGACGCCGCGTGGCCGAGCCCCATGGCGGCATTGGCCGAGTCGCTGGCTGCCATGAGCCCGCCGAGGGCATCGGGGCGCCCTCGGCGGAGAGCCAGCAGAGCGGCCGCGCTCCGTGCGTTCTCTTCGACGCCGAAGGAGGTGGCGGTATGGCACCGTCCAGACGACCAAGCTGATTGCTGCCCTGCCCATGCCCGCGCGTGTGGATCAGGCGGCAGGATCACGAGGAGGCTCCGGTGCCTGACTACCCCGACCATCGCACACGTGATTCAGGGCTACCACGTACCGCCTCACGAACCACTGGGTTCAGGTGAACAGATCCGAGACGCTCTCACGGCGGAAGATCCTCTGAATGGCCTCGCCGAAGAGGCCGGCGACCGAGATCACCTCGACCTTATCCGACAAGGCCGCTGGTTGGGTCTCCACGCTGTCCGTCATGAAGAGTCGCTCAACAGGACTCGCGTCGAGGTCCGCCATCGCTGCCTCAGTCAGCAATCCATGACTGACTGCCGCGTACACCGACGAGGCACCTCGTTCGACGAGGATCCGGGCGGCGTCGACAATCGTGCCTGCTGAAATCGTGAAGTCGTCGACGATGAGCGCTGTTCGTTGCTCGACCGATCCAATGAGCTCAACGATCTCTGCCGATTCGGAATGATCGACACGACGCTTGTCGGCGATGGCAAGCGGCGCATGGAGTCGCTCTGACCACTGACGAGCCTTCTTGGCGAAGCCCGCGTCGGGCGCTACGACCACGAGGTCCGGGAGCGCCTTCGCTGAGATCGCCTCGCACAGAACAGGGAGGGCATAGAGATCATCGACGGGAACCTTGAAGAAGCCTTGGACCTGGGGAGCGTGCAGGTCGAGCGTGACAACACGGTCAACGCCGGCCGCCTCGATGGCGTCCGCACACACTCGGGCTCGGATGGAGACTCTCGGCTCATCCTTCTTGTCACCCTTGGCGTAGCTGAAGTACGGGATGACCGCCGTGACGGACGCTGCACTGGCCCGCTTGAAAGCATCGATCCAAAACAACAGTTCCATGAAGTTGTCATTGGCCGGATAGCCGGTCCCTTGAACGACAAAGACATCTCGCCCTCGGACGTTCTCGAGTATCCGTACGAACAAGTTGCCCTCGGAGAACCTCAGCGTCTCGCTGGCGCGCAGCGGGCAATCGAGGTAATCGGCAATGGCTCCGCCAAGCTTCCGGCTGGCAGATCCGGCGAAGAGCAGCAACTCCTCGGACATGCCATCAGGGTACCGGATCGCCCCAATTGGGGATGGCCGGTCGTGGCCGAGGGTGAACGTGCTCGCCGGCCATCCTCAGCCTTCTGACAGAAACGCTGACAAGACGGGAAACAGGTCGTCCGGTGCTTCGAAGAAGGGGAAATGACCTACTCCTGGAAAGCGTACAAGGCGTGAATTCTGCAACGTCGCTGCCCACTCCAAGGACCCCTCGAGCGGTATCCGATCAGCTTCACCGTGGATGATCAGGATCGGGGTGCTCACTTCCGAGACGATTGACCGAAAGTCGTAGCCTTCGACGGCGAAGGTCTCCCAAACTCGTTCCAACGCGACCCTCATCTGGTCGGGCCATTCATTGGGAAATCGGGACGGATCGCTGTGTCGATGGACGTAGTTTCCGGGATCTCCAAGGGCCAGTGGAGTCGTAGCGTCGTAGAACGCTTTTGCCACTCGGGAGGCATCGAACTGATCTTCGTTCTTCAGACTTGTACGGAAGGCTTCAAAGTCTCCGACGGCCTGATCGTACCGATATTGGTATCGCATCATTGTTTCGTTCGGCGGAATATCTCTTGGCGGAATGGGGCAGATCATCGCCACTCGTCGCAGGCCAGCGGGTTTTCGGGCGGCAAAGAGAGCTGCCTCCGCACCCACGTACGACCATCCAACGAGGCTGAAAGACTTGACTGCAAACTCATTGCACACGGCCACGATGTCATCCAGTTCGATGGGAATCCCTACCTCCCCCGTCGGTGGCACGGAATCGGACCTTCCACGATTGCGGATGTCGTACAAGATCACATGGAACTCGTGAAAGAGGGGATTCACGTCGTCTTCTAAGAGAGCAGCTCCAGGTATCACCACCGTGTGACCGGTGCCGTGCTCGGCAGCCCACAGCCGCACACCATCTCGTGCGGTGATCCAACGCTCAGGCACGATCGATCATGTCTCAAAAGCAACCACGGCCACCCTTTTTGACCCTAGCCCCTGCCCCCTCGTGCGATGACACGTGATCACGGCACATGGGACTCAGCGGATAAGGCCCTCGACGTCGTCGAGCGCACCCGGCTGGCACGCCACGACGACCGTGCCGCCGCAGCCACCGCCGCTCGAGCGGGCACCGTGCACGCCGCGTCTGGACAACGCCTCCGCCACGACGGCGGCCGACGCCGGGTGACCGAGCCCCATGGCGGCATACGCCGAGTCGCTGGCCGCCATGAGCCCGCCGAGGGCATGGGGGCGCCCTTGGCGCAGTGCCAGCAGAGCGGCCGCGCTCCGTGCGTTCTCCTCGACGCCGAAGGAGGTGGCGGCGCGCACCGGATAGGACTCGCGAGGGTCCACCGAGGTGAGGTCGTCTCCGGTCCGACCCCAGCGAGATAGGAATTCTTCGCCCATGACAACGTCGGGCAGCGCGGCCAGCGCGGCCGAGGGCAGCTCGCTCACCCATGGCCACGACCGCCCGGCGGAGTCCTCCACCATCCGCTTGCCCATGAACGCTGCCGCCCGCGCTCGCGCGTAGGGGGTACCGCTCACGTCGTGCTCGGCACCGCTCGGCCACCCCACCACCTCGAGGCCCGGGGGAAGTGGCAGCGACGGGCTCACCGACGCTGGGCGGCACAGGACCGGGAGCACCGCACCCGGTTCTCCCGCTGCGACCGCGACCTGGTCCATGATCCCGCACGGCGCGCCGACGACCTGGTTCTCGGCCTCCTGGCAGAGCGCCGCCAGCCGGAGGGGATCGACATCGGCTCCCAGTGCCCGCGCCGTCGCCACCTCGAGCGCCGCGCTCGAGGCCACACCGACCGACACCGGGAAGATCCGACGAGACGCTGAGGCGAGCACGCGGCGGATCGATCACGCCGTGGCGGACGAGGACCAGGGCGACGCCGACCACGTAGTGGGTCCAGCGGGGAAGGTGCTCGAGCGCGAGTCGGATCTGAGGGTAGGCCAAGCGGGACAGCCGCTCGGTCTCGGCCACGGTGAGCTCGGCCGGACCGACCACCATGGCGTCGGCGGGCGTCGCCACGACCTCCGTCGCCTGGTGGGTCGGGATCTCCAGCACCAGCGCTCCCGAGTAGTCGGCGACGCCACCCATGAGGTCAAGGCGGCCCGGCGCCCTACCGTGCGCGGAGCCCATCGACCAGCTCAGCCAGCACAGGCCCGATCCAGCCCGCCAGCGCGGCGTTGGCGTACCCCGCCCACGCCACGGGGGTCGTGATGTCGAGCGGGGCGTCGAGGGGCTGGCCCCACGGGTCGGTCACCACGCCGCCGGCCTCCTCCAGGAGCATCGCGGTGCACACGTCGTACGGATGACAAGCGTGCGCGTCCGGGTCGACCAGGGGGCGTAGGTCGGCGACGAAGCGGTCGTGCCCGGCGATCAGCTCGTGGAGTTGACCTCCCGAGGACAGGTACTCGTCGTCGAAGACGTGCGTGCTGCCCAGCCGGCGGAACAGCTCGGCCTCGAGCGTCGCCAGCGCAGGCTTGCCGGGAAGGAAGAACTTCGCCAACCCGCTGAAGCCGTGCTCCAGGTCCGTCGCCGGGGACGGGTGGAGCGCGAGCGGGACCCGCCGGTTCGACCCGACGTCGATACGCTCCGCGGCCAACCCGCCGCCGCGCCGGCCGCTCAGCTGGTCCGCCTGACCCTGCTTCGCCGTCGGCAGCTCCGTCATGGCTGCGGCGACGATGTCGGCCAGGCGGCCGTCGAGGGGTGCCGCGGCAGCGAGGCACCAGGCGGCGCGCTTGTCGTACATGAGGCCTCGCGTCCCGTCGATCGTGTCGACGATGACCGTCCACGACGGGGACCCGCCGACCACGACCGGCTCGTCGAGCCCCTCAGAGACGACCCTGACGCCCCGCCAATGCTCCTCGAACCAGCCCAGGAGGGCGTCGTCGGCCACCCGGTCGACCGCATAGATGGTGTCGGCAGCTGTCGCACCGGTGACTCTCGACATGTCGCTCCCGCGCGCGCCGACCACGAGCGCGCGCACGTGATCGCCGAGCGCACAGAGTCGGAGCCGAGCCTCTTCAGCGGAGGGCTGCACGCAGCTCCGCCGCCTTCTGGTCCGGATCCGACTCGTTCGTCATGGAGCCGCCGCCCACCTCTGGCCCCGCCAGGTACTTCAGCAGGCCCGGCGCACGCAGAGGCGGATGGAGCTCGACGTGGAACGGATAGTACGGGATGGCGACCGACGGGGGCCTGGTGGACCGCAAGCACGTAGGGCATGGGGATGCCCCACAGCGAGTCGTAGCGCCGCACCACGTCGCGTAACACCAGCGCAAGCGAGCGGCAGTGATCGTCGTCCAGGTCGACCAGCGACGTGGCAGGGTGCCGCGGCAGGACATGTACCTCGTAGGCGTACTGGGCGAACCACGGCACGCAGGCGAAGAAGTGGTCACCGCGGCTGATGACACGTGGACCGGCCTCCTCCCGTTCGACGACATCGCCCAGGAGCGCGCGACCGGTCCGACGGTGATGCGCCGTCGCCACCTCCGCCTCGCGCGCCATGGTGGCGTAGACGAGCGACCCGGCGTAGATCTGACAGTGCGGGTGCGGGTTCGACGTGCCGACGATCGCCCCGCGGTTCTCGAAGACCAGCACGTGCGCCACACCCTCTTGCGACTCGAGCGCCTCGGTCCGGTCGCGCCAGGTCGTCACGACAGCGTGAACTTCGTCGTCGGTGAGGTCGGCCATCGACCGTTTGGGGTCGTGGTGATAGCAGACGACCTCGGCCGTGCCGGCGGCGCGCACGGCCCGGTAGATGTCGTCGCCGTGCGCCGGCTCGGGCGCCCCGGGCGAGAACACGGGCAGGTCGTTGGTGAACACGAACACGCCCTCGTAGTCGGGATTCGTGGTGGAGATGCGCCTCCCGCCGGGCGCCAACGCGTTGTCGGCCGGCACGAGCACTTCATTGGCAGCGACGGCCTCTCCGATCCACGGGCGCGCGTCGCGGTGAGCCGTGAACAACACCCACTGGCCTCGGAAGGGATGCCACCGCAACTCCCAGGTCACGGGTCGCTCCCGCCACGCGCGGCCCCGAGTGGGTCCGTTCGGATCACTGAGATGTTAACGCTACCATCGCACCCCGGGCCACGGAATGCCACCGGCTGCCAGGATGGACGAATGCGCATCGGTCTCCCCGCACCGCGGTGCTTCAGCGCCACACCACGACGGCCGGCCGGTGGAGAGACGACCACGTTTGTCCAGGTCGTAGCGTCCTGACCTGCGTCATGCACCTGGGCCGTGTATTCCATACGTGCCGGACAGCGAGCCCGGCCTCTGTCAAAGCGGGGGCTGCACTATGGGGATCTTCGGAGGGAATGCGGTCCGTCGCTTGGCGCTGGCCGTCGCCGTGGCGGGCGGGACGGTGGGCGTGCTCGGCGCGGCGGGCACGGCGGGCACGGCGGCAGCGGCGTCCGAGCCGCCGATCACCATCGCCATGATCTCGTCCCTGACCGGGCCGGGTGGATCGGAATTCAGCAGCGCGCCCGTCGGGTTCAACGCCCGAATCGCACTCCAGAACGCGGAGGGCGGTGTCAACGGACACAAGATCAACGGGATCGTGCTCGACGACCAGACCAGTCCCACCGAGGTGGTGACCGCCGTCCAGGACGCACTCTCGAAGGGCGCGTTCGGCATCGTCTCGACGAGTCCCCTGTTCTTCGAAGCAGCCAAGTACCCGAACCAGCAGGGCGTCCCCGTTACCGGTGGGTTCTTCGACGGGCCGGAGTGGGGCGAGCAGCCGTACACGAACATGTTCGCCGCCGACGCGGGGAGCGTCGACCCGAAGTACCCCGTCAACACCGGCATCGGTACGTTCCTGAAGGCGCACGGGGCCACGGTCCTGTGCTCGTACGGCTACAGCATCTCGCCTTCGTCGTCGCGGGCAGCTCTCGGCGCGGTGGATTCCTTCGTACACGCCGGAGGCAAGGAGGGCGAGCTCGACACCACCGTCCCCTTTGGCGGAGTGGACTTCACCTCGGCGGCGCTCGTGGCCAAGCAGAAGGGCTGCAACGCGTTCTACGGCACCATGGACGACAACTCGAACTTCGCGCTCGCCACCGCGGTCGAGCAGGCGGGGATCAAGCCGAAGGTGCTGGCGTTCCCTACCGGCTACGAGCCCAGCGTCATCGGTTCTCCGGTCTGGCCGACGCTCCAGGGCGCCTACTTCGAGACGCAGTTCCGCCCGTTTCAGCTGCCCGATGCCGGCACGCGGGCGATGGAGGCGGCACTCGTGAAGTACGCCCACTTCAAGACGGGTCAGTTCCCGGCCTACTCACAGTACGAGTCCTGGCTCGGTGCGGACCTCATGATCAAGGGACTCGAGCTGGCGGGGAAGAACCCGTCCCGGGCCGGGGTCATCCACGCGCTGCGGAACTTGAAGTCCTACAACGGCGGCGGCCTGCTGGGCTACACCATCGACTACAAGACCATTTTCGGTCACGATGTGACCCCCGGCTGCGTATGGTACGTGACGGCAGAGAAGAAGGGTTTCGTACCGACGTCCGACAAGTCATGGTGCGGAACGGACCTGCCCGGGACGACGACGGTCAGCGGGTCCTAGGGACGAGCGTCATCGCCGAGGCTTCGACCGGTCCGAACGAAAGGCCGCCCCGGGGCGGGAGCCGGGGACAGGAATCAAGCGGGGAACTCGGGGTCTCAGTCCACCACGGAGATCGCGTTCTTGGGACACGCCCTCACCGCCTCCATGACCTTCTCCCGCAGCGCCTCGGGCGGGTGCTCGTCCAAGACGTAGAGGAAGTCGTCCTCTCGCACCTCGAAGACCTCAGGGAGGATCCCCATGCACAGGGCGTTGCTCTCGCACAGGTCGAAATCGACGACGACTCGCATGTGTTCTCCTCCAACCGGTGACGGGAGCTCTGGGCGATTTCCGACGGGATACTACGGGACAGCGGACGCACGCTGAAACGCCCCGACGATCCTCCGGCCGCAGCGCCCGACTCAGTCTCCCCCGGCGACGAACGGATAGATACGGGTGAAGTCGGCTCCGGGCTCTGACGCCGCGAAGCGTTCCCATACGGCGGCGGTCGCCGGTCCGAGGACCGAGGGCGCTCCCTGGGCCTCAACCGCCCCGAGGTAAAGACGCAGGTCCTTGGACATCAGCGAGTTGGCGAACCCCGAGCCGAAGCGGCCGTTGAGCACGTGGTTGGGGAACTTGTCGCTCGTCGCCGTGTTCTGGCCGCTCGATGCGTTCAGGACGGCCAGCATCGTCTCCATGTCGAGCCCGACCGAGCGCCCGAAGGCGACTGCCTCGCTCGTCGCCGCCAGTGCGGTAGCGGAGAGGAAGTTGTTGGCCAGCTTGAGGGCCTGAGCCATGCCCGGCTGGGCGCCGACCCGGATGCGCCGGTCGCTCAGACCGGCCAACACCGGCTCGGCCGCGGCACAGGCGGCGTCCGACCCGGCGAACATGACGGTGAGCGTGCGCGCCCGCGCTCCGGCCGGGCCGCCAGACACGGGCGCGTCGACGTGGCCGACGTCGGCCTCCGAGAGCACCGCACCGATGGCGCGCGCCGCGTCCACACCGGTCGTCGACGTGTCGACGACGCACCCCGTGCGCCGGTCAGTGACGGCGGCGAGGGCTCGGCACACCTCCTCGGATGCCGATCCGTCGGGGAGGCTGAGCACGACGACCTCGGCGGCGCGACCCATGTCGTCGAGCGACGGCGCGAAGCGGGCGCCCTGGGGGTTGCGCGACGGACCGGCCAGGTCGTGCGTGACCACGTCGAGGCCTGACCCGACGAGGTTCTCGGCGAGGACGCTGCCCATGTTGCCCAAGCCGACGAAGCCGACCGTCGCCGAGCTCACCTTCCTTCCTCCGCACGCACGGCCTGGAGAGCCCGCTTGGCCGAGAGCCCGGCCGGTGCCCCGCAATAGGCCGCGATCTGGAACAGAAGCTCGTCCAACTCCTCATCGGTCACGCCGGTTCGTTCCCGTGCGCCGGCATGAAGGCGGAACTCGTCCATGCGTCCGAGGGCGGCGGTCATGGCCAGCACCAACAGGCTGCGGTCACGCGTGCTCAGCGCCCCGCCGCGCGTCCACACCCCCCAGGCCTGCGAGGTCAAGTAGTCCTGGAACTCACCCATGACGGAGTCCGGATCGGCCGTCTGGGCGTCGACGTAGTCGTCGCCGAGCATGGCCCGGCGTAGGGCACGTGCGGCCTGCAGCTGATCGTTCTCGGACATGGAAGGTCTCCTTCTCTTTTCGTGGTTCGATCAGGCGGCCCGGCTCGCACCGTCGCCTGCGGTCACCGCAGGGACACGCTGACGGTTTTCGTCCGCGCGTCGTCGTGGAGCGCCCAACGGACGGTCACGACAAACTCTCGCCCCGTCTGCGGTGTCAGGCGCCCTTGTAGACGCGGCCGTCCTTCATCACGAAGCGCACATCCTTGGTGACCTTGATGTCCTCGGACGGATCACCGGGGACGGCGATCACGTCGGCCAGGTAGCCAGGGGCCAGGCGGCCGAGGTCGTGCTCCCGCTCGACGAGCTCGGCGCTGGTCAGCGTCGCGGCCTGGAGCGCCTGCATCGGCGTCATTCCCCGGTCGACCATGGCGATGAGCTCGTCGGCCTGGGTGCCGTGCGGGATGGCCGGCGCGTCCGAACCGCACGCGATCTTGACGCCGTACTCGAGGGCGTGGCCGAACATGCGGCGGGCTTGCGGGAAGATCTCGGCCGCCTTCTTCTGGAGGATCGGGTGGATGCGGTCGACGGCCATGTGGTCGGCCAGCGCGGTCGTGCCCACGAGGAAGGTCCCCGACTCCGCCATCAGACGCAGGGTGTCGTCGGTGGCCAGCGATCCGTGCTCTATGCAGTCGACTCCGGCCCGGATGCAGGCCCGGATCCCGGCGTCACCGTGCGCGTGCGCGGCCGTGCGAAGGCCGTTGCGGTGCGCCTCGTCGACGATGGCGGCCAGCTCCTCGTCGGAGTACTGCTGGCACCCGGCCGCACTGGAGAACGACATCACGCCGCCCGAAGCGGAGATCTTGATGAGCTTGGCCCCGTACTTGATCTGGTAGCGGACAGCCTTGCGGACTTCGGGCACCCCGTTGGCGATTCCCTGCTCGACACTCTGGGGCATGATGCCCGGGGCGAGGCCCTGGAACATGGTCGGATCGAGATGGCCGCCGGTCGGTGTGATGGCGTGCCCGGCCGGAAAGATGCGCGGCCCCGGGAACCAGCCGTTGTCGACCGCCTTGGCCAGGTCGACGTCGAGCAGGAACCCCGCCGTGTAGACCATCAGGCCCAGGTTGCGGACCGTGGTGAAGCCGGCCTCGAGCGTCGTGCGGCAGTTGACCGCGCCGCGAAGGGTCCGGTACACCGGCGAGTCCTTGACCCCGTGCATCGGGTCGGGCAGCCCCGACGGGCCTCCCGGGCCTCCGATGAGCATGTTGAGCTCCATGTCCATCAGGCCGGGGAGCAGGGTCACGTCGCCCAGGTCGATCTCGGAGGCCGGGCTGGGGAGCTCGGCCGGGTTCACCGCGACGATCTCGTTGCCGTCGACCACGACCACCCCGGGTGAGCGCACCTCGCCCGCCTCGACGTCGCACCACCGCTCGGCGCGAACGATCGTTACGTCACTCATGGTCTGGCTCCTCCCGGACGTCCGTCTCTCGTCACTGAATCGCCTCGTCGCCGCTCATGGTCGTGCGGTGCATCTCACGGGCCGACGAAGGGTCGTAGGGCGTGGCCCGGTGCATCACGCCTGTGTTGTCCCAGATCACCAGGTCGCCCAGCGTCCACTCGTGGCGGTACACGCGCTCGGGGCGCGTGGCCCGGGCGAGCAGGTCGGCCAGCAGCGCGCGCCCCTCGTCGAGGTCCATACCGACGACGTGGTCGGCGGTGACGCCGATGACGAGGGAACGGCGTCCCGAGCGGTGTTGCCACACGAGCGGGTGCTCCTTGACGGGCTTCTCACGCCACTGCGCCAGAAGCTCGGGCGAGGGGTCGGGGTACACCAGGCGCTGCGAAGATTCCATCGAATGGACGACGCGCACATTCGCCCAGCGCTCCTTCTCCACCTCGGAGCCGTCGTCATAGGCGGCGTAGGTGCTGGCGAATTCCGTGTCCCCGCCACGAGCCGCGACCTGGCGCGCGCTCAAGACCGTCGCCTTCGTGGGGACGTCGTCCTGCGCCCCGTCGATGTGCCAGTTGAAGGTCCCGAGCGTGTACGCGGCGGTCCGGCTCTTGGCCGGGTCCAGCGACACCGTGTAGATCGCCGGGGCCGGTGCAGGCTCGGCCTTCCCCACGTCGTCGAGCCTCTTGGAGAAGGCGATCTGCGTCTCGTCGTCGATGCGCAGCTCGCGGAAGATCAGGACGCCGTTCTCCTCGAGCGCGCCCATGACCGCGGCCGGCAGGTCGTCGTCGTTGCGAAGCTGGTCACGGTGCAGGCCGAGCACTTCGGCACCGATCGTGGCCCCCAACTTCTTGGTCGTGAGGACGGTCACAGGTACCAGGCTCCGTTGACGTTGATCTGCTGGCCCGAGATGTACCCGGCCTCCTCCGAGCAGAGGAAGGCACATGCCACGGCGATGTCGTCGGGCGTGCCGAGCCGCCCGAGGGGAGCCCGGGCGATGACCTGGTCCAGGCTCGCCATGGCGCCCGACTGAATCGGCCGGCGCATCATCGGGGTGTCGATGACGCCGGGCGGGATGGTGTTGACGGTGATGCCATGCGGCGCGAGATCGAGCGCCAGCGCCTTGGTCAGCGCAATGACTCCCCCCTTCGACGCGACGTAGTGAGCCATCCGTCGCGTTCCCGACTGCGCGGACGAGGAGGAGATGGTGACGATGCGCCCCCACCCGGCATCGAGCATGTCGGGCACCGCCGCCTGGAGGCAGTGGAAGGTCCCGGACAAATTGACCGCCATCATGCGGTCCCACGATTCGGCCGTGATGTCGAGGAAGTCTTCGAAGCCTTCGATCCCCGCGCTGGTGACCATGATCTCGATCCGGCCCAGCTCGCGCCGGACCTCGTCGAGCGCGGCTTCGACGGCACTTCGATCGCTGACGTCGACCGCGACGCCGAACGCTTCGAAACCGTCGGACTGGAGCTCCTTCGCCACCTCGAGGGCCATGTCGCCGGCGACGTCCAAGACGGCGACCTTGCGCCCCTGCTGCGCCAGGTGACGGCAAATGGCCCGCCCCATGCCCGAGCCGCCACCGGTGACGACCGCCACGCGACTCATGTCAGATCCCCCGTTGCCCTGCCGGCCTGCACTCGTCGCGCCTCCCAAGAGGGGCGGGTCGACCTCCCACCCCGGTCGTCACTCCCGACCCGATCGTCCTCTCGGTCGCCACGCACACGCTTGCTCCCGGGCCGTGTCGTCCCACCGGACGGCACGGGACCGTGCCGGTAGAGTTGGCCGATGTTACGGACGCTGCAAATTCCTGTCAAGTGCCCCTAGCACTCAGCGATACCAACATATACGCTGACTGAGAACGTCATTTCCGAGCCGAAAGGAGCCGCCATGCGGGTCGGACTGCAGGTGAGCGCTGACCGCGGCCGCTACGCGACAAAGGTCGAGAAGCTCCAGGCCGACGCCCGGTGGGCAGACGAGGCCGGTCTCGACACGGTGTGGACGCCGCAGATCCCCGACGAGATCGACGTCATGACGGCCGTGACGCTGATCGGCTCGGTCACGTCGCGCATCGAGGTGGGCACCTCCGTCGTCCCCATCCAACCCCGGCATCCGGTGGTCCTGGCGCAGCAGGCGCTGTCGAACCAGGCCGTGTGCACGGGCCGCTTCACCCTGGGACTCGGGGTCTCGCACCACTGGATCATCAAGGACATGCTCGGCCTGCCCTACGAGCGCCAGGCCACCACCATGCGGTGCTACCTCGACGTCCTGGACGCGGCGCTGAAGGGCCCCGGACTGGTCGAGATCGACAACGAGCTGTTCACGATCCGCCAGCCGCTCGACATCACCGACATCACGCCGACGCCGGTCATGATCGCCGCCCTCGGGCCGGTGATGCTCAAGCTGGCCGGAGAGCGCGCGGCGGGAACCATCCTGTGGTTGGCCGACGAGCGCACCATCTCGTCGCACATCGTCCCGCAGATCACCAGGGCAGCTCGGGATGCCGGGCGCTCCGCTCCTCGCATCATGGCGGGAGTGCCCGTGTGCCTGTGCCGCGACGACGAAGTGGAGGCGGCGGTCGAGCGGACCAACCGCACCCTCAGCGAGGTGGTCGCGTCACCCAACTACGTCGCGTTGATGGAGCATGGCGAGGCGAAGACGATCGGCGACGTCCTGATCTGTGGCAGCGAGGCGGCGATGGAAAAGAGGCTGTGCAGCTTTGCGGAGGCGGGCGTGACGGACCTCAACGCCCGCATCGTGCCGATCGGCGAAGGCCGCGACCAGATAAAGGCGTCGGCGGAGCGCACGCGGGAGTTCCTGGCTGCGGTGGCGCCGAACCTCAGGAAGATCGGCTGACGCACCGGATTCGGACACCGCTGGCCGAAACCGGCCCGCCGGAACTCGTCGTCGAGGCCGGGCCGCTGGACGCCGGTGTAGGACGATCAGTCCCAGGTGCCGGCGACGATGCCGCCGGAGACGTAATCCCACATCTGTTCGGCGGCACGCTCTCGCTCGGCCGGTTCGGGCGACCCGCTGATGGTGCAGGCGTAGGCGGCATTGAACATGATGGTCGAAAGCACGGTGCCGGCCATGTCCCGCTCGTCTCGGCCGGGGCCCACCACACCGGCTGCAACGGCGTCACGGAGGACCTCTTCGAGCAGGGTGACGAGAGGCACGAAGGCCCGGGACGCCTCGGTCTGATGGGCGGTCAGCAGTTGGTGGCAGAACTCGGCCATGACCGGGGTCGGATGGTTCTTCGACGACCGGCCGTTCATGGAGGGCAAGCAACGGAGGTAGTAGGCCACGACGAAGCGGTGCAGCCGCTCGCGCGCGCCGGACTCCTCCTCGACCTCCTGACGGACCTCGTCCGCCGTCGAGCGGATCGCCTCGTCGAAGAGCGCCAGGAGGAGCTCGTGCTTGCCGGCGAAATACTGGTAGAAGCTCCGGAGAGACTGGCCCGAACGCTCCACGACGTCCTGCACGGTGAAGTCCCGGCCGGACTCGGCGCTCGCCAAAAGCTCGAAACCGGCATCGAGGAAGCGCTGCACCCGGTTCTCGCTTCGCATCCGGGCCGAGTCGAGCGACCGGGCGACGGCCAGATCCCGACGGCGCAGCGGAACGTCGGACTGGGAGGCCGGAGCCGCCGTCTCATCAAGCGCCATCGACGCAGTTTACCGCGTTGTAGCCATTTGAGAGCGGTGCTCTCGCCGTGCTCAGCTCGGTATTGAAGAGAACCGACAACGGGACTCTCTCCGGGGTCGACGGCCACTTCAACGGGTCGAGCAGCGTGACCGCCGGTTCCGAATGGCGGATTGCGAGAACGATGTTATCGTTTTGAGGATGCGGGCGTTTCGGCACCGAACGGTTCGCGGCTGAGGAGAGGGACATGGAGCGCGCGCAGATGCAGGACGTCATGGAGATCGAGCAGCTGCTCGCCCGCTACGCGGTGGGCATGTCCCAGGACGACATCGAGGCCGTGATGGATGTCTTCACGCCCGACGGGACCTACACGGCGTTCGGCGCGACCTACACCCTCGCCGACTTCCCGTCGCTGGTTGCCGCCGCGCCCAAGGGCCTCTTCCTCACGGGCACGCCGGTGCTCGAGCTCGACGGCGACACCGGACGCGGGCAGCAGACGCTGTGCTTCGTCGAGCAGACCACCCACGACATGCGGATCGGCTGGTACACCGACACGTACAGCAGGACCGAGCAAGGGTGGCGGCTGCGCACGCGGTTCATGACATTCCTCCGTCGCAGCGGCGCACACGACTCGGGCAAGGCTCACGACCCACGACGGCCCGAGCCGACGGCCGAGCCCGCCGGGTGACGACCGCCTCCTCCGGCGCGTCCCCGGACATGGAGCTCGCCGCGTACAGGGCCGCGGTCGACGGGTGGCTCGACGAGCACGCGGCCGAGTTGGAGCCTTCGACCAGCGGGATCCCGACGATGGACGAGGAGCTGGCGCAGCTGGTCAAGGTCCGGAAGATGGCGTTCGACGCAGGCTGGTCGCGCTTGGGTTGGCCCGAGCGCGTCGGGGGGCTGGGCGGTTCCCCGCTGTTCCGCGCCTATCTGGGCGAGGTGCTCACGGCGCGGGACCTGGTCGAGCCGGGCTTCTACTGCATGCCTGAAATCCTCGTGCCGACCATGCTCGACTACGCCGCGCCGGAGCTTGCTGCGGCCATGGTGCCCCCGCTGTTGCGCGGCGACGAGATGTGGTGCCAGGGCTTCTCCGAACCGGGAACCGGCTCCAACCTGGCGTCGTTGGCATGCCGGGCGGAGGACACCGGCGAAGGCTGGCGCGTGAACGGCCAGAAGGTGTGGACGAGCTTCGCCCAGTACTCGTCCCGGTGCGTGCTGCTGACGCGCACCGGTACGCCCGAGTCCGCCCACCGGGGCATCACCGCGCTCTTCGTGGACATGGACACCCCCGGCATCACCGTGCGCCCGCTCCGCACGATGCATGGTCGCGACGAATTCTCCGAGGTGTTCTTCGACGACGTCCTCGTGCCGGCCGACCGCGTCCTCGGTACCGTCGGCGGAGGTTGGTCGGTCGCCATGGACCTGCTCCCCTACGAACGAAGCACCTCACTGTGGCACCGCGGCGCGTTCCTCGTCCGCCGGCTCCAGGAGCTGTTGGCGCTCGCTCCAGCCGGCGCGCTCGATGCGAGCCGGGTCGGCGAGGTGACCGAAACCCTCGCCGCTTTCAGGGCCCGTTCGCGCGCGACCCAGCGACGCATGGCCGCCGGCGAGACGCTCGGACCGGAGACCTCGGTCGACAAGATCCTCGTCGCGACGGCCGAGCAAGCCGTCTTCGACCTCGTGGCCGACGGCCTGGCGGCTGACATCACACTCGGGGACGACGTGGCCGGCGCACGCTGGCGCGCCGACTTCCTCTACTCGCGGGCAGCCACCATCTACGGAGGGAGTGCCGAGATCCAACGCAACATCGTGGCCCGCAGGCTGCTCGAGCTCGGTGCGGACCGGTGACGCCGCGATGATGGAGAGCCACGAGCTCGAGCTCTTCACCCAGGGCGTCCGCCGGGCCGCTTCGACGCACCGCGGCAAGGCACTCGACGACGCGCTGGACGAGCTCGGCTGGAACGACGCGCTGGAGGAGGACCCGTTCGCCGCGGTGTCGGTCCTGTTCGAGAGCCAGGGCGAGGCGAACACGACGTCGTCCGCCCTCGACGACGTTCTGGCCGACGCGCTCGGTGTGCGGCGCGGTGACGACGGTTCGGGCGTTGCCGTGGTGCTCCCCCCGCTCGGTCGCTCGGACGCGCCCGGCCGGACGGCGAACGGCCAGCTTGAGGTGCGGGGCCTCGCGACGGCGTCGGTCCGCGACCGCACCGGGATCCTGGTGGTCGTCGAACAGGGCACGGACCACACGCTCATCACCCTCGAGCCCGCCGCACTGACCCTGCGTGAGGTGAGCGGCCTCGACCCCGACCTCGGCCTTTTCGAGGTGACCGGCGTGACAGCGACGGCCGGAGGGGTGCCGGCCGACTGGTCGCACGTCATGGCGGCCGGTCACCGTGCCCTCGCACACGAACTCGTCGGGGCGGCCCGGGCCATGCTGGAGCTGGCGCGCCAACACGCGCTCGAGCGCACCCAGTTCGGGCGGCCAATCGCGTCGTTCCAGGCTGTGCGCCACCGTCTGGCCGAGTGCCTGGTCTGGGTGGAGGCGTCGAGCACCCTGGCCGCGGCGGCCTGGGAGAACACCGATCCGGTGACCGCCGCGCTGGCCAAGGCCTACGCCGGCCGGGCCGCCCGCACCGTGGCCCGTCACTGCCAGCAAGTGCTCGCCGGAATCGGCTTCACCGCGGAGCACCCGTTCCACCACCACTTCCGCCGGGCCGTCGTGCTCGACCAGCTCCTCGGAGGGAGTGCGCTGACCCGGTCGCTCGGCGCGGACCTGCTCGCCGGCCGGCAGCCGGTCCCCGTTCTCCCGCTCTGATCGTCGGGAGCCGCGTCGCGACCACGGCGGGACGCGCTGCCCCCCGTGTCGATTATCATCATTACGAAATCTGATAATGCGATTTACACCGGCGTGAGGCCCGCCGGACCGGTGGCGTTCACACCGGGGTCCGGGGCGCCGCGCGCCGGCCAGGAGGAGGCACCGTGACCGAGGTCGACCACGAACCGAGGATGCTCATCGACGGCGAGCTCGTCGGGTCCGACACGGGAAAGACGTTCGACAACGTCAACCCCGCCACCGAGGAGGTGCTCGGACCGGTGGCGGACGCCTCGGCGGCCGAGATGCACCGCGCCATCGACGCGGCACGCCGCGCCTTCGACGAGACGAGCTGGTCCACCGACCGCGACCTGCGCAAGCGCTGCCTGGCTGAGCTGCAGGAGGCGCTCGAGAAGGAACGGGAGGAGCTGCGCGAGGAGTTGATCCTGGAGGTCGGGTGCCCGCGCATGATCACGCATGCCAACCAGCTGGACATCCCGCTCGACGGCGCGCTGCGCTACCCGGCCAAGCTGATGGACGAGTTCGAGTGGCGGACGGAGCTGGCCGAGGCAGTCGACCGGCGGGGTACGCCCAACACACGCCAGATCTGGAAGGAGCCGGTCGGCGTGGTGGGCGCCATCGTGCCTTGGAACTTTCCCGTCGAGGTCACGCTGAACAAGCTGGGGCAGGCGCTTGCCACCGGCAACACGGTGATCCTCAAGCCCGCGCCGGACACACCGTGGAACGCGACGCGCCTCGGCCGGCTCGTCGCTGAGCACACCGACTTCCCACCCGGAGTCCTCAACGTCGTGACCTCCTCCGACCACCTCGTCGGCGAGGAGCTCACGGTCTCACCGAAGGTCGATCTGATCTCGTTCACCGGCTCGACCGTGGTCGGCAAGCGCATCATGGAGAAGGGCGCCGCGACCCTCAAGAGGGTGTTCCTGGAGCTCGGTGGGAAGTCGGCCACGATCGTGCTCGACGACGCGGACTTCGCGAGCTCGGTCCCGTCGGGGATCGCCGTGTGCTTCCACGGGGGCCAGGGCTGTGCCATTCAGACCCGCATGCTCCTCCCTCGCTCCCGCTACGAAGAGGGTGTGGAGATCCTGAAGGCGACGCTCTCCTCTGTCGCCTACGGGGACCCGCAGCGGCCCGACGTTCTCATGGGCCCGCTGATCTCGTCGAAGCAGCGCGACCGCGTGCTCGGCTACATAGAGAAAGGGGTCAAGGAGGGCGCGACCCTGGCCCTGGGCGGAGGCCGCCCGGCGGACCTGCCCAAGGGCTGGTACGTGGAGCCGACGCTGTTCACCGACGTCGACAACTCCATGACGATCGCCCAGGAGGAGATCTTCGGGCCGGTGCTCGTCGTCATTCCCTTCGATGACGACGACGACGCCGTGCGGATCGCGAACGACAGCGTCTACGGACTCTCGGGCGGTGTCTTCTCCGGTTCGCTCGACCGGGCGCTGAGAGTCGCCGAACGCGTGCGCACGGGTTCCTTCGCCGTCAACGGCGGTATGCCGATCGGGCAGGCCGACATGCCGTTCGGCGGCTACAAGCACAGCGGCATCGGTCGGCAGAACGGGCTCGCCGGGTTCGACCAGTACCTCGAGACCAAGTCGGTGGCCTGGCCGACCCGGTCCTGAGGTTCACGCGGGCGCCGGTGCGCGGACGCGCCGACTGTCGAGACCTCCGAGCGACGCGCCCTCGGGCCACCCATGCCGAACGAGACAAGTGACCATGAAGCAGCGTTGCGGGAGCACGGGTATCACCCGCTCGTGGTCAAACAAATCGTGCCCGAGACACCGGACGCGAGCTCGTTCGTCCTCGACGTCCCCGCGGAACTGCGCGAGACCTTCCGCTACCGCCCCGGGCAGTTCTGCACTTTCCGGGTCCACATTGAGGGGGAGGACCAGCCGCGGTCCTACTCCATGTCCAGCTCCCCGGAGACCGACCCCGAACTGACCGTGACGGTCAAGCGGGTCGCGGGCGGACTCGTCTCCAACTGGCTCATGGACAACGTCACGACGGGTGACGTGGTCGAGGCCACCAGGCCGGCCGGCGTGTTCTGCCCTCAGCCCTCCGAGCGCCCGATCGTCGGGTTCTGCGGGGGGAGCGGCATCACCCCGGTCATGTCGATCACGAAGCACATCCTGGCCACGACGACGCGGCCGGTCCGGCTCCTCTACGCCAACCGCGACCGCGCCTCGGTCATCTTCGACGAGGCGCTCTCGGCGCTGCGCTCCCGCAACGTGGACAGGCTCGAGGTTCGTCACCACATCGACGCGGAGGCCGGGTATCTCGGGCCCGACGACGTGGCTGCGTTCGTGGGTGGCGACGTCGACGCCGACTTCTACATCTGCGGCCCCGGCCCGTTCATGGATCTGGTGGAATCCGGGCTGATCGACCTGGGCGTCGAGGCCGACCGCATCTTCATTGAGCGGTTCCTGGTGGAGCAGCAGGAGAAGGACGCCGCGGCAGTGTCGGCCGGCGGGAGCGGCAACCCCGAAGCCGTGCCCGACGAGGTGAAGGTGACCCTGGCCGGGAAGACGGCGGTGATCCGCTACCAGAAGGGGGACACCGTGCTGGAGACGGCCCGGCGGGGTGGCCTGCGCCCGCCGTTCTCGTGCGAGGCCGGAAACTGTGCAACGTGCATGGCCTTCTTGAAGGAAGGCTCGGTCACCATGCGGGCGAACAACGCGCTGACGCCCGAAGAGGTCGAAGAGGGCTGGATCCTTACGTGCCAATCGTTGCCCTCGGCCAAGACGGTGACCGTCGAGTACGAGGCGATGTGAGTTGGGCGGGGTGGGCGAGGGGTGATGGAATGACCGACATCCGCGACATCCGTGAGCTGACCGACGACCCCGAGGCCTACCGCGCCGAGCTGCTCCGGCGCTGGTCGGGGCTCCTCAGCTACCGCTACATCGGCCGCAATCACTCCTCCATGAACCTGGGCCCGGTGGACAACACAGTCCGGATCCGCCACGACATGCGCAACGAGGCCGGCGGCATCATGGTGGCTCCTCTCGCCATCGCCTCGCCCGAGGGCTGCCAGACCGACATGGTGGCCGTGCCAAATCCGGTGATCGCGTCGGTCCAGATCCTCGACCCGGGACTCGACGTCGAGACGGTCGAGGTGCTCGGGTCCGGTCTGGTCCACCAGGGCCGGACCATGGGGTACGGCCGCTGTCTGATCGTCGACGCCGACGACCACGAGCGGACGATCGCGTTCATTGAGGGTCAGGGGGCCTCCATCGGCACGCCGCCGGAAGGGCTCGAGCGGATGGACGTCGACGATTCGGCCATCGTGGTGGAGGACTCCCCCGACCTGCCGCCACTCTGGCAGGTCTTCGGAGCGTCGGTGCGTGACGACGGCCACTGGACGCTCCCCGAGCTCGCGGTCGAGCTCGCGTCCCCCGACGCCGCGCTGCACATCGGGCCCCAGCATGTCGTTCTCGAGACCGCCGCGGTCGACCTGGCGGCGACGCAGGCCGGCACCCGGAGTCTCCAAGTCCTGAGCTGGCACGTGATGTTCCTCGCCCGTGGCAAGGTCGGGCCGTTCCGGGTGGATGGAACCGCCCACAGCGGGCCGGACGGGCGGGTCGGCGTGCGCATGCTCCTCCACGACGAGGGCAACGGCGACCGTGTCGTCACGTCGGCCGCCGCCTTGCTCTCGGTGGTGGGCTGAAGTACCCGCCCGTGGCGAGCGGCTCCCCAGAGAGAACCGCGTTAGAGAAACGGGTAGCATTTCTCGGCGACCGAGCAACCGCATACTCGGAGGTGGGGACCATGCGATCTCGTCCGGTACCACGCTCGTCAGCGCTCGCCGTGGTGTTCGTGATGCTGATGCTGATCTTCACCGTCCCGGCCGGTCCGGTGTCGGCCACCGTGACGGTCACGTCGCACTTCATCTACACGTCGCCCGGCTATGGAACCTTCGTGTCGCCGATCAACAACGACGCCACCAACGGCGAGGGCAACGCGATGCTTTTCGTCACACCCAACTACTCCGCAGGCGGTGTCTGCGGCTGCGTAGCCGACACTGTGCCTATCGGCGTCATCTACAACTTGTTCGGCGGTGCCCAGTGGTCGATTGCCAATCTCGACGAAGCGACGAATATTGCCGCCGGATCGACGTACAACGTCCTGGTGGTGCAACAGGCGAGCAAGAACGTCTTCGTCCAGACCGCCACCAGCGCCAACACCCTGGGCGGCGCCACCTACATCAACTCGCCCAAGACGAACGGCAACCCGAACGCGCGCATACTGATCACCCCGAACCTCGACCCCGGCGGCAGCAACGAGTTCGTCAGTGATCATCCCATCGGCGCGTACTACAACTCGTCGCGAAAGGAGTGGGGCATCCTCAACGAAGACGGTTCACCGATGGGTGTCGGGGCTCATTTCAACGTCATGATCGGATCCAAGGCGAGCAATGGGGGCAAGGAGGTCGTTGATATCGCGACAGCCGACAACAGCGCCGGCTCGTTCGTCATCATCAACAGTCCTGAGGACAACGGCAACCCCAACGCCGCGGTCTTCACGACGCCCAACTGCGATCCTGGTGGTGCGAGCGGTACGTTCGACGCGTCGGCGACCGGCGTCGAGTACTTCCAGAGCCCGACCGACGACTGGGCGGTGTTCCAGGAGGACGGCTCCGCCATGTCTCTCGGCTACGCCTTCAACGTCCTCTCGTTCTCGAGCTGAGGACCCGGCCGAGGCCGATGGCAGGAGCACGTCCGCAGATACGGCTCGAGGATCCCGACTTGGTTCAGGGACCAGGCTCGACCAGCAGGTCCAGGTAGGCCGCGCCGGTGTCGGGGACGCGGGCCTGACCCCAGCGCTCAATCGGGAACGAGACCATGACCATGGAGTAGAGGAGGTGGAGCAGGTTCTTCGCGTCCTCGGGCATGTCGTCGATCGGAAACTTGTCGCAGTACGTCAAGGCCTCGTCGGCCCGGGCCGTCACGGCGTCGTAGAACCTCTGCATCTCGTCCATCGGTACGGCCATGCGCTGCGCGAAGCGCTCGGGCTCGGTCGCCAGGCACCAGGTGGCGGCGAAGGGCTCCAGGTCGGCGAACTCGGGGGGCAACAGTGTCTCGGCCATGTTCCTCACACCTCCACGCGCTGCTTGGTGTAGTCGTCCACCCAGTCGGCGGCGACCTTGTGCAGGTGGCGGCAGAGCACCTCCTGGTCGTTCAACGGGAACCGTTCGAGTACACGCGACTCGAGCATCGTCTGCGTCGCCTCGAGCGTATTGGCGTCCTGGAGTCCGTACTCCTTGAACGAAACCGCGGCCATCTCGTGGGCGACACGTTCGCGGGGCGTCTTCGAGGGAACGAAGTAGAGCGTCCCTTCGAAGATGTGCTCGTTCGCGGCGGTCGGCCAGTAGTGGTAGGTCAGATACCAGCTCTGGCCCCACACGAGGATGACGAAGTTGGGAAAGATCTGGAAAGAGTCCAGGCCCCAGGGATCGCACCCGGCCGGGTTGATGCCGGCCGCCTTCTGGTCGTAGCCGAGGTCCGGCACCTCCCACACGCCGAAGAGCCCGCTACGCGTGATCAGCTCCATGGGCTGGAGCATGTTCTCGGGAAGGTTCCACGGGTGGATGCCTGCCGTGCTGACCACACGGTGTGGACCGTCGATGGTGTAGGCCGGTGCCTCGAAGCCCGCCTGTTGCGCGGCGATGGACCAGTCCGGTGCGGTCTGCTTCGCGTGGAGAACGGTGCGTGGTAGAACTCCTGGAAGGCGTCCATGTAGAGCTTCCAGTTGGCCTTGACCGGTGCTCGGTAGAAGAACCGCTCGCTCTGGAGGTGGAACGGGTAGTTCTCGAGCTTGGTGACCATAGGTCCGAGGAACTCGAGCAGGTTCTGCTCGGGCTCCCGCGCCAGGTTGACGAAGACGAAACCCGCCCAGACCTCGCAATGCACCGGAACGAGGCCGTAGTCGGCCTTGTCGAGGTCGAAGAACTCCTGCTCTTGCTGCACGAAGTTCAAGGAGCCGTCGAGGTCGTAGCGCCAGCCGTGGTACTTGCACACGAACTGGCGGCAGACGCCGCTCGTCTCCTCTTTCGGGTAGTCGTTCCAGACCAACTTGTTGCCGCGGTGGCGGCAGACGTTGTGGAAGGCACGGATCTCGTCGTCCGTGCCGCGCACGATGACGACGGACGTGCTCGCCACGGCGAGCTCTTTCGTGAAGTAGCTGCCCTTCCGCGGCAGCTGCTCCACCCGCCCGACGTTCAGCCAGGCTCGCTTGAAGATGGCCTCGCGCTCGAGCGCGTAGAACTCGGGAGAGATGGAGTCCTCGTAGGAGATGGGCTCCTTGCCGAGTCCGAAATGCTCGGTCCAGCTCCCCTCCGGTGGCTTCGGCCAACGTGCCATGAGCAGGTCCTCTCGTCGCTTTGGTCGGTTGACGCCATGATGATATCACGACTCTCTGATCATGAGAAGGGCGTTTCCGGTCCTGGTTGCGGAGCCTTGTTCCCGTGCCCTTACACGGCCCCCGCTCCAGACCATTCGGCGCGCCGGGGCTCGTGATCAGGAGGGTACCCCTGGAGCGATGTTCGACGGGGAGCGGCGGGCCCCTCGAATCAGACCTCCTCGTCGTCACCGGGCCAGGTCCACCGAGGAACCTCGCGTAACGGATGAAGCTGATCCTCGCTCTCCGCGTGGGAGTTCTGCATCGCGACCTTCGAACCGAATTCGACGTGTGATCGGACTGCCTCACGGAACTCCTCGTCACCGGGAAGATCCGACTCGTCCAGCGCCTCCATGTAGAGCCGCACGAACCTCTGTCGCTGCTCCTCGGAGATCCGAAGGTGTCGGTGGACGGAGATCAAATGATCGAAGCCCAGCTCCCGGGTGAAGCGTTCGGGACCACCGAAGGACTCGGCCGTGAAGGCAGTCAGTTGATCGACGTGCTGAGGCTGGCCCGTCCCGAAGAGTGGCTGAAGCAAGGGGTCTTCGAGGACGCTGCGGTAGAACGTGTCCTCGAGTCGGTGCAACGCCTGCTCACCACCTGCAAACTCGTAGAGCGACGGCATCTCTCAAATGATACGGACGAGGTTGCCACGGCGACTATCCGGCAGCGTGGCTGCGCTTTCTCCAATCCTGGCGTTCGGGACGATCCCGTAATCGTCAAATCCCCGCGGTCCTCGGGCCGACATTGACATCCCCACCATTGCGAAGCGCCTCGGCGACGAAAGCCCGCCAACCGTTACGGAGGCGACATCCCGATCTTGTGTCGCACCTCGGCCGATTTGCCCACGAATCTTCGAGAAGCTGACCCAGAGCCTGCCAATCCGCCGCTTTCGATTCGTCGACTCGAGAGGCCGCACGTTGCCATATCGCTTGCCGGGATCTTCCAAGTGCGGCACCGATCTCGTGCCACGTGCGGTCCTGCGATCGAGCGACCTTGATCGCCTCCTTCTCGATGGCGGCAAAGTACTTCTGGAACGCCGAGATGGCCTTCAAAACCTCTATCGGGTCGGCCTCCGGGTCCCGGCGGAGACGCTCCCAGTTGTCCCATGCGGCGCTCATGGAGTCGATTGTCAACCATCGACTCGGACTTGTCAATGATCCTTGACAGGAATCTCGGACGATGACGTCGAACGGGGACGGTGGCAAAACCGATATTCGGATCTGCAACACGATGACGAATCCCAGGGAGGTCGGATGATAGAGGTGGCGTTCGAGACTCACTCCATCAGCGAAGACAACGAGGCCGGAATCGCTTCGGGATGGGCGGACAGCCGTCTTTCGGTCCGGGGCCGCGAACTTGCTCGGCAACTCGGCCAGCGCCGCCGATCCGATCGAATCACAGCTGTCTTCGCGTCTGATCTGCGTCGGGCGGCTGAATCCGCCCACATCGCGTTCGCCGAAACCGGCATTCCGGTGTTTTTGGACTGGCGGCTACACGAATGCGACTTTGGCGAGCGCAACGCCGGTCCCGCGGACGGACATCTCCGGGACCGCCACGAGTTCTTCGATGTCCCGTATCCGGGCGGCGAGAGCTGGCGAGAAGCCATGGGACGAGTCACCCGCTTCCTCGAAGACCTCCCCACCCGTTGGGACGGCACCAGAGTGCTGATCATCGGTCACGTGGCCACTCGTTGGGCTCTCGATCGCCACCTTGCTGGTAAACGCCTCGAGGATCTGATCAACGACGAGTTCGACTGGAGGGAAGGGTGGGAATACACGCTCGACACACCACTCGCGCGCCAAAGTTCGTGATGGCCTCCATGCGTCTCCGCCGGTTACCCGGGCAACAGGAGCGCACGGTGAAATGAGGTCGTCCTGCTGGCACCGATCACGCAACGGTCACGGTCACGATTGACTGGAAAAGCCCAAGCTTCCCGCCGCTGGCGATTCGTCGATAGCGGCCCCGGGGATCGACGTTCCGCCTGGCCTCGCTACGACTCGGGCTTCGAGTCCGACCTCAGTCAATGACGACACCGCTGGCGCCCGAGGTTCCGCGATCGTAGTCACACCCGGTTCGGCTTGTAGCCTGATCAGCCGCGTCCCTGACGGCAGAAAGGAGGTTGGATGCCCGCTTGCTCACGCTGCTTGGTTGAGGTGGTCCCGGGGACTGCACTTTGCCCCAAGTGCGGCGCCGCCATCAGGCCGCCCGTCATGCCGCGACCGGCGCCCAAGCGGGCCAGAAAGTCACGACAACGCCTGAACGCCCTGAACGCGAAGGATCGGGTCGTCGGCCCCGCCACGTTGGCCCTCCTGGTCTCATTCTGGCTGCCTTGGTACAGCATCGGTCCCTTCTCCGCCGATGGACTCAGCGTCCACGGCTGGCTGTTCATCGCGGTGCTGAACTCGATTGTGCTGGTGCTCTACGTCCTGATCACCGCGTTCGGCGTCGGCGACCTCGCGGAGCATGGGCCGTCTGTCCAAGGATCAGCTCCTGGTCCTCATGACCGGGGTCAATGTCGCTCTCGTGGTGCTGGGCTTCCTGCTCAAGCCGGCCGGCTTCAGCTGGTCGTGGGGCGCCTTTCTCGCGCTGGCCGCCGCCATCGTGGCTTTTCTGCCGTTTGGCGTTCCCCTCATCCGGGCCCAGCGCCGGCGCTGAATGCTTGCCATGGCACTCCCGAAGGTGGCACAGGTCCTCAGCCGAAGGTCGTCGCAGGTGTCCAGTCGGCAGCACCATCGGCGGTGTACGCCGCGACGGAGCCCGATAGACCCGGCGAAACTCGAGGCCTCGACACCAACGGGGTGAACGGAGGCGGCTTCTCGAGCGTGCCAAGGAGGGCCGGGTCACGGGGACACCTTTCTGTCTCGGACGTTCGAGTGCCTACGTAACCAACTCGACGGATCCATATGTCCGAAGGGTGCCCATGACAACACGAGCGACGTCATCGTCGGCACCACCCTCCGTTCGCCGTGAACGTCGGCGAGTGCTGCCGTGATCGCCGTTCCACCGGCGATACCCTTTCCGGGCTGCCCGGTTCGCACGGCGACCTGGGGGAGATGACGATGCGGCACTGGGGAAAATCGGACGAGGCGAAGACGACTGCGAGCCGGGGGCGCCCTCGCCGTCCTCGGGAGCACGGTGGCGTTGGGTGTCGCAGCGCCGTCGGGCGCCACCACTGCACCGACCCCCGTCACCAAGGCGAGCACAAGCGCACGGGGTGTTACGGCGAGCGCCATCAACGTGGTCTTCCCGATCATTTCGTTCACCAGCATCGAGGGGGAGTTCGAAATCAAGTCGGACGCCGAGTACGGCGAGCAGACGAAAGCGATCCACCTCTTCGTGAACCAGATCAACGATGCCGGGGGAATAGACGGTCGGAAGATCAACCCGATGATCGTGAGCTTCGACCCGACCAACGTGGACGAGGAGCAAGCACTGTGCAAGCAGTGGACACAGGGCAATCCGCCCGTCTTCGCCGTCGTAGACGGGCTCGGCACCTACGAGGGGACCAACCAGCTCTGCATCACCCGAGAAGGTCAGACGCCGATGCTCTCCCAGTGGACGACGACCACCAACTGGACGGACCTCGGCTCTCCGTACTTGTGGTGGACGGGGGCGGATGACGCGCCCATCCTGGCGGCTACTGTGCGGTGGGGCCTCAGCTCGGGTCGCCTCGGTCACGGCAAGAAGGTCGGTGTCGTGGTCTCGGACCTGGCCAGCGACCAAGGCGCGCTCGACTCCTACCTCTTGCCGGACCTGAAAAAGATCGGTGTGGTCCCTCAGGTGGTCACGGTGACGGCCGACATCGGTGAGACCGCCTACTACCGACTCGACCGCGACGCTGGCGGTCGAACGGCTCAAGGCGGCGGGGGTCCAATCGGTGATTCCCTTGTTGCCTGAGAACGCATTCACCCCATACATCGGCGCCGAGACTTCGCAGGACTATTTCCCCAAGCTCCTCCTCAGCGATTACCAGTCCGAAATTGAGGTTGCGCTCGGATTGATACCCATCCCCTACGAGAAGGCGCTCAACAACCAGGACGGTGTCACGGCAGAGACACTCGGTGGCATCGACCTTCCGAGACCTGAGTCACAGGGGGGCTACGACCCCGGGGTGCGGAGCTGCTGGGATGTGTGGCACAAGGCTTACCCGCAGACTCCCAAGGGCAACATCAATGATGACATTGAGGAGCAAGGACCGGTCCAGGGCTGGTGTCAAGAGATCCGCCTCTTCGCCCAGGCGGCGACCATGGCGGGTAAGAACCTCAATCGGCGGACCTTCGTCGAGGCAATGTCGCGTGTCACCAACTTCCCAGGCGGTTACTCACCTGTGCTGACTTACGGGCCGGACAAATTCTATGGTCCAACCGAGTACCGGGTGGTGGAGGTCCATGACAATCACCCACCGACGAGCCTCTGCAAGCACGGCCCGGTTGGGTCGCCTGCGGCAGGAGTCTGTTGGGTCGTAGAGCAGAACTGGACGCCGCTGCCTGACCAGGGATGAAATCGGTCCGTGCACGCATCGGGTCGATGACCGCACTGTGGAGGCCTAAAAGGTTCACGACAAAGGGCGGCTGTCCCGTGGCCGACGGCTCGCGCGAGAAGGTGACGAGAGCCTCTGCACGGTGATCGAAACGGGCCGCTCACCCGTGCTTATACCGACCGGAGCACCACAATGCGGGCAGTGCAGGGCTCGGACAGGGGCCACTGCTGGCCCTCCTCCATGAGGGTCGCGCCGAGTCGTCGCTCTACGTCGGTCCGGGTCGGATCGGGGCCGGCTGCGAGATCGACCGCGGTGACCTCGTAGGTCCGGTCGGGGTCGAGTCCACGAGGGCGCAGCGGGCCTGCATCATTCGTGCGCGTCGTGAGTTGGTAGGCGAAGAGGACCGCTCGGCGGCCATCTGCGGACACGTAGCTGAGGGCGGCGCGCTCATCTGGCGGGACCAGCCGCCACAGGTCGCCCTGTTGGACGAGCGGCCGGACGTCTCGGTACAGCTTCACGGCGCGGCGGCAGACGGCGAGCTCGTCGTCGGACATGCCCGCAAAGTCGATGTCGAAGCCGAACCGCGCGCTCATCGCCACAGCACACCCGAAGGCCACTGGTCGGTCGCCCTCCCGGGTCACGTGCGCGCCGACCACGTTGGCCGGCAGGAAATGCGACGCGGCCCACTGCATCCGCATCCGGTCGACGGGATCGGTGTTGTCCGACAGCCAGACCTCGTGGAACCAGCGCAGTGATCCGAGGTCGACCCGCCCGCCGCCCGAAGCGCAGAGCATGAGCGTCTGCTCCGGGTGGCGCTCGGCGACGGTCTCCATCAGGCGCCAGGTGGCCCGGGCGTGGTCGACCCAGTAGTTGGCCTGCCGGTCGTTGGCCAGCGTGGGGGAGCCGGGGTCGGTCAGGGGTCTGTTGGCGTCCCACTTGAGGTAGCTGATACCCGGGTTCTCGTCCAGGACGCGGTCCACCACTCCGCAGACGAATTCGGTGACATCCGGTTGGAGGACATCGAGGACGAGCTGGTGGCGCCATCGGCGTGGGCGCCGCGCCGGTTGGGCCACCACCCAGTCCGGATGCTCGTCATAGAGGGTCGAGTCGGGGTTCACCATCTCGGGCTCCACCCAGAGCCCGAACCGGACGCCACGAGCCTCCGCTCGCGCCATGACGGGACCGAGGCCGCCGGGCAGCTTGGCCTCGTCGACCTCCCAGTCACCCAGCCCTGCGGTGTCGTCGTCGCGGGGATGACTCGCCCAAACCAGCCGTCGTCGAGCAGGAAGAGCTCCGCACCCAAGTCTGCCGTGTGGTCGATGAGCCCCAGGAGCCGGTCGATATCGAACGAGAAGGAGGTGGCCTCCCAGTTGTTCACCACGATCGGCCGGAGTTTGTCGCCGTCGCGCACGGCGTGGGCGCGGACCCAGCGGTGGAAGCGGCGCGTGAGGGGGCCCATACCTGCGGTCGACCACATCCAGATCTGCTCGGGGGTGGCGAACGTGGCATCCGGGTCGAGCACGTACTCGGCCGACGCCGGATTGTGCCCGCACCAGACCCGAAGCGCAGGGGTCGTCGTCCGCTCGAAGGCGAAGCGGATGTTGCCACCCCAGGCCAGCGCGCCGGCGAGGACGGTACAGCCCGACTCCTCTGGCAACCCGTCGGGGGCGAGCAGGAAGAAAGGGCAGGACCGCAGGTGAGGCTGCACACCGCCGCGCGACTCGACCACCTTGGTCCCCGGGGTCAGGGCCTCGGTGGTCGTGGTCCACTCGGCGGCCCAGTCACCTCCGCCGAAGTGGGTCAGGTGCGGCGCGGGAGTGGCGAGCAGGGGCGAGGCCGCGGCGACCTCGTGGAGGGTGACCGCCCCGCGCTGCCGATTGGTGATGCTCGCCCACTGGCGCAGCACGCCGTGGTCCTCTGCGCAGAACGACAGCGTGACCTCGAGTGGGCAGTCGTGGTCGACGAGGAGGATGTCCGTCCGAGAGCCGACCACCCGGACGTCCTCCACCTTCGGCCGGGTGGTCGTGGTGCCGTCACTGTGCGTGACCCGCAACGTGGGCGCCCGGGTCGGCTCCTCGTCGTAGGCGGGATAGGCCAGGGGGTAGAGCGCCGGCGGGATCCCGTCGGGCAGCCGCTGCATGTGGGCGTCGATCTCGGGCCCGAACCCGGCCTGGTGTAGCCGACCATGGTCGTCGACGATGAATCCGTAGCCGGCGCCCCCGGACGACACGACGATGGTGCGCACCCACCCACCATGGCAGAGCCCTGGGGTTGCTCCAAGCGCACGGATTCGGGGCGGCGACGTCGGAACGATGAGCGCACGCGGTTCGCTCGAGCCGCTGAGGGAACGAGGCTCAAAAGGTGGCACCGCCGGCATTCGGAGCTGAGCCACAGTATTCGAGTTGTGCATCCTTTCATCCATCCATTCCCGATATCTCAATATCGGCCAGTGAGTCTGCGGAGATCACCGGCGTACGCCGAGAAGGAGGTATGCCCCCGGGATGCCTTCATGCTGAGCGGGATGTGAGTTCAGACCTCGTCGGAAGAGGTTTCTCCAACCAGTCCTTCCCACGACCAGTGCGGGAAAGAGAGTCCGTCGGGTACTTGGTCTTCAGATCGGTGGTAGCGAGACATCGTATGAGTCGTCGCCCACGCGAAGTGGTTGTGCAAGACCTGTCCGGGTTGATCGTCGCCAACGAGTCCCACGTCCACGAGAGCCTCATGGAAGCAGGCGATCGCCCGTCGATCCATTTCTTCGTGCGGCCCGTTCCCGCTGTGCATCCGCACAACCGTGCTCTCGTTCCATAGAGATCCGAATACCGCGTGGGGCCTCCGAGCGCCTCAGCCCAATAAGCAGCGAGTCGCTCAGTGTGCTCGGGATGGAATCCGTGGCCGAAGGCATGGCTCACAATCTCGTCGGCAAGTAATCTGGCGTGCCAGGCTTCGGCCAAGCTCAAGTCTCGGTCGTGACCACCGATGGCCTCGTAGATCGTCTCCATTGGTTCAGAATGGTATTCCCCACGTGGTCGGGTATCCTCGGACCCCGGAACGGAAGCCATTCTCGAGAGCGAAGAATTCGGCGTTGCCCTTGCACGAGAATTTGAAGAGGCGAGCCTCGAACGGTGAAAAGCCCATTGCTCGTGCTGGTGACCGGCCTACAGGGCACGGGGAAGTCCACGGTGGCAGACGCGGTGGCCCAAAGGTTGAATGCTGCGGTACTCGCCCACGACTGGGCCATGAGCGGCCTGAGGCCGTTCAAGGAGATTCAAGCGGTCCTCGACGACATCGGATGGTCTGGGCATCGGACGGTGGGCTGGTCGATCCTGAATGCCCTGGCGCGGCCGCAGCTCCGCGCTGGGCGATCGGTCGTCCTCGACGGTGTGGCACGGGCTCCAGAGATCGAGAGCTGTCAGAGTACGGCCGACAGCGAGGCAGCACGACTGATTTTGATCGAAACCCACTGCTCCGATGTCGGGTTGCATCGTTCCCTCGTCGAAGGTAGGCAACGCCTCATTCCCAACTGGTACGAACTCGACTGGAACAACGTCGAGAGGTCGATCGCAAGATGGGAGCAACCGAGTCACGTCGATCTCAGACTCGATGCTGCGAACGGTCGTGCCGAGAATGAAACCCTTCTCGACGACCTACTCGGCGCAACACCGTGATCCGGCGCGACTCTGGAACCAAACTGGGCCACTACGGATCGCGGCTGGGACTCGGAGCCCGACATCGTTCTTTTTCGCCAAACTGGGCTGACCGGGTTCAGCTGATCGATACTGAATATGTCGGCCTGTGGAAACTCCCCGTACTTGGCGCAATGAGCGTTCCCACTGCCGGGTTGTCCGGCCCGGCTGATATGTCGCCTGAGTGGGGTCGGTGCGGACTTACGGATTGCGTGACACCTTGACGAGGCGATGCTCAGCGGGTTCGACAGACCGGCCGCCGGAGCAGGCCGGAGAGGACAGACTTTTGGTGATGGAGCCATTCGACGTCTCGACCGTGCACGCCGCATACGACACCGTCGCCGAGCACTACGCAGAGGCATTTGCTGGCGATGTCCTCCGTCTCCCGCTCGATCGTCGGGTCCTCGATACCTTCGCCTGGCGGATCGCCGCCCGGAGAGCTCGTTCTCGACCTCGGTTGCGGTCCTGGTCAGGTTGGTCAGTACCTGGCCGAACTCGGACTTCTCGTGGTCGGAATGGACCTCTCGCAACGGATGCTCCTGGTGTCGCGCCGACACGCTGGTAGTGATCGCATTGTTTGTGGCGATATGCGCTCGATCCCCCTACGTTCGGGGTCGCTCTCGGCATGCGCTCGCGTTCTCCTTCGTCCACAACCTTCCACGGTGGGCACTTGGAACTGCGCTGGCCGAGATCCACCGTATCCTCAGGCCATCGGGGACGTTCGTCGTCGCCACCCATTTGGGAGAAGCGGAGGTGTACAGCAACCAGTTCCTCGGTCGCGACCTCGAGACCGTGGGAGGCACGCTCTTATCGCGACGATGAACTAATCGCGGCGCTCAACAGCCAGTCGTTCGTGGTCGAAGAAGTCCACCGCCGAGGGCCGCTGCCTCATGAGCACGATACCGAACGGATCTATTTGACCTGCCGACGAGGAGACGAGTGAGTCGGTGGCTTCGTTCTCACGACAACGGATGGCGGAGAAACCCGGACGCCTCGCTCGGAGCCGGCGGACCATCGGCGGCCACCAAGACGTCTCCCGCCGGACTCTCATTCGCTGTGTGGCCACTGGGGGCAGCCCGTCTGCCACCAGTCCGTTGGGTCTCCAGCCCGTCGTCGCGACGTCATCCGATGGTGGGATCAACGAGACGAGCTACACCCCTTAGCGAGGCACGACCTACCGACGGGTGCTGTCGGGCGCGGCGTGCCCGGCCACCGATGTGCCTTTGAGCGCAGCACTATCGAGCGGTGTCGTTGCGCCACGCCCGATCCCGGCGTTCGGGACTCCCCGCAAGGTCAATCTTCGTCGTCTCTCGGGCCGACTGTTCCACTGGCCGAAGGCCACACGAAGATCGGCATTCGCTTGCAGACAGTCCGTTCCACTGAGCCAGAGCTCTCTCAAGGGCGTGCGAGATCGAGGAGGCCTCTCCAGCTCGCCACCGTTGGAGTTGCTCCCCAGCCAGCTTCTCCGCACCCGCAAGCTCGTCGCGATGTTCTGCGATCACGGCGCGGCCTAGCGTGGTCCTCCGGCGCCCGGTGCTCTTGAATGTCACGCCCTTCGAAATCAGTTCCCAGAAGCCGTCTCTGTAACCCGTCGCCGCCTCAATGACGTACTCCGCGAGGTCATGGGGAATCCCCTTTCCCTGCGCCATCACGGTTCCGGGAATTCTCGTTCGCTTCCCCCGTGTGGCTTTCCAGGCAGACTGTTGGCGCCCGTGAAACTCCAGCTTGAAGAACTCCACACGCACGTCCAACTTTACGGGATGACGACCCCCTTACCGGCAAACGGGGGACCCCGCCCACCGCGGTGCCCAGTGCGAGGGGTAAATCCGAGTCACGGCCGTCCCTCTCCGGAGGGACGGCCGTGACCGGTTGGAACAGGCGGGTTGGCTCAGAAGCTGTGCTTGAACTTCACCGAGAAGCTCGAGCCGGCGGCGGTCGTCGTCAACGAGCCCGCCTTGGCGATCACCAGGCTGTCGCTGGGGTTCACCGTGTTGAACTTGCCCGGGCTCTCGAATCCCAGATAGTCACCGTTCGCCGTCGCGTTGGTGAAACTGGCCTTGGTGTAGGTCGGGATCGGAAGGCCCTGGTAGGTATCGTTGAGGGCACCGATGGCGACAGTGCTGTCGCCCTGGTTGACGCTGTTGTCGGCGAACCAGTACGCACCGTTGGTCAGGTCGTGGATCTCTGCCCACGACGAACTTCCCGACTCGAAGAGCGACGTGACGACCACGTCACCCGCCACGGCCCCCGTCTCGTCGAACGGCCCGGCTTCGGTCGCGAACAGGTACTGGTACGACGGACCGCTCGAGGTGCAAATCGTGGCGACGAGTGCGTAGATGTCCAACGCGGTGGCGTAGACACCCTCGGACTGAGTGGCGTCGTCGGCTTTGTCGGCTGACGTGCAGCTGATGGTCGGGACGGTGAACGTGACGCTGGCGCTGGCCAACCCACCCGTCGGGGCGACCAGGTAGCCGGCGACGCCGTTCGACGTGCCGGCCGCTTCAATCGTCAAGGGCCTCGACGACAGCGGCGCCGCTCCCCGCGGCACCGGCTCCCGAGGCGAAGCCGAGCGTTCCACCGAGAGTGCGGCCAACGCCGCCGCCGCGGCGGACAGCTTTCGGCCTCTTCCGACAGCCACGCGAGCGTCGATATCTCTGATCATGAATATTTCTCCTTGGGTCTCCGGACTCCACCGCTCCCGCCTCCCGGCCCGGATGTAGAAGGCGCCACGATGGTATCCGGTTCCGTCCCTGTGAGCACCGGGTTCTTCGTCGTGGTGTCGTGACCGGCGTCCGTCCGCCACGTTGAGCGCAGGTCACGAGCCCGTCACCTCGGCGGGCGTGCTGGGCGGGGTTCACCACCCGCCCCCGGCACCGCCGTCCCTGGGAGGGCACGGCGGTGCCGGGGGACGCGCAGCTCGCACAGGAAGCGTGCTTCGACTCCACCAAAAAATCTCCATGCGGTGGCTCTCAGAGGGATGGACTATCCCGTGGTGGCCGGCGTCGAGATTCATCCTCACCTCCCTCGGCGGGCCTCGAACCCGCCAGCGACGCCTTGTGCAACGTGTTGGCCGCCAGGCGCATGTGGGCGGCGTCGACGAGCCGCCCGTCGCGGCCGATGGCGCCCACGCCCCGGCCTCGGACTCGCGGTAGACCTCCATCGACTGCTCAGCCTCCGCGACTCCTGCGGCGTCGGGGAGAAAACCTCGTTGGCGATCGGCACCTGAGCCGGGTGGATGGCCCACTTGCCGTCGAAGCCGAGCGCGCTCGCCTGAACGCCGAGCGCCGGTAGCCCTCGGAGTCCTGGTACGCGGGGAACGGCGCGTCGACCGCGTCGACCAGGCCCGCCCTCGCCGCGGTCAGCACCTGTACCCGGGCGAAGTGCCAGAAGTCGCCCGGGTACTCGACCACGGGGTCGAAGTTGCCGTCCACGCGCGCGTGCAGGGAGGCCGAGAGGTCGCCGGCGCCGAAGATCAGTGCCTCGAGCCGGTCGCTCGCCTGCGCGATCTCGAGCGCGTTCGCCAAGCCCTCGGCTTCTTCGATCAGCACCTCGAGGCCGATCGGGCGGCGTCAGCCCGAGCTTGGCCTCGAGCTGGGTCAGCAGCACGTCGACCCACCAGACGTCGCGGGCCGCGCCGGACCTTGGGCACGATCAGCACGTCGACGCAGTCCCTCGCCCCGGTGACCACCTCGATGATGTCGCCGTGGCACCAGGGCGTGTCGATGCCGTTGACCCGCACCGCCCGCACGGTCGGCCCCAGTCGAGCCCGCGCAGCGCGCCCACGGCGATGGAACGGGCCTGCTCCTTGACCGCCGGGGCGCAGGCGTCCTCGAGGTCGAGGAAGACGAGGTCGGCGCCCGAGGGTGGCGCCTTCTCGCACATGCGCTCGCTACTGGCCGGTGTGGCCAGCTCGGAACGTCGGGCTCTCGGTGCGCGCACGATCGATCCTCCTCCCGGCTTCAGATGGTGCCCTCGGCGTGCAACGCGGCGAGGCGGCCCGCGTCGAGGCCGAGGAGGTCCCCGTAGACGGCGTCGTTGTCCTCTCCCAGATTCCGGCCCAGGTGGTCGACCCCGCCGGGGGTCTCGCTCAGACCGGGCCACCGGCGCCTGCACCGTCATCGCCCGAGGTCGGCGTCGGCCATCTCCACGAAGGCGCCACGAGCATGCAGGTGCTCGTCGGCCAACAGCTGCTGCGCGTCGTAGACGGGCGCGGCGGCAACCTCGGCCCGTCGAAACGTCCATCGCCTCGGCCAGGGTGCGCTGGCGGATCCAGCCCGCGACGAGGTCGTCCACCTCGCGCGCCCGGGCCTGCCGGCGTACCGGGTCGGCGAACTCGGGGTCGTCGACCAGCTCGGGCCGGTCGATCGCTCGGAACACACGCAGCGCGATGTTCGGCGACGCACTCGAGATGGCGAGCCAGCGGCCGTCGGAGGTCTCGAAAGCATTGCGGGGCGCGCTGGCGGGGAGCATGTTGCCCACGCGCCCTGCGATCTTCCCCAGTTGGCTGTAGTTCAGCGTCGACGTCTCGATCAGCCGGGCCAGCGGCTCAATCAGATTGACGTCGACGAGCTGTCCGGCGCCGCCGTGGACGTCACGGTCGTAGAGCGCCATCATCACGGCGAAGGTAGCGGACTGCGCCGCGACGCCGTCGGCCAGGAAGAAGGGTGGCAACGTGGGCGGCCCGTCGGGCTGGCCCGTCACGTGGGCGAAGCCGCTCATAGCCTCGGCCAGGGTGCCGAACCCGGGTCGGTCGCTCTTCGTGCCGCCCGCTCCGTACCCGGTGACGTAGAGGTAGACAAGCCGGGGGTGCGCCGCGTGGACCGCCTCGTAGTCGAGGCCCCACTTGGCCAGCGCGCTCGGGCGGTTGTTCACCACCACCACGTCGCTCACGTCGAGCAGCCGGTGGAAGAGCTCATGGCCGTCGCGGGCGGCGCAGGTCGAGCGTGACGCAGCGCTTGTTGCGGCTCATGCTCTTCCAGAACAGGCCGATGCCGTCCTTCTGCTCGCCCCAGGTGCGCAGCGGGTCGCCGACGCCGGGCTGCTCGACTTTGATCACCTCGGCGCCGAACTCCCCGAGAGCGGTGGCCACCATCGGACCCGCGGCCAGGGTCGCCGCGTCCACGACGCGGAGGCCGCGCAGCGGGCGGTCGGGTCTCAGCCACGCGGCGCCGCGGCAGGGGCCGCTCCAGACCGAGGTGCTCGCGGAGTGTCGTGCCCGAGTAGTGGTCCCTGAACACGCCGCGGCGCTGGAGCTCGGGCACCACCAGGCGGACGACGTCCTCGTAGGCGCCCGGCGAGTGCGTCGCGGCGATGACGAAGCCGTCGCAGGCGCCGCTGTGGAACCAGGCCTCCATCTGGTCGGCGATATCGGGGCCGGTGCCGACGAAGCGCGGGCCTTGCAGCAACGTGGCCCGGTGCCCCGCCAGGTCGCCCAGGGTCACGGTGTCGGTGCCGATGTGCGCCTTGATGTTCTGCACCAGCCCGCGGATGCCCGACACCGACCCGATCAGCTCGTCGGTGATGGGGGCGTCGAGATCGAGCCCCGAGAAGTCGTAGTTCATGAGCTCCGAGAGCAGGGTCAGCGACGCCATGGGGTCGACCAGGTCGTTCAGGAACAATTGCTCGCGCTCCTCGGCGTGGGCCTTTGACTCGCCGACGACGGTGTACGCCATCGGCAGCATCTTGACCGACTCGGGATCTCGGCCGCGCTCGCCGATCTTCTCCTTCTGGTCTTGGTAGTGCGATCGCGCGATGTCGACGCCGGGGTCCCCGGTGAAGATGAGCTCCGCCCAGCGAGCTGCGAACTCCCGCCCTCGCCCCGACGATCCCGCCTGCAGGAGGACGGGGCGGCCCTGCGGGCAGCGGGGCACCGTCAGGGGGCCGCGGACCTTGAACCACTCGCCGTCGTAGCCCAGTTCGTGGACCTTCGACGGGTCTGCGAAGAGTGGGGTTTCGCGGTCGAGCACCAAGGCCTCGTCGTCCCACGTGTCCCACAGGCCCGTCGTCGCCTCGAGGAACTCGTCGGCGCGGTCATAGCGGGCGTCGTGGGGTAGTCCTTCCTTCAGGCCGTAGTTCTGTGCCTCGCTGTCGTTGACCGACGTCACCACGTTCCAAGCGGCGCGCCCGGCCGAGAGATGGTCGAGCGTGGCGAAGGTCCGGGCGACGTGGAAGGGCGTGTAGTAGGTCGTCGAGTACGTCGCGCCAAGCCCGATCCGCTCCGTCACTGCGGCGCAGATCCCGAGCACCACGCTGAGGTCCAGCTTGACGGGCCGAGCGCCGGTGCGGACCGCTTCGGCCACCGAGCCGCCGTAGATCCCGGGCATCGCGAGGCGATCGTCGAAGAACATGAGGTCGAAGCAGCCCTCCTCGAGCGTGCGGGCCAACTTCTCGTAGTAGCGGGCGGTGAGGAACCCGTGCTCGGTGGCGGGGTGCCGCCACGACCCGGCGTACACCGTGGCGTTGCCCGCCTGCATGAACCCCACGAGGGACATCTGGCGCTTGGGCTTCTGGGACATCTCGATCTCCTTGTTCCGGAACTCCTGAAATGTAATATGTGATATGCCAGATATCAAGCAGATCGGGGGCACGGTCCGCGCCCGTGCCGCGGGAGAGCTGCGGGACCGCATCCTGACCGGCCGCCTCAGGCCCGGCGACCGCCTCGACCTGGAGCAGATCACGAGCGAGTTCGGCATCAGCCGGACCCCCGTCCGAGAGGCGCTGCTCGAGCTCTCCTTCGAGGGTCTCGTCGAGGTGACGCCCAGAAGTGGCATCACTGTCATCGGCATCACTCCGGCGGACGCTGTCGACAACTTCGCCATCCTGGCCACGCTCGCCGGCAAGGGCGCCGAGCTGGCGGCCACCCGCTGCACGCCGGCGCAACGGGAGGAGCTCCGGGAGCTGGCTGCGGCCGTCCATGGCGCGGATGACGTGGTGGAGGCCAACCGCCTCTTCCACCGGGCGATCAATCGGTCCGCCCGGTCGCCGCGCCTGCTGACTCATCTGCGCCAGGCGGTTCGGGTCGTGCCCGGCAACTACTTCGAGCTCTTCCCCGAACAGGAGGAACGGAGCCGGGTGGAGCACGCGGCCTTGCTCGACGCCGTGGACCGGGGCGACGGCCCCGCGGCGCGCGCGCTCATGGAGACACATGTCCTGACCGTGGGCGAGGCCCTCGCGGGCTGGCTGGGATCGCGCCTGCCCCCGGAGTGATTCGAACGGGGCGGCGAGGCGGGCTCACCGGCCAGGCGGTTCGAGCCATGACAAGGCGTCGAACCGAAAAGATCTTATGTGCTATATGTAACACATGACGTCGGTCGGGATCCGCGAGCTGCGGCAGCGAGCGAGCGAGCTTCTCCGACTGGTCGAGCGCGGAGAGATCGTCGAGATCACTGACCGAGGCCGACCGGTGGCACGCCTCACCCCCGTGCCCCGGGGTTCTCCTCTCGAGATGATGCGGGCGGCCGGAGAGATCGAACCCGCTTCGGAAGACGTCGACGACCTGCCCGAGCCACTGGTCCTGCCCGAGGGGTTCGAGGCACCGTCCGCCGTTCTGGAGCGGCTGCGCCGCGACGAGCGCTGAGCGGTGGCAGCGTCCTACGTCGACTCGTCTGCGATAGTCAAGCTCGCGGTTCGAGAACCGGAGTCCCAGATCCTGCGTCGTCATTTGCGACACCGGCGACCGGTGGTTACGAGTGCGCTGGCACAGACCGAAGTACTCCGGGCCCTCCTCACCGCAGGAGAGCCCGGCCTCGCCGCCGGACGGCGCGCGCTGGCGGCGTTCGATCTGGTTCGTGTGAACGACCGCATCCTCCGGCGAGCCGGGACGCTCCTCCCGGCGGAAGTGCGATCCCTCGACGCGATCCACCTGGCCACCGCCGCCGAGCTGATGACCGATGTGCCGAGAACTCGTCACCTACGACATGCGCATGGCCGACGCCGCTCGCGCCATGGGATTCAAGGTCTCGTCACCGTCCTGACCGCGACGCCCGGGCTGGCTCGCGGCGGGTGCTCAGCCCTCCCGCTTACGCAGGCGGTCGATGTTGGCCCGCAGCTCGGGTGAGGTGAACGAGCGGTCCTCGGCGGCCAGCGCGAAGTCGAGTGCTGCCAGCACGGCCCGCTCCAGCTGGATGTTGACCACGCGCTTCGTGTCCTCGACCGCACGCCGGGGCAGTCGCGCGATCTTGTGCGCGCACGCCAGCGCCTGCTCCATCACCTCGCCGTCGGGGCACACGTGGTTCACCAGGCCGATCTCGGCCGCGCGCCGCGCCGGGATCCGCTCGCCGGTGAGCGAGTACTCCTTGGCCAGCTGCAGGCTCGTGAGCAGCGGCCACACGACGGGGCCTCCGTCCGCGGCGACCAGGCCGACCGCCACGTGCGGGTCTGCCAGGTGCGCGCTCTCGGCCATGTAGACGATGTCGGAGAGCGCGACCAGGCTGCAGCCGAGTCCCACCGCCGGACCGTTCACGGCGGCCACGATCGGCAGGCGGCACCGCACCATCCCGGTCACGATCTGCCGGCCGTGGGTGAGCGACACTTCTCGGAGTGCGGCGTCCTGGGACAGCTCGTCGATGTAGCCGAAGTCGCCGCCGGCGGAGAAGGCCCGCCCGGCGCCCGTGATCACCGCCACCCTCGCCTCGTCGTCGGCGTCGAGCTGGGGGAAGAGCGCGGCCAAGCCGCTGTGGAGTACGTGGTTGGTCGCGTTCAGGTCGTCGGGCCGGTTCAGCGTGATGATCCGGACCGGTCCGTCCTGCGACACCAGCAGCTCGTCGGGCAGGTCGTAGTGGCTCATGATGTTGGCATCTCCAGGATTCGGCCGGCTATCAGGTTGCGTTGGATCTGCGACGTCCCGCCCATCACGCTCTGGGCCCGGCTGTAGAGGTACACCTTCAAGCGCGTGTCGTCGCCGGTGCCGGTGTCGACGGCGCCGAGCGAGAGGGCTGCGTGTCCGACCGCCTGCTCCACTTGCGTCATGAGCAGCTTGTCAATGGAGCCTTCGGGGCCGTGGGAGACGCCGTCGAGACGCTCCGAGAGCCGTCGGCAGACGTGGAAGCGCAGCATCTCTGCCTCGATCATGGCCCAGCCGAGGTCCCGCAGCTGCTCGGAGCCGGCGCCGCCCGGCTGTGCCCGGGCTTCGGCCGCAAGCTCCTTCACCAGCTTGCGGTACCGGGACACATAGCCGAGCTCTCCCGGTTCACGCTCGTGGCTCACGACGGTCATGGCCAGGCGCCACCCCTCCCCCGGCTCCCCCACCATGTTCGCCGCCGGCACCCGCGCTCCGTCGAAGAGGACCTCGCCGAACTCCCGGGTGACGCCGTTGATCATGGGCAGGGGCCGCTGTTCCACGCCGGGCTGCCGCATCGGGACGACGAAGGCGGAGATCCCGCGATGCTTGGGGACGTCGGGGTCGGTGCGGGCCAGAACGAGGCACCACTCGGCCGCGTCGGAATAGCTCGTCCAGACCTTGTGCCCGGTGATCACGTAGTCGTCCCCGTCGCGCTCGGCCTTCGTGCGCAGGGAGGCGAGGTCCGAACCGGCGTCTGGCTCACTGAAGCCCTGGCACCAGCGGTCTCGGCCGCTGACGAGGCCGGGAAGGAAACGCTGCTGCACCATGGCGCTGCCGTGACGCAGCAGGCCCTGGACGAGGTAGCCGATGCTCGGGCGCGGCGGCGCACCGGCCGCGGCCAGCTCGTCGTCGAGGATGACGTCGTAGACGCTGGGGAGGCCGCGGCCTCCGATCTCGACCGGCCAGGACAGGCCGAAGAAGCCCGAGTCGTAGAGCGACTCGTGCCATGCCGCCTGCCCCGCCCAGTACTCGTCGGCCGTGGACGACGGCGGCAGACCAGGATTGTTGTCGCTCAACCAGGCGCGCAGGCGCAGCCGGAACCCGCGTTCCTCGGCCGAATCACCGAAGTCCACGATCACCTCCGAGCCCCTCGGCGTCCAGCACGCGGGCGAGGTTCGGCCCGACCCCGCCCAGCACCTCGCCGGAGTGGAGCGCCCGCCGCAGGAAGACGTGCGCGAGGCACTCCCATGTGTTGCCGATGCCGCCGTGCACCTGAATCGCTGCCTCGCAGACCATGCGCGCCGCCCGGGCGCAATAGGCCTTCGCCGCCGACGCGGCCACCAGTGCGTCCGGCGCGGGCAGCGCGTCGACGGCCCAGGCCGCGTGGAGCGCGATGCTGCGCGATCCTTCCGTCGCCACCAGCGCGTCGGCCAGCAGGTGCTGCACCGCCTGGAACGATCCGATGGCGACCCCGTACTGGCGCCGCTCACGCGCGTAGTCGCACGCGAGGCTGAGCGCGCCCTGCATCACGCCGACCAGGTCGGCGCTGGTTGCGGAAAGGGCCACGCTGGTCCATCGGTCCAGATCGTCCCGGCCGAGCAGTCGCGTCTGGCCCTCAATCGCCGACGGCTCCGGTGACTGGGTCCAGCGCCAGACAGGCCGGGTCAGATCGGTGTCGGTGCCGACCTCCCCGGCTGGCACCGCAGCGAGGGTCGTACCCCGCTCGCCGGGGACGAGGACGAGCGCGGACGTCGCGCCCTGCGCGTCGAGAGCCAAGGCATCGGCTTCGAGCACCCCCCGGATCGCTTCGGCCGGCCGCGAGAGGTCTGGCGCGAACGCCACGGTCTCGCCGTCGACGGCAGGGGCACCGGCGACTCGGCGGAGCTCGGAGGAGAGGGTCGGTCCTACGAACGCGGCGTCGGCCAGGCCGCGGCCGAGCTCTTGGGCGACGATCGCCACCTCCACCGCGGAGGCCCACGGCCCTCCGCTGTCACCCCCGGCACGCAGCTCGCGCCACCCCGACGCGGCGACGGCCGCGTCGAGCTTGGCCGCGCGTTCGCCGTCGCCGAGCTCGGCCACCGTGTGCGGACCCAGGCGGCCGACCACCTGCACCACCGAGTCGCGCAGCGCCTGCTGCTCGGCCGAGAGCCGGACGTCCACTTCAGACCGCCTCGCGGGTGGCCGTCAACCTCGGCTCCCACTCCTCGCGCAGCGTACGGCGCAGGACTTTGCCCGACGGCAGCCGGGGGATGTCGTCCACGACGACCACATGTCGCAGCTGCTTGTAGGTGGCGAGCGTGTCGGCCACGAGCGACGCCAGTTCCTCGGCCGTCGCGCCGGGCTCACCCAGGCGGACGGCAGCGACGGGCACCTCGCCCGATCGATCGTCGGCCACGCCGAAGACGGCGCAGTCGGCGACAGCCGGATGCCCGAGCAGCACGCCCTCGATCTCCGCCGGGGCCACCTGGAAGCCGCTGACCTTGATCATCTCCTTGCAACGGTCGGTCAGGTGGACCCAGCCGTCGGGCTCGAGCCAGCCGACGTCGCCGGTGCGGTACCACCCGTCCGAGAAGGCGGCGGATGTCGCCTCGTCGGGTAGGTATCCGGCCATGGCCGACTCGCTGCGCACCTCGATCTCCCCCGTCTCACCCCGGGCCAGCACGGCTCCGGTCTCGAGGTCGGCAGCCCGCAGCGCGACGCCGTCCGGGGGGAGCCCGACCGAGTCGAGTCGCCAGCGGTCGGGATCGTCGACCGGGTTGGCCGCGATCACGGGCACCTCGCTCGCGCCGTACGCCGCCAGCCAGCGCACGCCCGTGCGCGCCGTGACCCGCTCCGCCACGCTCGCCGTGATCGGTGTGGCGCCCCACATGATGTAGCGCAGCGAGGACAGGTCGTAGCGCTCGAGGTCTGGGTGGTCGGCCATGGCCAGGGCGATGGGTGCGACGGCCATCTCCAGAGTCATGCGCTCCGACTCGATGTACCCGAGCACCTGCTCGAGGTCGAAGCGTCGATGCAGTCGGACGGTCGCACCGGCAGCAGCGGCCGCGAGCAGGTTCAGCAGCCCGAGGATGTGCGAGGGCGGCGTCGCCACCTGGAAGCGGTCCGAGTGCCCGAGGCCGAGGGCTCGGCACCAGTGCACGGTGGCGTGATCGATGGAGCGGTGCGTGTGGCGCACCGCTTTGGGGCGGTCGGTCGTGCCCGAGCTGAAGACCAGCACGGCGTCGTCGTCGGGAACGACGTCACTCGCACGGGGAGGGGGTACGGCTTCGCGGCCGGCGCCGCGCTCGATCGCGGGACCTGTCCACGTCGACCACTGCGCCGCTGCCCATGAGACCCGAGAGCAGGTCGACCGCCGTGCCGTCGGCCACGGCCGCTCGTGGCGCGGTCAACGAGAGCGCGCCGTCGACCTCGAGTGCCTTCCACGCCGGGTTGAGGAGGACCGCGGAGGCGCCGAGCTTGCTGACGGCGTTGACGGCCACGACGAACTCGGGGCGGTTGGCCGTCATCACCGCCACCCGGTCACCGTGGCCGACCCCGACGGAGCGCAGACGCGCGGCCTGCACACCGGCGGCGTCGTCGAGCTCGCCGAAGGTCCAGGCGTCCGATCCGGCCAAGACGGCAGGATGGTGGGGGTACCGGGCCGCGGCAGCCTCAAGCCCGTCGTGCATGAGGCCGGGCGCCATGGGGAAACATTCTTCTCCGAATTGAGATCGGCGTCAACATCAACGAAGTGTATGGTTATCGGATGATGACATCGAAGGCGGGCGCTGGCGCGGTCCGGCCCTCGTGAGCAGCACTCCCGCGGCCGTGGACGACTCGGTCCGCGACGAGATCGTCGAGACCATCCGGCGCTTCGTGGCCAACGAGGTGATCCCGGTCGCGGCCGAGCTCGAACGAGCGGACGCGTACCCGGACGAGATCGTGGCGCAGATGCGCGCCATGGGCCTCTTCGGCATCACCATCCCCGAGGCCTACGGCGGCCTCGGGCTCGACCTGCTGACCTACATCGCCGTGATCGAGGAGCTGGCGTACGGGTGGATGAGCCTGACCGGCATCGTCAACACCCACACCATGGCGGCCACGTTGTTGATGACGCATGGCGACGAGGAGCAGAAGAAGCGCTGGCTGCCCGACATGGCGTCGGGCGAGCGGCGCGGCGCGCTCTCCCTCTCCGAGCCCGACGCCGGGAGCGACACCCGACAGATTCGGTGTCGCGCCACTCGCGACGGCGAGGAGTACGTCATCAACGGCACGAAGGCGTGGGTCACCAACGGCCAGCGGTCGTCGATCGTCGCGCTCGCCGCGAGGTCCGAAGAGGGCATCTCGGCCTTCATCGTGGAGAAGGAACCCGGCCCGGCCTTCGAGGGCATCAGCGTGAGCAAGACGGTGGGAAAGCTCGGCTACAAGGGGGTCGAAACGGTCGAGATGGCGTACGCCGACCATCGGATCCCGGCGGCCAACCTGATCGGCGAGGCCGGGCGGGGCCTGCCCCAGATCCTCGGCGTGCTCGAGGTGGGTCGCATCAACATCGCCGCCCGCGCCGTTGGCGTGGCCCGAGCCGCCTTCGACGCCGCCCTGGCGTACGCGCAACAGCGCGAGACCATGGGCAAGGCCATCGCCGAGCACCAGGCGATCCAGCTCAAGCTGGCCGACATGGCGACCCGGCTCGAGGCATCCCGGCTGCTGACGCGCAACGCCGCCGAACGCAGGACCGCCGGGCTGCGCTGCGACGTGGAGGCCGGGATGGCCAAGCTGTTCGCCAGCGAGACGGCCCTGGAGCTGAGCACCGAGGCCATGCGCATCCATGGCGGTGTCGGCTACACCACGGAGTTCCCGGTCGAGCGCTACTACCGTGACGCCCCGCTCATGATCATCGGCGAGGGAACGAACGAGATCCAGCGCATCGTCATCGCCCGCGGGCTGCTGGCCCGGGCGCGAGCCGCCGACGGTCAGTAGAGGAAGGGCCGGCGGTCCGTCAGGTCGTTGCGACGAGCAGTTCCTCTGCGTTGTTCGGCGGCCGCAGGCCGTCGGTCCTGCCTGCGAAGTATCGCTCGGCCAGCGCAGCCGCCGAGACGTGACGAGCCTCCACGAAGCCGGCTTCGCCAGCCAGAGCAAGCATCTCGTTCGGGGTGAAGAAGCTGATGAACGGCGTTCCGCTGGCACGCGCCCCCTTCTCCGCCAGCTCCATCCCGGGGCGTACCTCAGGGTCAGTGAGCTCCAGCGGCAGGATGAACGTCGTGGCGAAGGTCGAGCCCGCGGCGAGCGTCGCGACCTGTCGCAGCGCGGCGACGTTCGCCTCCTTCGTCAGGTACATGCTCACCCCGGTGGAGACCACGACGGCCGGTCGGCCGGCGTCGAAGCCGGAGTCCGCCAGCCGGTCCCGCCAGAGCTCACCCGCCTCGAAGTCCACCGGAACGAGCTTCAGCCAGTCGGGAACGCCGAATCCCAGCTTCATCAGGCGATCCCGCTTCCAGGCCTGATGGGCGGGCTGATCGACTTCGAACACATTGAGCCGAGAGGCGATCTCGGGCCGGCGCTGGGCGAAGGTGTCCAGGCCGGCTCCGAGAATGACGTACTGCCCGACACCGTTCGCCGCCTGCTCCTCCACCAGATCCTCTATGAAGCGGGCACGGGCGACGATCGAAGCTCGGAACAGCCTCGTGGCGTCCGGGTCCATGTCCGGGCGGTCGCGCCATCGGTCGTCCGGTGCGGCCAACGTCAGGCCGATCTCGTCCTCGAGCACATGGGGAGGCGGATCGACCGCCAGGTGCATGGCCCGCCACAACGCCGTCCGCACTGCCGTGCTGTCTGGTTGGCCCGTCATGCCCTTCGGGGCGTGATCTTGGTACGCGGGGAGGAGCGCTCGAGCATCCCCAACGTCTCCTCGCCCTGCCAGACGTAGCGGACGGCGGCCTGTTGAAGAGGTGGGAAATCGGGGAGCTCCTTGCTCAAGTGCTCAATGTCGTGCGTCCGGTCGTCGTGACGGATGTCGAACGTGGACAAAACGGTCTCACCTTGAATGCGTTCGATCCCCTTCTCGGTCTCCAGGACGAGCGAAACGTCCTGGCCGAACGCCTCCAGCGTGGTCAGCCACGGCGCCTGCACGACCCGCGCCGGAATGAGGCTGCCGTCACCTTCGAAGACGTACCCCTCGTTGAAGGTGGGTTGACCGTCATGGCGCGGCGGGTACGCGATGTAGCCGAAAGCCCGGCCACTAGGGAAGAGGGCCGACTGCCAGCAGTGCCCCCGGAATTCGGTGAGGTGGCGAACCCCTTGGCGCCGGATGCGCAGACCGCTCCCGGTGAAGGTGTGCTCCCGTCCGGGCGTCCGGATCGTGCCCGAGGCGCGGAGGACCTGCTCGTAGCGCGGACCTCCCATCAGATTCCCCTCGCCACCCTCCAGAAGAGCGCGCGCTTCGGGCACGAGCGATCCCTGTATCCACGGCGGGGCGGCCATCGTCGTCTCGACCTCGAACCGGACCTCGACGGGCGGGCCGGGGCTGTTGCCTTCCATCAGATCGGACGTCGAGGTCTGTGCCGCCTCACCGTCGAAGGCCAAGGTCCAGGTGCGGAACGGCTCCGCGCAACGAAAGCCGAGCGGGCCGGCGCCGAGCACGGTCGGTCGTCCGCTTGCGTCGAACGGAGGCCATGCCTTTCCGTCGCTGCGGAGCCGAAAAACCAGCCCGTCGGCGAACGCCACGTTCACCTGCAATCCGTGCTCCTCCCAATGCCCGCCCACCGCCTCGATCCCGATTCGCGGGAGCCCGACCTCACCCCTGGCGTCGACGATCCAGAAACTCACCGAGTCGCGCATCTCCGGATCCTCCGGGCGCTCGGCCAAGACGAACTCGCGGGCCGGGTCGATCCCGCCGGTCAAGTCGATGGACACCTGGGCTCCTCGGGATGGGTGTGTGCGGTCCAGCGCGCGGACCGGCTGACGTAGTCGGCGAACAACGGCCTCACCCGGTCGAGATCGAGGCCGTACGTCGCCGGCTCGGAGTGCTCTCTCGGCAGGTGGTCCGCCGCGTTCGCATCCCACCACCGGCGCATCCGCCGTTCGAACTCCGTGCTGACGGGGCGGTCGAGCCACTCGTAGAGGCCCCGCACTTCACCGATCGGATCCGCTTGCATGGAGCGGAAGTCGATGTCGTAAAAGCGGTCGTCGCCTCCGTCCTCGCGGAATTTCGTGACCCTCTCCATCCCCGTCGACCACTGTTCGACGTTCAATCGGCCGATGTAGCCGCGGTCCAGGTCGTCCGTGAACATGCCGGCGATGTCCGCGTAGACATCGCACACCGACAGGATGACATCGGTCGGGTCGCGGTGTGTCATCACGAACCGGGCGTCGGGAAAGGCCTGGACCAGGGAATCGATCCACAGCATGTGGGCCGGCGACTTCAGGCGCCATGGCCGTACCGGTTCCCCCCACTGCAAGAGCTTGAGGACTCGACGTTCGTACCGGTACGTGGGCGCGAGGTCGGCATCGGTCACCCATCGGGCGTAGGTCGGGATCCGACCGAAGGCGTGGTACATCTGCGTCCTGAAGTCCAACGCCATGATGTCCAGGCACTCCATCGGCCCGTTGACGTCGGAGGGCACGTGATCCCTCTCCCCCACCCGTTCGGCGGCGGCAAGAAGCCGCGGATCCGGGCCCTGCACCGTCGACGGCGGAGGACAAGGCGATGACGATTCCCACTGGCGCAGGTAGCGGACGCCGGGATCCTGCGCCAGCAGGAACGAGAGGACGGTCGAGCCGGTGCGCGGGAGGCTCAGTCCGAACAGCGGGTCGACGATCGGGACGTCGTCGATCTCGGGCCGGCGCCGATACCAGTCCTCGACCTGGAGCCGGTTCACCAGATGGCTGACGAGACGGGGGTAGACGACGGCCTCGCCCGTTGCGTTGAGACAGGCCTCTTCCCGGAACGATCGGACCAGGATGTCCAGTCCCTCGCGGAAGGAGTCGTCACCGAAATCCGCCAGCCCGGCCTGGGCGGTCGCGGCGGCCATCAATCGGTCGGGTGAGGGCGTCAAAGAATCGGGCGCTGCCATCAAAGGGTCCGATACTGGTCGGGTGGCACCAACTGACGATCTCCTGAGTGCCCGCATTCTTGCCCGCGAACAGAGTGGACCGCTGAGGACCGGCGTCTCGCAGCGGGTACCGGGCGCGGGTGGTCCTCGACGAGCTCCGATCTCGACCCGTCCTCCTCGCTCCAGCAGCTGGAGTCCACCCTCGGCGCCGCGTCAGGCGCCGCCTGAATCCTTCAGGTCCAGCGACGGGCCTCAGTCGGACCGTCGGCTCGCCACGTGCGGCTGGTCGGGCGGTCGGGCGCTTGGCGCGGACCGGGCTGGAACATCGATCATATTCCGAACCCTCCGAGCCGCGCCGTGGCCTGAGCGGCGGACCCGAGGAGTCGCTCCGCCAGCGATTGGACCTCTTCGGGACGAAGGTCGTAGCCCGGACCGAGGATCATGAGGGAGTACACGACCATTCCCGATGCGTCGAACACGGGCGCCGCGATCTGGGCCACCCGCTGCGCTGTGTCGGCGGCAAGGTCGATGGGGAGGTACCGGCTTGGCGCCAGGCTGCGTATGAGGGCGTCACGGGTGTCGAACAAAGACGGATCGGATGATCCGTCGGCCAAATCCTCGAGCAGGTTCACCAGATCCGGCCGGACGACGTCGGTGGAGATGGCATAGCCCCGGCGGCGGACGCCGGCGAGAGCAGCTCGGGCGTGGTCTCGCTCGTCGGCGGTCAGCGTGCCGCCGGCACGGTCGAGCCATCTCTCCACCGCCTCGCCATCCCACGCCACGAAGACCGCTCCGAATGGAGGGGCCAGTGGCACCGACTCACCGACTCGGGCCCGCATGGCGATTCCTGGTGCGGCGTCGAAGATCCGCTCGACCCGGCTGATCACGCCGTCGCATGACGAGATCGCCACGAAGGAGGACGTCGCCTCGGCCAGGGTTTCCGCCAACGGCTCCATGGCGAGGAGCTCGGCGCCCGCGGCGTGGGCCGCGTCTCCGAGCGCCCGGCACGCTGCTCCCAAGGAGTACCTCCGGTCGCGTGAGCGATGGACCAGGCCTCGGTCGGCCAGCGCGAGGAGGACCGAGTCGCACGTGGCGCGCGCCGTGTCTACAGCCCGGGCGAGCTCCGATACCGAGTAGCGCTCTGTCGGGTGCTTCGCCAACTCGCTGAGGACGTCACACGCTCGCAGCACCGCAGGTGAGGGGGTCAGAGGCATGAACAGGGACCTCAGGCTCAGGGAGAATTGTCCGGCCGTGATCGGCAGTGCTAGTTTACCGTGTTGCTTGCTGAAATCATAGCATCAGGGAGAGGGATGGTTGCAGATGGGCGACCACGTGCTCGAGCGCGATCGCATCAGGGCTTTGTTCGACCTGCGCAGCGAGACCTACAGCACGCGTGGCGGCTCGTTCGACATCGATCCGTATCCGACGTTCCGTCGCCTGCGGGAGTCGGGCCCCGTCCACCCGGGAGCTCCGCACGAAGCGCTGGGTTGGACCGGCGAGGTGTTCTTCGAGGGTCTGCCCTTCCCGAACCGGCCCCACTTCACCGCGTACGACTTCGAGACGTGCGCTGTCGTGCTTCGCGACGAGGAGCGGTTCGTGACGAACCCCGAGCTCTTGCCCGGCGAGACACCCATGCCCGACACCGCCATCTTGTTCATGGACGGCGATCGGCACCGAACCTACCGGCGGCTGGTGCAACCTTCTTTCGCCCCAGCGAAAGCAGTCTGGTGGCTCGACAACTGGGTTCGCAGCACGATCGATCGGCTTGCACAGATGATCGTCGCCCGCGACCGGGCGGACCTCAACCTCGACTTCTGCGCGCCTATCCCGCTCCTGACGATCACGGGCAGCTTCGGCATCACGGTGGAAGAGGCCCTCGAGGTCCGCGCCGCGGTCACGTCGGACGGCACCGAGCTCGGCATACTCTCGAAGCTCCTGTTGCCGATCATCGCTGCACGTCGCGCTGAGCCGAAAGACGACCTCATCAGCGTCCTGGTGGATGCCGAGACCACCGATGAGGCGGGTGTGCCGCACCGCCTGAGCGACGTCGAGATCCTCGCCTTCGGGTTGCTCCTCCTCGCCGCCGGTTCGGGAACGACGTGGAAGCAGATGGGGATCACCCTTGTCGCGTTGTTGAGCCACCCCGAGGCACTTGAAGCGGCACGAGAGGATCAGGCGTTCCTGCGGCGGGTCTTCGAGGAATCCCTGCGGTGGACGCCGACCGACCCCGTCTTCGCACGCTTCGCCGCTCAGGACTGTGAGCTCGGCGGTGTGAAGCTTCCTGCGGGTGCGGTCATCCATGTGTGCCTGGCCGCCGCGAATCGAGACCCGGCTCGGTGGGACCGACCCGACGAATTCGACCCCTTCCGGGACCCCAAGCCTCACCTCGGATTCGGCCACGGCCCTCACGCCTGCCTGGGGATGCATCTCGCTCGCACCGAGGTCACCTATGGCATCGGCACCCTGCTGAATCGGCTGCCCGACCTGCGGCTCGACCCCGACCGGCCCGCGCCGCGCTTCATCGGTCTCTACGAGCGTGGACCGGACTCGGTACCCGTGAGGTTCGGAGATGGAGAAGGACACCAAATTCCAGGAGGGACAACACCGTGACCGAGAGCGGCTCGTCGAGTAAGGAACGCACCCTCGCCGAGGAACGTTGGCTGCGCCTGCAGCCGACCAAAGTCGGGTGGCTCGGTATCGAATGGAAACGCTTCGAACGAGAGATCCGGATGGCCTTCGACGAGGGTGTCGAGCGTGGAGTGCTCGACCGCCGTTACGAACTCCTCTTCGAGGAGGACGCCGGGCTCCCGCAGAGCACAGCCTTGGCGGGACTGGAGTCCTTCAATCGCCTGGTCGACGCCGGCTGCCTCGCGGTGGTGGGGGCCAACTACACCGACTCGGCCATCGCGCTCGCCGAGCACGCGAATGCTCGGCGCGTGCCCCTGATCAGCATGTGCGGAACCGATCAGTTCCACGGCGAGTACTGCTTCCGTGTCGGGAACGGGGATGTCGGGAACGAGCCCGCACTCATCGTCAACTGGCTCAAGCGCAACGGCCACCGACGGGTCGCGGTGGTGAGCCCGTGGTCGCCGATCGGAGAGGAGTACTTCCGGTTCTTCCGCCAGGAGTGCCGTCGGTTGGGCGTGACCATCTCGGCGGTGCAATCCGTGACCGCGGCGACCTCGGTGGACGATCTGGTCGCCAAGTTCGAGGAGCTACGCGAGGTCCAGCCCGATGCGCTGGTGTGGCTCGGCTATGGCGGGCTCTTCGTCTCCCGAGCGGTGCCCCAAGCGCTCGAGCAACTCGGCTGGGACCCACCCCGCATCGTCACCACCGCGTTCATGCAGTACATCTGGGGATTCGAGCCGTTCGAGGGATGGGTCGGGATCGACCAGTGGTGTCCCGAGAACCCCCGGATGCACACATTCCACCAAAGGTTCGTCGCCCGGTACGGCGAGGACCCCGCCATGTGGCCCAACGCCATTCCGGGGTTGGCGTACGACATGGCGGCGATCGTCGTCGAAGGTCTGCATCGGGCGCCGATCCTGACCCCCGAGGGCCTCAAACAGGGTATTGAGCGAATCCGGTTGATGCCGGCCGTCACCGGCGGGCCTAACACGCACATCGCCGGCGGTCCGTTCGACCATCAGCTCTTCAAAGGCGACTGGTTGCACTACGGCACCGTGCGCAACGGGCGCCTCGAGTTCGCCGGACTCTTCGAACCGACCGACGACTACTGAGATGCCCGGCGACACGGTGCCGGCCACGTTGGCGGACGCGACATCTCCGCGGTGGATCGGATCGATCCTGGGTGCCGACGTGGCCACGGTCTCCGTTGGGCCGATCGACGAACGCGTGTCCACCAACGTTCCGATTTTCGTCGATCTCGCCGACGGGTCCCGGCGCAACCTCTGGATCAAGGGGTATTTCAGCGCGCTGGGCAGTCGTTTTCGCCACGCCGGCATACCCGAGGCGATGTTCTACCGGGAGCTCTCGGGATGGGTGGGGATACGGACGCTCCAGCCGGTCTATGCCGAAGTCGATCCTGACACCCTGGCAAACATCGTTGTCACGGAGGATGTCGCCGGTGGTGGAGCCACGTTTCTCAACGCGCTCAGCCCGTACACGGTGGATCAGGCGGCCGAGTCCCTCGAGCAGTTGGCTCACCTGCACGCGGCGACATGGATGCACAGCGTCGGGAGTTCCGGCTGGCTCGCACCTCGACTCCTGAGCTACACCGTCGCAAGAGGCGTCGCCGACATCCGGACGAACTTCGAGAGCACGATCGGTGTCGGCGTGCCCGAGTCGGTCCGTGACGCCGATCGCCTCTACTCCGCATATGAGGCCGTTGCCTCGGACGCGGCGAAGGCTACGCCGTGGGCCGTGATCCACGGCGATCCCCACATTGGGAACCTGTTTCTGAATGCGACCGGCCGGCCGACGTTTCTCGACTGGCAGCTCGTGCAGCGCGGCCCGTGGTATCTCGATGTCGGCTACCACCTGGCGTCCTCGCTGAGCGTCGAGCAGCGACGGCAGGCAGAAGAGGAGTTGGTCGAGCACTATCTCGACAACCTCACCGGGAGCGGAATCGAGCGGCCGGCCCACGATGTCATCTGGAAAGGGCTGCGACGGGGCTTCCTCCACGGGTTCTATCTTTGGGCCATCACCCTCAAGGTCGACCCGGCCATCACCGCCACGCTGCTCGAGCGGATGGGCACCGCCGTCGACGATCATGGCGCGTTCGAGGAAGTATGACCGGTGAGCCACATCGTGATGCGGGGAGGAACACCCGCCGTCGCCCGCCGTCTCTGACGCCGACTGCGTAGGGTTTCGAACTCGAGGGTTCGGCTCCGGGAGGCAGCAGTGGACGGAGATGGGGTCATTCACGAGCGCAGCGTCGCCGTCGCCATGCGCGATGGCGTCCGGCTGTTCGCGGACGTCCGGCGGCCCGACACGGAGCAACCGGTCCCGGTGCTCCTCATGCGGACGCCCTACAACCGGGCCCTGCTGGCGGCAGGGTTCCCCCTCGACCGGATGGTCGAGGCCGGGTTCGGCGTCGTCCTCCAGGACTGCCGCGGGTGCTTCGAGAGCGAAGGCCAGTGGAGCTACGTGCGCGGCGACGTCGAGGACGGCTACGACACCGTCGAGTGGGCCGCCCGCGAGCCGTGGTCCAACGGGCACGTCGGCATGTTCGGTCCCTCGTACATGGGCAACACCCAGTGGATGGCCGCCATCTCGGGTGCGCCTCAGCTCGAAGTCATCGCCCCCGCGTGTTGCCCGGCGGACTTGTGGACGGGCGCGTTCGACACCGGCGGCGCGTTCCGTCTCGGGCTGCGCGTGAGCTGGGCCGCCGGTTTGCTCGCCTCCATGGCCTCGCAGTGGGGAATCGAGGACGCGCGGCTGGCACGGCTCTCCGCTGCGACGCTGGATCTGGTGATCGCCGAGTTCAACGGGGACGACGAGACGGCGGCTGATGCGGCCTCACGGGCGCGGGACGTGCTCGAGCCGCTCTATGGCGAGCGGCCGGTCGGGTCGTCGGACCTGTGGCAGAAACGGGTGGCCGTCGTCGACGAGCTGGCGGAGCACGAAAGCCGATCGGACTCGTGGTGGCGGCGCGTCGCGCCCTCGACCTATTACGGGGTGCTCGACCTCCCGGCGCTCCACGTGGGTGGCTGGTACGACATCCACCTCGGCGGGACGCTGGCGAACTTCGGCGGCATGCGCCGCCAGGCACCGACGGCGCGGGCGAGGGACGGGCAGCGCCTCGTCGTCGGGCCCTGGGGCCACTGGCGCCCGGACCGCACACGGTGGGGCGACGCGGACTTCGGGCCGGCGGCCGCGCTCGACGTCGCCGGGATGGAGCTGGCCTGGTTTCGCCGCTGGCTCCAGGACGCGCCCGACCCGGGATGGGCGCCGGTCCGGATCTTCGTGATGGGCGAGAACGCGTGGCGAGACGAGCAGGAGTGGCCGCTCGCCCGGACCGAGTTCCTTCCGTGGTACCTCCACGCCGGTGGCGTGCTCGCTGCCCGGCCACCGGCCGAGAACGACAACGCTGAACCCGACCACTTCTCGTTCGACCCCGCGCACCCGGTACCCACCCTCGGCGGGCGGCTGCTGTCCACGGGAGAACCGGCGGGACCCCGGGACCAGCGGCCGACCTTCGCGCGCCACGACGTCGTGCTGTACCGCTCGGAGCCCCTGGCCACTCCGATGGAGATCACCGGGCCGGTGGTCGTCGACCTGTGGGCGGCGACCGACGCGCCCGACACCGACTTCACGGCGACGTTGATCGACGAGCATCCCGCCGACGGCCCCGCACTCAACCTCTGCGAGGGCGCGGTGCGCGCCCGCCACACGGACATCCCGATGCCCCTGGTCGCCGGCGCGGTGTACCGCTTCACCGTCGATCTCGTCGCCACGAGTGCGGTCGTCGGTGCCGGGCATCGGCTCACGCTCCTCGATCTCCTCGAGCCGCTTCCCCGAGTGGGAGCCCAACCCGAACACCGGCCACGGGCTCGGGATCGACTCGGCTGCCGATCTCCGGATCGCCGCCCAGGCCGTCTTCCACGACGCGCGACATCCGAGCTGCGTCGTGTTGCCCGTCATCCCGCCGCCCGACCTCGACTGACCGGCGCGATGTCGCCCTGTTCTTACACGGGGAGCGTGATGCTGCTCGAGTCCGCCGCCATCTCACCGGGCTCGAGCGGCTGAGCGAGGCCCGAGACCGTCGGGCCGATCCCGTCGGCCACTCTCGCTAACCTCGGGCGCCGTGTCACGGTCCCTCCTGTCGCAGACGCTCGACGGTGTGCGTGTCCTCGATCTGACCAGGAACCTGGCCGGGCCGTTCTGCACCATGCTGCTGGGCGACCTCGGTGCGGACGTGGTCAAGATCGAGCAGCCGGGACGAGGGGACGACACCCGTGCCTGGAGCCCCCCGGAATGGGAGGGCCACAGTGCTGTCTATCTGGCCGCGAACCGCAACAAGCGGAGCTTGGCCGTTGATCTCGACGCCGAGGAGGGTCAGGAGATCGTCCGGACGCTGGCCGCCAAGGCGGACGTCGTCGTCGAGAGCTTCCGGCCCGGCTCGCTGATCAAGCGCGGCCTGGACTACCCCTCCGTCGCCGCCATCAACGACGGCATCGTCTACTGCTCCATCACCGCCTACGGGAGCCGCGGCCCCAAGCGCGACCTGCCCGGGTACGACCCCGTGCTCCAGGCCGAGTCGGGCATCATGGACCTCACCGGCTGGCCCGATCAACCTCCCGTCCGCCTCGGCATCGCGGCGGTCGACCTCGGCACTGCCCTGTGGGCCACCATCGGCATCCAGGCCGCGCTGACAGCGCGCCAGGCCACCGGGCGCGGCACCCACGTGCAGACCAGCCTGTTCGAGACGTCGAGCTGGTGGCTCTCGTACCTCCTGGCGGGCTACCTCGGTTCGGGCGAGGTGCCGCGGCGCCGCGGGTCCGCCGCACCGTTCGTCGCGCCGTACGAGGTCTTCTCCACCGCCGACCGGGACCTGATCCTCGCCGTCGGGAACGACGGCCTGTTCCGCACCCTCACCCGCTTGCTCGACGTTCCCGAGCTGGCCGAGGACGACGCGTACCGGACCAACACCGACCGGGTGGCCAACCGCGAGGCGCTGCACGACACGCTCCAGGCCCGGCTGACGGAACGGAACGCGGCCGAATGGCAGGAGACGTTCCAGGCCCACGGCATCCCGTGCAGCCCGGTCCGGACCGTCGCCGACCTCGCCGCTGATCCCCAGCTCGACGCGCTCGGCCTGCTCGCCTCCTTACCTCACCCCGACGTCCGCGGACCTCAGGCTCGTCGACGTCCCGTTCTCCTTGGACCTCGAGCGCGCCACGCACCGTTACCCGCCGCCGCGCCTGGGTGAGCACGCGGTCGAGGTGCTGGGCGAGGTGGGCTATTCCGCCCCCGAGGTGGCCGACCTACGCCGTCGCGGCATCGTCGGCTGAGGCCGACGCCCGGCGGGCCGCCAGCTCGGCCGTGACCTCGCCGGTGTGCTCTCCCAGCCGAGGCGCTGCAGCCGCGACGCTCCGCGGGAGGTCGGAGAACGTGATCGGTCCGTTGACGGCGCGTCCGGTTGCGCCACCCGCCTCGTCCCGCAGCTCCAACAGGCCGTGGTTCGCCTCGAGCTGCGGGTCCGCGAGGACCTGCGCCGGGCCCTGCGCCGGTGCCCACCAGACCCCCTCGGCCTCGAAGCGCTCGGCCCACTCCTCGAGCGGTCGGGCGCCCACCATCTCGTCGAGCAGCGCGATCACCTCGACGCGGTTCTTGCGGATGGTCCTGGCGCTCTCGAAGCGCGGATCGGCGCGCAGCTCGGGACGGCCGAGGGCGCGCAGGACCGAGTCGATGTGGCGGTCCGCCTCCAGCCCGGTGAAGAAGAACCACCGTCCGTCGCTGGTGCGGTAGGAGTTCATGAGCGGCGTCTGGTTGGCGTTGCGCGGCTCGGCGCCGGCCACTTTGCCCAGCGCGGACTGGAGGCTCAGGTCCCACCCGAGCACGTAGGCGCCGGTCCGCAGCAGCGATGCCTCCACCACGCGTCCACGCCCGGTCGCACGCTGCTCGAGCACGCCGGCGAGAATCCCCGACAGCGCCGCGAGCCCGCTCACGTGGTCGCCGATACCGCCCCGCGCGTTCAGCGGCACGCCGTCGCGGTCGGACAGCTGGACCGAAAGACCGGAACGGGCCCAGAAGGCACCGATGTCGTAGGCGGGGCGGTTGCGGTCCTCGCCGCGCAGCCCGTAGCCGCTCACGCTGCAGTAGACGAGGCGCGGATGCCGCGACACCGTTTCGGCCGGCTCGAGCCCGAGCCCGTCGAGCGCGTCCGGCCGCAGGTTGGTGACGAAGACGTCGGCCGTCTCGAGCAATTCCTCGAACAGCCGGCGCTCGGCCTCGTCCTGCAGGTCGAGCACCACGCTGCGCTTGCCCCGGTTGTCCAGCGCGAACGCGGGGTTCGGGACGTCGGCGCCGATGCCGAGCGATCCGAAGGCGTGGCGCATGGGGTCGCCGTTCGGCTGCTCCACCTTGATCACGTCCGCGCCCCAGTCGGCCAGGAGGGCCGCCGCAGAGGGCGCGGCCACCCACACGCCGAGCTCCACTACCCGCAGGTCGGCCAGGGCGGTGAGACCCGCCACGCCGTCGTCGCTCATGCCGTCGAGCTCTCGCCACGCGCCGTCGCCGCCTGTTCCCGCAGCACGTCCTTGACCACCTTGCCGGTCGCGTTCGTCGGGAGCTCGTCGACGATCTCGACTGCACGCGGCACCTTGTAATTGGCCATCTGGTCCCGGGACCAGGCGATGATGTCGTCGCTTGTCACGGGATCCTCCGGGACCGTGACCACGAAGGCCATGCCCACCTCGCCCAGGCGCCCGTCGGGGATGCCGATCACCGCGGCCTGGCGGACAGCTGGATGCCGGAGGAGCGCGTTCTCTATCTCCGCCGGATAGGCGTTGAAGCCGCCGACGATGAACATGTCCTTGACCCGGCCGACGATGTGCAGGCGGCCGGCGTCGTCGACCAGGCCGATGTCCCCGGTGCGCAGCCAGCCGTCGCGGGACAGCACCGCGGCCGTCCCCTCCGGATCGTCGAGGTAGCCCGCCATCACGCTCGGGCCCCGCAGCACCACCTCCCCTTCTTGGCCCGGCGCCGCGTCCGCGCCACGGTCCGCGAGTATGCGCACCTCGAACCCGGGGCGCGGCCGCCCCACCGTGGAGGCGACCGCCTCGGCGTCGTCGTCGGCGGTGGTCCCGCTGGCCGTGCCCGCCTCGGTGAGCCCGTAGCCGGAGAGAATCGTCTGAAAGGGCAGCTCGGCCGCAACCCGCCGGATCAGCTCGACGGGGATGTCGGCGGCGCCGGTCACCGCGACGCGCAAGCTCGAGAGGTCCCGTGACGCGCGGTCCGGATGGTCGAGGATCGACTGGTAGAGCGTGGGCGGTCCGGGGAGGAAGGTCACCCGTTCCGCCTCGACCCGGGCCAGCACCCGGTCGACGTCGAAGACCGCTTCGGGGAGCATGGTGGCGCCCGCAGCCAGGCACGACAGGATGCCGGCCTTCAGTCCGAACATGTGGAAGTAGGGGTTGACCATGAGGTAGCGGTCGTCCGCTCCCAATCCGGTCATGGCGACCCAGTCCGTGCCCACCTGCAACGTCCGCGAGTGAGTCATCACGACGCCCTTCGGAACGCCGGTCGTGCCCGAGGTGAACAAGATGTCCGAGGGGTCGTCGGGGCCGAGAGCGTCGCGGCGCCGGTCCACTTCGGCCAGGCCGTCGGGTGTCGCCCGGTCGAGGAAACCCTGCCACGCCTCGGCCCGGCCCGTCGGGTTCCCCCGCGCCGCGACGACGGCCGTGAGCGCGGGCAGGTCCGCACCGGTCCCGGCGAGCATGGCCACGTAATCCGTGCCGAGGAAATCGGTCACCGTCACCAGCACCTTGGCCCCGCTCCGCTCGAGCACCTGGGCCGCCTCGGGACCCTTGAACCTGGTGTTCACCGGCACGAGCACGGCACCGGCGGCGAGGGTGCCGAGCATCGCCACCACCCACTCGGCGCTGTTGAAGGCCCAGATGGCGACCCGTTCCCCCGGCTCGACCCCCGAGTTCACGAGCGCGGCTCCGAAGCGGCGCGCCGCCCCGAGCAGGTCGGTGCGGGAGAGGACCGTCGCGCCGTCGCGGATCGCTACACCGTCTCCGAAGCGAGCCGGCCCGGCCCAGACCATGGCCGGAATGCTGGGCCACGCGCCGGCTCCGGTCGCCCCCCCGCTCACCGCGGGCCGCCGAGGCAGGAGCCGGCCCCTGTTGAGAACGTTCCTCTTGCCATACAATAATGTTAGTTTCCGGACGGATCCGCACCAATCGAGCTTTTGGGTGGGGGCGGCCGGTGCCACGCGCACGCACGACGACGAGAACGAGGGCTCAAACTTATGACCACGACCGCCCCGGACGTCTACTACGACCCCTACGACTTCGAGATCGACGCCGATCCGTACCCGGTGTGGAAACGGCTGCGCGACGAGGCGCCGCTCTACTACAACGAGAAGTACGACTTCTTCGCCGTGAGCCGCTACGACGACGTGGAGCGCTGCCTCATGGACTGGCGGACGTACTCGTCGGCAGAAGGCTCGGTGCTCGAGCTCATCAAGGCCCACATCACCATGCCCTCGGGCATGTTCATCTTCGAAGACCCGCCCCTGCACGACCTGCACCGAGGCATCCTGAGCCGGGCGTTCACGCCTCGGCGCATCGCCGACATCGAGCCACAGGTTCGCCGCTTCTGTGCGCGCACGCTCGACCCGCTCGTCGGATCGGACGGGTTCGACTTCATCGCCGACCTCGGCACGCAGATGCCCATGCGCACCATCGGCATGTTGCTCGGGATCCCCGAGGAGCAGCAGGAAGCCCTCCGCGACCGTATCGACGAGGGCCTGCGCCTGGAGTCCGGCGAAATGCCCGAGTCCCCCCTCGCGGAGGGGCGAACGGGTGAGAGCGACTTCGGCGCCTACGTCGACTGGCGGGCCGAGAACCCCTCGGACGACCTCATGACCGAGCTGCTCAACGCGGAATTCACCGACGAGCACGGGGTCGTGCGCACGCTCACCCGCGAGGAGATCCTGGGCTACATCACCCTCCTCTCGGGGGCCGGGAACGAAACCACGGCGCGCCTCATCGGCTGGACGGGCAAGCTTCTGTCGGAGCACCCGGACCAACGGCGGGAGCTGGCCGCCGACCCGGGCCTGATCCCCAATGCCATCGAGGAGATCCTCCGCTTCGAACCTCCCTCTCCCGTACAGTCCCGCCTGGTGACCACCGACGTCGAGATGCACGGAACCACCGTGGAAGCGGGCAACGTCATGGTCGTCCTCAACGCGTCGGCCAACCGGGACGAGCGCAAGTTCGAAGATCCCGACACCTTCGACATCCACCGCGACATCAAGCGCCACATGAGCTTCGGCTACAGCCTGCACTTCTGCCTCGGCGCCCATCTGGCGCGGCTCGAGGGGCGGGTCGCTCTGGAGGAGGTGCTCAAGCGATTCCCCGACTGGGAGGTGGACACCGAGCACACCATCCAGGCCCGCACGTCGACGGTGCGCGGCTGGGAGAGCCTCCCGGTCTTCACGCGATGAGAACGGCACGACCGCGGCGCAGCCCGAAGCGGCACGCCGAGAAGAGGAGCGACAACTCATGAACCTCGAGGACATGATCCTGGTCAGCATCGACGACCACATGATCGAGCCCCCGGACATGTTCGAGCACCACGTCCCGAAGAAATGGGCCGACGAGGCGCCGAGGGTGGTCCACGAGGGCGGTGTCGACCAGTGGGAGTTCCAGGGTGAGAAGACGTCGACCTCGTTCGGCATGGCGGCGACCGTCGGCTGGCCGCCGGAGGAGTGGGGCTTCAACCCCGGCACCTACACCGAGCTGCGGCCGGGATGCTTCGACGTGCACGAGCGGGTGCGCGACATGGACGCGAACGGCGTGCTCGGCTCCATGTGCTTCCCCACCATGGCCGGGTGGAACGCCCGGACCTTCGCCGAGTCGCACGACAAGGAGATCGCGCTCGTCATGCTCCAGGCCTACAACGACTGGGCCATCGACGAGTGGTGCGGGGCCTACCCGGGCCGTTTCATCCCGCTCGGGATCGTTCCCATGTGGGACGTCGACGCCGCGGTCAAGGAGGTCCGGCGCATCGCACGCAAGGGATGCCGGTCCATCAGCTTCCTCGAGACCCCGCACGTCCAAGGCTTCCCGAGCTTCCTCTCGGGCTACTGGGATCCGATGCTCGCCGCCCTCTCGGACGAGAACATGGTGCTCTCGCTGCACATCGGCGCCGGATTCGCGGTGATTCAGCGTGCCGAGGAGGCGCCGGTCGACCACCTCATGGTGCTGGCCTGCCAGATCAGCGCCATCACGGCCCAGGACCTCCTCTTCGGCCCGACGCTCCGCCGCTTCCCCGACCTCAAGGTCGCCCTCTCAGAAGGCGGGATCGGCTGGATCCCCTTCTACTTCGACCGCATCGACCGCCACTACCAGAACCAGGCCTGGCTGCACAGCGACTTCGGCGGGAAGCTGCCGTCGGAGGTCTTCCGCGATCACATCCTGGCCTGCTACATCACCGATCCCTCGGGTCTCCTGCTGCGCGACCGAATCGGCATCGACAACATCGCGTGGGAATGCGACTATCCGCACACCGATACGACGTGGCCCCAGTCTCCCGAGTTCGCCTGGAAGGAGTTCGTCGAGGCCGGCGTGGCGGACGACCGGGAGATCAACAAGATCACCTGGGAGAACGCCTGCCGCTTCTACAGCTGGGACCCCTTCGCCCACACCCCGCGCCAACAGGCGACCGTGGGCGCGCTCCGGGCCGCCGCCCGCGACGTCGACGTGACCCGCATGTCGCGCGACGAGTGGCGCCGGCGCAACGAGGCCGCCGGCGTCGGCGTCGGCGCCCGCTGACGTCCACCACACCCGCCACCGCTCCGTCGGCCCTTTCGTGACCTCGCACGCGCCCGAGGACGCGGTCCGCTGCGAGGCTGACGGGCCTGTCCTCGTCGTCACCCTCAACCGCCCGCGGGTCAAGAACGCCATCGACTCCGCGCTCTCCCTCGGTGTGGTTGCCGCGCTGGCGCGGCTCGACGGCGACGACGACCTCCGCGTCGGGGTGCTCACTGGCGCCGGCGGGACCTTCTGCGCCGGCATGGACCTCAGGGCCTTCGCCCGCGACGGCCTGCCGGCAAAAGTGGACTCGCTGTTCCGCCACCGCTGCCGCAAGCCGCTCGTGGCCGCCATCGAGGGGGTGGCCCTCGGGGGTGGGCTGGAGCTCGCCCTCGTGGCCGACCTGCTCGTGGCGGCGAGCGATGCCCGCTTCGGCTCGCCCGAGGTGCGCTTCGGCCTCTTCCCCGGCGGCGGCGCGCTGCTGCGCCTGCCGCGAATGCTCCCGCAGTCGGTCGCGACCGAGATGGCGCTGACCGGTGAGCCCATCACGGCATCTGTGGCATTGCAGCACGGCCTCGTCGTGCGTATGACCGAGCCCGGCGGATCGCTCGCCGCGGCGATGGTCCTGGCCCGCGCCATCGCGGCCAACGCGCCGCTCGGCGTCGAAGCGGCCAAGCAGCTGCTGCGCATGGCCCCGGGTCACTCCGAGGACGAGCTCTGGCCCGAACAGGTGAAGCTGGTCGACCAGGTGTTCAACTCCGAGGACGCCCACGAGGGCGCGGCGTCCTTCGCCGAGAAGCGCCCGCCCGTCTGGCAAGGCCGCTGAGTCGCTGAGTCGCTCAGTCGCTGAGTGGCTGAGTCGCTGAGTCGCTGACTCAGGTCCCGCGGCCCGTGCGACCCGCGCCGATCACGGACCGCAGCAGGGGGCCCTCGGCCTCCACCCACGCCCCGACGACCGCGTCGAGCTCGTCGAGCTGGCCCTCCGTGACGTAGAGGCCCCGCGTCGGGAGGGTGGCGCCGATCTCGACCAGGACCGGCCGCAGGTGCACCTCGACGGCCAGCGCGTGCTGCTGGCCTGCGCCGACCATGACCGGCACGACGGCGACGCCCGAGAGCCCGGTTGTCGGGTACCAGTCGAGGAAGGCCTTGAGCAGCCCGGTATAGGTCGCCTTGTAGGTGGGTGATGCCACCACGGCCAGCGCGCAGCCGGCCACCGCATCCACCGCTGACCGAACCCGCGCCGACGACCAATCGAAGAGCTCCGGCCCGAGCGTCGCCAGGTCGACCACCGTGCGGTCAGCGCCCTCCAGCCCCGCCGCGATGGCCGCGGCGTCCGCGACCGCCTCGGCCACGCGCAGAGTGCGGGAGCCGGGCTTGGGGTTGCCCACGACGACCCCGACCGACGTCACCTCAGCCTGGCCAACATGTTGGGCAGATCGGCGATGGTGAGGATCCCCGGCTTCGCGGCGCAGACGTCGCGGACCGCGTTGACCGGACGATGGGCGGTCACGTTGGGTGAGGTGGCACCCCACTCCTCGTCTGGCACGGGGAAGTGGATCTCGACATCGAGGGGCAGGTCCCCCGCGACTCGAACGCGCCAGCCGGTGTCACGAAGATCCCAGGCCGGATCGAGGTCCGCCGTCACGTACCACGTGGCCCTGAACTCCAGCAGCGGGCGACCGCCGCGCCGCCCGGTGACGTTCATGCGCTGAGCGGCGACCGTGCCGGCCTCCACCGCGCCGGCGGCGATCTCCACGCGGTGACGGGCCAGCGCGACCTCGGCTGACGCCTCGACCCCGTCGAGCGGCAAGCCGATCGCGTCGGCCAGCACGTTGAGCGAGCCGGCGAACGACCCGCCGGCGTATTGGGCCCGGGGACCCGGATCGAAGGCTTCCTTCGACGCGCCGAATCCCATGAGATCGAAGAGCATCTCCGGCGAGTTGCGCGACGACATGTCGGCGTACTCCTCAATCGTCAGGAGGTCCAGCCGGCGCTCGAGCGAGGCGAGCACCAAGGGGAGTGCCTCGGTGATGAAGCCCGGGCTCGATCCCGTGCTGTGCAGCGACGAACCGCCGGCCCGGCAGGCCGCCTCCAGGCGCTCGCGCACTGCGGGGTCCATGCTGGGCGGGTGATGCAGGTCGCTGCGCGTGGCCACGACGTTCGCCCCCGATTCGAGCAGCCGGCAGAGGAGGTCCACGTCGGTGCGGTCCCCCATGTAGAGCACGCAGTCGGGTCGCAGCGCCACGATGTCGTCCACGCTCCGGGTCGCCCGTACCCCGACCGGCTCGGCTCCGCAGAGCTCGCCGGCGTCGCGCCCCTCCTTGGCCTCGGAGTACACGTAGAGGCCCACCAGCTCAAGGTCCGGGTGCTCTATCACGGCCTGCAGCGAGCGCAGCCCGATGTTGCCCGTTGCCCACTGGACGACCCGGAGCCGCTCTCTGCCGGGGCTCACGACCCTCGCCCGGCTTCCTCGCCGCCGGCGCCGCCCGCGCAACGCACGCGAACCTTCGCGGTGATCTCAACCGACGAACGGCCGACCAGCACGTCGTAGTCGCCCGGGTCTACGCGCCAACCCGCTTGGCGGGGGGCGCCTTTGACGCGGCGGCCGAAGAAGTCCGGCGCGCCGGGCGGCACGATCCTCTCCCAGTCGGGATCACCGGGGTCCCAGCAGGAGAAGGCGCGCTCGTCGAGCACCAGCTCGACCACCCGGGTCTCCCCCGCCTCGAGCCGGACCTTCGCGAAGGCCTTGAGCTCCTTGGGCGGCCGGGCCAGGCGCGGCGACACCGGCGCCACGTAGCACTGCACGACCTCGCTCCCCGCCCGCGTCCCTGTGTTGGTGACCCCTACCGACACGGTGAGGGTCTCGCCCGGCCCCAGCTCGGCGGCGGACACCGACGGCTCTCCGAACGCGAAGGTGGTGTAGCTCAGCCCGTGGCCGAAGGGAAAGCAGGGCTCGATGCCCCGGTGCTCGTAGCCGCGGTAGCCCATGAACACGCCTTCGCCATAGCGCAATTCGCCTCCCTCGCCCGGGAAGTTGTCGTACGACGGGTTGTGCTCAATGCGTTTCGGGATCGTCGTGGGCAGCCGGCCGCCCGGTTCCGACCGCCCCGTCACCACGTCGGCCACCGCGCCGGCCATCTCCTCGCCTCCGAACGAGCTCTGCAGGACCGCGGCCACCTCGTCGGCCCAGGTCATGTCCACCGGAGCTGCGGCGTTGACGATCACGACCGTGCGGGCGTTCGCCGCAGCCACCTTTTCGATGAGCTCCCGCTGGCGTAAGGGCAGCTCGAAGAAGGCACGGTCATTGCCCTCGGTCTCCCACTCCTCGCTCGTGCCCACCACGAGCACCGCCGCGTCGGCGCCGGCCGCCGCCGTCACGGCGCGCTCCATCAGCGTGTCGCCGTCGATCGTGCGGAAACCCACCCGGAAGCCTCCGGAGGGGCTCTCGCCCGAGTCGAACTCGACCACCAGGTCGACCGGCCGGCCCTTGGTCAATGTTCGCTCCGCCGAGAACAGGTCCTGGCTCGCCATGCCGAAGAAGTCGGTCCCCCCGGGGGGTGGTGGCTCGGTGACGCCGTCGAGCACGAGGTCCCCGTCGGCGAACACACGGGCCCGGCCGGCCTGGGCCAGCGCGAGCTGGAACACGCCGTCCTCCTCGGGCACGAGTGTGCCCTTGGACCCGCATGGACCACGGGCCGTCGGGGTACTCCTGAGCCCCGCTGCTGAACACGAAGACCCGGAGCTGGTCGAGACGCTTCTGACCGAACACCTCGCCGGTCAGACCGGGCCCGACGTGGACGGTGGCCTCGAAACCGTTCGGTGCGTGCAGCACCGGACCACCCACGACGCGCGGCGAGCGATCCGCGTCGCAGCCCCGTTCGTGGACGACCTCGACGTCCTCGCCGAAGGCGGCGCGGAGCTCGGCCAGCGGGCCGACCACCTTGTGCGGGATGACCCGCGCCGACCCCCCGCCCCCGAGGCACGGATCGGCGGCGCGCGGACCGAGCACCGCCACCCGTCGCAACAGCGCGGGGTCGAGGGGTAACACGCCGTCGTTGCGCAGCAGCACGATGGCGTCGGCGGCCGCCCGCCGAAGCAAGGCCGTGTCGTCGGGACCTGGCGGTCGCGGGTTCACCGGCGGCGGAGGGCCGTCGAGCGCCCCGATGCGGTCGTACCCGCCGAGCAGCCGGCGCAGTGCCGCGTCGAGGTCGCCCTCGGCGACGCGTCCCTCCTGCACCGCGGTCAGGAGCGCCGCGCCGAAGCCACGGCCTGGACCGGGCATCTCGAGGTCGAGGCCCGCCTGCAGCGATGCCTCGGTGTCGACCGTGGCGAACCAGTCCGTCATCACCAGCCCCTCGAACCCCCACTCCTCGCGGAGGATCTCCATGAGGAGCTCGGGCTGCTGGGTCACCCAGCGACCGTTGACCCGGTTGTACGAGGACATGACTGCCAGCGCGCCGCCTTCTTTGACCGCGATCTCGAACGGGACCAGATACAACTCGCGCATCGTGCGCAGGTCGACCTCCGAGCTCATCGTGAACCGCTCGAATTCGGCGTCGTTGCACACGAAGTGCTTCACGGTGGCGAACACACCTTCGGACTGGACGCCGCGCACGTAGCCCGCCGCCAGCTTGCCGGATAGGAGCGGGTCTTCGGAGTAGCACTCGAAATTGCGCCCGGCCAGCGGCGAACGGTGCAGGTTCACCGTCGGCGCGAGCAGGCCCCGGCACCCCCGGTCGAGCGCGTCCCGGGCCACGAGCGCGCCCAGCCCCTCGGCCACGGCCGGGTCCCACGTCGCGCCGATGGCCGAGCCGCACGGGATGCACGTCGATGCGGGACCGCCGAGGCCCGGGTAGCTGAGCCCCCGGGCGCCGCTCGGACCGTCGGTGACCTGGATGCTCGGGAGCCCCAGGCGCTCGACCGCGGGGGTGTCGAACATGCCCTCGCCGGCGGTCAGCGCCGCCTTCTCCTCGAGCGTGAGCGCTCCCAACAAGGCTTCGACGTCGGCCATCGTCCTCCCCTGATCTCGTGGTTCGTTGATCTCGTGCTTCGTTGATCTCGTGCTTCGTGCCATGACGCTGATCCCGTCGAGGCCACGCCGTTGCGTGCAGCCCGGCACCGTAGTGCGGGCGGGGAGCAGCCGGACGAACGAGCGGACCGGCGGAGCCGGCGGCGTTGCTGCAAAGCTTTGCCGAGAAGGCGGGTCCCGTGCCAGACGGATGCGACCCGCCGCAACCGGCAGTGACCGGGAACGACCTGGAAGGAGCAACATGGCCGCACCCACCCACCTGCGGGCCGAGCACCTCGGCCGCGCCGTCCTCGGCCTCGGGGAGCCCCGGCCGCGGCTGTCCTGGCAGCTGCCGGACGGCACCAGCCGCCAGGTCGCCTTCGCCCTCGAGGTGAATGGAGAGGATCTCGGCCGCACGGAGTCCGACGACTCCGTGCTGGTTCCCTGGCCGGGCGAGCCGGCGCCCTCACGCCGGCGGGTGCAGTGGCGGGTGAAGGTCTGGACCGACGCCGGCGAGAGCCCGTGGTCGGAGCCGGCCTGGTTCGAGACGGGTCTGCTCAGTGCGTCCGAATGGCTCGCCCGCTGGATCGAGCCGTACGAGACCGAGCGGTCCGCGCACGTCCTGCGCCGGACGTTCGAGCTCCCTTCGGCTCCCGCCGGCGCGCGGCTCTACGCCACCGCGCACGGCGTCTACGAGACCTTCCTGAACGGCCGCCGCGTCGGAGACGTCGAGCTCGCCCCCGGCTTCACGAGCTACCCCACCACCCTGCACGTGCAGACCTATGACGTGTGCGACCTGCTGGTCGAGGGCGAGAACCGGTGGGAGGTCGTCCTGAGCGACGGGTGGTGGCGCGGCCGCACCGGCTTCTTCCAAGCTTCCGACGGCTACGGCACCACCCTCGCCTTCCTGGGCCAGCTCCACGCGGACGGCAGCGTCGTGACGACGGACGAAGGATGGGAGTCGGCGACCGGGCCCCTCCGCCATGCCGACCTCATGGCGGGCCAACGCGAGGATCACCGGGCCGAGGCCGTCGCATGGAAAGCCGTCACGGTCGCCGCTTACGGCTACGCCAACCTGGCCTGCTCGCCGGCGCCACCGACGCGCCGGGTGCAGGAGCTGCGGCCGGTCTCGGTCGCCCGCCTGTCCACCGACCGCCACGTGGTCGACCTGGGCCAGAACATCAACGGATGGCTGCGACTCAGCGATCTCGGTCCGGAGGGCACCGAAGTGACCGTCGTCCACGGCGAGGTGGTCGACCCCGACGGCGACGTGACGCAGGACCATCTCAATCCGACGTTCGATCTCCCCGGCGCACCGACGTCGGTCGGCATGATCGATCACGTGATCGCGGCCGGTACGCCGGACGAGGTGTTCGAGCCCCGGCACACCACCCACGGCTTCCAGTTCGCCCGGATCGAAGGCCACCGCGGGCCGCTGACGGTCGACGACGTCACCGGAGTGGTGGTGCACACCGACCTCCGGCACACCGGGTGGTTCCGCTGCAGCGACGAGCGGATCAACGCGTTGCACGACATCACGGAGTGGTCGTTCCGCGACAACGCGTGCGAGATCCCCACCGACTGCCCCCAGCGCGAACGGGCGGGCTGGACCGGCGACTGGCAGCTGTTCATCCCGACTGCGGCCTTCCTCTATGACGTTGCCGGCTTCTCCCTCAAGTGGCTGCGCGACCTGGCCGCCGAGCAGCTCGAGGACGGCTGTGTGACGAACTACGTGCCGGACCCCTTGCGGTTCCGCGACCTTTCGCGTGGGTTCTGGCGCAGCATGCAGGGGTCGTCGGGATGGGGGGATGCCATCGTGATCGTCCCCTGGGAGATGTGGCGGGCCTACGGCGACAGCGCCGTCCTCGCCGAGCTCTGGCCGCACATGGTGGCCTGGGTCGATTTCGCGGCCGAGACGGCGCGCACGCAGCGCCACCCCGAGCGGGCCGCCGCCCGGCCCGAGCCCGCGCCGCACGAGCAGTACCTGTGGGACGGCGGGTACCACTGGGGCGAGTGGCTCGAGCCCGGCGTGGTGGAGCACGAACACAGGACGAAGGACCACGGCTCGGTCGGCACCGCGTTCCTGCACCGCTCGGCCGGGCTGGCGGCGCGGATCGGGCGCATGCTCGGTCATGACGGCGAGGCGGACCGCTTCGAGGTGCTGGCGGCCAACGCCCTCGACGCGTATCGAAAGGAGTTCGTTGGTCCGGACGGCTCGCTGACTCCCGACACCCAGGCCAACCACGTCCGCGCGCTCGCCTACGACCTCGTACCCGACAGGTTGCGCGTGCAGACGGCGGAGCGCCTGGTGGAGCTGGTCCGCGACGCCGGCACCCACCTCGGCACCGGGTTCCTGGCCACGCCCTTCCTGTTGCCGGTCCTGGCCGACACCGGTCACCTCGACGTGGCCTACGAGCTCCTGGCGCAGGACACGCCGCCGTCGTGGCTGTACATGGTCGAGCGCGGCGCCACCACGGTCTGGGAGAGTTGGGAGGGGATCGACGCCGACGGCGTGCCGCACGCGTCGCTCAACCACTACAGCAAGGGTGCGGTCGTGTCGTTCCTACACCGCTACGTGGCCGGGATTCAGCTCCTCGACGAGTATCCCGGCTACCGGCACTTCCGGGTCGAGCCTCGCCCCGGCGGCGGGCTGAGCTGGACCGAGGCGGTACACGATTCCCCGTACGGGCGGATCGAGTCGTCCTGGCGCAGCGGGAACGGGACGTTCCGGCTCACCGTCGGCGTCCCGCCGGGCACGACCGCCGAGGTCAGGATGCCCGACGGTACACGGATCGACCAGGGGCCCGGGACGCGCACACACGAGTGTGCGCTCGCATAGCCACCCCCCGGCGCCGAACTTCGTTCGGAGACGCGACGGCCTGGGATCCCCCGACGGCGGAATTCGATGGCATGAAGCAGCGAGGCCTCCGCTCCGTGTTGCGTCACCGAACTCGTTCGGTATCGGCACGTTGCGCGTGCGACGTCGAGTCCTCACGGTGATGGGTCCAGCACTACGATTTCCGTCGTGACGAACATGCTGGCCCTCTCGGCGCACCTGCCTGAAATCGAACTCGACATCGGCCAGCCCGTCGTGGACGAACGTGGCACGGGTGGCGCCATCTGGGTGTTGGTCTCGGGCGCTTTGCAGGTGCGCAAGGGCGACATCACGGTCAACACCATCACGCAACCGGGGGCGATCGTGGGCGAGATGTCGGTTCTCTTGGGCACCCACCACGGGGCAACGGTCGAAGCCACCGAGCCGAGCCGCCTGAGATATGCCGCCGATGGCCAGGCGCTGCTCGGAGACCCGGCGGTCTTGGGGTTGGTCGCCATCGGCCTGGCCGAGCGACTCAACTTCGTCACCTCGTACTTGGCAGACTTGAAGTACCAGTACGGCGACGCGCCGGGCCTCTCAATGGTGTCCGACGTCCTCACCCAGTTGACGCAGCGCCAACAACCGGCCGCTCAACCCGGTTCGGCACGTGACCCTCACCCGGACTACTGAGCGGAAGCTCGTTCCTGAGAGACAGATCCGATCAGATCAGCGAGCCTGATCCGATCAGGTCAAGGCGTCAGAAGACAGTTCGTTCCGGAGCCGCGGTGGCAAAGAGGTCCAGTTCCTCTGTGCCGAGGAGCGACACCCATGTGGCACGGCCCTCGGTGAAGTCGACTTCGACGCGAGCGGGCACCCGGCCGATCTGATGTCCGGCGTTGAAAACCCAGGTATCACCGACACGGTCCGCCCACGAGCCGTCGGGCTTGAAGGGTGACTCATGCACGTGGCCGGTAAGCACGGCATCGGGCCGGTACTCGTCGATCCATGCTCCGAGGTCGGCGTCACCGTAGTCTCGCCGACCAGTCCAGCAGGTCCGTGAGCCAAGCGGCGGCCAGTGATAGACCCACACCCACCGAGAGCCGCGACGGGACGCATCATCGGCCAGCTGGGCCGCGACGGCTTGCTTGGCGACCGGACCGTCCCACCAGGGGCAGACGGTGACGAGGGTGTCGCCGACCGTCAGCGAACCACCGTCGGTCGGGATACCGGCAGCCCTGGCCTCGGCCAGCCAGAGTGCAGTCTGCTCCCCCTCCTCGTCCGGACCGGTGAGGTCATGGTTGCCTGAGCACACGGCCACCCGGCCTCCCGAGTGGAGGAGGGAAAGATAGCGGAGGATGACGACGCTCTGCGCGTCCAGCGGGACGGCTGAGCGGATGCTGAGGCTGTCTCCCGCCACGACGACGAGGTCGAATGCCGGACCGGCGGCTACGAGCCAGTCGAGCTGGGGCAAGGAATAGTGAAGGTCGGATACGAGGAGTATTCGCACAGGGCCGATCTGTGAAGTTGAGGCGCGGTGGATCTTAGACACGGTCTGTCTGTGCTCGGGCTGAGTTGGCGCTTACCGGAACGAGCCACCGGAAGACCATCGCCCGTCAGGACCGTATCCTGCAAGACGTCGCAGAGACCTGAAACGGGGACCGGACAGACCCGGCCACTCGCATCGACGAACTGCTGAAAGGTCGCCTGATCCGGTACTGGTCGCGCGGTGACGGCGGGTATCTGTCAGGCGGGATTCGCGAGCGGCACAGTGACCGCGACCGGGTCGTGCGCGTGGGCACCGACCTCGAGTACGACATCGGGTGCCGCCGGTGGCACCCGAGTCTGGAGCGATGGGTCCCACGACGCGAGGGCGGTGAGCGACACCTCCACGTCCACGACCGCTGTCGTACCGGCGGGTACGGACACGGGGGCGAACCCGCAAAGGAGAGCTCCCCCGCGTACGGTCCCGACGAGACATGGCCGTAGATCTGGACGACGTGGGCGCCGTCGCGCTCCCCCGTGTTGGCGACGGTCACGTCCAGCACGGCGGCGTCGCTCTTCAGGTGGCGGACGGACGCGCTGGCGATCTCGAACGTCGTGTAGGAGAGGCCGAACCCGTGCGGGAAGGCCGGCGTCACGCCGAGCCGGTCGAGGAGCCGCTGCCCGTGGTACCGGTCGTAGGTGACCGCGGTGGCGTTGCGATCGAACGGCGGCAGGTGCTCCTCGGAGGTGGGGATGGAGAAGGGCAGCCGCCCCGTGGGGTTGTGGGCGCCCGTGAGCACGTCGGCCAGGGCGTGGCCGCCTTCCATGCCGGCGTACCACGAGCATCAGCACGGCAGGAACCTCATGTCGCCACGACTCGGTGAGCACCGCGCCCGCCGCGACGATCGCCACCACGGTCCGCGGGTTCGCCGCGACCACGACCCGTACGAGCTCCTCGTCGGAGCCGCGCAGGGTCAGTGACGCGCGGTCCCCGCCGGTGCTGACGCCGGCGGAATCCGAGGCGAATGCTGAGGTCAGGGCCTCGATCTCGGCGTCGGGGATCGGCGGGAACGTCGCCAACAACTCCGGTCGGCTCGCGACGTCGGGTCCGATGTACTCGCCCTCGTCGGCCGCGTCGTAGCCCACCACGACCAGTGCGACGTCCGCCGATGCGGCCGCGGCGGCCGCGGCCTCGAGGTCGTCGCCCTCGACCACGGCGACGTTCGCATCGGGGAGCGCCGCCTTGACGCCCTCGAGGGGGGTGACGACCGAGGGGGGGTGCACGTCCGAGGAGCCGTGGTCACCCGTGTTCGCCACGGAGGCGAGCCGTCCGATCACCGCGATCGACCGGAGCGAAGCAGGGTCGAGTGGGAGCACGGGCCGGCCGCCGACCGGTTCGTTCTTCAGCAGGACGATGGAACGTGCCGCGACGGTGCGCGCCAGCGCACGTGCCTCTTCGTTTGCCATCACATCGGGTGCGGGGTCGTCCGGGAGACGTCCGGCATAGGAGCGCAGCTGCGCCGCGAGCAGCCTCAGCCCGGCCCGCTCGACCATGGCCCAGGAGCTCTCGCCTTCGTCGATCTGGTGGCGCAGGTGCTGGGCCCGCTGCTGGCGCAGGGGCTCCTCCAGGTCCATCCCGGCGTTGAGCGCTGCGGCGCCGTCGCGCATGCCCCAGATGAAGTCGGTGACGGTGATGCCGTCCCAGGCCCACAGGTCACGCAGCACGGTCGTGAGGAGGTAGGTGTTCTGCCCGCACCACTCGCCGTTGACCGAGTTGTACGCGCCCATGACGGCGGCGACGCCCTCGTCCGCCGCCCGCTTGAAGTGCGGGAGATAGACATCGTGGAGAACGGCGTCGTCGACGGTGACGTCCACGGTGAACCGGGCGTTCTCCATGGAGTTCAGCGCGTAGTGCTTGGCGCAGGCCATGGCCCAGCGCTGGACGCCACGGACGAGCGCCGCGCCCATCTCGCCCAGGTGATGTGGGTCGTCGCCGTACGTCTCCTGGGCCCGGCCCCAGGCCGGATGGCGAGGCAGGTTGATGCACACGCCGCCGAAGAAGTTTCCGGTCTGGGCCCGGACCTCGCGCCCGATCACGTTCCCGACGCGCTCCTCGAGGTCGACATCCCAGGTGGCGCCGCGCGCCATGGAGACCGGGAAGCAGGTGCCGTGGCCGGCCACGCACCCGCGCGGCCCGTCCACGAACCGCGTCCCCGGGATGCCGAGGCGCTCGACCGCCCCGTGTACATACGGCACGCGGTTGTAGCCCCCCGCCTGCATGGAGCGGAGGCCCTCCCAGAAGTCCCGATCGCCGTCGAGCAACCACAACCGCTCGCCGTCGTCGAGGCGCTCGTACAGGTTGCTTGCGGTCTCTTCGGGAGGGCTACCCGCCCGAACCGCCGCAACGGCGGCGGCGAACGCCGAGGGTTCGCGATCGGCGGCGGGCATGCTCAGGTCTCGAGCGCGTTCTGGCGGGCGACCCGGCCGAGCCAGCGCGCCGAGGGTTTCACGGTTCGGGCGAAGGTGTCGCGGTCGACCGCGATGAGCCCGAACGTCTTGGAGAAGCCCGAGGTCCACTCGAAGTTGTCGAGCAGGGTCCAGTGCAGGTAACCCCGCACGTCGATGCCGTCGTCCAAACATCCGGCCAGGCCGTCCAGGGCGGCGCGCGTGTAGGCCACACGGGCCTCGTCGTCGTCGGTTGCCATACCGTTCTCGGTCACGAGCACCGGCACGCGGGCGTGCTCGGCCGCGAGTCGCACCGTGTGCCCGAGTGCGGCCGGGTACACCTCCCAGCCCGTCTGCATGACGGGCGCCCCCTCGGGGGCTGGGACCTGTCCGTCCGGTCCGATGCGGTTGCGCGAGTAGGTCTGCACGCCGACGAAGTCGTCCTCGCTCGACACGGCCAGCCAGTCCGTCTGCCCGATCCGCCGTGCTTCGGCGAACCGCTCCTCGCCGCCTTCGGCCGGTTGGAAGTCGACCAGCGCGAGCGTCCAGCCCACCCGTTGCGAGCCCGGGCCTGACTTGATCTCTTCGACCGCCAGCCGGTGGGCCGCCGCCATGCGCCCCACGTCGGCGCCCATGAGCCCCATGCGGTAGCGGGACGGGTCGAAACCCCCGAGTCCCGCCGTCGCGGACGCGGCCGGCGCTGGCTCGGGGCCACGATCGCCCGCACCCATCGGCAGGACCCCACTGGTGTGCAACATCGCCAGCACGTTGGGCTCGTTGAGGGTGCAGACCCACGAGAGGAGATCGCCCAGGTGCTCGGTCGCCCGAGCGGCGAACCGCGCGAAGCGCTCCGGTGCGCGGTCGTCGAACCAGCCCCCGTCCCCCGCCATCCAGCGCGGCAGCGTGAAGTGGTTGTAGGTCACGACCGGCGTGACTCCCAGCTCGAGGCAGGCACCCGCCACCCGGCGGTAGTGGTCGAGGGCCGCCCGAGAGAAGTAGCCGGGTTCAGGCTCAATGCGCGACCACTCCAAGGAGAACCGGTAGGCGTTCAGCCCGAGATCCCGCAGGGACGAGATGTCCTCGCGGTAGCGGTGGTAGTGGTCGCAGGCGTCGCCCGAGGGCTCGTTGAAGACGGAGTCCGGTGCCCATTCGAGGGGCCAGATGTCCGCGTTGACGTTCCCACCCTCCACCTGGTGCCCGGCGGTCGCGGCACCCCACAGGAACCCGTCAGGAAATGTTCGCGCCCCCATGACAATTCCCTTCTCTCTTCCTTCGGTCTGTCGCCCCTGCGCGGGATTCAGCGTGCGCTGTCCGCCCTCCCGATGGAGGTCGCTGGAGGTCGCGGCGAGTCTATGCAGCGCCGAATTGTGACGTCGATGTCGACGACGGTTACCCTGAGCCGCCGTGACGTCACGTGCGGACGCGGTCGACCCGCTCAACCAGATCGGGGACATCGACGCCGCCGAGGACGCTCCGCCTGGACCCAGCGCGAGGAGCCACGTGCTCCAAGCTCTCGGATGGGGAGTCACCCGCGCCGGCGACGAGCTGCACGGCTCGGGTCAGGTGGTCCCCGAGATGCATGTGCCGGGCACCACTCACCTGCGGACGTCGATCCTGGTCGCCTGGGCCGACACCGTCGCGGGGCTGCTGGCCGCCGACGTGATCGGCCCGAGGGTGCCCGTGACGCTGGAGCTCGACGTGCACCTCTACCGTCCGGCGCCCACGTCCGGCACGGTCCGCGGCATCGGCCGGGCGGTCAAAGCCGGTCGGTCGGTCTTCGTGGCGACGGTCGACTTCAGCGGCGAGGACGGTGAGCCGTTCGCCCTCGCCGCCGGGTCGTTCATGGCGGCCCGGGACCCGAACGTGCGACTGCCGCCCCGGCTCAGCGTCGACCTCGTCGTCCCGGCGGGGACACGCCTTCGCACGCCCTTCGCCGAGCACGCGGGGTGCCAACGCAACGAGCCGGGTGTGGCCACTCTGAACCGGTCCGAGGGGGCGCTCAACTCGTCGAACACCCTCAACGGCGGGCTCATCGCGCTCGCGGCCGAGGAGGCGGCGCTCTCTTTGACGCCTGGCGCCACCATGTCGTCGCTCGGCCTGCGCTACCTCCAGCCGGCCCGCGTTGGGCCGGTGGTGGCGCGAGCGCAGGTCTTGGACGGGCTCGGCCGGGTGGAGGTGCGTGACGCGGGCAACGGGGACCGTCTGTGCGTCCTCGCCACCAGCCGGGTCTTCGATCCGGGGCGCGTCCGATGACCACAGTCGGGATCGCGACCGGCGCGGGGCGGGGCATGGGTCTGGCCTGCGCCGAGCGCATGGCGTCCATGGTCGACCGGCTGCTCCTGGTCGACGTCGACGGCGAATCCGCGCGCGAGACGTCCTCCAGGCTCGCATCGTCCGGGTCGGCGGCCATCGTCGAGCCGTGGGTCCTCGACGTCACCGACCAGGCCGGGTTGGAGACCCTCGCTGGTCGAGTGGCGGAGCTCGGGACACTGCGGGCGGTCGCGCACGCGGCCGGGATCTCCCCGACCATGGCCGACTGGCGCCGCATCTTCGCCGTCGACCTCGTCGGCACGGCGAGCCTGCTCCAGGAGCTCCGCCCGCTCGCTGCGAGCGGGACGTCGATCGTCTGCTTCGCTTCGATGGCAGCGACCCTCGGGTTCGGCGAACCGCACCCCGGAGCGGACGCGGCCGTCGACGAGCCGCTCCACCCCCTCTTGCTCGAGCGCGTCCGCGATGCGCTCGGCCCCACGGTCGAAGACCCCGGCATGGCCTATGTCTGGGCCAAGCGCGGCGTCCGGCGCCTCGTCGAGCACGAGGCGGTGCGCCTCGGCCCGGCCGGAGCCCGCATCTGTTCGGTCTCCCCCGGCATCATCGACACGCCGCAGGGTCGCCAGGAGGCGGCCGAGCACGCGACGATGGCGATGATGGTCGGGCGCACGCCGCTCGGGCGCGAGGGCCGGGCCGACGAGCTGGCCGCGGTCGTCGCGTTCCTCCTCTCGGACGAGGCCAGCTTCATGAGCGGCGTCGACGTCCTGGTCGACGGCGGTGTGTGCGCCGCCCTGCGCGGCCCCGGCGCCAGCGCGTAGGTTCTTCTCGTGAAGGCAGTGCGGGCCGTCGAGGGTGGGGTGAGCGTGGTCGAGCTCGACGAGCCACCGGGCACGGGCGAGCTGCTCGACATGAGGGCGATGAGCGTGTGCGCCTCCGACCTCAATTACATCCGGCTCGGCTTCCGCCGCATCCTGGGCCACGAGCTGTGCGGGTTCCGCGAGGACGGCACGCCCGTCGTGGTCGAGGCGATCTACGGGTGCATGGAGTGCGACCAGTGCCGTCGTGGGGCGTACAACCTCTGCCCGACGCACCCGCAGCGGGCGCTCGGCGTCACGGCCGACGGCGGAATGGCCGAGCAGTTCCGCGCTCCGCCGGCCCGGCTGGTTCCCGTCCCGACGGGACTCGACCCCGCGGATGCACCGCTGGTCGAGCCGGCCTCGGTCTCGTGGCATGCGCTCCGGCTCGCCGGTACGGGTCCGGGGAAGCGAGTGGCGGTCGTCGGCGCCGGAGCGCTCGGGTTGATGGCGGCGGCCGGTGCGCACCGGCTCGGCGCTGAGGACGTCGCGGTCGAGGCACGCCATCGGCACCAGCGCGAGGCGAGCGAGCGACTCGGCGCCAAGGTCGGCCCCGAGGGCCTCTACGACGTCGTCGTGGAGGCCGCGGGCAGCGAAGCCAGCCTGGCCCGCGCCGGCGAGCTCGTCGCGCCCGGCGGGACCATCGTCGTGCTCGGCGTGCACTTCGGCCCGGTCCAGCTCGACTGGCTTCCCCTGTTCCACCGCGAGGCGCGCGTGATCCCCTCACTCGGCTACTGCGCGCACGATGGCGGGCGCGAAATGGAGGAGGCGGCGGCGATGCTGGCCGACGAGCCCGAGGTGGCACGCACGCTGATCACGCACCGCTTCCCGCTCGAGGACGCGGCGCGCGCGTTCGAGGTGGCGTCGGATCGGTCGTCGGGAGCGATCCGCGTCGTGATCGAGGCGCCGTGAGAGTATCCGAGTCGTGAGAGCGTCCGACCAGTACCACGCCGGCATCGTGGTCGACGACTTCGACGCGACCCTGGCCGACCTGTCGGCACTCTTCGGCTACGAGTTCGCATCGCCGCTCTCGCTCTCGACCCCGGTGCGGCTGTCCGAGGATGATCGGACGGTCGAGCGGGCCATCGACCTGCGGTTCACGTACTCGGTCACCGTTCCCCGAGTCGAGGTGATAGAGACGATTCCCGGCACGCTATGGACGCCAGTGGCCGGATCGGGGATCCATCACCTCGGCTACTGGTCCGACGACCTCGCGGCGGACTCGTCGCTCCTGGAGGAGCGGGGCTATTCGCTCGAGGCCGCGGGGGCCCGAGACGACGGTGCCGCCATCTGGGCGTACCACCGCGGTGCCGTCGGTCCCCGGATCGAGCTGGTGAGTCGCGAACTGCTCCCCTTCATGGAGCAGTGGTGGTCGGCTGCCGGCTCGTAGCCGGCGTCAGCCGTCGCCGGCGGAATCCTCCGGACCGGAATGCGCCAGCGTCGATCGCTCCGCCAGCTCACGAAACGTCGATTCATCAGCCTCCGAGGTGAACGCTCGCTTCGGAATCATGAAGCACCCCGGACCCTTCCCGACAACGAGCAGATACAGATCGTTTCGAAGCTTGACGTCTGAGAACATCGGCCACCTCATCATGGTGTCGTTGAGAGCCGTATGTCGGGCGATCCCCTCTTCCGAAATCTCGAGCGTCCGTACCTCGAACTGCTTCTGCACTCGCTTCCAGATTCGCTTTGGTGTCAGCGGAACAAGTGCGAAGAAGATCAGCAGGAGAACAAGGCCTAACGTCAGCATCACGACCCAGGCGACCTCGTTTGCGGAATGGAGCACCAGAACAGCCACACCCGCAATGACCAAGCAGATGCCCGCGACCGGAAGGCACCAGTTCTGCCAACGGTGAAGAACCTGCCGGTAGACGACTGGAACGACCTCGTCCTGGGTCAGGCGGTGCTCCGTCGTCTGGACATGGATCGACGGCGGGCCAGCGATTTCAGGTTCCGCCATCGATCACCTCTTCGATCAGGAACGACTCCGACGCAGCGACCGTAGCCCTGACGACGTCGGCTCTGGGCTGATCGCCTGCTCAGCGCCGTAGCCGTTGCCCTGGGCGCCGGTGGGTGGCCCACACATCCCGGCGCCCGTTCACCGCTCCCCTCCGGCCGGCGGACGCCCCCGCCGAGGAAGCGGTGCCGCCTGCTTCGGCATCCGTCCCGCCTCGGTCAGCGCGCGGCGAAGCAGGATCTCGATCTGCGCGTTGAGGCTGCGGAGCTCGTCGGCGGCCCATCGGGCGAGCGCGTCATGGACCGCCGGGTCGACCCGGAGTAGGACCTGGCGTCGCTCGCTCACGTATAGAGCGAGCCCGTGTTCACGATGGGTGAAACCGGTTGGTCGGCGCAGAGCACCACCATGAGGTTGCTCACCATGCTCGCCGTCCGCTCCTCGTCGAGCGAGACGACACCGCCCTCGCTGAGGCGGTTCAGTGCCAACTCGACCATGCCGACCGCGCCTTCGACGATGCGGGTGCGGGCCGAGACGACAGCGTTGGCCTGCTGGCGCCGGAGCATGGCCTGCGCGATCTCCTGCGCGTAGGCGAGGTGGGAGATGCGGACCTCGACGATCTCGACACCGGCGACGCTGACCCGGGCCGAAACCTCGCGCGCCAGCTCGACGGCCACGAGGTCGGTCGAACCTCGGAGCGACGTCCCCGTCCCGGTGGTGTCGTCGTAGGGGTGAGTCGTCGCCACGTGTCGCAGCGCGGACTCGGCCTGTACGGAGACGAAGTTCGCCGAGTCCTCCACGGCGTAGGTCGAACGGGCCGTGTCGACGACCTGCCAGACCACGATGGCCGCGATCTCGACGGGGTTGCCGTCGGCGTCGTTGACCTTCAGGTGGCCCGTCTCGAAGTTGCGCACCCGGACGCTGACCCGGCGCCGGATGGTGAACGGCAACACCCACCAGAAGCCCGGCCTCGAGACGGTGCCGACGTAGCGACCGAAGAACTGGACGACCGACGTCATGCCCGGCGGAACGACGACGAGCGAAATGGCGACGATGACGAACACGACGATGGGAATCCAGATCAGCGACTTGGCGTGCTGGCCGGCCACCACCATCCCGGCGACGCAGGCTGCGAGCACGACCACCGCGAGCCAGCCGCTGAGGGCGGCCGCGGGCCGCTGGGTGATGTCGACCCGGGCTCGGTGGATGTCGACCGGTCCGGACGGGGTCGATGACTCGGTGGTGGCCATGGGTGCTCCTCCCAAAATGTGATATAAAAACGATATCAGATTTTGGGCAGAGTCCAAACCCCCGGGTGTATGATTACCTTCGCATGTACGAAGGTATGCGGAACCTTGCGACGGCGTCCGAGCCTCAGGTCGAGGTGGCCTGCGACCTGTTCCGCGTCCTGGCCGACCCGACGCGGGTCAAGCTGCTTTGCGCGTTGTTGCAGGGCGAATCGTCGGTCTCGCGCCTGGCCGAGCTGGTCGGGGCCTCGCCAACCGCGGTCTCCCAACACCTCTCGAGGCTGCGCTGGGCCAAGCTGGTGCACGTGCGCCGCCAGGGGACGTTCGCCTACTACTCCGCGGCCGACGAGCACGTGGCCCGTCTGCTCGTCGAGGCGCTGTCCCATGCCGACCACCAGATGACCGACCGCCCGGACCGCCGGGCTCGCCACCTCATCCTGCGCCGCGACAGCGAGGCCGTCTCGCCGTGAACGTTCAGGCCGCGTCCACGCCGACCGCGATGCCAGAGCTGATCCATCTCTCGGGCATCGTGAACCGCCCGCTCGTCGACACCAGTGGCGACCGCCTCGGCCGGGTCGAGGACCTGATCGTCCGTCTCGGCGACAGCCCGCATCCGCCGGTCGTCGGGCTCGTCGTCTCCATCGGCGGCCGCGACCTCTTCGTGCCGACGCGCAAGATCTCCGCCATGGATCCGGGGCGAGCCGTCGTCTTCGACGGGGCCCGCGTCGACCTACGCCGCTTCGAGCGCCGACCCGGCGAGGTCCTCCTGGCCCGTGACTTGAAGGCCCGCCACCTGATCAACCTCGTGGGCGGGCGGCTCATCCGCGCCAACGAGATCGAGCTGTCACGGGTCGACGGGGGTTGGGAGGTGGTGGGCGTCGATCCGACCACGCGGGGCGTGCTGCGCCGCATCCTCCCCGGGCGACTGGGTCAGCACGGGGGTGCGGGCGCCATCGTCGACTGGGCCAGCATCGAGCCGTTCGTCTCCCACGTGCCCTCAGCACGGCTGCGCATCCCGTACCGGAAGCTGGCGCGTCTCCATCCGGCCCAGATCGCCGACCTGGTGGAGCAAGCGTCGCACGAGGAGGGCGAGGAGATCATCGAAGCGGTGGGCCAGGATCGGGAGCTCGAGGCGGACGTGTTCGAGGAGCTCGACGCCGAGCACCAGGTCGAATTCGTGGAGGCCCGCTCCGACGCGGACGCGGCGAAGCTGCTCGGCTCCATGGAGGCCGACGACGCGGCCGACCTCATTTCGGAGATCGATCAGGAGCGGCGGGCGCCAATCCTGGAGCTCCTGCCGGAACCGCAGCAGCGCAAGGTGCGCTCGCTGCTCCGCTACCACCCCGAAAGCGCCGGCGGGCTCATGATCCCCGACTTCGTCTCGCTGCCCGGCACCTCGACGGTGGCCGAAGCGCTCGACGCCATCCGGGTCAGCGGATGCGGTCCCGAGGTGCTCGACATGGTCTTCGTGCTGAATCCGGACGGACGACCGGTCGGTGCCGCGTCCGCCGTTCGGCTGATCCGGTCCGAGCCACAGGCCGACCTGTCCTCGGTGGTGACGGGCGACCTGGCCCATGTGCATCCGGACTGGGACCTCGGCGCGACGGTCCGCAAGATGTCCGACTTCAACATGACGATCGCGCCGGTCCTCGACGACCATCACGGGATGATCCTCGGGGTCGTCACCGTCGACGACGTGCTCGAGTTGCTCCTCCCGACCGGGTTCCGGCGGGACTACGGTGTGACGTCGGCGGAGGACTGACGTGTTCCGCCGACGAAGACCCGTGCCGACGGCCGGAAAGCGTCTCGCACCTCACGCGTCAAACCGCTAACCGCTCCCGACCGTCCGCCTTCCACGTCGCGTCCACCCGCCTTCGGTGGACGACCGAGCGAACAACCGCTGGCCGCGCCGCGGCCGGCGTCCGTCTGTCGGTGCCGCCCGTCCCGACGCGGACACACTCCATCGAACGGGTACCGAAGGAAGCATCGAGCAGGGCATCACACGAGCAGCAGCGAAGGGAGGTGAGACATGACGGACACGGGGGAACCGGACAGCGTCACCGCCGTCCTCGACGAGGCCCACGTCGGCGACATCAAGGGGGCGTTCGGGACCATCCGCCAGCACGACACCGACGCCAGGCGATCGTGGCGGGCGCGGATCCTCACCCTGCTCGCCATCATGGGCCCCGGCCTGATCGTGATGGTCGGCGACAACGATGCCGGCGGGGTCTCCACCTACGCCCAGGCCGGCCAGAACTACGGGTTGACCCTGCTGTGGACGCTGCCTCTGCTGATCCCGGTACTCATCGTGAACCAGGAGATGGTGGTCCGCCTCGGAGCCGTCACCGGCGTCGGGCACGCGCGCGGCTGATCAACGAGCGCTTCGGCAGGTTCTGGGGCGCCTTCTCCGTCGGCGACCTCTTCATCCTGAACTTCCTCACCATCGCCACGGAGTTCATCGGCGTCAGCCTGGCCCTGGGGTACTTCGGCGTGAGCGAGTACATCTCGGTCCCGATCGCGGCCGTCGCGCTCGTGGTGATGACCGCCACCGGGAGTTTCCGGCGGTGGGAGCGCTTCATGTTCGTGTTCGTCTTCGCCAACCTCCTGGTCATCCCCCTCGCCGTGGAGAGCCATCCTCCGGCGTCGTCGTTCCTCCACGGCCTCCTCGTCCCCGGGGTGCAGGGCGGGTTCGACTCGACGTCGGTACTCCTCGTCATCGCCATCGTCGGCACCACCGTCGCCCCGTGGCAGCTGTTCTTCCAGCAGTCGAACATCGTCGACAAGCGGATCACGCCCCGGTGGATCAACTATGAGCGCACGGACACCGTCATCGGCTCGTTCGTGACGGTGTTCGCCGCCTGCCTCCTCATGGCCGTGGTCGCGACTGCCTTCGCCCACACGTCGCTGGCCGGCCATTACACCAACGCCGGCGGGGTCGCGCGCGGCCTGCAGCACTACGTGGGCAGCGCAGCCGGGACGATGTTCGCCGTGATCCTCCTCAACGCATCGCTGATCGGGGCCGCGTCGGTGACCCTGGCCACTTCCTACGCGTTCGGCGACGTCTTCGGCACGCACCACTCGCTGCACCGCTCGTGGCGCGAGGCCAAGCTCTTCTACGGGACCTTCTCATTGATGGTGGCCCTGGCGGCCGCCATCGTCATCATCCCTGGGGCGCCACTGGGCGTCATCACCACCGGCGTCCAGGCCCTGGCCGGGATCCTGCTCCCGAGCGCGACGGTCTTCCTCCTCTTGCTCTGCAACGACAAGGAGGTGCTCGGACCCTGGGTCAACCGGCCGTGGCTGAACGTCGTCGCCGGGATCATCGTCTCCATCCTCCTGATGCTGTCGCTGGTGCTCATGGCCACGACGGTGTTCACCCAGATCGACGTCACCGCACTGGCCCTGGGCCTCGGGGCCGTGCTCCTCGTCGCGTACGCCGTGGTGGGCGTCTATCTGGTGGCCACGCGCCGGACGCGGGTGCCGGTCGAGCCGATGTCGCCGGAGCGGCGGGCGAACTGGCGGATGCCTCCACTGAACCTCTTGAACCGGCCCAAGTGGTCACGGGGCCGCGTCATCGGCATGTACGCCCTCCGCGTCTACCTGGTGGCAGCCGTGGTTCTGCTGCTGGTCAAGGCGATAGAGCTCGGGGTGAACGGGAAGGGATAGCCCCGACACTTCACCTTCGGTTCCTCTACCGCGACTCCAGACGGAGAATGTCGGCTCGCCACGCTTCGGCGGTGGTGGTGCCGAGGCCGGGGTTGATGTCGAAGCGGTCGGGAGCGAGCGAATCGATGCGCCAGCCTGAGCCGAACGCGGCGCGCAGCTCGGCGTCGGTGACGCGGCGGGGGCCCCAGTCACCGGGCTGACGGTCACTGAAACACATGAGGTGAAGGTGACCACCTGGACGGAGAACGGCGTAGATGGCGGCGACGTAGCGGGAACGGGCGGCGTCGTCGAAGACGTGGAACAGCCCGCTGTCGAGGATCGTGTCGAAGGATTCGCCGAGCGTGTCGAGGCGCAGCGCGTCGAGCACCTGGAAGGTGGTCTCGACCCCGCGCTCAGCGGCCTTGCGCCGGGCGATCTCGATCGCGCGCGCGGAGACGTCGATGCCAAGTGCCTCGGCGCCGCGGCGCGCGGCGAGGATCGTGTGCTCGCCGGTGCCGCAGCCCGCGTCCAAGAGGGCGCCAGTCAGCGCCCCGGCGTCGGCCAGGCGGAGAAAAGCGGGCTGTGGGCGGCCGATGTCCCAGGGCGGCGACGAGCTCGTGTAGGAGTCGTCCCAGTCGTGGGCTGGGCTGGTTGCGGTCATGGGAGCATTCTCTCCGACTGGGCCAGCAGGACGGCGTGCATCAGTCCGGCGCATGGGGTCATTGAGCGGGAGAAGTCGCTCACTGGTGAGAGTCATCGGGGGTAGGTGCGCGGCCCACGCTCTCGCTGAGGACCGTGAACTTCTTGGTGCTGACACCGGTGCCGCTTGGTGTCGTGACCTCGATCTTGCCGCTGTTGGCTCCTGGCGGGACGGTGAGCTTGATCCTGGTGGCGGTGTCCTCGCTCATCGCTGCCCCGACCCCGCCGATCGTCACCGAGCTGGCACCCTCGAGCGCAGTTCCGGTGATGGTGACGCTTGTACCCACGGCACCCGAGGTGGGACTGAAACTCGCCAGCTCGGGGGCCGGGACGGTCACCCTTCCGATGGCGTTGTCGTAATTGGTGAACCACAGCGCACCATCGGGGCCCGTGGTGATGTCAACGACGTCGGCACCGGGACCCGAGTAGATCGAGACGTTGCCGGACGTGGTGATCCTTCCGACTTCGTCGCCGCCACCGTTGTTGAACCACAGCGCGCCGTCAGGCCCTGCGGTGATCGATGCGGGTTCGCCGATGCCGCGGCCGGAGTAGGTGGAGATGGTCCCGGATGTGGTGATTCGGCCAATCGAGCCCATGACGCCGTCACTGGTGAACCACAGCGCGCCGTCGGGCCCGGTGGTGATCCCTGCCGGGTGTCTGATACTCGACCCCGTGAAGTAGGACACCCTTCCTGAGGTGGTGATCCTCCCGATTGAGCCGTGACCGGCCCCCGGCCCCGAGTAGTTGGTGAACCAGAGGGCACCGTCGGGTCCGGAGGTGATGGACGACGGTTGGTCGATGCCGGTGCCGGTGTAGTTGGTCACGATCCCTTCGGTGGTGACCCGTCCAATCGAATTTTTCGAGTAGTTGGTGAACCAGAGCGCCCCGTCGGGACCAGTGGTGATCGCGTCGGGACCCTTGATGCCAGCACCGGTGAAGTTGGTGATCACGCCGGCGGTGGTGATCCGCCCGATCGAGTTGTTGCCATTGGTGAACCAGAGCGCTCCGTCGGGCCCGGTCGTGATCGACCCCGGATAGTCGATGACGGTGCCGGTGTAGGTGGACACTGCCCCGCCGGTGGTGATCCTGCCTATGGAGTTGTTGTCACGGTTCGTGAACCACAGCGCCCCGTCGGGCCCTGTGGTGATCCCCTCTGGAAAGTCGATGCCGTTGCCGGTGAAGTTGGAAACCGCCCCGGCGGTGGTGATCCTGCCGATCGAGTTGCCATGATCAATTGCCGAACCACAGGGCTCCGTCAGGCCCCGTGGTGATGCCCACTGCATCGTCGAGACTCGGATCGGTGAAGTTGGACACCGCCCCTGCTGTCGTGATCCTGCCGATCGAGTTCGAGTTGTTCCCGAAATTGGTGAACCAGAGGGCACCGTCGGGTCCGGCGGTGATCGACTCCGGATAGTCGATGCCGGTGCCGGTGTAGTTGGTCACCACGCCGGCCGTGGTGATCCTGCCGATGGAGTTGTTCTCCAGGTTGGTGAACCAGAGCGCCCCGTCGGGCCCGGAGGTTATCGACTGCGGATCGTCGATGCCGGTGCCGGTGTAGTTGGTCACTGCCCCGGCGGTGGTGATCCGTCCGATCGAATTGTTCCCCTCGCTGGTGAACCAGAGCGCCCCGTCGGGCCCGGAGGTGATCGACTGCGGATCGTCGATGCTGGGATCGGTGTGGTTGGTCACTGCCCCGGCGGTGGTGATCCGTCCGATCGAATTGTTCCCCTCGTTGGTGAACCAGAGCGCCCCGTCGGGCCCGGGGGTGATCGACTGCGGATCGTCGATGCTGGGATCGTTGTAATTGGTCACCACGCCGGCGGTGGTGATCCTCCCGATGGAGTTGCCGAACCAATTGGTGAACCAGAGCGCCCCGTCCGGGCCAGTGGTGATCGACTGCGGAGCGTCGACGCCGGTGCCGGTGTAGCTGCTCACCACCCCGGCGGTGGTGATTCTTCCGATGGTGTCGTTGTTGAGGTTGGTGAACCACAACGCCCCGTCCGGGCCGGTGGTCACATCCGACGGTGCGTCCATCCCGTACGCTGGGATCGACACCGCTCCACCGCTCCCGACCGCCGTCGCGACGAGGGGCGCGAGCAGCGCTTGGCTCGTCATCGCGAGCAGGGCGCTCAGCACCACGAGCAGGACAAGCCGCCAACGGGTTCGCATCGGCACTCCGATCAGGAGACTCAGGGGAACCGAGCTCCATCGATACCACAGTCCCACCACCGGCGTGATCTTGCTCGGCCTGTGGTGGATGTGTTAGCCCAGGGCACATGCCGTCGCGCCATGGTCGCCGTCGAGACGTCAGCCGGAATCCTGCGTGACCGGTCCGGCGTCAGGTCTGCCGCCGCTGCCGGTGGACCAATGGACCGACGAGGCGAAGACGGTGCTTCCCGGGTACCTCCGGCGTCCCGAGCTGTACCTGTCGGGGAAGCCCGATGCGCAGCCGATGCCCCAGGCCCTCGGCCTGTTCGCCCACCATGTGGGACTGGGGGCGGCGTGGATGACCTTCACCGAGTTCCTCGCCGGCGAGCGGTCCACGCTCGATCCCGCGCTGCGCGAGCTCGCCGTCTTGCGCGTGGCGTGGAGGACCGGTTCGGCCTACGAGTGGAAGCAGCACACCCGCATCGGGCTCGGAACGGGGCTCACCACCGCGCAGCTCCACGCGCTCCCCGACGGACCCGAGGCCGCGGTCTGGACGCCCGTCGAACGCAGTGTCCTCGAGGCCGTGGACCAGATCATCGACCTCTCGCGCGTCGAGGACGCGACCTGGCAGGCGCTCGCCGCATACCTCGAGCCTCCTCAGCTGCTGGAGCTGACGTTCGTGATCGGGGGATACCTCTGCTTCGCCGTCGTCGCCAACAGCGTGCGGCTCGAGCCCGACCCGCCCACGGAACCGGTCGACGCGCCGGATCTCCCGGCTCGCTGACGGGGAGCTACCTAGCCCACTGGGACCGGCGCTCTGCCGCCTCTTCTGTGCCGTGGGTGATGAGCTGATTGCGGTTCTCGAGCTCCAGGGCGGCGTGGAGGTCCGGCGAATCGATGTTCACCTGTATGGCTCGCTTGGTCATCTGTGTGGCGAGCGCTGGGAGCTCGGCGATCGCCGACGCGCGTTCGAGCGCCCGCTCGAGGAGCGCGCCCGGCTCGACGAGCTCGCTCACCAGGCCACGGCGATCCGCCTCCTCCGCTGTCACGGTGCGCCCGGTGATCATCCAGTCGGCGGCCACGCTGGTGCCGACGATTCTCGGCAGGTGGTAGCTCATCCCCATTTCGGCGCCGCTGAGCCCGAGCAGGATGGCGGCGTTCCCGAACGACGCCGCGGTCGAGCACAACCTCAGGTCGGCGGCGAGGCAAAGTGCGAAGCCCCCTCCGACGCAGGGGCCGTTCACGGCCGCGATCAGCGGCTGCGGCAGCTCGCGCAGCGCCACGGGAAGGGCCGCCATCATCTCCTGGAAGCGCAGGCGACTCAGAGCGGGCGCTGCCGCGTCCGGGACGCCCGGGCCGAAGTCGCGGACGTCGATCCCGGAGCAAAAGCCGCGGCCTGCGCCCGTCAGGACGACCGCCCGCACTTCCACATCCGATCCGATGGCGGCGCACGTCTCCGTGAGCTCGGCCACCATCATGTGGTTGATGGCGTTGAGGCGGTGCGGCCGGTTCAACCGGACCAGCGCGACGCCCGGCGCGCGGTCTCCACCGCGAGCGTCTCGGGCACGCTCAGACCCGCTCGACGATCGTCGCGGTGCCCATGCCGCCGCCCGTGCACATCGTCACGAGCCCGGTGGTGAGGTCGCGGCGTTCCAACTCGTCGAGGATGGTGGCGATGAGCATGGCGCCCGTCGCCCCGATCGGGTGACCGAGAGCGATCGCGCCCCCGTTGACGTTGACGCGGTCGTGGTCGAGCCCGAGGTCCCGCATGGTCTTGAGGGGCACCGCGGCGAAGGCCTCGTTGATCTCCCAGAGGTCGACGTCGCCGGTGCCCATGCCGGCCTTGGCCAGACAACGCTCGGCCGCCGGACCGGGAGCCGTCAGCATGATGACGGGCTCCGATCCCACTGCAGCGGTGGCCCGGATGCGGGCCCGGGGTGAGACACCGTGGGCCTGCACCCAGCTTTCGGACGCCACCAAGGCCGCAGCCGCTCCGTCGACGACGCCGGACGAGTTGCCGGCGTGGTGCACGTGCTCCACGCGGTCGATCCCGGGGTAGCGCTCGAGGCACATCTCGTCGAAGGTGCGGCGGTCACCCTCGAGCGTCGCGGCGCCCATCTCGGCGAACGCCGGGCGGAGCCGCGCCAGGCCCTCCATGGTGGTAGCCGGGCGAGGGTGCTCGTCGCGACGGAGCAGGACCCGGCCTTCCTCGTCGGTGACCGCGATCAGCGCCCGGTCGAAGCGCCCCTCCTCGGTCGCCTCGGACGCGCGGCGCTGGCTCTCGACCGCGAAAGCGTCGACGTCGTCGCGGCTGAACTTCTCCAGCGTGGCGATGAGATCAGCCGAGATCCCCTGTGGGACGGTTGGGACCTTGGCCCGTAGCGCTGGGTTGCCCCCGTCGATCGTCGACACGCCCACGGTCACGTCCCAGCGCGACATCGACTCCACGCCCCCGGCCACCACCAGATCCTGGGCGCCGGATCCGATCCCCATACCGGCTACCGTGATCGCCTGCTGTCCCGAACCGCAGAACCGGTTGAGCGTCATGCCGGGCACGGTCTCGGGCCATCCGACGAGGAGTGCGGACAGGCGCGCGATGTCGTCGCCGTGGTCGCCGCTCAGGATCCCGTTGCCGGCGATGACGTCGTCCACCTCGCCCGGATCGAACCCGACCCTGGAGGCCAACGCGGACAGGCACGCCCCGAACAGGTGCTGGGGATGGACGCCGTGCAGCGCACCGTCGGGCCGACCCTTCCCGCGGGGCGTGCGCACGACATCGACGATGAAGGCGTCGCCCACGTCAGGCCACGTGCCCGCGCCGTGCTCGGGCCGGAGGCCGCGTTCGCGTGTTACGCCGGCACGACGCAACCAACCCCCTCGACCCACCCGGGAACACCCGACAGTGATAGCACCGCGTCATCCGAGGGGCCAACGCGATGCCGGCACGGCGCGAGATACGGGACTGGCCGACGCTGCCCGCTCACAAACATGGAGGCAGGGATCACGCCGCGTTCGTGCCGAGCGGTTCAACCGACGAGCTCGACCGCACGTGAGAGCAGCCGCCGCAACGTCGGGACCATCGCCTCGACCTGTGGGTCGGGTGCCGGGCGGCGCCGGTTGTGCTTGACAATGAGTGACCAGGTCGCCGCAGACTTGAACGATGCGAGGGCGACGAACCACTCCAGGTCCCGCACCTCACGGTCCAGCGCGTCCTGGTAGACGCCCCGCAGCTCGGCGACCGGCGGCGTCGACCCGGCGTAGGGAGTCGGTCGACGGTAGGTACCTGGGTCGGCGTTGAGCAGGAACCACCCGAGGTCGATCCGAGGGTCGCCGACCGACCAGATCTCCCAGTCGACGACTGCCGCGATCAGTTCCCCGGCGGCGAGGAGATTCCCGAGCCTGAAGTCGCCGTGAACGACAGCGGCCGGATTCCCGACCGGCACCGACGAACGGAGCGCACCGGCGACGCCGTCCCACCCCGGCACGAGCGCCGGGTCTACCGTCGAGAGCAGCCTCGACCAACGGTCGAGCTCCTCCGCGGGCCCGGTGACCGGTTCCCCGGCGACGCAGACCGGAGGTGGGACGAAGGAGTGCAGGGCAGCCAACGTCCGCGCCGCGTTGCGCAGCCGTTCCGCCACCAGGCGCGGGTCCGGGTGATCGGTCCCCCCCACTTCGAAGAGGGGTTCGAGCGACGATCCCTCGACGAACGACATGACGAAGAGGGGCGGGATCTCGGGCGGGTCGCCCGCGTCCTCCCACAGGACTTCGGGAACCGGCACCGTGGACGGCTCCAGGGCCCGGATGACTCGCGCCTGGCGCAGGACGTCACGGTTCCGGACCGGTTCCATGCCGGGCGGCGCCACCTTGACCACGACGCGCCGCTCGCCGAGCGCGCCCACGTAGGTCAGGCTCGACGCACCGCCCGACAGCGGGCGCACGTCACTGAAGCCGGCAGGCCGCAGACGTGCCGACAGCTCCCGGAGGTCGGGCTCGGGCATCGGCCTATTATCCCGGGCGACGAGGGGAGGCGCCTTGGCCGGGCCATGCGAGGGAAAGGTCGCGCTGGTGACGGGCGCGAGTCGGGGGCTCGGAAGGTCCATTGCGCAGAAGCTGGCGGCCGAGGGGGCGACGGTGGCGATCACGGCGCGGACGATGGACCCCGACCCGAAATACGAGGGCTCCCTGCTCGGCACCCGTCGCGAGATCGAAGAGGCCGGCGGAACCGCCGTCGCGGTGCAGGCCGACTTGTCGAAGCCCGAGGAGCGCGAGGGCATGTTCGCCGAGGTCGTGAACCGAGTGGGTCCACCCGAGGTTCTGGTGAACAACGCGGCGGTGGCCTTCCTCCGGCCGCTCGACGAGTTCCCGGAACGACGCGCCCTGCTGATGGTCGAGATGCACCTGATGGCGCCGCTGCACCTGACCCAGCTCGCCCTCCCGGCCATCCGCGAGCGCGGGCGCGGGTGGGTGCTCAACCTCACTTCGGTGGCCGGTGACCACCCATCGGGGCCGCCCTTCTCCGACTTCGACCGAACCGCCGGCTTCGGCATGTACGGGACGGCGAAGGCCGCGCTCAACCGCCTTACGCTGAGCCTGGCCGCCGAGCTCTACGACGACGGCATCGCCGTCAACGCCGCCGCGCCGACCAATCCGGTCGCCACCCCCGGGGCGAAAACGCTCGACCTCGCCAAGTCGGGCACCGAGGACATCGGGCTGATCACGCAGACGGCTTTCCTGCTGTGCACCGGGGACCCGAAGACCATGACGGGTCGGATCGTCCAGACCCAGCCGTTCCTACGCGAGGCCGGTTGGCTGCTGTGAAGCGGTGCGACACGGGAGAGATCCTGGGGGGCAGGCGGACCACATGACTGCTGACGCGGTCGAGGACGAGTTGGCCATACGGCGGATACTCGCCTCGTACTGCCTCTTCCTCGACGACGGGCAGTTCGGCGCGCTCGCCGAGCTCTTCACCGCGGACGGTTCGTTCAGCTACGCCGGCGCCGCCGTATCGGGCCGGGCTGACATTGAAGCGTGGTTCACGTCGAGCCAGCCGCCCGGGCGCCGAGGCAAGCACCTGACCCTCAACTCACTGATCGACGTCGAAGGCGACCACGCCGCCGTGACGTCGGACTACCTCTGGGTGCGCTCTGTCAACGCCGTGATCTCGCTCGGGCTCGCCGGCCGCTACCGGGACATCCTGGTGCGCAACGACGGACGCTGGCTGATGGCGCGCCGCGCCGCCGAGCCGATGGGCGACATTGAGGAGTCGGCGTAGCGCAGCCGTCTCCGGGAGAGCGAAGGAATCAGCCCTTCACGACACGCCGGGCCATGAAGAGAACGTGCTCGCGCTCGTAGGTGTCCGCCATGTCCGGATGAACCTCACGCAGGTGGGCGAGCGCGACCTCCACGATCTCGTCTTCGGTCAGGCCGGTGAGCGCCTCGCCGCACGGGCAGTTCAGCACGTAGTGGAACTCGAGCTCGCCGGGCTTCGACCCTCCGTGTGTGCTGCTCATGGGAGGCTCCACAACGGCACGCTCGACGATCTCTCCGTCTCCACCATCTGCACTGAGCGGACAGCCTACGGGTTTGCCTGAAGCCGTGTCACCAGGTATCGACGAAAGGACGCCGCTGGCCACCCGTCGCCCAATCCTGTCGTGGGCCGGCCGCCGCCAGAGCGTGGACGAAGCGCGCCCGGGTGCGAGCCGGGTCGATCACGTCGTCGATTTCGAAGTGCTCCGCCACGTGGAGCGCCTTGCCGTGCTCGTAGGCGCGGGACACCATCGCCTCGAAGGCCGCCTCACGCTCGCTCGGGTCGTCGATGGCGTCGAGCTCCCTTCGGAAACCGAGGCGCACCGCGCCCTCCAGGCCCATGCCGCCGAGCTCGCCGGTCGGCCAGGCCACCGTGAAGAGCGGCCGGCGGAACGAGCCGCCGGCCATGGCCTGGGCCCCCAACCCGTAGCCCTTGCGCAGCACGACGGTGGCGAAGGGAACGGTCAGGCTGGCACCCACGACGAAGAGGCGGCTGACATGGCGCACGAGCGCGGTCTCTTCCGCCGCCGGGCCGACCATGAAGCCGGGCGTGTCGCACAGGAACAACAGCGGGAGCCCGAACGCCTCACAGAGCTGCAGGAAACGGGCTGACTTGTCTGCGCAACCGGCGTCGATCGCCCCCGCCAGATGCATCGGGTTGTTGGCGACGACACCGACCGGCCGACCCTCCATTCGTACCAGCGCGGTGACCATGCCCGGAGCGAACTCCGGTCGCAACTCGAGCACCGAACCCGGGTCGGCCAAGAGCTTCAATGCGTGACGCACGTCGTAAACCCGGCGCCGGTCGGGTGGCACGACGTCACGCAGTTGCTCCTGGTCGGCGCAGTCCCAGTCGTGCACGTCGCCCTGAAAGAAGGAGAGGTAGCGGCGGGCCACTCCCACGGCTTCGCCCTCGTCGGCGGCGAGGACGTCGATCACCCCGTTGGGCACCTGCACCCCTACCGGTCCGACGTCGTCTGCCGCGACGACACCGAGGCCGCCCCCTTCGATCATCGCCGGACCGCCCATCCCGATGGTGGCGTCGGGCGTGGCGATGATCACGTGGCAACAGCCGAGTAAGGCCGCGTTTCCCGCGAAGCAGCGCCCCGAGACGACGCCGACGAGCGGCACCCGACCGCTGAGCGCGCCGAAGAGGGCAAACGCCTCCGTGTCGAGGCCCGTCACGGCGGCGACGTCGGTGTCACCGGGACGTCCTCCGCCCCCCTCGGCGAAGAGGACCACCGGGATACGCAGACGCTCGACGAGGCCGAACAGGCGGTCCTTCTTCCGGTGGTTCATCTGCCCCTGGGTGCCGGCAAGGACCGAGTAGTCGTAGGAGAGCACGGCGCAGCGCGAGCGCTCCGGGCCGAACATGTCGCTGTTGATGCGAGCCAGCCCGGCAACCAGCCCGTCCGCCGGTGTGTTGGCCATGAGGTCCTCGCGGCTGCGGCGGCGCCCGCTGGGCCGCCACCACGAGGCCGCCGTACTCCTCGAAGCTCCCAGGGTCGCAGAGATCCTCGATGTTCTCGCGCGCCGTGCGTCGCCCCGCCGAGTGCCGGCGTTCGGTGGCGCCCACTCGTCCGCGGTCGAGCGTGGCCGCGATACGGGTTTCGAGCTCGCGCAGCTCGGGTCGCAACGCCCCCTCGCCGTGGCGACCGGCGCCGTCCAGGCTGCGTGCCACCGTCTTGGCGGTGATCTCGGTACCGCCGAGACTTGGAGGCGGCGCAACGCCCGTCGGGCGGAACCGGAGGAGGACGTCACCGGGCTGCACGGTGTCGCCGGGCGTCACCAGGACGGCGTCGACTCGGCCCGGTGTCGCCGCCTCGACCGGATGCTCCATCTTCATCGACTCGAGCATCATCAGGATGGTCCCCGCCACCACGTACTGTCCCGGAGCAACCGAGACGTGGAGCACGGTGCTCACGAAGGGCGCCGTGAGGTCAGTGGCCGCGGTCACTTGGGCGCGCCTTCTGGCATGCGCGCCATCATGCCCGATTCGCGCCCGCGCTCCGCTCGGGTGCGGACCGGAGGCATCCCCGCCTCCTCCGGTCACCCGGCCTTGAGCGCTCTCCCTTCGTAGGCGAAGCTGAAAAGCTCCGGACCTCCCATGTTGTAGGTCTCCATGGTCAGCACGGAAAGGCCCGCGTCTTCGATCAGCGTGTCGATGGAGCGGTTGAGGTGGCAACCACCCAAGATCCTGGCCCAGAGCGGCGTCAGCCGGTCTTGCCACTCCGCCACCCGGGCCCTCGGCGAGCGCCCATGCTCGACGAAATGCAGCGTCCCGCCTGGTCGTAAAACGCGGTGGGTCTCGCGCAGCGCGCGGTCGACGTGAGGAATGGTGCACAGGGTCCACGTGACGAGCACGTGGTCCACAGATTCGCTCTCCAGCGGGAGATCTTGGCCGTCGAGGCCGACCCACTCGACGGGGAACGGCGCAGCTGCCACCCGTTCTGCCGCGAGGGTGCGGCAGGCCCCGGCCGGTTCTACGGCCATGAACCGCCTCACGGCCGCGGGCGTGTGAGGCAGGTTGCGGCCGGACCCGAACCCCAGCTCGAGCACGTCACCGCTCAGCCCGGCGGCCACCCGGGCTCGTACGTCCTCCATGCGCTTGCCCAGCATGACGTCGATGAAGCGGGGCAGGACCTGGTCGTCGTAGAGGCCCATCCCGACAAGTCAACTCTGACGCGGCTCGGCATGCCAGAAAAGGGCCACGGGTGCAGGCCCCTCCGGAGAGCTCTCTCCGGACGAGGACCCACACCCGCAGCCCGTGGGTGGTGTCACCACCCAAACATCGCCCGTGCGGTCACACGGGGTACAGCGTTGTCAAGTTGCCGTGCGCGTTGCTCCTACAGGTCGACCTTGGTACCCGGCACCAAGGTGATGTTGCCAGCGGCATCGATGCACAACCGGAGGCTCTCGATGTCGCCGATCTTCGTGTACGCCTTGGCCGTGGTCTTCATGCTCCCGCTGCCCTTGATGACCGAGCCCGTCGCGTCAGTCTCGGTGCTCCCAGCGGCACAGCTGCCCTGACCTGGGGAACTGTACGTCGCGTTGGAGTACGTCACCTTGTTGCTGGGCGACCAGATCAGCGGGCCATTGTTGGTCAGGTTCGCAATGGTGTTGCCGGCCGTCTTGTACGAAGCGTTCTTCGGCGTGCACTTCGAGATCGTGATCGATGTGGTCGTCGTTCCCGAAAGCGCTTTACAGACCACGCTCGAACCCGAAGCGAACGACGACGGTGCCGACGTCCCTATGGCGGCGACGGACGCCGGTATGGCGAACCCGAGGCCGATAACTGCAGACAGCAAAATACGACGCATGATGATCGTGTCCCTCCCTTTTTGAGTCCCGTCCTGCGCGGGCCTCCTCATGACTTCACCCCAACCGTTGAGTTCACCCCAACCGTGCGGCGCTTGAGTAGTCTCGTGGGAGTCGTAGCCGGCGTCAAGCGACTTCGGTCGATGAGCCCGGCGCTGCCAACCGAGCACAGCGTGATGGACTTCGAACCCGAACGAATCGGGTTCCCCCGCATAGAATTGTTGGTGGACGGACCTGAGAAAGACCTGAGTGAAATCTGCTCGAATGTGCTCGCCGGCCGCGCACACGAACGGTCGTCCAATATCAGCGCACACAGGACGGCACGCTGCTCGACACCGGTCTCGGTGCTCACGCACGGCAGCAGTCGGTCCACGTCGCCGGTAACCGCACCAAAGACAACGGGCGCAGGCCCTCTCGGAGAACAGCTCTCCGGAAGAGGACCCACGCCCGTGGCCCAGGTCTGCGTCACACCCGCTTACCGCCTGTGCAGGCGGACGGACATGGCGTTTGTCACGCTGCCGCGTGTATTGCTCCTACAGGTACGCCTTGGTGCCCGGAACCAGGGTGATCGTACCGTCGGGGTTCACACACAACCGCAGGCTCTCGACGTCACCGATCTTCGTGTACGCCTTGGCCGTGGTCTTCATGGTCCCGCTGCCCTTGATCACCGTGCCGGTCGCGTCCTCCTCGAGCGCCCCGGAGGTGGTGCAGCTGCCCTGACCTGGGGAGCTGTACGTCGTGTTGGAGTACGTGTCCTTGTTGCTCGGCGACCAGATCAGCGGCCCTCCGTTTGTCAGGTTTGCGATGGTGTTGCTCGCCGTCTTGTACGACGCGTTCTTGGGCGTGCACTTCGAGAATGTGATCGACGTGGTCGTGGTTCCCGTCACCGACTTACAGGTCACGCTCGAACCCGAAGCGAACGCCGACGGCGCAGACGTTCCAATGGCAGCCATGGACGCCGGAATGGCGACACCGAGGCCGATGACAGCAGACAGCAAAATACGACGCATCAGGATTCTTTCCCTCCCTTTGAGTCCTCGCTCTGCGCAGGACTCATCTTGATTGCACCCCCAACCCACGTGAGGGAGGCGCAGTTTCGTGCGAGCACCGTCCAATGTCAAGCCACCTCGCGATCCGGCAGTCCCACGATTGGCCAACTGAACTGCTGCACTTGCACTCGAGATGCACTCTTTTTGGCGGCGGAGCCCGCGTGGACGTGCACGAGTGTGTTCTTTCGTGCGCGGACGTCACGCTATGGGCGAACTGACAACAGATCGGAGATTTGCCGAGAATCTTTCGGGGTCCCTGAGGATTTGCTGAGAACGATGTAGCGAACCCACATGTAGCAGACATGGGAACGGTGTAGCGACCTACATGTAGCAAACACTCGGTGCCCGCGGAGTGGTTCGTAGCGAAAATCGAGACTCTCGAACGGCAAGCGCACTACGTCTCTGCGTCCCAGGAAGTACCGAAGAGGACGCGACTGGTTCTATAACCTCGATCCGCAAGGGCAACAAGTACACCCCGGTCGGCCAGCCCATCAGTCTTAGGGCGTGCCCACGGGCGCAGGCGCCTCCGAAAACTCCCGAAACACGACCTACGCCCGTGGCCAACCAGTCCGCCGATGTCAAGCGACTTCGCAGTCATGAGTTCCGTGACCAGCAACTGAACCGCTGCGCTCGCGCTGCGTTCACGGGGTCGTGCACCAGTGCGCGCTGATCGCAGAGAGGGTGACTCGGTCAGGACGACGGCGAACAGGCCGAGGAGCTCAGCCTCGGTGTTCGGAACCTACGCGATGTTCCCGACGATTTTGACACGCGACACGACATCAGCGTTCGTCCTCACTGTCCGCAACCGAACGATCCGCGGAATCGATGCATCCGCTCATGGAAACATGCCGCCACAGGGATCACGGAGAGGGGGGATCACGGAGAAGAAAAAGGCCACGGGCGAAGGCGCCTTCGGAAACTCCCGAAAGCGACCCACGCCCGTGGCCTAACGCGCATCACACTCTTGTTTACCGGTGCGTGAAGCGCACCGCCAACTGACTTAAGAGGCGGTCATTACCCGGTTTAGATTTCGGCCTTCGTGCCGGGCACAAGCGTGATGTTGCCACTCCCGTCGACGCACACCCGAAGACTGATCACCTGGCCGATCGGGGTGTAGGTGTTGCCCTTGCTGATCGAAGTCACAGTACCGGTCGCGTCCTCTTCGGTGCTCCCGGCGGCGCAGCCACCCTGACCCGGCGAACTGACCGTCGTGTTGTCGGAGGCGCTCGTCTTATTGCTGGGGGACCACGTGAAATTGCCACCAGTTTCGAGAGACGAGGTAAGGCCACTCGCCGACTTGTACGACGCGTTCTTCGGCTTGCACTTCGAGATGGTGATGCTTCCCGTCGTGGTGCCGGACAGGTCCTTGCATGAGACGCTCTTCGGCGTTCCGGCGAAGGCAGACTGTGACGATGTTCCGATGACCGCGAAGGACAGCGGAACGGCGGCCGCGAGGCCGATTGCTGCAGACATCAGGATACGACGCATGTGTTGCATTCCCTCCCTATTTGGTCGCCTGCTTTTGCAGGCGTTCCTCATTCGAACCCCCAACAAACCACGTCCGGGGCTCCGGCAGTCTCACCCCTGTCCCAGGTGAAGTCAAGTCATATCTCAGGTGAAGCCATGTCGAATCCCAGGTGAAGTCAAGTCGTGTCGCTGGTGAAGACGGGTCATCGCGGGCGTGTTCGCGTGCCGGCCACCGACGCATTCGTAGAAAGAAACGGTGGCTCGGCACTGCTCGACTCGTGTTTGCCCTAGGCAACGGCCGTCGAAGCAGCAGGAGATGCAACACGTGCTGTCACTCATCTCCGTCCGGTCCACGCGACATACCTGCGAGAGGTGCACGGTGCAACAGGATCCGGCACAACGCGCCTTGTCCGCATGCGACGGCGAATAGCAACCCGAGTTCGCGCACGATCCACGCGTCCGAAGTATTGACGCGACGATCAAGACGCCGGCTGCCGTACCCCCTCGAGTTCGCACAGGAACCGCTCGACGAACGCGACCGTCTCGGCGTGGCCGCTCGCCATGCCCAGGGCCTCCTCCTCTATGACCAGGAACCGCGAGATGCTCGTCATCAGCACGGTCCCGACGACGGCCGGCAACTGATCCGTGTCCACGCCGTACCGCTCGAACAGCTCCCGCAGTCCCGCCAACTGTTCAAGCCGGTAGCGCTCGGCGTAGGAGGCGATTTCGGCTCTGATCGCTTTGCGGTGGTTGGCCAGCGCGGTGAACTCCATGGTCAGCGTCGTGCCCCTTGGATCACGGCTCAGCTCCCAGAGCGCCCACAACGGCTGCTCGGAGGCCAGTGCACGCTCCTGGCGCTCCAGGCCTTGGGCGGCACGCTGACGGAAGAGTGCCAGGAACAGATCGTCCATGGTGCGGAAGTAGTAGTGGACCAGCTGGGGCTTGAGACCTGCCTCAGAGGCGACACGTCGGGATGTCACGGCCGCGTAGCCCTCTTCGAGCATGAGCCGCTCGGCCGCCTCGACAAGAACGGCCCGTGTCTTCGAGGTCTCGGTGCCGATCCGGCGGGTTGTACTCAGACGTACATCCCCCCGTTCACCCCGATGATCTGACCGGTGACGTAGGACCCGTCGTCCGAGCACAGGTACGAGCACGCGCCTGCGATGTCCTCCGGCGTCCCGGCGCGCCCGAGCGGGACCATGCGCGCCATGACCTCGACGCTCGGCACGTTGCCTTCGGCCTCGCCCTTGCGTGCCATCGGCGTGTCGACGATCGTCGGCGGAATGGTATTCACCGTGATGCCGTGCCCGGCGAACTCGCGGGCGAAGGCCTTGGTGAGACCGATCACGCCCCCCTTCGACGCCACGTAGTGCGCCATGTTGGGCGCTCCGGACTGCGCGCTCGACGACGAGATGGTGACGATGCGGCCCCATCCCGACTCAATCATGTCCGGGACCGCGAGCTGCATGCAGGTGAAGGTCCCCGTGAGGTTGACAGCGATGATTCGGTCCCACTTCTCGGCCGTGATCTCCGCCACCGGGTCGAACGCCTCGACGCCCGCACTGGTGACGAGGATCGTGATCGGCCCGAGCTCCTGTCGCACCGCCACGTACACGCCCGCGAGAGCGTCGCGGTCTGCGACGTCGACTTGGTAGGACGCGGCGCGCGCGCCGGTGGCGGTGATGTCCTCGGCGACCTGGGCGGCCAGAGAACCGTCCCGGTCGAGCAGCGCCACGGCGTGCCCGTCGTCAGCGAGACGTCGGGCGACACCGAGCCCGATTCCTGACGCGGCACCGGTGACCACGGCCACCCGGCCGCTCACGACGAGGCCTCCACCGGGGTGTACTCGATGTGCAGTGACCGTAGGCCGCGCAGCACCCAGGTGGGCTCGTACTCGAAATGACGGTCACCCGGCGGACCGTGGTGCTCGTCGGAGAGCCGGATGTCTCGCAGGCGGTCGAGGATGCGCTCGAGGCTGACCCGACCCTCCGCACGCGCCAGTGGACCGCCAGGGCACGAGTGCGCGCCGCGACCGAACGCAATGTGAACCTTGGCATTGGGGCGGTCGAGCCGGAACTCGGCCGGGCACTCGAACAGGCGAGGGTCGCGGTTGGCCGCGCCGTTGAGGAGCATCACCGGTGTGCCCGCCGCGATGTCGACGCCGCCCACCGAGGTCGGGCGGCGTGTCATGCGGAAATCTGCCTTCACCGGACTCTCGATGCGCAGGGACTCCTCTATGAAGTCGGGAATCCTCTCGCGGTGAGCACGGAGCTCGTCTTGAAGCTCGGGGTACTCGGCCAGGTACTTCAAGGCCACGGCGAGGAGGCGGGCCGTGGTCTCCTGGCCCGCGGCAAAGAGAAAGCTCGCTGTGCGGACGACGGAGACCACGTCGGGGGTGGAGCCGTCCTGGTAGGTCGCGAGCGCGAGGTCGGTGAGCACGTCATGGCGCGGCTCGCGCCGTCGGTCCTCGATATAACGGGCGAACCACTCGTCGAGCCACTCGAGCGCGTTGAGCGACATCCCCTCATCGCTCCCGCCCATATTGCCCGGCGAGGCACTCAGCCCGAAGCCCTCCCGGAACCGCTGGTGGTCGGTCTCGGGCACGCCGAGGACGTCGGCGACCACGAGCATGGCGAAGGGCTGGGAATAGGCCCGAATGAACTCGCACCGGCCCGCTCCGGCGATCTCGTCGATCAGGAGGTCGGCCTGCCCGCGCATGAACACCTCGTTCTCCTTGAGCCGCTTGGGCGTCAGGAGACGCATGATCAGCGCTCGTTCACGCGTGTGCGCGGGCGGATCCATGGTGACCATGTGCTCGTGCATCGGCAGCTGGTCGCGGTAGCGGTCGATGATCGCGCCTACGTCGTCACCTTCGAGGGGTACCGGGAAGGTCGCGAAGGGTCCGATCACCGAATTGCACGAGGAGTACGTCTCGCTGTCGAGGTAGACCTCGGACGCCTCCTTGTAGCCCGACACGGCGACGACGCCGTGGTGCGGGGTCGGCAGGACAGGGCACTGCGAACGCAGGTGGTCGAAATAGGGGTACGGGTCTTCGAGCAGTGTCTCGTCGGTGAAGAAATCGACCGAGTCGTAGTCCGCCACGGCGGCACCTCTTCTTCCTTGGTTGTCGTTGTCGCGGTTCTCGTGCTCGCGGCCCGACCGCCCTCCGGAGGGGCCGACTGGTCACCCGGCGCTTCCATCGACTCTCCACTACGCCTGGGACCTTGGGCGACACGATGCTGAGCGGTTGCTTAGCATCGTAAGGACGGCTGGGTCAAAACGGCGGCGACCACGGCGGCGAAGGACCGATCGCCATGGAGCAGGAAGCACTGAGCGGAGGTGGCGACCATGGGAGTCGGCGTGGAGGACCAACAGGCGCGGGTCCTGCGGCCGCGGTGGAGCTCTCCGTTCACGCTGGGCCCCGACCCCGGTACTCATCGTCGCCGACGTGCTCACCCCAATCGGACTCGGGACGGCCGGATTCGCCGACGCCCTCGGTCACCGAGATGTGCGACATGAAGCCGTCGGGCCCGGCGCCGTGCCAGTGCCACTCGTCCGAAGGGGTGGAGACGACGTCGCCCGTCCGCATCTCGGTGACGGGACCACCCCTGGACTGCATCAAACCCACGCCTTCGGTCACATAGAGCGTCTGGCCGAGTGCGTGTGAGTGCCACGCCGTCCGGGCGGTCGGAGCGAAGCGGACGAGATTGACCCGGACCCGCGAGGGCTCCTCCCCGTACGCGATGGCTTCGATGAAGACTTCGCCGGTGAACATCTCCGGGGGTCCCTTGACCGCCGGCGACTTTGGTCTGATCTCCATTCGTCCCTCCCTATGCCTCGAGCTCTTGTGCTGTCCCCATTCTGTTCGCTATTCCTGCCCCTCACTCCCGACGCTCTCTCTCCCCGGCGAGCGAAAGCCAAAATGCGAGTCATGGGGGGATCAAGAGCGACCGAGGCCGAGTGGCGACAGCCGCTTCCTCACCCAACGAGATCGATACTTCCAACAGCGAGGTGGTGGCTGAATCGAGTGGCACAAACGGGTGCTCACCGTCCCAGCGGATTGTCTGTCCTCAGTCCACTTCCAGGGCGTCTGGTGCGTCCTCAGGGTGGCGAGGAGGCGTCGTCACGACGGGAAGCGACGCCCTCCTTTCCGAAGTAGGCCGATCGGGCAGGCCCGTGCTCCGCCGGGTGGCGCAGATCGTCGTTGATCCCTCATCGGTAAGGTGCGAGAACGGCCGGATGCCGGACGTACCCTTGATCCAAGCTGAGGACACGCAGGTACGCCAGGGAAGGTGGCACCCCAATGACTCGTGCCTCAGACGAGAAGAGTCCCGACCGGCTGGATCAACCGGGCCGGGGCCTCCCTCTGTGCCTGATCAGGTTGTTGAACCTACGGCGCGACCGCTCTGAACACTCCTGTCTTGACCTTAACGGTGTACCTGTCTCCCGAATGGATCACCGAGACGCCACCGGCGTCAGCGTTGTTGTACGCGTTACCAAATGTAAAAACGATGTTCTTGGCTGTCCAAGAGGAAATGTTTACGCCGATGCACGCGCCATCGCCGCCATCGTCATTCCCAGCGCTCCAGATTCTTGTGTTGTCCAGAAAATCGAACGCCTTGTTACCCAGGAAGTCAACCCCGCTGTACCCGCAGGGGCTGGTCACTCCCGGGGTTGGCTCCTTGCCGAAATCAGCTCCTTTGATGGTCACGGTCGGGTTGGCATAGCCGCCCGTGAAGGTCACAGAGGTAATGTGACCCGCACCCGCCGCGGATGCCTCCGATGTTCCGGCCAGCACTCCGGCTAGCGCTCCGCCAGAGAGAACAGCGAGAGCCGAGACGACTCTCGACGCGCGCGACCACTTGATCCTTCTGAGCACAACGTCCCACCTTTCGTAAGGGGCAGGACGGTGCCGGCCCTCCTTGCTTCTCTGTGGGTCGGCAATGATGCAGGTCCGCCACCCGGCGAAAAGTCTGTCCCGCCCATTGTTAAGGCGCAAACCGAGCGTTCCCTGATGTGGACGCGAAGCCAGATTTTGCTTTGGTTTCGTTGCACTAGGAATCCCACGGGCTTTGCTCAGGTAAAGGTGGGATTCGCAGCCGGCAATCGATCTCTTCCGGAATGACTTCGGATTCGCCACAGCGCTGGTTGAGTGTCGGAGTGTTCACTACTGCTCGCCCGACATCCCTGGGTCGGGCGTTCGGAGGCGACGATTTTGTCGATGGTCAGCACCATCTCCGTTCAGTCGGCCTGCCGGCCGACTCGCGGTAGAAGGGAGGCACTGGGACTGGCACCCTGACACAGGATCTCATCGCTGTTCCTGGTTGACGCCTCCCGACATGCCAGCGGGGTCGGTGCCACGGCGTCACTGCGGCCGGATCGACGAGGCGCGGGCGACGAGCTCGGGGAGGAAGAGCTGCTGACGATGACGATGCCCGGGCGTGGCGCACTCGTCGAGCAGGAGCTCGGCCGCAGCGCGACCGAGGAGCGCTCGGGGCTGAGCCACCGACGTCAGCGGGACGCTCGCCGCCGCCGCGAGCTCGATGTCGTCGTAGCCGACCACTGCCACCTGGTCGGGAACACCCACCCCGTGCTGCATCAGGCACTGCGCGAGACCGAAGGCCACGAGGTCGTTGGCGCAGAAGGCCGCCGTCGGCCGCTCGGGTCCCGGGAGGCCCAGGATCCGCTCCGCCGCCCTTCGACCCTCGGCGATGGTGAGGCCCGCCGTCTCCAGAATGCGGACTGCGCTCTGGAGCAGGCCGGCGGCTCTGGCGGCTTCGAGCGCTCCCGCCCGTCGTTGGGCCACCTGCGGGAGGTCCCCTGGGCCACCGACGAAACAAAGGCTGCGGTGGCCGCGCTCGAGCAGGTGGCCCACCGCCATGCGTCCCCCGGCGACGTCATCGACGCCGACCGAGCACCACTCTCCACCTTCGCCCGGAACACGGTCGACGAGGACGACCGGGATGCCGAGTTGGCGCAATTGCGTCAGCCGCGGGTTGGCGTCGTCGATCGCGGTGATCAGCACGCCGCGGACCCGGAGCTCGGTCAGCCGGTCGAGGTAGCGGTCCTCACGCCCGGCGTCCTGATCGGAGTTGCACAGGAACAGCGAGAGGTCTCGCCCTGAGGCAACCTCGTCGATGCCCCGGGCGACGTCGGTGAAGAAGGGGTTGGCCGCGTCGAGCACGACATAGGCAATGGTGCGGCTCTGGCCGGCGACCAGCTGGCGGGCGGAGGCGTTCGGCACGAAGGCGAGCTCGTCGATTGCTGCTTCGACGCGGGCCCGCGTCACGGCGCGTACCGCCGATGGCCGGTTCAACACGTTCGAGACGGTGCCGACCGACACGCCGGCACGCCGCGCCACGTCTTTGATGCTCACCGGTGACGTCCGCCGGTCCCTCTCGGTCGCGTCGCTCACCGCGGTTCGTACCTCGTGAGGGGCGCCCGCGATGCCAGGTCCCGGCGGACGTCGTCGAGGCTGCCCGGGAGCGCGCCGTGCGCTCTCGCCTGGACGAGGACGTTGCCCAGCGCCGTCGCTTCCGCCGGCCCGGCCACGACGGCGCGACCGGCCTGGTTCGCCGTCAACTGGCAGAGCAGCTCGGCCCGGGAACCGCCGCCCACGATGTGGATGGTGTCGACGTCGACCCGGCCCAGGCTCGCCGCGGCGTCCGCCGTTGCGGCGTAGGCGAGGGCCAGGGAGTCGATCACGCAGCGGACCACGGCGGCCGGCGTCTCCGGCGGCGCGTACCCGAGGTTGCCCGCCGCGGCCCGGATCCGTTGTGGCATGTCGCCGGGGGCCACCAGGTCGGGGTCGTCGACATCGACACGCGGACCGCCGGGCGGCAGCGTGGCCGCCTGGCGTAGGAGATCGGGCAACGTGGTGCCTTCACCCGCCTGCTCCCAGGCGCGCATCGACTCCTGCACCAGCCAGAACCCGCCGACGTTGCGCAGGAATCGGATCCGTCCGTCGACCCCGCGCTCGTTGGTGAAGTTCGCCTCACGCGCCGCCGAGGTGAGCACCGGCGCGTCCAGCTCCACCCCGACCAGGGACCAGGTGCCGCTCGAGATGTAGGCGTGGCGCCGGTCACGCGACGGCACCGCGGCCACGGCGGACGCCGTGTCGTGGGATCCGACCGTGGTGACGACGACCGATCGGTCCAGGCCGGTCGCCGCCGCGATCTCCGGCGTGATGTGACCGAGCACGCTCCCCGGCTCATGCAGTTCGGGGAACAATGAGAGAGGGAGCCCGAGCGCCTCGGCGATGGAGGCTGACCACGCTCCGGTGCTGGCGTCGAGGAGCCCGGTGGTCGAGGCATTGGTGACCTCGGTGCCCATGGTGCCGGTGAGCCAGTACGCGAGGAGGTCGGGGAGCAGGACGACGTGTGCCGACTCCGACCACAATGGGCCGCACTGCTCGGCTGAGAGCTGGTAGATCGTCGTGAAGGGCAGATATTGCAGGCCGTTGACGGCGTAGAGCTCGGCCTGGCCGATCCGCGCGTGAGCGAGCGCCACCCCCTGTGCGTGCCGGTCGTCGCGGTAGCTGAGCGGGTCCCCGAGCAGCGCACCGCCACGGTCGATCAGCGCGTAGTCCACGCCCCACGTGTCGACCCCGACCGACTCGACCTCTGGGTGCTCTCGTCCCAGCGCGCGCAGACCGGCGAGCACTTCGGCGAAGATCGCCGTGATGTCCCAGCGCAGGTGAAGGTCGCGTCGGACCGGAGCGTTGGGAAAGCGGTGCACGCACCGCAGTCCGACCTGCCCGCCTTCCACCACGCCGGCCATGACCCGGCCGCCCGAGGCACCCACGTCGACCGCGCCGAAGACCCTGGGCGGCACGTTGTTCAGCGCACGAAGGCGGCTGCGACCCCGCTGTCGACGGGGACGATGGTGCCGGTGGTGTGGCCGAACTGGTCGGACGTCAGTGCAACCACCGCCTCGGCCACGTGGTCGGGGAGGACCTCACGTCCGAGCAGGGTCCGCTTGGCGTAGAAGGCGCCGAGCTCGTCCTCGGGGACGCCGTAGAGCGCGGCGCGGTCGGCTCCCCAGCCGCCGGCGAATATCCCGCTGCCCCGCACCACCCCGTCGGGGTTGACTCCATTGACGCGGATCCCGTGCTCGCCGAGCTCGGCCGCCAGAAGCCGGACCTGGTGGGCCTGGTCCGCTTTCGCTGCGCTGTACGCGATGTTGTTCGGCCCGGCGAAGACGGCGTTCTTGGAGCAGACGTAGACGATGTCGCCTCCGATCCCCTGGTCGACCATCACCCGGGCCGCGGCCCGCGAGACGAGGAAGCTCCCCTTGGCCATGACGTCGTGCTGGAGGTCCCAGTCGCGCTCGGTCGTCTCGAGGAGGGGGCGCGAGAGCGACAAGCCCGCGCAGTTCACCACGAGGTCGAGTCCGCCGAACGCGAGCAGTGCCGCGTCCGTCGCCGCGTCGACGTCCGCCTCGGCCGAGACGTCCATCGATACGCCGACGGCGACGTCGGGGCCCCCGATCTCGGCTGCCGCGGCGGCGGCCCGGTCCCCATGGAGGTCCGCCACGACGACGCAAGCACCGCGAGACGCCAGCAGTCCGGCAATGGAGCGGCCGATCCCGCTCGCGGCGCCGGTGACGAGGGCCACCCGGCTCTCGTGCGAGCGGGGCGCGGGCAGGCGCCGAAGCTTGGCCTCCTCCAGCTCCCAGTACTCCACCCGGAACTTCTCGCTCTCCGCTATCGGGTCGTAGGTCGAGATGGACTCCGCCGCGCGCATCACGTTGATGGCGTTGACGTAGAACTCGCCGGCCACGCGGGCCGTCTGCTTGTCCTGGCCGAAGGAGTACATCCCGATGCCCGGGACGAGGACGATGGCCGGATCCGCGCCGCGCATGGCGGGCGAGGAGTCGTCGGCGTGCCGGCGGTAGTAGGCCGCGTAGTCCTCGCGGTACGCCGCGTGCAGCGCCGGCAAGCGCTCGGCGAACTCGTCCAACGACGAAGTCGGTGCCACGTCGACGACCAACGGCCTGATCTTCGTGCGCAGGAAATGGTCCGGGCACGACGTGCCGAGGCCGGCCAGCCTGGGCAGTTCCTCCCCGGCGAGGAATTCGAGGACGACGTCGTCGTCGCGGAAGTGCCCGACCACCCGTCGGTCGGTCGAGGCCAGCCCCCGTAGGAGAGGGGTCAGGCGGGCCGCCACGGCGCGGCGATCGCCGAGGGAGAGGGGCGCTCGGGACGGCACCGGGAGCCCGAAGGGGTGGTCGACGCGGTGCTCGTCGATGTACGTCTGCGCTTGGCGGATCATCCAGAGCGAATTTGCCTCGGCCTCGTCGCTGGTCTCGCCCCAGGCCGTGATGCCGTGACCCCCGAGGACGACGCCGACCGCGCCGGGGTTGTCGCGCCTGATCGCAGCGATGTCGAGCCCGAGCTGGAAACCGGGGCGGCGCCACGGGACCCAGAGCACCCGGCCCCCGTAGATCGCCTTGGTGAGCTGCTCGCCGTCGGCCGCCGTCGCGACCGCGATGGCGCTGTCGGGGTGAAGGTGGTCGACGTGGACCGCATCGACCAGACCGTGCATGGCGGTGTCGATGGAGGGGGCGGCCCCGCTTCGGCCGTGCAGGCAGTACTCCAGCGCCACCGCCATCTCGTCCTCGTGCTCCACCCCGCGGTAGACGCCCGGGAGCGAGCGCAGACGGTCCAGCCTGAGCACGGCCAGGCCGCTCTCGGTCAGGGTCCCGAGGTCCCCGCCCGACCCCTTGACCCACATGAGCTCGACGTCGGCACCCGTCACGGGATCGCGCTGGGTCCCCTTGGCCGACGCGTTCCCCCCGGCGTAGTTCGTGTTCCGCGGGTCGGCGCCCAGCCGGTTGGAGCGGGCGAGGAGCTGGCCGACGACCTGGTTCATCCTCACGCTCCCCAGCTCAGCGGGGTCCCGCCGACGCGCTCGGAGACGATGCGGTCGGCGTAGCCGCTCTCTCGGTACGCGGCCAGGGGATCGCCCGGCAGGCCGCGCGAGCTCCGCCATTCGGCGAGGCGCGGCCGGATGTCGGTGTAGAACGCGTCCATGAAGATTTCGTTGGCGCCGAGCACGTCGCCGTCGCGCTGAGCCGCGAGCAGCGCGGTGCGGTCGACGAGGAGCGCACGCGCCATCATCTCTTGGACGTTGAGCACCGAACGAATCTGTCCGGGGATCTTCTCCTCGATGTTGTGGCACTGGTCGAGCATGAACGCCACCTCGCTCGAATCGTCCAAGCCGCCGCCGCGTACGACCTCGTGGAGGATGCGAAAGAGCTGGAACGGGTCAGCGGCACCGACGATGAGGTCGTCGTCGGCGTAGAACCGTGAATTGAAGTCGAACGACCCGAGCCGCCCGAGCCGCAGCAACTGGGCCACGATGAACTCGATGTTGGTCCCGGGCGCGTGATGCCCGGTATCGAGGCAGACGACAGCCCGCTCGCCCAGGGCGGCGCACTGGACGTAGGCCGAGCCCCAGTCCGGGACGTCGGTGGAGTAGAAGGCGGGCTCGAAGAACTTGTACTCCAGGACGAGGCGCTGGTCGGGCCCCAGGTGGCCGTAGACCTTGGCCAGGGCATCGGCCAGGCGCTCCTGTCGGTCACAGAAGTCCCCCTGCCCGGGGTAGTTCGTGCCGTCGGGCAACCAGACCTTGAGGTCCCTGCTCCCGACGACGTTCATGATGTCGATGCACTCGAGCATGTGGGTGACGGCCTTGGCGCGCACACGCCCGTCCGCATGGGTCAGGCTGCCGAGCTTGTAGTCGTCGTCCTGGAAGGTGTTGGTGTTGATCGTCCCGAGCCGCACTCCGAGATCCTCGGCGTAGCGGCGGAGCTTGTCGTAGTCGTCCACGCGGTCCCACGGGATGTGGAGCGCCACCCACGGAGCCGACCCGGTGACCAGGTGCACCTGCGCCGCGTCCGAGATCTTCTCCTCGGGCGTCCTCGGTGCGCCGGGCTGGGTGAAGACCTTGAAACGCGTGCCGGAATTCCCGAACGCCCACGACGGCAGTTCGATCTGGAGCCGGGCCAGCCGGCTCGTCATCTCCTCGAAGTCGACCATGCCGCAGCCCTGCCTTCCTGGCTCTCCGCCTTGCCAGCTCGTCCCCGCAACCCGTTCGCACGGGGGCACGACCCAGCGTAGAATTATTTTGAACGTTTCACAATCGAGAGTTGGATTGGACCTTCTACAGTGCAAATCTGCGAATGGAACGTTTCAAACGAGAGTCCACCTCACGAAGGTCCGAGGCATCGCGAGGCATGAACCTCAGCCAGCGTCTCCAAGGGGTCGACCGCAAGGCGGCGAGAAGGATCCGCAACGTCGGGCACGCGTGGTCACTGGCGCTCCGACGCGTGCCGGCTCCCGTCCGCAACTACCTCGAGGGTGGTGCGGGCGACGAGCGGACCTTGCGGGCGAACCTCGACGGAGTGGGCGCCGTGCGGTTCCGGCCCCGGATGGGCGTGACCGGGGACGGCGGACCGGACCTGGCGACGACCGTCCTGGGGGCCCCGGTGTCGATGCCGGTGTTGCTGAGCCCGATCGGCTTCACGAGGATGATGCATCCCTCCGGGGACCTGGCCGGGGCGTCGGCGGCCGGCGGGGCGGGGACGATCGCGACGCTGAGCTCCATGTCGGGTCACCCCATGGAGGACGTCATCGCGGCGGCGACCGGGCCGGTGTGGTTCCAGCTGTACTTCCTCGGCGGGAGGGAGGGCGCGGAGCAGCTGGTGTCGCGAGCCCGCGATCTCGGGTTCTCCGCCCTCGTCGTCACGGTGGACACGCAGATACCAGGCGATCGCCGGCGCGAGAGCCGGTACGGGTTGTCCCCGCCGCTCCGCCTCGACCGCCGGACCGCCGCCAAGATGGCGCCCTACGTGGCCACCCGCCCTCGTTGGCTCCTCGACATGGCGCTCGACGGGTTCAGCCTCGACCTCGTGAACGCCTCGGGCCTCGGCCCTCGGGGCACGCCGATGCCGGCGACCGAGGCCCTGCTCCGCTGGATCGGTGCCCCACCGCGGTGGGACGACGTGGCCCGGCTGAAGCACCAGTTCGGCGGTCCGGTGGTCGTCAAGGGCATTCTGAGCCCCGAGGACGCGAGGAAGGCCGTCGACCACGGAGCCGATGCGGTCATCGTCTCGAACCACGGCGGCCGCCAGCTCGACGGCGTCGCTTCGACGTTCGCTGCGCTGCCCGACGTGGTGTCGGCGGTCGGCGACCACGCTGAGGTCCTGGTCGACGGAGGGATCCGCAGCGGTGCCGACGCCGTGCGGGCCGTCGCGCTCGGCGCCCGCGCCGCCATGGTGGGTCGTGCCTGGGCCTACGGCCTCTGCGCCGCCGGCCGCCCCGGGGTCGCCCGCATCCTCGAGCTGTTGCGCCAAGACGTCGACCGCACCATGCGGCTCCTCGGTGTGGCCAGGGTCGGCGACCTCGACACCACCTCGGTCGAGCCGCCTGCGGTGTGGCCGCGCTGAGCCAGCGTCCCGCCGGGTCGGACAGTCGAGAAGGCGGTCGACGGGCGACGCGGTCCGCGCCGGCTCAGTGGCTCGCCGGGTGCGCCGCGACGACGAACTGGCCCGCGGCGGTGCTGTAGCGCGCCAGGTAGACGTTCCCGATGGCGTAGGCCTTGCCGTCGAAGGACACGGGGGAGCCCACCCCTGGGAACACGACGTCGTGCAACCCCTCGCCGGCACGCGTGAACGACGCGACGGTGAGGTTCTTGCCCGCCGCCTTGGCGATCGCCGCGAAGATCGCCACGTCCTGGCACGAGTTCATGGGCGAGACGTAGGTCGAGTCCGACGTGTCGGAAGCAGGCTGTCCGATGGGGCTGGCGATGGCGTCGCCCGGGTACGCCTTCCTTATGGTGTGGACGCACTGTTGGATCAGCGGGTCCTTCCATGCGGAATCCGCCGACGGGTTCGGCGTCGTCGTGAGCGCGTTCTCGACGTACGAGGCGCTCGTGCTCTTCCCGATGGTGTACCCGGCGAGGTCGCTGTAGCTCGTCCCCACCCACGGCGGGTTGTAGGTGTCCTGGTTGGTCTGCTGCGCGTCGGGCCACGCGGCAGATCCCTGTCCCACGGCCACGACCAGGTTCACGCCGGCGTTCTGGAAGCGCTGGGCGATCACCCCGATCTGCTGGAACGACGCCACCTGGTCGGTCGCCGGGGCGGAGTTGACGCCCGTCTGGACGACGTGCACGTGGTTCTTGGCCAGCGCCGACTCAACGATCTTCATCTCGTCCTCGTCGGTCGTGAAGCCGCCCATGACACCCACCTTCTTGTCCTTGAAGACGCCCTGCTTGGCGAGCACGGCGATCTGGAGGGGGTCGTAGGCGCCGGCGGGTGGCGTGAGCGTGATGTTGGCCGCCGCCTTGCCCGGCACGGTCGCGTTGACCGTCCCGTTGATGGTCGGCGTGCCGTGCTCCAGGTAACAGATCCCGCTCAGTGGTGCGAAGGCGACGAAGACGTGGTCGTCCTCGACGAGCTGCGCGCACGAGGATTCCGCCGCAGTCGTCCCGGTGGGGTTCACGGCGACGAAGACGGGCACGATCTTGCGACCGTCGATACCGCCGTGCGCGTTCAACTGGTCGAACAGGGCGGTGTACGCGTCGGGGTAGCTGCCCTGGTTGAGCTTCAACCCGAAGGTCTTGTCGACGTAGGCAATGTCGACGTAGGGGATCCCGACGGTGATCGTCTTGGCCGTCACGCCGGGCGTCGACGAGGCCGCGGCGACGGGCGCCGACCCCAGGGCCGGAATCAGGGCGGCAACGACAGCCATGGCCGCGGCGAAGCCGACACCACCCCGGCGCCGAAGGCGAAACTCGCGGTGAGCACTCACGGTCGTCCGAACTCCTCCCCCGTGGGCCGAGACCACTCCGACGGGAGCACCGGGCGGTCCGTCCACATCCCTCGCAGAGAGACGAGGTTGCTGTGGCCGAAACCTAAGGCCCGACAAGGTCGACTTCAAGGCACCCGGCCGTCTTCGAGTGTCTGGGCCTCCCCGTGTGGAGTGGGGACCGGGGCCTCCCTGCGACCGCTACAGGGCGTTGCGGGCGGCGATTTCGCCCAGGTGGGCCGCGCTCGGCTTCGGTGTCCGGACGAACGTGGTCCGGTCGACCGACGCCAGTCCGAACCGGGGTGCGTACCCGCGGGTCCACTCGAAATTGTCGATCAGGCTCCAGTGGAGATAGCCCAGGACCGGAACACCGGCCTCCACCGCCTCGTGCAGGCCGGCCAGGGCCGCCCTCACGAACCAGATGCGCCGCTCGTCGTTCTCGGACTCGAGCCCGTTCTCGGTCACGAGCACCGGCTTGGACGTCTTGGCGTGCACGTATTCGACGGCGTTGCGGAGCGCCTCGGGTCGTTGCATCTCGGCGAAACGGTCGCCCGGCTCGGTGAAGGGGAGGACGGGCAACGGAGCGAAGTCGGGTCCCGTACCCGGGATGCGGATGGTGCGGTAGTTCTGCACCCCCGTGAAGTCCCCCGCACGCACGGCGGCATCCAACCAATCCCCGTAGGCCCGCTCGCGGACCTCCTCGAAGGGGCTGCCCTCTCCCCCGGGCTGGAAATCGGTGACCGAGAGCGTGACGCCCACGGGCACGTTTCCACGCTCCGCCTTCATGGCTGCGAAGGCCTTCTCGTGGCCGTCGAGCAGCTGGGGCGTCATGGCGTCGACATCGGGGTGGTCCATGGTGGCGAACCGCTCACTTCCGAGCATCGCGGCCGCCTTGGCGTGGACCTCCCGCGAGAGCGCGTCCTGAGGCCCGAAGTAGTTCTCGGCTCCGGGAATGGACCGGAACACGCGGCTCACCTGTGGCTCGTTGATCGTGAACGCGAAAGCCAGGCCGTCCCCCAGAGCCTGAGCCCCCTTGGCGCAGTAGCGGGCGAACAGGTCCGCGGCGTCCGGGTTGAGCCAGCCGCCTGCCTCGGCGAACCAGCGGGGAGCGCTCCCGTGGAAGAAGGTGACGGCCGGCGAGACCCCGTGTGAATGGCAGCACTCGATCACCCGCGCGTAGTGGTCGAGCTCCGCCCGGGAGAAGTGACCTCGAGTGGGCTCGATCCGCGCCCACTCGATGGAGAAGCGGTAGCAGTTGAGCCCGATCCCGGCCAGGAACTCGATGTCCTCGCGGAAGCGGTGGTAGCCGTCGCAGGCGTCACCGGAGCGCTCGACGAAGATGGTGGGATCCAGGTTCTCTAGGAACCAGAGATCCGAGTTGACGTTGTTCCCCTCAATCTGGTGCGCCGCCGTGGCCGCTCCCCAGACGAAACCGTCGGGGAAGCGGCGGTCGGGGGATGCGCTCGTGGTCATGGTCGGCGTCCGGACGGGGAGCAGGGCATCGGGCCAGGGTAGAGATCCGGAGCCGCCGAAAGCAAACGTTTGCCGTCGACGCGGCCCGACGGCTGTCGGTGAGGCGCCTTCGTCAGCCGCCGAGCCGTTCGTGGAGCAGTTCGAGTACGTGCAGGTCGGCGACGGCCTGGGTCGTGCGGTCCATGGCGCGCCGGCCGACCTCCGCCGGCTGCCATCGCGACCCCATGGAGGCGGTCGTGGCGGCCGAGACCCACGAGTAGACCGAGAACAACCGGTACTGCGCGTCTTGGACCTGTTCGTCCAGGTCGATGCCCGCGTCGGTCAGGCCGGCCCGGTAGCGAGCCAGGAGCGAGGCCTCCTCGGCCCGCCGCACCTCCGTCGGAATCGAGTTGCAGAGGAAGTAGGCCACGTCGCGCATCCCGGGGGATCGGCTCGAGACGGCCCAGTCGTAGAACCCGGTGCGGCCGCCGTCGACGAAGAGGTTCCCGATGTGGCTGTCGCCGTGGATCAGCGTCTTGTCGCCCTCGTTGAAGAGCGCGCCGATGTCACGGTAGCGCTCGACGTAGAGATCACCCAGTTGTCCGAATTCGGCGGGCATGTCGCGGCGAAACTGGTCGAGCGCCGATTGCACCAGCGCCGCCCCTCCGGCCATCCGCGTCTCCTGGCCGGCGCCGCCTCCCGGGCTGAGCGCATGCCGGCCCAGCCACTGCAGGTCTTGACCCCAGTACGCGCCGTGGAGTTTGGCCAGCTCGTCGACGAGGGAGACCGCCACCTGGAGCACGTCGGGATCGTCCGGTTTCGGGAAGCGGCAACCGCTGGCGATGAGATCCTCGAGCACCATGACGAAGGACGCGTCGTCCGCGTCGTAGCGCGAGCAGAACACCTCGGGGACGCGGACCGGTAGCTCGTCGCCCACCGCCGCGTAGAGCTGGGCCTCCGCCACCCCCATCCCCACCATGCGCACGAATTCCCGTTGTTCGGGGATGAAGGGCTGGAGCTTGACGAAGAGCGTCTCGGGGAGGGTCCCGTCGCCCGCCACGCCGACGCGGACGCGTCCGGTCGTGCCGGAATGCGCGTCGAGGATGTCGATCGATCCGACGTGTGCACCGAGAGCTTCGCTGAACCACTGCGGCGTCAGGTCCTCGACCGAGGCGGGAATGCTCACGGGCATGTCTTACCATGGACACCGAATGGCGAAGCCCCGAACGGCCTACCCCAGCGAGGCCGCGCCGTGACGAGTCGCGACGACATGATCGGCGCGTGTCGCTCCATGTTCGAGCAGCACCGGGTGACCGCGTTCGACGGCGTGTTCCACGTACCCGATGTGACGACGTACCCCGCGTTGTTCGCCTGGGACAGCGGGTATCACGCGCTGGCGACCCGCCACTTCGATCCTGTGCTGGCGGCGGCGGAGCTCTCCACGCTCTACCGATCGAACCTTCGGCCTGACGGCCTGCTCTCGCATCAGCGCTTCGTGCCCGGAGCCGAGGACATGCAAGCGCTCGTCGAGGACTTGTTCGGTCCGATGTTCGAAGGTGACCGGACGCCGTTCGTCGACCCGCCCACGGCCGCCTACGCCGCGGCGCGCCTGTCGCTCTCGGGCACGGCCTCCGACGATCTGCTCGACTTCGCCCTGGGCCATCTCCGGGCCCTGGCGCAGCGGCGCGTGCTCGACGGCGGCGCTCTCCCGGTGACCCTTCATCCGTTCGAGACGGGCACCGAAGGCTCCGTGTACGTGAGCACGCTCTTGAAAGGCCCGATGGAGTCGATCCTCGGTCGTTTCAAGGACCTGACGATCTCGGCGGTGCAGGCGGAGATGTCCCCGGAGCAGGCGCGGGCTCAAGGCCACGGCTTCGTCGTCCTCGACCCGACCATGTGCGGCTGGTACCTCCTCGCCCTGGAGGAGGTGGCGGGGGCGTGCCACGCCCTCGGCCGGGAGGCTGATGCGGCCTGGGCTCGCGACGCCGCGGGGGCCGTCGCCGACGAGTTGGCCGAGCGGCTCTGGTGGCCCGAGGGCCACCTCTTCGTCGCCTACGACGCGGTCGGAAGCCGCCAGCTCCGGGGCGTGGCCGCCATGGGCCTCGTCCCGGCCGCTTCGGCCCTCCTGGCCGAGCGCGGGTACACGGCCGAGGTCGCCGAGCACTACCTGCATCCCGGCTCGAGCATCTGGGGTCCCCGTGGCCTCGCCGCCGGGACCGTCTCACCGGGGGCCGGGGTGCGCTCCTTCGTCCAGTGGGACGGCAACGCGGTGTGGGGCGCCACTGTGTACTGGGCTCATCTCGTCGCCGTCCGCCTCGGACGCCGCTCTCTCGCTCGAGCCCTGCGCTCCCAACTCGAGGACCTTGTCCAGGCTCACGGGTTCAGGGAGTTCTACGACGCCTGGTCCGGTGAGGCCGGCGGAGCCGGTGCAGAATCCGGCTTCACCTGGCCCGCCCTCGTCCTCGAGATGGAGAGCAACGAGCAGTCCTGAGCCGGAGGACGCCGTCGGGCCGCTACGGCGTCGCCCGGTGTCGCCACCTTCACGCCGCGACGAGCACGTCCTCGCGGACGCAGAGGAACCAGCGGTCGCCGACCAGGTCCTCCTGCGCGTCCCGGCCGACGTTCTGTTCGAACCAGCCGGCCCGGAGCTGCAGTCCGGCCAGATCGTCGAAGTAGGCCTCGTTGACGGCGTCGTAGGCCCAGCCGCCTTCGCGTCGCGGCACCGGATGGTCCTGGACGTACGCCAGTCCCCGCGCGTCGTCGGGGATGACGAGGTCGCCCGCCGCTCCGCTCCGGCTGATGGTGCCGGCGTGGGCCTGCCAGCGCCGGGAGAACTCGGCCGGGGTCAGGTGGTCGGCGCGCCGCGCCAGTGCCATGTGCTTGAACTTGGGACCACCCTCGCTCCAGCGCGCCCGTAGCCAGTCGGCGCCGCGACGCACGACCTCGGTGGCGACGACGACGGTTCCGGGGCGGGAAGCTTCGAGGGGCCCGGCGCTTCGTTGCGTCGGCGCCGCGGCTGACCGCCATTCCTCGAACCGCTCCAGGTGGGCTTCGTCCTCGAACCATTCGAGGCTGACGGCGTCGTGCCGCGGAGGCGGGCCTTCCCCCGGCAGGGCCGTGCACAACGCGGCCCGGAGGGGACGTGCCGGCAAGGGCGCGCCGGCGCGTGGCCGGAACACCTCGTGCAGCAACCCGGGAAAGGCGGCGGCGGACAGGTCCGGCTGCCGGTTGACGAACGTGAACTGCTTGATCACTCGGTCCCCGGGTTGATCACTCGGTCACGCGTGTCGGGACGCCGCGGCGGAGGCCGGCGACCGTGTCGCGCCACCGTTGCACCGACTGCTCCTTCACCTGGGCGTAGCCCTTGATGGCGAGCGCCGATTCGGCGACGGCCACGCGGTCGTCGTACGTCTGGGACGCATCGGCGAGGGACGCCTCTACCGCCTGCCGGAACTCGCCGACCAGGCCCCGCTCCATACGCCGGTCCCGGTCCCAGCCGAAGACGTCCCATGGTGTGCCGCGAAGGTGTCGCATCCGGCGGAGCGCACGGAACGCGACGGCGTAGCTGGGGCCCAGCACGAGCTTCTTGCGCATGCCGAGGCGGCGCAGGACGGGCGGGTGCAGGTGGTACGCGACCGAGTACGGCCCCTGAATGCCCAGCTCCCGCGCCACCTCGTCGTAGTCCACCTTGAGGTGCAACCGCGCCACCTCGTACTCGTCCTTGTACGTCAGCAGCTTGAACCAGCTCTGGGCGAGCGCCTGCGTCAGCTTCCAGTCACGGTCGGCGTCGTCGGTCGCGGCGACGCGCCCGACCAGCCCGAGGAACGTCTCGGCCAACGCCACGTCCTGGTAGTCGACCACCTGCGCCGCGCGCCGTTCGAGTGTCGCCACCAGCTCGGGCGGGAGCTCGTGGCGCGCCACGAGGGCACACGCCGGCGCGCCGCGTCGGCGCTCGGTTCGAACAGCCCCGCCGTCGCGGTCGTCGCGCCGCGCTCGGCCACCTCGAGCGCCGGCGCGCACCGCGTCGGGGTCGTGGACGGCCCAACGCCCCCACTCGAAGGCCTCCCAGTTGTCCCGCGCCCCGCTCCCCTGGTCACCGATGGCCTGGCGGACGGCGTCGGCCGAGAAGGGCAGCCCGCCGGACTGGAAGGCCGCCCCCACCAGGACGACGTTGGCCAGCAGGTGGTTCGAGAAGAAGCCCTCCGCGATCCGCTTCGAGCCGACGAAGACCGCGCGCTCGCTCCCCGCCCGATCGGTGATCGCCCGTTCCAGGGCACCGTGGTCGGGCCCGCTCGAATCGGTCTGGAGCATCCCGGCCGTGGGTGTGACCGCCGTGTCCACCACGGCCAGGGTCCGGCCCGGGTCCACCCGGTCGAGATGGCGCTCGGCCGCGGCCTGCAGGATGTCCCCCGACAGGTACAGATCGGCGCCGGCGACGCTCACGACGGGCGAGGCCACGGCCTCGCGCCGCTCGCGCCATGCGCAGGTGGGACACGACCGCACCCGCCTTCTGCGAGAGCCCGGTCTGGTCCAGCCCGCCGACCACGAGACCGCTCGCCTCGGCCGCCCGCTCCATGATCCGGGCCGCGGTGACCACACCGGTCCCGCCGATGCCCGTGAAGTAGACGCTGTACGCGTGCGCGCCGACCGAAGGCACAGCGGGCGCCGGGAGGTCGCCCGCGGGCAGCGCCGGCGCGGGCCGCGCGCGCCCGGACGAGGTCGCAGGCCGCGCCCGGCCCCGGACCCGTCGCTTCCCCGAGGCGGGCATCACCGTGACGAAGGACGGGCAGTCTCCCTCCAGGCAGGTGTAGTCCTTGTTGCAGGACGCATCGTGGATGCGACGCTTCTCGCCGAACTCGGTCGCCACCGGCACGACGGAGAGGCAGTTGCTCTTCACCGTGCAGTCGCCGCAGCCCTCGCACACCGCCTCGTTGATGAAGACGCGTCGGGGCGGGTCCTCCAGGAGGCCGCGCTTGCGCAGGCGTCGCGCCTCCGCCGCGCACCGCTGGTCGTACACCATGACGGAGACGCCGCTGACGTGGCGCAGCCGCTCCTGCACCTCGGGCAGGCGGTCGCGCCCGTGGACCTCCACCCCGCGGGCCCAGCGCGCGTCCCGTCCGTAGTGGCCGGGGTCCTCGGCGCACACGACGATCTTCGACACGCCCTCGGCCTGGAGCGCCCGGGTCAGCGACGGGACGTCCATCAGCCCGGTGACGTCCTGCCCGCCGGTCATGGCGACGGCGGAGTTGTAGAGGATCTTGAAGGTGACGTTGACGCCTGCCGCGACACTGGCCCGGATGGCGAGGGTCCCGGAGTGGCTGAGGGTGCCGTCGCCCAGGTTCTGGAACAGGTGGGGCTCGTCGACGAAGGGCGCCAGGCCTATCCAGGGCACGCCCTCGGCCCCCATGGGAGTCGGGGGCAGGCTCTTCATCCCCTGATGACGGGCCTCGAAGTACATGATCCCGTGGCAGCCCACGCCGCCGCCGACCAGCGCGCCGACGGGGACCACGGTGGAACGGTTGTGCGGGCAGCCGCTGCAGAACGCGGGCGGGCGCGGCGGCACCGCCAGGAAGGGCAACGGCGTCCTCCGGGGCGCGGGGCGCTTCCGAGCGGCCAGGTCCGGCTCCAGGCGGACCAGGACCGAGGCCACGGCCGGCACGTCGAGCTCGCCCACGGCCGACACCAGCAGGCGGCCGTCGAGATCGCGCTTGCCCGAGACCGGTACCGCGCTGCGCGCCTCGTGCAGGATGCTCCGCAGCTGGGTCTCGACGAAGGGACGCTTCTCCTCAATCACGACGACCTGGTCGACCGAGGCGGCGAAGTCCACCACGGTCCTCGTCACCAGCGGGTAGGTCATCCCGAGCTTGAGGATGCGCAGGCCGTGCGCCTCGAGCTGGTCCAGGTGGACCCCGAGGTCCGCCAGCGCCTGGACCAGGTCGAAGTACGTCTTGCCGGCGCACACGACGCCGAGCCGGCCCCGCGGACCGCCGACGATGCGGTTCAGCCCCTGGCGCTCCGCGAACTGCTCGGCGGCCAGCAGGCGGTCGACGGCGACGAGCGCCTCCTGGTCGGGGATCTGGTGCGGCCCGATCGTCCGCAGCGGCTCGTGGCGCCAGCGACGGTCCCCGAGGTCGAAGTCCCGGCTGCCCGGCGATCCGAAACGGTCGAGGTCCGCCACGACGCTGCCCGTCCCGTCCGCGACTGAGGTCACCACCTTGAACCCGACCCAGCACCCGGCGAGGCGGGAGAGATGCAGGGCCTGAATCCCGAGGTCGATCACGTCCTGCTGGTCGCCCGGGTACACGACGGGGATGCAGGCGTCCTGGAACGTGTACTGGCTGTCACAGGTCAGCGTCGACGACTTGGCGGCGGGATCGTCACCGCAGAGGAGCAGCACCCCGCCGTTCGGGCCCGAACCCATGGCGTTGCCGTGCTTCAGGGCATCGCCCGAGCGGTCGAGGCCGGGGGCCTTGCCGTACCAGACCCCGACGACGCCATCGACCCCGTGGTAGGGCACCGACGCTCCCATCTGGCTCCCCCAGACAGTGGCGGCGGCCAGTTCCTCGTTGAGGCCGGGACGGTGGAGGATCCGGTGACCCTCGAGCGCGGCCTGGTCGGCCTCGAGCGCCAGGTCGAAGGTGCCGAGAGGCGACCCCGGGTAGCCCGAGACCATGGTGGCCGTCGTCAACCCGTCCCGCCGGTCGAGCTCGTGGCGGACGACGAGAAGGCGCACGAGCGCCGCCACCCCCGAGAGTGCCTCGGCACGGACCGCATCGGCCGGGGCGCCGGGCGCGGGCGCTGGAGAGGGAGAGGGGGATGGCGCGGGGACGACGCTCAAGGGAGGAGGTCGGGGTTGACGTACACGAAGCGGCCACCCTTCATCACGGCGCGGCGGCGGTCGGATCGTTGCAGCAGCGCAATGTCCGCCGTCGGGTCCCCGTCCAGGACGACCAGATCGGCCAGGCACCCTTCGCGCACCTCGCCGGTGTCGAGGCCGACCAGGGGGCCCGTGTTGCGCGTGGCGGTGTGGATGGCCTCCACCGGTGTCATGCCGACGAGGTCGACGTAGCGTTCGAGCTCGGCCGCGTACGTGCCGTGGTGCGTCCACTGGTGACCGAAGTCGCCTCCGGCCAGGATCCGGATCCCCGCGGCGTGCAGCTTCTGCAGGCTGGTCACCAGGCTGTCGAGCTCGCGGCGGTACCCCGACCGTTCCAGGCGGTCGGCCGTCATGCCCCACGGCTCCGCGTGCCCGTGGACCATGGCGAAGACGTAGTGCAGGCCGGGGCACACCCACACGTCGTCCCTCCGATCCTCGAGCGCCCGCATCGCCGCGTCGTCGAGGAAGCAGGCGTGGTGGATGAGCCGCACGCCACTCCGCGCCGCCATGGCGACGCTCTCCGCGCTGCGGGCGTGGGCTGTGACGATGGCACCGTGGCGCGCCGCCTCCGACACGGCCGCGGCGACCATGTCGTCGTTCATGTACGTGTCCTCGGACGGGAACTCGGGGACGATGCCGTCCCCGGAGAGGAAGAGCTTGATGGCCCGGACGCCGGTGTCGCACTGGCGAGCGACCGCGTCGCGCATCTGCGCGGCGTCGGCCACCACGTCCATCAGCCCCCCGTCCGCGCCGAGCGCACCCGCCTCGGTCACCATGGGCCCGCTCGGCACGATCCGCGGTCCGGGCAGGAGTCCCCGGTCGATGAAGTCCCGAGCCAACACGTCGTCGTACGGCTGCAGCACGCCGGCACCGACCAACAGGGTGTAGCCGCTCTCCAAGAAGGTGCGCGCCACCGCCGCCACGTCGAGGATGTGGCGTTCGGGCGCGGAGGCCGCCACCCCGTCGTGGTCGAAGACGAAGTCCAGCGGCCAACTGATGTGGGTGTGCGCATCGCTCAGGCCCGGCATGACCGTCGCGCCGCGCAGATCGACGACGCGGGCCGAACCGGGGTCGACGTCCAGGCCGCCCGGCGTCACCGCGACGATCCGCTCTCCCTCCAGGAGGACGTCGCGTGGTGACGGCCGCTCGGCCGGGTCGCCGGCGCAGGTCAGGACCATGCCGTTCCGGAGCAGTGTGCGATCTGCCATGTCTCTGTCCTCCCACCGGGTCGGCGCGACGGGGTGCCGCCTTCCCCGGTAGTAAGCGAATGCTTACTTGGTTACTCTATGGCGTCGGGCCCACGGTGGCGGGCGGGAGGTAGCGCCGGGCCAACCTCCGCCGGTGGTGGGTGGGCGAGCCGAAGAGCGACCGGTTGAGCGCCGCCCGCTTGAGGAAGGCATGAATGCCACTCTCCCACGTGTACCCGATGCCGCCGTGCAGCTGCATCGCCTTGCCGGCGACGCCGACCGCGGCCGCGCACGCGTACGACTTCGCCATCGAGACCGCCACCGGGGCGCCGGGTTCGTCGCCGGCGACCGACCGGACGGCTGCGGAAACCAGCTCCCTCGACATGGAGACCTGGACGAGCATGTCGGCACACGCGTGCTGCACGGCTTGGAACGAGCCGATCGGACGGCCGAACTGCTGGCGGACGCCGGCGTATGCGACCGTCGCCTCCAGCATGGCCTCGGCGATCCCCAGGCTGTCGCACGCCATCGCCACGGCGCCGCGCTCACGCACGCGGCGCCAGCATGCCCACGGGTCGCCGGCGAAGTGGTGCACGGACCCCGCTCCGAGAAGCGCCGAGCGGGCGGTGACCGACCCGAAGCGACGTGTCCGGTCCACGACCGGGCTCTCGACGACGTCGATGCCAGGCATCTCGGGGCTGGCGTCGACGACCACCACGCCGCCGTCGCCCTGGGCCGGGACCAGCAGGCGATGCGACCCGGGCGCATCGAGCACGTAGGGCGCGGTGCCCGTGAGCCGCCACGTCCCGGTTCCCGGCTCGAGCTCGAGCGCGAACGGGATGTCGTGGTCATCCTCGTCGCCGGAGGGCAGCGCGACGGCCAGCGACACGCTGCCGTCGGCCGTCGCGGAGAGGAGGCGGTCCCGTTCCGCCGACGGTTCCATCAGGGCCAGCGCCCCCACGCCGAGGACGGCGGAACCTACGAACGCGCTGAATGCCGACGCCCGCCCCAGCTCCTCGAGCACGACCGCGGCCTCGGCGAAGGTGGCGCCCGCTCCACCGAGCGAATCGGGCACCTCGAGCCCCAGCCAGCCCGACTCGGACAGGTCCGACTGCGCCAGGACGGCCGGTTCGCCCCCGCCGTGGTCCCGCGAGAGCAGTCGGCGGGCCACGGCGCGCAACTCGCCGTGGAACTGTGTGAAGTCGTCGCTCACGGCCGCCCCGCCGGTTCCCGGGGAAGCCCGAGCCCCCGCTCCGCGATGATCGTCCGCTGGACCTCGCTCGTCCCGCCCGGGATCGTCCACTCCCAGGAGCCGACGAAGTCGAGCATCCACGCGCCCGACTCCCAGCCGCTCGAGCGGGGCTTCTGCAGCGTCTCGTGCGCCCGCAGCCCGATCACCTCCGTGGCGAAGTCCATCATCCGCTGCAGGAGCTCGCTGTAGCAGAGCTTGACGACCGACGCGTCCGCGGGCCCGGCTTCGCCCGCCTCGTGGCGGAGCACCAGGCGCGAGCACAGCGACCGCAAGGCCGCGATCTCCGTCTCGAAGCCGGCGAGCGCGTCGCGGACCACGGGGTTGTCGACGGCGCGGACACCACCTGGTCCGGGCTCGCAACAGGCCCGGACCAACCACGAGAAGCCGCCCGCCCCCAACCGTTCGGCCAACTCGAGCATCGTCATGCCGCGTTCGGCGCTCAGCGTCGCCTGCGCGACGGACCAGCCGCCGTTCTCGGGACCGATCATCTGCGACGCCGGGATCTCGACGTCGTTGAGGAAGATCTCGCAGAAGTGCGACTCCCCGGTCGCCTGGCGGATCGGTCGGACCGCTATTCCGGGAGTCCGCATGTCCATGAGGAAGTACGAGATCCCGTGGCGCTTGGGAGCGGTGGGGTCCGTCCGCGCCAGGAGCAGGCACCAGTCGGCGAAGTGGGCGCCGCTCGCCCACACCTTCTGGCCGTTCACCACGTAGACGTCGCCGTGGCGGCGTGCCGCCGCCTTCAGGGCGGCGAGGTCGGAACCGGCATCGGGCTCGGAGAACCCCTGCACCCACACCTCGCCGTCGAGGATCGCGGGCAGGTGGCGGCGGCGCTGCTCCTCCGTGCCGGCGACCAGCAGGGTGGAGGCGGCGTGGTGGATGGCCACGAAGGCCAGGACCAGCCTGGGCGCGTCGTGCGCGGCCAGCTCCTCGTAGAGGACGACCTGTCGCGCCACCGGCATGCCCCCGCCCCACTCGGCCGGCCAGTGGGGCACGGCGAAGCCGGCCCGGCGCAACTGCCGGAACCACTCCTGCTGGAAGCGGACGAACTCCTCGTCGCCGGCCCCGGTCTGCCGGGCGCGCCAGTCCGGCGCGACGTGCGTCTCGCACCACCGGCGCACCGTGTCGCGGAATGCGGCGAGTTCCGGGTCCGAAGCGGCGGTCACCGCGGCCCGGAGCCGTGCGCGCGGCCGGAGGTCCGGGCGTCGACGTCGCGGGGCATGTCGAAATCCTTCGTCACCTCGCTGTCCAGCCACCGTCGACGACGATCGTCTGCCCCGTGACGTAGCGGCCGGCGTCGCTCACGAGCCACAGCACCGCGCCGACCAGATCGTCGACCGTACCCTCGTAGGGAAGCGGCGTGTTCCGCTGCAACCAGGCCTGGCCGCGCTCCTCCTCGTACAGCGACTCCGTGAGTTCGCTCTTGAAGAACCCGGGAGCGACGGTGTTGACCCGGATCGACTGGGGAGCCCACTGCACCGCCAGCTCCGCGGTCAGGCCCGACAGGCCCATCTTGGAGGCGGCGTACGACGCCTGCGGTATCCCCGGGACACCGACGTGGCCGCTGATGGAAGAGATGTTCACGACGGCCCCCCGGCCCACGGCCACCATGTGCGGGTGCACGGCCTGGGCGAGGACGAAGGGGGCGACGAGGTTCAGCTCCAAGGTCTGGCGGATCGCACCGAGCGGTTCTGCCTCTGCCCGCTCCGGCGTGAACCGGTTCCCCGCGACGTTGACCAGGATCTCGGGAGGGCCCAGCCCGTCGGCCGCGGTGGCGACGACGTCGCCGATGTGGTCGAGGTCCAAGAGGTCGGCGCAGATGGCCTGCCCGCCGATCTCCTCGGCCAGCCGGGCGAGCCGATCGGCGCGCCGCGCCACCACCGCCACCCGTGCGCCCGCGCCGGCCAGCGACCTCGCCACGCCCTCGCCCAGACCCGAGGATGCGCCCGTCACGAGGGCGACGCGGCCCCCGATGTCGAACGGGCTGGCCCCGGGGAAGCCGGTCGCCCGGGCTGTCACCGAGCCGGCTGGCCGAGCGCCGCCCGGAAGCCGAGGTGCAGGTGTTGGAGCGCGGGTTCGTTCCGCCCGATCACGACGGTGTCGACGAGCCCCGACCTCAACCCGGGCTCCGTGCGGGCCGCCACCCAGAAGTCCTCTCCATCGACGACGGTCTCGCAGATCCAGGGCGCCATGTCGACGGCCTTGGCCCGCTCCTCGTCCGAGAGGCCGGGGCGGAGGTAGGCGGTGTGGACCACCTCCGACGTGCGCTCGTCGACCGGGAGGATCTGCCACAGCTCGATGTGACGGGCGTCGAAGGTGAGTGCGGTGTTCGGGAACAGCTGGTACTGGTAGCTGAAGTAGGGCATGACGTCGCCCCACTCCGAGTCGGGCACGTCCCTCAGCGCGTCGATCGCCCGCAGCGCCGAGCAGTTGCGCAGGTGCCGGCCGAACGGGTCGAACGTCAGCACGCCCCCGTAGGCGTACTCGCGGAGGGTGGTCCGGTGAAGATGGTCGAAGTGGTAGTTCTCGCGGTAGGTGTCCAGCGTCACCTTCCAGTTGGCGCCGACGCTGTGGATATGAGGCTCGCCGTAGGGCTCCCAGTCGGCGAAGTCCAGCGCAGCCAACTCGTCCGCCAGCCCGGGGCCGAGGTACTCGTCCATGTCGACGGGCGCACCCGGGCGGAGGCGGCCGACGACGAGGCCGTACCCTTCGGTTACCGGCAGCTGGACCAGGCCCTTCTCTTCGCGGCACATGCCTTCGAAGCCCGGGGCCGTGGGCACGCCGACCAGCTTTCCCTCGACGTCGTACACCCAGGCGTGGAACGGGCACGTGAAGCGCCGGGCCTCCCCAGAACCGTCCACCACCCGCACGCCGCGGTGCCGGCACACGTTGGCCATGGCGCGCACGACTCCGTGCGCGTCCCTCGTCAAGAGGACCGGTGTCCCGCACAGGTCGACCGTCCAGTAGGACCCGGGCCGGGGCAAAGCGCCGGAGAGGCAGAACAGCAACGGGGCGTCGGTGAACAGCGCATGGAGCTCCCGCTCGAAGTGGTCGCGCGACGTGTAGGCGGCGGCCGGCACCTCCATGACGTCTTCGGCCATATCGGTGGTCCGGTGCTCGATGTGACCGAGCAGACGGCGCACCAGGCCATGCTCGAGTGCTTCCCTGTCCACCGAGACCCCCTTGGGCCAACCGGCCCTTCGTGTCCGAACGATCCCAGTCTGCCTCCGGCATTCGGGCCCGTCTTGACTGCTCACCGGGAGGCACCGAGAATACAACAAAGTGAGCGCCCACATTTTACGGGAGGAACGAGCGCGTGAAGGCCGTCGTCGACGCCGACATCTGCCAGGGCCACGCCCGCTGCTGGGAGATCTGCCCTGAGGTCTTCACCCTCGACGACGAGGGTCACAGCCAGGCGCTCGCCGGCGAGGTTCCCCCCGCCCTGGAGGAGAGGGTGCTCGACGCCGTCGCCAACTGTCCCGAACGCGCCATCTCCATCGCGTAGGGACGCGCTCGACCGGGCGCCTGTTGAGCGCTCTGCGCCTCGCTATGCCTGGTGGACCACCTTGGCCGAGATCATCGCGTGCACCTCGTCCTGGCCGAAGCCCAACGCTGAGAGGACCTCGAAGCTGTGCTGCCCCACCCCGGGCAGCTGCAGCTCGGGCCCGCCCTCGGCGCCGGGGCCGCACCGCAGCAGCGGCCCGATCTGCTCGAACCAACCCCACTCGGGTGTCTGGAACGCCACGACGCGTCCCAGCTGACGGTTGAGGGGGTCGTCGAGGATGCCTCGCCGGAAGCGGTCCCGGTCCACCGGCTCGGCCGCCTCGGCGAGGGCGCCGGCCTGACGCAGCGTCGACATCCACTCGGCCGCCGGGCGGGAGGCGAACGCGTCGGCCAGGACGGATTCGGCCTGTCGGGCCAGGGCGACGTGCGGGTCCACCCGGAGCGGGACGTAGTCCTCGGGTAGCGCGGCCAGCCCCGGCAGGGAACGCAGCGCAGCCCATGCCCCGGCCGTCGGGATCACGACCGCGAACCACTGGTCGTCAGCTCCCCGGTAGAGGCGGTACCCCGGCCCGTAGCCCGACTGCTCCGCATCGAGCACGGGGTCGCGGATGCAGCGCTCGTCGCGCCGGATCACGCCGCTCTGAAGCAGCATGCCCGCGCCCATCAGGCTGGTGGCCACATCGAACCCGTTCCCGGTGGCGGCCGCCGCGTACAGTCCGGCCAGCACGCCCACTGCCGCCACCCAACCGCCGCACATGTCGATCGGGATCCACGTGCCCACGATCGGGTCGTTGCCCTCGCCGCCCACGGCCCGTTCGAACCCGGTCAGCGCCTGCATCAGCGCGTCGTTGCCGGGGTAGGCCGCCCGTGACCCCGTGGGACCGAACGCACTGGCGTGGCAGTAGACCGCGTGCGGGTTGAGCCGCGCCACCGTGGCGGAGTCCACGCCCAGCCTTTCGGATACCCCGACCCGGAAGTTGTGCAGCACCACGTCCCCCCACTGCAGCAGCCGCTCGACGACGGGGCGCGCCTCGGCGGCGCCGATATCGAGGGCGAGGCTCCGCTTCCCGCGCTGGCACGCAGCCACGGCGTAGGCCGCGGCGCGCATCGCTTCACCCCCGGGCGGCTCGACCTTGATCACGTCGGCCCCGAGGTCGGCCAACACCTGCGCCGCGAGGGGGCCGGCGACGAAGGCGGAGAAGTCCACCACGCGCACCCCCTCGAGCAGCCGGCCCGCGGCGGCCACCGGGATGCGCCGCTCGCTCCCGGGGCCGTGCCGCGGCGACGCGACCGGGAGCGGCAGCGGGCGAACCTGAATGGGGGTGGCGACGCTGAGCTGGCGCTCACCTCCGACGGTGCGCTCGGCCACCAGACCCGCTTCGATCGCGTGCGCGTCCGTGAGCAGGTCGCCCGGAGCGAGGACGGGCTCGCACGCCACGCCGGCGTCGCGGAGCCGCCGAATCCAGACATGGCGCGGCTGCAGGGCGAAGAACGAGCGCCACCGGCGCGCCCGCTCGCCCAGCATTCCCGACACCTGGTCGGCGTAGTACCCCCGCGGACTCGGCTCGTCCCCGAGGATCTCAATGAGCGCGGCATACATGCCCTTGCCCCCGAACCAGACCTGGAGCAACTCACCGTCCGCGCAGCGGTAGAGGAAGTTGGGAAAGGTCGAACCCTTCTCCCAGTAGCTCTCCACCTCGGCCGGGGCGCGCTCGGAGCGACCGATCATGCACCCGAGCGTGGAGAGCAACCCGTCATAGAGGGAGGTCTCGGCCCAACCGCCCCGCCCGCTGTGCACCGTCCGCCGGAGCAGCGCGAGCACCGATGCCGTGAGCACGAGCGCGGCGCCCGCTCCGCTCGCCCTGACGTCGACGAAGATCGGTCCTTCACGGTGCCCGGCCAGCTGGCTGCAGAAGCCGGCGCGCGCTTCGACGAGGAGCGCGTAGTCGGCGGACACCCCCTCCCCCGTCCGGCTGGGCCGGCAGCGGGCGTAGACGAGCGAGGGATGGCGCGCCAGCATGTCGACGGAGCCCAGTCCCCGTCCTTCGATGCGGGCTTCGTCCCCGTAGACAATGGCGACGTCGGCCGCGCCGAGGCGCGCCGCGATCCGGAGCGGATCGCTCTCCGTCACCACTTCTTTGTCCCGGTGCCAGGCGCGTCCCCAGTGCAGGTGCTCGTCGATGCCGGGCGCGGGGGCGCCGACGACACGCGTGACCGATGCGCCGAGATCCGAAAGGATGGAGCCGGGGACGCCGGCGACGAGGCCGAGCCCCAGATCGCTCGTGCCCACGGCGACCTCGACCACCGTCAACCCCGCGCACGGCAGGAAGGCGTCGGCGGCGTGTTCGTCCGCGTGTTCGTCGGCGTTGACGTCGGCCGTCATGGCGCCGGCACCCGCGGCGTCAGCCGTGGCAAGACCTCTTCGGCGGCCAGCTTGACCACCTCGAGCGTTTCCGACGGCGCGGCGGGGGAGACGACGATATGGCGGACTCCGGCGTCGACGTACTCCTGGACGCGCTTCGCCACCTCTTCGGGCGTGCCGGCCGGGGCGATCCGCTGGAGCTTCTCCGGTTCGAGGCGGCCGTACGCGCCCTGCAAGAAGGTGGCGACGTCGGCGCGAGCACGGTCCCCGTCGGCGCGGATCGACGTGTAGAGATAGAGCATCCACTCGAAGCCGGCGAGGTCGCGCCCCGCCTCTTGCGCAGTGTCTCGGATGGCCTGGACGGACCGGGTGTAGGCGCCGGCGGAGACCAGGTACGGCATGAAGCCGTCACCGAGGCGCGCCGCCCGGCGCATGGCCGGCGGCCGGCGTCCCGAGACGATGATCGGGGGGCCGCCGGCTTGGCCCTCGGCGGTGGCGCCCGGTGGTCGCACGGGGTGCAGACGCACGTCGTCGAACTCGAAGAACCGGCCGTGGTGGCTCACCTGACGGCCGCTCCAGAGCAAGCGCATGACCTCGATGCTCTCGTCGGTCCGCGCCCCGCGCTCGGAGAGCGGAACGCCGACCGCCTCGAACTCCTTGGGAAACTCCCCACCGACGCCGATGCCGACGCGGAGCCTTCCGCCCGAGTGGGCGTCGAGGTCGGCCAGCTGCTTGGCGACCACGACGGGGTGGTAGAGCGGCAACAGGAGGACGGCCGTCCCCACCCGGACCCGTTCCGTCCACGCCGTCATGAGGGCCAGCCGCGTGATGGCCTCGCCGGACGAACTGGGCGGAAGGAGATGCCCGCCCTGCCAGACCGAGTCGACCGGGAGCTCCTCGACCGCGCGCAACCAGGCCCGCTCGGGCTCGGGCAGGACGGCAGCCCCCAGGGTGATGCGACGGTCCCCGGCCATCTGGCGCGCTTACCGCTCGTTCTGGACGACCGTCCGGACGCCGTCGGCGTCCTCGAGCGCCGCGAGCCCGTCGTTGATGTCGTCGAGTCCGATGCGGTTCGAGACGAGCGAGCCCAGGTCGAGCCGGCCGGACTCGGCCAAGGCGATGAAGCGGGGGAAGTCGCGCAGGATCTGTGCATCGCCGACGACCGATCCGGCGATGCGCTTGCCGCTGAACACGTACCGGAACGCCGGCAGCTCCAGCATGCCGTCGACCGGCGGCATGCCGATGAACGTCACCGTGCCGGCCCGGCGCGCCATCTCGTAGGCCTGCAACATCAGCTCGACGCGTCCGACCACCTCGAAGCTGTAATCCACCCCGCGGCCCCCCGTGAGCGCGCGGACGTACTCGACCGGATCGACCTCGGCGGGATCGACGGCGTGCGTCGCCCCGACGGCCAGGCTCGTCGCCCGGCGTGAGGGAGCCGGGTCCACGGCGACGATCAGCGAAGCGCCCGCAATGCGAGCGCCCTGAATGGCGGACTGGCCCACGCCTCCGCACCCGATGACGGCGACACTCGAACCGGGCCGGACTCCGGCCGTGTTGAGGGCGGCACCGAGCCCGGTCGTCACGCCGCAGCCGAGCAGGGCCAACTCCTCGTCGGCCAGCCCGGTCTCGACGGCGACCACCGACGCCTCGTGGACCACCATCACGTCGGCGAAGGTTCCGCACCCGCACAACGCCGTCGCCATCGTCCCGTCGCCGAGCGGCCACCTTGGCGCCGACTTCACGGACGGGCCGAGGTCGCACATGTTCGAGAGGGAGTTCACGCACCACCAGCATGCGCCGCACGCGGGCGCGACCGCGGCGAGGACCCGTTGGCCGGCCCGCACCCGTCGGACGTCGGTCCCGACCTGCTCCACGGTGCCGCACCCCTCGTGACCGGGGACGAAGGGAAACGGCGTCGGCGTCGCCCCCGCGATCGCGGCATGGTCGGTGTGGCAGATGCCGCTGGCCGCCACGCGCACCAGGACGTCGAAGGGGCCGAGTGCCGGCGTCGGCAGCTCCTCGACCACGAGGGGCTTCCCCGGCTCGTAGGCCACGGCGGCCCTCACGGCCCGATGCTCCGTGCGGTCCGGGCCGGCCGGCCGACGCCATCGGACCACCGCGTTAGATAAGCGAACACTCGCTTATCTTATGGCGGGGAGATGATGGCCGCCACGAGGGTTCCGGCGCCTCGGGCGCGGCCTCCGAGCACATGGTGGCGGCGCGGCCAACACCCTCGTCATTCTCGTCGCAAGCTGCGGTTCTCCCTTCGCCATGCCGTAGTCTGACGCTCGGTGTCACATACGCCCTCGCCGAACGCGGTCCTCGGCGGCGGAACCGAGGCACGCGGTGGCTGAGGCGCCTGCTCGCAGCGCGAAGCCGCGCAGCGACCCGCCTCGAGCCCGCCGGTTGAAGGCCGACGCCCGCCGACGCTCCATCCTGGAGGCGGCGCGCACCGCGTTCAGCCGGACGGGTGACGTGAACGGCACGACGATGAAGGTCATCGCCGAGTACGGCGGCATCAGCGAGGGCGTCATCTACCGCCACTTCGAAAGCAAGGACCAGCTGTTCTACGAGGCCGTCGTCGATCCCCTGCGCGAGGCCGTCGACGAGCTGGTCGCCGCCAGCGAGGTCGTGGACCGGGACGAACCCCTGACCCCCGAGCGGCAACTTCAGACCCTCAACGGGCTCTACCGTCAGCTGACCTCGACCCTCGAGGACGTGCTCCCCCTCCTGGGGCTGGTCCTCTTCGGCGACCCGAAGGTGGCCAAGCGCTTCTACGACGAGCACTTCGTCGTGGCCATGGACCGGCTGGCCGAGGCCTGGCGCAAGGTGGAGGACCGTTACGACCTGGGGTTCGAGGCACCGGACATCTCGGCTCGAGCCGTGATGGGGATCGCCTTGATGCTGGCCCTGGAGAGCCACTACAGCAAGGGCTTCGACCGCACCCGCGCCGTCTCCTGGGCCAGCGAGGGCACCATGAAGGGCTTCTTCCCAGCCACGGGAACGGTCGATGAGACGGCATCGTCGCAAACTGCGTCCGCGTGATGACACCGAGGCCGGGCGTGTTGACACCCGGCCAGGGCAGGTGCGATCCTTACTGAGTGCTCACTTTCTTTTTTCGTCCCGGGAGGGGTGCGTCCGCCCACGGGCGCGGCGGGACGACCGGTCCGTGACCACTCCGTCGACGCCGTCGGCGACGCAGGCCGCGGCCGACCCGGCCGAGCTCGTCCGGGCGTTGGCCGAGCGCTTCGCGGCGGGGGACCGGGAGGGTGCGCTCCGGCTCTTCCATCCTGACCTGCGCATTCAACAGCCGGCATCACTCCCCCACGGAGGCTGGCACGTGGGCCGGTCGGGGATGGACGAGATGGGAGCAACGTTCGCCCGCTACTGGTCCCGGACGATCGCCCAACCCCGCATCCTCGGTTGCCAGGACACGGTGGTCCAGGTCACGACGCAGACGTGGACGGCTCAGAGCACCGGGGACTCCGCCACGGTCGACGTCGTCGAGCTGTTCTCTTTCACCGACGACCTCATCTCCGAGATCCGGGTGTTCCAGCAGGACACGGCTGCCCTGCTGCGGACCCTCGGCGAGCAGGTCCTCCCCGCATCCCACGACATGGAGGCACGATGACCATCTCCTGGTTCGTCTCGGTCGACGACCATCTCATTGAGCCGGCCCGGCTCTGGCAGGAACGAGTCCCCGAGCGGCACCGCGAGCACGCGCCGCACATCGTGAGGGACGGCGATTCGGAGTTCTGGGTCTACGAGGACCGCCAGATCGTGACGACCGGCCTGAACGCCGTGGCCGGCAAGCGGCGCGAGGAGTTCTCGCCCGAACCCATCACCTACGAGGACATGCGACCGGGGTGCTACGAGCCGGCCGAGCGCGTGGCGGACATGGACCAGGGGCACGTCCTGTCCTCGCTCCTCTTCCCGTCCTTCCCGCGGTACTGCGGACAGGTGTTCAACGAGGCGAAGGACAAGGAGCTCGCGCTGGCCTGCGTGCGCGCCTGGAACGACTTCATCCTGGAGGAGTGCGCCGGCACCTACCCGGGCCGCTTCATCCCGATGATGATCATCCCGTTGTGGGACCCCGCCGCCGCAGTGACCGAAATGGAGCGCACGGCTGCGCTCGGCGCGAAGTCGATCGCGTTCTCGGAGAACCCCACCAAGCTCGGGCTCCCGTCCATCCACACCGACTACTGGGATCCCGTCCTGGCGGCGGCCAGCGAGGCCGGGCTGGTCCTCTCCATGCACGTCGGCTCGTCGTCGAACCTCATCCGCACGTCGGACGACATGCCGACGCTGGCCTTCATGGCCTACTCGGCCGCCGCCAACCAGGCCGGGACGTTGCTCGACTGGCTCTTCAGCGGCAAGTTCGAGCGCTACCCCGGGCTCAAGATCGCGCTGTCCGAGGGATCCATCGGGTGGATCCCCTACTTCCTCGAGCGGGCCGAGCAGGTCGTGGACAAGCAGCGCTTCTGGGCCTCGCGCTTCGACATCGACATGAACCCGAACCACGTGCGCGGCGAGGAGAAGTCCGCCGCCTCGTTCGACCTCGACACCGACGTGCGCCGGCTCTTCCGGGACCACGTGTTCGGGACCTTCATCGACGACCAGGCCGGCATCAGGCTGCTCGACGTGATCGGAGAGGACAACGTCATGCTCGAGTGCGACTATCCGCACTCCGACTCGACCTGGCCCGACTCGGTCCAGCTGGCCAACAAGTGGCTGGCCCACCTGCCCGAAGACGTGCAGCACAAGATCGCGGTCGGCAACGCCACCCGGGTCTACGGCTTCACGCCGGCCGACCCGGACGCTGCTGGCGACGTCGACTTCGGACCGAGGAGCACGCCGATGACCCAGCTGGCCGAAGCCACCACCACCGTCCCGCTGTGCGAGCGCTACGCGGTGGCGGACGTCGACTCCCACATCATTGAGCCGGCCGACCTGTGGACGTCGCGGGTCTCGTCCAAATGGGGCGACCTGGTCCCCCACGTACGCTTCCACGAGCGCTCCGGCGAAGACCGGTGGTACATCGGCTCGAAAAAGCTCTTCGGTGTGGGCGCCTTCGCGCAGGCGGGCTGGGGGGAGTTCCCGCCGTCGCATCCGCGACGGCTCAGCGAGGCGCTTCCCGCCGCCGTCGACCCCGACGCGCGCCTGGCCTACATGGACGAGGTCGGCGTCTACTACCAGCTCCTCTACCCGAACATCCTCGGTTTCCACAGCCACGTCTTCCTCAACGAGATGGACCGCGCCCTCGCGACCGAGTGCGTGCGCGCCTACAACGACTGGCTGACCGAGTTCTCCTCGGCGGACCCCAGGCGCCTCATCCCCATGACGATGCTGCCGTTCTGGGACATTGAGGCGTCGGTGGCCGAGATGAAGCGCGCCTACGACATGGGCCACAAGGGTGTGCTCTTCGCCGCCCGCTACGACAAGGTCGGCCTGCCCCGGCTCGTCGACGACTACTGGGAGCCGCTCCTGGGCCAGGCGCAGGAGATGGGCCTCAGCCTGAACTTCCACGTCGGCTTCTTGTCCTCCGGCGACGACCTCAAGGGGGCGGTCGACCAGTCGAAGAAGCTCGACTTCGTCCGGGAGAGCTCTCTCGTCCTCCTCGGAAACGCGCAGAACGTGGCCGAGGTCGTCCTCAGCGGGGTCTGCCACCGCTATCCGGACCTCAAGTTCGTCTCGGTCGAGAACGGCGCCGGCTGGCTGCCCTTCCTGGCCGAGAGCATGGACTGGCAATGGCTCAACGTCGGCGCGCACAAGGACTACCCCGAGCGACTGCTGCCGAGCGAGTACGTCAAGCGCCAGATCTACGCCATGTACTGGTTCGAGCAGGCGTCCATGCGCTCGGTGATCGACCTGCTCGGCGGGAACCTGATGTTCGAGACCGACTTCCCGCACGCCACCAGCCTGTCGCCCGGCCCGGCGTCGGAGTCCCCGAGCCCGCGTGTCGTCATGGAGCGGTCGCTGGCGGGGCTCCCCGACGAGGTGATCGGGAACGTCCTCCAGCACACGGCCACCCGGCTGTACCACCTCGACGACGCAGTCCGATGACGCGACGGCCCGCGGCGTTCCGCGCGCGCCTCACCGGCGCGTAGACGCACCGGGGCCGAGTCGCGCCGTGGGCAGCTCTCTCCTGCACCGCGACGGCTTCTACATCGGCGGGGCCTGGGTGGCCCCGTGCGGCGAGGAGACGCTCACGGTCGTGTCACCTTCGACCGAGGAAGCGGTGGGGTCCGTCCCCGTCGCCACCCACGCCGACGTGGACCGGGCTGTCGACGCCGCATCGCGGGCCTTCACCGACGGGCCGTGGCCCCGGATGGCGGCGAGCGAGCGCGCCGGGATCCTGGCGCGGGCGGCCGAGCTCCTGGCCGAGAGGACGTCCGACATCGTGGCCGTCACGACCGACGAAATGGGCTGCGCGGTCAGCCAGGCGCCCCAGGCGCAGACGGGGCTGGTGGGCCCACTGTTCCGCTACTACTCCGACCTGCTCGGTTCGTTCGACTTCGAGCGGACGGTCGTCTCGGGCGAGCGGGCGGGACTGGTGACCCAGGAGCCGGTCGGCGTCGTCGCGGCCATCGTGCCGTGGAACGCGCCGGTGACGTTGGCGGCCTGGAAGGCGGCCCCCGCGCTGGCGGCCGGGTGCACCCTGGTGCTCAAGCCCGCACCGGAGGCGCCGCTGAGCAATTTCGTCCTGGCCGAGGTGCTCGACGAGGCCGGCGTCCCGCCCGGGGTGTTCAACGTGGTGCCGGCCGGCCGCGACGTGGGCGAGCATCTGGTCACCCACCGCGGGGTCGACAAGGTGGCGTTCACCGGCTCGACCGCGGCAGGCAAGCGGATCATGGGCCTGTGCGCGCAGCGTTTGACGCGGGTCTCTTTGGAGCTCGGGGGGAAGTCGGCCGCGCTCGTGCTCGACGACGCCGACCTGGCCGCGGTCGTGCCGCGGGTGGTGCACGGCGTGATGCACCTCTCGGGGCAGGTGTGCGGCGCGCAGACGCGGGTCCTCGTGCCGCGCCGCGCCGTGGACGAGGTGCTCGCGATCGCGGCGGAGACGGCGTCGGACATCGTCGTCGGCGACCCCCACGACCCGGCGACCGAGGTCGGACCGCTCGTGGCGGCGCGGCAGAGGGAACGGGTCGAGCACTACGTGGCGCTGGCGGCCGAAGCCGGCGCCCGCGTCGTGGCGGGGGAGCGCGCCCGGCGCACCTGGCCCGGGGCTGGTACGTGGCGCCGACGATCCTCGGTGACGTCGACAACTCCATGCGTGTCGCCCGTGAGGAGATCTTCGGGCCGGTGCTCTGCGTCATCGCTCACGACGGCGACGACGAGGCGGTGCGCATCGCCAACGACTCCGACTACGGGCTGGCCGGCGGGGTGTGGAGCGGCGACCAGCGCCGGGCGCTCGGTGTGGCGCGGCGACTCCGCACCGGCAGCGTGGCGGTCAACGGCAGCTTCCCGCCGTTCCCGCTCGTGCCCTTCGGCGGTTTCAAGGAGTCCGGCCTCGGTCGCGAGCTCGGTCCCGAGGGCCTGCTCAACTTCTTGGAGCCGCGCAGCATCGGGGTGCCCCCGTCGCTCCTCGCGCACTGAGCGGACGTGGTGGGCGGTCCTCTGTCGGGTGTCCGGGCCGTCGAGGTCGCGTCCCATGTCTTCGTCCCCATGGCGGGCACGGTCCTGAGCGAGTGGGGGGCAGACGTCGTCAAGATCGAGCACCCCGTCACGGGCGACCCCTACCGTGGTCTCGTCACGAGCGGGCTGCACAACGAGTACCGGGGCGTCGACCCGTTCTTCCAGTCGGCCAACCGGGGCAAGCGATCGGTGGGCATCGACCTCGGTCGCCCGGAGGGCCGGGAGCTCTTGGGCCGGCTGATCCGGGACGCCGACGTGTTCCTGACCAGCCTCAGGCCCGAGGCACGCCGTCGCCTCCGCGTCGACGTGGAGGACGTTCGCGCCGACAACCCCGAGGTCGTCTACGTGCGCGGCTCGGCGTTCGGCGCCCGGGGACCCGACGCCGGGAGGGGCGGCTACGACGTCAGCACCTACTGGGCCCGGAGCGGGATGCAGTACGCGCTCACCCCGCCCGGTGCTGCCTCGCCGCTCGGCACGCGACCGGCGTTCGGCGACGTCGTCGGCGGCCTTACCATCGCCGGTGCCGTGAGCGCCGCACTGTTCTCGAGGGCCTCGACCGGTCACGCTGCCGTCGTCGACGCCTCGCTGCTCGCCTCGGGCATGTGGCAGGTGCAGCCCGACATCGTCAACGCCAGGCTCGGCGGCGGGGGCGCCACCGATGCTCCGCACCAGCGGGCGCTGACGGCGAACCCGCTGACCCTGCCGTACCGCACGGCCGACGGCCGCCACGTCGCGCTGATCATGGTGGAGTCGGACCGGCGCTGGCCCGAGCTGTGCGCCGCGCTCGGCCATCCCGAGATGGCCGACGATCCGCGCTGGGCCGATGCGGATGCGCGGCGCCGCAACGCTCGCTCGTGCGTGGACAGGCTCGACGAGGTCTTCGCGGCGCGGACGCTGGAGGAGTGGCGCCGGGCGCTGGCGGACCTCGACGGCGAGTGGGCGCCGGTCCAGACCCCGTCCGAGGTCCACGACGATCCTCAGGTCACGGCGAACGGTTACATCGCGAAGGTGGACATGGGCCGCGGCGTCTCCATCCCCCTCGTCACCTCGCCCGTGCAGTTCGATGCGACGCCGGGCCAACCCCGCCGGGCTCCCGAGCACGGCGAGCACACCGAGAGCGCGCTGCTCGAGCTCGGGCTGAGCTGGGAGGAGATCGGCCGGTTGAAGGACGTCGGGGTGATCGTGTGACGGGCGACCCGGGTGCGGCCGCCGGTGCACCGGCGGGCATCCCCCCCGCTGTCACCGAGGAGACCGCGCCGTTCTGGGCGGCGGCGGCCGAGGGCAGGCTCCTCGTCGAACGCTGCCGTGACTGCGGCGCCGACGGGTTCCCGCCGCGCGGGATCTGCCGGCGCTGCCGCAGCCGCGACGTGGCGCCTCACGAGGTGACCGGTACCGGTGAGGTCTACAGCTTCACGGTCAACCACCAGCGCTGGCTCCCGGGACTGGAGGTCCCCTACGCCATCGTCCTCGTCGAATTCCCGGAGCACCCCGGGGTCCGCGTGATGGGCCGCGTCCGGGGGTGCGCGCCGGGCGACGTCGCGGTCGGCCTGCGCGTCGCCATCGGTTTCGAGCCGGGCCCGGGCGGCTTCGCCATCCCGAGCTTCGTGGCTGTTGGAGGCGCGTGATGGGATCGGAGTGGTTCGAGAGGCGGGCCGTGATCTCGGGCGTCGGCCAGTCCGCCGTCGGGCGCCAGGTCGAGCGCTCCGGACTGCAGCTCACGCTCGACGCCGTGCTCGCCGCCGTCGACGACGCCGGGTTGCGCCTCGACGACATCGACGGGCTCGCCATGTTCCCCGGCGGAGGCAAGGCCAACCTGCCCGGCTACGCCAACGGCGACCTCTACGAGGTCCAAGACGCCCTGGCCGTGACGACGACCTGGCGCCTCGGACAGGTGGAGGGGATGAGCCTGCCGTTCTACGGCCCGGCCATGGCGGTCGCCACGGGGCAGGCGCGCCACGTGGTGATCTGGCGCACGGTCAAGGAGGGCAGCGCGGCGCGGCGGGCCGGCGGCCGGCCGGCCTACGGGTCGGTGCATCCCGAGGCCGAAGGTCCTCTGGCCTGGCTCCTGCCCGTCGGCGCGCTCTCGCCCGTCTGCCAGGTGGCGCCGTTCGCCACCCGGTACATGCACGAGTACGGCGCGACGAGGGAACAGCTGGGGTGGATCCCGGTGACCCAACGCGAACACGCGTCGCGCAACCCGCAGGCCGTATACCGGGAGCCGCTGAGCCTCGACGAATACCTGGCGGCGCGGATGATCTCGACCCCGATGTGCCTCTACGACTGCGACGTCCCGGTCGACGCCTCGACGGCGATCGTCGTCTCGGCAGCCGAGACGGCACCCGACCTGCGCGCTCCGGTGCGGATTGAGGCGATGGCCGGGGTGGTCGACGGCCGACCGTCGTGGGAGCAGTGGCAGGACATGGGCCGGGTGGGCCACGCCGCCGCAGCGGCGATGTGGAACCGCACCGCGCTCTCGGCCGCCGACGTCGACGTGGCCCAGCTCTACGACGGGTTCACCATTGAGGTGGTCTGGTGGCTCGAAGCGATGGGCTTCTGCGGCACGGGCGAGGCGGCTTCCTACGTCGAGGGAGGCACCCGCATCTCCCTCGGCGGCGAGCTGCCGCTCAACACCTGGGGCGGGCAGCTCTCGGGTGGGCGGCTCCACGCCGCGTTCGGGCACACGGCCGAAGCGGTGCGCCAGCTCCGCGGCGAAGCCGGCGACCGTCAGGTGCGCGGCGCAGAGGTGGCGGCGGTGACCAACGTCGGCGGCGTCGAGGCGGGTGCGGCGCTGCTCACGCGCTGGTAGTTCCAGAGAATTCGAGATCGAGAGAAAGAGGAGGAAATCTGATGGCGGAGCGCACGGGGCGAGTCGAGGGAAAGGTCGCCATCGTGACCGGGGCCGGGTCGACCCCGGGACCGGGGGTCGGGACGGGAAAGGCGACGGCGATTTTGCTGGCGCGAGAAGGGGCGCAGGTGCTCCTGGTCGACCTGCACCCCGAGCGCGCCGAGGAAACCCGGGCGGTCATCGCCGACGAGGGGGGCAAGGCCGAGGTGTTCGGGGCGGACGTCACCAAGGCGTCCGAATGCGAGGCGATGGTGCAAGCGGCCGTCGGCGCGTTCGGCACCGTGGACGTGCTCGTCAACAACATCGGGCTGGCGTCGCTCGGCACCGTGGTCGACACGACCGAGGAGGCGTGGGACCGGGCCATGGACATCAACCTGCGGACGGCGTTCTTGGCGTCGAAGTACGCCGTCCCGGTGATGGCTGACAAGGGTGCAGGGGCAGTGGTGAACATCTCTTCGATCTCCGCCCTGCGCGGCGACGGGACGCTGGCCTACTCGGCCGCCAAGGGAGCGTTGATCGCGATGACGGTCGACATGGCCTACTCCCACGGGCGGCAGGGCATCCGCGTCAACGCCATCGCGCCCGGCCACATCACGACGCCCATGGTGCTCTCGGTCTCCGCGCCCGGTCCACGGGCCGAGTTCATGAACACGCTCCGGTCCGAGGCGGGACTGCTCGGCACACCGGGCACCGGGTGGGACGTGGGCTACGCCGCGACGTTCCTGGCCAGCGACGAAGCGCGCTGGATCACGGGCGTGGTCCTCCCCGTCGAGTCCGGCGTGCTGAGCGTGACACCGCTCATGATGGCGCCGTACCTCCGCGGCGTCCCCGACCCGGAAAGCTGACGCCGCGGCTCGTGAGCGTTGCGCTCAGGGCGTCTTCGGCGCCGCTCTAATACGCCGGTGGCGGGCCGACGCGCCTCCTGACGCGCCGGCCCGCGTGCGACGTACCTTCAACAGCGGAGTTGCTCCGTCAGCAACCTGACGTCGCGCCGGGGGTGAGGGTCGTACCCGGATACACAACACCCGCCAACTTGAGCTTCCCCGTGTAGGTGCCGGCGGAGTACGTACCCTTGTACTTTGCCGGGGCCGTCGGGAATTTGGCCTTGACCGTGTTGACCGTCGGCTTCGAATAGGTACCGGAGAAGCCCGTGTCAGTGGTGACGCCGTTGCCCGACGACGCAAAGGTCCAGACGTTGCATCCGGCACCTGGAGCGTTCATCGTCCAGACCGAACCGGGCGTAATGCGGGTAGCCGGCTTCACGGCCGGAGCGACCCTCGCGTGAGCACCATTGGTCAGGAACGGAGAAGCTGCTCCCGCTGACGGGGCCAGAGTCGCAGCGCCCGCCATACCAAGCGTGAGGAGCCCAGCCACCGTCGTAGAAACCGCCAGACGTTTCATAATGCATGCCTCCTGTAGTTGTTTTCGGACCCGACGGCCGCATACGGCGGCCTCTACACTGATGCTCGGTCCCCACACCCGCCGCAGGGCAATGGCTATTTCTACCACCTCGACCGGAACAGGTCCATGGATCCGGGCCAGGATCGCGATCGGGTAGGGATCAGCGGGGTCAGGATCAGGACCGGACGAGCACGCCGGGCGCGACGCCGGAGAGGTCCGCGCCGCCGCGGCGGACGGCGACACCGTTGACCCAGACGTGCTCGACGCCGGTGCTGCGGACGAGGAGCCGATCGGCACCTCCCGGCTGGTCGTAGGCGCGCTCCACCGGAGCCGTGCCCACCGTGGCGGGATCGAAGGCGACGAGGTCGGCGTGGAAGCCCGCCTGTACGAGTCCGCGGTCTCCGAGGCGGAAAGCCTGGTGCGGATGGCCCGTCAGGCGCCAGACCGCGTCCTCGAGCGACAGGGCCTTGCGGTCACGCACCCAGTGCCCGAGCAGGTGGGTCGAGTAGCAGGCGTCGCAGAGCTGGCTGGCGTGGGCGCCGGCGTCGGAAAGGCCGAGCAGGGTGCGGTGATCGGCCAGCAGCTCGCCGATCTCGTCGTCGCCGTCGTTGTCCATCACCACGCGGAACCGGGTGGCCATGTCGTCGGCCAGCGCGAGGTCGAGCATGAGGTCGAAGGGCGTGGTCCCGCGCTCGCCGGGCCAACCGCTCGAGGTCGACGCCCACGATGTCCCCGTGGACGTCGGTCTCCTCGACATCGACCTTCGGCCCATCGGTGCGCCCAGGCGGCCAAGTGTCGGTTGCCGCGCCCGGTCGCGCCAGGCGCGGTCGCGGTAGAGGGCGGGCCGATCGTCACGGGGCAGGGCGAGGACCTCTTTCCACTCGTCGACCTCGGCCAGCGGACCGGGGTCGGCCAACGTGATCTGCATCACGATCGGCCGGCAGGCGATCTGCGGGTAGACCTCCCCGGGCAGCGCCGCCCCTCGTTCCACCGTCCGCCGCGCCGCGCCGGGTCTGTCCGCTCGGGCGACGAGGGCCGTCCAGGTGACAGGGCGGCCGTATCGAGTGGCCAGGTCGGAGAACTGCTCGACGAAGAGACCGGGACCGATGGACACCTGGAGCACGCCACGGCCCTTGTCCCCCAGCACCGAGGCGAGCGCGTCGACCTCGTCGACCTCGGCGAAGCGGCTGGGGACCGGCCGCCCGTACGCCCCCTGGTGCGCGGGCTGGCGCGACGTGGAGAACCCGATGGCGCCGGCATCGAGGGCCTGGCCGACCAGCTCGCGCATCTCGGCCACCTCGTCCGGAGATGCCGGTCGCTCCTCGCCGCCGAGGACCCACAGCCGCAAGGGCGAGTGGCCGACGAACGCACCGACGTTGAGCCGCTTGGGCCGGCGGTCCAGGGCGTCCAAGTACTCGGGGAAGGTCTCGAAGCACCAGTCGATGCCGGCATCGAGCGCCTCCTTCGACATGCCCTCGACGTTCTCCAAGAGCCGCACCACGATGTCACGGTGCTCGGGCCGCGTGGGCGCTACCCCGAACCCGCAGTTGCCCATGATCACGCTCGTCACCCCGTGCCAGTTCGACGGCGTGAGGTCGCCGTCCCAGAGGATCTGCGCGTCGTAGTGGGTGTGGACGTCGATGAAGCCGGGAGCGAGCACCAGTCCGTCGAGATCGACCACCTCGTCGGCGGACGCTCGCCGGCACCTCGCCGGGACCGGTGACGGCGACGATCCGGCCGGCCGCAACCGTGACGTCGGCGGGTCGGGCCGGGGCTCCGGTACCGTCGACCACGACGCCGTTGCGCAGGAGCAGGTCGACCTGGGCGGCCGAGGGGTCGCTGGTCACTCGACGAGCTCGTAGACGGTGACGACGGTCGAGGGCGAGAGCGGCGGGGCCGAACCGGCCGGGCGCGGCCGGGCCCGCATCGCGGTCAACGGCGCGGCCAGGTCGTCCGCTTCGAGCTCGTAGACGGTCAGGAAGCGGGGCTTCGGGCTCTCGCCTTGGCCGAGGTCCCGGCGGATCCGGTAGCGGCGGGCGCCGGCGAACCCGGGCACCGCCAGGAGCTCGGGAATGTGGACCTCGCGGTACCAGCGGTCGTACTCGTCCTCCGCGTCGGGGTCCACGGGCTCGGACTCCACGACCATGATCCCCTTGGCCAAGACGGCAACCCCTTCGGTCGGCGCGCCCAGGTTCCGGTCGTCACACGGAAATAAGTGAGCGCTCCCTCTCTCCGGCACAGTAGTGTTCCGACCGTGGCACCCGCAACCGGACCAGCCACCACACCTTGGAGGTTCTCGTGACGGACGCTGTCATCCTCTCCGCCTGCCGGACGGCCATCGCGACGGCTCACCGGGGCAGCCTGGCCGACACCGACCCCTTCGACCTGGCCGAGCTCACCGTGGCCGAGGCGGTGGCCCGGTCCGGCCTCGCACCCGAGCAGATCGACGAAGTCCTCTACGGCGAATCCCTGGCGGGAGGCGGGGCGATCGCCCGTCACGCCGCCATCGCCGCCGGCCTGGTGTCCGCCGCGGGCACGGCGGTCAACCGGCACTGTGCTTCCGGCCTGGCCGTCACCAACATGGCGGCGGCGGCGGTCCTGTCCGGTATGGAGTCCGCCGTCGTCGCCGGCGGTGTCCAGTCGGCCTCGCTCGCGCCGATGTGCACGCGCCGCATCCCCGGGACCGACGAGTGGACGGAGCGCTGGATCTCGCCGAGCCATCCGCCGACGGACGACGCGCCGACGGCCGACATGTCCATCACCGTGGGGTGGAATGCGGCCCGCCTGGCGGGCGTCTCCCGCGAGGCCATGGACGAATGGGCCTACCACTCGCATCGCAAGGCGATCGAGGCCATCGACGGCGGGAGGTTCGACGAGGAGGTGATCCCGGTCGAGGTCGTCCGTCGTGACGGGACCAAGCTCACGTTCGCGGTCGACGAGCACCCGAGGCGCGACACGTCCTTGGACAAGCTCGCCTCGTTGAAGCCGTTGCACCCCGAGATCGAGGGGTTCAGCATCACGGCGGGCAACTCGTCGGGGGTCAACGACGGCGCCGCCGCCATGGTGATCGCCGCATCCGACCTCGCCGAGCGCGAGGGCCTCGAGGTCCTGGCCCGGATCCGGAGCTGGGCCTCCGTCGGCGTGCCGCCGGTCGAGACGGGCCTCGCCCCGATCACCGTGATCCCCAAGGCGCTGGAGCGGGCCGGCCTCGACCTGGCCGACGTCGCGCTCTTCGAGGTCAACGAGGCCTTCGCCTCCATGTGCGTGGCGACAGTGGACGCCCTCGGGATCGACCCGGCGAAGGTCAACCCCAACGGGAGCGGCTGCAGCTTGGGCCACCCCGTCGCGATGACCGGGACGCGCATGGTGACGACCCTGGCCTACGAGCTGCGCCGTCGCGGCGGCGGCATCGCGGTCGCCGCCATGTGCGCGGGCGGCGGCATGGGTACGGCCACCGTCATTGAGGTTTGAGCGACGACGTCAGTCCACCGAGACCGGCGACCCGAGTGACGCACCCGCGGCCGCGTCGTAGGTGACGCCGATGTCCCCGCCCACATCGAGGCGTTTCAGCTCGGGCAGCACCTCGGCCGCGAAGAGGTCGAAGTTGGCCTTCGTCTCCTCCGGCGGCAGGCCGCCGAACGAAAGCGGCACCACCAGCCCGCCGGCGTCAGTCCGCTTGACGTAGTCGACCAGCTTCTCGGTCACCTCGTCGGGCGTGCCCCAGACCTGGAGGTCGGCCAGGAAGCCGCAGAAGTTCTCCAGACCATGCTTCTCGATGTTGCGCGCCAGCGCCGAGTAGTACTCGTAGCCCTCGATGTCGGCGAACCCGATGTTGTCGAACTGGTAGTGCTCGACGGTCGAGCGGGCCCACCGCTGCAGGTAGATCTCACGCATGCGACGTGCTTCTGCCTTGTCCTTGGTCACCGCGGTGACCACGACGAGGATGGGCTTGGGCGCCTCGAACCCGTTGAGCTCGCGGTAGCGCCGCCGGTACTCGACCAGCTCCGCCTCGGCCACCTCCCACGGCTTCTGGGCGATGACCATGATGCCGACGCCCAGTTGTGCCATCAGCTCCATCGACTGGGGCGAGACTGCTGACGCGAAGGTGCGGCCCTTGAAGCTCTTGAACGGCTTCGGGCGGATCTCGAAGCGGGGCTGTTGGTAGAGCTCACCGTCTGACTCGATGTACCCGGTCTCCAACGCGTTCAGGATGGCCGGCGTGTACTCGGTGAACCTGCGCCGCGACTCGGCCATGTCCACGCGGAAGCCGTCGAACTCGACCCGGCCCAGACCCCGGCCGATGCCGAGTATGGCGCGGCCTCCCGAGAGGTGGTCGAGCACCGAGAAGCTCTCGGCGACCCGCACCGGGTCGTGCCAAGGCAGGACGGTCACCATGGTGCCGAGCCTGACGCGTGAGGTCTGCCCCGCCACCCAGGACAGGAACATGAGTTGCTGCGACGTCAGCTGGTAGTCCGAGAAGTGGTGCTCGGACGTCCACACGGAGTCGAACCCGACCTCTTCGGCTCTGGCCGCGAGTACCAGGTCGCGGCGGTAGGCCTCGAGGTCGGTGAGCTGACGGTCGAGGTTGTGGAATTGGGGCCCGAATCCGACGTGCATCTCCCCGTTTTAGCACATTTTGTAGGTGGGCGCTCACTTACTTCAGGCGGGGCACCTCGGGGTCAGCGCTGGTCGACGGCCCCGGACTCGCGCAGACGGACGATCTCTTCGGACGAGAACCCCCAGCTCGCCAGGGCCTGCTCCGAGTGCTCGCCGGCCCGCGCCGGCCGGCTGGGCAGGCCGGGCACGGTGCGACTGAAGCGCGGCGCCGGTGCCGCCTGCACCACCCCCTCGACCTCGACGAACGTGCGCCGTTCCTGGTTGTGCGGGTGCTCGGGAGCCTCTCCGGGCTCGAGCACCGGGGCGAAGCATGCGTCGCTGCCCTGCAGCAGGCGGGACCAGTCGTCCCGCGTCCTGGTCCGCACCAGCGCCGCCAGCCGCGCCTTCATCGACGGCCAGGTCGACCGGTCGTTCGGATCCGGCAGAGGGCCATTGCCGGCCAACCCGGTCAGGCGGGCCATCAGCTCAAACGACTTCGCATTCGAGCGCGCCCAGCGAGATGTAGCGGCCGTCGGCCGTCTCGTAGACCTCGTAGAAGTACGCGCCGCTGTCGAGCAGGTTGGTCCCACGCTCGTCCGACCATTCGCCCGACGCCCGCATGCCCTGGAACATGGCGGCGAGGAGGGCGGCGCCGTCGAGCATCGCCGCGTCGACCACCTGTCCCCGGCCCGAGTGAGCGGCTTCGAGCAGCGCGCAGGTCACTCCGAAGGCCAGGAGCATCCCGCCGCCGCCGAAATCCCCGAGCAGGGTCAGCGGCGGCACCGGCGGCTCGCCCCGGCGCCCGATCATGGCGAGCGTGCCGCTGAGCGCGATGTAGTTGACGTCGCGGCCCGCCGCCTGAGCCAGGGGTCCCGACTGGCCCCAGCCTGTCATCCGGCCGTAGACGAGCTTCGGATTGCGTTCCAAGCAGGCCTCGGGGCCGACGCCGAGCCGTTCGGCGACCCCGGGGCGGAACCCCTCGAGGAGGGCGTCGGCCTGCCCCGCCAGGCGGAGGACCACCTCAGGGCCTTCGGGATGCTTCAGGTCGACCGCCACGGACCGACGGCCCCGGCCCAGCACGTCGAATCTGGCCTGGCCGGGCTCCGTCCCGGTGGCGCCTACCCGGTCGACGCGCACCACGTCGGCGCCCATGTCGGCCAGCAGCATGGCCGCGAAGGGACCGGGCCCGATGCCCGCCAGCTCGACGACCCGGAAGCCGTGCAGTGGGCCCGTCATCGCGAGCTGAACGCGACGCCGTCGGCGAACGGGTCCATGACGAGGCCGGGGTCGCGCCCGTTCCATCCGGACTCCCAGTGGTGGGCCAGGCGCTCGACCGTTGCATCGTCGAGCATGAGGGCCTCCCTTCCGCGGCGCCGCGCTCCCGGGTCGCCCCGGGGACTGTAGCAAGTAATCGCTCACTCTGTTAGGGTGCCCGGGCGATGGAGGCACCCACGTCGAGCGCGCAGGAGCCGACCGCGGAGTGGTGCGAGCATCACTTCGACTACCTCGCGCCAGAGGTCGCGCAACACCTCAACGAGACGCTGGGCATCATGCGGACACGGTGCCCTGTCACTCGGTCCGACGCGCACGGCGGGTACTGGATCGTGAGCTCGTACCAGGACGTCCTGCGCGTCGCCCAGGACTGGAAGACCTTCAGTTCGGCGCACGGCGTCTCGGTGCCCGGGACGCAGACGCCGGTCAAGGCCATCCCCGAGCACGTCGACCCTCCGCTCCACCGCGAGTACAAGCGGTTGATCGCCTCGTACTTCACGCCGGCGGCAGTGGCGCAGTACGAGGACGGCACCCGCCGCCTCGTGACCCGTCTGGTGGACGGCTTCGCCGAGCGGGGCGAGTGCGAGTTCATGAGCGAGTTCGCCCGGCCCTTCCCCGGACTCGCGTTCTTCGAGATCGTGCTCCACGCGCCGTCGGACGAGGTGGCGGAGATCAACGCCATGTCGATGGCGGCGTCGATGCCGACGAACCCCGACCGCGCCCAGGCCTGGAAGGGGATGTACGACTGGATCGTCGACTTCGTCGCGCAGCGCCGCCGCTCGGCACCTCGCGGCGACGTGGTCGACGCCATCCTCGGTGGGGAGATCGAGGGGCGGCCGATCACCGAGGAAGAGATCATCGGGATGATTCAGCTGCTGATCCTCGGTGGTCTCGACACCACGGCCGGAGCACTCGGCCAGTTCATGATCCGCTTCTGCCACGAGCCTGACATCCCCGAGCTCCTCCGCCGGGAACCCGGCCTCATCCCCGACGCGGTCGAGGAGTTGCTGCGCCTCGAAGGCCCCTTCATCGCCATCGCGCGCACGGCCATGGCCGACGTCGAGATCGGCGACCGGCCGATCCGGGAGGGGGAAAAGGTCCTCATGTACTGGGTCTCGGCGAACCGCGACGAGGACGAGTTCCCCCAGGCCGAGCGCTTCGTGGTCGACCGGGAGGGGAACAGGCATCTCGCCTTCGGCGCCGGTCCGCACCGCTGCACCGGCTCCAACCTGGCGCGGCTGAACCTGCGCCTCGCGGTCGACGAGATCGTCCAGCGCCTGGCGGACATCCGCCTGGCGCCAGGCGCCGAGCCGCTGCCCTTCCACTCGGCACTCAACCGCTCGCCACTCAGCGTCCCGATCGTCTTCACGCCACAGCGCATGGCGTAGCCGCTGCTGCTCGCCCCGTCGCCCGCGGGCTCCGGGACGTCGCCGCTCAGAGCCGGTACAGCCGGATCGCGTTCTCCCCCATCACCTTGCGCTGGGTCTCGGGGCGCAGGGTCGAGATCTTCTCCTCCACGAGCTCGAGCGGGTTCGGGTGCAGGCAGGTGGGGTGGGGGAAGTCGGTCTCGAACATGACGTTGTCCTCGCCGACGGCGTCGATGAGGTGCTGCAGGTCACCGCGGCCCGTCTCGAACCAGAACGTGGCGTACCAGTTGTCCCGGAAGTACTCAGAGGGAATCTTCTGCAGCTGGTCGAACCACTTCGGCGCGTTCTCCGCGAGCTCGTAGTCCATGGCCTCGAGCATGAAGGGGACCCAGCCGATACCGCTCTCGACCGACACCATCGTGAGCTGGGGGTGACGGTCGAACATGCCCGAGTAGGCGCTGTTGAGGAGAAGCCGGGAATTGTTCTGGAACAGCGACGCACCACCGATGGCCGGCTTCACGTAATCGTCCTGGCTGGGCCAGTAGGTGGTGCCGAAGTAGGACAGCGACGTCTGGCTCGCTCCGATGTGGAAGTGCACCGGGAGGTCGAGCCCGGCACAGACCTCCCAGAAGGGGTCCCAGGCGGTGTCGCCCAGGTCGGGTGAACCCGAATCCTGGGGATCGGCCGTCATGTTGACGCCCCGGTAACCCAAGGCGGCGCAGCGCGTGGCCTCACGGACGCATTCGTCGATGTCCCAGGCCGGCATGATCGGCATGGGAAGCAGGCGGTTGCCCGATTCCTCCTGCACCTCGGCCATGGCGTCGTTGTAAAGCTCGACGCACAGCCGCAGCAACGTCGGATCGTGCACGGAGTTCGCCAGGTTCTGGCCACCGATGCCGATGGAGTTGGGGTACAGGACCTGCGAGTCGATCCCGAGGTGGTCCATCAGTCGGAGCCGCTCCTTGGGGTCCCACGCCGCGGGATGCACGTCGTTGATCCCCCACGCGCCGCCCTGGGAGTCGCGGAACGGGTGCTTGTGGCCGGCGTGGTCGACCGTGCCGCCCGAACCGGCCTTCCCGAAGGTCTTCCCCTCAATGACCCACATGTCCACGTCGTCGATCCGCTCGACGTGGGGAACCTTGTCCTCGTACCCCTTGGGCGCGCGCTCGGTGAAGAGGTCGTGGCGCTCCGTCATGTGTGAGTCGGCGTCGACCACACGTCGTACTTCGGTCAGGCTCACTGGCGCTCCCTTGTTCCGTGTCCACTCATTCTGCTTCCGCTCGCCTCCGTGCTCGCCCGGAGCCCACTGTAGCGGGAAGTAGGCGAACGCTCACTTTCATCAGGGGCTGCCGCCCGGCCGGGAGGAGCCACCCCGGGGGTCCCGAGATGCCAGCATGTGCCGGTGCCGTCCGGTCTCATGCCTGCCGCCTTCGTGGGACACGGCAGCCCGATGAACGCCATTGAGGTCAATCGCTACACCAGGGCGTGGACGTCCTTCGGCGAGCGCGTGCCGCGACCTCGCGCCATCCTGACCGTCTCCGCCCACTGGTACACCAATGCCACCGCAGTCACCGCCATGGCCCGGCCGCGCACCATCCACGACTTCTACGGCTTCCCCGACCAGCTCTTCACGTTCGATTACCCCGCCCCGGGCGATCCGGAACTGGCGGCCGAGGTGGTCGAGGTCCTCGAACCGCGCTGGGCCGGGCTCGACCACGACAGCTGGGGCCTCGACCACGGCACCTGGTCGGTACTCGCCCACGCGTTCCCGAACGCCGACGTTCCGGTCGTGCAGCTCTCCATCAACGCGCTGGAGCCGCTCGACTACCACTTCGACATCGGTTCGCGCCTGGCCCCGCTCCGCGAGCGGGGGATCCTCGTCGTCTGTAGCGGCAACGTCGTCCACAACCTGGGCCGTATCGACTGGTCCCAGCCTGAGGGCGCCTTCGACTGGGCGTCCCGTTTCGACGAATCCGCCCGGTCGGTCATGACCGGCTCCCCCGCGGAGATCCTGCGCCTCACCGAGCACGCGGACTACGACCTCGCGGTGCCGACGCCCGACCACTTCATTCCCTTCGTCCACCTGGCCGGGCTCGCCTCCGCCGGTGGCGGTTCGCCCGAGGTCTTCGTCGACGGGTACGCCTACGGGTCCCTGTCCATGACCAGTTACGCCGTCGACGCGTAGCCCGGGGCATGCACGGCGCCCCGATCCCGTGGCACCGCCGGCATCTCCGGTCCCTGTCCGCCACGGCCTCGCTGATGCTGTTCCCCTGGCTCCACGCCTCCCTCGTCACTGTCACGGCCTCCGCCGCCACGCCGGCCATTCACGCTTCGGCGCTCGCGACGAGGCCCGGTTTCTCCGACCACAGAGGCATCCGCCCAGAGCTCACGACGAGCGAAGCGGACGCCTACGAGTTCCTGGACACGATGATGGACCTGCACGCCTCGGGAACAACGCCACGACTGGTTCAGAGCTTCGACGGAGGTCCTCTGCACGGCTTCACGGACTCGGAGACCTACGACGACGCCCTCACGGTGCAAGCCTTCCTCGGCGAGGGCACCAGCGACGGCCTGCAACGGGCCGAGACGATCGGGAACGGGCTCTTGTATGTACAGGCGCACGATCCGGCGAACGACGGCCGGATCCGCGAGGCGTACAAGCCCAAGCCGCTCGTCACTCCGGCTGACGTCGTCCCGACCGACGACACGAGCGACGTCGGGAACATGGCCTGGGTCGGGATGGCCCTGGCCCAGCTCTCCGACGCCACCGGGGACACGGCCGACCTCCACGGAGCCGAGGAGGTCGGAGCGTGGGTCGCCACCAATGCGCGCGACACGCGAGGTGCCGGCGGCTACACGGGAGGCGACACCGCGGGCGGCAAGAAGATTCAGTGGAAGTCGACCGAGCACAACATCGACCTCTACGGCCTGTACACGATGCTCGCCACCCTCACCGGCGACTCCGCCTGGACCGCCGATGCCGATTGGGCGGAGGGGTTCGTCGAGTCGATGTGGGACCAGGCCAAAGGCGACTTCTATGTCGGGACGCTCGACGACGGTGTCACCCCGAATCGCAGCGAGCAGCCCGAGGACGTCAACAGCTGGTCGTACCTGTCGCTGCGCAACCCGGCCTACGCCCACTCGGTTACCTGGGACGAGGCGAAACTCGCGGTGTCGGAAGGCGGGTTCAACGGCGTCGAGTTCTGCCTGGGCGATCACAGGTCAGGTGTCTGGTTCGAAGGGACGGCCCACTTGGCCGATGCCCTCGAGTTCCGAAACGGACCCGGGGACGCGGCCCGAGCCGCGACGTACCTGGCCGACATTCAGTACGCCCAGGCTCACGGGCCGAACGGCGACGGGCTCGGCATCATTGCGGCCTCCGTCAACGGTTTGAGCGACTGCGACGGTGACGACTACTACTCGTCACTCCACATCGGTGCGACGTCGTGGTACCTCCTCGCCGCCCTCCGGGTGAACCCGTTCACGCTCTTCTGACCAGCCGGATCCGCCTCGCAGCACCCGCTCGGTCTCCCGGGGCCCGGGAACTCCCGGCCCGTGCGCCGACTGAGCTCAAACGAGAAGCGGCGCCATTCCCGCCTCTTTCGCCTGAAATGGGCGCAACATCGGCCCTACTCGCCGAAAATGAGGGCAAATGAGGGGAAAGATGAGGGTGGCGTGCCTGGTGGGCAAGGGGGAACTGCCTCACGATGCAAGGGACGACCGATGAGGTCATCACCACAAGAAGAGAGCACCCAAACCTCCCGAGAAAGGAACCCCCAAAATGTCCATCTACCGCCGTACTCTCGTCCGCGCCGCCGTCGTGGCTGGAGCGGTCGCACTCTCCACGGCCGGTGCGTCGAGCGCCTTCGCCGCACAGTCCAACGCCCACCCCAACGGCTACGCGCCGACCGAAGAGTGCCTCAACTGGACCGGGACGGTCCAGGCCTACCCGGCGCTGGCCAAGACGGCGCACAACGTGACCGAAGTCGTTTCGGGGACCCTGAGCAACTGCAGCTTCGACGGCACGCCCCAGACGCTACAGCGGTACGTTCTTCGGCGTCCTGACCGGCTCCGCCAGCAACAAGGCGGCGACGCTCAGTGGCAACGTCGCCATCAGCTGGCCGCAGGACGCAGGTCTGAGCCCGACCATCTCGCCGGTCACCGTCTCCGGCTCGTCGAACGCCTACTCGCTCTTCGGCACGATCAGCAACGGCGCCGGCACGGGCGAGCAGCTCGAGGGCAGCTACGACGTCGTGTCGCACACGACGGCCAACGGCAGCACGACGCAGAGCCTCGTCAGCTCGGGCCCGTTCGGCATCTTCGTCAACGAAGGCTGAGCATCACCCTGGCAATCCCTCCCCTGAAACCCCCGGAGCCCCGCCGTCAGCGTCGACGGCGGGGCTCCGCCGCGCCTGGCCGCCGGATCCACACGGCGGAGAAGCAGCGCCGTTTTCGCCTCTCTCGCCTGAAACGGGCGCCGCCCCACCTTCCTTCGCCGAAAATGAGGGGCAAAATGAGGGTGGCGTGCCTGGTGGGCACGAGGGTTCCGGCTCACGATGCAAGGGACGACCGATGAGGTCATCGCCCCAAAGGAAGTACCCAAACCCCCGAGAAAGGAACCCCAAAATGTCCATTCACTTGCGTTTCACCCGACTGCGCGCAGCATCGGTCGCGCTGGTTGCGCTGTCGGCTGGCGCCGGCGCCGCCCTCGCGCCGTCAGCCGCTCACGCCGCCGGTCCCGATCACACGTACACGTTCACGACCTTGGACAACGAGAATGACCCGACGTTCAACCAGCTCCTGGGCATCAACAGCAGCAACGTGATCGCCGGCTACTTCGGCAAGCGGCGTCGCCCAAACACCCCAACAAGGGGTACACGCTGAGTCCTCCGTACGGTCAGGCCAACTACACGAACGAGAACTTCCCGGGTTCGACGCAGACACAGGTCACCGCCATCAACAATGACGGCGCTACGGCCGGTTTCTGGGTCAACACCAACGAGACCAACACCGGCTTCGTCGACTCGAACGGAGTCTTCACCTCCTACACCGACCCCTCGACGCCAACGGGCGCCGGGAGCGTCAACCAGCTGCTCGGTCTCAATGACGACGGCACTGCGGTCGGCTTCTACACCGGGGCGAACGGAAAATCCCGCGCCTACACGCTGAACCTGGCCACCGACACGTTCACGACGATCAAGCACCAGGGCAAGAACGCCATGGCCACCGGCATCAACGACGCCGGAGACGTTGTCGGGTTCGAGTCCTCCTCGACGAACGTCGTCTCCAGCTTCTTCATTCAGTCAGGAATATCGACGCGCCTGCAGTTCCCGGGCGGGAGCAGCACCGAGGCACTCGGGATCAACTCGTCGGACCAGATCGTCGGCTCCTACGTCGACGGCTCGGGCGTGATGCACGGGTTCGTCCTCGACCACCCCACCGGCCCCGGGACCAAGTGGCACAGCATCGACGACCCGAACGGCATCGGCTCGACCGTGGTCAACGGCATCAACAACGCCGGTGACCTGGTCGGCTTCTACACCGACGCCGCCGGCAACGTCGACGGGATGCTCGCAACGCCATAAGCCCTGGGTCGCAACGAGCCCCGAAAGGAAACAACCGAAGAGACGGGCGCAGGCCCCGGCCGGCGAAAGCCGGCTGGGGCCTGCGCCGTTCGAACTTCGGCGACGATGCCAGCCGCCGCGAGCCGCTCTCATGCGGCGATCGCTTCGCGAGCGGCCCGGGTCGGTGGGCGTCCGGCGCCCACCCTGACTCCCAACGTGCGTGTCAGCCCTGAGTCCCGATGCCAGAATGGCGTCCGGGCCCTTGACGCCACCCGGGGCAGTGGCACACCTGGGCCCTCACGAAGAGGTTCTCTCCGAGTCCGAGGGTGACGATGGCGTTGACATTCGGCAGCGCGCTCCGCGAACACCGGATGGCGCACGGACTGACGCAGGAGGCGCTGGCGGAGCGTGCCCTTCTGAGCCCGACCGCAATCGCCGCGCTCGAGCGCGGGCGGAACCGAGCGCCCCGGATGTCGACGCTGCACCAACTGGCCAAGGCGCTCGAGCTCGAACCCGAGGAAATGGCCGACCTGGCCCGGACGCTCAACGCGACACCCACGACGGCACCGACCGAGGAGAGGGCCGATCGTCGCGACCCCTCGAGCGCTCCGACCGAATCGGCCCCCTTTCGGATCCCGTCCGACCGGACGGACCGCTTGTCCCTCCCCCATCCGGCAGGCCGCCGGTGGCGGACCGACTTCGTCGGCCGCGAGCAGGAGATCGGGCGGCTGCGGCGCTCTTTAGGCGGCGGGTGCCGGTTGGTCGAGGTCCTCGGAGAGCCGGGCATCGGAAAGACCCGGTTGGTCTCGGAGTTGGTGAAGGACCTCGAATCACCCACCACGGTGTCCTGGGGGCGGTGCAGCGAGGACGACCTGGGCTCGTACCTGCCCTTCGTGGAGATCATCCGGCACATCTCGGGACAATTGGGGGACGACGAGCTGGCGGCTGCCCTCGGCGGGCGGGGCGAGCTGACCAGGCTTCTCCCAGAGCTGACCACCCGTGCCGGGCCTCTCTCCGCTCCCGCCCGGGCGGAGGCGGACAGCGAGCAGCGGATGCTCTTCGACGCGGTGTCCGGCTTCCTGGCTGCCTGGACTCCCTTGGTGCTGGTCGTCGACGACCTGCACTGGGCCGACTCGGCCAGCCTGGCACTCCTGGCCTACCTGGTCCGCGACTACAGACTGGCCGACCTCGCCCTTGTGATCACCGCCCGGCCGACAGACCTGAGCGAACAGGCGACCGGCGTCCTGGCCGACCTGGGCCGAGACGTGGATTCAGCCCGCATCCGTCTGGACGGGCTCGACGGCGCGGAGCTCGCCGGTCTGATCGCCGACCTGCTGGGCTCTCCTGCACCTCTTCCGATCGTCGAGTCGGTGCAATCGGCGACCGACGGCAACCCCTTCTTCGCCGAGGAGCTCACCGTGCACCTCCTCGACACGGGGTTCGTGGTGGACCCCGGAAGCGGAGTCATCAGTCGTGACGGCAACGGAGCGGCCGGGGTGCCCGATCGCATCCGTGACATGGTCGCGAAGCGCCTGGGATCCATGTCGCGCCAGGGGGTGGACGTGCTGTCTGTCGGCGCGGTGATGGGTCGCGAGTTCGACGTGGCCGTGGCCGGCTCGGCACTCGGTGTCTCGGGCCTCCCCCTGGTCGACGCCGCCGACGACGCGTTGCTCTCCGGGATGGTCGTCGAGACCGGGCCCGGTCGTCTCGGCTTCTCGCACGCCTTGTTGCGCGACGCCGTGGGCGAGCGGCTCTCCCAGATCAGGAGGGCATCGGTCCACCGCTCCGTGGCGCAGGCGATTGAGGAGATGACTCCTTCTCCCGAGCAGCGGGCCGCAGAGCTGGCCCGTCACTGGGCGGCAGTGGCCGAGGTCGACCCGGCGGCGAGCGTGGCCGCGGCCACGTGGGCCGTTCGAGCGGGTGACCAGGCGCTCGCCGCAGCGGCCGCCGAGGAGGCGATCGACCGCTACGAGCAGGCCGTGACCTTGTGGTCGTCCGCGTCGAGCGGCCATGTCGACTCTCTGGTCCGACTGGGTGTCGCCTTGCACTACCGCGGCCGAGCAGAGGAGGCGGACGAGCGGTTCAAAGAGGCGATGGCGCTCGCAGTGGCCATCGGCGACCCGGTGCTCCAAGCCCGAGCGGCCGTCGGCTTCGGCCGGCGCTACCCGTACTGGGAAACGGACTCGGGGCGTATCACCGCGCTCGAAGCGGCGCTGGCCGAGCTCCCGCCCGAGCAGGTGCCGCTGCGGACGATGCTCATGGGGTTGCTGGTGACGCACCTCATTCAGGGCTTCCGGCCCGACCAGGCCTTCAGGCGCGACGCGCTCGCCGACGAGCTGAGCTCCGTGCTGACGGCACCAGATGCCCCCGCCGACGTGATGCTGGCCGTGGGCCAGACGCGGGTGTACGACTGCATGGAGGATCCGGTCGCCCTCGACTGGGTGGCGGACAGGCTCATCGCATTGGCCGCAGCGCACAACGACCTGAACGTGGAGGCGATTGCGCACTTCTCGAAGGCCTTGAGCGCACTCGACCTGGGTCGGATGGACGTGCTCCGTTCGTCGACCGAGCGCTATGCCGATGTAGCGGCGCGGGTGGGCGATCCCCGGGACCGGAGCCAGGCCGCCACCGTCCGGTCGACGATCGCCTACGTCGAGGGCCATTACCAGGAGGCGGCCGAACTCTCGGACGAAGCTCTCGAGCTGGGCCGGTCGAGCGGCGACTTCAACGCCGACCTCATCCATTACGCCCAGGGCTTGCTACGGGCCATCGACCTGGGTCTTGCTGCCGACGTGCTCCCGCTCCTGCTGGCCTCGACCGAGTTCCAGGTGATCGCCAGCTTCGATGCCGGCACCGCGCTGTGCGCCGCGTTGGCCGGCGACCACGACGAAGCGGCGGCGCGTCTGACCCGGCTCGTCCGGACCGGCTTTCCGGGCGCTCCGAGGGGCGCCGACTTCCTGACGCCCACCGCGTTCCTCGCCGACACCGCGGTGGTCGTCGGCGACGTCGCCGCAGCCGAAGCCGTCTACGGCTGGTTCCGACGAACCCGGGCGACCGTCGTACGGGTCGGCCCGCTCGCCGGGTGGTGGGGGCCGGTGGACCATCATCTCGGCTGCCTGGCCCAGCTGATGGGCCGTTCCGAGGAAGCCGAGACCCGGCTCAGGAACGCGCTGCAGATGGAACGGGCCATGAACGCCCGGCCTTTCTCGGCCCGCACCCTGGCGCACCTCGCGGTCGTCCTCGCCGGCCGCTCACCGTCGGAGGCGACCCGGGTCGCCGCCGAGGCCATCGCCGCGGGGGAGCAACTCGCGGCTCCTGGCATCGTGGCCGAGATCGCGACGGTGCTCGCCTCGGTCGGCCTCGCCCGCTGAGGCCCACGCCCGCGCTTCGGTTGTTTCCTGTCGCCGCCCCGAGACCCTTCGAGACCTGGACGAAGGCTTGGCCCGACAAAGTGACCTTCGTACCTTCCGAGCCGCCGGACGGCGTACTATTGTCTAGTTCATAATGTTAGAAAGAATAGAATAGGAGCCGGCCAACATGACATTCAGCACGAAGCGGAATCTCGGCTCGGACGACGCGTCCTCGTGGGCCGGGAGCCGTCCGGATCAGCCCCGGGGACCCAGAGTGCTCTTCGAAGGTGAGGACGGTGCCGTGGCGTACGCCGCCTGGAAGGTACTCGGTCAGCGGGACACGGACATGATGTGGTGCCCCGGACCAAACGCTCACGGTCGCCCTCGCTGTCCACTCGTCGACCGCGGCCGGTGCGAACTGGTGGACCGGGCCGACGTCGTGATCAACGCTCTCGGGACGTCGGATCCCCGGAGCGCAGCGGTCGCCGAGGCACTCGACGAATGCACCGAGCACGGCCAGGCCGTCTTCGTGGTGTGCCAGCCGGGCCGGGGAGATGCGATGCAGGCCCGGCTGGAAGGATGCAACGTCGTGGAGGGGCCGCTCACCTCCAAGTTGCTCACCGAGAGCGTCGGGCTCGGCTGACCCACCCCGATCAGGGTTCGCGGCGAGCGCCCGGACGCTGAGCGCGCCCTGACGCCTTTGTCGCACCTCTCTTCCGGTGCGAATCGGCTGGGATGGCGGCGGTCCCGCCGGCCAGCGCGCGGTCGTCTGCGGCCACCTCGGCCAGGGTGGCCGATTGGAGACGCTCACGGAGGGCGGCTCGCGCCTCGGACCAGACCCGGTGCAGCGCGGAGACGTCCTCCCAGTGGCAGGGACCGCCACGGAGTGCGCACTCACCCGTGTCGAGGGGTCCTTCGAGAGACTCGACGATCTCGCAGATGGTGATCGAAGCGGCCGGGCGCGCCAGGGAGTACCCGCCGTTGGGGCCGGACCTCGACGTGACCAGCCCCGAGCGCTGCAGCTCTTGGAGGATCAGCTGCAGGAATCCTGACGGGATGGCCATGGCTGTCGCGATCTCGGCCGCCTTGGTCCAGGGTCCTTTCGCGCCCGCCAGGTAGATCAAGGCCCGAAGGCCGTAATCGGTCCGGTTCGTCGGGACGAGTTTCACGCACCTGACATCCTAGAGCGAGACGCTGTAGAATCCTGACTGTTCGAGCAGGCGGCCGGTGGGCCGGCGCTCGGCCTCACCGGCGCAGACTCGCTCCTTGCCCGGCGGTCACCGCCCTCATGTCGTTCAGCGACTGCTGCATGATGGAGCCGAGCGTGCGCCCACTGCGGTCGTCGACCCACTGTTGGAACGCGATCTTGAACAACGAGATCCCGCCCTCCGCCGCGAACGTCGCCGCCGGCTCCGGCACGCCCCGACGTCGCAGCGCGTCCGTCAATGCCGAGGCGAGCGTGGCCAGCTTTATCAGCTCGCGCTCGCGCAGCTCGGCGTTCGCCGCGATGACGGCCTGACGGCGCGCCGCGAATTCGCGGCGCTCTTCGAAGATGTCCGTCCCGGACTGGACCAGTGCGAAAACGATCGTGTCGAGGGCACCGAGCGAAGCCGGCGCCTCGTCGACGTGGCGCACGAGGAATTCCTGGAGGCCCCCCGCGCCCTGGAACAGGACCTCGCGCTTGTCGGCAAAGTGACGGAAGAACGTGCGCTCCGAGAGGCCGGCGCGCTCCGCTATCTCGGCCACGGTGGTCACCTCGAATCCTCGCTGGGCGTACAGATCCATCGCCGCCTCCACGAGGCGCCCCCGCGCGTTTGGTTCCCACCGTGCCACCAGCGGGATGCTACGCCAGTCTTGACAGCAGTTGCTGTCATCACTTGGAGCACAGCGCTCGCTGGACGACCTCGAACGAGCGCCCCCGGGGGCTCCTGGGTTGGCGCCCACACACGCCGGCCTGCTCGAGGATCTCGACGATGTGCCCTCACTCCACCGCCGGCTGGGCGTCCGCCGACTCGCGGAGCTTGTTCTTCAGGAGCTTGTCGAAGTTGCCCAACGGGAATTCGTCGACGAAGTAGACGGCGCGTGGGACCTTGAAACTGGCCAACCGGGAGGAGCAGGCGGCGACCACCTGCTCGGCCAGCACCGCGTTCGCCGGTGCGTCCTCGGTTGGGATGACGAAGGCGACGGCGACCTGGTCGAGGAAGTCGTGCTTCTTTCCCACCACCGCCGCTTTCGAGACGCCGGCGACCGTCGAGACGACCTCCTCCACCTCGCGGGCGGAGACGTTCTCGCCACCGACCTTGAGAATGTCGGCGTCCCGCTCGACGTAGGCCACGTTGCCTCCGGTCGTCAGCTTGACCATGTCCCCGGTCTTGAACCAGCCGTCTTCGAAGCTCTTCTCGTTCGCCTCGGGGTTGTCGAAGTACTCGAGGAAGAGCTGAATACCTCGGGTCCCGCGGAGCCAGAGCTCTCCGGTGCGTCCTTCCTCGCAGAGCTCTCCGGTCACGCTGTCGACGATGGCCACCTCGTAGCCGGGGGTCACCCGGCCCATGGACATGAGCGTGGGATGCTCGGAGGGCTTGCCCGTGACGGCGTGGATCACCGTCTCGGTCATGCCGTACGCCGCGTACACCTCGCAACCGAAGACATCGCGGGCATTGGGGACGATGAGGCCGAAGACCCCGACCCGCAACGACGTCGTCGGCCGGCCGGGCGCCATGAGGGTCGACATGCAGAAGGGCATGAGAGAGAAGTGGGTGATCCGGTGGCGTGCCACGACGTCCCAGAATCGGCTCGACGACCACTTCGGGACGAGGACGGCCGTGGCGCCGATCCCGAAGACGGGCAGCAGCGACCACGTCTGCGCGTTCACGTGGAAGAACGGGGTGTACACGAGGTAGCGGTCGTCCGGACCGAGATCGATGTTGCGAGGACCGGTCCGGCTGGCCCAGATGGCGTTGGCGTGCGTATGGACGACGGCCTTGGGCTTCGAGGTCGTGCCGGAGGTGAACATGATGCACGAGGGCAGCATCGGGTCGATCTCCCGCCCCGGCCACGCCTCCGCGTCGACGGGGAGCTCGTCGAAGGCCACGAACCGGTCGCCGACCGTCGTCGCCGCTCGTTCAGCGCCGGCCCCGCCGGTGACCGCCACCCATGTGACCGCAGGGCCCACCGATGCGACCACCTCGGCGTAGGCGGGCTGGGTGATCGCCGCCACGCACTGGGCCTTGTCGGCGAACCACGCCACCTCCTCGGCGACGGACTTGGTGTTGGTCGTCACCCCGACCGCCCCGACGGTGGCGCAGGCCAGCCAGGCCAGGACCAGCTCCGGGGAGTTGTCGGCGTGGAGCAGGACCTTGTCGCCCACCTTCACCCCGCGGGTGTGAAGTCCGGCGGCGAGCCGGCGGACGTCGTCCCACAGCTCCCGGTAGGTCCACGACCGCGGGGTCCCGTCGGGCGGGTCCCAGACGAGCGCCGGGTGGTCGGCGCGGTGCTCGGCCCGGAGTGCCAGCAGCCACGGGATGTCCTGGCCCTCCATCTGGTAGCGCCGGAGCTCGGCCTCGGACGTGTCGATTCCCAATCCCGAATGTGCCATCCCCGGATTCTCTCCCTTGACCCGCACCTCTACCAAACCCTCGGTGGGCGTGGGCGTGGGTCAGCGCTGGTCGCGCAGGTCGCGCTTGAGCACCTTGCCCGAAGGATTCCGTGGCAGCGCCTCCAGGAACGTGACGTCTTTCGGGACTTTGAAGCGGGCCAGCTGGTCCCGGCAGTGCGACGTCAGCTCGTCGGCGCCGGCCGCGCTGCCCGGGCGCAGCACGACGAAGGCCACCGGCACTTCGCCCCACCGCTCGTCGGGCCGGCCGACCACGGCCGCCTCGAGCACCGCCGGATGCTCGTAGAGCACCCGCTCGACCTCCGAACCGGCGATGTTCTCGCCACCCGACACGATCATGTCCTTGAGCCGGTCGACGATGTACAGGTAGCCGTCGTCGTCGCGCACCCCGACGTCGCCGGTGTGGAACCAGCCCCCCTCGAAGGCCGTGGCCGTCGCCTCCGGATCGCGCCAGTAACCCTTGAACACCTTGGGCCCGCGCATCACGATCTCGCCGGGTGCACCGGCGGCGACCGGACGCCCCTGGTCGTCCCAGACCTCGAGCTCGAGGTGCAGGCACGGCCGCCCGACGCTCCCGAGCTTGGTCACGATGCTGCCGCGGTCGAGGAACGTGTCGCCCGACACCGTCTCGGTCAGTCCGTAGGCGTCGGCGAACCAGGCCGACGGGAACGTCCGCTGAATCCGCTCTATCAGCGGGATCGGCATCTTCTCTCCCCCGTTGATGATCAGGCGCACCGAGGACAGGTCGCGCCGCTCCACGTCGGGTAGGGACATGATCGCGTTCACCATGGCGGGCGCCAGCCAGACCGTGGTCACCCGCGACCGCTCCAGCTCGTCGACCACCGCCGCGGCGTCGAAGGCCCGGTGGATGATCGTCGCCGCGCCGGCCGCGAAGAGGGAGGTGGTCGTGAGGTCGAGCGCGCCGACGTGGTAGAGCGGCCCGCACGCCAGGCCGAGGTCGTCGGCGGTGAACCCGAACTCGACCATGTGGGCCAGGTTCTTCCACGCCAGGTTGGCGTGGGTGATCATCACGCCCTTGGGGCGCCCGGTCGTGCCGGACGTGTACATGAGACGGTGGACGTCGTCGGGCTGGCGGCGGGCCGCCGGCCGCGGCGCGGTGGTGCCCGCCCGGAGCTCGGCCAGCGTCGTCCACCCGGCGGGCGCTGCGGGCCCGATGCACGACCGGACGAGCGGGTCCTCGAGCCCGGCACAGGCCTCGTCCGCCAATCCGACGAGGGGCTCGTCGCAGACCAGCGCCCGGGCTTCGGAGTGCTGAATGATGTAGCGCACTTCGGGCGCGGCCAGCCTCCAGTTGATCGGCATGGCCACCGCTCCGACACGGTTGGCCGCGAACATGGCCTCCAGGAACTCGGGGCAGTTGTACGAGAGGAGGGCCACGACGTCTCCCTCGCCCACGCCTCGCTCGTGCAGTCCGCCGGCCAGGGCCGCGACCCGATCCGCCATCTCCCCGTACGTCGTGGTCTCGCCCTCGAACACCGTCATGGCGCGGTCGGGCCGGCGCGATGCGTGGTGTGCCAGCACCTCGAACCAGTTGACGTCAACGTTCATGAGCGTGTGGGCGGGACCCGGATGCCGCGCCCGGTCCAAGTAGCGTCCCCTCCGTGGTCGCAGAGGCGAAACGGGACTCCGGTCGCAGCTCGAAGTGGGAGCTCCGGCGAGAGGCGATCGTCGACACTTCGGCCCACGTCTTCGCCCGGAGGGGTTATCACGCGACCGGGATCACGGAGCTCTGCGCCGCCAACGACCTCGGCAAGGGCGCCCTGTACCACTACATCGGATCCAAAGAGGAGCTGCTGGCCGCTATTCACGACCGCGTGATGGACGAGGTCATGCTCGGCGCCGACCGGGTGGCCGTGGCGGGCGGGCGGCCGTCGCAGCAGCTGGCCATGCTCGGCGACGAGCTGCTCAGTGTCATCCACCGCTACCCGGACCACGTCTGGGTCTTCCTGCACGAGTTCCCTGCGCTGACCGGCCCCAGGGCCGCACAGTTCCGCGTCCGCCGCCAGGCGTACGAGAGGCGGGTGGAGGCTGTGCTCCTCGCCGGCGTCGAGTCCGGCGAGTTCCGCGACGTCGACCCGTGGCTGACGGCAAGGGCCTGGCTCGGTATGCACAACTACACCTATCTGTGGCTCAAGCCGGGCCGGCGACTCTCGGCCCGCGCCGTGGCGAAGCCGTTCGCCGACATCTTCATGCGCGGCATCGCCGTCGCCGACCCGGCGGACGCCGCACACGCCCCGGACGCCGGCGTGACGGGCGCTCACGGCGCCGAGTAGCCACCGTCGACGACCAGCGCGGATCCGGTGGTCCAGCGGGAGTCGTCGCTGGCGAGATACGAGTAGACACCGGCAATGTCGGCCGCCGTGCCCAGGCCCAAGGGGTGGCGTGACGCGATGGCGTCGAGCGCTTCGTCGGGGAGCCCGGTGTGGATGGCCGAGCGGAACGTCCCCGGGCAGACGCAGTTGACCCGGATCCCGTCGCGCGCGTACTCGACCGCGGCCACCTTGGCCAGCTGTATGACCGCCGCCTTCGTGGCGCAGTAGGGACCCGAGTGCGACCAGGCCGTGAGCCCGGCGATCGAGGCGGTGAGGACGATCGAGCCGGCGCGTCGCGGGCGCATCACCCCCACGGCGGCGCGGATGCCGTTGACCGACCCCAGCACGTTCACCCGGAACGCGCGCTCCCACTCCTCGGTGGGCAGGTTGTGGATGCGCCCGTTGGCCGAGAGCACGCCGGCGTTGCTGATGAGGACGTCGAGGCGCCCGAACCGCTCGACGGCGCGGGCCACCACCGCCTCGACCTGGTCGGGTTCGCTCACGTCGGCCAGCATCGACTCGGTCGGAGCCGCGTGCGCCGCGACGACGGCCAGGGTCTCGGCCAGCGACCGCTCCGACAGATCGCTCAGGACGAGTGCCGTGCCGGGCTCGCTCGCCAGCCGCTGCGACACGGCGGCACCCAGCGCGCCACCCGCCCCTGTGACGACGACGACGCGGTTGGGTTCGGGCCCCTCCGTCACGAGAGCCGCTCGCTCACGCCAGCTGGTAACCCCCGTCGACGGTCACCACCGTGCCGGTGACGAACGCCGCCGCGTCGGAGGCGAGGAACTGGTAGGCGCCTGCCAGGTCGGTCGGCGCTCCCCACCGCCCCAAGGCGGTGTGCCCGATGACGGCGTCGGCCAGCCGCGCGCTGCGCTTCCATCCGTCTGCCATCGGCGAGTCGAACCACCCGGGTGCCACGACGTTGACCGTGATGCCGAGCGGGGCCAGATCGAGCGCGAGACCCTTGGCCAGCCCCGTCAGGCCGGCCTTCGAGGCGCTGTACGCGCACAGGCCTTGGCGGGGACGTTCCCCGAGTACCGACCCGGTGAGGATGATCCTCCCGCCCGGCCCCATCACCCGGGCCGCGGCTCGGGCGCCCAGGAAGGCGCCGGTCAGGTTCACCTCGAGGATGCGGCGCCACGTTGCCGCCTCCGTCTCGCCCGCCGCGGCGACGACCGGCGAAATCCCGGCATTCCCGATCCACACGTCGAGGCCGCCCCACTCCGCGACGACGGAGTCGGCCACCGCCTCGTTGAAGTCCTCGTCGGAGACGTCGCCGCACAGCACCAGGCACCGTCCGGGCAGGGCTTCGGCCACCACCTTGAGGTCCCGCTCGGTGCGGGCGACCAGCGCCACCGAAGCGCCGGCGCCGGAGAACGCGTGGGCGAGCAACGACCCGAGACCGCGGCCCGCTCCCGTTACGACGACCCGCTTGCCGGCCACGTCTCCCGAGGCCGGGAACGAGTCAGGGATCTCGATCTGCTCGGACATCGGCCTCCCGGTTGTACCGATCAGTACACTAGCCGACCATGACCGAGCACGAGAAGGGAGCCGTTGCACCCGCCGCCGTGCAGGGCTCCGACGGACCTTCGCGGGCTGAGCTCGTCGAGATGCAGCGCCGGATGCTGGTGATCCGCGGCTTCGAGGAGCGGGTGGCCGACCTCTATCGAGATGGGCTCGTCCCTGGTTTCGTTCACCTCTCCATCGGGCAGGAGGCCGCGGCGGTCGGGGCCTGCTGGCCGCTGCGGTCCGACGACGCGATCACCTCGACCCACCGTGGCCACGGCCACTGCCTGGCCAAGGGGCTCAGTCCGTTCGGCATGTTCGCCGAGCTGATGGGCCGGGACCAGGGCACCAACCGCGGCCGCGGCGGTTCCATGCACATCGCCGATCCGAAACTCGGGATCTTCGGGGCCAACGGCATCGTGGCCGCCGGCCTGCCCATCGCCGCCGGCGCGGCCGCCGCCGCCCAACTGCGCGGCTCCGACGCCGTCGCGGTCGCCTTCTTCGGCGACGGCGCGGCTGCGCAGGGCGCGTTCCACGAGGCGCTCAACCTGGCCGCGGTGTGGCAGCTGCCTGTCGTCTTCTTCTGCGAGAACAACGGCTACTCCGAGTTCTCGGCCACCGCCTCCCAACACGCGGCGCCGCTGGAGCGACGGGCCGCCGGCTACGGGCTCCCCTACATCGGCGTGGACGGGAACGACGTGGTCGCCACCGCGTCGGCCATGGCCCAGGCCGTACAGGCGGCGAGGACCGGGCGCGGGCCCACCGTCGTCGAAGCGGTCACCTACCGCTGGCACGGTCACTACGAGGGCGACCCCGAACGCTACCGATCGGCGGAGGAGGTGACGCAGTGGCGGGAGCGCGACCCTCTCGTCGTCCACCGGCGCAGGCTCCTCGACGCCGGCGTCGAGGACGACGAGCTGACGCGGCTCGCGTCTTCCGTGGCCGCCGAGCTGGACGCGGCTCTCGAACGCGCACGCTCTTCGCCCGAACCTTCGGCTGTTTCGCTCTTCGACTTCGTCGTCCGGGAGCGCCCGCAACGGGCCGAGCCCGCGCCGCTCCCCGGTGACGCCCCCACCTGGCGCACCATGGACGCCATCCACAGCGCGCTCGAGGCCGAGCTGGCCGCCGACGAGCGCGTCTTCCTCGCCGGCGTCGACATCGGAGAGGGCGGCAACGTCTTCGGCCTGACCCGGGGCCTGCGAGAGCGCTTCGGTGAGCGCGTCCGCGACACGCCGATCTCGGAGACGGCGGTCGTCGGTCTCGCCGTCGGAGCGGCCATGGCCGGCCTGCGCCCCGTGGTCGAGGTCATGTACCTCGACTTCATCGGCGTGTGCTTCGACCAGCTGCTCAACCAGGCCGCCAAGCTCTCCTTCATGACGGGCGGATCGGCGGAGATGGCCCTGACCGTGCGCACCCAGTTCGGGGCGGGCCGCTCATCGGGCAGCCAGCACTCGCAGAGCCTGGAGGCGCTGCTCGCCCACATCCCCGGCCTCACCGTCGTCATGCCCTCGACACCCGCCGACACCTACGGGCTGCTGCGCGCCGCCATCGAGGACCCCAACCCGGTCGTCTTCATTGAGAACCGGTTGCTCTACGGGATGAAGGGTCCGCAGCCTCCGGTCGACCACCTCGTCCCCATCGGCCGCTCGGCCGTCGTCCGGCCCGGGTCCGACGTCACCGTGGTGTCGGTGTCGCGCATGGTGCACGAGGCCACCGCGGCAGCAGAGGAGCTGGCCGCCGAAGGCGTCTCGGTGGAGGTCATCGACCTGCGGACGGTGGCGCCCCTCGACCTGGAGCCCGTCCTCGCCTCGGTGCACAAGACCAACCGGCTCGTGATTGCCCATGAGGCGTCGGTCCCTTTCGGCATCGGCGCGGAGGTCGCGGCTTCGGTGGCGCGGGACGGCGTGTGGAGCCTCGACGGTCCGATCGTTCGCGTGGGAGCCGCGGCCACGCCGGCGCCCTACGCCCCGCAGCTCGAACGGGCCTGGCTGCCGGGCCGCGTCGAGATCGTCGAAGCCGTGCGTCGCCTGGCAGCCACCTGACCTGCAATCTGGGCGTACTTGCTACCAACTTGCAATGGCCCAGTGACTCCCGTTTGTTAGGCCTTTCGTGTCGAAACAACAGTGACGACAGGTGATCTGTACCTGGCAAAAAACGGAGGGCAATCATGCGCATTCTAAGGGGAGGTCTTGTTCTGGCAGGGGGGGCCGTTCTGGTCGCCGCACCTCTGTCAACGTTTGCGTCCGCCGGGACTGCTTCGGCTGTTTCGCCTCACATTGCGGTTGCGTGCACTCACCTCAAGGGCACGGCCACCTACGACACCGCGAAGGTCACCGGCTGTCCCGCTGCGACGACTGGCCGCAAAGGCAGCGTCATCGACTTCTTGCCGAGCGGGGGCGACGTGACCTGGGCGAACGGCTCCACCACCGACTACACGTCCACGGCCACGAACCCGGCCACCGGATGCCCGGCCGGATCCTCGTTGTTCAAGATCGTGGGTTCGGTGACGGGGGGCACGAATACCAGCACCCCCATCGGACAGGCCGTCAAGATGAAGATCTGCCTCAACCAGAGAACCGATGCCCTCGTGAACGAGCCGGGAACGACCGTCAAGTTCTGACAACGACCATCGGGTTCGAAAGGGCCTCGTCTGACGTGGATCGCCGAACGGTCCGGTTCAACAGCCCAGGGCGCGGGCGATGACCAGATGCTGGATCTCGTTGGTCCCCTCCCCGATCTCGAGCACCTTGGCGTCGCAGTAGAAGCGAGCCACCGGGCTGTCGAGCATGTAGCCGAGACCGCCGTGGATCTGCACCGCCTCCGAGGCCGCCCACGCCGCCAAGCGGCTGGCCTTCAACTTCGCCATGGCGGCCTCCTTGTGGAAGGGCTGGCCGCCGTCGCGCAGCGAGGCGGCCCGGTAGGTGAGCCACCGCGCCGCCTCGAGCTCGGTGGCCATGTCGGCCAGCTTGAACTGCACCGCCTGGAACTTCGAGATGGGCTGCCCGAACTGCACCCGTTCGCGGGCGTAGCCGGCGGCGAGGTCGAGCACCGCCTGAGTCAGGCTCAGCGAGAGGGCGGCGATTGAGATGCGGCCGACCTCCAGCGTGCGCAGGAATTGGCTGAGGCCCATGGCCGGGTCGCCGACCAGGTGGTCCTCGGGGACCCAGACGTCGTCGAAGTAGAGCTCGCGGGTGTCGAGTCCCCGCCAGCCGATCCCGCGCATCTTCGGCCCGGTGGTGAAGCCCGGGGTGTCCTTCTCCACCACGAAGCTGGCGTAGCCCGCGCCACTGCGCGCGCCACCGCCGTCCGGCTCCGGGCCGGTGCGTGCGAGCAGGGTCACGCCGAACGACATGTCGGTCCCCGCATTCGAGATGAAGGTCTTGCAGCCGTTGATGACCCACCCGCCGTCGCGACGTTCCGCTCGCGTGCTGATGCCCCTGGCGTCGGATCCGGCGTCGGGCTCCGTCAGACCGAAGGCGCCGAGGGCCCGTCCCTCGGCCAGCGGCCGCAGCCACCGCTCGCGCTGCGCGTCGTCACCGAAGAGGTACAACGGCAGCGATCCGATGGTGACGTGCGCTTGCCAGGCCGCGGCGACGGACTGGTCAGCCTGACCGATCTCCTCCATGGCGGCGACGAAGCCCACGGTGGACATGCCGATGCCGCCCCATTCCTCCGGGACGAGCATCCCGAGCAGCCCGAGGCCACCCATCTCACGCAGCAGGTCGGTCGGGCAGCGCGCATCCTCCCAGGCAGCCGGCGCGCGCCGGGCGATCTCGTTCCGGGCGAAATCCCGGCAGAGCGAGACCAGCTCGCGCTCGGGCTCGTTCAGGGAGAAGTCCACCGGCGCATCCTATGGACTGACCGGTACAAAGGCCCGTACACTGGATTCATGCCGTCGGACCGGGTGCCCCATACCTTCCCCCGATTCGAGAGCGTGGAGGAGGAACGCCGCCATCGCAAGCAGCGCCTGGCCGCCGCCTTCCGCATCTTCGGCCGGCTCGGCTTCGCCGAGGGCACGGCCGGCCACATCACCGCTCGGGACCCCGAGCGCGCGGACCACTTCTGGGTCAACCCGCTCGGCATGAGCTTCAGCCAGGTTCGCGTCCGCGACCTCCTGCTGGTCAACCACGAGGGCGAGGTGGTCGAGGGCACCTGGCCCCTGAACCTGGCCGCCTTCGTCATCCACTCGCAGATCCACGCCGCCCGCCCCGACGCGGTGTCGGCCGCGCACGCTCATTCCGTGCACGGCAAGGCCTGGTCCTCGCTCCGGCGGACACTCGACCCGCTGACTCAGGACGCCTGTGCCTTCTACGAGGACCACGCGCTCTTCGACGATTACACCGGAGCGGTGCTCGACGTCGAGGAGGGAAAACGGATCGCGCACGCACTCGGAGACGGGAAGGCGGCCATCCTGGCCAACCACGGCCTGCTCACCGTGGGGCGCACCGTCGACGAGGCGGCGTGGTGGTTCATCACCATGGAGCGGACCTGCCAGGCCCAGTTGCTGGCCGAGGCCGCCGGCACTCCGGTGCCGATCGGCCACGAGGTCGCGCGGACGACGGCCGGACAGACAGGATCCCATCGCACGGGATGGACGCAATTCCAGCCCCTCTACGACCGCGTCGTCGCCGAAGAGCCCGACCTGCTCGAGGAGTAGCGAATTCTCGGCACCGCCGGTCCACGGTCGAGCCGGGTCCTACGAGCCTCGGCCGCTCACGGTACGCAGGATCTCCTCCAGGTGATCCACGACCAGCAAATGACCCTCCCCAGGGCACTCGTGGATCCGAGCCCCCGGAATGCGATCCACCTGGAGCCGTCCGTGGGAGATCGGGACGTTGCGGTCCTCGTCGCCATGCCAGACGTCGACGGGTGGCGTGATGTCCTCCAGGCGAAAACCCCAATCCGTGGCGAAGAGGTGGAAGTCTTGTGCCGCTGCCCTGGCGCTGGTCGAGGAGAACCGTCGGTAGTCCTCCATGAAAGCGGACTTCACTTCCGGACGGCTCAGCACCTCGAGATCGCACGCGGGGAGCTGCCTGGGAGCCGCTCGTAGTGCCCATTCGGGCCACCGCCGGAAGATGTATCCGCTGGTTGCAAACAGTGGAAAGACCAGTCGCGGGGACCGGCGAGCGAGTCGAACGATCCCCTTGTTGAGGCCCATCATTCCGTCTTCGGCTCCGCTCTGGTCCAACGGACCGACTCCGCTCACGATGCCGGCACCCATCACCCGATCGGGGAGAAACCGAGCGCAGACCGCGGCGTGAGGGCCTCCGCCTGAGATTCCGACAACCGAGAACGAGTCGATGTTCAGGTGGTCGGCAAGGCGGGAGACGTCCGATGCCCAATCGGCCAAGTGACGGCCTGGCTGAAATGTGCTGTGTCCGTATCCCGGACGGTCCACCGCGACGAAGCGGACTTTGGCCGCGCTGATCGGCTCCTCGTCGAACGACACCTGTAGTCGTGACCCTGGCGTTCCATGAAAGACGAACACTGCCGGATCCCCGGGATCGCCCACTTCGAGCCATGCGAGCTCACGACCGTCGGGCAACTCCATCACGACGGTGTCACTCATGTCTACGACCGTATCCCCGATACGGCGATCGAACCACGTGCTCACGCCACGGGCGTTCGGTGATGTCGCGTCCCTCCCGCGAGGAGCACCTCATGGACCGCAACCAGGCGGATTGAAGCGAAGCAACTCTTAAACTGCCGCCATGACAGGCAGGATCGCCTTCACCGACACCGAGCGGGCCTACCTGCAGAGCCAGCCGCTCGGACGCCTCGCCACCGTAGATGCCGGCGGCGCCCCCCAGAACAACCCAGTCGGCGTATTCCTCGACGAGGAGACCGGCGACCTCGTCATCGGCGGGTACGCGATGGGCGCGACCCGAAAGTTCCGCAATGTGCGGGCCAACGGCGAGGTCGCCCTGGTGATCGACGACCTCGTGTCGACGGACCCCTGGACCGTGCGCGGCCTCGAGATCCGGGGCACCGCAGAAGCGCTCTCCGACGTCGATCCCCCGGTCTCGTTCATGAGCAGAGAGATAATCCGGATCACGCCGACGTGGGTCACCGCTTGGGGACTCGACCCGGACGTGCCAGGCAGGCAGACCCGGCGCGGGACCTGAAGTGCAAGCGCGGTGACCACGGGACGATTTCTGCAGAACTCGACGTCCCGAGTCCGCTCAGAAGATGAACGGCACGAGCATCTTGGTCGAGCACATGTACACCGAGTAAGTGTCCGGGAACTTTTCGGTCAGGTAGCGCTCCTCGACGGTCGCGCTGTAAATGAAGTAGACCCCGGCCAGGACCACCGCGATCAGCCACAGCCAGCTGAGCGCCACCGCTGTGCCGAGGCCGGCCACGAGGATTCCCGAGTAGATCGGGTGGCGAACGAAGTGGTAGGGACCGCTTGTCACCAACTCTGGCTCGTCCTTCTGCGTCATTGGCGTGCCCCAGTTGCGTCCGATGTGGACACGTGCCCAGATCGCGAATCCCAACCCGAGAACGAAGAGGACGAGCCCGAGGACCGAGCGCCACAGATCCGTGTTCAGACCGTCGTGCCGAAAGATCCCCACGCGGATCAAAAGGATCGCGACGACGACGATCACCGCCCGGATGCGCAGCTCGCGGGACCACGGGACGCGGCCCCGCTTCATGGAAAAGGCCGCTACGAGCCAATACAGCCAGAACGCGGCCCATCCGACGGCGAATGCGACCTCGAGCGCTCTCATCGCGACTCAGACTGCCACAGTGCATGGGAGTCTCTGCCGAGCTTCGACTCGGAACTCGACGGCGGCGACGTCGCAGCACCGGACGATTCCGGGCGCGAACTTCGTTTCAGGTGTTGCGGCCGCCGTTCACTCCGATGATCTGCCCAGTGATGTAGCCGGCCTCGTCGCGGCACAGGAACGAGCAGGTCGCGGCGATGTCTTCGGGCAGTCCCGCCCGCCGGACCGGCGTCCGGGCGATCGCGTCGTCCACTCCCCCTGGGCCGAACTCACCCCTCGCTTCGGATGCCCGCAGCATCGGGGTGTCGATGAAACCGGGGGGGATCGCGTTCACGGTGACCCCCCGGGGACCGAATTCGAGCGCAAGACTTTTGGTGAGCCCGTTGAGCCCCGACTTCGACGAGACGTACGGGCCCAAGAGCGCCTGGCCGCTGTGCGCGCTGGAGGAGGAGATGTTCACGATCCGACCCCATCTGGCCTCGACCATGTCGGGCAAGACCGCCTGGCAGCAGTGGAAAGCGCCGGTCAGGTTGACCTGGAGGACTCGTTCCCAGACATCGGGATCGACGTCGAGGAACCGCTTGAACGTCGCACCCGTGCCTGCGTTGTTGACCAGGATCCGCGGGGATCCGAGCTGGCGCCGGACCTCGTCCACCGCGGCAAACACGTGCTCGCGTTGTGCGACATCCGCCTGGAACCCCAGCGCTCGTCCTCCGGCCGCCTCCATGACCTCGGCCGCCGCGGCCGCCGAAGCTCCGTCGACGTCGAGCACCGCGACGGCATGTCCGTCGGCGGCCAAGCGACGGCTCACGGCGAGGCCGATTCCCGATGCGCCGCCGGTGACGACGGCAACCCGCCCCTCAGTCATGACACCCCTCCATCACTCCCGCCTCGTTCCCATGCCCTCTTTCCACAGTTCTTCTCTCCTCGCTCTTTCCACAGGTTCGCCAGACATACGGGTTCGCCGGCTGCTGCCCCCGCGGTCCTCGACGGCCGGCGGCCTGTCAAGGTCCCCGACCGGGTCGTCAGTCAACCCAGTCGAACTCGACCCGGGCCGACTCGACGCCGCGCACGAAGGCGTTCGGGACGAAGACCGGTACTGACTCCGCAGGAATGCGCCATCTCGACGTTCGGCGCAAAAGCTCTTCGAAGAACACCTTTATCTCCAGTCGGGCCAACGATGCACCCAGGCAGAAGTGGGTGCCGAAACCGAAGGAAACATGGTTGTTCGGAGTCCTGGTGACGTCGAAGCACTCCGGATCGACGAAATACGCCTCGTCTCGGTTGGCCGAGCAGTACATCAGCACGACCTGATTGCCTGCCGGGATGGTGACCCCACCCACCTCCGCGTCGGCCTTGGCCACGCGGCACATGTTGTGGATCGGCGTCACGTAGCGGATGAACTCCTCCACTGCCACGGTGAGGTCGGCGCCCTGGCGCAGCTTCTCGAGCTCATGCGGCTGCTCGACGAGATTGATGATGGTGTGGGCAATGACCGTGCGGGTCGTCTCGGCGCCGCCGTCGAGGAGCAGGAGCGAGTCGGCTATCGCGCTCTCTTCCCCCAGCGGGCATCCGTCGATCTCGGCCGTCGTGTAGTGGCTCAAGATGTCGTCCCCGGGGCGGCTTCGCTTGTCGTTGAACAGCTCGAGGCACGCCCCGGCGAAGTCCATCGCCGCCTCAATTCCGGCGTTGTTCATGTACGGCGGACCGCCGCCCAGCGCGATCGTCGTCTCTGACCAGTACTTGAGCTCCGGCCATCGTGACTCGTCGAAGCCCAGCAGCTTCCCGATCATCATCGCCGGCAGGGGCGCCGCCATCTCACTCACGATCTCGACCGACCCCGTCGACGACTGCGCTGACCGCGCCCCGTCCAGAATGCGGGTCACCTTGGCCCGGATGTCGTCCTCCCAGACGCCCGCCGCTCGTGGGGTGAACCGTCTGGACACCAGTTGCCTGCGCTTGGTGTGCATGGGGTCGTCGAGACCGATGATCGCGGCGTCAGCCGGGATGTTCGGCCGGTAACCGCCCTTCTCGGTGTCCGAGGAGATGAACGTCTCTTTGTCCTTCTCGATGCGGATGACGTCCTCGTAACGCGCAATACCCCACAACTCGTTGATCGCGTCCCAGTAGACGGGCTCGTTGGCGCGCATCCAGGCGTACGTCGGGTACGGATCGCCGGCGTACAGGTCCGGAGCCACCAGATCGACGTCCATCCTCTCCACGAGCATCCCTCCCGTCGTTGAGTCATTACGAATTGCACCAGCCGAGCGCCTCGGCCTCACCACACTGTCGTATCAGGGTGCGTTCGCACCAGCCCACGATCGCCCTCGCCGAGCGCGGGGTCAGGCGGCGGAGAAGGTCGCGACGGGATGCTCCCCGATCGGGGTGGAGCTTCTGACGGTGCTCGCTGACCGTGCTCGCTAACCCTGCTCGATTCGAAGCCTGTTGCCTGCGGGGTCACGCACCGCGGCGTCGCGGACCCCCCATGGCTGGTCAGCGGGCTCCTGCAACACCTCCACGCCGGGGGTAGTGGAGATCTTTTCGAAGGTCGCGTCGAGGTCGTCGGTGCGGAAATGGACCGGGTACATCTCGCCTTTGGCGAGCAGGGCCGCGACGGCGTCCCCGTCTTCGGTGGAGCGGCCGGCCTGCGGCTGGGACAAAACGATCCCGATCTCGGGTTGGCTGTCGGCGCCGAGAGTGATCCAACGGAAGCCTTCGTTGGCAACTTCGAAGCGCACTGTGAGACCGAGGGCGTCGCGGTAGAAGCGGAGAGCGGCATCAGGGTCGTCGACGAGGATGTGCACTGTGCTGAGTGAGACTGTCATCCCACCGACGTTACGCGGGTCGCGAGGAGGGATGCTTCTTCGAATCTGCTTTCTTCTGCACCCCGGCGCGGCCGGGTCAACACCATCGTCTGACAGGACGGGAGGCCACCCAGCTCGTCGTGGCTGCGACTCCGGTACATCGACGGCGTCTCGCCGACGATCTCGGTGAACCGGGCGGAGAAGGAGCCGAGGCTCGTCCACCCCACGGCGAGGCAGACCTCGGTAACGCCCAGATCGCCCCGGCGCAACAGGGCCTTCGCCCGTTCGATACGACGGGTCATCAGGTACGAGTACGGCGTCTCGGCGTACGCCTCACGGAACCGACGGCTGAAGTGCGCCGGCGACATGAGGGCTGTGCGCGCGAGCGCGGGGACGTCGAGCGGCTGCGCGTACTCGCGATCCATCCGGTCGCGGGCCCGGCGTAGCCGACGCAATTCGTCAAGATCCGGACTCGAGTGGCTCATGGTGCTCTGTCTCGATGATAACGACAACCCCGAAATCGGTCACGGCCCGCGTCACCTGTCAGAGCGAGTCGATCCAGCGATCAATCCGATGTGATGCGTCGGCCAGGAGATTCGGGTCACGCAGTGTGTTGGCGAGAAGTGCGCTTCCTTCGTAGGCCGCGAGAAGGTCGAGGGCCAGCTCGTGCGCGTCTCGGCGACCCATGGCCCGGAACTGCTCCTCAGCCCATTCGATGGGCAGGCGCAGGAGTTCGGCGAAAGGAACTCCAGTTTCCGCGGACCGCTTGTCCAGTTCGGAACAGAGACTCCCGAGGGGGCAGCCGAACTGCGCCACGATCTCGCTCTGTCCGGTGAGTTCGTGCACGAGCGCCTTCAGACGGGGCTTCGGGGATCGGTGCCTGGCGTCTATGGAGGCCAGCGTCGTTCTGACTCGCTCGACGTGAGCTTGGACGACAGCGGCGATGACCTCGTCTTTGGTCTTGAAGTAGTAGTAGACGTTGCCCGCCGGCACATCCGCGACCTTTGCGATGTCCGCCAACGTCGTCCTTTCGATGCCCTGCTGGTGCAAAAGTTGCGCGGCCGCGCCGATGAGCCGCTCTCGCTTACCCTGCCGTGCCTCGACCGTTTGGCCGGTCCCCGTTGAGTCAGTCACCTCACTCATGATACGGGTCGGGAATCAGCTACGGGGTCGCAGCCTCGAGGTCCCCGGTCTCGTCGGCGTTGACCATGACCATCGGAGCCGACTCCCGGGTGTTGCCCATGCGTAAGGCGATCAATGCCGCCCCGGCCATCAATACGCTCCCCACGAGCAGCGCGCGGTGGTAGCCGGCGTCCGCCGCCGCGAGCTGGGGCGTCCCCGAGGCCACCAGGTTGTCGGTGCGGGTGATGGCGACGGCCGAGAGAACGGCAAGGCCGAGCGCGCTGCCGAGCTGCTGAGACGAGTTCAAGAGGCCCGCAGCGAGGCCCGCCTTGTCCGCCGGCACGCCGGCGTTGGCGGCTGCCGTCACCGACACGAAGACAGAACCCGCACCCAGCGACATGACAACGAAACCCGGGAGCACATCGCTCAGGTAGGACCCGTGGATCGGCACTCTCGAGACCCAATAGATACCGGCCGCTGCGATCAGGCAGCCAGCCACTACCACCGGCCTGGTTCCGATCCTCGTGACGAGTTGCGAGGCCATGGCGCCTGCGATGGCAAACCCGGCCGTAATCGGGAGGTAGGCCAGGCCCGCCTCGAGGGGTCCGTAGTGGAGCACCTCTTGCATGTAGAGCGTGGCGAAGAAGAACATTGAGAAGAAACCACAAAACGCGATGAGTTGGGTCAGGTCGGCCGCCACCAGTCCCTTGACGCGGAGGATCGAGAAAGGCATCAGCGGGCTACGGCTACGGAGCTCGTTGACGACGAAGGCGGCGATCAGGATGGCCGCTCCAATCAGGGTCCCGATCGTCTCGCCCGAACCCCAACCCGCGACGGGCGCCCGAACGAGTCCGTAGACCAACAACAACATGCCTCCGGTGACCAGGACGGCCCCCTGCGTGTCGAAGGTGGTCCCCGGCTTTTCGGCGCCGGGATCGTTCGACAGGAGGAGCAAACCTCCCGCCGCCACCAGGACACAGATCGGCGGGTTCACGAAGAACACCCAACGCCATCCCGGTCCCGACGCGAGCACGCCACCGAGGAACACGCCGGCAGCGGCCGCCATGCCGCTGATGGCGCCCCAGATGCCGAGCGCCGTATTGCGATCCTTGCCCTCGCGGAAGCTGGTCGTGAGCTCCGAGAGGGCGGCAGGTGCCATCAGCGCCGCTCCCACGCCTTGAACGAGCCGGGCCGCGACCAGCACTCCGGAACTGTTGGAGACGCCGGCGCACAGCGACGCGACGCCGAAGACGGTGAGCCCCGCGAGCAACATGCGGCGGCGTCCGAGCAGATCCGAGAGGCGGCCCCCGAGAAGCAGGAAGCCGCCATACGTGAGGATGTAGCCGCTCGCCACCCACTGCAGGTTCTGCTGCGAGAAGTGAAGGCTGCGCTGAATCGACGGCAGGGCGACGTTGACGATCGCCGAATCGACGATGTCGAGGAATTGCACGGCGCAGAGCAATGCCAGTGTGAGCGCACCGAGCCTCGAACGAAGCAGTAGACGAGGATCAGCGGAGAGTGGCGGCTCACCTTGGGCTGAAGACATGCGGAGCACTCCTGAGTAAGTGAGTTAACTCACTCAGTATGCGGGGACCGGCACAGGCTGTCAAGTGAGTCAACTCACTTACATTTCGTCGCTCCTGAAATCGAGGTCCCGAAGGCGACCGATGACCGGAGCGAAGTTTTCGATGTCTCGGACGCTGAAGTAGCTGATGCCCCAACGGTCCCGACACTCGAGGAGATGATCGACCATCTCGTCTACCGTGCCTATCAGGAGATACGGCGTCATGAGAACGTCAGAGACCGCCATGCCCGAGCGCGCTGCCGCCCTGGCCGCAGTCCCCTCCCGGTCCGACGTGAGCTGCACCTCCTGAATCAGTGCGTGCAGCTGGGGGGACGAGGACAGGCTGGAGCTGGCGTGGAGGATGAGGTCGATGGTCTGGTCGAGTCGCCACGATTCCCAGCGCACCTCGTGGCGGTTTCCGTCAACCTTGGTTCGACCGAGCATGGTCGGGGCCACCACGTCTGCGTGGCGAGCAGCGTGCGTCAACGCGTCGGTACCGTTGACGCCGACCAGAATCGGCACCCGGCGCTGGTAGGAACGAAGTGTCTCAGCGTGGTCGATCTGATAGTGGCGCCCCCCGAAGGTGACGTTCTCTCCGTCCAGGAGCGCCCGGATGATCTCTGTGGCCTCGGCGAGACGCTGTTTGCGTATTCTCGGTGGATCGAAGGTCAGACCGATTGCCGCATATTCGGGAAACGAGTGACCGGCGCCGAGGCCCACTTCGAGTCGGCCTCCGCTCAGATGATCGAGGGTCGCGAGCTCCTGCGCGAGCACCACCGGATGCCTGAGATCGTTGTTCAGCACGAGGGTGCCGATGTCGATTCTGGTTACGGCGCGCGCGACGGCGGCCAGCACGGCGAGGGGGGCGGTCTCACGGCCGAGGTGGTCTCCCACGTGGAAGATGTCGAAGCCCGCTGACTCAGCCTCTCGGGCTCGTTCGATCAGTCGAACGGGATCGTCCAGGGACGCTTGGTAGCCGAAGCGGAATCCCAGATCCTTTCGCTCCATGGTGTGGTCCAGGATCTTGCCGACTAATCGGGTTCGGTGGGATCGGGACGTTCGCCGCCGGGATCGACCATGTCGGCGTGTTCGTTCGCCCGGCGGGCTTCGTCCGCTGCTTCGAGATCGAGCAGGACAGCCTCTCCGGCAGCTTGGCTGATGCTCTCAGGTCGGGGTCCGCTCCAATCGAGGAACCAGTGACGATTCAGACTGGCGATCCAGGTGTCTTTCGTCGGTACGAGCGAGAATCGAGAGACGGTCCGTTCACGTCCGACGAGATCGGTGTACATGAGCTCCACCGCGATGGACTGGACCCGCTCGATGGCGTCTATGACACACGCGCGTCTGGGATCGTCCGGATTGCGGAGCGCCCCCTGCCACATGCCGATGTCGCCAGAAGGGATGTACAGATCACGCGATTGAAGACGGAAATCTTCGAGCGGCGCATGAGTTGTACTGGTCGAACCGTTGGCGTCGAATCTGACTGTCCAGCCCTGACAGACCGCGATGCCGGAACCGACGTTACGTGTGCTGATCGCCAGGTACACCGTACCATCGATCTGTTCGACCGCGGCTCGACCACCGGCAGCGCTCACCCAATGGCCACCGAGGAACATGATCTTCTGCACCGGATCGTCCAAGCGGGACGGAGCGAGGACTGGTCGGCGCTGTTCTTGCAGCGCGACCTCCGCAATTCGTGCCGAGCGGTTCGACGATCGAACTGCGGAAAAGGTCGCCACGGCGAGGACGAGCGTCCCGGCTGCGGTCGCGAGAGAGGCGGCAGTCGTCCAGTCAAAAGCGAGGATCATGGCGTTGTCCCAGCAGTTTGGCAGCCATCGACCCTGACGAGACTAACCCCGCCTCTCAGGACGTCCTGGGGATCATCCGGCCGGCCACCACGCGAACGAAGTGTCCAGGCGCGATTCGGCCGAACGACCCATGCCGGCAAAAGACCGCTCGGAGCTCCGCCCCGGATCGTCGCATCTGAGGGATGCCGGCCTGACTTTCCTGAGCATTATCCTGGGGCGTGCCCATCGGTGAGGACGTGGCCGTCTTTGAACATGACTCGACCATGATCCATGAGCCCCGGCGCCCCGGGGCGTTGCACGTTGGACCGGCTCGTTACCCGGTGCCGGTCCAACCGATCGGTCAGGTGACGACGTGAGCATCGAGTGGTCGAGCTCGGTCGATCACCCCATCGACGCGGTCTTCGCCTGGCACGAACGTCCTGGAGCCTTCCAGCGACTTGTCCCGCCCTGGCAGGGTGCGCGCCTGGTCGAGGAAGCGGGGTCACTCGCGGACGGTCGAGCGGTGGTCCGGCTCCCCGGCGGGTTCCGCTGGGTCGCGCAGCACCGCGACTTCGACCCGCCGCACCGCTTCGTCGACGACCTCGTCTCTTTTCCCCTTCCTTGGCACCACGTTCATTCGTTTGCCGAGGTCGGCCCAGGCCGGACACGCGTCACGGACACGGTCACGACTCCCATTCCCGCCTCGTTTCTCCGGGCGATGTTCGACTACCGGCACACTCAACTCCGCGACGACCTCGACGTCCAGGCCGATCTCCATCGCCTCCATCCCACACCGCAGACCGTGGCCGTGACCGGGTCATCAGGCCTGGTCGGCACGGCACTGTGCGCGTTCCTCACGACCGCAGGCCACCGAGTCATCCGCCTCGTCCGGAGCGACGCGCGCGCCGACCACGAGCGCACCTGGAACCCGGCCAATCCCGACCCGAGGATCTTCGAGGACGTCGACGCAGTCGTCCACCTCGCCGGCGCGTCCATTGCGGGACGTTTCACAGACGCGCACAAGCGGGCGATCGCTGCGAGCCGCATTGGGCCGACCCGCCGACTCGCTGAAGCGATGGTCCGCTCGCAGCGTGCGCGGGTTCTCCTCGCGGCGTCTGCGATCGGATACTACGGCCGGGATCGAGGCGATGAGCTGCTCGACGAGAGAGCCGGGCGCGGAGAGGGATTCCTCGCCGAGGTCGTCGATGATTGGGAAGCTTCGACTGATCCTGCCCGAGACGGCGGCGTCCGCGTCGTGACGGTCAGAACCGGCATTGTGCTGTCGGCGGCCGGTGGGATGCTCAAGCTCGTGCGTCCCCTGTTCCTGGCCGGTCTCGGTGGACGCATCGGTAACGGCCGCCAGTGGTTGTCCTGGATCGATCTCGACGACCTCACCGACCTTTACGCGCGCGCCCTCGTCGACGATCGCTTCGTCGGTCCGGTCAACGCCGTGGCGCCGACGCCTGTAGCCAACCGGGAGTTCACCGAGACCCTTGCCCGAGTGCTCCATCGGCCCGCGCTGGTTCCGGTCCCGAAGGCGGCGCTCGCAGCCGCCGTAGGGACCGAAGGAGTACGCGAATTTGCGGGCGCCAGCCAACGGGTTGATCCGCGACGACTGACGTCGGCCGGCTTCCGATTCAGGCGGCCGACGCTCGAATCCTCACTTCGCCACCAGCTGGGACACCCGACAACGCCGCACTGAGACGAACGTTGGGGACCGACGGGCTCGTCACGCTTCCCGCCACGCGACCACCTCAGCCCACGGCCGGAAGCGCAGCCAACCCGGTCTCCAATCGTTGCTCGCTCACGTCCTCGTCGACCATCCTGCCGTTCAGGTAGTCGTCGTACGCCGCGAGGTCGAAGAAGCCGTGGCCGCACAGGGCGGTCAAGATCACGGTGTCCTCCCCTGACTCCCTTGCCCGGATCGCCTCGCGCACAGTGGCGGCAAGCGCATGAGTCGGCTCAGGGGCGGGGACGATGCCTTCGGTCCGTGCGAATTGAATCCCCGCTGCGAAGCACTCGCTCTGAGGAATGGCGATCGCCTGAATGAGGCCGAGCTCGTAGATGTGGCTCAACAAGGGAGACATGCCGTGGTAGCGAAGCCCGCCAGCGTGAATCGGATCGGGGACGAAGTCGTGCCCCAGGGTGTGCATCTTCATCAGCGGTGTCATGCCCACCGCGTCGCCGAAATCGTAAGCGTAGAGGCCACGGGTGAGAGACGGACACGAAGCGGGCTCGACTGCCAGGATCGTCGGTGACATCCTGCCGGCCAGCTTTTCACGCAGGAACGGGAACGACAGGCCCGAGAAGTTCGAACCGCCCCCGGTGCATCCCACGATGAGGTCGGGTGAGGACTCACCGGCCTGAGCGAACTGCAGGAGTGTCTCTTCGCCGATGATCGTCTGATGAAGCAGGACGTGGTTGAGCACGCTTCCCAGCGAGTATCGGATGGTGGGATCGTTCGCAGCGACCTCCACCGCCTCGGATATGGCGATACCCAATGACCCGGTGTGGTACGGGTCTTCTTGAAGATACTTTCGGCCCGCCGCGGTCACATCCGATGGAGAGCGATGCACCGAGGCACCGAAGGTCTCCATCATCAGCCGCCGGTAGGGCTTCTGGTCGTAGCTGGCTCCGACCTGCCACACCTCGCAGTCGAGCCCGAAGAGTGCGCACGCGATCGCCAGCGCCGACCCCCACTGGCCTGCCCCCGTTTCGGTCGTCAGCTTCCGAACCCCGGCCTTGGCGTTGTAATACGCCTGCGGGACCGCGGTGTTCGGCTTGTGGCTCCCCGCCGGGCTGCCGCCTTCGTACTTGTAGTAGATCCGGGCCGGCGTCTCGAGTGCCTGCTCCAGCCGATGGGCGCGGAAGAGCGGGCTCGGACGCCACTGCCTGTACACGTCGAGGACCGCCCCTGGGATCTCTACGAAACGGTCCATGGAGACCTCCTGGAGGATGAGATCCATGGGGAAGAGGGGGGCGAAGTCCTCCGGGCCGGCGGGCTCCAGGGTGCCGGGATGGAGGACGGGCGGAGGAGGGCTCGGTAGGTCGGGCACGATGTTGTACCAAGTCGTCGGCATCTCCGACTCATGGAGCACAAACTTGTGCTGGTGAATCGCCTCGTCCATGGCACACTCTCCCTGACTCTGTGGACCACGCTATCGAGCGGTAGTCGCGCCTGCATTCCGCCCTGACACCGGGACCCGCATCGCCGCCGGGTTGAGGGAATGACGGGTCCGAAGCATCCCGGGCCTGAGCGGACGACCCCTGGCGCGTCGGGGTGATCGCTATCGTTGGGTCGTGAGCGTCACCCAGGAGACAGCGGCATGAGCGAGGAGTCCAACGGGACCGGGGTGTCCGTCGTCGTGGGCGCGCCCGTGGGCGCCAGCCTCGTCATTCAGATTTGCGGCGAGATCGACATCGCCAATGTCGACTATCTGCACCGAGTCATCGATCCCGTCATGGCACGTGGCGAAACGAAATCGGTCACCTTCGACCTCAGCGACCTGGCGTTCATGGACAGCTCAGGCCTCGCCTTGCTGCTATCGGTCGCCGAGAAGGTTGACACGGTCAAGCTCAGGAATGCCTCAGCGCAGGTGCAGAGGATCATCGAGGTGACCGGGCTCCAGGCAACGCTGCGGATGGAAGACTGAGCGGAGCGCCGGGTCGCCCGCGTATTCGTCGGCCTGGGTCATGCCTCTTTCACGAAGCGGACGGCGACGATGGCGATGTCGTCTCGCTGCTCGTCGCGTCGGATCAACTCGTCGACGATGAGGTCGCAGACGTCGCTCGCTGGCGAGTGGCCGACCCGCTCGAGGGCGTCAGCAAGGCGCTGGAGGCCCGTGTCGATCTCCTCGTCCCTCCGCTCGACCAGACCGTCGGTGTAGACGAGGATCGTGGAGCCGATCGGGAACGGAATCGTGTGCACGTGACGACCCTCGTTGGGAACGGCCAGCGGAGGGTCTTGGTACCCATCGAGGACCCGTACCCGTTGATCAGGCGACAACAGGATGGGGGGCATCTGACCCGCTGAGGAGTACGAGAGCTCTTCCGTGCTCAGGTCCAAGACCGCGTAGAGACAGGTTGCATAATTCGCGTGAGGGCTCTGGCGGGCGAATCGGTCCAGCGCCTCGATCGTTGCTGCGGGGTCCAGACCGAGGCCGACCAGCGCCGCCATGGCGCTGCGGAGCCGCCCCATGGCCGTGACCGATTCGACGCCATGGCCCACCGCGTCGCCGACCGCCAGCCCGATCCGATCGTCGGGTAGGGAAAAAAGATCGTACCAATCGCCGCCCACCGACAGCCGGTCGACGGCAGGTATGTAGCGGGTACAGACGTCTACCCTTTCGTCGTCCAGGGAGTCGTTGCCCAACATCGCCAGCTGGAGGGTCACAGCCAGCTCGTGTTCAAGCTGGTAGAGACGCTCGCGGTCGAAGAGCAGGGCGCGTTCCTCGGTTACGTCGCGAGCGACACCCACGATGCCGGCGATCTCTCCGTTCGAATCCCGAAGGGGGCTCTTGGTCACCGTATAGAAGTGAGTGCCGTCGGGCTGTGGCAGAGCTTCTTCGAAATTGCGGCTCTCGCCTGTGCTCATCACCTCGAGCTCGTGCTCGCGAATCACCCTGGCAAGCTCGGGACCGAGAAAATCCTCGGTAGTGCGGTCGATCAGTCTGGCGTCGCTGTCACCCCCGCTGAGGGCGGCCGCACGTGCCTTGTTCGACAAGATGTGCCGGCCCGCGACGTCTTTGGCGAAGATGCTGTCCGAAGTGGCGTCGATCGCCGCCTGGAGCAGCACCGCACGATCGGCCATTCGGCGCTCCCACGCGGCAGTGCGTCGGCCCCACACCCTCCACCAGATCATGATGCCGACACCCACGATTGCCCCGAAGGCCAGCGCCGCCACGAGGACGATCAGGGAGAGCACGACCTTTTGGTGCAGCGAGCGGCGATCCGCACTGACCTCGTCGTGCACGGTGACCGACAAGGCGCCCTGAGCGGCACGGAAGTCGTCGAACCTCGTCTTCCCCTGTGTTTGCTCGGCGAGCGCCCGAGCGCCAGCCAGGTTTGAACCACGCACGTCGCCCACGACCTGGTCGGCCAATGACTGCCACTCCTCGAAGGCGGCGGCTGTCCTTGCCACCTGGCCCGAGAAGGTCGGCCCCAGATCGATCCGGCGTAGCTCCGAGAGGGCGTGGTCGTACTGCGTAACTCCGACCCGCACCGGCTCGAGGAACGTGGGAAGGCCGGCCAGGGCATACCCTCGAACGCCCGTCTCCTGGTTGAGAGCGCCGATCAGCAGGTCCGAAACGGCAGCCGAAGTCACGTCGTATACACCCTGCTCCCGATCGAGAGTCTGGACCGTGTCGACCAAGGTGGGCACCGTGACAGCGGCGATGACCAGCAGGACTACGAAGTAGGCGACGATCAGGAGACGCAGTCCGTTCAGCGAAGAGAGCTGGCCCCGCGAACCCGACCGAACCGTCACGGTGTCGTCACGTTACCAGAGCCTGGTTGCCCGAAATCGGGCGCTAACCGGCGGCGGAAACGTCTGCCGATTCGTCTGCGCCAGGAGCGCTCGAGTGGCGACAGCGTGGTCCGAACAGCGAAGGCCTGAGGGGACGGCGCCCGCCTCCGGTCTTCGCACGGCCGCGTACAGGTACTCGGACCTTTCGAGGGCAGCCGGGCAGGACATGACGCAGCGTGTGCAACGAGCGGACGGGTGATCGGGGTACTACGCCGAGCGGCCGCCTGGTGCCATCGCCTGTTGCCGGACTTTCGAGGATCCGCTCGGCGAAAGCGCATTTCTCGTGCCGATCCCTCTCGGGCGGCACAACATGGCTTGAGGTCCTCCAAGTTGGGTATGACGTTCCTGCCCTTCGACGAGGAACGGAGTCTCCAGCTGCAGTGACGACTCATGCGGCGCAAGCGCTCGACCGAGAGGATCTGCAACATGGGCACATTTCGGCTGGCTACACATCGGTCCTTCAGGACCAATGTTGCTGTCCCCGTTGGGCAGGCCCTGAATGACGGTCGATCGTCTGCACCCCTCCACCGACGACCTCATCGAAGGGCTCGGGTTGTGGTCCGGTGCACGTATGACGGGCAGGGAGCGTCGATGAACCGGGCCTCCCGACATGTCGGGCCGGGGAGCTGAGCCGGTGGGGCCGTCGCCACGGATCGCGACTCTGGGAGAACGCCAATTCCCGCCCGTTGCGACATCGGTCGCCGGCGCCCGCCGTTTCGTCGCTGAGGTGTTGGCAGGCGCCCCTCGAGACCTGCTGGAAGATGTCCAGCTGATCGTCTCGGAGTTGGCTACGAACTGCGTCGTTCATGCCGGTTCCCCGTTCGACCTGCGAATCACGGCGTCCGACGACCAGCTACGGATCCAGGTTGCAGACCGGTCCCAGACGATCCCGACGCTCCGCGAGCCGACCGGCGACGAGCCGAGAGGTCGGGGCCTGTTCATCGCCAATGTTCTGTCCGCCAGTTGGGGTGTCGAGCGCCGCGGTGCCGACGGCAAGACCGTGTGGTTTACCGTGCCGTTGAGGCCGTCGGGTCATGAGTTGATCGGGTGAGGTCCCGCGCTGTTTGCCACCCGTGAGAGGCGCGCGCCGAACGCAATTTACCGATCATACCCAGCACCAAGGCCAGCAAACATCACATTCCGGCGCGATAATTGCTGGTGGGCGCTTGCACCCTGCGATCAGATCGCTTTGAGGAGTGACATGGATGAGCCATTAGCGATATCGGAGCAGAGGTACGGGCCAGTGCCGGTGGTAGCGGTAAAGGGTGAGATCGACGTCGCTACGGCGCCCCATCTGCGCAGTTATCTCGATCATCTGCTCGACGGGGGCGACGAGTCGATCGTGGTCGACCTGGGAGAGGTGGCATTCCTCGATTCGACGGCTCTCGGAGTGCTGATAACGACCCAAAAGCGATGCCACGCCGCGGGCGGGCAGTTGATCCTCGTCGCGACGAATCCCCGCATCCTCAAGCTGTTCGAGATCACCGGCCTCGGCGAGGTGTTCCCGATGTTCGAATCAGTCGGCGATGCGGTGGAAGAGTTCGGACGGTGACCGCCCTTCGAGAATCCCCGTTCCTCGACGAGTCCGGTGCGATCCTGCTCACCTTCCCTGGTCGCGGCGACCTGATGGTGCTGGCGCGCATCACGGCGGCGACGATTGCCGCCACGGCTGGGTTCGGGGTGGAACAGATCGAAGATCTGCGGCTGGCGGTCGAAGAGCTGTGCCTGATGGAGCGACGGCGCAACCCAGGGACGCTGCACCTGGCCTTCCTTCCGACCAGTGAAGGACTCGAGGTGCGTTGCAACGCCGTTCCTGGCGGCGACTCGGCCGACGACGACCCGTCCGACGAGGACGCCCATGATTTCTCGCAGCAGATCCTCGACGCGCTGGTGGATGCCTGGGGCGAGGCCGGTCGGGAAGGAACGAGCTACACCTGGCTACGCATGGACTCCGTGCAAGGCCCCCTTGATGAGCGCTGAATCCCACACAGCGTGTGGGGGTGGCGACGCCGTTCCTCAATCGAATGGGGGCGGGCTGGACCAGTCCGAGCGGGATGAGATGATCACGTCCAATTTGGGCTTGGCTCGGCATCTTGCCCGGCGGTTCACCGATCGCGGTGAGTCCTATGAAGACCTCGTGCAGGTCGCCTCGATGGCCTTGATCAAGGCGGCAGACCGCTTCGACCCCGACCGCGGGGTGCAATTCAGCACGTTCGCGGCCAAGACGATAATCGGGGAGCTGAAGCGTCATTTTCGGGACCGTGGCTGGGCGGTGCGAGCACCGCGGCGGATACAGGAGCTGTACCTCGAGCTGACCGCGACCGCTGACACGTTGAGCCAGGAGCTCGGAAGATCGCCGACGATCAGCGACCTCGCAAAGGCCACCGGCGCCACCGAAGAGTCGGTGCTGGAGGCCCTCGAGGCCGGGCACGGCTATCGGGCAACGTCCATCGATTCACCGGATCGGTCCGACAACGAACCACTGGCCGAACGGCTCGGAGAGCCGGATGTGCAATTTGCCGGAGTCGAGGACCGATTGGCGCTCTTCTCCGCCATCAGCTCGCTCCCCATGCGGGAGCGGCAACTGGTCCACATGAGATTCTTCGAGGGACTGACACAATCCGAGATCGCAGCCCGGATCGGGATGAGCCAGATGCACGTCTCACGGTTGCTGGGGGCGACGGTGCAGCGGCTTCGCCTCCGGTACGAGGCTGGTGCCTGAAGCCGGCGAGCAAGGACAACTGCATGTGTCGACGGATCCTGATTTTGTGGAGGGTTCTCAGGAGCAGTGCTCCAGGGGCGCGACAGCGAGCTCAGTGCAAGGGTGCCGCCTGTGGATCGGAAGGTGGTGGGCGACGGCAGCCGTCGCAGCGAGCCAATGACCGACTGCCGCCACTTCGCAGCGGAACTCGGTTCGGTCGCCCAGACGCGGCGGTTCGTGGCGGAGCTCCTCGTATCGGAGCCGAGCGAGATCGTCGAGAAGGTGCAGCTGATCGCGTCCGAGCTCGCCACCAACTGCATCGTGCACGCGGGGACGGAGTTCGACGTCTGCGTGACGCGCGACGACAGCAACATCAAAGTGGAGGTCACCGATCGCTCTGATGGGGTTCCGATCCTCCGTCACCCCGGTCTCGACGAACCAACGGGTCGCGGCCTCGTGATCGCTACGGCATTGGCGAGCGACTGGGGGGTTGCCACCCGCGACGGGAAGGGCACGACGGTCTGGTTCACGGTTTCCAGGCGGTTGTGATGGCCGTCCCAGCCACTGGTCGATGGACAGCCCGTAGAAGACCACCCGACGCTGCACCGGCCGTGGCGCCTCGCACTTGCGTGCAGCGCGTTGTCGTCGCTATGCCGTAGATAGGCGAACCAGCCGATCGCGCCGGCTCCCGGCCCCAAGTCGCGTTCGCAGCGGGTCGCCGACCGGTAGCCATTCGATTTCGCTGCATCGAGCGATTGCCACGTCGGAAACGGACCATGTAGCAACCCGATGCTCTGGCGAAACCCCTGGCCGGGAGCGGCCTGGGGGGTCGGACGACCAGGATTCGCCGACGGAGGGCGGCCTGTGAGCGATCGGATCTCGGCCGCGGGCCGGATCGGAGAGCGCAGGCCGTTCCGTTGCGTGCCGGCCGGGATCCCCTTAGCCGGGTACGGCACACCCGTAGCTGGGTACAGGAGAGTGGATGAACGTCTTCGAGCGTACGGCGCGGCGCCTGGACGAAGCCCAACAACAGCATCGACCGACGGCCGTGCTCTGCGGAGTCGTCAAGAAGTTCGGCGACGACAACGCGGGTGTGCTCGTGTCGAACATGGCTTACTCAGCCTTTCTCGCTTTGTTCCCGCTCCTCTTGATTCTCGTTACGGTCCTGGGGGTCGTCCTGGCCGATCATCCGTCCGCGGAGCACGCTGTACTCCACTCGACCTTCGCTGACTTCCCCATCGTGGGTAGTCAGCTCGGGAGCAACATCCACGCCCTCCGAAGGGGTTCCGCCCTGGGCCTCACCATCGGTCTGATCGGTCTTCTCTGGGGCAGCATCGGGTTGGCGCAATCCGGCTTGTTCGCCATGGCGCAAGTATGGAATCTTCCGGGACCCGACCGTCCCAACTACTTCAAGCGCCTCGGGCGCGGGATCACCTTCTTGGCCGTGCTCGGGCTCGGATTGATCCTGTCCACCTTCCTGGCCTCATTCGGCACCTTCGGCCGCCACAACGTGATGCTCGGCCTGATCGCCGAGCTGCTCGCAGTGCTGGTCAACACGGTGCAGTACCTCCTCGCGTTCAGAGTACTCACCCCTAAGGTCGTGACCACTTCGCTCCTCCTGCCGGGTGCCGTCGTCGGCGGCATCGCCTGGACCTGCCTATTGGCTGTAGGGGGATATCTGATCGGACACGATTTGCGGAACGACAGCGCGATCTACGGCCTGTTCGGCATCGTTCTGGGACTTCTGGCCTGGGTCTACCTCGGCACCGAGATCAGCATCTACGCGGCGGAGTTGAACACCGTGCTGGCGGAACGACTTTGGCCGCGCGCCATGGTGCAACCGCCGCTCACGGAGGCCGACCAGCACGTGCTGGCGCTGCAGGCCACCCAGAACAGACGCCGGCCCGAACAGCAGGTCAGGGTGATGTTCACCGAACCACCCATGACCGAACGCGAGCACCGGCTGGTGACGGCGCGTAAGGGCACCTCCGAGAGGAAGGGGGGCGAGCCGACCCGACTTACCTCAACACTGAGATCGCTGAGCGGTCCGATCCGGTCGATGCCGATCGCTGCGACCGCACCACCGCCGCCTTGCATGCATCAGGCCACGTCTCCGAGCCGGACGATGCTCACCATCAGCACTAGCCCGATGGTGAGCATCGTCCCCGATGGTGAGCATCCCCGGCCGCATGCTCTCTGAGAACGGCGGTCTCCGTACGATCAGCGTCGGCTGAAGCTGCACGTTGGTCATCTTGGACCGCCTATTCACACCGCGGCGACAACGAGGATCCTCGGCACCTCCAAGCAGGGCTATCCAGAAACCCTGGGCATTCCCGATCGGGGCCACGACCGATCTGAGCGCATCGTGACCGCGAACGGTTCACCCGACAAATGCAGTTGCACCCACGGTGCATGACCGAAGATCATCGTATGCAGCCATTCGGGGCTGCGTAGCCCGTGGTAGCCCGTGTTCTACCAGCGGTACCAGCGGCTGCGTCCAGCGCCACTCGTCTCTCCGCGGGCGAGGGCGAAACCCACAAGCCAGACGACGAAGACGATCGCGGCGATGATCCACAGAGCGTGGACGGCAAAACCCAATCCGCCCAAAAGCAACGCGAGCAAAAGTACCAACAAGATGACCGCCACGAACTGCTCCTCTCCCTCGGAATGTAGGCGTATCTTTGTTACCCGGTCAGAGAAGCGACCAAACCGGAAAGCACAGAGGTTTCAGCTGTTGAACGGTGAGCGTCTGTGGGTCGTCGGAGCCCGGATTGCGAAAGGCCGGATCCGGGTAGGAAAAGCAAGCAGCGGCCTGACGCTGGCGAGTGAAGGGCGGGCGGCCGAACCTGAAGGGACCCGAGGCTTCAAATGCACACACCCGACGTCACCTCGGCTGATGCAGGCGCGGTATCGGCTGCGCTGAGGGAAGCAGTCGACTTTCCACTGTACGTTGTGACAGCGGAAGACCACCGGGGCCGGCCGAGCGGATGCCTCGCCGGATTTGTCACTCAGTGCAGCATCCTGCCGGTCAGATTTCTGATCTGCGTGTCCAAGCTCAACCACACGTTTTTCGTCGCCGAACGGGCGACCGCGATGACGCTGCACCTGCTCGGTGCGAATCAAGCAAAGCTGGCGAGGCATTTCGGCGAACTCTCCGGGGATGTCGTGGACAAGTTCGCCGGATTGTCCTGGCACAGCGGCCCACATGGTGCTCCCGTACTCGACGACTGCGCCGCTTGGGTCGCCGGCAGGATCATCCGGCGCGTCGGGGTCGGCGACCACGAGGCAATCGTGCTGGCCCCACAGGCGGGCGGCTCGGGGCCAATGACCGGAACGCTGTCAGTACGAGCTGTGCCGGGTGTCCATGCTGGGCACCCTCCCGAGTGAGGTTCCTGCCTAGGAAAACTTGGATTGGGTGACTGGAAGTGGGTAGAGACGTATCCAACCCGCCGACTCGGCGAGAGAGAGGTAGAACAATGAAGAAGTTGGCGTTTGTGATCGGGCTCGGCGTTGGATTCGTCCTTGGATCCAAGGCAGGATCGGGACCATATGAAGAGCTACAAGGGAAGGTCCGATCCCTCCGACATCGGCCTGATGTCGAGCAGGTAGTAGATCGAGCGAAGGGGGCCGCGAACGAACAGGTGACAGAGGTCGTCGAGAAGGTGAACGCGAAACTGCCGACTCCACCGAAGCAGGTAGCCGTCTGAATCCGGTCGGTTCCGACGTCAGCGACATCAAATGCGGATTCCGATCACCTCGGGCTGCACATCGGATTGACCGGCTCGGCTGTGCACGGAGACGCGACCTTTCTCGATGAGGTCCGTTCGATTATGCGGCCGCTTCGTCGACCTCCGCATGACAATGAATGGCACGGGTTTGGATGGGGCGCCGCCCGTCCGGAGGAGCCAGGGGCTCTCCCACAGTGAAACCACAGAATTTCGGGCGGGTCCCCAGATAATCCACCGGTGAGTCGGGTAACAGGACCCGGGGTCGAGACCTTTTCGCGAGGTCCGAACGACCGCCCGGAAGGGCGGACCACCGCCCAGGACATCGCCGTTGGCCGAAAGGAAGACCCTGCAGCGCCACGCAGGCAGCGGAGCGATGACTCAGGCCGAGCAACCATCGGGTTGCCTGGAGGCTTGATAGGCTGTGTGGTCGCCTGCGACACGATCGCCCCAGGGCGGATCCGCGTTTCCGCAGAGAACCGGCCTTTTCTCAAATAGATCCGGCGTCGCCGGCCACGCCTTCACGTGCAAAAGGAGCGCAGACCTTGGCAAATGATCGGGTCGGTGATGAGCGACCCGATATGAGCGCGTGGCCCCCCGAGGACGTCAAGCGCATCGTCGATGTCCTCGCCGACAGCATCTTCGTGATCGATGGCGCTGCGACCGTTCTCTATCTGAACCCTGCGGCTTCAACTCTCTTGGGTCGGGCGGCCCCCGACGTCATCGGCCGGCCGATGATCGAGATCCTCCCGCCTGACCAGGCGCACTGGGTCGATCTCCTCACCGACGCCATAGAGGGCAGCTCGACCGATATCGCCGGGTCGTACCACAAGCTGAGCCTTCTCGACAGCAAGGGCAGGCGCATCCCCGTGGAGCTCGTGGCGAGCGTCGGCGTGACGCGAACGGGCTGGCCGGTGCTGATCGCCGTCGTACGGCCCAGGGAGCGCACACAGCTGCAACGGCTGACGCTTTTCACCGAGCAGCTGCTCCTCGAGGTGCTCGGTGCCTCATCGAGCTCGTCGCCGGCTGAGCAACTCCTGGCCTCCCTCTGCCGCCGGCTGGGTTGGGACGTGGGTGCCCTATGGGGCCTTCAGCCCGACGGAACCCTGATCTGCCGTGGCGTATGGACGGTACCCGAGGCGCCGGCGAGCGCGTATGTCGAGGAGAAGAGGAGGAATCCGAGACACGACGTCGGCGGGCTGGCCCGACTCGTCATGGAGCAGGGCAGTCCCGTGTGGTTCACGGATCTCGCGTCGGAAGCCCGGTTCACCAGCGAGGGCGTGCTGGAGGACGGTTTGACGAGCGCCTGCGCGCTCCCGGTTCGATACCGAGGAGAGTGCCTCGGAGCGATCAAGATGATGAGCCGCGTGCGAAGGCATCCCGATCCCGACCTCATCGAGCTCGTTGCGGCGATAAGTGGACCGCTCGGAGCGATCCTCCATGCCCTTGAGCAATCCGCCGAACGCGACGAGGTAGTGCTGCAGCTCGAGGCGACCCAGCGGCATCTGGAGTTGCTGTTGCGGGCCAATCAGGTCATCTCCGAGGCGAAGGGATACGCGCAAGCACTGGACAGGCTGGCCGAAGTCGCCGTGCCGGCTCTCGCTGATCTCTGCCTGATCGACGTGGTCCAGGACGACGGCAACATCCTCAGACTGGCCGCACGACACAGTGATCCCACCAAGACGAGCCTCGTGGCGGAACTGGCCCGCTATGCGCCCGACACGGGAAGCCACCATCCGAGTGCTCAGGTGATGGCGAGCGGCCGGTCCAGTTGGCTACACCACATGTCCGAGGAGTTCATGCGGATGACGTCGAGGGACGAGCACCATCTGATGATCATAAAAGAGCTCGAGTTCACTTCCTACATGACCGTGCCCCTGATGATCGGTGACCGAGTCAAGGGAACCGTCACGTTGGTCTCGGCCGGGTCGGGCCGCCGCTTCACCGAGGCCGACCTGACGGGTGCAGAGCAGTTGGCCGCCCAGGTCGCCGGAGTCGTCGAGCGAGCGCGCCAGTTCGACTGGGAACGCCAGGTGTCACATACCCTCCAACGGAGCCTGCTTCCCGACCGGCTTCCCCTCATTCCTGGCCTCGCCCTGGCCGCCCGTTACCTGCCTGGCGCCGAAGACGCGGAGGTGGGTGGTGACTGGTACGACGCCGTCCCCCTCGGCGAGCATCGGGTGGCATTGATCGTGGGCGACGTCGAGGGGCACGACATGCTCGCCGCGTCGGTGATGGGTACGTTGCGCCACGCGCTGGCATTGCTGCTCAGCGAAGGTGCCGCACCGGCCGAGGCACTCGAACGCCTGAACGCCTTTGTCGTGGCTTCAGCGATCACTCATATCGCCACTGTCCTCGTGGCCGACGTCGACGTTGCCTCAGGCGCTGTCCGTATCGCCTCCGCGGGCCACCCTCCGCCCATCCTCGCCGGTACAGGCGGATCTGTCGTCGTCCAGATCCGTCCGGGGCCGCCTCTCGGTCTGGAGGGCACGAAATATGAGGAGAGCAGGTGTCGGATCGGTCACGAGTCTTTCGTCCTGTTCACGGACGGGCTGGTGGAGCGGAGAGACAAAGATTTCCGGGATGGGATGGCTGAGCTCGTCCGTGCGACCGAGCGAGCGGCGACCAGTGATCCTGGGCGCCTGATCGATCGTGTCGTCCAAGAGTTGCTGGACCAGAATCGTGGCACTGATGACGTTGCGCTTCTCGTTGCCACGCGACTCGAAGGCAGGCTCGGGTCGCTCTCGGCCCAACACGAGGCGCAGATTTAAACGGAAGCCTAAGACGGGCCGAGGCCCGACGTCACGCAGTCGAACCAACACCCGAAGCATGACGGTCACGACCAACGCGGCGAATCCGGCCCGAGGTCAGCCTGCGTTGTTCAAGAACGCCAGTCCAGCGAGGACAAGCGAGTGGCAGACGAGCGCGCCGCGCCGTGGATAATTTCGGTCAGCTCAGATGAAAGAATCCTGGACCGGAGTGCAGGGACGAAGAAAGGCCACGGGCGCAGGTGCCTCTCGGGACTCCCGATAGGCGACCCACGCCCGTGGCCGAACGCGCTTCACATACTCTCGCCGGTGCGTGAAGCGCCCAGGACAACTGCCTTCAAGAGGCGGTCATCAACCCGTTCAAAACCCGTTTAGATGTAGGCCTTCGTGCCGGGCGCAAGGGTGATGTTGCCGCTTCCGTCGACGCACACCCGAAGACTGATGGGCTGGCCGATCGGGGTGTACGTGTTGCCCTTGCTTGTCGAGGTTACAGAACCGGTCGCGTCCTCTTCAGTGCTCCCGGCGGCGCAGAGACCCTGACCCGGAGAGCTGACCGTCGTGTTGTCGGAGGCGCTGGTCTTCTTGCTGGGAGACCAGGTGAAGTTCCCACCAGTCTCCAGCGACGAGGTAGCGCCTGTCGCCGACACGTACTTGGCATTTACCGGCTTGCACTTCGAGATGGTGATGTTTCCGGTGACGGTGCCGACAAGCTTCTTGCATGCGACGCTCGCAGGCGCTGCGGAAGCGGATTGTGACCCCGCGCCGATGACCGCGGCCCCTGCTGGTATGGCGAACCCGAGGCCGATAGCTGCAGACATCAAGATACGACGCATAAATTTCATCCTCACTTTTGTTGGCTTGCCTACTCCCTGCAGGCCTTTTCCACTTACCCAAAATTCGAGCTGCCGAACCGCCGATTTGCGATCCGCCGAACCTACTCGTCGTATTAATGCCCTTCGCATTTCACACGCCTGTTGTAGAGACACGGGGCCTCGCCGAACCCGGACATGTGAGGATTTGGTCCCGGCCGTCGATGACGAGCGGGCCGGTGGTAGGACGCGTGCAAATAGAGGAAATGCTTCGGACCTGTCGCAATGCCCGGACGCCATGAGGGAAAATGCTTGGAGCGCGGCCTCGCTGATATCGACCAGGATTTTGACGATGCACATGCGGTGCATCCGGACGAGCGAGCGCCGCTCCGAGGCACGCATGCAGCGGTCGACCGGTGCGGTGAACGGTTCGGGAGTGAACGGGAGCAGCACCGCGCCCCTCCCCGGCGTGGTCGGCGTTACCCTCCGGTGACGCGGACGGGAAGTGAGCCGAAGGACCTGATCAGGTTGTTGAGCTTGCGCTGCGGCGTGCCCGCGAGCTCAATGGTCTCGACCCGCTCGACCAGGGACGAGAGGACTGCCGCGCCTTCGAGGCGGGCCAGGCCCATGCCGGCGCAGGCGTGGACGCCGTACCCGAAGGCGATTTGGCCCGCACTGTCCCGGTCGATGTCGAATTCGTCTGCCCGGTCCCACCGTCGCTCGTCTCGGTTGGCCGAGGCGTAGCTCACCAGGATCCGGGCCCCCGCCGGGAGGCCGACGCCGCCCACCGCGGTGTCGACGGTGGCAACCCGAGAGAAGCAGTTGATGGGGCACTCGAGGCGCAGCGCCTCGTTGAAGGCGTGCTTCACCCGAGTTGGATCGTCCCTGAGCCGCTGCCACTGGGCGGGGTGGGTCGAGAACAACCAGAGAGCGTTGCCGAGTGCGCTCACGGTGGTGTCGAGCGACGGCGCGAGGTAATCGATGATGAGCATGGGGCACCGCGACTCCTCGATGTCGCCCCGGGCGGCCGCGTCGAGGATGCCCGCGGCCATCGATCCGGCTGGAAGTTCTGACTGCGCCATCTCGTGTGCGAACGCGAGCATGTCGAGGAGGCCCTCGCCGGCCGCCGCCGTGCGCTCGTTCAGAGGGCCGAGCCCGTCGAAGTTCGCGCTGGCCCAGTCCAAGAGGTGCTCACGTCCGTGCTCAGGCCAACCGAGGAGGTCCGGGACCCAACTGGCGGGGAGGACCTGGGCCAGGTCGGAGACGGCATCGAAGCACCTCCTCGCGACGAGTTCGTCGACGAGCGCGTCGGCGATGGCCTTCGCCTCGGATCGCAGTGCAGCCAGCTTGGCGGGGGCGAGGGGCCGCCCGATGATCTCGCGTTGACGGCGGTGCTCCTCTCCGTCGCTCATGAGAGTGGTGCCACGGCCACCGTCGTTTATGAATTCGTTGAAACCCACGCCGAGACCCGAACAGAACGTCCCCGGATCGTCGAGGACGGCACGCACGTCGTCGTAGCGCGCCACGGCATAGACATCGTGTGCGCTGAGCCACACCACCGGGCCTGCGTCACGCAGTGCTCGGTAGTGCTCGTGAGGTTCGCGCAACGCCTCATCGCTGAAGAGATCCGCTCCGTACTCGGGCAGGGACGTCACACGCACCGGTTCCGGATCGTACCGATGCCTTCGATCCATGACTCGAGCACCTGCCCCCGGGCCAAGAAGCGCGGGGGCTGCCGGGCGAATCCGACCCCGGCCGGCGTACCGGTGAAGATCACGTCGCCGGGCAGAAGGGGGAGCACCGCGGAGAGTTCTGCCACCAGGCGGGGAAGCCCGTAGATGAGGTCGCTCGTCCTGGAGTCCTGCATCTTCTCGCCGTCCACCGAGCAGCTCAGCGCGAGGTCGTCGGGGTTCGGGAGCTCGTCGGGGGTGACCACCCACGGGCCCATCGGCCCGTAACCGCGACGAGACTTGCCCAGCGAGAACTGCGCGCCGGCGGCGAACTGCAAGTGCCGGTCACTGATGTCCTGGCCGACGGTCAGGCCGGCGACGTGCCTCCACGCGTCGGATTCGGCGACGCGGTCGGCCCTGGTCCCGACGACAGCCACGAGCTCGACCTCCCAGTCGACGCTCTCCCCCACGATCTCGACGTCGTCGAACGGGCCGGCCAGCGACGCGGGGAACTTCGTGAAGGTGGCCGGCACCTCGGGGACCGCCATGCCGGTCTCATCGGCGTGACTGCGGTAGTTGAGGCCGATGGCGAACACCTGCCGAGGGTTCGGGACCGGACAGCGCAGGTCGGCCTCGCGCATCGGTCCGGTGGCCGAGGTCGCGCCACGGGCGAACTCTGTGAACGCAGCCCAGTCGTCGAAAGCCGACATCGGATCCGGACCGAACCGATCGTTGCTCGCCTCCGCCACGTCGACCACACCATCGACGACGACGAGGACGAGGCGACCGTCCAGGTTGGCCAACTTCATGCGATTCTCCCTTCTTGGTCGGGGGCATGGCCCACCAGCTGCCCACGGAGGTCGGCTAGCAGCGCGGTCGCTCCCTGCAAGTCCGGCGCGGTGCCGAACAGGTAGAAATCAGGTCGTTGCAGAGCCCAGCACAGGTCGTGGGCCTCGAACCAGGCGACGAGGTTCGCGGCCGCGCCGGTGACGTCGACGACGGTGCCGCCGATCGTCCCGAACCAGGCGACGAGGGCCGGATCGAGGCCGCTCGAGTCGGAGCCGATGGTGACGAGCCGCCACCCCACGCCGTGCACGTCGTCAAAACGCTCGCCGCCGAGCTCGCCCTGCGGGAACAGCTCGCCGGCGAGCGGGGAATCGGCGGCGACCAGGCCGCCGTTGATCCCGGGCAGGCTCGGCACGTCGCTCAGACCTCCGTCGTATGCCGCAGCCATCGCCTCGTCGCGCGCCGCTGCCTCCATCGGGTCCGGCACACAGATCACCTTGCCCAGCTCCATGGAGAAGTCGATCGCCGCGCTCGCACTCGGCCGGCGCTCCAGGTCGTAGGTCGACAGGAGCTCGGGCTCGGCACGACCCCCGAGCACGAGGTCGAGCTTCCAGGCCAGGTTCGCCGCGTCGCGGAGCCCGGCGCACATTCCCTGCCCGGCAAATGGCGGCATCTGGTGCGCAGCATCCCCGGCGAGGAAGATCCGGCCGACCTGCCACCTCGCCGCCGCGCGCGCCTGGAACGTGTAGACGGCGTGCCGTTCGAGGCGGGCATTCCCCGGGTGCACGCCCCATGGGGCCAGCAGCTCCCACGCCCGCGACGCGTGGTTCAGGTCGTCGATCGACTCGTCGGGGAGGCGCATGAACTCCCAGCGCCGGCGCCCGGGTCCGCCCGACACGGCGGTCGTCGGGCGAACCGGGTCACAGACCTGGAGGTTGGGCGGGTCGAAGACCGTGGGTTCGTCGAGGATCACGTCGACGATCAACCAGTCGTAGAAGAATCCTCGGTCGTCGACATGGACGTCGAGCAGTGAACGGACGGTCGAGTTGGCGCCGTCACATCCGACGACGTACCGCGCGCCCACCGACGCCGCGGCGTCGCGCCGCTCGACGAGCCGGCGATCGGAGCCGACCTGAACCGGCACGTGGTGGACCGTCACGTGGTCGTCGTGTTCTTCGATGCCGCAGACGCGGACGCCTGGGCGGACCTCGAGCATCGGGAGCGAGTCGGCCCGCCCGCGCAGGACAGCTTCGAGTTCGGGCTGGCAGAACATCGACGAGAAGGGCCAGCCTGACAGCGAGGCACCGACGCGACCGAAGCGGAGCAGGGTCGCGCCTTGTCCGTTGCGCCACTCGTAGGTCTCGGCGGGCTCGGAAACGGCTCGAACCTCGTCAGCGACCCCGCACGACTGGAGAATGCGCCCCACCTCGTGGTCGAAGTGCACCGCCCGAGGAAGCGTGTAGGGAGTGGGCCATTGCTCCAGGACCACGACCGACCGGTCGCGCTGGGCCAGGAGGATGCCGAGCACGAGACCGACCGGACCGGCGCCGACGATGGCCACGTCCACGTCGACGGAGGAGCGGCTTCGCTCCGGCGTGGTCACGGCCGGCGCAGCGGCTGGTGACCCCAGGCGCTGATGGCGTCGTAGGCACGGTTTTCATTCCATCCCTCGGTGATGACCCGAGCGCCGTGCCCGACCTCGACCTGGAAGCCTGCGGGGGTCTGGAGGTAGAAGCTGAACATGCCGTCGTTGTCGTGGCGGCCGAGCCCGTTCGGGATCCCCAACTCCGAGGCCCAAAGACGGTCGAAGGCGGCACCGACGTCGTCGCGATCGTTCGTCTCGAACATCACGTGGTGCAGCAGCTGCGGCAACTCGAACGGCGCGCGAGCCAGGGCGATGCTGTGGTGGCGCGCGTTGCAGTGGTAGAAGCGCACTTCGAGGGTGATGCCCTCGGCGATCTCCGTCTCGAGCCAGTCCGACTGACCGAAGCCGAGGCCGTCGGTCAGGAACGCGGCGGATTCGTCGAAGGCCGTCGTCGCGAGCACCACGTGGCCGAAGCCCACGGCGTCGGTCAGGAAGCCGCCGGGGACGAGCACCGACGAGAACGGAGTCGATGCGTCTGCGAGTGCGAGGACGATTTCAACGTCGGTCCCCCATGGCGCCTCGGTGCGGGCCAGACGTTCGACCCGGCGCGCCTCGGCGCGGCCCGAGTCTTCGACCATGGCGAAGCCCGCCGCCTGGAGGCGCGCCACCGTCGTGTCGAACGCCTCGGTGTCGATCGCCTCGACTCCAACCGCCACGGCATCGTTCGCCGGGCCGGGCTCGACGATGAGCCGTTGGGAACGCCGGTCGTTGCGCCACGTACGCGTGCCCGGTGCCGCCGGCTCACCCGGGGCGAGGCCGACCACGTCGGCGAAGGCGGTGTCGAGGCTGTCCGGCTCGGGCACCTGGAGCACGAGGTAGCCCATTTCGAGCTGATGGTTCATGGCCGTCCTGTCATTCGGGTCACCGAGGGTCGGTGCGCAGGGTGGGAAAGAGCCGTTCGGTGTTGGCGCGGAGCACGCCCGAAAGCGAGCCTGGCGGGTCGCCCGCCTCCGCCAGCCGTTCACCGGCCATCGCCGCGACGACCTCTGGGGTGAAGGGATAGTCGCTCCCGTAGTGGAGGTGTCCCAGCGTGGTGAGTGTGAGCAGCGCGTCGAGCTGACGCGGAATCGGGAAGCCGGCCAGGTCGAAATGAAGCCGGCCCAGGTCGCGAAGGACGTCCACCGACGGATCGACACCCAGCAACAGGGAGAAGGCACTCACCCGGTCGGCGACCATCGGCAGCGTTGCGCCGGCGTGAGGGACGAGGAACTCCATCCCGGGGTGCAGAGCGACGGTGCCGTTGAGCACGAGGTCGACGACCGCCCGGGTGGTGTCGAAGAAGAACTCGACCATCGGCCGGGGACGGTCGAACGACGTCTGCTCCCAGCAGGCGGGCGACGTGGGGTGGATGAACAGCCGGGTGCCGCGCCGGTCCAGTTCGTCGAAGACCGGTTCGAAGGCGCGATCCCCCAGGTAGGTCCCCCCGATGTTCGTCAGCACGGTGAAACCGGCGACGTCGAGGTGTTCGCAGCAATAGGCGATCTCGGCGATGGCCGCGTCGACGTCGGGCAGCGGGAGCGAGGCGAAGAGACCGAACCGTCCCGGATGGTCGACGACGGCGCGCCGGCCGGCCTCGTTGACCTCGCGGGCGCGGTCCCGAGTCGCTGCGTCGTCGCCGAGGTGGACACCTGGTGAGGAGATCGACAGCAGCGACGTCTCGATCCCGAGCCGGTCCATCGCGGCCAGGTGCTGCTCGGCGGACCAGTCCGGGATCTGAGGGAATCCGTCGGGTTGGCCGTGACCACCGGCGAGCAACGCGACCCGGTAGGCCTCCGGGAGGTAATGGGCGTGCACGTCGATCGCGCGCGACATGCTCATGCGCCGATGTTCCCGACCCAACTCAGGAGCGTCTCGACGTACAGCTCGGGCCGATCACCGTGCATGGCGTGGCCGACGTCGGGGAACGATCGGTAGTCCACGTCGACGCCCGCAGTCCTGAGGAGTTCCCTTACCCGCAGGGCCTGCTGGTCGGACATGGCGCCGAACAGGAATCCGCTGCCTTCGTCGGTGACGCGCATGTGGTGGGTCAGGAGCACGGAGGGGACCTTGACGCTGCGCAGCATCCTCTCGTGGTCGCAGGAAGCCCCGACCGTCCCGGTCCAGAACGCCCGCCCCCACTCGGGGTCGTACTCCTTGAGATTCTGGGGCGGTTCGTCGGGCATCGGGATGAACCGCATGTGCTCCGGCAGCCGGGAGGCTCCCCCTTCACGCATCGCATCCCACGCCCCGATCGACCACTGGTCGCCGAGGTAGGAGCTCCAGAGGTCGAATATCGGACCGATGGACTGACGGACGCCGGGGCCGAGGGCCGGCCGGACCTCCGAGGCGAAGAGTGGCGGATCTTCGTAGACCGCGCCGCGCACCTGACCCGGCTTGGCGTACGCCGACAGCCACGAGGCCAGGACACCACCCGAGGAAAGGCCGCTCACGATCGTGGGCCGCCCGATGACCAGGTCCATGAAGCGCACCAGGTCGTTGCCCATGTTGTCGAGCGTGTAGCGGCCCGGCGTGCGCGTGCTGCGGCCCTGACCGCGCAGATCGACTGCGAAGACCTCGAAGTGCTCCGCGAGCTGCGGCATGGCTGCTTCGTAGCCCCACCACGACTCGGTCTGGCCGGGAATGAGCAGCAGCGCCGGCATGGAGGCTTCTCCCACGGTGGCGTAGTTCATCTCGACCTCGCCGAGGTCGATCATGTGCTCCGCGATGTCGTGTTCGACGTAGGTCTCGCCGGGATGGTGCGGGCCATAGCGAGCTCGGTGATCGGTCATCGAGCACCAATCTTGTTCGTTCGATCAGATATCTGTCAATAGCCTGTTCAAACGATTAGGATTGCGGGTATGCCGAATACGTCGACGTTGCCGAAGGAGAGAGTCGCCCGCCCCTCGGCAAAGCCGACGCGCGACCGGATCGTCGCCGCCGCGACCGATCTCTTCTCGGAGCGGTCGTTCGACGGTGCGACGACGCGGGAGATCGCGACGAGGGCCGGCGTGACCCAGCCGCTGCTCAACTACCACTTCCGCTCGAAGGAGGAGCTCTGGCAGGCGGCCGTCGACTCATTGTTCGAGCTGCTGAACCAGACCCTGGACGAGCGGACGACGGGGCTCCGCGGCGTCGACGAGGTCACCAGCGCGAAGCTCCTGGTGCGCGAGTTCGTGACCTTCTCGGCACGCCACCCCCAGCTCCACCGGATCATCATGCAGGAGTCGAAGGCCGACGGCCGGCGGATGGACTACCTCGTCGATCGTCACGTGCGTCCGATCTACGAGGCGACGACGGATCTCTTCGAGGCGCTGGCGCGGCGCGGCGCAGTTCCGCCCATCCCCGCGGCGCACATGTACTACATCCTGACCGGCGCGGGTCCGACCATGTTCGTGCTTGCACCCGAGTGCCGACGACTGAGCTCGCTGGACCCGTCTGACGACGCTGTCGTCGAAGCGCACGCCGACGCGGTCTGCCTACTCCTGTTCGGAAGTGCCTGACCATTTCCGATTCGCCGAAGAGGCCTCGGATCTTCACGCTGCTGGCCGACGATACGACGATGGTGTCGCTCTCCGTCGGGCTGTAGGGTGCGTTCCCAGTGGAAGCTGGCGCCAACGGCAACTCGTGAGACGCACTTCGGTGCGTTTGGCAGCCGGCTTCCTCTTCGGCCAGCCTCGACACCGATCGCTCTCACAGCCGTCGTGAGCCGTTTCGTGATCGATCCTCTGACCCTGCTGCGGCTGGCAAGTGGAGCAGACGGTCAGGTGAACACGACGCACCGGCTCGTCGCTCCGAACGCCATTCGCTCGCAGGCACTCAATCTGCTTCTTCAGCGTGTTCGTGCTGGCGTGTTGACGGAGAACGAGGCGCGGGACGTTCAGGAACGGATCACGGAGCTGAATATGCGTTTACTCGGGGACCGTGTCTCGCGCCGCACGGCATGGCAGATGGCGCGGGAACACAACTGGACGACCATCTTCGAGGCGGAGTACATCGCAGTGACCAAGCTTCAGGCCGATGCACTCGTCACGATCGACGCCGATCTCGCGGCAAAGGCATCCGGGATCGTGCCGCTCGCTCCGATGACGGACCTGTTCGCTGATTGACGAGCTCGGGCATCGCGTCACGGCCCCGGCTTCCGCGAGCCACTCGGCGGCATATCGGAGGTGCGGCGCACACATCACTCCGCCAACTTCCCTGTCAACTGCACCAGTAGTAGCGGCGACATACGTCAGACGGCGTCACCGCCTGCTGCAATCAGCCGTAGATCCCCGCTCGAATTGAACCGACTCTTGCGCCTGCGATGACATCGGGAGGAAGGCGGGCCGACCTAGCGGCCCACCGCCCGCTCCAGTTGGGCCTTGCTCATCTTCGAGCGACCCTCGACGCCCTTACGCCGGGCCTCCTCGTAGAGCTGGTCCCTCGTCCGGCCGCCGGAGCCCCGGTGTGACCGAAGGCCCCCGCGCCGGCTCGATGAGATGTCGTTCGTCGACGCGGAGCTCGCTTGCTTGGCCTCGCCCGCACGGGCCCGCTCCTTGTTGACCGTCCGGGCGGCAATCTCCTCCGCCAGGCGCTCGGGGCGACCCCGCTCCTCGAGCCCTTCCTTGATGTGCTCATACTGCCGTTCTCGCTTGTCGCTCCACGCTTGCTGTGGCATCTCGCCTCCTCTCGGTCCCTCCCGAGCTGGTGATGTACCCACCCGGCCGGCGAGACAACCGGAGGACTGCTCCCGGAGGCGTCGACGAGAGGCAACCAAGACAATCTCGACGCTGCTCGACGCTGTCCCCGGCTCGTCGTCCAAGAGCTGGCATTAGCCTGCGGGGTCGGCGGTCCCGGATCCGTTTGCGTCCGGCCGTCCTTACCCGCTCGGACCCGTCTACCTAGGACGCTGCGACGCCGGCAAGAACTTCGTCATGGATCCATCGGCCTCGGGCTGAGCGGGTCGTCGGGACTCCGATCAGGACGACGGTCTTCCGATCATCACTGGGGGTTGCGTACCGCCGGACATCGACTGGCCACCCACGATGTAGACCTTGTTCCCGATGACCGCGTCACTCATGGAATCGTCTCGGTAATCCGGCAGAGCATTGGCTGCCGTGATCACGCTGTGTTCGTGGGGAACCACGATTTGGACCACCTTGTTTCCCTCGAAGTCCCCGCCGGCCATCACGATCTCCTGATGGATCACGCCGATCGACTCCTCGGCGAACGGAACCGTGGTCTCCGACTGCAGTTTGGCGACTCGGGTGATCGGGTCGAACTTGAATACTCGTTGCGAGTACGAATCGGTGCTCCCGTCACCGGCACTGACGACATAGATGTTCTGCCCCGCGGTGGCCGCTTCACAGAAGTCGGTCGGCGTCAGCGCGGAGACGTCCGACACGGACCAAGTCGGCCCGGCCTTCGAGGTGTTGAGCACCCCGACGAGGCCGCCGAAGAAGTAGTAGATGACGCTCCCGATGCTTGCCGCGCAGCCACCGATCCCACCTTGGATCTGGGTGGGCAGGTCCTCCGTCGGCAGCGTCGTCCAGGTGCCGTGCTTGACCGAGTACACATTGACCTGCGGCACGGGCGCGCCGCCGCACGCAGTGTCACCTCCCACGACGTAGATCTTCTTCCCAATGACGACCGCGGACGGATCCCCTTGTCGTGGATCTGGAATCGCAGCGCCCACGCTGAAGGTGTTGGTTGCCGGGTCGTAGATGTCGACATCAGCCGTCGTCGCCCCGGGAGCCCCGTCACTGCAGTCCGACACTGCGCCCGAGATGTCATACACCTTGGACCCAACGGCGACGGCTGCCCCTTCCAGATGTGCATTTGGGACCTTCGCGCCGAGTTTCCACGTCAGGTTCGTGAACGATTTCGAGCTGCTCACGACCTGTGGAGCCCCACCTGAAGCTCCTGCACCCGTCACGGCCGTCGCGAGTGCCAGGCTCACACCGACCACGCCTACTCCGATCCTTGTGATCCACGTCATGCGGCTCACTCCTCTGGAATTATTCTCTCGACTACTCGCCCGGCGAGTTGCCGGAGATGGTTCGGCATTCGAGTCACGAAGCGGCTCGGCGTTCGAGTGCTGCCGTTGCCTGCCTCACGGTATCCCGCGAGGTCGAGACTGTCTAGGACCAGCCTCCGAGGACCAGCGTCGGGCGGTCGAGGTCGTCGTGCTTCCGTCTACATCGAACCAGGCGGTGGCGCACCGGCAGTATCGGGATCGTCGATCCCACACTCAGCGTCGGGGAGCTACCCGATCACCGCCTCCGTCCGATCCGCGGTCCGGATGCGTCGGCGCGCGGGCCGGCGCGTGCACCTTGCCTCGCCGGAGACCCGGCAGCGGTCTCTCGCCTGACACCTGTGACCCGGTCCGCGTAGCGTTCCGGGCGATGAGCGGGGAAACGCAAATGGACGCGCCGTCTTCGGCGCCGCCGAACGAGGCTGCCTTCCGGGCTGAGCTGCGGAGCTGGCTCGAAACGCACATCAACTCTGAGGTCCTCGCGGCGGGTCAGCATCCGGTCGAGTCCAACCTCGAGGTGCTCCGGCAGTGGAATCGGACACTGGCCGATGGCGGGTGGGCCGCCCCGTCGTGGCCTCTCGAGTACGGCGGTCGCGCTGCCGGCATCGGCGAGCAGCTCGCCTACCTGGAGGAGACCAATCGCGTCCGGGCTCCGGGCCCGGTGAACGTGATCGGCGTGTCCAACATCGCCCCAGCCATCATGCAGTTCGGCACTCCAGAGCAACGGGAGCGGTTCCTTCAGCCCATGCTGCGCGGCGACGAGATCTGGTCACAGGGCATGTCCGAACCCGACGCCGGCTCGGACCTCGCCTCGCTCCGCACTACGGCGGTCGAAGATGGCGAGCACTTCGTGATCAACGGGCAGAAGACTTGGAACTCGCTGGGTCACCTGGCCGATTGGTGTCAGCTGTACGTGAGGACGGACCCGACGGCGAAGAAGCACGCCGGCATCACCTGCTTCTTGGTCGACTTGCGAACGCCGGGGATCGAGGCTCGCCCGCTGACCACGATCACAGGTGGGCATACCTTCGCCGAGCTGTTCTTCACCGATGCCCGAATCCCACGCTCGGCCATGCTCGGCGCGCTCGAATCAGGGTTGGTCGGTGGCCATGACGACGCTCAGCTTCGAGCGCGCCGGTGTCGCCCGTTTGCACCTCTCGCTTTCCAACCGGCTGGACGATCTCCTGGTCGACCCGCGCTCCCGCGACGGCCTGCGCAATCCGGTGTTGCGCCAGCGCCTTTCCCGGGTCTTCGTCGCCATCAGGTGCATGCGCTACATGACGGAACGCTCTCTGGCCGATCCGTCGGCCGCCGGAGCAGGTGGAAGTCTGGCGAAGCTCTCCTGGGCCTCTTGCGACCAGGAGCTGGCGACACTGGCGGTCGACCTCATCGGGCTCGAGGCCCTTGGCGCCAACGACCGCTGGGCACAGAACCTCCTCGGGGTGCGTCAGGCCTCTATTGCCGGCGGCACGACCGAGATCAACAAGAACATCGTCGGCGAGCACGTGCTCGGTCTGCCGCGCTGAGCCGCACGGGTTTTTCCTGATCACGACCCTAAAGGATCGTTTCTACCTTTACGCATGAGACCTCTATTACGCCCGTTTCGTGTGCGTAGTGGCACGTTTAGTGGCACGAACCTTGAAAAACTCAAGGAATCTCCAGTTCGGTGACGCTGTCGGGGCACCCACCACCGTCCCCTGGAGAGGAGATCTCCCCTTCCTGTTGACGGATCCCAGCGTCCAGCTCGGAACCGTCTCAGCGCCCTCTGGAAGCCCCGTGATCCATCGGCGTGACCCGGAGAGCTTTGGAGGCCCTTTGCGGAGGCTGCAGGCCACACACGGTGGGTCCCTTCACCTGACAGATCGCCCCCCGTCTCGGCCATGATGACTCCCGACGAACTACTGATCCGCTGGCGGGCGGCAGTCTCTTCCTGCGGGCGGCGAACGGAGGAAGACCCATGTTCACGAAGCAAGGACTCGGAGCATTCCTCGCAGGCGGCGTGTTGGTCGGCGGCTTCACCCTGGCGATGGGTGTAGCGCACGGGACGGGCAACACGACGACGTACTACGCTTGCCTCAAAGTGGGGACGCTCAGTCACGTCGGGACAACTTCTCCCACGAGCTGCGCAGCGAAGCACATCATCTCGTGGAACTCGCAAGGGCCTCAAGGGCTACAGGGACCCCAGGGCCCGCCTGGAGTCACTCACGATTGTTCGGCGTCGCCCTATCCAGGGATCGACCTGGTGGACTGTAACCTCGTCGGTGACAACTTCGTGAGCGCCCCGCTCGACGGGGCGAATCTGACGAACTCAAACTTGTATACGGCCAATATGTCGGCCGCGCAGCTGTACGGCGCAAGCTTGGTCAACGTCTCTCTGAACACCGTCAACCTCCCGGATGCCGTTCTCTACTTGGCGAATCTCACCGGGGATGATCTCAGGTACTCCGACTTAACGAATGCCAAACTTATGGGTGGGCGGATTCAAGCGGTGAGCGCAACGAGCTCGGCGAACTTCTCTGATGGTTTCATATATCCGAGCGTCTTGCGAGGACGCCCGTTGAGGCTTCGCTGAAATCGGGCTAGATCAGCGGCGCTGTGTACTGAGAGATCCGTGCTCTTGGGCATGTATTGGCGCAGCAGTCCGTTCGTGTTCTCGTTGGATCCGCGTTGCCACGGCGAGTGGGGATCGCAGAAGTAGATGGGGATGCCCGTCGCCACGGTGAAGTCCACGTGGCCGGCCATCTCTTTGCCCTGGTCCCAGGTGATGGAGCGAGCCAGCTCGCCGGGCAGCTTCTTGATGGCTTTGCGCATGGCGGCCTCGACGCTGGCTGCTCCGTGGTCGCCTGGGAGGTGCAAGAGCAGCACGAATCGCGTGGAGCGCTCGACGAGGGTGCCGACCGCGGACTTGCCGCCGGCTCCGATGATCAGGTCGCCCTCCCAGTGCCCGGGCACCGCCCTGTCCTCTACTTCGGCGGGACGATCGCTGATCATGACCATGTCCGGGTTCTTGCCTCGCTTCTCGACGCGGCCGTGGTGGCGGCGGGCCGTGCGGCCCGAGCGCAGGCAGCGGGCCAGCTCACGGCGGAGCTCACCACGGCCCTGGACGAAGAGGGACTGGTAGATGGTCTCGTGGCTCACCTGCATCATCGGATCGTCGGGGAACTCGAGGCGCAAGCGCTGCGCGATCTCTTGGGGCGACCACAGCTTCTCCAGCCAGGTGCTCACCTGGCGGACGAGCGGAGGATGAGCCAGCTTGGCGGGCTTGGGTCGACGTGCCGATCCCTCGGCCCGGCAGTGGGCCCTCCAGGCGCCATAACGGCGAACCCCTCCGTTGGCGGCCACCTCCCGGGTGATCGTCGAGGGGGCACGTCCAAGGCCGCGGGCGATGGCCGACATCGACTCACCTCGGGCCAGTCCCAACAAGATCTCCTCACGATCCTCGGCGCTGAGGTGCCCCGGCGCCGGCTTCCAGCGGTCAGGCAAGCCTGATTCGGGCTGCTGGACGTACACGCTGGCCGTCACCAGCGGCAACGAACAGCTCAGATCTCTGGCGATCTGCTTCAGCGTCAGTCCCTTGGCCTTGAGGCGACGGGCCATCTGCTTCTGTTCACGGGTCATGTGACGTACACCCATCTACGGCCACTCCTTGGTTGGGGCAACGAAGCGTTGCCTATTCACCAAGTCGTTGCGCGGACCCCTTGAAACCGCCGTGCCAACATGAGCGGTGTCTTCCTCGCCGGTGCCAACCTGACCGGCGCGTTCCTTACCGGAGCGGACCTCACCTTTGCCCATCTGGATGGAGCAATCTGGTCGAACACGACGTGTCCCGACGGCACCAACAGCGACGACGATGGGGGCACCTGCGCGAACAATCTGACGCCCAGCTCCTTCGACAACTGAATCCTCCGATGACCACACATGCTCGCCTGGTTCTCGCTGACGCCGGTGAAGCGGTGGATGAGCTGGTGGATGACATTCGAGGTTCACTATGGCGACGGCGCTGGACGGCGGGAGTGGTGCTTTTGCGCACAACCATGTACGTCCTCGACACTGTCGATGCCGAACGAGATCCACGGCTCCGCCGAGTTGTCGATCAAATGTGGGACGAGCTGAAGTCAGACAAGCGAAAGCCAGACCAAGCGATATTTTGGGACTTCATCGACAGGGACCGTCAACTGATCGCTCATCAGTACAAACATCGGGCGGGTCAAGGCGTGGACGTGAAAGGCGTGGGCGTTGGAAGCATTGCCTACTCGGAGACCACGTACCAGATGAACGAAGGCTTCTTCGCCGGACAGGATCCTCGCCACGTCGCACAACAAGCATTGGACTGGCTTGAGTGCTACCTCGATGAGACGGACCGACGCGAAGTGATGCCTGAAGGGGAGAGAATAGGCGTGATGCCCAGCCTGGCGACCGAAGTCCAGATGTCTTCGCTGAGGCTTCGCGGTGCCGGGCCTTCGTGTACGACCACAACCTCCAGGGCACGCAGTGCCGAGGAATGCCGACATTTACGGGCCGATGGTTCTCGCACAGGGGTGACAAGTGGTGGAGGTGTGGAGCTGCGCTGACCATCTCGACGGGTTGACGGGCTGCGTGAGTTCGGAGGGCGCAATTCTTAGTCCGGCGCGTCCAAAGGTCGCAGGTCGTTTCCCCACTTGGGAAGAGTGAGACCGGGCGCCTCAGCGGGAAGCCCCGTTGGAGGTTGTGTCCATTCCGCGACCGTTGAAAAGTTGACCCCTCCGCCACTGAACTCGGCAAAGTCGAACGGGATATCGCTGCCGCTGAACCAGGCGTTTACGAAGTTGACCTCCCCGCTTCTGAACTTCGCCCCCCAGAAACCGATCTTACCGCTTCTGAACTTGGCAAACCCGAAGCTGACTTCCCCGCCGCTGAATGTGGCGCTTTCGAAGCTGACTTCCCCGCCGCTGAACGTGGCGCTTTCGAAGCTGACCACTCCGCTGCCGAACGTGGCCCCGTCGAAGTAACCGCTCCGCTGAACTCCCGCCTGCGAAGCTGACCACTCCGCCGATGTAAGTTTGCCCAGTGAAGCTGACATCGCCGCCCCTGAACGTCACCCCGTCGAAGCGAACCGCTCCGCTGCTGAACACGGCTTCGTGGAAGTCTCCGCCGTCGAACACAGCGCCCGTGAAATCGAACTCAGCGTTGCTCCAACTCACGCGTGCGTTTGGGCGAAGGTGGTTCCCGATTAGTCGGATGATGGTTTGACGGACCTCTTTCTCCCCTTTCGGCGCACTCGATGGTTCGTAGGGCATACGGAGGTACGCGGCACAACACATCGATTCCGGCCAGGCGCTGTGGCTCCCACTCATCGGCTAACCGCACCAAGGCGTGAACCCCGGATAACCGCACGGCTGCCTGCTCATGTCCGAGTTGTTCCGTCGCGGACGCATACCGCTCATTGAACGAATGTTCCTTCGCCTCGGCCATCTGCTTCTCGGCTTGGCGTGCCGCGTTTCGGCTCGTTAGCTCTGCGGTCACTAAGGAGATTGCGCCACCGATGATGATGCCGTAGAGCGCCGTTGCCGCGGCGCTAGTCCACCACATGGGCAGTTAGGCTACAGGCGTTGCCGCCCGCCACGAAAGAACTGACGGGGCTACGAAAGGACGACGGAGCAGAACTTGAAGGGCTGAGAGGTGTCCGAGTCCGGTCAAACAGGGATGACCACGAACCATGCACCAGTACTCCGAATGGGTGTTTTCCATCCCCCACGATGCAAGCTGACAGTCTGGACTTGGGTGCCACGGTGCCACCCAGGTGAGATGCGGCCCTGATGTATGACACTGGCGGTGCCAACCGCCCCAGACTGCGTTCCTCAAGGCGCGAATACCAGCGCGCCGGGTGCCAACTAGGGTCGCCGCCGACTTCTGAGATAGAGCCTTATGACAGCTGTTCGACCATCACCACCGTCGAGCTAGCACCGACGGTAGCTCCTCATCCGTGATCAATCTGCTTCCGCACTACTACGTCGATGGCGACGTCAGAAGGCTGGAGATGGATACGGCGCCCTGGGGTGCAGCGATGGTCTTTGCCCTTCCCCATGATTCAAGGTGCAAGGTCAAGTTTCCAATGGTTACCGATACCGGGAGATGCTTGCCTCCGAGCGCAACGTACGCTATTGCTCGACCAGCGTCGTAGCGGGCTCCATTCATATAGGTGATCGCTATGGCACGAATGCCATTGACCGTCCGAACTCTCGCTTTGTGGTAAGTCTCCGCATGAAAGACGTCCTTCGTCAGGCTCGGCATCGTGAGGTCAGATGAGGCCTTTCCGTAGAGAGCGCTGCTGGTCGGGATTTGGGCCCACTTTTGCGCCACCAGATTGCTCTGGGCATCCGAGAATCCTGCGAACCCTGACCAGAACTCCGCATTGGCGTTGACGTACAGGGTGCTGCCAATGACCAAGAAGGTGGCAGCAGGGAGGGTGGCGCTCGAACCGGATTGACGGGAGGTGAATGTGATGACTTGGCTACCAGAAGTCTTTCCCGTGTAGTTGGTCTCGTGGATCGTCACCTTTCCCACGCCAGGAATGGTTCCGGGAGCGCTTCCGCTTGAACTGACAGAACCGGCGGCCGTCATTGCTGATCGGGCCGCCGCAACGATCGCACTCGCAGACTTTGAGCTGAAGCTCGAAGTTGCAGCCGAAGCTGAAATCGTCGAGAGGAGTAGGGAAAAAGGAGGCAGAAAGCCGCAAGGCTGAGTCGTTTCCACACTCGAACTGAACGTTGAGAGTGTCCTGGTCGGCGATTCACCCCATTGTCCCCTTTATCGATGACGAACGTGTTGCAGATCCTTGCATATTTGAGTGCCGTTCCCGATTTTTCCCTTTGGCAGTTGTCAAGCGGTGAACTACTGTCAGACTTTGTCGTGGGTACGTCATCAAAGGACGGACTGCCGAAGGAGCGCTCCAAGAGGGAGACCAAGAGGGCGGCGGCGGCGGACGCCAAGGATCAGTGGCGGGAGTTCCCCCACCTCGCCGGAACGCATCTTTCATTTCGGACACTGAAACGGGGATCTTGGGAAGTCGTAGCTGCGGACGGCGTCATTTGGACAACTTCCTGCGATGGGTACTTTCTCAATCCCAAGTCCACGATCAGCATGCGCGGACACGAATACCGATGGCAAATGGAGCATTCCTATCCCCGCTATCAACTCAAGATGGGGAGACCGCTTGATCGTGAACTCGTCGACGTCGCCAGTGGTGCGTCCGTTCTGAGGATGGAGGGGGTTCACTTTGAATCTCGTGCTGGAACTCGTGTGACTATGGCAGATCACACGGCCATTGAGCTTCCGGTGACCGGACGAAGCATCTTCCATGCGACGATGGCTGCCGTTGATGAATCAGGGAATCGGGTCATGCAATACCGCGTGAATTGGTCCGCAGACCGTCGGGCCGCATTTCGGAATCCCTATAAGGTGACCGAGGTCGTCGTCACCTCAGCCGGGAGGACGATTCCCAACATTGAGTTGTTGGCTGCAGTCACGGCAGGGTGCCTTCGCGGTTATTTTAAGAGGCGAGGTGGCAGCGGCGGATAGCACCCTTGAGGCCCATGAAGTCAAAGGTGGTTCAGGCCCAGACTCCACGTTACAGCTCAGGAGGATCTGACGGGCAAAGTCAATGGCGCGACCCGGCCCACAGGCGAGAGCTATGGAAAGCGAGTGTCTTAAGACAGTGGGTTAGACCCGCACGCCGCCCCAGCTCGTTACACAGCGCCCCCTATCGTCCAGCCCCGTCGGAGTCGTTTGTACACCGTGCTCTTGTCTACGATACACCGAGGATCGTTCAACCAGTCCCTCATGCATTTGGTCTCGCCCCAGAGGGTGATCCATCGAGTACTGCGCCGGCTTCGCCGCTGTTCGCTCAGAGGAATCCAGGTGCAGTTGGCCGGTTCGTAGTTGCCATTGACCTCAATACGCTCGATGGTGAGCGTGTCGTCGTAGCCGTGCAAAAGCGCCCAAGTCTTGAAGGTGCGGCACTTCTTTGCCACCTCGCTGCTTCGCAACAAGGTTTCCGTGGCAACAGTCGCCAAGGCCCTGGGGGACTCACCGGCCACCGTCCACAAGTACTACTCGCACTGGATTGACGATGACGTCGAGGTGATCCGCGGTGTACTTGACGGGATCTTCTTCTCAACACCCGGTAACGCCGGTGACAAGGGGGCCGTGGGAAACCTGTAGTGACACCTTTAGTGGCACGTATGGCTCGTTCGGAGAAGACAGTCCTGGTCAGAACGTTGTTGTGCCTCTGAGGTTGTGGTCAACAAGAACATCGTCGGCGAGCACGTGCTCGGTCTGCCCCGCGAGCCGAGCACCCGCTCTGGCGGCGCGCACGGTGTGCCAGACTCCCCCGACACCTGAGCAGCGAACTGGTTGCACGGAACAGCAAGGCGAGGAGTGCATGGCCCGAGTCCCCATTGAAGAAGGATTCTTCCGGATCCCGGAGAACGCGGCCGAGCCGCCCCGGCTCCTGGCCAGCCGCTGTACGGCGTGCGGGGAGGTGTTCTTCCCCCGGCGCCTCGTCTGCGCCAAGTGCCTGCACGAGGGCACCGAGGACGCTGAGCTCTCGACCCGAGGAACCATCTACACCTGGACCTATTGCCACGTACCGCTGTTCGGGAAGAAGGACGCCGACGTCAGCGGATACGGGGTCGCCCAGGTGGACCTCCCTGAGGGGCCGCGCGTCCAGTCGATACTCTTCGGTGAGAAGGACGACTTCGCAATCGGTATGGAGGTCGTTATCGACCTCGAGACACTGCGCCAGAACGCCGACGGCGACGACGTGGTGATCTACCGCTTCCGGCCCGCCGCGCCGCGCACCGAGACCACGGAGTCACGGTCGTGAGGAGGGGCCTGCGCTTCGAAGGCGTCGCCGTTGCCGGGATCGGCATGGTCCGCTTTGGCATGTTCCGCGAAGTCCCGAGTGCCCATCTGGCCCGCGATGCCGGGTTGCTCGCGCTGCACGATGCCGGAATGACCTTGGCCGATGTCGACGAGGCTTTCGTCGGTTACATCCAGCCTGCGTCCATGTTGGGCATCAAGGCCATGAAGGAGTTCGGTCTCACCGGGCTGCCCGTGACCCACATCGAGAACGCGTCCGCCACAGGCCTCATCGCCTTTCGCGATGCAGCCTGGGCCGTGTCATCGGGGCGGGCCGACGTCGCCATGGCCCTGTGCTTCGACAAGTTCACCGACATGACCGGCACGGGTGGCCGTGGCGCAGGCCGGGACCAGATCGATGCGCCCATTCTGCCCGCCGCCTACTTCGCGTTGTGGGCACAGCGGCGAATGCACGAACGGGGTACGAGCCCGAAGACGTTCGCCACCATCGCGGCCAAGAACTGGAACTACGGCGCGGCATGCCCGTTCGCTCACCGGCGCTCCGACCACGTGGTCACCGCCGAGGAGGTCCTGGTCGCCAGAATGGTGGCCGAGCCGCTCACCACCATGATGTGCTGCCCGCCCGACGACGGAGCCGCCTGCATCATCGTGGCTCGCGAAGACCTCGTGCGAGCCCGCCAACCGGACCGCCCCCTCGTTCGTGCGCTGGCCTCCTCACTGACCTCGGAGACCTACACGCCAGGGCACACGTTCGTCGGCCCGGTCGTCGGCCCGTCCGCCATGACGAGGGCGACCGCGAACGAATGCTACGAGGCCGCCGGCATCGGTCCAGAGGACGTGAGCGTCGCCTACTGCCACGATGCCTTCATCAACGAGGAGCTCGAGTACTACGAGCTTCTCGGATTCTGCGGCGACGGGGAGGGCGAGAAGCTGGTCGCCGCCGGCGAAACCGGTCCCGGCGGTCGTATCCCGTTCAATACCGACGGCGGGCTCATAGCCCGTGGCCACCCCGGCGGCCCGACCGGCGTCGCCCAGCTCCACGAGGCGGTGCTCCAGTTGCGCGGCCAAGCGGAGGGACGGCAGGTCGAGGGCGCACGAACGGCGTTGGCACACCTCGTGGGCGGCGGCAGCATCGCCACGGTGAGCTTGTTGGGCATCGACAGGAGGGCGACATGACGACGAGCGAACAACGCCGCGAGGCGGGTCGCGAAATCCAAGGCCAGCTGTGGCCCGCAACGCGCACCGGGCCTACGGGTCAGTTCCCCGCGGCGAAGCTGGCTCCGGATTACTTCGACCACGTGTTGCAGAGCGCGTTCGGCGAGGTCTGGAGCCGCGAGGGCTTGTCGGTTCGTGACCGGTCGATGATCACGGTCGCCGTCCTCGCCTCCCTCGGTCAGATCGAAGAACTCAAGTCCCACCTGGCCGGGGCGCGCAACGTCGGCATCGACCGAGACGAGATCGTCGAGATCATGATGCATATCTCCATCTACGCCGGGGTCCCGGCGGCAGGCTCGGCCCTGCGGGTGGCCGCCGAAGTGCTCGGCACGGACTAACCCGTCTCGCTTCGCCCAGCCGCGTCGAGGCGGAGTTTCCGGTCCGGCTCTCGGCTCGCTCCGGGGCCGTGTGCGTCAGCTCTCGGCGGGAGTGAGGTTCCAGCGCAAGGCCACGTCCGCCTGCTGCTCCGCGAAGGCGACAAGCTCGCTCCAGTCGGCGCCGCCCAGGCCCTGAGCCACCACCTGGTCGAGAAGTTCCCGCACGGCGGCTCCCACCGGTGTCGGCGCCCCGAGTGCCTCCCCGTGCTCCACGATGAGGCCGGCGTCCTTGGCGGCGAGGGCGAGGGCGAACTGCGTCGGCCGACCCCGGCCGTCGATCGTCTCGACTTGGCGGTCGATGTAGAAGTTCGAGGCACCCGCGGTGCGCAGGATTTCGACCGCGTCCCGAACCTCGATCCCCGCCTTGGCGGCAAAGGCGAGGCCCTCGAGGCTCACCCATGTCGTGGTGAAGGCAATGAGGCTGTTCAGCAGCTTCATCGTGTTCCCGAGCCCGAGCACACCGACATGGAACACGGCGCGACCGAGCGGCTCGAGGACCGGCCGGACCCGGGACACGGGCTCTTCCTCACCGCCCATCATGAACACGAGCATCCGCCGCTCGGCTCCGATCGCTCCGCCCGTCAGGGGTGCCTCCACGAGGTGGTGTCCTGATCCGGCGAGGCGACGCCCGAGGTCGCGCACGACCGCAGGGCTGTTGGTGGACAGGTCGACGAGAACGGAGCCCCGTTCCGAACTGCCGGCCCACGACTCGGCCACGTCGGAGACCACGCCCGGCGTGGGCAGCGACAGCAGCGTGAATTCACATCGCTTCGCAACGGATTCGACGTCGTCCGCGACCGCGGCGCCCGAGATCGCTTTCATCGCCGAGGCGTCGAGGTCGTAGACGACCACGTCATGGCCGTCGGCAACCAGGTTCGCCGCGAGAGCCCCGCCGATGTTGCCCAACCCGATTACCCCGACAGCCATGTTCCCTCCCGATCTCGCATCGCCGCCGGCGGAGCCCCTGGGCGACCGTGGACGAGAGCGTATAGTGAAACCTGACTCGGGTGTCAGGGAGCAAAGGGGTGGCAATGGCACTGCGGGACCACGTCGTTTGCGACAGCGATCTCCACGTCATGGAGCCGCCCGATCTGTGGCAGCGGTACATCGACCCGTCGTACGCGCATGCCGCTCCACGTGGGCTCGCGGAGATTCCGCCGCGATATGCGGGTCCGAGTCAAGAACCACGTGATGCTCCGGCTGGGAGCGACACGCCCATTCCGTGTCGACGGACGCAAGACCGGATGGCAGCAGCACCACGACAACGTCTATGCCGCTTCCGAAGCACGCGGCTGGGATCCCCAGTCACAGATCGACGCGATGGATGCCGAGGGCCTCGACCTCGCCGTGCTCTATCCGTCCCGGGGTCTGTTCGTCCTCGGCCTCGACTCGTCGGAACAGATCGGCAGCGACGGCCTCGAGCCCGAATTCGCGACGGCCATAGCCCGCGCCTACAACGATTGGCTGAAGGACTTTTGTGATCACGCACCGGACCGGATGTTCGGCGCCGGGATGGTCGCCGCCCATGACGTCGAGGGCGCCGTCGGGGAAGCGCGGCGATGCGTGGAGGAGCTCGGCTTCAAGGCAATATTTCTCGCACCGGCCGCCGTGAACAGACGGCCGTGGCACCATGCCGCCTACGATCCCCTCTGGGCCGAGATTCAGCGATTGGGCGTGCCCCTGGCGTTCCATGGCGGGGGTCAGACCTACCTGACGCCGGACTTCAGCCTCGAGGTTCTCGACCGGCTGATGTTGTGGCATACGTTCAGCCAACCACTGGGAATCCAGTTCGTGACCGCGTGCCTGTGCGGAGGCGGCGTCCTCGAACGCTTTCCCGATCTCAAGGTGGCATTGCTCGAGGGCAACTGCTCGTGGGCGCCTTGGTTCCTCTACCGGCTCGACGAGCACTGGGAATGGACGGGTTGGTACGAGGCCCCGGAGCTCACCATGCCGCCGTCCGAGTACTTCAAGCGCAACTGCTGGATTGCAGTCGAAGCCGATGAGATGACGGTGCCGCATTTCGTCGAGTCGTTCGGTGACGAACGCTTGATCTTCTCGACGGACTATCCCCACGGCGACTCGAAGTTTCCTCATGCCGTGAGCACGTTCGACAAGCTGCCTCTCGGCGAGGGAAGCAAGGCTCGGGTCGTCAGCACGAATTGGTCCGACCTGTACGACATCCCACTCGTGAAGAAGACCTGACCTGATCCGTGGAGACGGTCGACCTGTCCGGGTGCTCCCTGGGAGGGCAGCGGCGGCGAGCCGACCTGATCCGGACGGGGCCGATGCGACGTCGCGGCAGGTTACGAAGCCGGATGTCCAGCGGCGACACTCGGGAAGCGCCACTCGCCTAATCTCGGCGGCGGAGCGGAACGCAGACGACCACAGGGAGCGCAAGCCATGACGACCACAGCCGTACCGATCCGCCACGACGACCGATTCTTCATCGGCGGGACGTGGGTCGAGCCCTCGTCCGCCGATGTCATCACCGTCATCGACTCGGCGACTGAGGAGCCGTATTTCAGTGTCCCCGAAGCTCGAGCAGCCGACATGGCCCGGGCGGTCGACGCGGCGCGCGAGGCGTTCGACCACGGCCCGTGGCCGCGGATGTCACACGCCGAGCGCGCCGAGTACCTGCGGGCGATAGGGGAAGGTTTGCGAGGCAAGGGGGACGAGGTCGGCCAGCTGTGGCCCCGCGAGTCTGGCGCCCTCTTCGCGATCGCCCAGTACACAGCGGGCGGGATGGCCGGGGTCTTCGACTTCTACGCCGGGCTCGCGGATACGTTTCCCTTCGAGGAGCGCGCGCAGCCGACCATGGGTGGCGAATTCGGCCTGCTGGTCCGCGAGCCGGTCGGCGTGGTCGGAGCGATCATCCCGTGGAACGGACCTCTCAGCCTCATCTCGTACAAGATCGCTCCAGCGTTGCTCGCAGGGTGCACCGTCGTCCTCAAGTCCTCCCCCGAGGCGCCAGGCGACGCCTACCTGTTCGCCGAGATCGCCGAGGACATCGGCTTGCCGCCGGGCGTCCTCAACATCGTGACCGCAGACCGCGAGGTCTCCGAGCTTCTGGTTCGGAACCCGGGCGTCGACAAGATCACGTTCACCGGTTCAACCGCCGCCGGTCGCCGTATCGCCTCCCTCTGCGGCGAACGCATCGCACGCTGCACCCTCGAGCTCGGTGGGAAATCTGCCGCGGTGATCCTCGACGACATGGACCTGCAGACGGCTGCCGGTGTGATCTCGGGCGCGGAGTGCTTCCTGAGTGGGCAGGTCTGCTCCTCCCTGACCCGCATCATCGTCAGCCGATCTCGACACGACGAGCTCGTCGATGCTCTGGCCGGCACCTTCTCTCAGGTCAGGGTCGGCGACCCATTCGATTCGCAGACCCAGATGGGGCCCCTCGCCATGGGCCGCCAGCGTGACCGGGTCGAGGGGTACATCGCGAAGGGCATCGCTGAAGGAGCAACTCTCGCGACCGGCGGAGGACGGCCCAAGGACCTGGAACGCGGCTACTTCATCGAACCGACGGTCTTCGGCAACGTCGACAACCACTCGACCATCGCCCGCGAAGAGATCTTCGGCCCGGTGCTCAGCGTGATTCCGGCCGACAGCGAGGACCATGCCGTGACGCTGGCCAACGACACCATCTACGGCCTCAACGCCTCCGTCTTCACGAACGACGTCGACCGGGCGCGAAAGGTGGCCGGGGAACTCCGCTCGGGCACGGTCGGGCACAACGCCTTCCGCACCGACTTCGGGATGGCGTTCGGCGGCTTCAAGCAGTCGGGCATCGGTCGAGAAGGAGGGACAGAGGGTCTCCTGCCATTCCTCGAGACCAAATCGGTGATCCTGAACGGCAAACCCTCCGGCTCCGCGTAAGGCCCAGTCCACCGGGCGCACCGATGACCCGCCGGGACGGCGTCCACCGGGCGCACCGATGACGCGGCCGCCAATGCGGCCGACAGAAACGGTCAACCCGGGTTCGCGGCGGTAGGACCTGACACCCCGGTGACCGCGGTCTCGTCAGGATGAACCGCCTTCATCCTGCATCGCCTGCGGCTCCAGCCGATCAGGCCGCCCCGGGCGGGAGGACCGCTCACTTCGGTCGCCGGCCTCGGTAGGGTCCGATGTCATGAACGAAGACGAGGCGGCCCCACAGCTCGCTGCGGCCGACATCGCGCTCATAGGCGACCTGGGAACGCGCCGGCAGGTCGTGCCGGGCGAGTACCTCTACCGGGAGGGGGACCTCACGTACGATTTCTATGTCGTCGTGACGGCCGAGATCGACATCGTCGTGGCGGTCGATGGCGGTGAGCGCATCGTCGCCCACCACGGGCCCGGTCGCTTCCTGGGCGAGCTCAACATGCTCAGTGGCCTTCGAGTCTTCGTCTCGGCGCGGGTCACAAAATCAGGCGAGGTCATCGCAGTCCCGCGCGACCACCTGCGCCAACTGATGGCAACCAAACCGCGCCTGAGTGACATCATTTTGGCCGCGTTCATCGCCCGCCGTTCTCTTCTGCTCGAGGGGGCAGCCCCTGCGATCCGGGTGATCGGCTCGAGGTTCTCGCCCGAGTCGCTCGAGGTGCGAGAGTTCCTCGCCCGCACCCGGATCCCCCACGAATGGCTGGACTCAGACGCCGACCCCCAGGTCGAGATCCTTCTGCGCGATTCCTCCGTCGTGCCGAGTGACTTGCCGGTGGTGATCGCAACCGGGTCGGTGCTGCGCAAGTGCACGCCCGGAGAGCTCGCCAGTTTTCTTGGCCTGACGATCGAGAACATGCCGGAACGTTGCTTCGACCTGGTCGTCGTCGGCGGCGGCCCGGCCGGCCTGGCGGCGGCGGTCTACGGAGCGTCGGAAGGACTGCGAACTCTCGGCGTTGAGATGACTGCGCCCGGCGGTCAGGCTGGCACGAGCTCGCGGATCGAGAACTACCTCGGCTTCCCGATGGGAATCTCTGGGACAGACCTGACCCAGCGGGCGGTGGTACAGGCCCAAAAGTTCGGGGCTCGGCTCACAGTGCCCTGCAGGGCGGCATCGCTTCGCAACCGCGCCGGCTACCTGGTCGTCAACCTGAGCGACGGGAGCGAAGTCGTGGGCCGGGCGGTCGTGGCGGCGACCGGCGCCGCCTACCGCCGGCTCGACGCCGACCGCCTGAGCGACTTCGAGGGGAGAGGTGTCTACTACGCCGCGACCGACATGGAGGCCCGCCAGTGCAGCGGCGCTTCGGTACTGGTCGCCGGCGGGGGAAATTCCGCGGGCCAGGCGGCGATCTTCCTCGCGCAGAACAGCTGCCGTGTCTCCATCGTCATCCGTGGCAGCGATCTGGCGAAGAGCATGTCGAGTTACCTGGTCGACCGAGTGGCCGCGGACCCGGCGATCAGCGTGCACACCGACACCACGATTTGCGCGCTCGAGGGTGACGAGAGACTCGAAGCGGTACGGCTGAAGGGTCCCGACGGCGACGTCGTCGTCGAATCCGCCGGTCTGTTCTCGTTCATCGGTGCCGACCCCGCCTCGCAGTGGTTGTCCGGCTGCGCGGCTCTGGACGACAAGAAATTCATTCTGACCGACGCGTCCCTGACCTCTGAGCATCTTGGCCCGGATTGGCAGAGTCTCGACAGGAGGCCGTTGCCGTTCGAGAGCAGTCACCCGGGTCTTTTCGCCGTCGGTGACGTCCGCTCCGGCTCCATGAAGAGAGTCGCCTCAGCGGTCGGCGAGGGGTCGGCTGCGGTGCGGGCCGTCCATCAGTACCTTGCTTTCTCGCACTGATCGTTCTTGGACCTGTTGCAACAACGAATTGCATCACCGAAAGGAGAGCTCATGACCGTCACCCTGAAGAAGCCGCTCTACACCGCGGAGGCCTCCGTCAAGGGCGGCCGAGACGGTCACGGGCGCTCGTCAGACGGTGTCCTCGACCTCGACATCCGCCCTCCGGTCGAAATGGGAGGACAGGGCGGCGGGACCAACCCTGAGCAGCTGTTCGCGATGGGTTACGCCGCCTGCTTTCAGAGCGCCATGGGGGTCGTGGGGAGGCGGATGAAGGTGGACACGAGTGACTCCACGGTCACCGGACGGGTGACCATCGGCACGATCGAGGGCAATGCCTTCGGTCTCGCGGTGGAACTCGACGTTCGACTCCCCGGTGTCGACGACAAGACCGCGCAAGAGGTCGTGCGGGGCGCCCACGAGGTTTGCCCGTACAGCAACGCGACGCGCAACAACATCGAGGTCACGCTCACGGTCGAATCAGCCTGACCCCGTCCATCGTGCCGCGAATGGACTCCTACTCCATCGGACGAGTGGATAACCCGGTCGGCTCGCGTCCCGCTAGCACCCAGCCGACGATGGTCGCGACGATCGGCATGACAATCACGATGAGGAGCAGATTGCTCCAGGGGATGTGATCGATGATGTCGGACAGGCCACCCTCCAGCGAGTTCGTCCGGAACCATCCGGCAAGCCCGACGTAGGCGGCGACGGTCCCGAGCAGCGCACCCAGGAAAGCCAGGCCGCCGGCCGTGACCGCGGTCAGGCTGCGCCGGGTACGAGAGCTGGCGCCGGTTGCCGTGAGCGTGCGCACGTCACTCGCCGTTTCACTGCGGATGAGGCCCACGCTCATGGCCAGAATGCCGAGGGCGAGCGCGATGGCGAACACCGTGGCCCAGTTCACGATCTCGTGCGAGCTCGGAGCATCGTTCTTCGACTCGATGCTCAAGTTGTTGGCGGCCGCCAGCGCTTGGGCGTTGTTGATCTGGGCGGAGGTGATCGGGCTGTTCGCTTGGATGACCCAGCCGTCGAGGCTGCTCTGGCTCGCAAGGTGCAGCCGACGCAGGGCACTCTCGGTGATCAACGTGTTCGGAGCGTCCGTGCCCGTGGGCAGCTGGTTCTCTTCTTGGACGACCGGATGGGCGATGCATCCTCCGGGTGTGCAGGTGTTCGTGTTTCCCGGTCCGGGGCCTCCGCCGTCCGCGCCGGGGCCGACCAGCTGGCCGCCGCCCTTTCCGCCCCCGCCTCCGTAGGTCAGCTGCACGGCTGAGCCCGCAAGGCCGGGGCGAGAGCTGAGCACATCGACGTCGGAGGGAATGGAGGACGGGTTGATGCCGTATGCCCGCAGGAGCGCCGGCGTCGCCACGTAGATCTGTCCGTCCCATTGCCGACCCGAGGCACTGGGGTTTTGCAGGCCGATGGAGGGCGCGGGATTGACGAGTTCCACGACGCCGGTGGCGCCCACAGCAGCTGCGATTGAATGGACGCCGGCCTCCTGCGACTCGATGTCCTGCGCCGTCGCTGCGCTGGGATTGGGGTTGTTGCCGTTCTGGCCGTTGGGGCTCCAGACGGCGAGTTCGTTTGCCGCCAAGTTCGGGCCGACGTAGTCGTACACGTTGCTGTAGCGGGCGACCGCGACGGCGCAGATGACCACCGCGATAAGTACGCCGACGCTGATGGCGGAGAGGGCCGATCCGGATCGGGCCCGGTACCGCGACAGGTCGCGCAGGGGGAGGCGGATGCCGATGGGCGCTCTTCGTCCGATCCGGGCCAGCACGGCCAGGAAGAACGGAGCCACGAGGATGATGCCCGTGATCAGCGCGACGAATCCGGGTATCAGCCAGATCACGCCGCTGCCTTGGCTTCCCGCGCCCGAGGCGGAGAAGCAGAGGAACCCGATGACGATCGCGATAACGCCGGGAACGAACGAGCGGTGGATCTGCCGCGGCGGGGCAGGGCGCCCGGCCAGGGCCGAGACGACGGGGACCTGGGTGATGGCGCGGGCGGGCCGATCGGCGGCAAAGAGGGTCGCGGCGACGGCAAGCACCAACGCCGGCACGATGACCAACCACGGCAGGGCGAACATGGGAATGACGTGATGTGCGCTCTGCTCGTTGTGCGGGCGGTACGCCAACCAGGCCACCAAGCCCAGCGCGAAGCCCGCCACAGCGCCCACGGCGCCGACGATGACGCCATTCGCCCGAATCACGAGCCGGACGTTGCGATCTGTCGCCCCCATGGCCTCGAGCATCCCGAGGGCGCGTAGGCGCCGTTGCGCCAGCACGGTGAAACCGCCGATCGACACCAGTGCGATCAAGAGCATGCCCACCGTCGCCACCGCGAGCACGATGGTCCGTGGATTGATCGAGTTGCTGTTGGCATTTTGGGCCGGCGTCGAGACGTTGGACCCGATCCGGCCTGGGTCCACGCCCGGTGCGTCGAAGAGGACGTTCACCTGTGTCGGAGACGTGACCTCGCCCGGGGGTACCAGCGCGAACTCATCGAGCAGGCTCTGGGGGTTTTGCACGATGCCGACGACTGTCTTGCCGCCGAGGGGCCAGGTGTCGCCGACACTCAGGTTCAGCTCGGACGCCAGCCCGGGGGTGACCGCGATCTGGTTGGACCCGGTCGGGTAATGCCCGGAGAGCAGCTGGAGCATCGGCCCGCCGTAGGGGCCATGTGGGTCCTGGGATCGAAGTTGATACGTCTGGGTGCTGCCGGGGACGGCGAACGTCTCGTTCTCGATCACCTGGACCGTGCCGAAGCGGTGCTCCAGCGCGGCGGTCTGAGCCGCCACCGAGTGCAGATCGATGGGATGCTTGCCGGAGTTCGTGAAGGTGGCCAGATCCTGCGCCGTGCCGAATCCCGCGTTGGCCGGCGGCGGCGTATTCGTGGCGACGGCCGCCCCGACCACGACCGCGGCGACGGCCACGACGACGAGGAGGAGGATGAGGAGCTGTTGGCGCCATTCGCGCTTGAAGAGGCGCCAGGCCCAGCGGATCATGGCGCGGCGGGCCGCGACACCACCGGTGGCCGACTCGGGGGCGGCCTGGGCAACCGGGCGGTCGAGGACGTCGACGCTCATTGGTTCGGGAGGTCGGCGAGGAGCGCTTCGGGGCTCTCGAGCGGGAGTGTCTGGTCGACGACTCTGCCGTCACGCAGGAAGACGACGCGGTCGGCCCACGATGCGAGCTGCGCGTCGTGGGTCACCACGACGGCGGCCATGCCGCGGTGGCAGGCCGCGAGGATCAGGCGCATGACCGCCTCGGCGTTGGTGGAGTCCAGCGCGCCGGAGGGTTCGTCGGCCAGCAGCAGCTGCCGGCCGCCGACCACGGCCCGGGCGATGGCGACGCGCTGGCGCTCGCCACCCGAGAGCTGGTCGGGGTAGTGCGATCCGCGATCCTTCAACCCGAAATCCTCGAGCGACTCGAGCGCCGCCGCCTGGGCCTTGCGGGCCGAGATGCCGTCGAGCTCGAGCGGCAAAGACACGTTCTCCAGCGCGCTCGAGTCCCGCCAGCAGGTTGTAGTCCTGGAAGACGTAGCCGATGGACCGGCGGCGCAGGCGCGCCTTGCCGTTGCGCGACAGCGACGCCAACGGACGTCCGCCCACGAAGACCTCACCGCGGGTGGGATCCTCCAGGCTGCCGGCGATGGTGAGCAGCGTGCTTTTGCCCGAGCCACTGGCGCCCATGACGGCCACCAGAGACCCCGCGTCGACGGAGAGATCGACGCGCTGGAGGGCGTGAACCTCTGCAGCACCTTCTCCGTAGACCTTGGAGATGTCTCGTAGTTCGAGGTAGCTCATTGAGGTGCTCCTACCTTGCGCCGGGCTTTGGGGAGGGGGAACGGCTGCGGTGCCGGTGCGGTGTCGCCCGCCGCCGCCCTTTTGAGACGTCCGTCGGCCATATCGAGCCACCGGACCAGCGAGTCGAGCCGGAACAGCTCGGCGTCGACCACGAGCGCGAAGCTGAGGTCGAACCGGGACTCGTCCTCCTTGAGGCGCGTCCATTGCTGCATCAGCTCGACCAAGTAGCGGCGGTGCACTTGCACCACCTCGTGCACGTCGACACCGGGCAGGCCGAGAGCCACCAGCACCTTGATCACCAGCTCGTCGCGCGGCGGTGAGGAGTAGTCAGGCGGGGTGTGCAGCCACTGCGCCAGCTCTACGGCGCCCTGTTCGGTGATGTGGAAGCCCTTCTGGGGGCCTTCGTCGGCGGACTCGTCCGACTCGACCAGGCCGTCTCGCTCGAGCCGTTGCAACGTGGTGTACACCTGCCCGACGTTGAGCGGCCATACCTCGCCGGTCCGGGCCTCGAATTCCTGCCGCAGTTGCAGCCCGTACTTGGGACCTTCGCTCAGCAGGGCCAACAGGGCGTGTCGGATACTCATGATCTCTCGCTTCGGCGTAGCATACTAGGTATACTACGCAATAATCGGCCGCTTGGCAAGGTCGCGGCGAAAATCTCATCGCCTGGGTGATGCGGACTCCCGACACTCCGGCCGCCCGACCCGCCCCGGACCGCTGCGAGACCGGCGCGAACTACCCCAACCGCGTCAGCACGTTCCGGGTGATCTGTTCGATCTGCGGGTCGCGCTCGGCCAGCCCGTGAGCCCAATCGGTCGACCCCGACGTCACCACTGTCGCTCCCGCCTCGTTCGTGTACGCACCCAGCACCGCGTGCCCGTGACGAATTCGTTCTATCGCCAACGGATGGCGCGTCCCGAACACGCGTGAAGCGATGTACTCCAACTCGCTCGGTTCGTCCGCTCGAGGTGGACGCGGTGCCGTCTCGCGTGTGAAGTGCTGCGTCGGGCACGACCCGAGGATCTCGAACGTCGGCGGTGTGCCGTCCACGCCTGTCGGGAACGGCAGCCCGTCGCGGTAGGTGAACGCACACCCGTCGCACTCGTAGCCCACGACCGTCGCGGCAGCACCAAGAACGTCGCCGTACCCCAGGCCGGTGCCGTCGAAGATCCAGTGGCCGGCGCGGTGAACGGTATAGCCACCGAGACCGGCGGTCACATTGCGACCGATCCGGTGATAGCCCCCACGGGTGAACGTGACTCCAGTCATGCGGTTCTCGGGACGATCGACGATGACGTCGGACCAGAACGTCGTCACCTCCGCTTGACGGTCGGTTCCCATCAGGGGGTCCTTTTTGAAGAAGCCTTTGTACCCGACCATCACGTCGTGATCGTCACCCTCGATGCGAACCTGCCACAACGAGGTGTTGCCTGAGAAGAACGCGGCATTGCCCCCGCCCGCGATGAAGGCCTCCACCGTGTCGCGCATGCCGCGAGACCAGTACTCGTCGTGGCCGACGGACAGATACAGACTCGCGCCTTCCAAGACATCGGGGTGCTCTTCGAGATCGGCGTTCGTGCACACACCGATCTCGAAGCCCTCGCGCTCGACCCATTGGACGAACGGTAGCTCCCAGTCCGGCCAACCCGCCGACCCGGCGTAGCCCGAGAGATGGTTGATCTGGATATAGCCGACGTGCGCGGCATTCTGTGGGTCGGGCGCGCCCGTCCCCGTCACACGTCGACCCTTCCCAAGTGGTTTGTGCAGGTAGCCCGCCGACATCGGCCGCCGCATGGCGACGTGGGTGGAGCCGGTGTAGAGATTCGAACCGCCAAAGTCGTTGTAGGCGTGCCAGGTATTTGTCGCCAATGCGATCAGGATGCGTGCGCCAGCAGATGGACGCACGACGAAGAACGCGTAGTCGCGCCGTACCTTCTCGCCAACGTCGATCTCCATGACGACCTCGTAGTAGCCGGACCGCCATGTCTCGTCGACCTCCAGCGTGAGTGCACGAGGCCAACCGCACCCCTTGGAGGAGGCGTTACCCGGTGTCTCGTGCTCGTCGGCCACCACCGCGTCAGAACCGAACACGACCTCCCGGCGCGCGCCGACGCGCGCCACTTCGACGCGCACCGGCCGGCCAGAAGACGACGAAATGTGCAGACCAACCTGCCCGCCCGGACTCACTGATTGTGGCCAGCAGTAGCCCGTGACCACTTCGCGACGCATGTCCTGACCCTAATAGGGGTCAGATCGCCCGGTCCTTGCGCGTCGGCTGAAGCCTGGTCCCGTCAGCCCGCCCGCCGGCGCAATCTCGACGCCGGCCGAGCTGGGTCGGCCCGCTCGAAGTGGCCGCGGACGAAAGGAGGCCCAGGGCCCCGACGTTGCCGGCCGCCCCGTGGTCAACCCGGGGACCATGGGTACTCAACCCGGGGACCATGGGTACTGCAGCCGCACCCCACCGGGCTCGGCTCGCCGGGCCTGCTGCCCTGCGGCCCTGCGGCCCCGCGGCCCTACGGCCCGGTATCGGCGTGCGGCGACCGCTCGATCACGACCGCTGGCAGCCCCGCAGCCCGGCGGGCGGCGGCCGCGGCCGATTGGTACCCCTCCAGCGCGGAGGTGAAGACCTGGGTAGCGCCCGGCGACAGCGTGCCTTTGGCCGCGAGGGTGGTGAACTGACCGGCCAGCGTGGAGGACGCGACCGCCAGACGGTCGAGGGTGGTGCGCCCGTCGCTCCCCGACGACGGGAGCCCGTGAGCCTGCGCCGCGAACTGTTGCAGCGAGCCGGCCGCGGTCCGAAGCTCCGCGCTCGGAGGCAAGCTGCTGACAGAGGCGCTGAGCTGTGCCACCACCGGGTCGACCGCGTCAAACAGCTGGACGTAGTGCATCCCGTCGATCACGGTCGCCACCGTCTTCCCGGAAGACGCGTCGACGGCAGGTCCTCCGCCCGAGCAGCCGGTCAGGGCCAACGAGCCGGCCAAGACGACCGGGACGAGCAGTGCGAGGCGTCGCTTTACCAGGCGCCGCATCAGTTGATCTCCTCTTCGAGAAAGCGCATCGCCCCATTGGAGGCCATGCTCGACGACGCTGACTCCAGGACTCGCATGACCCGCAGGCCGGCACGCCCGTCGGTCTGCGGCGCCCGATGCTCCCGGATCGACCGCGCGAACTCGTCGACCACGCGACCGAGCGCCTCGCCGACGGGCAGGGCCGGGGACACCACGTCGCCGACCCGGTACGAGACGAGCTTCTCTCGTCGTGATGCCTCGTCGAGGGCGGGCGTCACGTCGACGCCGCTGTCGTAGAGGCTCAGTTTCTGCGTCGGGTTCAGGTCGTCCCAAATGACCATGCGCTTGGTGCCACCGATGATCACGGTGCGCACTTTGACCGGGCTCAACCAGTTCACATGGGTGTGGGCCACGGCCCCTCCGGCGAGCGGCAGGGTCAGGTAGGCCAGCGACGCCCGCCCGTGACCCAAGGGATCCGCCCCGTGCGCCGCCACCGCGGTGGGACGCCGGTTGGCCGGGAGCAGGTAGTCGAGGATCGACAGGTCGTGCGGCGCCAGGTCCCAGAGCACGTCGATGTCGGCCTGCACCAGCCCGAGATTGATGCGCACCGAATCCACGTACTGGATATCGCCGAGCACCCCCTCGTCGATGTATTGGCGTATGCGCTGCACTGCGGGCGTGTAGCAGAAGGTGTGGTCGCACATCAGGACAAGGTCGCGGTCTTCGGCGACGGAGACCAGCTTCTCCCCCTCCTCCACGGAGGCGGCCAGCGGCTTCTCCATCAGGACGTGCCGGCCAGCCTCGAGGCAGGTGACGCCGATGATGCCGTGGGTGGCTGCCGGGGTCGCCACGGCCACGGCAGCCACGGCGGGGTCGTCGAGCACCTCGTCGAGCGAGGTCGTGACCTTCACCGTGGAATTCGGACCGAGGACGTTACGCGCGCGAGCCTCGTCGAGGTCGCACACCCACCTCAGGTCGAACTGCTCCGATCCACCGAAGTTGCGCACCAGGTTGGGGCCCCAATAGCCCGCTCCCACGACGGCCACGCCCACTCTCTCCCCGGCCTTCGGCCGGTGGCTGCTGTTCATGCTTCTCCTGTTCCTCTCATTACGATCGTTACGATCAGGGTCGTGGCGCGCCGATTGCGCGCGCAACGCCGTAGGCGTGGCGCGTTGCGCGCCGTCCCGGCTGGCATGGTCCTCTCGTCGATCCTGGTCACTCTGCCGCCACCCCGGTCGCGACCAGGTCGGGCTCCGCACCCCGAGAATTCATTCCCGGGGACGTCAGCACCACCGCCCGGTCGTGCAAATCGTCTTCACTCTTCGCAGGGCGGTCCGAATCGGTAGACCGATCACCAAGGCCCGCTCGCATGCCGACCTGGCGCACCGCGCGCACGATCACGGCCGTCGCGGTGCCGAGGATGATGGCGACATCGAGCGAGAACGACCAATTCTCGACGTAGTACATGTCGAACATCCGGTACGACTCGAACGACGGGTCGTCACGAGCCTCCACCTGCCACATCCCCGTGATGCCGGGGGTCATGCGATGGCGCTCGAGAAGCTCCTCGTCGAACTGAGCCACCTCGTCTGGGAGGGCCGGCCGCGGCCCCACCAGGGTCATCTGCCCGAGGACCACGTTCACCAGCTGGGGGAGCTCATCGATGCTGGTCGCGCGCAGGATCTTCCCAATTGGCGTGACCCGAGGGTCGTCCGCCACCTTGAAGAGCGGGCCCATGCGCTCGTTGCGAGCGATCAGCGCGGCCCGGCGCTCCTCGGCGTCGACTGACATGGTGCGGAGCTTGAGCAACCTGAAGGGACGGCCGTCCAGTCCCACGCGCTCCTGCCGGAACACGACGGGCCCCCCGTCGTGGAGCTTGATGAGCACAGCGGCCACGATCAGTACCGGCGCCGCGAGCAGGAGGACCAACGGCGCGATCACGAGGTCCAGCGTCCGCTTGGCCAACATCTGCGCTCGTCCCAGCGCGATGTGCTCGACACCGAAGAACGGCTGGAACCCCAGGGGCACCGGACGGAGGCGTGTGTGGGCGATCCCCGACAGGCCGGTCGAGACCTGCACATACAGACCTGCACCCATCAGCTTGCGTAGGAGACTGTTCCGCTCCGCCGACGACAGGCCACCCGCGGACATCACCGTTCCGGTCGCTCCCACGCGGCGCGCCACGCGTAGTGTCGCCGACGGGGGCCCGAGCACAGGGACATCGCCCGCAGCCACCATCGCCGGCTTCTTCTCGGCCATCAGCCCGCAGACGCGGAACCCGAACTCGGGGTGCTCCTGCAACCGCGTCGCAACTGACGCGGCCTCGGCGTCGTTGCCCACCACCAGCACCGGGTCGAGACATCTCCCCCGCAGCCGCATGGCGCGCAGCGTCCCGGCGAACAGGCGACGGGACAACGCGATGAACACATAGCAAACGACGAGCCCGATGACTGCTTCGCGCCGCTGTCCCCGATCGACCAGACCGACCACATAGGCCGCGACGGCCGTGCCAACCGCGACCCGGCCCAGCCGCACCATTTCGACCGACCACACCGGAGCGGCGAGGAGACGTCCCAGCCCCTCGAAAGCCAGGATGAGCACGCCCACGGCCGTGACGATCGCCAGTCGACCCACCTGGAGTCCCATTCCCGCCGTATGCCACCGGTGCAGCACCAGGGACACCGACAGCCACGCCAGCGCGATGGCCAGCGTGTCGCTCGCGACGAGAGTGCCCAGCAGCGCCAGGCGACGTGCGCGCCCTGGTGCCCGCGTGCGCAACTTGGTCGGAACATCGTCGAGTGTGGACGTCGCCCACGTCCTCAGGCGCGGTGATCCGCTGCTCGCCTCGCGCAGACGTCATCGAACCCAGCAATTGATTTCCTCCAGAACCGCCAATGGGACTGCGCCTCGAACGTGACTCCGCCTCGAACCACATTCGTGGCTCCGCCGGCACTCGAATTCGTGGCTCGCCGCCACTCAAGCGGGACACGAGTCCCAAATCAAGTCGCGTCGCGCCCGACTACAGGTGGTCATTCACCCTGCATGGCTGCGCACGCTATGTAAGCGCAATGTAAGTGCCCAGCGTGAGGACGAATACCCCGCACGTTCCGGACGCACCCCCACACTCGTCCCGTACGTTCGACGACTAACCCCTACAATTTGCCCGCCTCTTTCCGGATGATCCCGCGGAGTTGGGATTCTTGCGGTTGCCGCGGTGCAATTGTCCCGCGGGAGCATTAGCTTGCTACCCGGCGAATCTCATATACCCGTGAGCGACGGCTCGGCGGACCTCATCATCTGGTCGGTCGCATGACGCGCAAGCACGGCGGCCGCGGGATCCGGCTACCCACTTTGGAGGATTGCAGTCTTGTTACACGCGGGACACCACCCAGCGCAGTCAGCTCGCCCCGGGACACACCCGGGTCACGCCTTGGCGCGCGCCTCGAAGGAGAATCGGCGATGACGGTCGACTTGCAGCCCACCGAGACCGGAGGCGCAGCCGTCGTCCGCGAACTTCGCGCCAGTCCGCGCGAGGAGCCGGCGCCCATCAGGCTCGTGATCGCCGACGACCAGCGACTGTTCCGGCTCGGCCTGGCCCAACTGCTCGGCAACGACTCCCGGGTAGAGGTCGTGGGGCTTGCCGCCGACGGCGAGGAGGCGGTCCGCCAATACGAGACGCTGCGGCCCGACGTCGTGTTGCTCGACCTCCGGATGTCCGGCGTGGCCGGCCTCGACGCCACGAGGCGGATCCTCGCGCTCGACGCAGGCGCCAAGGTCGTCATCCTCACCGCCTCTGTCCGTGACGGCGACGTGGCCGGCGCGTTCGAGTCGGGCGCGAGCGGGTATGTCCTCAAGGACTCCGAAGCGGAGGCACTGGTCCAGAGCGTGCTGGCCGTCCACCTCGGCGCGCAGGTGGTGACCGGGACCCGGGACGGCCAGGGTCCGAACCTGCCGGGCACCGCGCGGGGTGGCCGGGCCCGAGGACAAGCTCACGCCGTCCGAACACTCCATCCTTCGCCTGGTCGCTGCCGGCCAGGCCAACCGCGACATCGCCCGCCACATGGGAATCAGCGAGAAAACCGTGAGGAACCACATGAGTCACATCTACGACAAGCTCGACGTGCGCGACCGTTCGGGCGCCTTGCTGTACGCGATGCACAAGGGACTCGTCGAGGCATGAAGCGCTACTTGAGAACGTTCCGCCGACACAAGCTCCTCGTCATCGCGCCGCTGGTGCTGGCCTTGATGGTCGGACTGGGATACCAGCTCGAGAGCCCCCGCCACTACCAGGCCGCCGGGACCCTGTGGGCCGACGAACCCGTCCCCGACAACTCGTCGTTGTTCTCGCAGACCCCGCCGAACCCGTCACCGGCGGCGCAGGCAGCCTCTGTACTCAACGAGCTGCTGACCACCAACCAGTTCCTCACCGCGGTCGGGCCGCGTAGCCCCTGGGCGGCCTATCTACGCCAGCATCCCGGAGCGGTCGACACCGTGTTTGCCTCCCTTCAAAAGGACACCAGTGTGTCGGTCCTGGGCCCGCAGGTCATCAATGTGTCCTACCAGTCGAGCGACCCGGCTACGTCGGCGCCCATGGTCCGGGCCATAATGAACGCCTTCGTCGCCCAGCTGGTGTCGCTGCAGCGGGCAGCGCGACCAGCAGCAGATCACCTACGACAAGCAGAACCTGTCGACGGCAGCGGCTTCGCTGAGCTCGGCGCAGAGCGAGCTGAGCCGGTACCTCGTCGCCCATCCGCAGCTGCCCGGCGCCACCGTCGACCCGACGGTGACGCAGCTCAGCGGGAACGTCGCCGACGCCGAGCAGCTCTACGGCTCGGCCGTGTCCAACTTGAACGGCAGTGAGCTGGGGCTGTCCAGCGCAGCGGACTCCAGCCAGCTGCACGTCATTAACCAGCCGTCCGCAGTCTCCGTCCAGGGTCGCAAGAAGAAGATCGTGGAGTCCGGGATCGGAGGCCTCTTCGCTGGCGGCGTGATCAGCATCCTTCTGCTTTCGTGGCTGGTGTCCAGAGACACCTCGCCGTGGAACGCTGAGGACCTCGAGGACGAGCTCGGGCTGACCGTGGTGGGCAGTATCGAGCAGCTCCCCTCCCCGCGCCGGCAGGAGCGAGGCGCGTCGTGAGCCAGCGATCGCAAACCCAGCGCCCGCCGGACAAGGTGGACGCCCCGCGCCTCACCGTGGAACCGACCGGCGAAGACGCCGAGCATGTCGGCGTTCCCACCGAGGAGACAAGCTTGACGCGCGGCAACGGGAGTACGAGTCAACGGGGCGACGATCCGGCGCCGTGGGGCGGTCCGGTACCCCCGGAAGTCCTCGAGTCGTGCGCCGGCGCGCTGGCCGGCATGGGCGGGCCCGCCGCCCTCAGCATCGCCGTCACCAGCTGCCACCGCGGTGAGGGGCGGAGCACCGTCGCCCTCGCGCTGGCCCTGCTGGAACGGACGACCTACAACCGACGCACCCTGCTCGTGGAGCTCGACCTGGAGCGCCCCATGCTGGCAGCCGCTCTCGGGCTCCCCGACGGTCCGGGGGTCGCCGAAGTGCTCCGCGACGAGACGTCGGTCGAGCGCGCGCTGCGCTGGACCGACGACGACCTGGCTGTGCTCAGCGCCGGCGACCCTCGTGACGCGCCCGCGGCACTGCTGGCCCGGGTCGCCGCGGGCGACCTGCTCGAGGGTCTCGGCGAACTCTTCGAAACCCTTGTCCTCGACCTGCCGCCGCTCGAGGGCACCGGGATCGCCGCCCTCGTGGCACGCCGGTGCTCGACCCCGTTGCTGGTCGTGCGCGCCGGCATGGCCGAGCGGCGCGACCTCGAGAAGGCGGTGTCCATGTTCGACGTGCCTCCGCCAATCCTCATGAACGGGGTTTCCCCCCGGCGCGCCCAGGCGGCCCGCCGGCGGGGACGGTGACCGGCGGTGCTACCCGGCTGGCTGGACCTCCTTCTCATTTTCTTCTTGGTGATCGCCCTGATACCGCGCCGCCCCGACCGCCATCCGCATCTCCAGGCGCTGCTGGCCGTGGTCGTGGTCCTCGCGTACGAGGGCGTCCATACCCGCGTGATCTGACGTGTCCGCGACCCTGCCCGTGAAGGAGGCGCCCCCGAGCGCCTTCGCCCCCATCCGCCCGAGACGGGTCAGCAATGTGGCGCGAACGTCGCGCCGCCGCCGCACCGCCGCCGTGGTCGCCTGCTCGCTCGCCGTGGTGGCCGGGTTGGCCGCCGGCATGCTGGGCGCCTCGGGCCATCCGGCGATCGTCTTCGCCTTTCCGGCCCTGCTGATCCCCGTGGCCATCTGGAAGTGGGACGAGGCGGGGGTCATCATCGTGCTCGCCGTCGCCACGCTGGTCGAGCAGGCCACGTACACGGTGGGACCAGGGGTGGCGGGCGCCTTCACGCAGAACATCCCGCTCTTCCACAGCATCACCCAGGGCAGTGGGGTCAACCTCTTCGAGGTCCTCCTGGTGCTGATCCTCCTCATCTGGGTGATGAAGGGTGCGCTCCGGGGCTCGCTGCAGCTGCCGCACTCGGCTCTCTCGCGCAGCATCGGTGTGGTCCTCCTGCTCGTGCTCGTCGGCTTTGGCGTCGGTCTCTCGCACGGGGGCCAGATGCGCTTCGCCATCTGGGAGGTCCGTCCCTTCATCTACCTCGGCTCCATGTTCTGGCTCTCGGCTTCGCTGCTGCAAACCCGGCGCGCCCTGCGGGCTGTGCTGTGGGCCCTGGTGCTCGGCAGCGGGTTCAAGGCGCTCCAGGGTCTCAAGATCTATATCGCGGCCCGCCATCTGACACCCCGGCCGGAGGCCATCCTGGCGCACGAGGAGTCGTTCTTCTTCGGGCTGTTCATCTTCTTGACGTTGGGGCTGTGGATCTTCGAACAGCGTGGCGCCCTGCGGACCACCGCCACCGCGCTCCTCCCGGTGGTCCTACTGGCCAACCTGGCGAATTCCCGACGCACCGCGTGGGCCATCCTCGCGCTCGGCCTCGTGGCCTTGATCGTCGTCTCCTACCAAGCGCTGCCCCACCGCCGCCGGCTGCTACGACGTCTGGGCGTGCTGCTGCTGATCGGCTCCGCGCTGTACTTCCCCGCCTTCTGGAACAATGACAGCACCGTCGGCGGTGCCGCGCAGGCGGTCCACTCGGCCGTCAAGCCCGACGCCCGCGACGCCTCGTCGGACCTGTACCGCACCCAGGAGAACGCCAACCTCCGGTTCAACATCCGCCGATCGCCCTACCTCGGCACGGGATTCGGCGTCCGGATCGACTACGCGCTGCCGATCGACAACATCAGCAGCATCGACCCGATGATCGCCTACATACCCCACAACAGCGTCCTCTACATATGGATGCGGCTCGGCATCGTGGGTGAGGCGGCTTTCCTCATGATGATCGCCGCCGCCATCCTGCGCGCCGTGGAGCTCACCCGGGTCGGCGACCAGGAGCTCGCCCTCATCGGGACGCTGACGGTCTGCGCCGTCGTCGCGTATGTCGTCATGGGCTACAACGACATGGGCTTCACCTGGTTCAGAATCGCTCTTTGCATGGGGGTCCTGCTCGGGACCACTGAAGCGGCCCTGCGCCTGGCCCGCCGGGAGCGCTCCCTGCCCGTGAGTGTGCCTGTGAGTGTGCCTGTGAGTGCCTCGGCATGACCACCGTGCATCCGATCAGGGGCGAGCTGCGCCCATCGGTGGCCGCCGGCGCAAGTGCACGCGACGGGAGAGACATGGCGCAGACCCTGGCCGTACGGGTCATCGCCTACGTGACGAACCACCTCGTGGCGCACCTGCCCAGCTACCGCCTCCGCCACGCCTGGTACCGCCGCGTGGTGGGGCTGACCCTCGCCCCGAGCAGTGGCGTCCACATGGGATGCTTCCTGTGGTTCAACGGACCGGGCCAGGTAAGACGCGACGAGTCGTGCATCGGTGCACGCACTCGCATCAACCGCGACTGCTGCCTCGACATGCGTGGTCCGCTCCTGATCGGCCACGACGTGAGCGTGTCGCCCGAGGTCATGATCCTCACCGGCCAGCACCGCCACGATCGCCCGGGATTTGGGTTCGAGACGCGACCGGTCGTCATCGAGGACCATGTGTGGATCGGCTCCAGGGCCATCATCCTGCCGGGAACGTCGCTCGGACGCGGGTCCGTGGTGGCAGCCGGTGCCGTGGTCAGCGGCCGGGTGGCGCCGATGACCGTGGTCGCCGGGATACCGGCACGGCCGGTGCGCACGCGCCCAGAGGAGGCACTCGACTACGTCCTCGACTACCCCCTCCCTCTCTTCGAGTGAGGTGGAATTCGACATGACGACCAATATCCCGACGGGACGACCTGCCGACTCGGAGGAACTACCGGCTGCAGTCCCCGCCTCCCCGGCGAACGGTGCCGACCGCAGCGCGCCCCGCCGGTTGTTGAAGTTGGTCCCGGTAGGGGCCGGACACGAAGCGCCAGACCTAGAGCAACCGGTCGAGCACGGAGTTGGACCGACTGCAGACGATGGTGGCAAGACGCAGAGGGCGGCCCAGCCCCAGTCAGCCGGGGCTCCGCCCGTGGCCCGAAAGAACGTGGCCTTCAACGTGTCGGTGTTGGCCGGCAGTCAGGCCATCACCTGGTCGCTCACCTTGGTTTGGACCGTGGTCGTCCCGCGGCTGCTCGGACCGTCCGGCATGGGTGAGATCGTGACCGCGACCTCGGTGGCCAGCATCCTCGGCGTGGTGCTCGGGCTGGGCACGAAGACCTTCCTGGTTCGGGAGATCGTCGTCGCTCCCGACCGAGCACCCGGATTGATCGGGTCGTCAATCGTCCTCCGCACCTGCCTTGTCCCGGTCTTCGCCGCTGCCGTCATCGTGTACAGCCACGTGGCCCACCTCGGCAACAACGAGTCGTGGGTCCTCTACCTGGCCACCGCCGCCACCGTGCTGATGCTGCTGGCCGAACCCATCCAGGCGGGCTTTCAAGCTTTTGAGCGGATGGAATACCTGGCGTACTCGAACGTCGTGACTTCCACGCTCCAGATCATCCTGGGCGTCACCTTGGCGCTGATCGGATTTCGCGCTCTTGGACTGACGGCCTGCATGGTCTTGGTGGTGGCCGTCGTGCTCGTGCTCAACGTCTGGTGGGCTCGCAAACACGTCCGAATCAACCTGCGAACGAACCTGCACCAGATGCGAAGCTTGGTGAGAGACAGCCTCGCCTACTGGTCGTTCGCCCTGTTCTACATGATCTACTTGTGGATCGACACCGTGATCCTGTCGCTCCTGACGGACTCGACGGTGGTCGGGTGGTACGGCGTGGCAACGAGGCTCTTCACCACGCTCATGTTCGTTCCTGCCATCCTGTCGATGGCTTGGCTGCCCCGGCTGGTCACCGCCTTCGAAGAGTCGCCCCGCCGGCTGCACGAGACCGCCCGGCGGCCGACCGAGATCGTTCTCCTGTTGGGCCTGCCGATCTGCGTGCTGACGGCGATGACGGCGGCGCCGGTCATCCACATCCTCTTCGGTCCGAGCTTCCGCCAGGCGGCACCGGTCTTGACGGTCCTGGCCCTGGTGCTACCCCTCATGTACCTCAACATCATGCTCAATCAGGTCGTGGTGGCGGCCAAGCGCCAATTCGTTTGGACTTGGATCATGGTCGGAGCGACCATCGTCAACCCGCTGCTCAACCTCGCCCTGATCCCCCTCTTCCAGTCGCACTTCGGCAACGGGGCCATCGGGGCGGCGGTCGCCCTCGCGCTCACTGAGCTCCTCATCGTGGCCGTCGGGTTCCTCGTCGTGGCCCGGAAGGTCCTCACCGCCGCTTCGACGTTTCGGTTGCTCCGCGCCGCGACGGCCGCCGGAGCCATGTGGGCGGTAATGTACGTAACGCGACCGTTCGGGTTCGTAGTGTCGGCGCTGGCGGGCGCCCTCATTTTCACCGCTCTCGTTCCCGTTCTGCGATTGGCGTCCCCCGAAGATTTGACCGCCCTGCGACAGGGTGTCGTCAAAGCCTTGGATCGCGGCCGGCGCATGCTGCCCGGCCGGCGCCGGCCGCGGCAGGAAGCAACGAGCACGGCAGAGCGAGGAGTCAACAATGTCTGAGCGCCACCATCTTCCAATGTCTGAGCACGACGATCTTCCGGACCGGCCTCGATGACGGCGCTACTGAAAGGCATCACCGCCCTCCGGTCGGGTCGCCGGGCGGATCCGCGGCGCGTCACCCCGACCAGGACTCCGCGCGTCTCGGTGGTCGTACCGTGTTACAACTACGGCCACTACCTGCCGACTTGCCTGGGTTCAGCCCTCGATCAACCTGGCGTAGAGGTCGAGGCGATCGTGGTGGACGACGCCTCGTCCGACGGGAGCGGAGAGGTGGCCGAGCACCTGTCCGCCGCCGATCCGCGGGTGAAGCTCATACGCCACCCTCGCAACAAGGGCCACATCGCCACCTATAACGACGGGCTGGAGGCGGCTGGAGGAGACTACCTGGTGCTGCTCTCGGCCGACGATCTACTGGCGCCCGGCTCGCTGGCCCGGGCGGCCGCCCTCCTCGAGGCCAACCCCGCGGTCGGCTTCGCCTACGGCCGCGCCGTGCAGTTTTCGGGCGACCCTCCTTCCGGAGACGCCGGGTCGGTCCGCAGCTGGACGATCTGGCCGGGCAACGACTGGCTGCGGAAGCGGTGGCGGACCGGCCGCAATGCCATCTGGTCTCCCGAAGTCATGATGCGGGCCAGCCTGCAGCGCCAGATCGGCGAATATCGGGCCGATTTGCCTCACTCGGCCGACATGGAGATGTGGATGCGGGCAGCCGCCGCCTCGGACGTCGGCCACGTCGACGGGCCGGACCAGGCGTACTACCGCATACACACTGCCAACATGCACATCAACAGCTTTGATGGAGCATCCGCCCGAGGGGCACTCGTCGACCTGCAGCAGCGGCGGCTGACGTTCGAGGGGCTCGCGGCGCTCGCACCGAGCCCGGCGGATATCGAGGCAGCCCAACGGGCGCTGGCCATCGAGGCGCTCACGTGCGCGACGCGTTCCATCAACTGGCACCAGCCCGACACAGCCGTGGTCCGTGAATTGGTCGACTTCGCCGTCGACGTGTACGCGGATGCCCCACGGCTCCGACAGTGGGACCCGGTGCAACGACTGCTGACCATCGGCCCCGCCCGAGCGAAGCGACACCCGGCCTTCGTCGCCCGAGCGGCCGGCGAGCGGGCCAAGGAAGTGGCACGGCATTGGCGCATGTCACATCGCGGTATCTGAATCGCCATGACCAATGACATGAACGGCCGATCCGGCCTTGTAGAGGACATTTCAGTGACCACCGACCACCTTCGACGCACATCGGATGCCGCAGAACAGCGGATGGTCTTCGTGCTGGAGCAAGCCTTGGGCCATGTGACCCACGGTCGAAACATCGAGCGCGTCATCGCCGATGCCCCCGGGATCGCCCCGAGCGTCATTCGCGTCGAGCACCGCCCGCCGAGCCTGACGAGCCGGCTGCCGCTGCTCTCGACCTGGTCGTTCGAGGCTAGTTGGGCCACGCGAACGGCACTACGCAAGCGGCTGGCCCAGGGTCCCGCCGACGCACTGTTCGTCCACACCCAAAGTGCCGCGCTTCTCTCGGTCCGGGAGATGCGGGCCGTCCCGACGGTGATCTCCATGGACTGCGCTCCTGTCGATTACGACGACTTCGGGTACGGCCACAGTCGCCAGGGCTCGGCCCTCGAGTGGGCCAAGTGGCACATGAACCGGAGGGCGTTGCACGCGGCCGGCGCCATCGTCACCTTCTCGAGATGGGCGGGGGACTCTGTCGTCGGCGACTACCGCGTGCCGGAGCACAGGGTTCGAGTCGTCCGACCGGGAGTAGACCTGGCTCGTTTTCGCGCCGCCAGCGATCGACGGGCCAACGGTCGGCCTCGAGTGCTCTTCGTGGGAGGGGACTTCTCACGCAAAGGTGGCGAGGACTTGCTCCAAGCCATGAAGTCGCTCGGCGGCGAAGCCGAGCTCGATGTGGTCACGGGGGTCCGACCCCGCTGCATCCCAACGGCGTCGCCGACGCGGGTCCACGTCGGGTTGAACCACGGATCGGACGAACTGTTCGAGTTGTACCGCCAAGCTGACATCTTTGTCCTGCCGGCGATTGCCGAGTGCTACGGCCACGTCATCTGTGAGGCCATGGCGAGCGGTCTTCCGGTCGTCGCCACCAAGGTCGGTGCGATCCCCGAGATCGTGGAGGACGGTGCGAGCGGCCTGCTGGTCCCCCCGAACTCGCCCTCAGCACTGGCCGATGCGCTGCAGACGCTTGTCCGACGACCCGACCAGCGTCGGTCGATGGGTGAGCGAGGCCTGCAGCTGGCCCATCGGGATCATGACGCGAGACGCAACATCGAATCGGTCCTGGACCTCATGACCGTGTTATCGCGGTCGGGGCGAATGCTGTCGAGGGGGCGGGCGCCTGGAGAAGTGCACCTCAGCCCGGTCACCCCGTGAACAAGGAGAACGAGATGTGCAGCCAACGCCTCGAACATTTCGACACCGCCGTCGTGGTCTGCACTCGGAACCGGCCGGCCGATCTGCGCCGTTGCCTGGCCAGCCTGGCGACGGGGCCTCCGCCGGGTTGTCGGGTGATCGTGGTCGACCAGAGCAGCGGTATGGAGACGGCAGCCGTCTTCCAGGAGCTGGTCGGCGGATTGGGCGGCTTCGACTACGTGGCCAGCGGGCGCATCGGAGCGTCCATCGCCCGCAATCAGGGCGCCCGGTCGGCGGGGAGAGGCCTCGTGCTCTTCACCGACGACGACTGTGAGGTCACGGCCGATTGGGTCGACAACTGGCGTCGGTTCTTCGAGGCACATCCCACGGTAGGCGTCGCCTTCGGCAAAGTGGACGTTCCCGAGTTCGACCCCATGACCGGCCACATCCCGAGCTTCGATCCCGGCCACCAGGACCGGGTATGGGGGCCCGAGGTGTTCTCGCGGGGAGCGGGGTTCGTCGGCATGGGTGCCAACATGGCCGTCCGCCACGACGCCTTCGATGCCTTGGGAGGCTTCGACGAGATCCTCGGCCCGGGGGCACGCTTGATCGCCGGCGAGGACACCGATTTGGCCCTGCGAATGGTCGAGGCCGGGTATCAGCTGGGCCATGCGGCACAGCCGACCGTGACACATTACGGGTTCCGCAGCACGCTCGAGGCGTCTCGTCTGGGTCACCAATACGGCGCCGGCTCTGCCGCGATGTACGTCAAGCATGTCCGCTGCCGTGACTGGCAGGCGGCGAGGTTCATGGCTCGAGATATCGGCCGCCATCTCACCAGAATTGTCCGCAACACCCTTACCGGAGAACGCCCGACCGGCTTCAACAGCCTGCGCGGCTTCGTGGCGGCCATCCCGGCAGCGACGACCTGCCCGATCGACGTCGACCGACGGGTGTACACGACCGCGGTCAGCAACACGACCATGGCATCGCCGGCGACAGTCATGAGGAGGAGCGGACATGACTGATGCCATGAGCTCGTCAAAGTTGCTCATGTTGGTGTCCGCCGACGCCGGACAGAGTCTTCGAACCGAGGTGCGAGCGGGGTCGCGGCCCTGTCCCGAGTACCTCCGCCTCCAGGACCGCCACGGTGTGCGGCTGCTGGACTGGAGCGGTCTCGCCGGGGGCCCGCACCGCAGATCGGTCGGGCTCTCGCTCCGCCACGCCGGTGCTGCCCTCGCTGAGCTCCCGCGCACCGACGTCGTGCTCTCAGATGGCGAACACGTCGGCATTCCGCTGGCGCTGGGCATGCGGGCCCGGGGATGCACCACACCACATCTCGTGATCGGACACCACCTGGGCAATCCCCGCAAGGCGCCGATCTTCCATTGGGCGAAGGCCCATCGGCGGATGGACCGCGTCCTGGTCCACTCGCCCAACCAGATCGAGTTGTTGCACCGCCGGCTCGGTTTCTCGCGCCAACAGCTCCACATGGTCCCATACGGCGTGGACACGGATTACTGGGCTCCGGGCCCGCACGTGGAGGACACCGACCTCGTCCTCTCCACCGGTCGCGAGCATCGTGACTACCAGACACTCGTCGACGCGCTGGGGGGCACGGCCCGCCTGTTCGTCACCGACAACAGTGCCCACTCGCCCCGGGCCCGCCGACGCGGTCCGCAGGACTGGCCCGAGTGGGTCGAACGCCGGGCGCTCAGCTTCCTCGAGCTGCGCGAGCACTACGACCGGGCCACGGTCGTGGTCGTACCACTGCTGCCCGCGCCATACCCCTTCGGCATCACCTCGCTTCTGGAGGCCATGGCCATGGGCAAGCCGGTGGTGGTCTCGGACACCGAGGGCCTGCGAGGCATCGTCGAGCACGGCCGCACGGGCCTGGTCGTGCCGACAGGCGACCCCGCTGCCCTGCGGCGCGCCGTGCGGGGCCTGCTCCAGGACGCCGAAGCCCGGGAGGCCCTCGGACAAGCGGCGCGGACGGCCGTCCTCGAGCGCTTCCGTCTCGACCAGTTCGTCGACGAGCTCGGACGCCATCTCGACGAGCTCGCCGGCACGCCGCGCACACTGGAGCGCCGGCCGTGAGGCGGCGTGTGCTCGTGCTCTCACCGGGAGTGCCGATGCCGACGTGGGGCTCGGGAACCCGCATCCACCAGCTGGCGCGTCACCTGTCCTCCGACCACGAGGTCACGGTCCTCAGCTATGCCGATCCGTCGGACGAGGCGGTGGTCGCTCCGCTACGTGACCTCTGCCGGGACGTCCGGCTGATCCCCACGCCCTCGGGCGGGCCGATCACTCGTCGGGCGCGCCAAGTCCGCTCGACTATCTCTCCCACGTCCTTCCTCGCCCGCGAGTGCTACAGCGCCCGGATGCAGGCTGCCATCGACTCGCTGCTGGCCGAGCGGCAGTTCGACATCGTACAGATCGAGACCAGTCAGATGACCTGCTTCCGGCTGCGGACCCCCGCCCCGGTGGTGCTCGACGAGCACAACATCGAGTACGAGCTGCTCGGCCGCATGTGCCAGGGGGAGCGCTCTGCCCTGCGCCGCGCTCACCACCGCTTAGAGGAGCGCAAGGTCCGCCGCTTCGAGCGGCTGTGGTGGGGACGCGTCGACGGCGTGGCCGCGACCTCCCGGCGGGACGAGCTGGTCGTGCGCGGGCACGCACCCGGCACGCCCACCGCCGTCGTCCCCAACAGCGTCGACATCGAGTACTTCTCTCCCGACGGCGACGAGCCCGAGGACGGGCGGATCGTCTTCACGGGTCTGCTCACCTACCGGCCGAACCTCGACGCGGCGCGGCACCTCGTCGACGACATCCTGCCCCGCATCCGCGAGCGACACCGCAGCGTCACTCTCACGATCGTGGGAACCGGCCGGGACGCCGATCTCGACGCCCTGCGGCGACCCGGGGTCACCGTCACCGGGTGGGTGACCGACGTGCGCCCGTACCTCCGGCGGGCGTCCGTGGTCGTGGCCCCGCTCCGCATGGGCGCGGGCACGCGCCTCAAGGTCGTCGAGGGCCTCGCCATGGCCAAGCCGATGGTCTCGACCACGCTCGGCTGTGAGGGCATCGACGTCAATCCGGGCGAGCACCTCCTGGTGGCCGACGCCCCCGACGACTTCGCCGACGCGGTCGTGCTCCTGCTGCGCGACCGCGCCCTGGGCCACCGGTTGGGTGCTGCCGGCCACCGCCTAGCCCGCGACCACTACTCGTGGGAGGGAGCGACCGGCCGGCTCGCCGAGCTCTACGACCGCATCGATGTCGCGCACGCAACGAGAGACGGCCGCATCGATTGACCGTGCGACGTTCCTACATTGTCAACCTGCCTGAAGAAGCGATATTCGCTCGGATGAGCATTCAGGGGCGCTGTTCCCGTTGTATCCGTCACTAAAGGACGTTCGAATCACCGGGACTGCGTCGCCTGCGTCGCCTGCGTCGCCTGCGCCAAGGGGTCGTTGGTGGAAGCCCGCAGTCACCGCCAACGTGGTGTACCTGGGTTTCACCTCCATGTTGACCGATGTCTCATCGGAGATGGTCAACTCCGTCGTCCCACTCTTTCTTACGTTCCAATTAGGTTTCAGCCGATTCCAGTTCGGCTTGTTCAACGGGGTGTACCAAGTGCTGGCCGCCGCCACCGCGTTGATCGGCGGTGCCGTCGCGGATCGTCACCGGCGCTACAAGGAAGTGGCGGGAATCGGCTATGGGGTCTCCGCGGCCACTCGCGTCGGCCTCGTGGTGGCCCAGAACGCGTGGATCCCCGCGACGGGCATGCTCTATGCCGACCGGGCGGCCAAGGGACTGCGCACCGCCCCGCGTGATGCCCTGATCTCGCAGTCCGCGCTGCGCGGACGCCTCGGCGAGGCCTTCGGGGTGCACCGGGCCATGGACACCTTGGGGGCCCTCGTCGGGCCCATCTTGGCTTTCGTGCTGCTCTCCGCGGTCCCGGGCGGCTACGACGTCATCTTCCGGGCCAGCTTCTGGATCGCCCTCGGCGGCCTGGCCGTCCTGGTCTTGCTCGTGCGCAACCGCCCAGCGAAGAGCCACGCCATCCCTCAGCGGTCCATCTCCTTTCGTGGCGCCTTCGGACTCTTGCGCCGGCCCGAATACCGCCGGCTGGTCTGCGCCGGCTCGGCTCTCAGCCTGGTCACCATCGCCGACGCCTTGGTGTACGCCACCTTCCAGCAGCGCTCGAGCATGACCACGCGTTTCTTCCCGCTCCTCTACGTCGGCACCGCCCTCGCCTACTTGTTCTTGGCTCTTCCCTTGGGCCGCCTGGCCGATCGGATCGGGCCGACCCGCGTCTTCGTCGGCGGTCAGGCGTTGTTGGTGATCGTCGACGCCGTGCTCCTCATCAGCGGCCCGGGACCGCTCGCCTTGATCTTCATGCTCGGCGCGCTCGGGACCTACTACGCCGCCACCGACGGGATTCTCGCCGTCGTCGCCACGAGCATCCTGCCCGACCAACAGCGCGCCAGCGGACTCGCCCTCTTGGGTGCCGCCATGGCGCTCGCCGCCTTCGCCGCGTCCACCATCTTTGGCGCCCTCTGGGAGTGGAAGGGACCGACCTTCGCCGTGGCCGTGTTCCTCGTCGGCCTCGTCGTCAGCCTGATCAGCCGCGCTGGCGCTGTTGGGTCCGCAATTGCGCCGGGAGCGCTCCGGAGTCCTCGCCCACAGCCATGGATGATCGCAACCGGCTCTCGGGGAATCGAAGCGGTTGTCGCCCATTGCCGCGCACGCTTCGCGCGATTTCACAGAGCCGATGAGCTCGGCGCTCAATCGCACCCTCGAGACATTGGACGCCGGGATCCGTGGTTCACGGATGGATCCGTTGCTCGACGGGGAAGTCGTAGAAAGCGCGAGCAGCACTTCAGTTGGTTGGTGGCGTGACGCACCGCTTCCTCGGCGTCACGCGAAACTCGTCTACGTCTGTCTCGACAGCTTCGAGGGTGGCTCCACGTCGCCGTTTCGGTTCACCCTGGAAGATACGGCTTCGGAACAGTGACAGTCCGCCGGTCAGGTGTCCACCAGCGTCAACCTGACAGACCAGGGTCATTCACCCTGAAATCTTTCGTACGAGCAGCTGCCAGTTCCGTCGATCAACGCTGCATGGTGGATGCGCAGCACCAAAGCCGATCGACACATCGAGCGAAGAACGGCTTGGTCATACCTTGACCTGCATCAGATCGACCCAGTGGTGCCCGGACAGGACGCTCACCGACCATCCCGTCACTGCGCGCAATTGTCCCGGGACAATTGTCAATTGCGGTGCACAGCGCAATGAAATGAGGCGCAGGGCGAGCGCGACATTCGTGACGCTCGTCCCGAGAGTCACCGGGACGCGAAAGCCCTGTACTCTGCGGCAATTCTTGAGTCGGCTTACGGAAGGCGGGCGTGACTCTTGACGGCCCAAGGGCACCAATGACTCAAAGAGAGGCAAACCTTACATGAACGCGAAGTCGTCGCGATTTGGACTGACGCGCGTGGTGATCGTCACCTGCCTAGTCGCAGTGTTGGCACCGGTCATCGCGGTGGGCGTGCCGGCGGTCCTCCGGACCGGACGGGCCGGAGCGATCGACCCCTGCGGCAGCGGGGGCAACCCCATCACCTGTGAGAACAGCAAGCCGGGCGATCCCATGGCCAACTGGCAGATAAGCGGCGTCGGCGATACCTCCATTCAGGGGTTCGCCACCTCCATGAGCGTCAACCTGGGCGGCACCGAGAACTTCAAAGTTCAGACGACCGCCTCGTCGTGGCACATCGACATCCTTCGGCTCGGCTACTACGGCGGTGACGGGGCGCGCCTGATCGCCACCGACATTCAGCCCTCGGCGCCTCAGCCCCAGACACAGCCCCCCTGTCTCAGCGCAGCCTCGACGGGGCTGATCGACTGCGGCAACTGGGCCGTTTCGGCTTCGTGGACCGTGCCCACCACCGCGGTCTCGGGCGTCTACATCGCCGAGCTGGTGCGCGACGACACCGGCGGCAAGAGCCAGATCCCCTTCGTCGTACGTGACGACGCCAGCCACTCGGACATCATCTACCAGACCTCCGACGAGACCTGGGAGGCCTACAACACCTGGGGCGGCAACAGCCTCTACCAGTGCGGGGGGTCTCCGCCGCCGGCGCCGTTCTCGAGCGACACGGACCCCGTCTGCCCCCCGGCAACCCGCAGGGCTACCAGGGCGCCTTCGCGGTCTCGTACAACCGGCCCTGGGCTACCGCCACCACCGACAACGGTGAATCCTGGCTGTTCAACGCCGAGTTCCCGATGATCGAGTTCCTCGAGGAGCAGGGGTACGACGTCACCTACACCAGCGGGTCCGACGTCGACGCCAACGGCTCGCTCCTGCTCAATCACAAGGTCTTCATCTCCTCTGGGCACGACGAGTACTGGTCGGCCGCCCAACGGGCCAACGTCACGAACGCCCGGGACCACGGCGTGAACCTGGCCTTCTTCAGTGGGAACGAGATCTTCTGGAAGACGCGCTGGGGCGCCAGCACCGATGGTTCCAACACGCCCTACCGGACACTCATCACCTACAAGGAGACCCACTTCAACGCGCCGACCGACCCCGAGGACCCGGGCACCTGGACGGGGTCGTGGGAGGACCCGCGCTTCAGCCCGCCCGCCGACGGCGACGATCCGGGGAACTCGCTCACGGGTCAGTACTTCGCGGTCAACGAAGGCACCACCGATATCCAGGTGCCGTCGCAGTACGCGTCCGAGCTGCTCTGGCGCAACACGGCGGTGGCCAAACTTCAGCCCGGCCAGTCCGTCACCCTCGGCCCTCCAGTAAATGTCGGGCAGCAAATCGGCACCCTCGGCTACGAGTGGGACATCGACGCCGACAACGGGTTCCGGCCACCGGGCGAGATCGACCTGTCCTCGACCACCGAGAACGCCAGCACCCCCGACCAGGTCTTCGACGACTACGGGACCAATGTGGTGCCGGCGACGGTCACCCATCACCTGAGCCTGTACAAAGCGGCCAGCGGGGCCTACGTCTTCGGTGCCGGCACCGTCCAGTTCGCCTACGGGCTCGCCAGCTCCAACCCGGTGGGAGCCGCGCCCGACCCGAACATGGAGCAGTTCACGGTCAATCTGTTCGCGCTCATGGGCGCGCAACCGGCCACCCTCACCGCCGGCCTGGTGCCGGGCTCGCCCTCCAGCGCCACCGGACCCCCCACCTCGACGATCACCTCGCCCGCTCCCAACGCCACGCTCACCGACGGCGCCCCGGTCACCATCACCGGGACCGCCACCGACAACAACGGCGGGGTGGTGGCTGGCGTCGAGGTCTCGACCGACGGCGGCAACACCTGGCACCCGGCGACGACGTTCACCCCTGGCACGTCCTCCACCTGGACCTACAACTGGCCCGGCGCGCACGGCAGCCCGACCGCGACCATTGAGTCGCGCGCCACCGACGACAGCGGCAACATCGAGACGCCCTCCGATGCCGAGAAGGTCGACATCAACTGCCCCTGCTCCATCTGGGGCTCGGGCTTCACCCCGACCGTCACCGACTCTGGTAGCAGCTCGCCGGTCGAGGTGGGGGTGAAATTCACCTCCGACGTGTACGGAACCATCAACGGGATCAAGTTCTACAAGTCGACGGCCAACACCGGGACCCACATCGGCAACCTCTGGACGGCCGGCGGCCAGCTGCTCGCGTCGGCCACCTTCACCGGCGAGTCGACGTCGGGTTGGCAGTCCGTGAGCTTCTCGAAACCGGTTCCGATCCTGCCGAACACCACCTACGTCGCGTCCTACTTCGCCCCGAAGGGCCACACCGCCGACGACGACTACTACCTCTACGAGAACCCGCAGCCCGCCACCATGGGTCCGACCGTCGCCGACAGCCCGCCGCTGCACGCCGTAAGGAGCACCGCGACCAACGGCGGGAACGGCGTCTACACCGACAGCAGCTCCAGCACGTTCCCCGCCAACGCCGACACCGGCACCAACTACTGGGTCGACGTCTCCTTCACCCCACAGCCCGCACCCGGGGCGGCCAGCAACGTGACGGCCACCGCCGGGTACTCATCGGCGACGCTGGCCTGGTCCGCCCCGACGACCGGCGGCCCTTCGACCAGCTACACCATCACGCCGTACGTAGCGGGCACCGCGCAGGCGACAACCACGGTCACCGGCTCGCCGGCGCCAACGACGGCGACGGTACCGGGCCTGACCAACGGCACTTCCTACACGTTCAAGGTCACGGCCTCCAACCCAGCCGGGTCGGCTGCCGCGTCGGCGCCGTCCAACGCGGTAACCCCGAGTGCCACGGCGCCACCGGTGTTCGTCCAGCAGGCAGGGGCCCAGGCGTCGTCTGTCAAGAGCATCTCGATTCAGTCGTCGAGCCCGGTAACCGCCGGGAACCGCCTACTGGTCGAGGTGGCGGCATACAACGGCTCGAATCCGAGCGTCACCGGTGTCACCGACACGGCGGGAGACACTTTCACCGAGCTCTCCTCCACGACCGCACCCGACGGCACCGCCATGACCGTGTGGACGGCGGTAGTCACCTACAGCGGGGGCACCCAGCCCACGATCACGGCGACGGCCAACGCCGCGTCCGACATGGGGATCACCGCGCTCGAGTACGCCGGCCTTTCGACGGCGAACGGGGCCGCCGTCCTCGACTCGTCGACCAGTGCGAGCGGAACCACCGGCTCCAGCGCGGCCACGGTCAGTTCCGGGGCGACCGCAGCGGCCGGTCACACGAACGAGCTCGCCCTCGGTCTCTACGCCGACTCGGGTTACAGCGACACGCTCACTGCCGGAACCGGATGGACGGCGCGCTCGAACGTCTCGCCGGTCAGTACCGTCGAGGTGTTCACCGAGGACCAGCTGCTCAACACCGGGGCCACCGCCACGGCGACGGTCGGCACCGGCGCCAAGACGCCCTGGGCCATGACCGCCCTCCTCCTCAAGCCCGCCTCGGCGACACCACCGACAGCTCCGAGCGCGCCGAGCAACGTGACGGCCATCGCCGGCAACGGCTCGGCGACGGTGAGCTGGACCGCACCCGACAACGGCGGGAGTCTCATCACGTCCTACACCGTCACCCCCTACACCGGGTCGACCGCGGGGACACCGGTGACCGTCGCCAACCAGACCCCGAACGCCTCGACCACGATCACCGGGCTCACCAGCGGGACCACCTACACGTTCACGGTGAGCGCCACCAACAGCGTCGGAACGAGCGCGGCCTCTACACCCTCCAACGCCGTCACGCCTCAGGCGCAGTCCGCACCCGGGACGCCGACGGGAGTCAGCGCGGTGGCCGGCAACGGCAGCGCCACCGTGTCGTGGACCGCGCCCCCGAACGGCGGCACCACGATCAGCAGTTACACCATCACCCCTTACACCACTGGCGAGAGCTCGAGCGCCGGGACGCCGGTGACCATCTCCGGCAACCCCCCAGCGACGACGGCCACGGTGAGCGGGTTGACCAACGGCACCGCCTACCTGTTCTCGGTCAGCGCCACCAACTCCGTCGGGACGGGACCCGAGTCCGCGGACTCGACCCAGGTCGTGCCGGCGGGGCCGCCGCTGGCGCCCACTGGGGTGACCGCGACGTCAGGGACGGCATCGGCCACGGTGACCTGGACCGCGCCCGACCCCCAGGGCAGCCCCATCACGTCCTACACCGTGACCCCGTTCGTCGGGTCGACGCCACAGGTCCCGGTGACGGTGAGCGGTTCGCCTCCGGCCACCTCGGCCCTGATGGCGGGGTTGACCGACGGGACGAGCTACACCTTTCAGGTCACGGCGACCAATGCGACGGGCACGAGCGCATCCTCGGCCCCGTCCGCCGCCGTGACACCGGCCGACGTCCCGGCACCGCCGGCGGCAGTGACCGCCGTCACGGCAGGCTCCGGCTCGCTGTCGGTGTCGTGGACTCCCCAGTCGAACAGTGGCGCCGCGATCACGTCCTACACACTCACCCCTTACGCCGGGTCGACTGCAGGGACACCGGTGACGGTCAGCGGCTCGCCCCCGGCGACCTCGACCACCGTGACGGGCCTCACCAACGGCACGACGTACACGTTCACGGCGACGGCCACCAACGCCGTGGGCACGAGCGCCTCGTCTACCGCCTCCGACCCGGCCACACCGGTCGCCGCGCCTGAAACCTGCCCATGCACGATCTTCGGGTCCCAGGTCCCCGCGACCGCTGACTCCGGGGACGGCTCGTCGGTCAACGTCGGGACCGCGTTCACGACCGACACCAGCGGCTACGTGACCGGCATGCGCTTCTACAAGGCATCGACCAACACAGGCACGCACGTGGGCAGCCTGTGGAGTGCGAACGGCACCCTGCTGGCCCAGGCCACGTTCTCCAACGAGACGGCCTCGGGGTGGCAGCAGGTTTCGTTCTCTGCCCCGGTGGCGGTCACGGCCGGCACTACCTACGTCGTGTCGTACCTGGCACCCAACGGCCACTACGCCCAGACGCTCAACGGCCTTACGGCAGCGGCCGACGCGCCGCCCCTCTACGCGCTGGCTTCGGCCAACGCGTCCAACGGCAACGGGGTGTTCACCTACGCGTCGACCACGGCGTTCCCCGTCAATACCTACGAGGCCTCCAACTACTGGGTCGACCCCGTCTACTCCCAGACGCTCCCTTCGATTCCGGCGCGCGCCTACGGGAGTCACCGCGACCGCCGGCAACACCAGCGCCACCGTCTCGTGGACCCCGCCGCCTGGGACAGTGACCTCTTACACCGTCACCCCCTACGCCGGGTCGACCGCGGGCACGCCGGTGACGGTCACCGGTTCCCCGCCCGCCAGCACCGCCACCGTGACCGGGCTGACCAACGGCACCGCCTACACCTTCAAGGTCACGGCCACCAACTCGCTCGGGACCGGACCCGCCTCGGCGGCCTCCAACGCCGTGACGCCGGGCGCGGTCCCCGCCGCGCCGAGCGCGGTGACCGCAGCCACAGCCGGGTCGGGCTCGGTCACGGTCTCGTGGAGCGCCCCGGCCAGCAGCTCGACCATCACCTCTTACACCGTCACCCCGTTCGTGGGGTCGACGGCGGGCACGCCGGTGACGGTCAACGGCTCCCCGCCGGCCACCTCGACCACGCTGAGCGGGCTGACCAACGGCACCACCTACACCTTCGAGGTGTCGGCCACGAACTCGGTCGGGTCGGGGCCGGCGTCGGCCGCTTCGAACTCGGCCACGCCCGAGTCCTCGCTCAGCTGCCCGTGCAACGTCTTCGGGACCCAGACCCCGAGCACGGTCGACTCGGGGGACGGCTCCGCGGTCAACCTCGGGATGGCCTTCACCACCGACACCAACGGCTACATCACCGGGGCCCGCTTCTACAAGGCATCGACGAACACGGGCACCCACGTGGGCAGCCTGTGGAGCGCGACCGGCACGCTGTTGGCCCAGGCCACGTTCTCCAACGAGACGGCCTCGGGGTGGCAGACAGGTTTCGTTCTCGACCCCGGTCGCGGTCACGGCCGGCACCACCTACGTCGTGTCGTACTACGCCCCCAAGGGGCACTACTCGGTCGGGGCCAGCCTCGCCAACCAGCTCAACGCGCCGCCCCTCTACGCGCTGGCCTCGGCCAACGCCCCCAACGGCAACGGGGTCTTCGTCTACGGCAGCACGCCGGCCTTCCCGACCGGGACCTACAACGCGAGCAACTACTACGTCGACCCGGTCTTCTCGACGACCACGGCTACGCCCCCCGCTGCGCCTACGGGAGTCACCGCGACCGCCGGCAACACCAGCGCCACCGTCTCGTGGACCCCGCCGCCTGGGACAGTGACCTCTTACACCGTCACCCCCTACGCCGGGTCGACTGCGGGCACGCCGGTGACGGTCACCGGTTCCCCGCCCGCCAGCACCGCCACCGTGACCGGGCTGACCAACGGCACCGCCTACACCTTCAAGGTCACGGCCACCAACTCGCTCGGGACCGGACCCGCCTCGGCGGCCTCCAACGCCGTGACGCCGGGCGCCGGCACCGCCCCGCCGCGCCGACCGCGGTGACCGCAGCCACAGCCGGGTCGGGCTCGGTCACGGTCTCGTGGAGCGCCCCGGCCAGCAGCTCGACCATCACCTCTTACACCGTCACCCCGTTCGTCGGGTCGACGGCGGGCACGCCGGTGACGGTCAACGGCTCCCCGCCGGCCACCTCGACCACGCTGAGCGGGCTGACCAACGGCACCACCTACACCTTCGAGGTGTCGGCCACGAACTCGGTCGGGTCGGGGCCGGCGTCGGCCGCTTCGAACTCGGCCACGCCCGAGTCCTCGCTCAGCTGCCCGTGCAACGTCTTCGGGACCCAGACCCCGAGCACGGTCGACTCGGGGGACGGCTCCGCGGTCAACCTCGGGATGGCCTTCACCACCGACACCAACGGCTACATCACCGGGGCCCGCTTCTACAAGGCATCGACGAACACGGGCACCCACGTGGGCAGCCTGTGGAGCGCGACCGGCACGCTGTTGGCCCAGGCCACGTTCTCCAACGAGACGGCCTCGGGGTGGCAGACAGGTTTCGTTCTCTACCCCGGTCGCGGTCACGGCCGGCACCACCTACGTCGTGTCGTACTACGCCCCCAAGGGGCACTACTCGGTCGGGGCCAGCCTCGCCAACCAGCTCAACGCGCCGCCCCTCTACGCGCTGGCCTCGGCCAACGCCCCCAACGGCAACGGGGTCTTCGTCTACGGCAGCACGCCGGCCTTCCCGACCGGGACCTACAACGCGAGCAACTACTACGTCGACCCGGTCTTCTCGACGACCACGACGCCGACCGCCCCAGCCGCGCCGAGCGCGGTGACCGCAGCCACAGCCGGGTCGGGCTCGGTCACGGTCTCGTGGAGCGCCCCGGCCAGCAGCTCGACCATCACCTCTTACACCGTCACCCCGTTCGTGGGGTCGACGGCGGGCACGCCGGTGACGGTCAACGGCTCCCCGCCGGCCACCTCGACCACGCTGAGCGGGCTGACCAACGGCACCACCTACACCTTCGAGGTGTCGGCCACGAACTCGGTCGGGTCGGGGCCGGCGTCGGCCGCTTCGAACTCGGCCACGCCCGAGTCCTCGCTCAGCTGCCCGTGCAACGTCTTCGGGACCCAGACCCCGAGCACGGTCGACTCGGGGGACGGCTCCGCGGTCAACCTCGGGATGGCCTTCACCACCGACACCAACGGCTACATCACCGGGGCCCGCTTCTACAAGGCATCGACGAACACGGGCACCCACGTGGGCAGCCTGTGGAGCGCGACCGGCACGCTGTTGGCCCAGGCCACGTTCTCCAACGAGACGGCCTCGGG
>CAWGHA010000002.1:0-17722 GCA_963822265.1 uncultured Acidimicrobiaceae bacterium
TACCACCCGAGCCAACAGAACACCTTCACCGGCACGCTGACCGAGCCCATGTTCGACGCCGTCTTCGCTCGCGCCCGCGCCCTGATCGACGCGGCTCACGACACCAAGTCGTAGAGGAGGCGGTAGAAGCGGATTCGTTCGGGGTCGGGATCGATGCCGTAGCTCTCGTAGTAGAGCGGTTCGTGCTCGGCGCCGAAGTTCCAGCCGACACTCCACGCGCCAACGGCGACATCGGACCACCGGTCGGCCGCGCCCAGCTCCCCGAGGTCCACGTACCCGGTCACCGTGTCCCTCTGAAGCACGAAGTTGGGCGGGCACGGGTCACCGTGGCAGACGACGAGGTCCTCGCCGTCGGGTGCGCCGGCGCGCAGCTCGGCCAGTGCCGCGGCGGGGGAGAGGTGGGCGTGGCACTCGTGGAACCCCCGCGGGTCGACTTCGCCCGCGGCGACGCGGCGCGCCACGTGCTCGAGCGCGCGGTCGAGCTCGAAGCGGAAGGGGCACCACTCGTCGCCCACCGCGTCGTGGAAGGCCCGCAGGCCGCGGCCGAGGGCCCGGACCAGCGCCGGCAGGTCGTCGCGCCAGGCGGGGTGGACGGCGTCTCGGCCGGGCAGCGCGTCGGTCAGGAGCACCGTCGTGCCGCCGGACTCCTCGAGCGCCACCACCCGGGGCACCGGCAGGTAGGCGGCGGCCCAGACCATGCGATCGGCCTCGTCGCGCAGGGTGGGACGGCGCCCGGCGGTGTCGACCTTGGCGTAGCGCTCCGCGGCACCGCCGGGCGCGGTCAACCGCCACGTGGTCAGGCCGGGCACCAGCCGGTAGGCCAGCGTGGCCGACCATCCCGGCGCGAGCCGGGCGACCTCGGGGGGCGGGATCTCCTCGGGGGGCACCGTCACGCAGAGTAGGGGGCGCGCCTGTGACCGGCTACGGTCTCGGCCAAGTCCCGCAGGGGAGGATGGGGTGCGCGAGGCCAGCGACGTCACGCCGTGCGACGCCGGCGAGGTCGCACACTGGGAGAGCACGGCCGACGTGGTCGTCGTCGGCTTCGGCGCCGGCGGGTCGGCCGCGGCGTTCAGCGCGGCCGAAGCAGGAGCCGACGTGCTCGTCCTGGAGCGCACCGGGGGGCCCGGCGGGGCGGCCGCGCTGGCGGAGGGCATCGTCTACCTCGGCGGCGGCACGCCGGTCCAGGAGGCCTGCGGCTTCCCCGACAGCGTGGAGGACATGTTCCGCTACCTCATGGCCGCCTGCGGCCCCGATCCCGACGAGGCCAAGATCGCCCGCTACTGCGAGTCGAGCCTCGGCCACTTCGACTGGCTCGTCGCCCGCGGCGTGCCTTTCGACCCGACCTTCTGCGCCGAGACGTCCATGGCGCCATCGGGCACCGAGGGCCTGGTGTACTCGGGGGGCGAGGACGCCTACCCCTTCGACCAGATCGCGCGCCCGGCTCCTCGCGGCCACCTGGCCAAGACGAAGCGGTCCACCGGCTGGCTGCTCATGCAGATCCTCGCCGGCGCCGCCACCGAGGCGGGCGCGCGCGTCTCGCCCGACACGCGGGCCGACCGGCTGGTGGTCGAGGACGGGCGGGTGGTGGGGGTGCAGGCGCAACGGTTCGGCCAGACGGTCTCACTGCGGGCCCGGAGGGGTGTCGTGCTCACCGCGGGCGGGTTCATCTTCAACGACGACATGCTGCGGCAGCACTGCCCGCCGCTGGTGCGCGGGACGTTCAAGGTGGGCACCGAGGGCGACGACGGGCGGGGAATCCGCATGGCGCAGGCCATCGGCGCCTCGGTGCGCAACATGTACGCCGGCGAGGTGTCGCTCCCGATCACGCCGCCGAGGCAGCTGATCCACGGCATCCTCGTCAACGGACGCGGGCAGCGGTTCATCAACGAGGACACCTACATGGGCCGTGTCGGGCAGTCCGCGCTCTACGGGCAAGACGGCGAGATCTACCTCGTCGTCGACGAGGCCGCGTACGAGGTGAACTGGATGGGCCTCGCCGCCAGCTGGGTGTGCGAGACGGCCGAGCAGCTCGAGTCCGAGATCGGCCTGCCCCCCGGCTCCCTCCAGGCCACCGTCGACCTCTACAACCGCCACGCCGCCCGCGGCGAGGACCCGATGTTCCACAAGGGACGCGCCTGGGTGCGCCCGCTCGTTCCCCCGCTCGGGGCGGTGGACCTGCGCATCGGCCCCGCCCCGTACGCTCCCTTCACCCTGGGCGGGCTCGAGACGACGGTCGAGGGTGAGGTGCTCGACCTGAGCGGCGACGCCATCCCCGGACTCTTCGCCGCCGGCCGCACCACGGCCGGCGTGTGCTCGTTCGGCTATGCCAGCGGGCTCTCCATCGGCGACAGCACGATCTTCGGCCGCTTCGCCGGGCGGCGGGCGGCTGGTTCGAGGGCGTGAAAAAGGTCGACCAGGCACAGCGGAACGATGCAGGAGTGGCAGGTGTCATTGGTAACGGTGATGGTTGGAGTGCGGAAGGGGCACGATGCGGGTTCGCGCCGTTGACGGTTCCTAAGGTGTTGTTAGAAGACGTGGGAAACGATGTTGTCGACGAGCGCTGAGCGTGTACCGAAGATGGCCAGGCGGAATCAGCTGACGAGCCCATGTTTCATCAACTCAAGCCAGGCGATCCACTTCGCCGCTCCTCAGCAGTCCGTGGTTCCATCCCGCGCTGACCGCTTCAGCCCGGCTCCGCACACCGAGTTTCCGATAGAGGCTCGATGTGTAGTGCATCACCGTCTTCGTCCGCAGGTTCAGCTGGGAGGCAATCTCCTTGTTCGAGGCGCCGGTCGAAATGAGCTCGAGAGCCTGCAGCTCACGACGGCTCAGCCGCGGTAAGCCGGCGACAGTGTCGATGGAGGACGCGATCGGACCGACCTCTGAGCCGACGGCACCATCAAGGGTCATGGAGTCGACGAGCAAGGCGACCTGTTCTCCGAACGACACAGCTTCCGTCCATTTCAGTCCGTGCCCTCGGGCGATCCGCTGTTCGAACTCGCTTTGTCCGAGCTCCCGTTCCAATCTGGCGATACGGGCGTCGTACCCGGCGACGACCGAAGCCGGTAGTCGGGTTCGGAGCATCGGCAACACATCCTGCAGTGCACCGTGCAACTCGATCGCCGGTCGTTCCTGGTTGGAAACAGTCGCAACCGCGACGAGGACGAACAGAGCCAATGCTTCGAGGTACCACGCACCCGTGTTCTGTGCCAGCTCGAGGGTATCGAGGACGTAGCTCGCCGAGGTCTGGGGCTTTCCGATGATGGCGCTCTTGAGGGCGGCGGCGATCAGCACCATTCCCTCGGCCCGCTCTGCGCCAAGACGACGGGCGACAACCAAGAGCTCGTCGCTCGACGGTGGCATCGCACGGGGATCGTCGGACGCGCCGGGAATCCCGGCCATGACGTGGGAAGTCATGAGAACGTGGTACTCGTCGTCGGCCGCGCGAGCCAGATCTCGGGCGACGATAGCGTGGTCGAGAGCAGGCGATCGGCTTACCTGAATTGTTCTCAGCCACGGCGAGCCAGTGCTCAAAACGCATCTCCCCGAACGCGTCTCCGACCTCGCGAGCCGAGCTCGCCCCTTCTTCGGCGAGTCGACTCGCCTCTCCATGCCGCCCCTGCGCGACCATGACGTGGACAAGGGCTTCGACTGCCCGCAGGGCGATGTCGGGGCGGCCCGCGGCCCTGGCGAGCTCGATTGCCTGGTCGATGAGGTCGCTGGCAGGGGCACCAAGAATGGGATTGCGAGACCACAGCCGCAGCACGACAAAAGTAGTCAGCGCCTGGGCAACGAGACCCATATCCGTTCCTGGTAAGACTGATCCGTCCTCCGGCCGGAGGACGGCGAGGAGTTTCTCAACCTGCTTCGCTCCGAGTTCTCCACCCAGGGTGATCCAGAGCGGCTCCAAGTCGATCGCGAACGCGAGAGCATGAGCTGTTGAATGATGGGCGCAGGTGAAATCGAATGCCGCGAGGAGATCCTGGGAGTCAGCATCGAGATCACTCCTCGGAGTGGAACTGAACGCCCAGAGGGAGTCGGCGCCTTGGCGAGCCACGGTCCGGAAGAAGGCGACGTGCCGCCGGCGCGCATCTTCGATCTCCTTTTGACCCGTCTGCTCGGCTGCAAACCATCGCACGGGTCCGGGAACGACGAAACGATCTTGTGGGGGCTGTCCCGCCTGCGACTCCCGACGAAGCATTCCCGTATCGATGAGGGCATCGAGGTCACGGGCAAGGATGGCTCCAAACGAAGCCTCTTCGGCCTTCGCTGCGGACCGCGAGACGACAACCGACGCTGCTGCCTCCCATGTGAATGGACCTGAGAAAACCGAGAGCCGGCGAAGAGTGAGCCTCGAACTGTCAGAAAGGCCGTTCCAGCTCACATCGATTGCCGCACCGAGGCTCCGATAGTGCCCAGGCATGACGGATACCCACCCTCTGAGCGCTGTCGGTCCCACTTCGCGAAGGAGCTCGAGCACTTTGGCGACCGACAAGGTCGTACACGGCTGTGCTGCGAGCTGCAGGGCGAGCGGGTACCCGTCGAGTTCCGCGCACAGAGCGGAAACCGTGAGAACGTTGTCACACGTCAACCGAAAAGCGGGGTCGGCGGCCTCGAGGCAGTCGCAGAACACCTGGACGGCCGGCGCTCGGAGAAGCGCGACCTGGATCCCGCACGCCATTGGGAGGGAGCAGAAGCGGGCCTATCCGGAGGACATGCTCACCGTGCAGATCCAGACGCATGAGGCTGGTCGCGAGCACCGTGAGGTCGGGATCGCTGTCGAGGGCTCGTGAAAGGACGCCGGCGGTACCGGACGACGAATCGATCCCGTCGACCAGCACGATCCGGCGGCGACGGGTGGGTGGAGATGGGGGAAGCGGAGACACCGCTCCGCCGTAGTCGTCGAGTTGGAACGCCAGGGCCTCGATCTCGCTCGGTCCTGCTTGCCGTGGCAGCCTGACCATCTCGGTGACGAGCCCTCGTCTGAGTCTGAGGCGCCGCGATTGCCTCCTCGGCTACGGCCGTCTTGCCGATGCCACTCGGCCCGACGAGGGTGACCGCGCGCACCTCGTCCCGGTTCAGCAGCCGCAGGAGATCGGTGATTTCCGACTCCCGGCCGATCAGCCGCTCCCGAGCCGCAGGAAGGGCCGAGACACGCTGTTTGCGGTTCGGTGTCCCCTCGTTCAACGTCCCTCCGGCCGTGGGCCATTTCGAATATTGGTGTCACTTAACAAGCAACTTTTGAAATATCTGGCCCGTTGCGTACAAAACAACCAAGGTCGAACTATCCAGACGGACAGTAGTTCGCTTTTACAAACTACGGGCGAATGCCCGTGGTTTCAGTCTCGCCCGCCATGCTTGGATACAGCACCAGCGCTGGTAGAGGACGTCAGGGTTTCCACGCAGGCAAGGCGCATGCGGGAGGCGAAGGGGGCCTCTGCGTCCTGCACGTCATCGGCGGTAATCACCGGGCAAAACCGCGACACCGTTGGTCTCCAAGGCTTCGGCCCGGCGAACGGCTTCGTGGCGGGGAGGCACGTCGAGGCGTAAGTGCAAATAACAGACAACAGGCTCGTCGTAACGAATCCTTCGGATCGCCAATCGACGGCCTTGAAAAGAAAGTTTGAGGTCCAGATGGAACGGAAACGACTCAAGAACGTGCCGAGGTCGGCCTGGCTCGTCGTCGGTGTGTGTATCGCCGCGGTCGTAATGCCAACCGCGGCCGTTGCTACAGCGCTCACCTACACCGGCATCGAAGGGAACGAGCCACAACAAGGCCGATGTCTCGACCGCCGGCCAAGTGCTGACCGCGCCGGCAACACCGTCGAATTACTACGCGACTGGCCAAGTGAACCTGACGGGCGCTGTGACAGCTGTCGCCACTCCACCAGCAGGTGACGGATTGGTGCTGACATCGCTTGACATCAGCGTCTATTCCTTCACGCCGGGAGCAAACTACCAGCTGATCATGTCGAACGCTGCCTGCACGGGTCCGGCCCCTGGTTACGGCCACGTCTTCACCCCGGCCTCTGGCGGTGAGACCGAGATCACATTCAGTCCCGGGTTGGTGATTCCGAGCGGTGAAGCGCTCTGTGGTAATTTAGCCGGCTCCGTCTCAGTGGCTGTCACGCCGGTCGGGTACACAGGTTCCTCAGCGGCTATCCCCTAAGGCAATCGGCTACCTCTCCCTCCCAGCCACAATCGGCATCATCGTTGAGCGACAAGGCCCCCGTTCGGCTGGGGCCTTGTCGTGATACGACGGGCAATTCTGTCAGGGAGGAGATGCGAGTACTCCACCTTCACCCTGGGCGTGCTCGAGACGACGGTCGAGTGTGAGGTGCTCGACCTGAGCGGCGACGCCATCCCGGGACTCTTCGCCGCCGGCCGTACCACGGCCGGCGTGTGCTCCTTCGGCTACGCCAGCGGGCTCTCCATCGGCGACAGGACGATCTTCGGCCGCTTCGCCGGGCGGCGGGCGGCTCGGTCCCCAGCCGGTGGCCTCTGACCGAGCCTACGACTTGAAGTTGACGTCTCCGCTCGAGGATCCTGAGTTGTCCGGATAGGCGCCGCATGTACCTCGTGATTTGGTGCATCAGGATAAGGAAGAATTCAAGACATGGCGCCGCCGACGGGGACTGTCACCCTCCTCTTCACCGACATCGAGGGTTCGACCCGACTCTGGGATCAGTACCCCGATGCCATGTCCACCGCCTTGGAGCGCCATGACGCCCTGATGCGCTCGGCCATCGAGTCATCGGGTGGCTACGTCTTCAAGACGGTGGGAGATGCGTTCTGCGCCGCCTTCGCGTCGGCCAGGGAGGCCGTCGCAGCTGCGGGGGAAGCACAACGTGCCCTTCATGCCGAGGTATGGCCCGACGAAGTATCCCTCCGAGTACGTATGGCTCTCCACACCGGAGAGTGCGAAGAGCGGGATGGCGACTACTTCGGACCGGCAGTGAACCGCATCGCACGATTGGAGGCCACGGCCCACGGCGGCCAGGTCGTGGTGTCTATGAAGTATCGCTCCGAGTGCGTATGGCTCTCCACACCGGAGAGTGCGAAGAGCGGGATGGTGACTACTTCGGACCGGCAGTGAACCGCATTGCACGATTGGAGGCCACCGCCCACGGCGGCCAGATCGTCGTGACCCGGTCGACCGCCGAGATCGTCCGTGACCGCCTTCCGTCCGGAATGAACCTGGTCGACCTGGGTTCGCACCACCTCAAGGACATGGATCGACCTGAAGAGGTCTTCCAACTGATGATGGAAGGAGTTCCATCCGCCTTTCCGCCACTTCGATCTGGCATCGGGTCGGAGGACCCCGCCGAGGTGGGCAACCCGACCAATCTGACCGAACCTCTGTCCAGCTTCGTCGGCCGAGATGTCGAAATCGGTGAGGTGGTCAAGCTCCTTCACAGCAACCGACTGGTGACGCTCACTGGTTCCGGCGGAGTCGGCAAGACCCGGCTGGCCATCGAAATCGGACGGTCCCTCCTTTCTGAGAGTCCCGACGGGGTGTGGTTGGTGGAGTTGGCAACGGTAAACGACCCGGCGCTGGTGGCTTCCGAAGTGCTGAGCGACCTTGGGATCGTCGAGCAATCGGGTAAGGACGCTACCGAGACCTTGGTCGAGGTGTTGTCCACCCAGAGCCGTGTCATCATTCTCGACAACTGCGAACAAGTCATCGGGGAGTGCGCTTCCATTGCCGCCGCGGTGCTGCGCCGATGCCCGAAGATCACCCTGATCTCGACCAGCCGGGAACCGCTCCGAGTCGGCGGCGAGGTCATCTATCGGGTGCCGTCCCTCTCGCTGCCGCCAGAGCACGTGGACGACCTCACCGAATTGGCCGGATCTGGTGCTGTCACCCTCTTCGTCGAGCGAGCCGCCGCCCAGGCCCCCGGTTTCGAGTTGACGGACAAAGACGCCCCTTCGGTGGCTTCGATCTGTCGTCGACTGGATGGCATGCCCCTCGCCCTGGAGCTGGCCACCGCCCGACTGCGGTCAATGTCGCTGGCCAAACTGCACGACCGCCTGGAGCACCGCTTCGGGCTGCTCACCGGGGGCAGCCGGGTGGCCCTTCCCCGGCAGCAGACGTTGCGGGCCCTGGTCGACTGGTCATTCGACCTGTTGACGGGTCCCGAACGAGCACTCTTCCGGCGGACCTCCGTGTTCGTCGACGGCTTCGACCTGGAGGCAGCGGAGCGTGTGTGCGCTCTCGACGACATCCCCGACTGGGACATCGCCGACCTTCTGGCGTCTCTCATCGACAAGAGCCTGGTGGTGGCCGAACCCCACAATGACGATGTCCGCTACAGGCTTCAGGAGACGTTGCGCCAGTACGGCTCCGATCGGCTCGCCGAGGTCGGTGCTTCTGGAGGGGGCTCAAACGAGGCCGATCGACTTGCCGGTGCGCACGCTGACTACTACGTGGCATTCGGCGAACTCGCCGCACCCCACTTCGAAGGTCGCTCCTATGTCGAGTGGCTCGGTCGGCTCGACGCCGAGCATCTGAACCTCCGAGCTGCCATCACCCACGTCCTCGCAACACCGCAGGGGCCGGAACGAGTGCTTGCTCAGTTCTGGTCCCTCCGGCGCTATTGGCGCGACGCCCGTCAACCGGCACAGTCACTCGCACTCCTCGAACAGGCCCTGGCCGAAGTCGGGCCGGACGACGAACCCGGTCGCCGGGCGAGAGCCCTGTTTTGCAAGGCGATGTTGCTCGGGTTGTTGGACCGTCGACTTGAACTCGCCACGATCTCGGACGCACTCGACCAGGCCCGGCGAGCCGGAGCCCGGTCGCTGGAGGCCGAGGTCCTGTCCCGATACGCCAGGGCACTGTCCGACAACGGAAGTGACGAGGTGGCCCTCGTTGCGGGAGCCGAAGCGGTGGCACTGGCACGGCAGATCAACGACCCCGTCCTCCTCGGCTTGGTGCTCCAACAGTATGCAGATGTCCTGGACGAAGCCGGCGACAAGGGTGCCGAAGGCGTCTACCTCGAAGCCCTCGCCCTCACCGAGCATTCTGGAGACATCCAAACGGAAGGGAAAATACACAACAATTACGCTTTCGTCCTGATGGACCAAGGCAACCTCACCGATGCTCGGCGTCATTTGGGTAAGGCCCTGCATCAGACAGGGAACACGTTGAATGCTCGAACGGCGGCGATCTACGGCAGCCTGGGTTGGATGCTCCTCCAGGAGGGGGACCCGCAACGATCTGTGTCATACCAATCAGATGTACTGCGGTCGGCTCGACTCGACGGCATCACCTGGGTGCTCCCGTACAGCGTCTTGAGCTTGGCCTGCTGCGCGACGCAACTTGGCGCGCCTGAACGTGCCGCTCTTTTGCACGGTGGGGCGGATGCGCTCCTTTCGGCGGTTTCAGACCAGTGGGAGATCTTTGAAGGGAAGATCAGGGAACGGGACATCGCAGTCCTGCGTGAGCGCCTCGGTGACGAGTTTGACCGCCTCTATGCGGAGGGGTTGACTCTGCCCCACGACGAGGTCATTAGGCAGGCTCTTTCCGGCAACTAACGTCCGGGAGCGGCCGAACAACGCAGTCGGTTGGGATCGAGGCGTTGGCACTACGACTTCGACAACTTGAAGTTGACATCTCCGCTCACGGATCCAGAATTGTTGTAATAGCCACCGCATACACCTTGTGCATTCGTCGCATCAGTAAATCCGAGATAGAGGTCAGTGGCACCGCTCGGAACGTGAAAGACCTGAGTCTGACCTGTCCCCGTGTGCGTCAGACCGTCGCCGACGAAGAAGATCTGGCCGAGAAGCGGAGACAGGGATTTGAACGAATGATCATCTTTGAAGTCGAGCGTTGGCGGTGGGCTCGCGGGTTGGCCGCCATCGAGGAAGACGCCGACGAGGTAAAAGAACCGTCTCCCGTCCTTGAGTCCGGAGATGCCGCCGTACGCCGAGATGTTCACGTTGTTGATATAAGGCATTCCGTCAGGCCCATTGGATTCTCCAGGCTGATACGACACAGTTCCCGTCACTTGAGAAAAGGTGACGGACTTGGTGCCTGTCGGAACGGTCACATCGGCTGGAACGGTTCCGCCCCCCGGTCCACCCGGGTCGGGCGCCGTGGTGAGTCCTGCGCCCCATGGGTTGTCCATTGCGGTCGCAGTGAACGTTGTCGTTCCAGCCTGATGTGGCGAGACGCTGGCAGCGGCCAGAGGTGATCCCCAAGAGATCAGAGCCGTGCTCGCCACGAGCGCCACGAATCCGGCCAAGGAAACTCCACGGCGTCCGATGATGCTTTGGCATCGTGCCATCTTTTGACCACCCCGTTTCTGATTGTTCCTGTGTTCATTCCCCAGATCTACGTCCGCTGCGTACGCGTGTAGCTGAACGACGAGTGATCTGGGGGGACATCTCCTGGAGGCCTCGCCGTCTTTCCGGCTGCACAAGGTTGACGTTCAATGTGCCCGAGCCGATGTGTGACACTTCGGGACACGGAGTCCGTGACAGCGACCGTCGAGGTGGTCCGCCAGACGTTCGGGTCCATTTCAGGTCGCGTCCTTCGTCGGAGCACCGCCACCTCCTTGCGAGGAGTCTCAGGTCGATGGTATACCGCTTTGCCCAGGCAGCGCTAGAGGCGCACTGCCGCGCCAGGCTCCCGCTCTCCGTACTCTTCGTTCGCGAACCGCTTGAAATGTTCACCGTCCACTTCGGGATGCAACTGGGTCCAGATGTCGTCGATCTTCCGAGTCTTCCGAGGATCTATCGACCCACTTGTCCATCGATTTGCTCGCGCAGGATGTCGGCGTGGCCGGCATGCCTTGCGGTCTCTTCGACCATGTGCACCAGGAGCCATCGAAGCGACTGGGGCTCGGGAGTGGTCGGTGCCCTTTTGCAGAGCTGGTCCAAGTCATCGGATTCGCTCACGATCCGGTTGCTGACCCCGATGGCGGCCCGATAGGCGATGACCGCGGAAGCAACGGAGTCAGTTGGCTCGATCTTCTCTGAAGGGATCACGACGTCGTCACCGGCGAATGCAAATTGAAACCAGATCACTTCCACCCGGGTCAGATGTTTGATCAACCCGAGGAGGCAGGTGCCGGTCGGCACCGTCGATCGGCGAGCGGAGTCCTCGTCCAGGTCAACCACCTTCAAGATCAATGACTCTCGCAGGTAGTCGAGGAAGGCCAGCAAAGTCTCCTTTTCGCCAGCGAGCAGGAATGGAGTGCGGCGATCTGGCATCGGTCGGACCGTAGCCCGGCGCTCAGACGACCGCCCGAACTCCGGTTCTGGGTCGAAGGCGTTTCACAGATCAAGGAGCTCGAGCGGCGAGTACTCAGGTCCCCGGACGCGAGCCTTCACCGGTAACGAGAACGATCTTCCCACGAGTGTGCCGCTGCTCGAGCAACTCATAAGCCGAGCGCACGTCTTGGAGGGAAAAGGTTGCCGCAATCGGAACCGCGAGCTGGTCTTGCTCAATCAACGACGCGAGCTCCGAGATGACGGCACCCACATCGTCCACAGTCGACATTGCGTCCACATTGGTTCCGTGTCGTGCTCCCGAATCCCAGTCGATGATCGTGTCCACTCGATCCGGCTTGACCCCGAGCTCCTCGACAGCAAGGTCGACATAGCCGCCGCCGAAACAGTCGATGAAGGCATCGATCGGGCCTCCCGCCGCAGCGCGAAGACGCTCCTCGAGGCCGTCCCCGTAGCTGACTGCCTTGACGCCCATCGACTCCAACCAGTCAGAGTTACCCGCTCCGGCGATGCCCAGCACCGTCGCCCCCACCCGGCGAGCCAACTGCGTGGCGATCGATCCCACCCCGCCGGCAGCGCCCGAGATGGCGACGACCTCGCCGGGCTTCAGCCCTACGGACTTCACCGTCGCCCATGCAGTAGTGCCGGCGACGTACAGGGAGCCTGCGGCCTCCCACGGAACCCTTGACGGCTTTGGCACCACATGGTCGGCGGGCAGACTCACCGCCTCCGCCTGGCTCGACCTCTCATCGCTCCAGCCGATTACCTCTTCACCGACAGCGACACTCTCGACACCCTCACCGATTTCTGTCACCACACCGGCAAGGTCGCTGCCCTGCCCCGAGGGGAACGTGGCGGGCCAGCGGTCATGAAGCAGTCCCCTGCGGATGGACCCCTCACCCGGATTGATGGCGGCCGCCACCATGTCGACGATGACCCGACCCGGTGCGGGACGGGGACGCGGAACCTCCACCACTCGGAGGACGTCAATCTCGCCGTAACGGTCGAAGCGGACAGCTTGGATGGTCGAATCCGTCATAGGCCGTCCAACCGGAACTCTTAACCCGATATTCCACTCGGTGTCGCCGTCACCAGACCGCAACCGACGAATGTCGCCCGGTCCGTATCCGCGTTCAGGTTGTCGCGCCCAGGGTCGTTCGCCCCGGCTGCTTCGCCGTCTCGGTCGCGGCGAGCCTCGGTCACTCGCGATCGGTATGCGATGCTTTCGCCGTGAAAAAGGGCAGGCTCGAGGCTTTCACAGACGCCGTGATCGCCATCGTCATGACGATCATGGTGCTAAATCTCCGTCCACCCGCCGGTCAAGATTTCGGAGACCTGAAGCCACTGGTACCAAAGCTTCTCGTCTACGCCTTGAGCTTCACGTTCTTGGCCATCTACTGGAACAACCACCACCATCTGATGCACGTCGTCGAGCGCATCGATGGTCGGGTCCTCTGGGCCAACATGGGGCTGTTGTTCTCGCTCTCGCTGACACCCGCAGCCACGGCGTGGTTCGGTGAGCATCCGAGTGACACCGCTCCGGTGGTCGTCTACGGCTTGGTGCTGCTTCTTTCGGCCATCGCTTACTTCCTGCTCACCCGCGCGCTGTTGGCACTTCACCCGCCGGGTTCACGATTGGCCGTCGCGATTGGCAATGACCGCAAGGGACGGCTTTCGGCTGTCGCCTACGTGGCAGGGATCGTTGTGGCCCTGTGGGAACCGTGGGTGGCCATCGCGATCTACGTCGGCGTCGCTGTCGTCTGGCTTGTGCCCGACAGGCGGATTGCGAGGGTCGTCGAAGGTGGGGACGTTGCCGACTCCTGAAGGACGAGGACGCAGAGGTGGTGAGTCGTCGGAGCCCTCAGTCACTCCCGTCGTTCACATCCCGGATTGGGGAATGGGCGACGGGGAGCGCCTCAGCGAATCGGGCTACCGAAGCGAATCACGTTTCCGTCGGGGTCGGTGATGGAGCCCTCGCGCTTGCCGTAGTCCTCGTCCCTCGGGCCGTCCACGTCGATCCCGGCCGCTCTCCACGCTTCGGCCACCCGATCGGCGTCCTGACAGTGGATGTAGAGGGAACCTTGACCCGAATGTTCGTCGCCTGCAGCTCGGGCAAGGTGGATCGTAAGGTCCCGAGACCGGTGCGCGAAGGCATACGTATCGTCGTGGAACGACGTATCGAAGCCGGCCCGCTCGAACCAGGCGACGGAGCGAGCCACATTCCCGACCTTGAAAATCGGCTCGAACCCGGTGATCACCCAGGATCCCGTCATGAGCTGCAATTGGCCGTCTCGCTGTCCATTGAGCCCGGCGAGGCAGTTGTGGCAGATCGGCAGGTCGGGATGCGAGCGCAGTCTGACCCACCAATCGACCGACGTCGAGCAGCACGAGCACGTCACGGCCACGGACGACATGGTAGGTGGCGGCCGCGGCCGGACTCGAAGGGAGGGAGCGGCGCGAGAGCGGCTGAGCGCTGAGCGCTGAACCAGTGCTACGAGCGCGCGGCTGCGTACTCCACGACCCGGGTCATCACGATGTCGTCGGACTTGGCCACCGAGCCTGAGTCGAACGGTGGCTGGGGGTCGTACTCGATCATGAGCTGCGCCGCCCGGGCGGCGGTCTCGTCGATCAGCAGCTCCACCAGGCGCAGCGCCATGTCGATCCCGCTCGAGACCCCCGCGGCGGTGATGATCCGGCGGTCGAGGTGCTCGACCACCCGCTCGGGTGTCGGCCGGGCGCCGTGTGCAGCCAGCTCGTCGTAGCAGGCCCAGTGGGTGGTCGCGCTGAGGCCGTCGAGCAGCCCGGCCGCCCCGAGGACGAGTGAACCCGTACAGACCGACGTCGTGAAGCGCGTACCCCGGTGGGCTTGGCGTAGCCACGCGAGGACGCGCTCGTCGCCTTGGAGCGGGCGCGATCCGACGCCGCCGGGGAACACGATCACGTCGGGAGCCGCCAGCTCCTCGAAGGTCGCGTCGACTGAGACACCGAGCATGCCGTTCTCGGTGCGCACCTTGCCGCGCTCGTGCCCGACGAAGGTGACGTCGAGCGTCGGGATGCGTTGGAGCACCTCGTAGGGACCGACCGCGTCGAGCGCGGTGAAGCGGGGGAAGACGGGGATGGCGACTTGCATCGATGCGGTCATGCGGAAGTCCTCTCTTCGGAGCCCGTGCGGAATCGGCGGCGGTAGGCGTCAGGTGACACGCCCAGATGGCGGCGGAACACGCGGCGCAGGGTCTCGGCGCTGCCCAGCCCGCAGCGCGACGCCACCAGGTCGAGGGTCGCGGTGGACGTCTCGAGCTCGCGCCGCGCCGCTTCCAGTCGCGTGCGCTCTACGAACCGGCCCGGGCTTTCCCCGACCTCGGCCGTGAAGACCCGGGTGAAGTGCCGGAGGCTCATGGCCGCCGCCTCGGCCATGACGGGCAGCCGGTGGTCCTCGTGCGGAGCCGTCTCGACCCGGGACTGCACGGCCCGCACGGCCGAACGCTCGGCGCGCGGCACCCAGACGGGCGAGGCGAACTGCGACTGGCCGCCTGGCCGGTGCAGGAACATCACCAGCCAGCGGGCCACCGTCTGGGCGACATCGACCCCGAGGTCGTCCTCGACGAGCGCGAGCGACAGGTCGATCCCCGCCGTGACCCCGGCGCTCGACCAGATCCGCCCGTCCCGGAGGTAGATCGGCTCGGGGTCGACCTCCACGTCGGGGTACGAGGCGGCCAGCTCGTCCGCCCGGGCCCAGTGGGTGGCGACCCGGCGGCCCCGCAGGATGCCGGCGGCGGCGCCGAGAAACGTCCCCGAGCACACGGTCGCGACCCGCCGGCAGCGAGCCGCGGTCGCCGAGACCCAGCCGACGAGCTCGCCGTCGGCCGCGGCCTCCCGTGAGCCGCTCCCGCCCGCCAGGACGAGAGTGTCGATGCGCTCGGACGGCCCGGGCAGTGGCACCGTGCCGAGCTCCAGCCCGCTCTCGCCGCGCACCAGCCCGCCGCCCTTCGATGCGACCGTGACGCGGTACCCGCCGGACCGGCCGAGCGAAGCGGCAGCCCGGCCGGCGCCGGCGAAGACTTCGTGGGGGCCGGCCACGTCGAGTGGCTGGACTCCGTCGAAGGCGAGGATCACGACCGTGCGCTCCCTTATTGCGCTCATCCGCCCACTGTGACCCCCGCCGGCGATGGCGTCAACGACACGATCCCCACAGATTCGGCCACGAGCCAAAACGCAGTAACGGACAACCGATGCAGTGAGTCGTGGCCGTTCGCGGGCCCACCCGGGTTCGGTTCCGGCCGGGCCTACGCCGGTCAGCCGGCTCGGGACCTCCGCGTCCCCCGGGCGCGCACCCAGGCCAGGAGATCGCCTTCATCGCCGCGGCGGACCGTCCCGGTGAAGATGTCCTCCCGGTCCGTCGAGATCGACCGTTGAACCTCGGTGCACAGCTCGTCGCCGACCGCGGCCGGCTGGAGGTACTCGACCAGTACCGACGAGATGATGCCGGAGTTCTCCTCGTCGTTGGCCGCGGCGGCGATGGCGGCGCCGGCCACGGCGTAGAAGACCGCGCCGTGCACCGTCCCGTGCGGGTTGGCGTGCCGGCCGTCGGTGGTCAGGCGGGCGACCGTGTGGCCCGGTCCGCGGCGTGCCACCTGAATGCCGAGGGACGCGGCGAACTCGTCACGTTCTGGTCCGTCCACCCGCTGGGCCTCAAGAAGTCGGCGCGGGGGAGGGCAGCCGCCGGGGCATCGGTACCGCGGTCTCGGGCCAGCGCCGGCGACTCACCCGGCTCAGCCTGTCCAGAAGCGCCACCGCTCCGGGGTCGTCGTCGATCGGCCGCGTCTCCACCACGCCCGCCGCCTCTATGGCGTCGAAGACCTCCTCGCCCTTCTCGGTCCGGACCAGGGTCAGGGTCCAGTCGCCGAACGCGCCGATTCCGCCCGTCGAGATGTCCGCGTGCTCGGCGGCGAAGTCGGGGCAGGTCTTGCAGCCCTCTCGCGTCCAGGCGTGCGCCTCTTTCAGCGGGATCTCGTGGTAGCTGCCGTCGCGCATCCAGACCTGGAAGACCCCCTTGATGTTCATCTTCACGATGTCAGCCCGCGCCAGGCCGTAGCGCTCTTCGAAGAGCTCGGGGAAGATGGCGTCGTCGAAGGTCTTCGAGCACAGGAGGCCGATGGAGAGGCTGAAGCGCCGGGCGATCTTCCCGGCTTTGCGGGCCTGCATGACCGGCGGGGCGGACGCCTGGCAGCCCATGCCGACGAGGGCGATCCGCTCGGCGCCGCCCACGATCGCTTCGGCATAGGCCATCGGGTTGGCCGAGTAGGTGTAGCGGGATCCGGCCGTCGCCAGCACGTCCTCCCGGGTGCGCGCCACCTGGGGCACCGCCTTCCAGCTCGATCCGTCGCCCTCGAGGCCCGAGACGAGCGCAGCGTCGATCACGTCGTTCTCGAGCGCCCAGATGAGGAGAGCCGAGACCAGCCCGCCGTCCTGGCCGGTGCCGAGCACGTCGGCGTCGGTGGCACGCGCCAGCACGGTCCGCCTCGAGATGCCCGAGACCTCGTCCTCCGTGCGCGGCCTCCCGAACAGGTAGTTCTCGATGTCGGGCTCCCAGGTACGAAAGCGCGGGCAGGCCCGGGTGCACAGCGTGCAGCCCTTCAATCCGTGGGTGCAATTGTCGGGACCGCCCTCTTCGTCGACGTGGAAGGGCCTGTACACGCCTTCGGAGTCGTCGTAGCCGAGCACGTCGTAGGGGCACGAGATCACGCAGGCCGAGCACCCGGTGCACAGGCCCGACGTGACGACCTCGGTGAACAGCTCGGCCCATTGGGGTTTCTCCGGTGGCACGGGTCCACCATATTCGGCTTGGCCGGAGGGGTCCGATTACCGTCTCGGCGTGCCCGAGATCCTGGAGGTCGAGCGCTACCGCACCTTGGCCGAGCGGGCTCTCGACCGCGACGTGGCCCGGGTGTGGATGGTCGACGCTCGCTACGGCCGTGGCGGCACCACGGCGAGACGCCTCCGGGACGCCCTCATCGGCCGCCGCTTCACCGCGGCGCGGCGGCGGGGCAAGCTCATGGTTCTCGACACCGGCACGGGTCCGTCCCTCGGCGTTCGCTTCGGCATGACCGGTGGACTCGTGGTCGACGGGGCCCAGGCCCTCGACCGCCTCCGCTACGGCCCGGGCGTCTTCGACGAGAAGTGGGTGCGGGCCCGGTTCGTCTTCGCCGACGGGGGCGAGATGCTCGTCCACGATCCGCGCCGCTTCGGCTCGCTGGAGCTGGCGCCCGACGAGAGCAGGCTCGGGCCCGACGCCCTCACGGTCACCAGGAAGGAATTGGAGGCCGCCCTGTCGGTGCCGCCGGGCCACGCGGCGGGTGCGGCGCCCCTGAAGGCTCGCCTGATGGACCAGCACCGCCTCGCCGGCGTGGGCAACCTGCTGGCCGACGAGATCCTGTGGCGGGCCGGGATGGACCCAGCACGCCGCACGCCGCTCACCTCCGACGAGGTG
>CAWGHA010000003.1:0-331818 GCA_963822265.1 uncultured Acidimicrobiaceae bacterium
AGGTCGCGGATGTAGTACCCGGTGATGGGACGTCCGTCGGGTTGAAAGGGCATAGGCCCTCGGCGTGCTCGGAGGCAGAACTGCCACAAGAAATCACCGATCAGTTAAAGGCGGCCATCTCGAAATCGCCAAACCTGAACTGCGAGTCGAGGTCGGCGCGGTCAATCGCGGCGTAGGGGAAGTCCGAGCTTCCGGAGGCGATCCGCCCATCTCTATCGCCCTGCTGTGCCGGTCACTACCGGGTTCGTTTTTAGACCCGTCCCGCCAGAAGAGTCCGCCTACACAGGCGAGCCCATCGGAGCTTCAGTACGGACATAATTGGCGATTCGCTGATTGCGCGATTCGATGAACTCAATGGCGAGTCGGCGGTACTCCAGGTACGCAGTAGGCCGTCCGGTAGTGGGGACGTGTTAAAGTCTTCAAAGGGCATCATGAACTTGACCGTAGAAGTGGCCTGATTCACCAGGTCTTCCAGAAAGAAGAAGTCTACGTAGCCCTCTAAATCGCCGAAGAGTCCGAAGAAGTCTGCGTACAGAGCGAGCGTCTTACTGAGCGGGCTGGGTTCGTTAGCATAGTACCGGCGGACACACTCCAGCGTTAGGTCGAATCGGTCCCTGATCCTGGATGGCATCCGCGAACCGTTGATCGTCATCTTGCCATCGACGTGATTGCCCGGAAAGACCATCATCCCGCCAATCGTGTAGCCGATGCGCATGAACGCATCGTGCTCTGTTCTGGGATCTCATCGATGATCCGCGCTAGCCACCGAAAGGTTGGAACCACCGCATCGCTCGACAGCCAGAATTCGCCGAGGTCCGAGACGTGGTGCAGATACACGGGAGGTCTTGAGATATCGAGCTAGAGCAGCCTACCCTCGGCAGCGGCTTGGTCCACAGGAACTGGTGATATTTCCCGAGCGTTGGACTGTAAGTGTCCGCATCTTTTCCAGGAGGCGTGTCAGATCTGAAGTCGAAGGTGATGTCGATACCGTTTGTCATTCGGTTCTGCCCCTTCCTCGATCATACCGTGTCGAGACACGCGACCCGTGCCCGGCCGTCACCCTGATGGCAGAATGCTCCACGGGAAAGGGGCTGGTGACCGCCGTTCGTGCTGCCGCTGACTGGATGGTGCGGTAAACGTCAGAGTTCCGCGTGTGTAGCACAGAGAACTCGCACTCCGGTAGAATCGACGACCGGGTTTGGGACGGCGCCACAAGGAAAGCATATGAGTACGCTTCAGGAACGAACGAACCCGCGCCTCCGAGAAGTGCTGGTCTATCTCGCCAACTCGGGAGGCACAGCGTTCATTGACGACGTCTTGCGACATGTGGAACCACTGATTCCCCCCTCAGGAGAGGAATTGGAGCGGGTCACGAACGGTTCCACCAGGTGGGCCAATGCCCTCTTGTGGCAGACAACGGGACTCGTCAAAGCCAACTGGTTACTCAAGGATGGTCGTGGGAATTCCTACTATCACCAACAAGGGTCGAATGGCGCTCGAAGAATTCCCCGTCGCGCAGGATCTCTCCGGTACGAGATGGAGAGGCTCTATAGGGAGTGGGATGAGGCTCGGCAGGCTGATGGACGGCGTGCCTGGCTGGTGCGGGGCTCGTCGGTGAAAGGTGCGAACCTCGTGCCCCAGTGGCTCGAGGAGGGCTGGATAAGCCTCTCGGCGTCTCAGCTCCCGGCGATAGGGCACGACACTTCGCTTGAAGAGCTGATCACCACCGCCCAGATGGGCTATAGCCACCTCAAACACCAGGAGCTCAAGTCCAAGGTAGAGGAGATCGTTGCCTTCGTGAGGAAGATGACGCCAGAAGATGTGGTCATTACTACCAGCGAACATCAGATCTATATCGGCGACGTAACGGGTGAATGGATCTGGAAACCGTCGGAGGCCGGTCGCAGCAATCTACGACGGTCGGTTGAATGGAGGAACGCCGATGCGCCTATCGACTTTCTCGACCTGCCGGCACCCCTTCCGGCCAAGCTGGCCTCCGGCGCCAATATTGTCGACCTCACCGCGGAAATCGAACTAATCGACGAGCTAACGGCTCCGTCGAACGTCGGGGAGTCAGGCGAGCCGGGCGAATCAACGGCTTCTCATGTAAACCTGTCCGATCCGAGCCCTGCGATCGCCCATGACCTGTTCACGAGCCTTGAATGGATGAAGGAGTACGCGACCTCCTGCATGAACGCATGCAGGTGATCTTTTACGGACCGCCCGGGACGGGGAAGACCTACATCGCCCGCAAGCTCGCCGCCGATCTCGTCGGGCCCGAACAGGTGAAGCTGGTCCAGTTCCATCCTGCATACACCTACGAGGATTTCTTCGAGGGCTATCGGCCCGCAGACAACGATGCCGGGACGGTCGGCTTCGAACTCACGCCTGGCCCCCTTCGTCAGCTGGTGAGCCGAGCGAACGAACATCGCAACCAGGCATTCGTCCTGATCATCGATGAGATCAATCGAGCTAACCTGGCAAAGGTATTCGGCGAGCTCTATTTCCTCCTCGAGTATCGCAACGAAGCGGTAGAGCTCCTGTACTCGTCGGGAGACCAACCGTTCACGCTGCCCGACAATCTGTACCTGATCGGCACAATGAACACGGCCGACCGGTAAATTGCCTTAGTCGACTCCGCCATGCGCCGTCGCTTCGCCTTCGTCGCTCTCGATCCCCGGGTCGAACCAACAAAGTCGCTGTTGCGCAAGTGGTCGGCGCACTTCGGCCTACCACCTATCGCCTCCGACATGTTGGAGGAACTCAACAAACGTATAGATGATCCCGACTTTCAGATCGGGCCGTCGTATTTCATGCGGCGGAAGGACCCTGAAGCCTTCTCTGTCAAAACACTTGGACGCATTTCGTCTAGGGACATTCTCCCCCTTCTCGAGGAGCATTACTACGGCCAATGGACCGCTTTCGCGGCCGCTTCTCCTTGAATCGGTGATGCAGGCAGCTGCAGGAGAGGTATCTGGCACACCACCTGATGATGGCGCTCGCGATGTTACCAGTGAGTCAGGAGGTGTTGAGTCGCCCGCTCCAGAGAACCACTCCGGGCTGCCGTGACTGAGCTCCACCTCCAAGAGGGTGGATCCGGGGTCGTCTGCACTCTGAGCGAGGGTCTGGCAGAGCGACTGGTAGCGATTGGTGTCGTTACCGCGACGCCCCTAGGGAGCGGGCGGTGGGAGCTGCGGGCCAACCAGAAGGTGGGTGTAGTCCGGGTGGGCGATTTGACGGTCTGGGTCAGTCCCAAGGTCTCGATTTCGAAACTCTTGTGGCTGCTGGGATGGTCTCGGCACCCGATATTCACGGCCCCGGGTCCGATCAAACTCGGGGAGGCCGAAGAGCTGGTCCCGGTCCTGGCCGAAGCATCAGCGCACAGGGTGAGCGGGCGCTCCGAGCTGGCGTTCTCCAGGGCTACCACGAGATCGAGGGCGCCGAGACAGTCATGCGTGGACGCCTATGCGTCGGCGACCAGCTGCGTAGGCAATATGGGCTGCCGGTGCCGCTGCTCGTTCGCTATGACGACTACCTCGTGGACATCCCTGAGAACCAGATTCTGAAGGCGGCGGCTACTACGCTCTTGATGCTCCCTGGGGTGACCAGAGAGATAAGAAACCGGTTGCGCATACTTCGGGGTTTTCTGATCGACGTCAGCGAACTACCGCGTGGGATCCCCTGCCTGCGTGGCACCAAAGTCGATTGAACGCTCGCTACCACGATGCGCTTGCCCTATCGGAAATCATCCTGGCCAAGGGGTCAGTGAAGCACCAACCGGGTCGCCTCCGCATCGACGGCTTCCTCGTGGATCTCGCCAAGGTCTTCGAGAATTTCGTCACTGCCACACTGACGGACGCACTTGAGGCGATCGCTGGCCGGTGTACTGCCCAAGACCGTTTCACGCTGGACAAGCAGGCGGACGTGGCTATCCAGCCGGACCTGGTATGGCGAATAGGCGATGTAATCGAAGCAGCGATCGATGCCAAATACAAGGCCGAGAAGCCAGCCGGCTTCCCTCAAGCCGACCTTTACCAAGCTCTGGCGTATGCCATCGCCTACAGGCTGGACGAGACCCACCTCGTCTACGCCAAGGGCAACGAGACCGCTCGAACGTGGACCGTGCGTGGGTCGCGGGTGCGCATCACTGCCCACACGCTCGACCTCAACCAGCCCCCCGAGTTGATCCGCGAGCAGATGGACCAGTTGGCTGCCGTAATCGCCTCTAGGTCGATCAACACCCCGTTGACGTGGTCACGCCAAGAGTCCGCGTCAACGAAAGTCGCTATTGAAGAGCGGCATGCACTCTCAACCTAGCGGGTCCATTCAAGAACGATCTGGAGCTGGACCTTTATGCGATAGGGACCCTGACCTGACATTTAGCGACAGTTCAACCCAGTTTGCGACAGCTCAATACGCGCCTCGCGCCCAGATCGCGCTTTGGCGGTCGACGACACTTGGTCAAGTCGAGTTTTGCCGGTTGCGTACTTGGGCGATATAAGGGCCAAGCTGGTTGTTGAGCCTCGTGGTATTGCTCTTGAGGTCGAACAGAAAATGCTGGCTGGCCGTATCCACGATGAGATCCACCGAGGTGGCGTTGATGGTTGAACCGGCGAACTGCTTGGCCTCCCGCTGGGTGATATCGATGTTGGTCACGTCGGCCCAGCGGGCCAGGTAGTAGTGGTCGACAATCCGCTCGTGCGTCGACTTCGACCAGAATCCTTTCGTCTTGGTGCGTTTGACGGTCGAGGACACGATGGCGATGCCACTATCGTCAGCGATGAGCTTGCCCGGTGACCGTCGGCCTTCCATTTGTGTTTGAGGACTACGCCGGATGGCTCACTACTATCAGTCATGTCAGATCTATCCGGTCTTGGTCCAGGTACCGCACCCCTTGGTCGCGAAGCCCTTGTCGGTTGGAGCAATCGAGACGATGGCCGAACCCTTCGGGAGGTCGTTCGCAATGATGCTGTCGGTTCCTCCCTCAAACCCGCTCAATCGTGCCCAGTAGCAAGTGTCGCCGCCTGAAGTGCTGTAGGTGCCTGGAGCGATGTCAATGCCAACCGCCCAGGTGCCGTCACCCATCGAGGTCGCCTGCGTGCCCGTGGCGGGAAGCGGTGACCACGTAGCGCATCCGGTCGATTTGAAGGCGGCATCTGTTGGCGCGATGGTCGCTATGGCCTGTCCCGTTGCGAGGTCATTGGCAATGATGTCGCTCGTAGCACCGCCAAGACCACTCAAGCGTTCCCAGTAACACGTCGAGCCGCCTTTAGTCAGATACGTTCCGGGCGCAACCTGAGAGTTGGTGGCTGTGCCAACCGGGTAGGTGCCGTCAACAAAACTAGTCTTCGGTCCCGCCGGAGCTGTGGTCGTGGTCGTAGTCGCGGCGGTGGTGGAAGTCGTGCCAGAACCCGACGTACTGGGGCTCGAACTGCACCCGGCGAGCACGGCTCCTATGCCGACAATCATGATGACGACGGCAATACGAATCCGCGCCGAGCCCAGCATTGGCGACCTTAGATCACCCGCTCTGCCGCTTTTTGCGTTAGTCATTGTGCCTCCCAACTGACACGACCGCCGCAGGGAATATGTATTGTATTCCGTGAAGGATCTTTTGTCACTCCCGGTGCAGGCACCCGGGTTTTCCTGGCAGGCGAGCCCAACATCGCCGATCTTCGTCAGGGATAGGCCCTGGTGCCAGCCGGGAGGCGTTTGTGGCGTTCGTAGGTGATGCGTTGGCCCAGCTCGTGGACGGGTTAAGTCGGCCTGAGCCGGGCTGGCGCTGGGGCATATGAGGCAGGGCATCAGAGTCTGCGCGGAGTGGTGCAGCTTCACCCATTCCCGGCGTTGGGCAATGGCCAATAGATACAACGACGATCTCTCAATCGAACGCCTTGACAACACAGCGCCCTGCCCGCCCGATAACCGTATCTGGGCTAACGCTAAGAGCAGATCCGCCAATATGGCTACTGAGCTGATAGGCAGCGTCCTCAGACAAGAAAGCTGAGAACGGGCAACCACATGGGTACTTAGAGAGGTTGTCAGGAGTGGACCAGTCCCTGGTTCATCGTCCGTTCTTCTACACGCTGCTCCAGCAACGAGAGAGAGGGTAGGGGCCGGCCTGCGTGGGAATCCGAGCGGTGCCGTGAAGTGACGACTACGGCGCTATCCGGTCTTCGCCCAGGTGCCGCAGTCTTTGCTCGTGAAGCCCTTGTCGGTTGGTTCAATCGTCACCACGGCCGGACCCATCGGAAGGCCGTTCGCGATGAGGCTGCTGAATTCCCCGTTGAAGGAGCTCAGCCGCGCCCAGTAGCAGGTGTCACCGCCCGACGTGCTGTAGGTGCCTGGCGCGATGTCAATGCCGACGGCCCAGGTGCCGTCACCCATCGTCGTTGCCTGGTGCCCAGATGCGGGAAGCGGCGACCACGTTCCGCAGTCCTTTGTGGTGAAGCCTTTGTCTGTCGGCTCGATGGTCACGATGGCCTGTCCGTTCCCGTTCTCGTTCGCGATGAGGCTGCCGAATTCCCCGTTGAAGGAGCTCAGCCGCGCCCAGTAGCAGGTGTCACCGCCTGACGTGATGTAGGTGCCTGGAGCGATGTCAATGCCGACGGCCCAGGTGCCGTCACCCATTGTTGTTGCCTGCGAGCCCGTTGCCGGAAGCGGTGACCACGTACCGCATCCATACGTTTCAAACCCGACATCTGTCGACTCGATTGTCACGATGGCCCGTCCCGTTGCGATGTCGTTCGCGATGATGTCGCTCGTCGCGCCGCCCAGTCCGCTCAGCCGCGCCCAGTAGCAGAACGAACCGCCAGTGCTCACGTACGTTCCGGGCGCCACCTGGGAGTCGTTGTGGGTGCCAACCTGGTAGGTGCCATTGCCGAAGGTGGTCTTTGGCCCGACCTGGGCCGTAGCCGTCGGCGGAGACGTAGTGTTCGGTGGCTCAGTGCTCCGTGGCACTGTGATCGGTGGCACTGTGATCGGTGGCTCCGTCGTGTGTGTCTGCGTCGTGTGTAAGTAAGTCGTTTCGGCTGTGCCGATACGTCTTCGTGCTCCTCAGTCGCCGAAGTGGACGACGCGCCGTTGTTGTTAGCGAGCGCCTCTCCGGCTGCAAAGGCGCCAGCCATCAATCCGACCCCTACGATGGCCCACACCCACCAGCGCTTGTAGAAGGGCTGCTTAGGATCTTCAGGCGCGGGGCCCGGTCCCAAACCTTCGATTCCGCCAATGTCTGGATCATTCGGTGTTTGACTCACAGTTGAGCCTCCGGACTTGCCCCTCAAGAAGTCACGATAATCAAGCTGCATCTACGGTGCCAACAAAGTTGCCAGAACCGTCGCACGTTTCCCTAGCGGGTCTATTCAGAGACAATCTGGACTGCGCTTTTCTCGCGATAATGATCCTGACCTGGACATTTTGCGACAATGGCCGACGGCTCGAGCCCAGGTGAATACGCGCCCTTTGCGCCCAGATCGCGCCCACCCCGCGGCGAGCTCGCGTCGGTCATCACCGACCTGAACCGGCGCTGCTTGTTGCCGGGTCGACGAAGGGACCCGCTGTTCCGTTCGCCACGACCTGTCGCGTAACGCCCACCAGGCTCCTTGGGCGTCACCGCGTGAGCACCAGCCAAGCGGCATCCCGCTAACGCTCAGCCACTGTTTCGGCCCTGATCTTGGACCGCCTCGTCGATTGCGCTCGATGGGGAGCGCTCCCAACAATGGGTCCGGGTGACCCGAACCTTCCATCCGCTGTCGTGGCGGGAGTTCGACCTAGTTGCGCGCAAGACAATTGGGCGTGGAGAACAGAGTGTTCTTCTTCGCCAACGACGGGCAGATGAACTCGACCTGGCTCACTCCCCACCGCGAAGTGATGCCGAGAAGGTGACGGTAGAGGTCCGTGTCTTCCATCTCGCCATCGTCGCGACATCGGTCCAGGCGCCGCCAGCGAACGGGTATTCGGCCAAATTCACCCACAGACAACCCAAACCCGGAAGCGCCAGAATTACCGGACATGCCTCGCTGCTGGCGCCACGGCGCCGTCCCTCATGCAACACTGAGCGCCATCCTCGAAACAGGTAAGGATGAGATGTACGCAGCTCAGAGCGGTCGCTCGAAGGCCTCGAGGAAGTTTGACCAACCAGTGCTCGAACTTCAAGGCGTCCCCGATGCCAGTGATGGCCATTGTCTCCGCATCGTCCTCGATGCCGTCGTCCTCCCAATCCCAGAGGAACAGGACGTCGGCGACGAGCAGGCTGTGGAAGTCCGACAAGCTCGCCTCGTCTTCGGGAGAGGCGAGCGGGAAGGCCCCCGGCGTCTCCGCGGCCATTTCGACAGCGGCGGCTGCCCAGGCCTTGGCCAGCTGCATCAGAACCTCGAGTGCGATCTCGTCGGCCGTGCACGTGCACACCAGCTGGTTCGGGTCCGCGGTGGCCGACTCGTACACCCGACGCAGCACGGGGACGAAGCGCTCGAAGAAGGCGTCGTCGTAGCGACGCGTGAACCGCGCCGGGAGGGCCTCGAAAAGCTCTGACTCGGTTCCCACGGTGTCGAGTCCGTCGAGACCGGCATCGAGCGCGGTCTCTAACGCGATGGCGGCGCCGGGCGTGAGAGGGCTGCCGGGCTTGCCCCACCCGTTGGTGGTGTACCACTTCGGTGAGCCTACGGCGCTGGGCCATGAGCTCACCGTACGACTGTCCTGCGACGTGGGACCGGACGCGACGGACGTAAAGTGCGTGTGTCTCCACCCGGACTCGCCAGTTGGCGTTCAAGGTCATTGAATGCATCAACGATTGCCGGAGCCTCGAAGGCTCTGTTACGCCGACCGACCGTGATCTGCCTCAAGATCTCAGCTTCGACCAGTCGGTTGACCGCATCGTTCGTTTGAACTGTGCTGCGAAGGATCAGCAAGGCCGCACTCTTCACCGTTATGACTGGTGCGCCGACGAGCTGACGCAGCAGCAAGTCGGTAGCGGAATTGGCGCGGACCCTGCCGAGCCGGTCTCGCCACTCCTGTTCGATTGCCTGTGCTCGTAGCTCGAACTGCTCAGCATCATCAACTGCTCTCCGGCATGCGCCGGCGAATCGGCTGACCCACAGATTGATCCCGTTGTGAGCATCGGATGACGAGGATCGACCTCGGTATCGCATCGCAGTCAAACCACCGATGTAGTCCTTGGCGTGCGTAGCAAGAATCAAGGAAACGGGCGGATTGACCCTGGTAGCAAGTCCGCGACGTCGCAGAACCAGATGAATCAAGGACCGACCGGTACGACCATTGCCGTCGACAAACGGGTGAATGGTTTCAAACTGCGCGTGGGCTATGGCCGCCTGCGCTACCGCAGGAAGAGAATCCTCGTTGCAAAACTCGACGAGATCCTCGATGAGTTGTTCCACCTCTTCGGGCGGCGCAGGTACGAAGGATGCACTACACGGGTTGTAGTCACTGCCTCCGATCCAGTTCTGGAGGTTTCGGAGCTGACCGCCCTGGTCTTCGAGGTGTGATCCGCGAAGCAACCGTTTGTGGATTTGGAGGATCAGCTCAACGGAAATTAAGTCACCCGTATGGATGGACTCGATGCCATGTTGCATGGCGTCGATGTTGCCCAGGACTTCCACTGCCGTCACGTCAGGAGGTTCGTCTCCGAATTCTTGTTGAGCGCCGCGGTGGTTGGTCACGAAGAAGCAGGTTGACGCCACCGAGCGTGACCATGACTTGATGGGCATTGTGGCGGCGCCGCGGTCGCTGATCACGCGCCGACGCTCGACCGGACTTGCTGAGGATCGCGCTCTGGCGCCAGCGTGAGCACGATCTGAACGCGCAAGGACCCCCTCGCGAATCTTTCGACGGACAAACGAGAGGGTCCTTCCTGACGAAGCCGGAGCTCCGCTGTGCTCATCGTAGGGACTGACGGGCCGACCGTCGAGACGGAGCTCCGAGGTGGCCGGTTGAGCTGCCCGGGCTGTGGTGGCAACCTCCGGCCCTGGGGGCACGGCATCGAACGTGAGATTCGCCTCTTGGTCCGGACCGAGCGACGCCGGTTCCGCCGTTCGATCTGTAGATCGTGTTTCGGCACCCACATCTTGGTGCCCGAGGACACTTTGGCCCGTCGGCGCGACGGAGCCGAGGTCATCGGCACCGCCTTGACCATGAAGGCCCGGGGCCTCGGCCACCGCAAGGTCTCGGCCGAGCTGGACCGTCCGACCTCGACTGTGCGCGGATGGCTGCGTCGGTTCGCACTACTGGCCACCGCGGTGCGCGAGCACTTCACCCGCTGGGCCTACGCGATCGACCCGGGTCACGACCGGCGCTTCGCCGGCGGATCGGACTTCTCCGACGCCGTCGAGGCCATCGGCGTGCTCGGCATCGTGGCGGTCCGCCGGTTCGGGCCCCGGCCGGTGTGGGCGCTCGCCTGTGTGGTCACGGGCGGGGGCCTGCTCTCCAACACGAGCTCACCCTGGCTGCAGCCCGTGTGAGCGGCAAGGGTCCTTCCTTTCACCCACCGAGGAGGGATCGGCTTCATGAACGAGGCGCAACGAAACGTCGCGCTCTTCCGCTATTCGCTCATCCGCGAGGCGGCGGACGACGCGCTCACCATCCGCCAGCGCGGCGTGTTGGTGCGCGAGCTCACTGCCCGGACGCACACCGGGCCCGCCGGCAGACCGGTCCACATCAGCCGTGGGACGCTCGATCGCTGGATCCGCGCCTATCGGGCCGGCGGCTTCGAGGCGCTGGCGCCGACGTCACGCACCGGCGAGCCGGCAACCGACAAGCGTCTGCTGGACCTGGCCGAGGCCTTGAAGCGCGAGGTGCCGCGGCGCACGGCAGCCCAGGTGACCCAGATCATCGCCACCACCGAGGCGACGGGGCCCTCGGAGCGCACGGTGCAGCGGCACTTCGCCCGCCTGGGGCTCAACACCCGCCCCGACGGGTCGGCACCGCAGGCCTTCGGCCGCTTCGAGGCCGCCGCGCCGGGCGACCTCTGGACCGGCGACGCCCTGCACGGCCCGGTCATCGCCGGGCGCAAGACCTACCTGTTCTGCTTCATCGACGACTACAGCCGCGCCCTGGTCGGCTATCGCTTCGGGCTCTCCGAGGACACCGTCCGGCTCGAAGCGGCGTTGCGCGCGGCGCTCGCCGCACGCGGCGTGCCGCGCGCCTGCTATCTCGACAACGGCTCCGCGATGGTCTCCAAGCAGCTGCTGCGGGCGTGTGCCAGCCTCGGGATCCGCCTGGTGCACAGCCGGCCGGGTAAGCCCCAGGGCCGCGGAAAAATCGAGCGGGTCTTCGAGACCGTGCGCATCCAGTTCCTCGTCGAGATCGAGGCCCGGCCACCGGCCGACGTGGCCGAGCTCAACCGGCTCTTCAGCGCATGGGTCGAGACCGTCTATCACCGCCGCGTCCACTCAGAGACCGCTGCGCCCCCGATCGAGCGTCTTCTGTCCGCGCCTCCTGCGGCGCTGCCGACCCCAGCGGCGCTCCACGAGGCCTTCTTGTGGTCCGAAGTCCGCACGGTGACCAAGACGGCCACCGTCTCGCTGCACTCGAACACCTTTGAGGTCGACGCCGCCCTGGTGGGGTCGCGCGTGGACGTGGTCTTCGATCCCTTCGACCTCACCACCGTCGAGATCCGCTTCCAGGGGCGCTCGATGGGCCAGGGGCTCCCGGTCAGCATCGGCCGGCACTCGCACCCCCAGGCCCGTCCCGAGGCGGCTCCCGCCCCGGCGTCCACCGGCATCGACTACCTGGGCCTGCTGGCCGACCGCCGTGACGCCGAGCAGGCCGGGTCCATCAATTACGCCCAGCTGGCCTTCGACGGCTCCGAGCATCCCTACCCGATCGACACCACCAGCCACGACGACGAGGAGACCGAGCTGTGACCATCGACCGCCTCCGGGCCCACTGGGGCTTCACCCGCATGCCGTTCGCCAAGGATCTCGCTCCTTCGATGCTGCACACCCACCGCTCCCACGCCGAGGCGGTGGCCCGGATCACCTGGTGCATCGACGAGCAGGTGGTGGGAGTGGTCACCGGCGAGGTGGGTGCGGGCAAGACCGTGGCCGTGCGGTCCGCGCTGGCCGGCATCGACGCCAGCCGCCACACCGTCGTCTATCTCGGCAACCCGACCGTCGGGGCCCGGGGCCTGTACTCGACCATCGTGTCCACGCTCGGGGGGATCCCCCGGTTCCACCGGGCCTCGCTTATCCCCCAGGCCCAAGAAGCCCTGGCCACCGAGGAGCACGAGCGCGGGCGCCGGGTGGTGCTCGTCTTGGACGAAGGGCACCTGTTGGACGCCGACCAGCTCGAGGGGATCCGTCTGCTGACCAACGCCGAGATGGACAGCCATGCCCCCTTCGCCTGCCTGCTGGTCGGCCAGCCCACGCTGCGCCGCAGGATCCGTCTCGGTGCCTTCGCCGCCCTCGACCAGCGCGTCGCCCTGCGCTACTCGATGACCGGGATGGAACAGGGCGAGACGGCCGACTACGTCGCCCACCACCTCAAGCTCGCCGGGCGCGCCGACACCTTGTTCTCCGACGACGCGCTCGCCGTCATCCACCAGGTGTCGAGGGGACTGCCGCGTGCGGTCAACAACCTGGCCGTCCAGTCCCTGGTCGCCGCCTTCGCCGAGTCCAAGGCCATCGTCGACGAGTCCTCGACCCGGGCCGCCGTCACCGAGGTGACCGCCGAGTAGCTCCGGTCACGGGCGACAGCCTGACCACCACCGCCAGTCGAAATGTCGACTACGGCGACAACACGTTCACGAACTCGTGCTCATGCAACGTGTCGCCTTCGTGGTCATCGAGCGTGGCGGGCGACAATTCTCGGGCAGCTTCGGCTCGAAGGAGCCTGCGGGGATCGACCTCGAGTCCTTCGATCTTTGAAGACGCCACTGACTCGGCTCTGAGAAGCAGACGGGCGAGAGCTTCGGTGTCGACAAGGCTGGAGGCCTGGACATTGAGCTTGGTCAGGGCGGCTTCGGCGTCGGCAACGTCGGCAGCGACGTCACCGTCGAGCAAGATGGCACGGCGCGCCAGCGCGTCGGGTAGGTACGCCTCGTACTCGCAGCCTCTCGCGTCTCGGCGTGTCGGGGCTGAGAGATCGGTCGGCCAGCGCTTGCGGATAACCCTTGCCATAGCCTCTCCTTAGTAAGGGTTATCTTACAACCCTTACTAAGAGTCAGCCTTACTTTGGGGGGTCCCGCCGGCACTACCGCCGGGTTGGCCCAGGGATTATGCCAGCCACGCTGGCGGCACCGTGAATCCGGCCCGTAGCACGAGCTCGGTCTGCAGTGAAGAGGCGTCGCGCAATCGCCCGACGACACGCGTTCGGACCGACGCCCACTCCTGGAAGGCAATGCTCCGACCGGTCGAGGGGACGGTGCGGCTCCGGTACAGCAGCGGCGGAAGTGAACCGCCCCACCAGTCGTAGACGGCGTCGGCCAGGCGCCCACAGGTCTCGAGCAGAGGGTCGGGATCGGACCGACTTGTCGGACTGATGTGTCCCGTGCTCACCCGGTCATCGAGATTCAGTGCGTCCAGATTCGACTGGTGGGTGAGATGGAGAGACGGCGAGACCGAATCGATCCGGACGACCCAGCTGTCCCCATCAGCCTCGGTGATCATGCGAGCGGGGAATCGTTCCCGAGCAGCCACGACCGGGAGATTGGCCGCGTCGCGCACCCGGAAGCGCCCGGAGGCTGGATCAAACCGTCCTCGAGGCTCCGGGTACGGGGTCCAATCCCAATCGTCGGGGTGCCCGCGGTCGATCCGCCACCACGTACCTGCACTGGGAGAGGTCCGAAGTCCCGGGGGTCGCTTGGTCGGAAAAGTGGTCAGGACTGCTCGGCGCCTGCTTGGAGAAGGCGGACCACAGTTTCGGGACGCCCACGAGCCAGCAGATCCGCAAGGCTGGCACCGCCCAGATCCTTCCGGGGAGCCCTCATGATGCTGTCGGCGACATGCGGGTCTGGAGCAACGTCTCCGAGCACCTTGAGCACGGCGGGGAGTCCGGGCCAGGTCTCTCCTTGTGCCTGGTCGAACTGCCACTTCGGATGAAGCGTGCGCGCCCCGGACTTCCATCCGAGAAGCTGGCCTCGACTCCTCCGGCGATCGACGCCGCGCCTGTCGTTGACAGAGCGAAGAAGGGCCACGACCTCAGACGTATCGAGTGCGAGGTCATCGGCGGCCCCGCGCCGGGCTCGAAGCCGTCGCGCGTTGACCCGTTGCGCCGCACGGCGGGTCGACTCGGGTGGCGCCCCAAAGGGATCACCATCTTCGGTACCCTGCGCCAAGAGGACGACGGCCTCGGCCAGGTCCGGGTCGTATTGAGCTTGCTTTTCCAGGGCACGAATGGCCGCTGCGACCGTCGGAACCATCTCTCTCTGATCTCCGCCTAAAGGTCTACAGGGTCTATAACAATCCGTCTACAAGGTCTACGCCCCGTCGCGGCGGCTCTCATTGCCCACGGACGGGCACGGGCCCAAGCCCTCGGTGGAGGAGGGGTCTTGGAACGTGGAGGGACGGGGTGCCAGGAGCGGACTGCTCCGGGCCGGTTGGAGGGCCACATCCTGTCGCTTGGGAATGAGCAGATCAGGTGCCTGCCACGAGCACCCTAACGAATGCGACGCCCAAGATACCTTATCGGGCGCTAACAGCCTCTGAACAGGGACTACTGTAAGGGAGCACGGGAGGGTCCCAGCCTTACCGAGCACCTAGAATGCTCGAACCGAGCGGTTTACATGCTCGTTACGAGCACTTAGAATGCTCGATATGGACTTCCAACGGGAAGCGCTAGAGGAGGCGCTAGAGACGCTCGGGGCTGTCCTCCAAGAGCGACGAACCCCGTTTGAGCTGCTCGCGGTTGGTGGCAGCGGGCTGCTGCTGCTCGGGCTCATCAATCGCCCCACTGGAGATCTCGACGTGATCGCTCTGCTGCAGAGTGGCGCTTTCCAGAAATTGGACTTTCTTCCGGAGCCATTGGAAGCAGCGGCTGATCAGGTAGGGGCGGCGCTGGGGCTGAATGATCGCTGGCTCAACACGGGTCCCTCCTCGCTCATGGACTTTGGCCTTCCTGATGGTTGGGAGCATCGGCTGGTGACGAGGCAGTACAGAGGGTTATGTCTCCACCTTCCAGCTCGGGTGGACCAGATCTGCTTCAAGCTGTATGCCGCAGTCGATCGAGGGCCAGACGACAAGCACTACGAGGACCTAAAGGTCTTGGCACCGACTCGCGACGAGTTGATCTTTGGCGCTAAATGGACAGTGACACACGACATTTCGGAAGGCTTCCGTCAGATGCTGAAGGAATGTCTTGCGAGTCTCGGAGTGGAGGCATCTGATGACGAACTTGGATAGCAACACGGCGCAGACGCTGCGACGGGAGATCCACAACTTCTATTGGGGTGTCTGGTCCGAGCTAGGAGTCTCTGGTTGGGGAAGGACTCACGAAGACTGGGCGATCGATCCCGAACCGTTGATCGTCTTCTCTCCATCAGTGATTGCTAGCGACCCGCGCCTGCGTGATGAGGTCATGAATTGGTGCAGCGACTACTGGCGACACGTGTCAGCGGTACGACTCCGGCACCTGTTGAATAACAACGAGAATGAAGAGACCGACGCTTGGGGGCAGTTTGCAGCCACTGTCAATCGATTCTCAGGTGCCACGGCCAAGTGGCCGCGTGCCACAACTGAACGGAGGTTCACAAGAACGGGACGTTCTTCGCTGCGCCCACTGTCCGAGCGTTCGATGATCTACCTGCGCATGCGGTCTGTCTTTGGCTTGAGCGCGCGAACGGAAGTGCTGCGCCACTTCCTATTCACACGCGAGCGATCAACAGCAGCCATGCTTGCGACACAGACCAACTACGCCAAGCGCAATGTGGCAGAAGCTTGCGAGTCCCTTACGCAAGCTGGTGTTCTGCAATCGAAGCAGATCGGAAATCGACTGTATTTTTCGCTCATCGACGCGGAAGCACTTGCAGCGTTTCTTGGACCCTTGGCTCCTATCCGTCCGGATTGGCCAGAATTGCTGCGAGTTGTCAATGCACTTTTTCGCTGGACTGGCTCCGCGAACCAGTCGGACAACAGAGTGCTCACCGTCGAGACTCGTGGCGTGTTCGATGAGATTCAAAATGATCTTGAGTCCCTGCGCCTGGAGATGCCGGACTTCGTCACGGGTATTGACCTCTTGCCGAGCTGGCGTCGCTGGTCAGTAGCGTTGATGAAGTCGCTCGCCGCAGGAGAGTGGCCAGCTGAGATCACCAGAACTGTGGTTAGACCCGCGACCCGGCGAAGGTCCACCGCTTCTGCTCGCCGCCGAGCCAGCTAAGCGCAAAATGGGTCGGGCACTGCGGGAGGGAGTCGTCAAATGGGTCCGTCATGCTCCCGTGCTTCCTACCCGTTGGCAGGGTCAGGATCACCAACAAGCAACTTGCGGCTGTGCCACTCCCCGCCACGAGTTCCACGGCGAATGGAGCTACACGATCCATCCATCACCGGCCGAACAAATGTTCGGCCGGCCCTAAGTGCCCGGTGGCACAGAGTGGATGATGGTCGACGGACTGCTCCGTTGGGGTGAGCTTCAGGGACGCCCGAGAGCGTTATCGATCCTCGCCAAACAGAAGGGAGCCGATCTTCTCGGCTGCTTCGCGCTGCATCGTGGGCGTGACGTGGCTATAGAGATTCGTGAACAGCGTCGCGTCGGCATGCCCGAGACGCTCGGCCGCCACCTTCGGCGGGACGCCGCTGGCGAGCATGAGTGTGGCGCTGGTGTGACGAAGTCCGTGCGCGGTCAGCCGCGGGACGTCCAACTCGGTGGTGTATGTGGCCAAGAGCCGGGACAGGTTCATCGGGTGGTACTGACCGCCGCCGGGCCTGGTGAAGACGAAGTCGGACTCGATCCATTCGGGCGCCGCCAGGCGCTCGGTCTTCTGCAGCACCTTCTGCTTTCGCAGGACGTCGGCAAGCCCGTCGTCGAGATCGACCGTCCGGATCGAATCCCGGCTCTTGCCGCTCGAGGGCATCATGTCGTACCCGAGGGTGGAGACGAAGTCCACGATCCGCACCCGGAGGTTCTTCAGATCCACGCTGGGCCAGCGCAAGCGAGACCAGCTCGCCGATGCGCAGACCGGAACCGAGGAGGAAGGCCCATATCGGCCAGGTACGGTCACCCTCCATCAGCGCGAGGAACTTCCGGGCTTCCTCGGGTGACCAGTACTTCGGGATCTTGCGCTGCGGCTTGGGGCGGGGAGCCTGCAGGAGCGGGTTGATCGGGATCATGCCGGCTTGAACCGCCAACTTGAAGGTGGCAGAGAGCGGGGCTCGGATTCGGTTGACGGTGTTCGGCGACAGCGGCTTCCCCGGCCCGGGCTTGCCGTCCTTGCCCATCTTCCGCTTGGCGCCCCCTTCCTTCAGGAGCTTGCGCTGCCAGGCCAGGATGACCTCGGGCGTGACGTCCCGGACCCGTCGATCGCCGATGTAGGGCCGGATGTAGTCGTCCGCGTACTGGCGGTAGTCGAAGCGGGTCTTCAGCGCCAGGTTCTGGTCGGCGTCGATCCCGTCGAGGTAGAGGTCGAGGAGCTCGTTGACCTTCAGGCCGGCCGGAGAGGCAGCGAGCTGGCCGCGGTCGACCTTGGCCAGGACCTCCCGGCGCTCACGGGCGGCCTCGGCCATGGTCTGGAAACCACGCCGGGTGATCTGGTTACGGCGGCCGGTCAGCGGATCCTGGCCAACGGTGACCTTGAAGTACCACTTGCCCCTGGCGTCCTGGTACACGCCCGGTGGTCTGGCGGGCATGGCGACCCCTTCCGACACCTGTTGAGAACATTTTGGTTCTCACGATGTTCTCACGGGGCTGTTTCTGAGCTCAAGCGATCTGTGGAAAACCGCTCTGAACTGGACTTATCTCTGCGCGCTCGGAGGGATTCGAACCCCCAACCTTCTGATCCGTAGTCAGATGCTCTAGTCCGTTGAGCTACGAGCGCTGGGTGTGAGTCAGCCAGTGTACCGGACCCCGGAAGACGCCCAAAGGGCGGGGAATGCCCAGGTCAGGATTTCGTCAGGCGGAGATCGGGAGCGTCAGACGGAGATCGGGAGCTTCGAGTAGCCGCGGACCGTGCTCGTGTGGAGGGGCACCGCCTCGTCCCAGTTCACCGACCATTCGGGGAAGCGCTTGAGGACCTCTTCCAGAGCGACCCGACCCTCCATCCGGGCCAACGCGGCGCCGAGGCAGAAGTGGATGCCGTAGCCGAACGACACGTGGTGGTCGATCTTCCGGTGGATGTCGAACCGGTCGGCATCGGGGAAGGCACGCTCGTCCCGGCCGGCCGAGCCCGTGATCATGATCACCTTGGAGTTAGCCGGGATGGTCGTCCCGTGGAACTCGGACTCGGCGGTGCTCCAACGGCCCTGCACCGGGGACGGCGCCTCGTAGCGGAGCAGCTCCTCCACGGCGTTCGAGAGGAGCTCGGGGTTGGCCGCCAGTTCGGCCCGCTGGTCCGGGTTGGCGGCGAGGGTGACGCCCGCCCATCCGATGAGCCGGGCCACCGTCTCCGTGCCGGCGCTGCCGATGAGGATGGCGAAGCCTGTCGACTGCGCCCTCGTCAGCTTCCGCAGCTCGCCGTCCTCGTCGACGATCTCCGCGTTCAGCAGGTCGGTGAACATGTCGTCTCGGGGCGAGCGCTCGCGCTCGGACATCGCCTCGTTCGCGTACTCGAGGGTCTTCATCATCGCCGCGGCCGACAGATCGTTGGACATGCCGGTGTCGGGGTCGAGATGGAACGACTCGTCGATCCAGCGCCGGAACATGTCCCGGTCCTCTTCGGGTACGCCGAGCAGCGCGGCGATCACGTAGGCCGGAACCCGGGCGCCGAAATCCTGCACGAGGTCGAACGAGCTCTTCCCGACCTGGGCGTCGAGCAGGCCCACGCAAAGCTTGCGGATGTCCGCCTCCATGCCGGCCATCCGGCGAGGGGTGAATGCCTTGGACACCAGCCGGCGATAGCGGGTGTGCTCGGGCGGGTCCATGAAGATCATGATCTCCTGGGATTCCGTCGGGTCTGGCGTCATGATCTCGAGCACGGTGCCGTGGGCCGAGCTGAACGTCTTGGGGTCGCGGCTGGCCGCGTCCACGTCGGCGAAGCGACTCAGCGCGTAGAAGTCGCGCTCGGCGTTGTAGTAGCAAGGCGCCTCGTCACGCAGGCGCTTCCAGATGGAGTGAGGGTCGGCCTTGTACTTCTCGTCGATCGGGTCCCAGGCGAGAGGCTCGGTGTCGACAGCGGTCATAGCGTCTCCTTCTCAGGCAGGAACGTTTCAGGCAGGAGCAAAGTCTTCTCGGGGACGAACGAAGTCATTCTCACACACGACATGACCCGCTCCAGAAGCCCGGCGGCAGGTCAGTGCGGCGTGGTCAGACGCCGACGTGGTCCTCGTCCCAGAGCTTGATGCCGCCCAGGATGCCCGCCGAATTGTCGACCACGGTGATGCGCTCGAGCACCGGGCCGAGGTCACGCCGGTTGACCCGGGGGGCGTTGCCGCCTCCGATGTAGAGGTGGTCGAAGAAGGTCAACGCATCGAGATAGGCGATGGCTCTCCGGACCCGGCTGTTCCAGCGCTCGTCGCCGATCTTCTTGCGGGTGGCCTCCCCCAGCCGCTCGTTGAACGACTCCTTGTTGCGGAACTCCAGGTGTGAGATCTCGAGGTGCGGCAGCAGCCTGCCGTCCATGAAGAACGCCGTGCCGAGCCCCGTCCCGAGAGTGATGACGGTCTCGAAGCCCTTGCCACCCACGACGGCCGCTCCCTGGACGTCGGCGTCGTTGGCCACGCGGCACGGCTTGCCGATCGACTGCGAGAGCGCGGCGGCGAGGTCGAAGCGCGCCCAGGCGTCGGCCAGCTCGGGCACGGTCTCGGTCCCGGGTCCCTTCTTGGTCACGAAGTGCGGCGCGCTCAGAATCTGGCCCAGGCGGACCATCCCGGGGAAGCCGGCCGAGATGCGGTCCGCTTCGGGCAGCTTGTTCGCGAGTCCGGTGAGCTTCTCGACCATGCGCTCAGGCGGCATCGGATAGGTCGTCGGGATCTTCACCCGGTCGGCCACCATGTCTCCGTCGCAATCGAGGACGCTGGCCTTGAGCCCGGTGCCGCCGATGTCGATGGCGAGCGTGAAGGGGTGGGTGTGGGCTGGAGCCGATCCGGTCATCCCTGTACGACGTCCCGGACGATCTCGCGGAGCATGTCCCCCAATTCGGCGTCCGTCGCGACGTCGAAGGCACCGCCGGAGAGGAAGACGCTCGAGAAGACGACGCCGAACGACGCCGCCATGCGGACCCGGTCCCGCAAGGACAGCCGGTCGTCGGCCAGGACCCGGCGGAACTGGTTCTGGATGTCCTCGTGCTCCTGGTCGTGCTCTTCCCGGTGCAACTTCTCGAGGGCGGCCTGGTTCCGCTCGTGCATGAGGAATATCTTGCGCTGCGCCAGCATCTGGCCGAGGACCTCGTCGAGGAGCTTGCCCCACTGCTCGAGGCTGACCGGCCCGTCCTGCATTTTGCTGAGGGCGACCTTGCCGAACTCGTGCAGGCGCATGTGGAGCGCCATGAGGATGTCGTCCTTGGACTCGAAGTGGTAGTAGAGCGCGGCCTTGGTGACGCCGAGCTGCTCGGCGATCTCTCTGAGGCTCGTGCCGTCGAAGCCCTGCTCGATGAAGAGGTCGAGGGCCACATCGAGGATGCGGTCGCGGGTGTTGTGGGTGGGTGTGGGGGTCGAGACGACGGTGACGGTGGTCGCGGGGTCGGCTTGGGCGGCCTCCGGCGGGGGGTCGTCGTCTTCGGGCGGCTGTTCAGTCGGGTCGGCCGGGCGCCGGACGGGGAGGTTCTCGATGGGGGCGATCTGGGTCATGTCCTGTGTTCCGATGTCATGTCCTGTGTTCCGATGTCCTCTGCTTCGTCCGGTCTTTTTGTCCGGCTTTTCAGTTTCCGTCCGTCGTGTCTACTTGACGGCAGGTAAGTGATCGACTTACCATGCGGTCGCGTAAGCATTCTACTTAACGACAGGTAAGGAAGTCCATGCCTATGTCCATGGTGGACGAAACGATGATTCAGGCCGAGGGCCTGACGAAGCGCTACGGGTCGACCCAGGCGCTGGCGGGGGTCGACTTCGCCGTCCCCGCCGGGACCATCCTCGGGCTGCTCGGGCCGAACGGGGCCGGCAAGACGACCGCGGTGCGCATCCTGACCACGATGGCGCTCCCCGACTCCGGGCGCGCCCTGGTGGCCGGGATCGACGTCGTGAAGCACCCGGGCGAGGTGCGGCGCCACATCGGCGTCGCCGCCCAGGACGCGACGCTCGACGCGCTGTTGACCGGGCGCCAGAACCTCGTCCTGGTCGGCGAGCTGTCCGACCTGAGCCGGTCCGAGTCGCGGGCCAGGGCCAAGGAGCTGCTGGCGCAGTTCGAGCTGACCGACGCCGCCGACCGGGTGCTGAAGGGCTACTCGGGCGGCATGCGGCGCCGGCTGGACCTGGCCGCTTCGTTGATGACCCGGCCGCCGGTGCTGTTCCTCGACGAGCCCACGACCGGTCTCGACCCGGTGAGCCGCCAGCGGGTGTGGGACGCGGTGCGGGATCTGCTCGACGAGGGCGTGACCGTGTTGTTGACGACGCAGTATCTCGACGAGGCCGATGCGTTGGCGCACCGGATCGTGGTCGTCGACCACGGCATGGTGATCGCCGACGGGACTCCACAGGAGCTCAAAGAGGCGAGCCGGAGCGCGCACCTGGAGGTGACTCTGGCTATTCCGCACGCCGATGCAGTGGGCGCTATCGCTCCTCTGGTGGCAGGGAAGGTGGACTCGTCCGACGACGGGAGGCGGCTCTCCGCCCCGGTCGACGCTTCTCCCGGCCTGGCGACGGCGGTGGTGCGGGCTTTGGATGCCGCGGGTGTGCTCGTGGACAACATCGAGGTGCGCCAGCCTTCGCTCGACGACGTGTTCTTCTCGTTGACCGGTGGGCACATCGAAGAAGAGGAAGTCGGTGGCGCTGCGGGCGAGGGCGAGGGCGACGGCCAGGGCAAGGGCAAAGGCGAAACGGTCGCCAGCGACGGCGTTGGCGGGCGCGCGTTGGAGGGAGCACGAGCATGACCACGACGACACTCACCCCCACCGCGACCGCTCAGCGGGCGAGGTCCTCTCAACGGCTTCTGGGCCCGCTCGCCGACACGTGGGCGATGACGCGCCGGAACCTGGTCCACATTTCGCGGGAGCCGATGCAGCTCTCGGACGTGACCATCCAGCCGGTGCTGTTCACCGTCCTCTTCGTGTACATCTTCGGCGGGGCTATTCCGATCCCCGGTGGCGGCACGTACGTCGACTACCTGCTCGCCGGCATGCTGGCACTGAACCTGGTGACGTCGACCATGGGCACCGCGGTCGGGCTGAGCACCGACCTGCATGAGGGGATGATCGACCGCTTCCGGACGCTGCCCATGTGGCGATCGGCCGTCCTGGTCGGCCGCTCCATGGCCGACCTCTTGACGTCGTGCCTCTGCGCGCTCATCGTCGGGATCGTCGGTCTGGCGGTCGGCTGGCGAGCCGATGCCAGCCTGCCCGCCATCGTCGCCGGGTTCCTGCTCGTCCTGTTCTTCGCCTACTCGCTGACGTGGATCGCCGCGTGCGTCGGGTTGAACTCGAAGAGCCCCGAGTCGGCGGCATCGTTCGGCTTCATCGTCCTGTTCCCTTTGGCCTTCGTCTCCAATGCCATGGTGCCGACCCTGCACATGCCGGGCTGGATGCAGGCGATCGCAGATTGGAACCCGGTGAGCGCCGTGTGCGCCGGGGCCCGGGACCTGTGGGGGAACCCGAACCCGTCGGCTCGGATCGATGCGTGGCCGATGCAACATCCCGTCGAGGCTTCGTTGATCTGGTCGGTGTTGATCATCGCCGTGGCCGCTCCTCTGGCCGGGTACTTCTTCAAGCGGCGGAGCACCGAGTAGGGCTACGAGCCAAGCCAGACCCGTTCGAGAGCCGCTCCCAGGTCGATGTACTCACGCTGCGACAACGCCAACTTCAGAAGGACTCGGCGATATCGCTTTCCCGGCCACACGCTCAAGACCCAGTCACGGGCTCGACTCAGATCGATCGGGGCACTCACCCCTGCGGACGGCATAGGACCAACGTCGAGAGAAACGCTGGTGACGAGGGGCTTGACATCCAACGTCCGCTCCACGGCGCGGCCGGCGCGCCGTATTTCGCGCTCATTCGCCGTGGTCAATCGCCCCCCACTGAGCTTGAGCCGCGCATCGTGGAGCCATTTCGAATAGTTCCGGACGCTTCGATTGTCACGTAACTCAACCGCTCTCTCGAAGAGTTCAATCGGTGACTTGACTCCTCGCGAGAGTAAGTACGGAAGGAAGCTCGGCTGTTCCAGCTCCACGGAACGCTCGTACCCTGGCGGCTTCGTGTTCATCAATGCAGTCAACTCAGCGAACAACACTGCGTCGGTCAAGGACGTATTGGTCGCCGCCGGCCCGGTCGAGGCCAAGAGCACTGCCCTGCTCTGAGCGGGAGACAGGACCTGGGTGCCGTTCAATTCCCCTGCGAACAACCCGAAGAGTTGAGCAACATGGAGGTACATGTTGACAATGGGATCCTCCGACACGTTTGGAACCGTCACTTCAATGTTCGGAGATTCCCGTTCGTGCTCTCGCCGTGTCATCACATCCGACAGCCATTCGACGTAGCGTTCTCCTCGGTTGTCTGTTTGCAGAGTGGCTTGGAACTCTTGCAGGCGGCTCCGCGTAATCGTGCCGAACCGGTCGTAATTCTCCCACTGTCCCCACGACGTCGTCCGCAACTCTCGGCCAAGCTCTTCGGCCCGGTCGGGCTGGATGGCGTTCGCAAAGGCCAAAGTAGCGCCCGCCTTCAGATGAAGTTGCGTCCAGACTGGATCCACGACGCGAACGGGTATCAGGACGGGGGAGAGGAACTCGACAACTCTGAGATCCGGGACGGCTTGCGCGTTCTCAGACCACATCGCTGAGAGATACGTAAACCTGTCTCCCAAGGGATTAAGCGCGTAGTCGAAGACCGAGATCCCTCTCTCGAGGACGACGGCGTCCACGAATGCAGCCAGTGATTGGATGTTCGCGCGCAGGATCGGCCAGGCAGTGTCCTCACGGTTGAGAGGACCCTCCGGTCCGTCGAAGAACAGGCCAGCAATGCGGATGACCGCGGGATCGATGACGGTTGAGACGCGTCGATCTCGCAAGGCCGCCCAGTCCTCGGCGGAAGCGACAGTGGTCACGTCAGGCATACACACTCTTTTCTGACGGCCAAGCAGCGGCTCTCGGCGACGATCCTCGGTGTCGCGTCGGAACTGCCGTTCGTCGACACGTTATCGCCCAACTGGGGGGACGTCGGGAGACATCGAAGGTCGTGCCAGAAATTCCGACAAGAGCTCCAGCCGGACCGAGGTGTAAGTTCTGCATCGTGGCGTGGGTTCGGTCACTCACCGTAGGCATGGCCGTGGCGATGGTCATCGGATCGACGGCTGTGCTGCCCACAGTGCTGGGTGTCGGTGGCGCTCCCGGCGCAAGTGCATCCCAGTCGCCGGGTTCGAGCCCGGCAGCGAAGTGCAGCTCACCGGGTCCTGTCCAGACGGTCAGCCCGGGAGGGTACGACGACCTCTTCGGCATCACGGTCGCAGGCAACGACGACGTGTGGGCCGTCGGCCGATACGTCACGAAGAACAGTGCGGATCGGAACCTGATTGAGCACTGGACCGGCTCTGTCTTCCAGAAGGTGCGGAGCCCAAACCCGGAGCCAAACGACGTGTTGCTCGGGGTCACCGCGCTGTCCCCCACCGACGTGTGGGCCGTTGGCAAAACGTGGTCCAAGAAGTACGAGGTCTTCTTCCCGCTGGCCGAGCACTGGGACGGCGAGACCTGGAGCGTGGTGCCGACCGCCGCCTTACCCTCGGGGTCGGGATTGTTCGCCAGCGTCGCCGCGGTGTCCGCCGATGACGTGTGGGCCGTCGGCAGCCAGTTCAGCGGGCCGGGCTACGGCAACGGCGCCACCCTGGTCGAGCACTGGGACGGAAGTTCCTGGCAGGTCGTCGCCAGCCCGAATCCCGGCGGCGAAAGCTACCTGGACTCGGTCACCACGATCTCCGCCGACGACGTATGGGCCGTGGGCGATTCCTACGTCAGCCCGGACGGCACCGCCACCCTGACCGAGCACTGGGACGGGACACAGTGGTCCACCGTGCAGAGTCCGGACGTGGACATTCAGGACAGTTTGGAGTCGGTGTCCGCCGTGGACGCGACCGACGTGTGGGCCGTCGGGGACTACTTCGAAGACACGGGCGGTGGCAGTCTGACCTTCACCCTGACCGAGCACTGGGACGGCTCGCAATGGTCCGTGGTGGCGAGCCCGAGCCCGACCGATGACAACAACCTCCTCGCGGTCACCGCCGTCGGAAGTGACGACGTGTGGGCCGTGGGCGGTGCTGCCGCCACCGAGGCGGCACTGGTCGAGCACTGGGACGGGAGCCAGTGGACAGTGGCTCAGGAACCGTACCGTCACGGTTCTGACAACTTTCTCTACGCCGTCGATGCTGGGCCGGCACCAGGCGTGTGGGCCGCCGGCACCCTTGCCAGCTACCAGACGCTCGCCATCCACTACTGCAAAGCGTGAGGGACCAGCTCGTCGATTCACCGGCTCGCACACCCTGGCGGCGGTTTGACCCAGTTCGTTGCCGGGACGGTGGGACAGGTAGCTGGGGTGAAAAGATCCTCCTCGTGGAGAGCCGTCCGAGCTATCCGCTGCCGACAAACGGATGGAATCCGAACAAGAGAAGCAAGATGGCGCACATTGTCGGGGTCCTGCATGGTGCTCTGACCGAGGACGGTCCGAGAGCATGGCTTGGAGAGAAGTATCGGATGACCCTCTGGCCGAGTGGAATCTCGATCCGGTTCAGTCCGACGGAACTGATTGGGCCTGACGATCAAGTCCTGGCAACGGAGGGGGAACGGTTGCACTTCGCAGGAGGCGTTGTTCATCTTCCAGAAGGCTCGCCCTACAGGCAGCCTGGCGAGAGGGCCACGTCGCTCGAGTCGCCCCTTCGCGGGGTGCCATCCCATCCGGACAACGCCTCCTGACGGTGGTCGCTCGGGATAACCGAGTTCGCGGGTCGTGGTCGTGGTCGTGGTCACAAGAGGATCTCAAAGGACTAGGGACTCGGCGTCATTGCGATCCGGGAATCGAAACCTACGCCGACCCGGTCGTGCTGTGTGGTTGGCCGTCCGGCGTCGAGCTGTGTTGCACAAGCCCAGAGTCCCAGATCTCGAGCAGAGTGCTCAGAATCTCCTCGGCAATCCCGAGGCCACCGAGGTGGCTTTCGCCCGGGAGGACCTGCAGCGTCGCCTCGGGAAGCCGTGACACCATGTGGACCCCGTGAGCGAACGGAACGATGTGGTCGGCATCACCGTGCCACCACACCACGGGCACCTCGACATCGGCCGCAAGAAAGCCCCAGTCCTTGGTGAACGCGATCACGTCGGCGATAGGGCCCTGAAACTGGTGACGGCTCCCGTTGAAGAGATCGTCGAGGAACATCGCTTTGAACTCGGGCCGACCCAGCAGCCGACGGTCACCTTCGGGCGAGGCTCTCGCATAGAGCTCGAGCGCTGCCGAGCCGAACGGGCGCACGGCCCGCAGCAGACCCCCAAGCGTCACACCCAAGGGGACTCTGCCCAATCGCAGGACCAGCGAAAGGCGGACGCCGAGCGCTACGAGTCCTCCGTCGATCGCGTCGGGGCCCCGAGTCGGAGCGACCCCGCCGAGAACACCGATCGCTCGCACCCTGGCCTTGAGTGCGGCCCCTACAGCCAAGGCATAGGGACCGCCGCCCGAGAGCCCAACGATCGCCATATCGTCGATGCCCAGAGCGTCGACGACCGAGTCCATGTCTCGGGCAAAGGCGCCGACATGCTCGTAGACATGGGAGGTCGACGAACCGATCCCAGGCCGGTCGATGCCGACAAGCCTCACCTCGTGCTCCAAGGCGAAGCGACGCGCCTCGTGGGGTATCTGTCGGCGCGCGCCCGGCGTGCCGTGCAGCCAGATGACCGGGCGACCGCAAGGAACTCCAAACTCCGCGAAGCCCATACGCCGCCCGTCGGGCAATCCAACGGTTCCTTCCAGGCGCGGCTCGATCAACTCTGTCACGGTGAATTCGCCCGAAGACACTTCAAATCCGCCATCTTCGAATTCTAGAACTTGCGGAGATGTGAAAATGGGGCCGGCTCGAGCGCCCAGTGTCGGCCTCCGCAAACTGGTGGATCCTCGTCGTTCGATCCCAATTGAACGGCGAGACATAAACGTCACAGCGCAACCGGGCTGAAGCACGTGCCCGGCGGATCTTCGGGCCGCTCGGCTCAGTCCATGCTGAGTGATACCTGAGCATTGCGTTGACATTTGAGACGCACGCTGTCCGTGACAGTCATCCTCGTTCAAGGCGGCGGGTTGGACCTCGACCGGCGCTTCGATGACGAACAAGGAGACGGACGGCCACGAACTTTGACAGTGGTTGAAAGCCACCTATAGTCGCCTTAACCCTGTGGCAGAAGGGCCTAGGGCGGAAGGCAATCGAGGAGGAAGCAAGTATGAAGTTTCGTATTCTGCTGGGGGCGACCATGATTTTCGCGCCCTTGGCGGCCATGGCCACCGGGCTGGCGGGCACCGCAGGTGTCGCGAGCGCTGACCCCGTCCACGTGCCGATCTGCGGGCCCAACGAGGGGGCGGTGGGCGCCGCGCTGTCAGGCACCTACCACAACCTCACCGTGACGCACATCGCCTATGTGGCCAAGAAGGACAATCTCAAGGTAACCGGCGACCTGACGCTGGCGCCGGGCTCGTGCCTCGATGCCTTCAGTCTGGGAACGGTGCAAGTGGGCCACAACGTGAACGTAGAGAAGGGAGCCACGCTGGCTCTGGGCTGCGCACCTGGCTCCAACGGCCCGCCGGGGATCCCGCCTTGCGGCTACAGCGTCGCCGATGACACGGTCGGAGGCAACATCACCGCGGACCAGCCGCTGACCATGTACCTGACTGCCGTAACCGTCGGTGGGAACGTGGTGTCCTATGGGGGCGGCTTTTCCGCAAAAGGCCTCAGCTTTCCGGTGAAGAGCATGAACATCGGGGGCAACCTCGTAATGGAAGGCTGGACGGGTGGCAAGGGAGCGTGGATCGGCGCATTGCGGAACCAGGTCGCCGGCAACGTGATCATCAGCAACAACGTCGGTCACAGGCCCGGCGAGAATGGCGGCAACGACTCGACCGAGGTTGACGGGAACACGGTCGGCCGCGACCTGGTTTGCGAGAACAACACTCCGCCCGCTCAGTATGGCGACGCTTACAACCCGGGAGAGGGAAACGGCCCGAACGTGGTCGGCAAGGAAGCGATCGGTGAGTGCGCCAGCCTGACCGTTCCACCACCGAGCTCATAGGGACCTCGTAGCGAACTCCGCAAGACAGCGGCGCCCAGGTATGGGCGCCGCTGCCTTCGCGCTCCGGAACGGCGCCAGGGACCCACCACGCTGGGACGTAGCTAGCCTTCGGAGTCATGACCGCAGAACCCTGGCTCGGAGACGCCTGCTCACTGGTCGACGCCTTTCGCGCCGGCACCATCTCGACGACAGAAGCACTCGAGGGATCGCTCGCCGCGATCGAAGCCTCGTCGCTGAACGCCGTCTGCTTCGTCGACGAGGAGCGGGCGCGGGCGTCAGCCGCCTCGGCTGACGTGGGCAAGCCCTTCGGCGGCGTTCCCATCGGCGTCAAGGAACTCGATCCGGTCGAGGGCTGGCCACTGACCGAGGCCTCCCTCGTCTTCAAGGACCGCATCTCCGGATACGACGGGACGATGACGCAACGGTTGCGGTCGGCCGGAGCCGTACTGGTGGGGCAGACGACCGCGTCGGAGTTCGGCGGGATCAACTGCACCTACACCCGGCTGCACGGCGCGACCACGAACCCCTACGACCTCGAGCGCACGCCCGGTGGTTCGTCGGGCGGGTCGGCCGCCTCCATCGCGGGCGGCCTCCTGCCAATTTGCACCGGCGGCGACGGCGGCGGGTCGATCCGCATCCCGGCCGGTTTCACGGGGCTGTTCGGGCTGAAGGCCACCTTCGGGCGGATCCCGAAGGGTCCGCATACCGAGATCGAGCCGCTGACGGCGGTCATCGGGTGCCTGTCCCGGTCCGTGCGTGACACGGCGCGCTGGTACGACGTCTGCAACGGTGCCGACGAGTACGACCCGTTCTCACTCCCCCGGGTCGAGGGGTGGGAGGCCGGTCTCGGCCAACAGGACGTGCGGGGCATGCGGGTCGCCGTTTCTGTCGACCTCGGGGCCGCGGTGGTGGCCGCGGCGGTCCGGGAGAAGGTCGAAGAGGCGGCGGACCTCTTGATCAAGGACGCCGGACTGGAGCGGGTGGACGTGTCGGTCGACTTGCCGCGGGGTGGTCTGGAGTGGGCGCTGGCCGGAACGGCCAGCCTGCTGGTCGGCCTCGGCGACCTCTACCCCGCGTGCGAGTCCGAGCTCACGCCCGAGATCGTGCTGGCGGCGAACATCGCCACCAACCACTTCAGCGTGGAGACGGCCAAGAGCATCGAGGCGTTCCGGCGTGAGGCGATCGTCAAGATGGCCGAGATCTTCGAGCAGGTCGACTTCCTCGTCTGCGCCACCAATCCCGACGTGGCCTTCGGCGCACAGGGACCGATGCCCACCACGGTCGATGGCAGGGACCTCATGGCCGAGCTCGGGTTCGAGGCTGCGCTCGGGAACAACGGCGCCCTCACGATCCCGGCCAACACGACCGGGCACCCGGCGGCGGCGATCCCCGTCGGTCTCGTCGACGGCTTGCCGGTGTCGATGCAGATCATCGGCCGCCGTCATGCCGAGCAGTTGCTGCTCGACCTGGCCCGGATGGTCGAGCTGGAGCGTCCGTGGCCGCTGGTGGCGCCGGGGGCGCCGATCTGAGAGGTCTATGTCGTCCCGGCCGGTTGCCCGCCGGTACCGGCCGGGCCACGGCGGAGGCGATCGCTCGCCTCGGCGGCCGAGTGGGCGTACGGCTCGGTCGTCTCGACGAAGTCACGCACGAGGTCGGCGAGCCTGGCGGGATCTTCGGACTGCGGGAAGTGGCCGACTCCCGGGATGATCTCGAGGCGGCTTTGGGGGAGCGCCTCCTTCGTCGCGTACGCGTGGGAGACGGGGATGATGCGGTCGCGCTCTCCCCAGACGATGAGCATCGGAATCCGCTCGGCGAGGTACAGGCGTTCTTTCGCCGCCACCGCTTGACCTCCAGGCTCTATGACCGAGCGGGTGGTCCGGACGAAGGCGTCACGGGTCTCCGGGTCGGTGAGCGACCGGTAGGAGCGCCAGGCCTCGAGCGCCGAGGGGTTGTGCACCCCGAGCCGACGGGCGAGTCTCGCCACCCGGTCGCCGAGGCTCCGGACGAACGCGGGGAAGAGGAGCGGCATGACCAGGTCTGCCCCGGGGAGCGCGACCAGCCGGAGGATCCAGCTCACGTCCCGCCCGAGGCCACCGGAATCGACGAGGACGAGGCGCTCGCAGCGCTCCGGGAACTGGTACGCGAACTGGAGCGCGACTCCCCCGCCGTAGGACTGGCCGACGAGCGTCGCTCGTTCGATCCCGAGCACATTGAGGAGGTCGCGCGTCCAGCTGGCGAGGTTGCCGAGCGAGTAGTCGCCCGCGGGTTTCGCGGAGCGGCCGTGACCGACGAGGTCGGGCGCGAGCACGGTGAATTCACCCTGCAGCCGGGACATGACCTGCACCCAGCTGAGCGAGCTCCCCGCGATGCCGTGGAGGAAGAGGATGGCGGGACCTGAGCCCCGACGGCGGATGCCGATCAGCTGCCCATGGATCGAGATGTACTCGAGCGGGAAGTCGAGGTCCTCCTCGTGCTCCTCGTGCTCCTCGCGCTCGAGCTTCGGGCCGAGCCTGTCGACAGACGGTCGGCGATCCGTCACGACGCCTTCTTCGCCGCCGCCTTTCCGGTGGCCGACTTCTTGGCCGGTGCACGCTTGGCACCCCGGTGCGCTGGCGCCTTCGCTCCCGACGTGGTTCTCGTCTTCGGGGTGGACCGGTGCCGGGTTCCGACGCGGTGCCGGGCCTGCACCTGCTTGGCAGCTCGCTTCGTAGCTTTCCGACCGGCGACTTGCGCGCGGTCCACCTGCTCGTTGACCGCTTGCGCCATCTCCTTGACCATCCGACGCTGACCCTGGATCACGCGTTCGGCGAAGTCGAACACGTGGTCCACGAGGTGCTCGAGGTCTTCGGAGACGGGCGGTGCCACCCGGTTGGCCCCCCGGTCGATGCCGTCGGCCAGCTGGCGGCTGGCATGGAGCAGCTCCTTCTCCGCACGCTCGATGATCTGATCGACCCGCTCACGCAGGTCCTTCTCCTTCGACAGAGCCATGGTCCGTCCCTTTCTCGCTCGCGTTGCGCTCGTGTTTCCCCTGGCTTCCCATGGTCGCACCCTTAGGGCTCGTATGGGCAGGGCAGAAGGTCCCATCAAGCCCACCCATTCGTCCCGAGGCGCTCACGCGGTTCCGGTTGCTCCTCGCTCCGGGGTCGCCACGGCGGTCCGCCGCCCGGCCGACGCAACGGGAAGCTCGTCGTTCGACTCGACGGCGCAGGTATGTCGCTATACGGACGACATATCTACGACATCGTTTCCCCAACTCCTGGAAGTGGTCAATGACGCCACCCACTCCCTGCGTCAATCCAAGGAAGGAGTGCCACCCGACGTCTCGGGACTGGTCGACAGCTTCGACGCGGTCCTGCATGCCGGGGCTCCGCTGACGCTCGGGGTGGATCCGTACTTCTCGAGCGCTCTCTACGCCGGCGCCCTCCGGTCGATGAAGGCGCTTCGCCAGGACAGCGCGAGTGCGCAGAGGCGCGATCTCCGCGTGGCTCTCGAACAGGTACGCCATGCCCTGCGCGACATCGTCGACGGCGAGTGGGCGTCCGAGAGCACCCACGTCGACCAGGTCCTCGACGACCTCGTCGCGACGTTGCGCGTGCCACAACCAGAGCTCGCCCGCCTGCTCGGCATCTCGACGCGACAGCTGCAGCGCTGGCTGGCCGGAGGTGGCGCCACGCCATCTGGATACGAGGAGGCGAGAATCCGCATGGTGGCGCAGCTGGTGGCACAACTGCGCCACGTCTACACGGCCCAGGGTGTCCCGGCATGGTTCGACCACAAGGCACCGGGGATGAAGGCCGCGCCGCTCCATCTCCTCGACGACCCCATCAACTTCCCAGAGCTGCTGGCGGCCGCGCGGAGTGCCCGCGGCGCTCCGTGACGGTCCAGGTCGCGTATCGGCACGCGGCCTACGACACCCCGTGGTCGGTGATTCCGAGCGCCAGGGACAGCCGATACAGCGAGGCGTTCGAGGACGACGCAACGCAATACCTTGCCCTGCATCCGCTCGGCCCCACCGCCGAGCTCCTTCGTCATTCCCTCAGAGGCCCCGACCTCGAACGGGCCGACTCGCTCTTGGCCAACCCTCTGGGCGGTGCTGGTCGAGGCCGAAGGCACGGTGAGCGTGACCTTCGACAACTGGGCGGAGTACGGGATCACGCCCCGGGAGCTCGTCGGCGAGGACTACCAGGCGACCCGCGCCTTGGCGTCACGGCTGCGTCATGACGGCGTACCGGGCTTCACCGTGCCTTCGGCCGCCTTGCCCGGAACGGACAACCTCGTCCTCTTCGGGCCCCGCATCGCGCATCCGTACCTCGAGACCCCGGTGAGTCCGGAGGAATGCCCGACGGGACATCTCTCCGACGGGGCCCGCCCGGCACGAGAGGTGCTGCCGCTCGTCCGCTGGAAGGGCAAACCCCACGCCGCCTCGAGCACTGGGAATCGACTGGCATCTACCCCACGCTCGATGATCCGTTGGCGGTGCGCTGGTGACCGCGCTCACGACCGCTTGAGCTTCCACACCGCCAACGGCGCGAACACCACCATGAGGCCCGCCGTCCAGGCGAGCGACGGCCAGAGATACGAACGACAGCGAGTGCCCCAGCAGTTGCTCTGCCGCCGGCCCACCCGTGAGCAACCGGACCGTATTGCGCATGTAGGTCATGGGTTGAGTGTTCGGCGAAGGCCTGCATCCAGCCCGGCATAGTCAAGACCGGCACATAGGCCGACAAGCAGAAGCTAAGCGGGAACACCAGAAATGACAGGCCCTGCGCGGCTGCGGGTTGCCGGCGAAGAGCCCCATGGCGATGAAGAGCCACACGAAGGCGAAGCCGTACAGCACGGTCAACCCGAACGCTCCACCACCTGCGCCGCTCAGCCGCCGATCCGGAACCCGACAGCGAAGCCGACGACCGTCATGACGACGACGCCCAGGTGACGAGGCCGAATCGGCACCGCCCGGCCGGTCACGATGGAGAGCAACCGGATGGGCGGGAGCGCAAACGGCGACAGCCCCGCCCTGGAGGTCTTCGGCCACGCCGCTGCTCGCGCCCATGCCCTGGAAAGCCACGCCCGTCACCACAAAACCGGAAACCAGGAAGTCGACATACGACAGGTTGCCGGCGAGGAGATCGCCCCGCCGAACACGTAGCGGAAGATGAGCAGGAAGAGAACGCCCTGTGCGGTGCCCGCCACGATGAGGGCCGGAGTGCGGACGAACTTCTTCAGCGTCCGCGACGCCACCTGGCCCGAGGCGGCGAGATACGCCGCTCCCGAGTTCCCGGCCGTCCCGATTTCGGGAGCCGCCCGGTCCGGGCGATCAATGGTGATGTCCATGGTCATCTGCGCCTCCTTCGTGCCTGCGTCTTCCTGGTGCCTTCGTCCGTCTTTCCGGCTTTCGTCTCAGCGTCTTTCGCTGCCGTCCTCCCAGTCAGCGCGAGGAACACCTCGTCCAACATGGTCCTGGTAGCAGATGTCCTCACCGCCACCCCGTCGTCGAGTGCGCGCACGACGAGCGGCAGAGACTTCGGCCCGCCCGGAGCAGCCAGCGAGCACCGGCGGGTCGTCGCACGGTCATCGGCTCGCCGGTCTCCTCACCGGTACGAAGGAGCGGAGAACCGACGCGGCCCGTCCATCGTCGCCACGTCGGCCGTGTGCAGCTCCATTACGTCCGCACCGCCCGGCAACTCAGCTCGCCCGGCGTTCCCTGGGCGATGACGCGGCCGTCATCGATGATGCCGATGGTGGCCGCCAGGTGGTCGGCCTCGTCGAGATACTGCGTCGTCAGCACGACGTCGATCCCGTCCGCGCTCATCTCCCGCACGGCGTCCCCACTTCGAGCCGGCTCCCGGGGTCGAGCCCGGTCGTCGGCTCGTCGAGCAGCAGCAGCGGGGATCCCGACGAGGCTGGCCCCGAGATCGAGCCGCCGCCGCATGCCCCCCGAGTAGGTCTTCACGAGGCGGTCCGCCGCGCCGGTCAGCTCCATGCGTTCGAGGATCCGCTCCACGTTGGCGACCGCCTGCTTCCGGCCCTGGCCGTACAGGCGGGCCACCATCACCAGGTTCTCCCGCCCCGTCATCATCTCCTCGACCGCGGCGGACTGGCCGGCCAGCCCGATCATGCGGCGGACAGCCATCGGGTCCTCGACCACGTCGTGGCCCCCGACCCGCAAGGTGCCGCGGTCCGGAGCCAGCAACGTCGCCACCATGCGGATGAACGTCGTCTTGCCGGCGCCGTTGGGACCGAGGATGGCGACGGGGTCGCCGGGCGGCAAGGTGAGGTTGAGCTCCGAGAGGGCCTGGACCTTCCCGAAGCTTTTCGTGAGACCGTCGGCCTCTATCAGGGCGTGCATGTGCGCGCCTCCCTTCGTCGTCGTGACTCGCCGGGCGCCTGAGGCACGCGGCTCTTGGTCAGCCCTTTCGACGAAGGTGACCTACGCTACGTGTGCTTCCTCGGGCGTAGGTTCTTCGGGATCGGGCTCGTGGGTGTATGGGCTCGGGGCCGCGTGTTGCGTCACGCGGCCCCGGGTCGCTTCACGGTTTCATTCAGCAGGGAGCTGGAAGTCGAACTCCACCTCCTCTGCGTCGAAATCGTCGGTGTGGAAGGTCCGCCACATTTCGAGGCCTTCGAGCTCGCCAGAAGACATCTCCGCCGCGAGGGCGCTCACGAACTTCAGCTCGGCGGCGAGCTGCTGCTCTTCGTACTCCGCCTCGAGTTCGAAGAGGCGGGGCAGCCCGGCGTCGCGACCGGCCTTCATGGCGCCGCGCAGTACCGGCGAGCTTCACCTTCAGGGCGTCGGCCCTGGAGCGCAGCGCCATCAGGGCTTCGTCCGGTGGAGAGACGGGAGGAACGACAGCCCGGCCATGAAGGCGGGAACTCCTTGGCCGGCACGCCGATGAGCTCGGTCATCCAGTCGTTCATCTCCCGTGCGCCGTTCTCGGTGATCTCGTAGACCGTTCTTTGGGGCCGCTTGCCCTCGCGCAGGGTGCCGGTCGCCTTTATGAAGCCCTTCTTCTCCAGTCCCTCGACGACTGCGTACAGGGAGCCGTAATTGAGCCGCACGCTCTCCTGCTTGGCCCGCTGGCGCAGTGTCTGGGCCACCTCGTAGGGGTGCATCGGCTTCTCGTAGAGACACACCAAAACGGCCAGGGCCAGGGGATTCGTGCGGGACCAGCGGGGCATGGCTGTCATAATATTCTATTTCGAATATTTGGTCAAGGATTACTCTGGCTCAGAGTCCATCGGCGCAGCTCAGAGTTGGTCACCAAGCACGGCGAGTATGGTCCAGATAGGACCAGTAATGGATTAAATTGAACCAGTGATGAAGGTCGAGCTCGAACGCATCGAAGCGCTCGAGCTGCTCGGAATGACGTTGGCACACCTCAACGAAGCCGAGACCAGGGTCGAAATCTCGCCCCGAATCGCGCTCCTGATGACGATCCGGGACAAGCTCGCCGGCGCACTCAGGGAGGACAGTTCATGAGCTACACCGACTCACAGGTGTCCGCGGCCACCAGTGTGATGGAGAAATACCGGGGTTCCGACCAAGGAGAGGTCGGCGCCTCGCTCGTCGTCGTCGGGCTGAGCGCAGAGCGCGTCGCCAAGGAGGCACGGATCCGAGACGACATGATCCGCGTGGCCCATCGCGCCGGCGCGTCCTTACGACAGCTGGCGGACGTGTCCGGTATGGACCGGAAGACCGTGACCGCCATCGTGTCAAAGGACGCGGGCTAACGGACGAGGGCCGCCCCAAAGCGCGTCGGCGGGTCGCGTCCTAACGCGGCGTCCGGCGGCCACCCTCCTTCATCAGTTCGTTGAACTTCTCCCAGCGCGTGCGGTAGCGGGTCCGACCGTTGCCCGGCAGCCAGTCGATTGAGCCCTTGCTGACTTGAAGTTCGCCGAGCTTCACGTCGTCACTCCATACGACGAATGTCACGTCGGAGTGGAGCACGAATCGAGTTGGGAGGTCGATAGTGACGTCGTGAGTTGCCATGAGCAAACGGTAGTCCCGCCGGGTCTCGGCACCGCCATCGCTCCGGTTCCACGCCGGTGAACGCACCGTCCGAGGGGACGCCAGGCGGGTATCGCTGATCACGGAGGCGCGCGGATCGGCGTGCTGGCAGGACCGAATGAGATACTCGTAGCGGGATCCGTGCCGCCTCTGGTCGTCGGCTCGGGTATGAGTTCGCCCACCGGGACGAGCACGAATAGGGGGGGGGGTCGAGCACATGGCAGAGAAACGGAGTGCAGGGTTCACGCGAACGAAACGCCTCGGATTCAAGGGGCTTTCCTTCAAAGCGCCCGCCGCGCTTGGCGTCGTCGTCGCAATCCAGTGCGCTCTCGTGGCAGCGTCACCTGCAAGTGAAGCGGGCACGCACCCAGCGGCGCCCACCGCCTATGTCACGAACAGCCAGCTCAACTCGCTGTCCGTCTACGTCGGTGCCCATCTGACCGGGACGGTTTCCGACGTCGGATCCGGCCCGACCGGGATCGCCATCGATACCGCGGGCGTCACGGCTTACGTGGCGGACTTCGGGTTCTTGGACACCCCGTCGTACACCGTCACGCCCGTCGACCTGGCGAGCGGCCAGGCACTCACGCCGATCAGGGTCGGCACCGGGCCCCTCGCCATCGCGTTCGACTCCGGACGACCGCTTCGCTGTCGTCACCTTGCAGGGGACGCCGAGCCATCCCGGTCATACGATGCGCGAGATCAATCTCCGTACCGGTGCGGTTTCATCGCGGGTCGAGGTCGGGGTCAACCCACAGTCCGTCGCCATCGCCCCCGATGGCAAGACGGCCTACGTGGCGGCGTTCACTTCGGCCGAGGTGACCCCGGTCGACTTGACGACCTGGCCGCCCCGGGCCCTCCCGCCCATCCCACTCCCCGGGACGTCGCCGAACGGCATAGCGATCGCGCCGAACGGGCGCAAGGCCTACGTCCTCGATGCCCAGAACGCCACCGTCATTCCGATCAGCCTTCCGAGCGGTGCGGTCGGTCAGCCTCTTGACCTTGTCTGTCACATGCAAGGAGACCCGGGTGCACGCCGCACGCCATCGTGATCTCGCCCGACGGGCGGACCGCCTACGTGGCCGCCGCCGGTTCGAGCGACGTGATGTTGCTGAACCTGCATCCGTTTGCAGTGGAGGGCGTCGTGCAGGTGGGGGGCTACCCCGATGCCCTCGGCCTCAGCGGTCGATGGCTGTACGTGGCCAACGGGGCGTCGAACACGATGAGCGTCTTCAAGGGCCTTCAGTCGCCCCGATCGGTGGGCGGGGTGACGTATCCGTACGGCGTGGCAATCGTCCCCGGGAGCGACGCGAGTGGCGCTCCGCCGATCCCGGTGCCGTTGCCGGCATCGGCTACCGAGAGCGCACCCGGCAGTTCGGTGCGATCGCATCCGATGCCGTTCTACGGGGTGCCCAGCCCCGCGAGCGGCTGATCACGGACTACGCCGTTCCGGCCGAGCTCTCGCACCACGGGTTCGCGGTGGCCAACCACATCGTGGTTGCCCTTGATCTGGCCCAGGACCGGGGTAGAGGTCGGGAGATCCTCGAGGGTTGGGACCCGGAGGGCCACGTCCGTGTGTGGTGAGATCCTCTTCATCGACGGACCTGGAGGCTCAGCATCGCGCCTCGTGTGTCAGGTCGTGAGTGCGCTACCGAGCAACCTTCTTATTGTCGATGCTTGAAGCGCCCAGAGGCAGCGCGAGAGCGTCAGAACGCGGACCTTCTGATGCGCCTCAGGAGGTGGCGGCGGGCTCGCCTTCAGCGCCCCGCGAGGCCATCATGGCTTGAAACTCTTCGGTCGTGTTGGTGACCGGGAACGGCTCCGACGGCACCGGAAGGCCCAGCCTCTCGCAGATCGGATCCCAGCCGTCGGCGGCGGTCCACTCGAGCAGGCGCTCCTTCGGCACCCCGGCCCTGACGGCGTCGTTGTGCTTCTGGAACGCAGCGATCATGGCGTCGCGGTCCTCGATCTGATCGCTGAAGCGCTCGCCGAGGAGCCGCGTCATCGCGGCCATCCACTCGTCGCCCTGCTCCACCATCGCCCGGATTCCGCTGAAGATGGTGTTGCTGCAGCTCGTGTACCACTGGTCGGGATCACGTACCGACAGGAGCACCAGAGCGTCGGGATTCGCGCTCGAGAGCTCGGGCCAGAAGCTCCCGCCCGGCCAGTCCACGACGGCGGTGTAGTCCTTCATCAACTCGCCCCAGTCCACGGGGCGCCCGTCGATGGCGTCGATCCACACCGGTACCTGCTCGGGGTGGGCGAACACCTCGACCATGTGGTGGCACGTCCCGCCCAGCAGCTGCTCGAGCGCAACCTTCAAAGAATGTGTACCGGTCCGGCCGACTCCGGCACCTACGACTTTCAGCATCGCCGCCCTTTCGCCAAGAAGGAGAGCAGATTGAGAGATCGAACGCTGTATGGAGCCCCCATCCCGCGTAACCTGCCATTTTGTGTCGCCTACCGTACTCCACGTCGCGCCGCACCCCGATGACGAGGCCGTGGGCTGCCCGGGGTCTCTCCTCCACCTGCGGGACCGGGGCTGGACCGTGGTGAGCGTGATCGCCAGCCTGGGCTTCGCCGCGCAGCACGAGCGGCGCCGCTCCGAGGCGGAAGCGGCTTCGGAGCGGGCTGGGTTCGTCCCCGTCTTCTTCGACCCACCGCTCGACCTCGACCTCGACGCCGACCTGGACGCGGCGGCGCTGCGGCTGGCGGCCGAGCTGCCTGCACTGGTCGAGCAGCATGACGCGTCCATCGTCGTCTCGCCCTCGCCTCACGACGTGCACCACGGCCACGAGACCGTCGGCCGCGGCACACAGTGGGCCATGGCCGAGCTGGACCCGGCCGTACGCTGGTGGATGTGGGGGGTATGGGGCGACTTGCCGGCGCCCAATGTCTTCTACGCATTCGACCAGCGCGTGCTCGACCGGGCGGGCCACATCCTCGAGGCCTACACCGGAGAGCTCGAGCGCAACGACTACCGGCGCTATCTCAGCGGTCGCGCCGCGGCGAACGCGGTCATGGGATCCGAGCGCGTCTTCGGCTTCGGCGCGCCCGCAGTGAGCGAGCTCCCTTACGCGGAGTTGTTGACCGAGGTGCGCCGGATCGACGGCCGCTTCATGGCTTCGGAGCCCCACCTGCTCGACGAGGGTCCTTTTCCCGACAGTGGTTTCCACCTCGACCTGACTCCGTGGCTCGAGTCGCCGAGCGTGCACGAGCTGATCGGCCGCATCCGCGAGGTACGCGAGGACGCGCGAAACGCGGGGGAGGCACCCGGTACGCCGTGACGACGATGGCAGCGCTCAGCCCGCAGCTGGTCGAGGACTTCCGGCGCGACGGGTTCGTCGTGGTGCCCGGGTTGTTGGGAGCCGACGAGCTCGCCCGGTACGGGTCGGCGGTCGACGCGGGCGTCGCCCGGCGGAGCCGGAACGACACGCGAGCGTTGACGGAGAAGTCTCGCTACGAGCAGAGCTTCGTACAGTGCCAGAACCTTTGGGAGGATTGCCCGGAGGTGCGTCCACTCGATTTCCATCCTCTGGTCGCGGGAACAGCGGCGAGGCTGCTCGATGTCGAGGCTGTGCGGCTCTGGCACGACCAGGCGCTCTACAAGGAGCCCGGCGGGCGCGAGACGGATCCGCACCAGGACCAGCCCTACTGGCCGATCGTCGAGACCGACACGGTGACGGCGTGGATACCCTTCGACGGCTCCACGCTGGCCAACGGCTGCATGGGGTTCCTGCCGGGTTCGCACCGCATCGGCCTGCGTGAGTTCGTCAACATCTTCACCGGCGTCAACCTCACGACCGGGGAGGAGGAGGACCCGTTGGCCCGGGCCGAGCTGGCTGCGATTCAGCCGGAGTGGGTCGAGGTGCCGGCTGGTTCGGTGTCGTTCCACCACGGGCTCACCTTTCACTTTGCCGGGGAGAACACCACGGATCAGGTGCGGCGCGTGCACACCGCGATCTACTTCGCCGACGGGTCGACGCGGGGTGAGGGGCGCTTCCCGCACCCTTCGGTGGAGCGGGCGGGGATCGCCATGGGTGAGGTCATATCGAGCGACGTGACGCCGGTGGCGTGGCCTCTGGCCGACGGGTTCGTGCCCGGCGCCCCCGCGGTGCCGATGTGGTGAGTGGGTGAAGCGGTGAGGGTGGCGAGTTCGGTGAGCGACGAGCAGCGGGCGTCGTGGTCGGATCGTGGTTTCTTCCGGGTGCCGTCGTTCGCGACACCCGGGACGTGCGCGGCCATGCTCGAGCGGGTGACATGCATCGTGCGCGAGCCTGAGCTGGCGGGCGCGCTCGGGGTCAAGGTGGTGCCCGAGTCGAACAAGGCGGGCACGGCCGTGGAGCATGCCGAGGACGCCGTGTCGAAGGTCTTCAAGCTGCACCGTGACACGGTGTTCGCCGCCTTCGCCCACTCGCCCGAGGTGGTCGACCTGGTATCGCCGCTGATCGGCAGCGACGATGTGGACGTCTTCTTGTCGCAGTTCATCTTCAAGACGGCGGGTGCATGGGGCCAGCCCTGGCACCAGGACTCCTTCTACTTCCCCTTCGATCCGGCGCGACCGGTCGTCGGCGTGTGGCTGGCCGTGACGGAGGCCACCTTGGCCAACGGCTGCCTTCACGTGCTGCCGGGCTCGCAGACGGAGCCGGTCCGCACCCACGTGCCGGACAGACGGCCGGGTGCCAACTACGGCTACTTCGAGATCGTCGACCACGACATGTCGGGATCCGAACCGGTGCTGATGGATCCGGGCGACCTCCTGGTCTTCGACAGCCATCTCATGCACCGCTCGACCGACAACGAATCCCGCGGGATCCGCGCCGCGATGGTGTACCACTTCGCCGCGGGAGCGACGATCGACCACAGCGAGGAGTACTTCCCGTCGGTCAACGACTGGGTGCCGGTGCGGCGCGGCGGACGGGTGCTCGCAATGGAGGAGGTCGCGTCGTGACGCTGCGCTTCGACGCCATGCTCGGGGCACAACCTCTGCGGCGCGTGCCCGAGCTCGGGCGGCGCGCCGAGGCCGCCGGCCTGTCCGGACTCGTCGTGACCGAATCCGGGAGGACGGCCTACCTGACCTGCGGCGCGCTGGCGCTCGCGGCCGAGATCGACATCATGACGGGCATCGCCGTCGCCTTCCCGCGCAGCCCCATGGTCACCGCCTCGACCGCGTGGGAACTGGCCGAGGCGAGCCGGGGGCGCTTCAGGCTCGGGCTCGGGGCACAGGTGCGGGCGCATATCGAGCGGCGCTACGGGTCCCAGTTCGACCCGCCGGGTCCGAGGTTGCGCGAGTACGTGCTCGCCGTCAAGCAGATCTTCGAAGCCTTCCGCACCGGCGGGCCCCTGGCCGTCGACGGGGAGTACTACGCCATGTCGTTGCTGCCCGCCATGTGGTCACCCGGTCCGATCTCCTTCCCGGACCCTCCGATCGACATCGCCGCGGTCAACCCCTGGATGCTGCGCATGGCGGGCGAGGTCGCCGACGGCCTCCACGTGCACCCGCTCAACACGCCCACCTACCTGCGCGAGACCGTCCTGCCAGAGCTCGGGGCGGGCGCGGCGCGGTCGGGGCGCAGGGTGGAGGATCTCGAGGTGATCGTTCCGGCGTTCCTCTGCGTCGGCGACACCGAGGAGGAGCGCTCGGCGTGGCGGGAGAGGGCGCGGGTCCAGGTCGCCTTCTACGGCTCGACCCCCAACTACGGCTTCATCTTCGAGCAGCTGGACCGGGAGGGGACGACCGATCGCATCCGGGAGCGCCAGCGCCAGGGCGACGTGGCCGGGATGGCGGCGGTGATCGACGACGACCTGCTCGAGCAGTTCACGACCGTCGGCACGTGGGACGACGTCGCCGACCAGGTGGTGGCCAAGTACGGCGGGATCGCCACACGGGTGGTGAGCTACTTCACCGGCCACGACGTCGTGGCCGATCCCGACCGCTTCGAGCGCTGGGGCGCGCTGGCCCGGGCGGTGCGGGCGTCGTCGTCGGACGTCGGCGACGGGCCTTGAGGGCGGAACGAGCTCGAGCCAGCCGAATACGACACGTCGCGCCCTACCCACCTGGACCCCGGCGGGCCTGACCTGGCGCTCGGCGAGAGATGATCATCGCAACGGGCGGTCTCGGGAATCACCGGGCACCGGGCGCGGCCCGCCGGGCCGACATCCGCTCTGAAGGGAGACCGTCGCGGTGACTGCGCCGGGCCAGTATGGGCACGTGATCGTTCTGCACGCCGCGTGGCTCACAGGTTCGGGTCGTCTAGCGCTTTGGGCGGAGGACGGGAACCGGCCTCCGACGACAGCCCGCCGGGGTCGTCCGAAGCGCGGGCCGCAGCCCCATCCCTTCGCCCTCGATCCTGACCGTCTGCGGGTGGCCGTCGTCGAGATGGCCGGAACGGCGGGGACCGACCTTCTCGGGGAGGAGCAAGTCCAGTTCACGCTGCAACTCCCGCGGGCCGGCGGAGGACCCCTCGGTTCCCCGCTCGACGACGAGCCGCTCACCATGCCGCCCGGCGCAGGCGACGCGCCCTCGACCTCCGAGGCGGTCCCCTCGTCGTGGACGGCACCGGGGTACGTCCTCGACCCGTCCCCGGCCGCGAAGCTCCTCTGGCTGCTGACGTCGTTGGGAGGAGGCAATCAGCCCTTCAACGAAGCGAACCCCTCCGGTGTCGTTCTCGGATCCGATATCCGCTTCGCCGCCGACGCGGTCGGGATGGTGGTCGAACTCCTCGCCCGGGGCCGGATGCTGCCCGACCTCGAGGTCGTCGCCGACCGCTGGAGGGCGTGCTGGCGCCCGCTCATCGACGGCCGCGACCGCGGTCGGATCGAGGCGCTGGTGTGGGCCCTACCGGCCTCGTTCACGGCAGCGCGTGTCACCGAGTCGAACACGAGCGGCGCGCTCGCCGATCAGGAACCCGAACCCAGTGACGAGGTCCTGCGCTCGCTGATGTGGGCGATGACGGACGCTCTCGCCCGGGACCTGGTCAGCCCGGCAACGACAACGGCCAAGCCGCGGCGGACCAAGACCAACGTCGTCGAGGCCTGGGCCAGAGCTCTCGGCTCCCCCGACGGTGCCTTGAGTGAGTGCGGCGAGGACGACTGCGTCCAACTGGCGGGACGGCTCGCCGTGTGGCACGCCACGAGGAGCTCGAACGCCGAAGCGGTCCGTACCTGCTTTCGGATCGTTCCGCCGGCGGAAGAGGGCGACGACGGGACAGCGCTCGATACGACGAGCGAGCCTCCACCACATGGCACACGAAAAAAGGACCCCTCACCCGATTCGGGAGAGAGCTGGCGGGTCGATTTCGCCCTTCAGGCGGTCGACGATCCCAGCCTGGTGGTCTCCGCACCCGATGTCTGGTCCGACGGCCCGGAGCTGACCGCCATGGGCCGCCATGTCACCCACCCCGACGAGCACCTTCTGCGCGGACTGGGTCAGGCGGCCCGACTGGTGCCTGCGCTCGGAAGCGCCCTGGCCTCAGCCGCTCCCTGCGAATACACCACGGACGCTGCGGGAATCCTGACGTTTCTCCGCGAGGGCGCGCCCTGTTGGAAGAGGCCGGGTTCGGAGTGTTCGCTCCCCCGTGGTGGCGCTCGTCGAGGACCAGACTCGGACTGAGGCTCAAGGCGCGGACGGCCTCGAAGGGTGGGAATACCACCGGCACGATCGGTCTCGACGGAATTTTGTGACATCCGTTGGGAAGCGGTGCTCGGCGACGACACCCTGGGGCTGACCGAGCTCCGTCAGCTGGCCCGACTGAAGCAGCCCCTCGTTCGTGTCCGCGGCCGGTGGGTGGAGCTGCATCACGACGAGATCTCCGCCGCCATCACCGCGGTCGGCCAGCGGGGAGCCTCCGCCGACGTCATGCCCGCAGGAGAGGTCCTGCGATCTGCCCTCGGATTCGATCACGGTCCGGAGGGACTCCCGGTCGTCGACGTGGTGGCGGACGGGTGGCTGGGTCACCTCCTCAGCGGAGCCGAAGATCGAACCCTCGAATCCACTCCGACTCCCGACGGTTTCTCCGGTGAGCTCCGCCCGTACCAAGAACGGGGACTCGGGTGGCTCACCTTTCTGGGCGAGCTCCGTCTCGGTGCCTGCCTGGCCGACGACATGGGACTGGGAAAGACGGCTCAGCTCCTGGCGCTGCTGGTCGACGAGCGTGGTCGAGCCGCGCTCACACCCGTGGACTCTCCCCAATCGGGCCCTTCTCAAACCGCTCGTCGTCGGGCGCGGCCCAGACTGGGCCCGACGCTGGTCGTGTGCCCGATGTCCCTCGTCGGCAACTGGCAGCGCGAAGCCGCTCGTTTCGCTCCGAAGTTGGCTGTCCATGTCCACCATGGGCCGGGCCGCCTCGCAGGAAAGGCGTTCACCCGACACGCCGGCAAGGTCGATCTGGTCCTGTCGACGTACGGTCTCGTGACGAGGGACGTCGAGTCGCTGTCCAGCGTCAGTTGGCGCCGCATCGTTCTCGACGAGGCACAACAGATCAAGAACAGCGCGGCCCGCACGACGCAAAGCGTCCGGTCGATACCAGCCGAGAGTCGGATCGCCATGACCGGCACCCCGGTCGAGAACCGATTGACCGAGCTCTGGTCGATCATGGAGTTCCTCAATCCCGGCATCCTCGGGTCCGAGCGGAGCTTCCGAGAGCGCTTTGCCGATCCGATCGAACGCGAGGGGGACGACGAGGCGGCGGCCAAGCTGCGGAGGATCACCGGGCCGTTCATACTCCGCCGCCTCAAGACCGATCGCACCATCATCACCGACCTTCCCGAGAAGCTCGAGATGAAGGAATTCTGTGTCCTGACCCGTGAGCAGGCGACGCTCTACCAGGCTGTGGTCGACGACATGCTGGCCCGGATCGACGAGGCCGGAGGGAATCGAGCGCCGGGGTCTGGTTCTGGCCACCATGATGAAGCTCAAGCAGGTCTGCAACCATCCGGCGCATTTTCTGGCCGACGGCTCGTCCCTCGCCGGCCGCTCGGGCAAAATGACGCGTCTGGTCGAAGTCCTCGACGAAGCTATGGCGGAGGGTGACCGTTCACTGGTGTTCACCCAGTTCACGGAGATGGGCAGCATGCTCGAGCGGCACCTGCGACACCGACTGCAGTGCGACGTCCTGTGGCTGCACGGCGGAGTGACGAAACGAGCGCGCGACTCCATGGTCGAACGCTTTCAGAGCGGTGACGGACCACCGGTGTTTCTGCTCTCGTTGAAAGCCGGCGGAACAGGCCTCAACCTGACGGCGGCGACACAGGTGGTGCACTTCGATCGATGGTGGAACCCGGCGGTCGAGGACCAGGCGACCGACCGGGCCTATCGAATCGGCCAAGAACACAATGTGCAGGTTCGCAAATTGGTATGCGGGGGGACTCTGGAGGAGCGTATCGATGCCATGATCGAGGCGAAGCGTGCCTTGGCCGAGAGGATCGTCGGAACAGGTGAGGGGTGGCTCACCGAGCTGTCGACCGACCAGCTTCGCGAGGTGATCGCCCTGTCGGCCGACGCGGTGGGAGACGATTGATGCCTTCACGTCGTCCGAAACGACCCGGTCGAGCGGCCGATGGCTGGTGGCCGCCGGCCTCGAAGCCGATTGCGGTTGAAGGGGGCGTCAGGGCCCGCAGCAAACGCGGAGAGATAGGAGACAGCTGGTGGTCGCGGCGCTTCATAGCCGTGCTGGAGGCGTTTGGCATCGGGAGCCGTCTTCAACGGGGTAAGCGGTACGCCCGTGCCGGTCAGGTTCTGAGTCTGGAAATCGCTCCCGGTCAGGTCCGCGCTTCGGTTCAGGGCTCGCGGTCCAAGCCGTACCGCGTGTTCATCGAGACCGAGACCTTGACCGATTCCCAGTGGAGCAGCATCGAGGAGGTGATGGCTTCGCGGGCGGTGTTCCTGGCCAAACTCCTGTCCGGGGAGATGCCGGTGGAGATCGAAGAAGCCTTCGTCGAATCCTCGACCACACTGTTCCCGGAATCGGACGACGACCTGGTCTCCGCCTGCTCGTGCCCCGACTGGGAGAACCCGTGCAAGCACGTGGCCGCAGTCTTCTACCTGATGGCGGAAGCCTTCGATGACGATCCCTTTCTCATATTCGCCTGGCGCGGCAGAGACAAGGAAGGGTTGCTCGCCGGGCTGAGGGCGAGACGACGCGGTCACGGCGCTGGTGAGTCCGAGACGGAAGGATCGAGCGACGTTGCTGAGTCCGGGAGGTTCGGATGGCCTACGTTCGATGCGGAACGCAGGGACGCCACTCGCTCCTCGGAAGCCGTGTCGTTCTGGGGCAACCATGAGGACGCGTCGATCATCGAGATCCGACCGCGACTGGCCGTCGCCGCCGACCTGATCCTGCGGCAGCTCGACCCTTCACCACTTGGTGATGCTGCGTCCGTCATGGCCGAGCTCCGACCGCTCTACGAGAGCATCACCTCGAATGCCATCGCCATGGCATTCGGCGAGGAGTCGAGCTCACCTCCCTCGTGAACTCTTGCTCGTGGGCACCTGCTCGGCGTGTCCGAAGCGGGAACCGACAGACGCGAGGCGTCAGCCGCCATTGCGTCAGCCGCCTTGGTTGCCCGAGGCGACGCCGCCTACGGGTGAGACACTCGGGCTCGTCCCGACACCTGATCCGGGGTCCGGGCTGGTCTCGTCCAATGCGGCCTGGTATTGCGCCAGTGTGGCCACCTCCGACGGCGGTGGGGGGGTGACGGTCACAGGGTGCCCGTAGTGCGAGAAGACGATGTGGATCGACTCGCGGAAGGTCTCGCCGTTCGAGCTGACCTCGACCGGGATCACGATCGCCTTCACCAGACCGTTCGAGGCGACATAGAGGTTCTCGGCCGCGTGTGCACCAGCGGTCGCGGTGCCCTGCGGCGATGCGCCGGCGGTGCTCGACTCGCTGGGTGAGAGCTTGACCAGGTAGCCCTGGACCCGAGTGCCGTCCAACGTCGATACACCGAGCGCGGTGAAGCGGGTACTTCCCGCCTTGAGTTGTTTTACCAGGGCGACGGGGTTCCCGAGGAGCTGCTCGAAGGCGCTGATTCCGCTGGTCAGACCCGAGCTGTGCGATCCCAACTCGGCGGGTGTCGCCGAGATCCACGTCTTGCCGGGGACCAAAGCGGAGAGCTGGGCACCGAGATACACGTACACGGTCGGGCCGATGAAGACCAACTGGGTGGAGGTTTCCGCCGCGGGGGCGCCGGGAACATTCAGCGACATGGTTCCCGTGTCGTCCTTGAGGTCGAACGCACCGGTCCCCGAGAGAATCTGCTGCAGCGAGGAGCCGCCCGCAGATGACACCGTCACGAGGACAGCGGCATCCACCGTGCGGGCGTGCAGCGTGTGCGTCACCGCGCCCGTGACACCGACGGCAGACGCCGTCGCGCCGCCTCCGCCGCTGCTTCCGCTGTTCCCGCTGTTCCCGCTGTTCCCGCTGTTACTTCCGCCGTTCCCGCCGGCCAGGATGAAGCCGACGCCTGCGCCGAAGAGGACCACCACGGCCACGACGGCAACGATGAGGCCGCGCCGCCCGCCCAATCCGCCTCGTCCCTTCGCCGCCGTCGGCGGGCCCGAAGCCGTGATCACTCCGAGGGGAACGGGTCGCGCTCCTTCGACAGCCGGAGCCCCAGGGCCGGTCGGTGGCGCGGTGTCCGCGGGCGGCCGGGCGGGTTGGCCGGGGGTGCCGCTGATCCCGTGCTTTCGGTCGAAGGAGCGGACGTCGTGGCACCGGCCGGCAAGGCCGGCCCGGTACCACCGGCAGGGTCGCGGGTCTGCTCGCTCCAGGCCTCACCGTCCCAGTAGCGCTCCCGGTTGCGGAAATAGGGGTCCCGGTACCATCCCGGTTCGCGGTTCACGTGATCGCTCCTACCATTCCTGCCACTCCTGACCGATCGGTTCGAGATCCGTCGCTGCGCCGGCAGGGATGTTCGCACACGCGGGAGGCTCCCTCGGTTCGCCGCCGGTCCACGTTTGATCGCCGATCGCCGACGTCACGTCGCCGCGGGCCTCTGACCTGGCCCGTTGGACCGATAGGTCATGCTGAGCGGTAGGAAACGGGGCGTCGCCGTCCGCGGAATGTCGTGCCGAATGGTTCGCCGGATTAGTGTTTTCACCTCTTGTGATCGTCCGTACGGGTTCAGACTCCCTTCGGGCGGGCCGCAGGGGCCGACGCCGTGGCTCACAGGGAGCTACGGAAGAATCCTCACTGGGAAGCAAGTCATGGAAAGCGGGGAAGCAATCGGGTGTCGATCCAACTGAAGGCAGGGACCCGGCTACGCAGCGCCGTCGATGCGTGCGAGGTCGTCGCCGTACGCGCGCCGGGCGAGCCGGTCGACCTGCGCTGCGGCGGCCATCCCTTCCACAGCATCGACGAGCAGGCGCCGTCGGTGCCCGTCGTGGCCGGCTTCGACGGGGGCACGCAGCTCGGCAAGCGCTACGCGGACGAGGACCTGGGCCTCGAGGTGCTCTGCACCAAGGCCGGCGAAGGATCGATCTCGGTCGGCGAAACCATCCTGGAGGTCAAGGGAGCCAAGCCGCTTCCGGCGTCGGACTGATGAAGAGGTCGCGACCGCCGGTCAGTCGTCGGGTGCGAACCGCTCCCAGGCCGATTGACGGGTCATGCCGAGCGCCCCGCCGATCTGGGCCCACGTGGCCCCGAGCTCGCGGGCGCGCTTGACCCAACCGACCAGGCTCTCCTCCACCTGCACCCGCGCGTTCTCGACGTTGGCCAGATTGGCCAGGACGAGATGGAGCGAGTCGGCCAGCACCCAGGGCAGGAGCCGCCGCGGCTCGCTCGCACGGGCACGTTCCTCCGGCAGTCCCGCGATGATCTGGCAGCACAGGCCGACGCAGCCGTCGCAAATGAAGACCGCCGGTCCGGCAACCAACGCCTTGACCTCGGTGTTGGGACGCAGGCAGAACGTGCAGCACGCCACGACCTCCTCGCCACCGTCGCCGCTCCCGCCACCCTCGCCCGTGTCGTTCTCTGTCGCCTTGACGTTCTGTCTCGCCCTGGCGGCCGTGGAACCCTTCGCCATCCATGAACCTCCTCGCGACTCAACCGTTGTCGCGATGTCAGGCTGAAACTTACAAGCGTCAGGAACGGCCTGACAAAGCCCTTTGGTGGTTCACGAGGTCCGGGCCCTTTCGGGGCACCCAGTTGTTCCCGTCAGTCCCGCAGCTCCTTGCCGGTCAGATTCAAGATCACGTCCTCGAGGCTCGGCGAGCGCGCCTCGACGCCGGTCAGCTCGATGCCGTGTGCCCCGGTCCGGCCCTTCGTCGGGCGGCAGAGGGCTACTCCACCACGACGACCGGGTACGACGCGGCGGCGACGGCGAGGATCTCGGCGCGGTCCTCGGCCAGCAGGAACCCGGCTGCCTCGGCGCCGTCGAGCGCCTTCTCGAACCGTTCGAGGTACTCGGACTCTCCACCGGGGTAGCGCTTGCTGAGAGCCTGCTCGTCGAAGGGCTCCGTCCGGCCGAACAGCATGGCGAAGACTTCGCCGCTCTGCCCGAGTCCGGAAAGTACGGCCGCGGGGACATCGACCCAGGGCGTGCGGATGCCACCGACGCGCGATGCCGTCCTCGTCGAGCAGGAACCCGGGCCGCTCGGGATCGAGCTCCAGACGTGGTGCGTGCGGCGGGGCCGTGCCGATCCGAAACCCAGCGCACGAGGTGAGCCAGTGCGGCCTGCCCGATGTAGTGCTGCTGGGGACCCGAGTTGATCGGCCGGTCCGTCTTGCCGATAAGGAGGTTGGTGGTCGGCCGCAGGAGCGCGGCGAACTCCTCCGTGCTGATCTTCCCGTCGTCGTGGCGTCCCGCGCCGGCGATGTAGCTGTCCGCGTGCGCCGCTCCCGCCATCTCCCACACGCGGATGCGGTCCGTGTCGGGCTGGTCGGCGCGCCCTCCGCCGAGGAGCACCACGTCGGTCTCGCTCTGCAGGACCAGGACCGGAACCCGGACGTCCGCCCTGATCGACTCCCCGCCCGACGAAATCGCCTCGGTGACGGCCTCCAGGTCCCTCGACGGTTGGAAGACTCCCTCCACCGACACGCCGCGACCGGGTCGGCCGTGGACGAAGAAGCCGTCGAAGACCTGGGCCAGAGGATCGACCGCGTTGATGTAGGTCACCAGGCACGCGGCGGACTGCGACTCGCCCAGGGCGAGGACACGGTCCGGGCGCAGGTCACCGAGGGGACCCTCGCCGGCGGGCAGCCGGAGCAGACGGCCGGCCTGGGTGAACATGTCGAACGACCAGGCGTCGCCAGGGTGCTCCAGGCCGCCGTAGCGCTCTGGGTCGAGGACCTTGAGGTGTAGGCCCTCGGTGATGCCGCCTCCCTCGACTCCCGCCCGCTGCGCCGTGACCCCAACCCAGACGTGGCCCTGGCGGGCGAGGTGGCGGTGGAGCAGGATCCAGTCGGGCGAGGCGTCGATGCCGGCGGACACGTTGTTCCACTCGACCACCACCGTGCCGCTGAAGCGCGCCGTGTCGAGCGGGCGGCGGACGAGGATCCGGGTCCGGAAGGCCGCTTCGGTCCCCGGCCTGACCGTCCACCGGCCGTCGGTGCCACGCTCGCCCTCCAGCTCGAACGAGGTGGCGGTCCCGGCGACCAGGTACTCGGTCTCGGTGTACCCGAGGGTGGCCAAGTCGAAGACCGACATCAGGTCCGGCGCCCGACCCTCGATCTCCTCAAACGACGCCATTCGACTGCTGGACACGGTCACGCTCCCTGCCGGTACGGGGGGCGCCGACCCGCCCCGGGCCCCGAAACATTAAGAGGGATACTCTTTCGCGGTCGAGCCCCGCCCCGGAGGTCGGTTCGGGGCGAGCAGGAGCGAGGATAGTGAGGGAGCGAGGGAGGGAGCGCCGGGGCGGGACGCCGGTCTCGGGTTGCGCGCCGCGAGGGCGCGGCGTGGTCCGGAGGGACCCACCAGGCGACCAGGCCGGGAGGGACCCCGCCAGGGCGACCGGGCCGGGAGGCATCCGGAATGGTGATCTCCCTCGAGGACACATTGGTGTCGGACGAGTACGACGAATTCGGTCTCCTCTACAAGAACGCGGCCGAATGGGACATCCCCTTCTCCGGCCCACCGGCCGTGACTCGACACCGCTTCGACCCTGCCTTCCGGCCAAGGCATCTCGTACCTGCGCTGGGGCGAGGGCGAACCGGAGCTGGTCCTCCTCCACGGGCTCGGCCAGTGCGCTCACACCTGGGACACCGTCATGCTGGCGCTCGGCCGCCCGGCCATCGCGGTGGACCTGCCGGGTCACGGACTCTCGGACTGGCGGCTGGACTACGACTACGGGCCCTGGCAGAACGCCGAGGCGGTGGCGTCACTGATGGAGTCGGTCGCCCCTGCTGGCCCACGTCGTGGTTGGGCTGTCCCTCGGTGGGGCTACGACCATCCGGCTGGCGGCCCAGTATCCCGGCCTGTGCCGCCGCGCCGTCTACGTGGACACGACCCCTCAGCTCAACGACCCCACGCGCACAGTCGCGACGTCCGATGCCGGCGCTGAAACGCTCATGTTCGGCCCGATCGTCTACGACACGTTCGATGAGATGGCCGACGCCGCGGTCGCCCTCAGCCCGTTTCGGTGCGAAGCCAGCGTCCGACGCTCGGTCAGGCACGCCAGCCGCCGACTCGACGACGGCAAGTGGACGTGGCGCTGCGACCCCTTCCTGCGGGATCCGGGCTGGAACGTGACCGGGGAACCAGGGTGGAACGGGACCGGGTCCAACAACCCGGCCGACTTCACACCGCTGTGGCGCGACGTCAGCGACACCAAGGTGCCCGCGCTCTTCGTCCGGGGCGAGCTCTCGCCATTCGTGCGCGACGAGGACGTCGTGGAGATGTGCCGCCGCCATCCCTCGCTCGAGGTGGTCGTCATCGAGGGTTCGGGTCACACGGTGCAGGGCGACCAGCCACTGGCTCTGGCCGCTTGCGTACGACAGTTCGCGCTCTGAGCACGAACGCTACGGCGCCTCGGGCCTCGCGCCGTCACGCCTCGCGTCGTCACGCATCTGGATCGCGATCAGGCATCGACGCGATCAGCGGTACTGGGTCTTCCGCTTGCTCGCCGGCGCCTTGGCCGCGTCCATGGTGTTGCCGATCTGGGTGTACGAGAGCCCGTTGTGGATCGCCGTCGGGCGCGGCAGCTCGAGCGACTCCCAAATGGCCCGGACCGTCCCCTGAATGGCCCTGGTCTCGCGCCCGGCGATGGAGACCGCGATCTCGCGCGCCCGAGAACGGAGTTCCTCACGCGGACACGACCTCGGTCACCAGCCCGAGCCGCAGCGCGGTCGGGGCGGTGATCCTCTCTTCGTTCCCCATGAGCGCCCAGCGGAGGACGTCGCCGAGGGGCACGCCGCGCTGGAGCATGCCGATCGGCTCGAGAGCGCTCACGAGACCGATGCTGGCGTGCGGGTCGAAGAAGACCGCGTCCTCGGAGCAGATGATGATGTCGGACTCGTTGAGGAAGTACTGGCCGCCCCCGGCGCACAACCCGTGCACCGCGGTGATGACCGGTTTCCACACCCGGTGCTTGATCTTCGGCGACAGCGCCATGCCCGGGTCGAAGCAATTCCAGACGTTCTGCGGCGTGAACCAGTCCCCGCCGGCCTTGACGTCCATCCCCGTGCAGAACGCGCGCTCGCCGTTGGCCTGGATCACGGCGCAGTGGATGTCGTCGGTGTCCCTGACGGTCTCCCAGGCCCACGTCATGTCCTCGCCCATCGCCTCGTCGAACGAGTTGAGGTTGTCGGGCCGGTTCAAGGTGATGGTGGCCACGTTGTCGGCCACGTCGAACAGGATGGTCTCGCGCTCCATGGTTCCTCTCCGGATGGCTCGCCGTTGGGTGGTATGGGTACACTCGTTGCTCCCGCGCCGCGAGCCGGTCGACCGCGGAGGGAGCGAAGCGGCAGGTTGTCGCCCTGCGCTGCGGATCAATCGGATCAATATAGAGAGACGCCCCCGGATAGGCACACCGGCTGGTCCGGCGCCCCGGCCCAGTGGAGAGGAAAGGATCGCACCGTGGAGATAGAAGGAAAGAAGGCCGTCGTCGCCGGCGGCGCGTCGGGCATGGCCAAGGCCACGGCCGAGCTGCTGCGCCACAAGGGCGCCGACGTTGCGATCCTGGATCTGCCGTCCTCGGCCGGCGCCGAGGTGGCCAAAGAGCTCGGCGGCACCTTCCACGAGGTCGACGTGCTCGACGACGCCCAGGTCGAGTCCGCGCTGGGCGATGCGGTGGCCGCCCTCGGCGGGCTGCACATCGCGGTGAACACCGCGGGCGGGGGCTCGGCCAAGCGCACCCTGACCAAGGAGGGCCCGCACCCCATTGAGGAGTTCAGGCGCACCATTGAGCTGAACCTCATCGGCACCTTCAACCTGAACCGGCTCCAGGCCTTCCACATGTCGACCAACGAGCCCGAAGACGGCGAGCGCGGCGTCATCATCGACACCGCGTCCATCGCCGCCTACGAGGGACAGATCGGCCAGGTGGCGTACACCGCGGCCAAGGCCGGGATCGCCGGCATGACCCTGACCATGGCTCGCGACCTGGGCAGCCTCGGCATCCGGGTCCTCGCCATCGCGCCGAGTCTGTTCAGCACCGGCATCACCAAGGGGATCCCCGACGAGTTCGCCGAGGTGCTCACCAAGGACGCGGCGTTCCCCAAGCGCATGGGCCGGCCCGAGGAGTACGCCAAGCTGGCCGTCGCCATCGTGGAGAACCCGATGCTCAACGGCTCCTGCATCCGTCTCGACGCCGGCCAGCGCTTCGCCCCCAAGTAGAGCGGCCGGGCGACGGTCAGAGCTGCGGCCGGCAGACCGGCTCGTCGGGAGGGCTCCGTGCGCTCAGTCGACCTCGAGGTCGATGTCACCGAAGCCGCAGGCCTGGACGAGCCCGCCGCGCTGGCTCTCACCGTCACCGTGCCCGACGAGGTCGGCGGCTGACCCGGTCGTCTGCTTCGCCAAGCCGGGTGCCGGCTATTCGCGCCGCTACTTCACCGAGGACCTCCCGGGACCCGGACACGGCGCCCAGGCGGAGTGGCACGCACGGCGCGGCTGGATCTTCGTCTCGTTGGACCATCTCGGGGTGGGCGACAGCTCTCAGCACGACCCGACTGCGCCTGACCTACGCGCCGGTGGCCGCGGCGAGCGAGGCCGCCGAAACCGAGGTCCGGCAGAAGCTGGCGGCCGGCACCCTGGTGGACGGGCTCGGCCCGGTCGAGAACCCGCTGACCATCGGGATCGGGCAGTCCATGGGCGGATGCCTGACCGTGATTCAGCAGGGCCGGTACCACTCCTACGACGGCATCGGTGTGCTCGGCTACAGCGCCGTGCACACCCATCCGCCGACCGCCCCGGGGACGCCGCCGCTCGCCCTGCCGTGGGTCCCTCGCGATGCCGGGCTGTCCGACGGGTTGGTGACCAACGCGCCGGCTCTGGCCGAGGTCGACCCGTCGTCGTCGCCGAGCCCGTCGGCCATGGCCTGGGGCTTCCACTACGACGACGTCGACCGAGAGGTCGTCGAGCGGGACATGGAGGACTTCCCGGCGCGCCGGGGAGGCCTGCCGCCGTGGGGCTCGGCCACCATCCCGCCCACGGTGGCCCTGTGGAGCGTCACACCGGGCGGTGCCGCGCCGGAGGCGGCGGCAGTGCGCTGCCCCGTCCTCGTCGCCCTGGGCGAGCGTGACGTGCTGGTCGATCCCAGGGGCGAGGTGCGGGCCTACCTGTCGTCCCCGAGCGTGGACTTCTTCGTCTGCCCGCGCATGGCGCATATGCACAACTTCGCCGGGACGCGGGCGCTGTTCTGGCGCCGGATCGAGACATGGGCCGAATGGGTCCGCGCCGTCCGGGACGCCGAGCAAGGACGCCGGGAGCGCAGGCGACGCTGCTGGCCACGGAGACGTGGCGGGCAGCGGGGTGGCCGGCACATGAACGAAGTCGAACTGGCGCAGGACCTGGCGTCGCTGCTCACCCTCGAACGCGTCGACCGCGACCTGTTCCGCGCCCGCAACGCCAACTACGGGCCGCGCCAGAGCCTCTACGGAGGCCAGGTGGCGGCGCAGTGCCTGCTCGCCGCTTCGGCGACCGTCGAGCCGGACCGCCTGCCTCACTCGCTGCACGGCTACTTCCTGCGTCCCGGACGCAGCGATCTGCCCGTCATCCTGGAGGTCGACCGCGACCGGGACGGGCGTTCCTTCTCCGCCCGCCACGTCGTCGCGGTGCAAGAGGGCGAGGTCATCTTCTCCATGGTGACGTCGTTCCACACCGAGAGCGACACGGGAGCCTTCGACGACGCGCCGCGCCGCGCCGCGCCCGAGCCCGAGAACCTGCGCCGGGGCGGGTTCAACACGCTGCTCGAGGTGCGCGAGGTCACCCCGACCGACTTCTTGAAGGGCGTGTTCAGCGACTGCGTGTGGGTGCGCTCCTCGACGCCACTGGGCGACGACCCGCTGGTGCACCGGGCGGGGCTCACCTACCTCTCGGACCTCGGCACCGGATTCGGGCAGGTGGGCCAGTCGGTGGCCGGGCGCGGCGGTCCGTCGATCGACCACTCCATGTGGTTCCACGAGAGCATCCGGGCGGACGACTGGGTCCTCCTCGATCTGAGGCCGGTGAAGGCGCGGAGCGCGCGGGGCACGTATCTCGGGTCACTGCGCGACCGCCGAGGGGCTGCTCGGCGCCACGGTGGCCCAGGAGCAGCTCCTGCTGCCCGGGTCGATGTCGGAGGCCGTGGCGGAGACGCTCCAGAAGGAGTACGAGGTGGCGTCGCAAAAGCACGATCCAGCACGACGTCGAGGACCTGCAGCGCGCCCAGGGAGAGCACCCGGCCGGGCACTGAGGCGGGCGCCGCCGCCCCCGGACCCCTCGCCGGAGGACCAGGGGCGGCGATCGATGCGTGTGCGAAGCCTTAGCGGTGAGCGTGCGGTCGGCCCGTCGAGGCTGCGAGCGTCGTCGGGAGGCAGAGCAGCGTGGTCTTCTTGATGGTGACCGGCCCTTGACCGAACTGGTTCTCGTCGTAGACCGGGGTGATGATCGGGGTCTTCGACACCTTGAAGCAGACGTAGTTCAGACTCGGGTTGTTGATCGGGTAGACCTTACCCGTAGGCAGGATCTTCTCGGTGGGAACACAGAGAACGGTGGGCTTGCCCACCGTGACCGTCGTCAGCGCGCCGGGTGAGAACTCGTCTTGGACCATGACCGGCGACGGGGCGACGTAGGGCGGAGTACCCGGCGCGTACTTGACCGGGTAGCAGGTGTAGTGATCCTCACCCGGAGGCGTGTTCGGCTTCTGTTTCGGCGGCCCGGTCAGGCTCTTCCACGATGGCACCAAGAGCTCGTTCGGCGACGCGGTGACGAGCGTGGCCGTGCCGAACTGGTTGGTTGCCGTGACCGTGACCGACGGCTGCTTGGCCGTGAGATGCCAGCCCAAGAAGTGCCAGGTCGGGTTCGTGATCGGGTACTGGGCACCCGGCACGATCTTCACGGCCGGGTTGCAGTGCAGGTTGGCCGACCCGACCACCGGGACGAACCCGTTCGGCGCCAGGGAGTTGACGAGCCTGATGCCCTTGGGGACCGTGAAGCCCCTTGTCGACAGTGGCCGTGTAGCAGAGGTAGTGCTGCGCCGGCGCCGCTTGAGCTGCGGCTGGGAGTCGCCGTCAGTCCTCCGACGAGGGCGGCGCCTCCCAAACCGGCGATCACGGAGACGGCTGCGGCGATGGCCCGCACGCCACGCGGTCGTTGCAACTTCGACATGGTGTCCTCCTTCGAGCGGATCCTTGGTCCCCGCCTTCAATCAAGTGAGTTACATGCCGGACTCTGCCGCGGGCGCCCTGCTACCTCTCTTGGATTTGGGACCCATCCGAAAATGCCTTCGAAAACACCTACACACGCCCTCGGTGTTCGTCCCCCAAGGTCTTCATCCGGTGTATCACATCGACCCTTTCCTGTGAAGGGTGAGAAACATGAAAGAGGGGGGTACCGTTCTCAGCCATGCCGCTCGCCATCACCGAAGACCACCGCGCCCTCGCCCAGACGGCGTCCGACTTCCTCTCGAGGCACGACTCCCGGGAAGCCGCCCGGGCCCTGCTCGAGGCCGAGACGGAGGAGCTCCCGAAGTTCTGGGACGACCTGGTCGAACTGGGCTGGCTGGGCCTCCACCTGCCCGAGGAACACGGCGGGTCGGGGTTCGGGCTGGCCGAGCTCGTGGTCGTCGTCGAGGAGCTCGGCCGGGCGCTGGCGCCGGGACCATTCGTGCCCACGGTGATCGCCAGCGCCGCCATTGAGGCGGCCGCGTCGAGCGACGTCGCCGAACGCCTGGTCCCCGGGCTGGCCGTCGGCTCCCGCTTCGGCGGCGTCGGCGTGGACACCGACATCGCCGTGCGTGACGGGAAGGCCAGCGGGACGGCTGCGGCGGTTCTGGGTGGAGGCCTGGCCCACCTGCTCGTCCTCGCCTCGGGCGACGACGCCGTGGTCGTGGCGGCCGACGCACCCGGGGTGCGGATCGAGAGGCCGCTCAACCTCGACCCGACCCGCCGCAGCGCCCGCATCGTGCTCGACGGGGCGCCCGCCGAGGTGCTCGCCGGCGGCCGTCAGGCACTGCTCGACCTGACCCGTCTGGTCCTGGCCGCCGAGGCCACGGGCATCGCCACCGAGTGCACGCAGGAGGCGGCCGACTACGCCAAGGCCCGCCTCCAGTTCGGGCGCCCCATCGGCACGTTCGAGGCGGTCAAGCACCACTGCGCCAACATGCTCGTCGCCTCGGAGCTGGCGACCTCGCTGGTGTGGGACGCCGCCCGGGCGGCGGACGAAGGCGGCGACCAGCGCTCGTTCACGGCCGCGATGGCCGCTGCTCTCGCGCTGCCGGCGGCGGACGAGTGCGCGCAGCTCAACATCCAGGTGCACGGGGGTATCGGATTCACCTGGGAGCACGACGCCCACCTCTACCTGCGGCGGGCCACGGCGCTGGAGGCCGTGCTCGACGCCGAGGCGGCTTCGGCCGACGTCACCGACCTGGTCCGCGCCGGCACAACGCGGCACCGGACCATCGACCTGCCGCCGGAGGCCGAGCCGATGCGCGACGAGGTTCGTGCCTTCGCTGAGCGGGTGAAGGGACTGAATGCGGGCGCACGCCGCGAGGCGATGATCGAGACCGGCTACGTCATGCCCCACTGGCCCAAGCCCTGGGGTCGCGACGCCGGGGCGGTGGAGCAGCTCGTGATTGAGCAGGAGTTCCGCTCCGCGGGGGTCTCCCGCCCCCAGTACGGCATCACGGGCTGGGTGATCCTCACCCTCGTCCAGCACGCGTCGGAGGACCAGGTGGCCCGCTGGGTGCTGCCGGCCCTGCGCCAAGAGGTCATCTGGTGCCAGCTCTTCAGCGAGCCCGACGCCGGCAGTGACGCCGCCGGCATCAAGACCCGGGCGACCAGGGTCGACGGGGGGTGGCTGCTCAACGGCCAGAAGGTGTGGACCAGCGGCGCGCACGTGGCCAGCCTCGGCCTGGCCACCACGCGCACGGATCCCGACGCGCCGAAGCACCAGGGCATCACCATGATGGTGATCGACATGCACGCAGCCCGGCGTCGAGGTGCGCCCGCTGCGCATGGTGACCGGCCACTCCGACTTCAACGAGGTCTTCTTCAACGACGTCTTCGTCCCCGATGACGACGTGGTCGGACCGGTCAACGGTGGCTGGACGGTGGCCCGGGCCACACTCGGCAACGAGTCGGTCTCCATCGGCGGCGGCGCGGGCGGTGGCGGCGGCATCCCCGCCGACTCGGTCATCGCGCCCTTCGACGCCCACCCCGAGCGGCTCGGGGGTGGGGCCGGACGCATCGGACGCTACGTGGCGCGTTCGGAGGCGATGGCGGTCCTCAACATGCGCAGCGCGCACCGGGCGGTCGCCGGCGGCGGGCCGGGCCCCGAGGGCAACGTGACCAAGCTCGTTCTGACCGAGATCGGGCACGAGTCGGCGGCCATCCGCCGTGCACTGGGCGGACCCGCCACGGCCTTCGCCGACGGCGACGGCTCCATGGCCGCAGCCATGGTCCTGATGCACCGTGGTATGTCGATCGCCGGAGGCACCTCGGAGATCAAGCGCAACCAGATCGGCGAGCGCATCCTGGGTCTGCCCCGGGACCCGCTGATCAACTGACTCCGTCTCAGACGCTCCTCAGACGCCGCAGACGCCGGCGATCATTTCGTTCGCCGCATCGAACCCGGACGGCCCACGTCTGGAGGCCCACGATGCCGTCGACCGTGATGCCCCTCGCGCCCTGAACCGCTTCCGTCACGCCTTTGGTGATCGGGCCGTAGATGCCGTCGGTTGCCAGCACGGGATCGCCGAGCGGGGCGAACGACCCGCGGCCCTCGTTGTAGACCTGCTGCAGCTTTTGCACCACCGGGCTTTGGGAACCCTCGGAAAGAGTCGGCGGCACGGCATAGCCCTGCTGCAGCGCGGCCCACGTGATCGGGCCGACGATCCCGTCCGCGGCCAGGCCCGCGCTCTGTTGGAACTCCACGACCGCGGTGCGGGTCACCGGGCCGAAGTCCCCGTCGATCTGGGTCTGGTCGCTCAGGATCAATCGCCGAACCAGGATGTACTGGGCCCAGCGCACGTCGTCGCCGGTTGATCCTTCTTGGATTGTCGCGGGCATGGCGTTCGCTCCTATTCTGGTCACACGGGGGTTTCCTCTCTAAATCTGGCACACCTGACGGCGACCCGCTCAGCGAGCCTCGGCGAACAGCGAGCCCGGTGCCCGCCAGTCCACCGAGACGAACCGGTGCGCAATGAGCCAGCGCTCGCCCACCGGGACGAGGCGGTCCCGGTAGCGGCCGAGGTGGTCGAGCCCGACGTGGGTGAACACGGTGAAGTAGCTGGCGACGGTGGCTTCGCTGGGCGTGACCGACTCGAAGCGGACGTTGTCGACGTTGTGACGCACGATGCGTCGCGGTGGCGCGGCGTCGCCGCTGCTCTTCAGCATCGCGGGGAGGCGCTGCGGCGCCGTCCTGCTCGCCGACAGAGGAGTCCCGGCCTGAGTCGCCCGTTCGCGGGATGATCCCGCCGCGGAAACGCTCCATGATCGCGGCGCGGCCGGTGAGCGGTTCGCTCCCGCGGATCTCGAGGACGCCGTCCTCGCAGAAGGATGCGACGAACTCGTCGAGACGGAACCGATCGCCGGCGTGCGTGTACTGCGCCAGCGTGTCGCGGCAGCGCTCGCGGGCAGCCAGCTCCCAGTGCTCCATCAGTGCGGCCCCCGATTCCGTCGTGTGCCCTCGTGTTTCCCCGGGCGGGACATGTGCGTCCGGCCGAGCGGACGATAACCGACAAAGCCCGCAGGAACCGTTCCCCGACCGAGCGGCACGGGACCGTAGAGTCGGCGTCATGGCGGAGCCAGACGACGCCGGAAAACGGACCGGCGGCGTCTGGCATCTGCTGGTGGGGCGGCCCCGCTCGGCCCGCGGCGGGGAAACCGACCGCATCACTCCGGTCGAAGGCCTCTCCGCACTCTCCCTCGACGCGCTGACCTCGGTCGCCTACGGGCCTGAGGCCATCATCGTCGTCCTGGCCGTGGCCGGTGCCGGCGCGCTGCATCTCGTCCTGCCCGTCACGATCGCCATCGTGGCCTTGCTGGCCATCCTGGTGTTCTCCTACCTCCAGGTCATCGACGCCTACCCGCAGGGCGGGGGCGCCTACGCCGTGTCACGCGCCAACCTGGGCGCGCACACCAGCCTGGTCGCCGCGGCGTCACTCGTGGTCGACTACACGCTCACCGTCGCCGTCTCCATCGCGGCCGGCGTCGCCTCGCTCACCTCCGCCTTTCCCTCCCTCACCGGGGCGACCGTGCCGATCTGCCTCGGCATCCTGCTCGTCATCACGTTGCTCAACCTGCGCGGCCTGGGCGACACCGCCCGCGCCTTCCTCTTGCCGACCATGGTGTTCATCTTCGGCCTGCTGGCCATCATCGCCATCGGCTTCATCCACCCCCTCGGTCTCGGCCAGCCTCTTCCGGGGACCTCCGAGTTGCCGACCACCGGGCTCAAGGCGGTCACGTTCCTCCTCGTGCTCAAGGCCTTCTCGGCCGGATGCAGCGCCCTGACCGGCGTCGAGGCCATCGCCAACGGTGTGCCGCTGTTCCGCGAGCCGAGGGCGACGCGCGCCAAGCACACCGAGCTGCTGCTCGGCGTCATCCTCGGCGTCATGCTGCTGGGTCTCGCCGTGCTGGCCAAGCGCTGGCACGTCGGTCCCCGCTCGGGGCAGACCGTCCTGAGCCAGATCATGGCGCTGGCCGTCGGCCGGGGGTGGGCCTACTACATCGTGTCGCTGACCATCACCATCGTGCTCGCGCTGGCCGCGAACACCTCGTTCGGCGGTCTCCCGGTGCTCTCGAGCCTCCTGGCCCGCGACAACTACGCGCCGCACCTCTTCGCGCTCCGAGGGGACCGCCAGACCTTCGCCTTCGGCATCGGCACGCTCGCCGTCATGTCGGGTGTGCTCCTGCTCGCGGTGCGCGGCAACACGAACACGCTCATCCCGCTCTTCGCCATCGGGGTCTTCACCGGGTTCACCCTGTCGCAGACCGGCCTGGTCGTGCACTGGCGGCGGCTCCGGCCGCCCCACTGGCAATACCGCGCCATCATCAACGGCACGGGAGCGGTCATCACCGCCGTGGCCACGATCGTCTTCTTGGTGTCGAAGTTCACCGAGGGCGCATGGGTGGTCGTGGTGGCGGTGCCCTTGTTCATCCTCCTCTTCCTGCGCATCCACGCCTACTACGACCGGTCCGGGGCGGAGCTCCACATCGACCAGGTCCCGCCGAAGCCCATCGCCAAGCGAACCATCGTGATCGTGCCGGTGATGAGCCACCTGTCCCGGCTGACCGAACACGCCCTGACCGAGGCCAAGTCGCTCGGGCAGGAGACCATCGCGGTGACGGTCGTCCTGCAGACGGGCGAGGACGGGGACCGGTGGGCGGACGACTTCGTGCAGCAGTGGGCCCGCTGGGACCCGGGTGTCCCGCTCCGGGTGCTGCGCACCGACTACGCGTCCGTGGTGGAGCCGACCGTCGAGTTCATCGACCAGGTCCGCGCCAAGCATCCCGACGACCAGATCGTCGTGCTGATCCCGGTGATCCGACCCAACCGCGTGCGCTACCGCCTGCTGCACAACCAGATCGACGTCGCGCTTTCCAGCACGCTGCGCAAGCGGAGCGACATCGTCGTGGCCCGCGTGGAGATGCCGCTCGAACCGCCTGCCGGCACGGACACCGCGGCCGAGGTCGCCCAGAGCGAAACGAAAGATTCCGGGCGCTGACCGGCAGCCCGGAGCACTACGGGTGCACGGCGGTCAAGGGCACGGCGGTCAGCGCCGACTCAGCGTCCCTTCCACACCGGGTCACGCCGCTCGATGAACGCGGTCGCACCCTCCTTGGCGTCCTCGGAGCCGAACACCTTGGGCTGCCACTCGGCCGCCAGCTCCTTCGCCCGGGCCAGGTCGGTCGACGCCGTGCGCACCAGCTCCTTCGTGGCGCGCAACGCGAGGGGGCCGTTGCGGGCGATGCGCTCGGCCAGGGCCAGCGCCGCCGGGAGCACCTCGGCCGGAGGCACGACCTGGTTGACCAGCCCGAGCGCCTGCGCCCGCGCCGCGTCGACCAGGTCGCCCGTCAGGCAGAGCTCCAGGGCCATGGCCAGGGGGATCCGGGTGCTCACGAACACGCCGCCTCCGGCGGCGAAGAGGCCGCGCTTGACCTCGGGCACTCCGAACAACGCCGACTCGGAGGCCACCACGACGTCGCATCCGAGCAGCAGCTCGAAGCCCCCGGCCACCGCGGTGGCGTTGGCCGCGCCGACCACGGGAACCCCGATCTCACCGCCGGCGAAGCGGGCGAAGCCCGCCATGCCCTCAGGGCTGCCGCCGAGCGCGCCGCCCTGAGCGAACGCGCGCAGGTCCATGCCGGCACAGAAGGCCTTGTCCCCCGTACCGGTGAGCACCACGGCCCGTGTCTCGGGGTCGTTCTCGGCCTCCACCATGGCCAGCCCGATCGCCGTGAGCAGCTCCGGGTTCAGCGCATTGCGAGCCTCGGGCCGGTTCAGGCGCAGCACCCGTACCGCTCCCTGCTGCTCGGTCACCAGGACCGGCTCGGTCCCGGCGTCGTCGGCGCTCGTCTTGTCGTTCATCCGTTCTCGACCTTCCTCCCGTGAGCGGGTTCGGCCGACGGCGTCTCGTTCGACTGGCGCGCTCGCCCGTCGAATCCCACCGGTCCCTCGTGCGGCACGCACGGTACCCGCACCGACGAGGGCGCTGCACTAGCGTCGGCAGGCCTCCACGGGAGCACCTCGGGCACACGGAGACGGGAGAGCGCGGATGGAGCCGATCGCTGTCACCACGACGGGCACGGTGCGCGGTCGGTGGGCCGGGGACACCGCCGTCTTCCTCGGCGTCCCCTACGCCGCCCCGCCCGTCGGCCGGGACCGCTTCGGCCCGCCGAGACGACACCCGCACTGGGAGGGGACCAGGGACGCCGGCGCGTCCGGCGCGACCGCGCCGCAGGCCACGCAGGAGTTCTCCCTCATCCCCGAGCCGGTCGTCGCGGGCGACGACTACCTCAACCTCAACGTCTTCACCCCGGACCCGGGCTCGGCCGGGCTGCCGGTCCTGGTGTGGATCCACGGCGGAGGGTTCTTCTCGGGCTGCAGCGCCAACCCGTGGTACCGCGGGGAGCGCTTCGCCCGCGACGGCGTCGTGCTCGTGAGCATCAACTACCGACTCGGCCCCGAGGGCTTCCTCCTCCTCCAGGACGAGGGCGGCAACCGCGCCGTGCTCGACTGGGTGGCCGCGCTCGAGTGGATCCGGGACAACGTCGGCGCGTTCGGCGGTGACCCGGCGAACGTCACCATCGCCGGTCAGTCCGCCGGCGCGACCGCCTGCGAGATATTGATGACGATCCCCTCGGCGCGCGGCCTCTTCCGTCGTGCCATCGGCATGAGCGGGCCGGGCGGGCTCGTGGGGACGGCCGAGCACGCGGCCGCCCTGGCGCGCACCGCGTCCGAGCATCTCGGCGTCCCGCTGACCCGGCACGCGCTGGGCGAGCTCTCCGACGAGCGCCTGTGGGAACTCCGGGTTCTCTTCACGCCATCGGGCCCCGGTGCGATCACTGCTCCGAGCGTCGCGCCCCTCGTCCCGTATGTCGACGGCGACCTGATCACGGCGGATCCGCTTCAGGCGATGGCGACCGGTGCAGGCGCGTCGGTGGATCTCCTCACCGGCGCGACGACGCAGGAGCTCAACATGTTCTTCTCCGCGTCAGCGGTCGACATGGACGACGAGACGCTGCGCCAAGCCCTGGTCGGCATGGGACTCGCCCCGACGGCCATGGGCGTCTATCGGGACGTCCTGCCCGGAGCGACGAACTTCGCCGTTCTCGGCCAGGCCGTGACCGATCAGATGTTCCGGGTCCACGCCACGCGCCTCGGGTCGGCGCGTCGGGGCGCCGGCGGGCGCACGTTCTTGTACCAGTGGGCGTGGCGTTCTCCGGGGATGGACGGCGCAATCGGCGCGGCCCACTGCATCGACATCCCCTTCGCCTTCGACAATCTGGACGCGCCGGGCGGCGAGCGCGCCCTCGGGACCCATCCCCCACAGGATTTGGCGGACAGGTGACCATCGGGCCTGGGTGAACTTCGTGACCGGAGGCGACCCGGGCTGGCCGCCCTACACGCTCGAGGAGCGGTCGACGATGGTCTTCGACGAGGAGAGCCGAGTGGTGGACGACCCCCTGCGGGTCGAGCGCGCGCTCGTGGGGCGCCTGAGCCCACAGCCTGAGCGCGGGGAGCCCGGACGAGGACGACCCCCGTCCCGTTCGAGTTGCCTCAGGGCCGGGCGGCAGCCCTCGCCGGGGGGAAGCCCCTAGGAACGCCTGCGACCAGGACCCTCAGTGCGTGCCGTGGTGGCCGTGGGCCTCCCCGCCGGCGGGGTGCGACGCGGCAACGTGGGCCGAAGAGACGGTGGCGCTCGAGTGCAGGGCGTCAGAGGCAGCGGAGAGCGGGCCGCTCCAGAGCGCCACTGCTCCGGCCGCGGCACAGAGCGCGGCCGCAGCGGCGACCCGGGCCCGGTTCAGCTCCACGGAGGAAGTATGGCTTGGAATTGTAAGGAGACCGCGAGACCAGGGTAAGGATCGGCTGGGAATCTCAGGCTCGCCGTCTCTCGAGCGCCTGTGCCGGCGGATGAGGAGCGCCGGGGTGCTTATTAGGCGGCGCATCTGCAATGGAGCCTGGTCGGTTGGCCCGGTTCATCGCCGGGGGAGGAGCGCGTGTGACTATCTCGGTCACCGTGTTGGCGCTCGGCGTCACGCAACCAGTCCTCTTTGACCCGCGACGTTCCTCCCACACACCTCGAAGGTTGGCCCGGCCTCATCTCCCCCGCTCCCGTCCTCCTCTGCATCGGGGGGCGTGACTAACCCTCGGCCTCCGCAAATGCCTGGCTGACACCGACTGTGCTGTCGCCGACAGCCGTGCATTGGCTGGGCGCAAGACACGACACTGCCTTAAAGGTGCTCCCAAAAGGGACTCCGGCCGTTTTTCACGCTAGGAGGTGGCACATTGTTCGGGGTTTTCTCGACTACCCACGACGTTCCGTCCCACGCCTCGAAAAGGGTCTTACCTGCGAAGAATCCATAGTGCCCAACAGCGGTGCATGCGTCGGCTGAAGTGCAGGAAACGCTATCAAGTTCAACTGGGTACCACGCGGAGGGGCTCTGTGGCTCTGCATCGACCGTCCACTCGGTGCCGTCCCAGGTTTCAGCAAGCATCGCACTCGTATCATCGCTATAACCAACAGCAGCGCACGCGATCGACGAGCTGCACGAGACGCTCGTGAGTTGGTCGTCGAGGCTTGCGCTCGGAGCCACCGACCACGAGGAACCATCCCAGTTCTCGATCAGGGCGAGCTGCTGGCCACCGCGTATCCGCGTAGTCCCCGACGGCCGCGCAGTCTGTCGATGCGACACACGAAACACCGTTCAGCTGGGCCGAGGCGGCTCCCGGAGGAAGTGCGGCGGGTTGATCTGACCACGCCGTACCGTCCCACGTCTCTGCTACAGGCGAATGGTTCGTCGCCAGTTGAACCGTAGTACCCGACCGCGAGACACGAGGAAGGAGACGGGCAGGAAACGCCGTAGAGTTGAGCTGGAGTTAGCGATATTGGGGGTCGGCACGATCAGACCACGCGGTGCCATCCCAGGATTCGGCCAAAGTGGCGATGTCGTCATCACCGAATGACCACCCGACCGCTGTACAAGAAGTCGAGGATTCGCAGGACACGCTTGCCAACTCGGTGTCTGTCGCACCCGGAACTTCCGGTATGGCCTCGAGAGACCACGATGAGCCGTCCGCAATCTCAGAGAGTGGCTCGTAGGGGCCGTAGGACCCATAGATCCCGACCGCGGCACACCAGGTCGACGAGGTGCACGAGACGCTGTGAAGGTTATTTCCGACGGCACCGACGGGATCCGGTGAAGTCTCGATCGACCACGTGGTTCCGTCTAAGTCCTCGACCAACGTGTGGTCAACGACGAAGCTGTCCCTAGACACGCCGACGGCCTGGCAGGAGCCGGAAGCTACACATGAATCGGATTGTAAGTAGGTAAGGTTGCTCCCGGCGGGATTCGCAGTGCTCTGGACCGACCACGTCGATCCGTTCCAGACCTCCGCCAGCGTCGTCGCTTGGGCGACCGGGCTGTTGCCAGCTTGACCGACAGCTGAGCAATCCGTTGCAGAGACGCATGACACCCCCGACAAGTAGTTATCGTACGGACTTGGATCTGGGGTGGTTTGGATGGACCACTGTCGTACCGTCCCACGACTCAGCCAGCGTGAGATATCTCCCCGTCGCATGTGCGTAGTAAGCACCGACAGCCGCGCAGAAGGACGTGGAGGTACAGGAGACACTCGTCAACGAGGTTCCGGCGTGCGGAGGGTTACGGGTCTTCATGATCGACCAGTTGGTTCCGTTCCAGACTTCGGCCAACGTCTCGAGGACCAGCCACTCCGACGGCAACGCACTCGCCCGTTGCCAGGCACGACACTCCGGCGAGTTCGCTGTTGGACTCGTTGGGTTCAGGGTCTTTTCGAGGGACCACACGGTACCGTTCCAGACTTCGGCGAGGGTGGCGGTGTGGAAGTTGGGCGTGCGTGTAACTACCGACGGCAGTGCAATCGACAGGCTGAGATGCAAGAGACGCCACCCAGCGAGCCATGACCGAGGTAATTCTTCGGATTGACCGTTGACTGAATCGTCCACGAGCTTCCGTTCCAGGATTCGGTGAGCGCCGAGTAGCTGCCGGCCTGGTTGAGATAGATCCCGACAGCCATGCACGCATTCGATGTGGGACACGAGATTCCGGCGAAAGAACTGTTGGTCGATCCCGAAGGATTCGGGGTTGGGTCGATCGACCATGAGGTTCCGTCCCACACTTCTGCCAGGGTCACACCACCAGAACTCGACTGATAGCTCCCCACTGCGACGCATGAATCGGGATCAGAACAAGACACCCCTGAAAGGCATGCCGGTGTCTGACTTGGACATCGGCGGTGCTCTGGATGCTCCAGAGGCTGGAATGCGCCGAGCCCACCGGCGCTCCTGCGAAGCTAGCGACGTTCGTTGTCGCACGAACCGGCGCGGGCGTGAGCTGGCTGCGTCTCCAACGTGACCGGCGCACCGGATGAACCGCTGCCCGTCGCGACGACACTCGTCAAGACCACCAAAGAGACCGCAGGGATGGCGAACAAGCCGACAACCGTGCGATGCGAGCATGTCGTCACTTTGCGACCTCCTGTTGTGTTCTGCTTCTGATCAAGACTCCCGGATGAGCCACGGCTTGGCTCGACGAATGACAGTGTTGCTGCGCCGGCAGCACCCGCAACACACCAAGGACGACGGTCCAAGGATTGTCAGCGGGTGCCCCACCGTCCGCAGGGATCGTTTCGGCGCGTACCTGGCAACTCGAGGCCTCAGCCGCGCCGTACCCACCGGAAGCAAAACCGATGCTCGTTCGGACAGCCACCATCGGAAAACACTCATCCGACCGGTCCTGCGGCGGGACGGCGGTACCGCAACGTGGTTGGCATGGTTGCCTACCTTGTTGATAGACCCAGATGAGTCGGTCGCGATTTTGCTTCCGCGACAGACCATATCCGGTAAAGGTCTGACGATCCACGAGTGACGTCAGCCTCCTTGGGCCGAGCGAGTAATCGCCGCGGTGTGCGCTGATTGTTCTTCCGCGCAGAGGAAGCAGTTCGACCTATGATCAGCGGCTGACCTCAGGACGCTCGATAAGTGGCCAACCCATGACTCCACGACTACGAAGACGACCGGGCCATTTCCTCTCTCACCGCTTCCTCGACAGACGTCCCCTCGAAGAATCCCGGGTTCGTCCCCGCCCAGAGGCGCACCGGATTGGCGAAGGTGAAGTGGCGAAAACCCTCGGAGTCGAGCAGGCCGTGCTCGACCAGCTCCCACGCCTCCTCGAGCACCCGGCGGAAGTCCGGGACATCCCAGTGGCCGATATCGCTGGCGAACAGGGCGGGGATACGCGCTCCGAATGGGTTCAGGCGCTCGTCGAAGGCGACGGCCGCCATGGGGTCATCGGCCTCGCAGCCGAAGAAGTATTGGGAGTTGAAGACGTCCTTGATGTCCTTGGGCGAGCCGAGCAGAGATTCGGCGAAATCATCGATGCTCGCCCCTTCGATCATCGGCTCGGACAGCAGGCCAAGACCCTCGTCCAGTCGGCCCAGGCGCTCGCGTACCGGACCCTCTGCGAAACGGTCGAACAGCGAGCCGAGCATGCTGCGGTCGAGCTCGGCCGGGTCGTAGCGCCTCACCGCTTCGGCATTGCGCTTCTCCCAGTGCCCGATGACGTCGCTGTAGAGGTTGCAGGCCCAGGCGGTGCCGCCTTCCTGGAAGGCGAAGCGGAGTTCCGGGAACCTTCGTGGCACCCCACCCATGAGGAGCGAGCGAGCAGTCAATTCGCCGGCGGCGGCGAAGTTGCCGATGTGGTTGTAGACGAAGTTGCTCGTCGACATACGGGAGCCCCATCCCGATCCGGTCGAATGGAAGGTCGGGGAGACCCCGAGCTCGACGCACCGACGCCAAAGCGGGTCGTAGTCGTAGAGAGACCCGTGGCCGAGCCCATCCATCCAAATCGCCGATGGCCCACCTTCGGGAATCGGGCGGGGAATGGCACCGCCCATCATGACCGCCCGAAGTCCGAGATCGACCACGGCGTGCTCTAGCTCGGCCAGCGCCTCTTCGGGCGTGAAGGTGGGGATGCACGCCACGGGGATCAGCCGGTCGGCATAGGGGGCGTACTGCTCGGCCAGGTACGCGTTGAACGCGGCCGCCATGGCTTGGCGCAACTCGGCGTCGTTGATGTGGATGGGGATGAGGCCGTAGGTCGGGTACAGGACGGCGACGTCGAGGCCGAGCTCATCGAGCCGCTCGTAGAGCAGGCGCGGGAGCATTGCGGTTGCCCGGTCGAGGGTATTGCGGGTGGGGATGCCCCACCAGGGGGTCTGGATGATGCCATGGCGCCTCCGCATCTCGTCGCTCACTCCTTGGAGCGTCTGACCGCTGTCGACGAGGGCGTCGAAGCTCTTCGCCAGCGACTCACCGGCCAGGTCGACCAGCAGGTCCCGAACGAGGGGAAGGAATTCGATCAGGTGTCCGTCGCTGTCGATGATCGGGTGGTCCAGCTGGGCCCGGATGCGCCGAACCTCGTCGGTCGGTTGGTAGTCGGTCTTCGCCATAGTCCCTCCCAAGACGCGGTGATCCTAGGGGTGGGAACGGGTGCGGATCCCCTCAGCGCATGGCGACCCGTCAGGCGGATCACCCCGGGCAGGCGACGATCATTCCCTGGGATATTGCGGCTTCGGTCAGACGTTCGTCGTACGTGAAGATCACGCCGAGGTCGGGACCAATCGAAAGAGCCGAGGCCAAGTGGATGGCGTCCAGCGAACGGAGCTCCACCGGGTTGAGATCTGCCGCCCTGTCGAGCAGCGGCTCATCGAGTCGGATCAGATGGACCCCCGCCATGAGTCGGCGGGCGGCGCCGACGAGGTGCTCGTTGCCAGATCTCCGAAGGGCGCGCACCGTCTCCGTCCGCAACAAGGTGGCCGAGGCTCTCTCCGGCCAGCGTGCAAGGGCGTCACGCAACTGCGCCGACTCCGGTTCGGCCACGAGCAGCTTCACGAACGCCGAAGTGTCGAGGTAGGCCGTGTTAGCGCTCATCGCTTCGCAAGGAGGCAAGTGCCTCGGAAGGGACGATGGGCCCCTGTGTGGCTGCTGGCAAGCTCAGCTCCTCGGCGAGATCGAGAAGGTCACCCGTAGCCTCCGTGGCCCGGCCTTCGAGGACCAGTTGGTCTAGAACTCCGCCTTGCAGGGGAACGATCCGAGCGATCGGGTGCCCGTGATCGGTGACGTCGATCACCTCGCCTTTGACGACACGCTTCAGCACCGCGCTGGTCTGCTGTCGGAGTTCTCTTATGCCTACACGGTAACTCATTGTGTACACATGGTAACACTTATTGGCCGAAGTGCGATCTCCCGGTGAGGCTCACCCGAACCAAAGGAGGGTATTCGTACCCTGTTTCCACCGAGGCGGCTCAGCCTGAACCGAAGAGGGGGGACCACCAAGGCGGCTACGGTGAAAACATGATTTGCGAACGGGATGGCGTGTCGGCATGAGCGCGGCCCGTCCGGCATCCCTCGACCTCGCCGCTGCTTCCCCGCCTCCCACCCGCGCCCCTGGACCCGGCGCCGGCTCCCCCGGCCCGCCGGGCCGGCTCGGTCCGGCGAACCTCGACCATGCTCATGTCGTGGCGTGGCGGGCTGCGGGTCGAGGGCGGCTCCGTCGCCGACCTGCGTCTCGAGGGCCGAGCCCGCGATCTGCTGACGCCGAGTACCAGCGACAGCGCCAGCGAGGGCGAGGCCCGTGTCGTCGCCGAGGCCAGACTTACCGCACTGACCGGTCGTCGAGCGCGACATCACCGAGATCGAGGCCGATCCGGCGCCCGAAGGTCTGCAGCGGCTGGTCGGGTGCCGCGCCGGCGGGAACCTGCGTAAAGCCATCGCCTCCGAGATGCCCCACGAGGTCGACGCGGGGACTCCGCTCCACCTCCTGCTCGACGACCTGGCCGGCGCGACCCTGATCGCGGGGTTCGCCTGGTTCCGCTGGGCCGAGCACGTGCCCGAGTTCCGGGAGCGACTGGCGAATGCGCCCGGGCCCAAGATGGTCGGCATCTGCTCCGGATTCCGCGACGGATCGAGCTCGCTGCACCCCGATGGCACCCTCAAGGGCATCAGCGAGAACGTCGCCGACGCCCCTCCCCTCGCCGACCCGGCCGACCCGTTCGGCTGGCACGAGCTCGGAGATCACCCCGACATGGCCATGCGCCGGGCGCGCCGGATCGATGTCTGGGTCGAGGACGGGATGTTCGAGGTCGACGCGATGTTCCGCGACAGCTGCTGGGAACCCGACGGGCGCGAGATCATCGTGCACGAGTACCAGCTCCTGGCGCAGGCCGACACAGCGACGGGCGTACTTCGTTCCGTGCTGGCCCGGCCACGCGTGCTGCCGTACCCCGAGTGCCCCGTCGCCGCGCCGAACGCCGCCTGGTTGAACGGCAGCACGTTGCGCTCCCTGCGAGCCGAAGTGCTCGACCGGCTGCGCTCGACCGACTGCTGCACCCATCTCAACGACGGCCTGCGCGCGCTGGCCGAGGTGCCGGTGCTCGCCGGCGCGCTCGCCGGCTGAACGGCTGGCCGAGCGCAGTGCCGGGAGCAATCGAGCAGACGGTCAGCGGACCCGTCGCCGGCCGGCCACGACGCTTCGGGGCCGAAGACGAGCTGCGCCTGCTGCTCGATGCGGCGCTCGCCGTCATGGAGCGCAACGGCTACGCCGACGCCGCCGTCGCCGACATCTTGCGCGAGGCCAACCTCTCGACGCGCTCGTTCTACCGGCACTTCGCCTCCAAGGACGAGCTCGTGTGCGCCCTCTGCCGGCGCGAGGCCGAGGGGGCGGCCGCCCGTCTCAGGACCGAGGTCGGCGCGGCGGCCGACCCGCTGGCGGGCCTCCACGCCTGGGTCGACGTGGTCATGGACTTCGGTTTCGACCGGACCAAGGCGGCGCGGGTCTCGGTGCTGCGGTCCGAGGGCGCCATGAAAGCGGAGGGTTACGCCGAGGAGGCCCGACGAGCCCGCGCCGTGCTCATGGCGCCGCTCGAGACGGTGCTCGCCCGGGGCGCCGCCGACGGCACCTTCCCGCGGTCCGATCCGCGCCACGACGCCCGCCTGGTCCAAGCCGTCGTGTGGTCGGCCGCCGGGCTCGATCCGAGTCGCGACGGCATCGAGTCACGGGACGAGGCGGCGCGGCAGGTGCGGTCGTTCTGCGAGCGGGCGCTCGGCGTCCCGGGAACGGCGGACCGCGAGGCCTGAGCGGGATCGCTCAGCCGCTGGGATCGCTCAGCCGGCCGCGCCGGCCTCGGTGAGCGACCAGAGTGCGGGCTCGCCGTCCTCGACCTGCACCTTTCCGGCGATCTCGAGCGTGCGCAGGTGCGATACCGCCTCGCCGACGGCGGCGCGGCGCATGAAGCCTGCGATGTCGTCCCACGAGCGCGACCACTTCATCCGCGAGGCGATGTTCCACGCGCTGGTGGGACCCTCGCGCAGAATGGCGATCACCTCGGCGAACCGCTCGTAGTGGTGCCAGCGCAGCTCCTCGAGCCGCCGCTGCAGGTCGGGAAATCGGTACTCGTGCGCCGGGAGCACCTCGCGCACCTCGTAGGGCTCGAGCTTGTCGAGCGAGGCGAGATAGTCGCCGAGCGGGTCGGCGCCCGCTTGCGGGTGATACGGGATGTTGGGCGTGATGCGGGGCAGGACGTGGTCGCCCGAGAGCATCAGGCGCCGCTCCGACTCGTAGAAGCAGAGGTGTCCCGGCGAGTGGCCCGGGGTCCAGATGGCGGTCAGATCCCACCCCGGAACCTCGGGCCGGGCGCCGTCCTCGAGGAGCACGTCGGGAATCACCGGGTCCACCAGGGACTCGTACGGGCATGGCTGCGTTCTGCAGGGTCGCGAGCTCCTCGGGGGGCGCACCCATGCGCCGCAGCGCCCCGGCGACGAGGTCGAGCAGGTCGTCGGGTTCGTCGTAACGGTCGTGGATCAGCTCGGCGTCGGCCGGGTGCAGCGAGATCCAGGCCCCCGAAGCCTCGCGGATGCGCCCGGCCAACCCGAAGTGGTCGGGATGGATGTGGGTGACCAGGACGCCCTGGACGTCGGCGATTTCGCAGCCGGCCACCTTCATGCCGCTCTGCAACGCCCCGAAGGCGTCGTCGGTGTTCCACCCGGCGTCGACCAGGTAGGGGCCGCGGTCGGTCTCGAAGAGGTACACCAGCACGTAGCGCAACGAATTGTTGGGCAGCGGCACCGGAATGCTCCACAGTCCCGGCTCGACCTTCTCGACCTCGGGGAACGGGTCGTTCGCCGCCGCGGCGCCGCGGGCGTGGCCGTTGGTGACGCCGGAGTGCGTGTGGGCGGGACGCGACGTCGACGTCACGGCCGGCCTTCCGCTCGGCGTGGCCGGCGCCCTTCCGGTCGGGCGGCGATGGCGACAATGTGAGTCAGGTGTGCATGATCACGGTCGGAACCTCCGGGCCTGAGCGTAAAGGACCGGGTCCGGCGTGCGCCCGTTTTCGTCCCGACCGCGGCTCCGAGGAAACACCTCCGCAGCGGCCGTCCCGACGGGCGTCACGGCTCGACGGCGTCGGCGAGTCCCCAGCTCCGGGCGGTACCGGCGTCGATGGCACAGCCGGAGAAGGCGAGCCAGGCCGTGCGCAGCCGGCCGAGGCGCTTGGTCAGGCTGACCGTTCCCCCGGCGCCGGGGACGAGCCCGAGACCGATCTCGGGCAGCGCCATGTGCGTGTCGTCGGCGGCGACCACACGGTCGCAGAAGGCAGCCAGCTCGGCGCCCGACCCGACGCAGGCGCCGTGGACGTAGGCCACGGTCTCCTGGCGCAAGGCGTGCCAGCGTGCGTCCGACGCTGCGCTGCAGGCGCACGACATGCGCGGATGCCGGGTCCTGGCGCATCCCGAACTCGTCGAGGTCGCCGCCGGCGCAGAAGGCCCGGCCCTCGCCGCGCAGCTCCACCCGACTGAGCGACGGGTCCGCGGCGGCAATGGTCAGCGCCTCGGTGAGCTCGTCGCGCATGCGGGCGTCGAGGGCGTTGAGCCGCTCGGGCCGGGTGAGCGTGACCCTCAGGGTGGCGCCGTCCCTCTCGGCCCGGACCCGTGGCCCGTACCGTCGGTCTGCGGCCGGACCGGGTTGGCTTCGCGCCAGGCGGCGAACTCGGGACCCGACTGGAGGACGGAGTAGGTCGCGGACTCGGCGACGAGACCGCCGTCGAGCGAGCGCTCCGGCTGGCCACGCAGCAGGAGCGCGAGCGCCGTGGCCGTGATCGGGTTGGTCTCGAGATTCGCCAGCACGTGCTCGAGCGCGGGGTCGGAGCTCCCGACCGCGACGTCACAGAGGCGGAGCCAACCGTGCTCGGCGACGGCATCTCCTTGTCGGAGGGACCTCGGTTTGGTCCGTCACGATGCCGACCACGACGAAGGGCAGGCTCGCCGGTACGGCGTCGGCGGGTTCCGGGAGCGGGCGTCCCGGAGTCGAGCTCGAGCAGCACCGCTCCCGTGCGTTCGGGTGCGACGGCGCCGCGCAGTTCGTCGAGGAAGGCGGCGGCGCTGAGGTGCTGAATGATCGTGAGACGTTACCCTGCGCCTTCGGTGAGTGAAGATGCCCAGTCGAGCGCACGGCCGTCGAGCGCACTGGCCGTCGAGCGCTGGGCCGCCAGCGGGGCCATGGCGCTCACCGGGACGGCGGACGAACCCCTCGGCCCGCCGGCCGGCCTGGTCGCCGGCGTCGACGAGCTCGGCCGGTCGTTCCCCGGTCTCGACACCCTGGCGCTCCTGGGGGAACGGGCGGCGTTGATGGGGCTGTGGCGCCGTGGCTCCACCAGCTGCGGGGGGTCGTGCCGGCTCCTGCGCCGCCCGCGAGGGGTGGCTGGCGGTGTCGCTGCCGCGGGCCGAGGACCTCGAGTCGGTCCCGGCCTGGCTCGAGCTCGACGAGCCGCCTCCGACGACGCCCGCGACCTGGTCCGCCGTGTCCGCAGCGGTGGCGACCAGGGATCCGGCCGAGCTGGTGGAACGGGCGGTGATGCTCGGGCTGCCCGTGTCCCGCGTCGCCGAGGCGGCGGGACCGGCCGTGGTCGACGTCGCGCTGGGCGAAGCGGCGCCGGGCGACGCCCGAGGTCTCCTCGTGGTCGACCTCTCGGCCCTGTGGGCGGGCCCGCTCTGCGGCGACCTGCTCGCCGGGGCGGGGGCCACGGTGGTCAAGGTCGAGTCCACGACACGTCCCGACGGAGCGAGACGGGGGCCGGAGGCGTTCTTCGACCTCCTCAACGCGCGGAAGCGGTCCGTGGCGCTCGACTTCGCGTCGCCCGCCGGGGTGCGGATGCTCGGCGAGCTGGTGCGACGGGCCGACGTCGTGATCGAGGCCAGCCGTCCCCGCGCGCTCGAGCAGCTGGGTATTCAGGCGGCCGCCGTCGTCGCGGGCGGCGGCCCGCGGGTGTGGGTGTCCATCACCGCCTACGGGCGCGCCGAGGGATTGCGGGTTGGCTTCGGCGACGACGCGGCGTGTGCCGGTGGCCTGGTGGTGTGGCACGGCGGCGTCCCGATGTTCTGCGCGGACGCCGTCGCGGACCCGATCAGCGGCCTGACGGCTGCGGCGGCCTGCCTCGACGCGCTGCGGGCGCGGGGGGCGGTGGCTGCTCGACGTGTCCATGTCGGGCGTGTGCGCCGCCATGGCGGGACCGACGCTCCCCGTAGCCCCGCGGACGGAGGTGGCGCGGCCCCGGGCGCGGCCGGCGGCGGGGAGCGCGCCGCCGTTCGGGGCGGACACGGCGGACGTCCTTGCCGCGTTGGGCGTGCGATGAAGGAGGCCTGTCGCTCGGGCTCGAACCGCCACCCGAGGCGGGAGACGGATCCCGAGGATTTGGTGCGCCAGCACGTGGCGGCGAAGATGGCGCCGAGGATGACGGAGACGATGACGACCTGCAACAGGCTCTCGCGGTGAGACCCCGAACCCGTCTCCTGCTCGCCGGCGCCACGGCCGCGGCGACCACGGCCAACGCGATCAGGCCGCTTCCGCGAACCCAGGCGCTGTCCGTGCCCTCCTTCGCCTTCGGGCTGCCCGTCTCCGAGCTGCCGATCCAGGTCGGATTGCTCGAACTGGCGAGCTTCTTGGCGCTCGGTCGGGACGGTGCGACACGCGGCTGGCAGGGCAAGGTCGGCGTCGCCGCCTTCGCCGCGTCGCTTGGCCGGGCTCGCTTTCGTGCACCGCCAAGCCGCTGAAGCCGGCCCCGTTCTGGAGGCGGCCCTGGTGGAGGCCCTCGGCCCGGGATACCGCGACCGCATCGGCGAATCCTTCCGCCCCCGCGAAGAGGTGCCCCTGACTCGCCACCAGCTGCTCGTCCCGGACATGAGGGTCCGCAAGCGCTACCGCTCCGCTCGCGACGTGCCGTACGCGGAGCTCGGAAAGCGCAACTTCCTCGACGTGTGGCGGAGGGCCGACCTCCCGCCGGACGCGAAGGCTCCGGTCCTGGTGCAGATCCCCGGCGGCGGGTGGACGACGGGAAGGAAGGAGGGCCAGGCGGAGCCGCTCATGGCCCACCTGGCGGAGCGGGGCTGGGTCTGCGTCACCGCCAACTACCGGCTCTCGCCCCGGGCCACGTGGCCGGACCACATCGTCGACGTGAAGCGAGCCCTGGCCTGGACCAAGACCACAGTCCCCGAGTACGGCGGCGATCCCGGCTTCGTCGCCATCACGGGCGGTTCCGCCGGCGGCCACCTCTCGTCGCTCGCCGCACTGACGAGCGACGAGACCGCTTTCCAGCCCGGGTTCGAGGACGCCGACACGTCGGTGGCCGCGGCCGTGCCGCTCTACGGCGTCTACGACTTCACCAACCGATACGGCACCGGCCGCGCCGACATGGAGCCGTTCCTGGCCCGGGTCGTGTTCAAGTCGAGGCTGGACGACGACCGGCCGCGCTGGGAACAGGCATCGCCCGTCACCCACGTGGGCCCCGACGCCCCGCCGTTCTTCGTGATCCACGGCACCAACGACTCGCTGGTTCCCGTCGAGCAGGCGAGGACTTTCGTGGACCGGCTGCGAGCGCAGTCGAGGCAGCGCCGTCGCCTACGCGGAGATCCCCGGAGCCCAGCACGCGTTCGAGTCGTTCCCCTCGGTGCGCGCCATGGCGACGGTCCACGCCATCGAACGCTTCCTCGCCTTCGTCCGCAGCGAGCACGCGACCCGATCGGCCGCCGTCGGTCCGGCGGCAGCCTCCGCGACGAGCTGAGGGTCACCACCGAAAGCATCGTCGAGAAAGCGAGCGCAACGACCTGGTCGGCGCGCCGGATCAGCTCGCGCCGGGGTTGGCCTCCAACCCGTCGAAGCGACCCGCGGGGCGCACCGAACGGTAGGCCTCGACGACGGGAGCCAGCTCGGCCGGCGTGGCGCCGTGCATGATCACGCCGTCGACGCCGAGGTCGAACTGGCGCAGCACGCGCCGGGCACACGTGGCGGCGTCTCCGTAGGCGGCGGGCTCCAGCCACTCCTCGGGGAGCAGGGTGGCGACGTGCTCCAACGTCGCCGTGTCGGCGACGCCGTCGATGGCGCCCGGCACGGACCGGACGACCTCGTCGGCCCGGAAGCGGGCCAGGACGGCCGGGTCCCAACCGTTGGTGGACACCATGAGGTCGCCGTAGCCCTGGAGGTAGGTGGCCAGGCGGCCGACCGTCTTCTTCAGGCGCAGGTCCTCGGGGATGGAGTCGGGGATCGTGGCATAGCAGGACCAGATCCGCACCGACGCCGGGTCCCGATCCGCCTCCTCGGCTGCGGAGCGCACGGTCTCGACCGCCCGGGTCGTTGTCTCGTCGGTGAAGAAGGTGTGCAGCACGACCATGTCGAAGGCCCGGCCGGCCAGTGACAGGGTGTTGGGCCCGAACGCCACCAGGCCGAGGGGGATGTCCTCGTCGAAGGACGCGTCGAGGTGCAGGAGCGGGAACCGGCCGGCGGGACCGTCGTGGCCGATCACGACCTCGCCGTGCCAGAGCCGGCGCAGCAGGCCCGCCATGTCCTCCATCTGCGCCGTCGTGATCTTCGGCAAGCCGTAGACGCCGAAGACGGCGTCGACGCCGCGCCCCAGTCCGAGCGTGAACCGGCCGCCGCTCAGGCGGTGCATCGTCGTGGCGTACGAAGCCGTGATGAGCGGATGCCGGGTGTTGTGGTTGGTGGCCGCGGTGGCGATCCCCACCCGCCGGGAGACCGCGGCGGCCGCCCCGGAGAGCGTGGCCGCCTCCTTGATGTTGTACCGCTCCGAGATGAACGCCGACCCGAACCCGAGCTCCTCGGCCTGCGCCATCTCGGGCAGCAGGTCCGCCGGAGTCCGGGGCGCACCGGCGAGCACGTAGAAGCCGATCTCGTTGAGCTGGGTCTCCTGGGTCACGGGTTCCTCCACCGTCGTCGCTTCAATTTCGAAACCGGCGGCTTCGACACCGTCGTCCCACTGCGGTCATCCGCGCCCGCTGCTCGTCAACTCCAGCGACCCGAGGTCGCGGATGGCCGCGCACGATCGCCTGGCCATGGCCAGGAACATCCGGTCGGCGCTCTCGCTCCGCTCCGCGGTGGCGTAGACGGCGCCGAGCACGGTGACGAGCGGGCCCTGGAGCTGGCCACGGCGGTAGTCGTCGTGGCATCGATCAGCCCGTAGCCGACGACGTCCCGGGCGAGGAGCGACTCGTGGTAGGCCGCGACCAGGGCGTCCTCGTGACGCCGCCGCTCGGGAGCCTCGAACGTGGTGCCCACGAAGTAGGCCAGGTCGCGACCGGGCGGGCCGACGCTGACGTTCTGCCAGTCCAGCGCGGAGACGTCCTCCCCCGACGGCCCGAACATGAGGTTGTCCAGGCGGTAGTCGCCGTGGACCACGGCGAAGGGCTCGCGCCCCTGGACCGTCCACCGCCCGATCGCCGCGGCCGTCTTCCGAAGGGTCGCTGAGTCCTCGTCGCCCAGTTGCTCGCCGTAGCGCGCCAGGAACTCCTCCGTCGCCGGGCCGAGCACCGCCGCGACGAGCTCCGCCTGATCGGGCATGACGGGCGAGAGGAACCGGTGATCGTGCAGCGCACCGTCGTTCCACCGCGAACGCGTGGAGAGCGGCCAAGTTCTTCACCGCGCCGGTGGCCTGCTCGAGCGTGCAACCGTCGGCCTGCACCCCCGGGGTGGCCGGAGCCATGTCCTCGAGCAGCAACGTGAAGTTGGCTTCGTCGTCCGCGATGGCGCCGTAGAAGCAGTGGGGCGTCCGCACCTCGAGCGTCGGGGCGAGCACGGTGTAGAACCCGACCTCCTTGGCGAAGCCGAGCGCGACCCGGGCGCGCGCCTCGTCGGGCCCCGCCGCCAGCTTGGCGACGACGGAGGCCGGCCCCGGATCCGCGTCGTAGGTCAGCGAGATCCTCCAGCTCGAACCCATCTGACCGGTCCCGATGGGTTCGGCGTCGACGGCGCGCACCCGTCGCCCGAGCGCACGGCTCAGCCAGCCGGGCGTGAGGTCCTCGGGCCCGTAGGCGACGGCGCTCACGTGGGGCTGGTCATCGCCACCACGCCGCCGTCGACAAGGACGTCGGACCCGGTCATGAAGGAGGCGTCCGCGGACACCAGGAAGGCCGTGACCGCCGCCACCTCGTCCGCCGATCCCATGCGACCCACTCGTTCGATCATGTCCGCCATGACCGGTTGCCGCTCGAACTCGCGGCTTCCCATGGGCGTGTCGATGATCCCCGGCGACAACGACATGATGCGGGCGCCGCGCCCCCACCAGGGTTCGGCGGTCCGCCGGACCAGACGGACGATCCCGTGCTTCGACAGCGGGTAGGCCAGCTCGGGCACCGTCGGGTCGAGCCCGGCGGCCTGGAGGCGTCCGATCAGGTCGGGAGCCAGCGGGTCGTCCAGTGCCGCGAGCACCTCGGGCGGCAGCGTGTAGCCGTGCGCCGCGCTCGATGCGAAGAGCACGGCCACGGTGCCTTCACCGACCGCGCCGTCGACGGCCTGCAACAACCGGGCCGTGCCGCCGAGATTGACGTCGAGGATCTTCGCGCCGTCGGCCATGGTCGGTGAGAGACCGGCGGTCACCACCAGCACCGCCAGCCCGTCGAGCCCCCCGGCGAGCGCGTCGCACGACGACTGGTCGGTCACGTCGCAGCGGACCGGGACGACGTCGTCGCCGAGCTCCTTCGCCGTTCGCGCCGCGGCCGCCTCGTCGACGTCCGCCACCACCATCGGGCCCAGACCCGGCCGCCCGTGCAGGCGCCGAGCCACCGCGGCGCCCATGCCCGAACCGGCCCCGACGACGACCGTGTGCCCCAAGACCTTTCCCTCCTCCACGCGCCCCTGCTTCGGCGAGATCAGCGCAAACGGTACGTGATCGGGATGCTCTTGGGCCCCTCCACGAAGTAGGCCCGGGTCCATGCCGGCTCGCCGGCGAGCTCCATGTGCTCCAGACGACCGAGCAGCTCCCGGAAGAGGGCCCGGATCTCCATGCGGGCCAGGTGCGCCCCGAGGCAGAAGTGCCGGCCGAAGCCGAACGCCAGGTGGCTCGAGGCGTTCTCCCGACGGACGTCGAGGCGGAAGGGGTCGGCGAAGACGGACTCGTCGCGATTGGCGGACGCGAACGACAGGTAGAGCAGGTCGCCCGGCTCGAAGGTGGTGTCCCGCAAGGTGAACGGTGCCTGGCAGTTGCGCATGAAGTGCTTGACGGGCGAGACGTACCGGATGAGCTCGTCCGCGGCCGAGTCGATGAGCTCGGGTTCGGCCTGAAGCAGCTCCAGCTGATCGCGGTGCTGGAGCAACGCCAGCAGGCCGCCCGCGATCACGCTCGAGGTCGTGTCGTGGCCGGCCGTGGCGATGATGACGTAGTGGCCGAGCGTGTCCATGTCCGGAAGCGGCTCGCCCCCGATCTCCGCGTTGGCGATGACCGACGCGAGGTCGCCGGTCGGGTGGGCCCGGCGGTCGGCGGCCAGGTCGGTGAAGTAGTTCACGAAGTCGAGCAGCACCGAGATCGCCGCCTCGTCCTTGACCGCCCGGGCGATGTCGGGATCCTCGACCCCGAAGAGCTCCTGGGTCAGCTGGAGCATCCGCGGGTAGTCGTCCTCGGGCAGGCCGAGGATGGCCAGGATCACGTGCAGCGGGAAGTGGACGGCGACGTCGTTGGCGAAGTCGCAGCGATCGCCCATCGCCGCCATCCGGTCGACGGACGCGCGCGGCCAGCGCGTCGATGCGGGCCTGCATGCTCTTGACGTTGCCGGGCTTGAACCAGTCGTTGACGATGTTGCGGTGGGCCTTGTGCTCGTCGCCGTCCATCTGGATGAGCGTTTTGACGGGAGAGTTCACCATGTCGTCCAACCGCGACACGGGGACGAGCGTCGGCACCGGCGCGTTGGTGAAGAGGTCGGGGCGTCGCTCTATCTCCATCACGTCCGCGTGCGTCGTGAGTGCCCAGAACTCGGGGTAACGCTCCACCGCCACGCGCAGGATCGGGGACGTGTCGCGAATCTGCTTGGCCGCCGCATGCCATGCCACCGGATCGGCGTAGGCGGCGGGGTCGGTGAAGATCGAGCCGAGGCTCTCGACGGCGGTCGTGCTCATTGGGCCAACTATACGAGAGCGGTCGACAAAGTATCTAGATGTTTTGGCCGCTCCGTCGGCTCCCACCGGCCCTCCGCCCGGAGGCCCTCGGTAGTCTGACCCCCCGACACCGCGGGACGGACCGGCAGCCGCGGGACGGATCGCCAGCAGCGGGACGAACGGCCAAGAGGAGACGCACCGTGAACAGGGTGAGGGCGGCGTTCTTCAACTTCACTCCGCCCGCTCCGGCGGGGGACGACATCAGCGACTACCTGCGCTGGCACGCGTTGGACCACATGCCCGAGCAGTACCAGCTGCCGGGCATCCTGCACGGGACGCGCTGGATGGCCGACGACCGCTGCCGCGCCGCCCGCATGACCGGCACGGGCCACCTGGCCGATGTCGGGAGCATCGTGAACTACCTCGTCACCGAGCCCGTCCAACCGACGCACGACGACTTCATGGAGCTCGGTCCGCGGCTCGCCCTCATCGGCCGGTTCCCCGAGCGCCGGCCGTCGCTCCAGCTGAGCATGCCGGCTCTTCTGCGCTGGTACTCGGCCCCTCGCGTCCAGATCTCGGCCGAGGTCGTGCCCTTCCGGCCCCACCGCGGGGTCCTGGTGGTCGTCGAGGAACCCGCCGGCGAGACCGCACCGTGGCACTCGTGGCTCCACGACGAGCACTACCCCGCGCTGCTCGACCTTCCCGGTGTGTGCGGAGTCTGGATGTACGGAACGGCCGGCCTGTGGCGACTGCACGCCCACTGCCGGCACGACCCTCACTACGTGACGGTCGTGTACCTCGACGAGGATCCCGTCGGTGCGGTAGGGACGCTTTCGCCTCTCCTCGAAGAACGGTGGGCCTCTGGCGCGGTGACGCCGTCGTTCGCGGGGCCGCTGCGGTCCGTGGTCCGCTGGGACGCCTGGCCGGAGTGAGCGGTGCCTCGCACCCCGACGGCGGGGTGCGGCGTCAGCGGGCCAGTGGCGCCAGGGCCTTGCCGGCCAATCCCGCTTCGTGGAGGGCGTGTGAGATCTGAGCCTTCGCCGCCTCGGGCAGAACGCCCTGAGGAGGACGGGAGTGGGGATAGTCGCCGATCGGGAGCCCGATCACGGATGCGGCGTACTTGAAGGCCCCGCCCCAGTGGGTGAAGTAGTCGGGCCGGCCCGGGTACTGCACCAGCCACGACCCCATGGCGGCGCTGCGGGCGTCGAGCCCCGAATCCCTGGAGAACGCGGCCGCCTCGGCCAGCTGGCCGTCCCAGATCAGCTCCCAGTAGCGGCGGTAGACGAGGTTGTCCGGCGCCTCCCACAGGTAGCCCGCCGTGCCGAGCTGCGCCGGCCCGACGATGCCTTGCTGGAGCCAGCCGGCGCTGTAGACCACCAGGTCGCACTCCCAGATGACCAGCTCCGGAGCCAGGGCGTGCAGCGCGGGGGTGCGCGAGATGCTGTCCTGGACCCCTTCCTTGACGGCCACGACCGCGGGGACCTCGTGGTGGATCATCGCCATTTCCTCGGCGCTGAGCACGCAGCCCGACGACGGCGAGTTGAACATGCCGAGCGCGATGTCGGTGCGTTCGGCCACGTGCCGGAAGAAGCGGAGCGTGCCCTCGCCGGCGTGCACCTCAATCGGCGGCGTCTGCAGGAAGCAGATGTCCGCGCCGTGGTCCTGCGCGTGGAGCGTGAGCTCGACGCAGTCCTTGACCGAGGCTGCGCTCGTGCACGCCTGGATCACGGTCGCCGGTGCCACCTCCCGCGCTTCTTCGACCGCCACCTGCAGCAGTTGCTTGCGCTCTTCCATGGTGAGCGACCACCACTCGCCGATGCCGCTCGTGAGCCAGAGCATCTCGTGACGGAGATCGCCGACGCAGTAGCGCACCAGGGTCCGGTACGCGTCCCAGTCGATGTCGTCCCCGTCTGCCCCGCAGAACGGGGTGTAGAGGGAGTCGCCGATCCCGCGCAGCCCGCCGCTCGCCACCCACTCTCGAGCCTCTCGTGCCGAAGGCATGCTTTCCCTCCCCTCCGTGCGGTCGGCGCTCGCCGTCCGGTGCCGTCAGAGCAGCGCGATGACCGCGTCGGCGGCCTGCTCCGGGGTGAGGTTCCCCGTCAAGACGTGCAGGTCGGGATGCTCGGGCTCCTCGTACGGTGCCCCGATCCCGGTGAAGTTCGGGATCTCTCCTCGGCGTGCCTTGGCGTAGAGACCCTTGCGGTCGCGGGTCTCGGCGACGTCGATGGGCGTGTCGACGTAGACCTCCTTGAAGTGCTCCTCGCCGATCAGGTCCCGCGCCATGCGGCGCTCGGCCCGGTAGGGCGAGATGAGCGAGACGAGGACGATCAAGCCGGCATCGGCCATGAGCGAAGCGACCTCGGCCGTCCGGCGGACGTTCTCCACCCGGTCGGCCATGGTGAAGCCGAGGTCGCGGTTGAGGCCGTGGCGGAGGTTGTCGCCGTCGAGCAGGTAGGTGTGGCGCCCGACGGCGTGCAGCTTGCGCTCCACGATGTTGGCGATGGTCGACTTGCCCGCGCCGGAGAGCCCGGTGAACCACAGCACCGCGGGACGCTGTCCCTTCAGCGTGGCGTGGGCGGTGCGGTCCACCTCGATCGCCTGCCAGTGGACGTTGTCCGCCCGCCGCAGGGCGAAGTGCACGAGCCCGGCCCCGACCGTGTTGTTGGTCAGGCGGTCGATGACGATGAACCCGCCCATGTCCCGGTTCTCGACGTAGGGGTCGTAGGGGATGGGACGATCGAGGTAGACGTTGCAGATCCCGATCTGGTTCAGTTCGAGCGTCTTGGCCGCGACGTGCTCCAGCGTGTTCACGTTCACCTGGTGCTTCGGGTGGTCGATGGTGGCGCCGACCGTGGTGGCGCCCATCTTGACCAGGTAGCGACGGCCCGGCAGCATCTCCTCTTCGGTCATCCAGATGATGTGGGTCTCGAACTGGTCGGCGACGGCCGGCGGCGCGGTCGCGGACGCCACGACGTCGCCCCGGCTCACGTCGACTTCGTCGGCCAGGCAGAGCGTCACCGACTCCCCGGCCACCGCCAGGTCGAGATCGCCGTCGTAGGTGACGACCCGGGTGACGGTGCTCTCGACGCCCGAGGGCACGATGCGGACCCGGTCGCCGGGCTTGACGGTGCCGCCCACGACCACGCCGGAATAGCCGCGGAAATCGAGATCGGGGCGGTTGACCCACTGGACCACGAACCGGAAGGGCTTCGAATCGAGGTCGTGGTCGACCTCGACCGACTCCAGGTGCTGCACCAGCGTCGGGCCTTCGTACCAAGGAGTGTTCGCACTGTGCTCGGTGACGTTGTCGCCGCGGAGCGCGGACAGGGGGATGGAGACGATGTCCGTGATGCCCAGCTCGGCCGCGAAGGCGCGGTACTCGGCGTCGATCGTCTCGTACACCTCGCGGCTGTAGTCGACCAGGTCGAGCTTGTTCACGGCGAGGACGACGTGGCGGATGCCGAGCAGCGAGACCAGGAAGCTGTGCCGGCGGGTCTGGGTGAGGATCCCCTTGCGGGCGTCGACGAGGATGACGGCCAACTCGGCGGTCGACGCGCCCGTCACCATGTTGCGCGTGTACTGCTCGTGGCCCGGCGTGTCGGCGACCACGAACTTGCGCCGCTCCGTCGAGAAGAACCGGTAGGCGACGTCGATGGTGATGCCCTGCTCCCGTTCCGCGGCCAAGCCGTCGACGAGGAGGGCGAAGTCGAGGTCGTTCCCCTGCGTCCCGACCTTCTTCGAGTCGGCCTCGAGCGCGGCCAGATGGTCCTCGAAGACCAGCTTCGACTCGTAGAGGAAGCGCCCGATCAGGGTGCTCTTGCCGTCGTCGACCGACCCGCAGGTGATGAAGCGCAGGAGCGACTTGTGCTCGTGGTGCTCGAGGTAGGCCTCGATGTCGTCGGCGATCAGGGGGTCCAGGTGCGCCACCTCAGAAATACCCTTCCTGCTTCTTCTTCTCCATGGACGCCGTCGCGTCGTGGTCGATGACTCTTCCCTGCCGCTCGGACGAGGTGGTGAGCAGCATCTCCTGGATGATGCCCGTCAGCGTGCTGGCGGTGCTCTCGATCGCACCGGTGAGCGGGTAGCAACCGAGGGTCCGGAACCTCACGCTGCGCAGCTCGGGGACCTCGTCCGCCTCGAGCGGCATGCGATCGTCGTCGACCATGATCAGCGTCCCGTCACGCTCGACCACGGGCCGCGGCGCGGCGAGGTAGAGCGGCACGATGGGGATCTCCTCCACGTGGATGTACTGCCACACGTCGAGCTCCGTCCAGTTGGACAGGGGGAACACCCGGACCGTCTCGCCCACGTTCGTGCGGGCGTTGAACACCCGCCACAGCTCGGGTCGCTGGCGTTTCGGGTCCCACCGGTGCTGCGCGGAGCGGATGGAGAAGACCCGCTCCTTGGCCCGGGACTTCTCCTCGTCTCGGCGCGCCCCGCCGAACGCCAGGTCGAACTGGTGCAGGTCGAGGGCCTGCTTGAGCCCCTCGGTCTTCCAGAGGTCGGTGTGCGTGGACGACCCGTGGTCGAAGGGGTTGATGCCCAGCCGGATGCACTCGGGGTTCTGGTGCACAATCAGATCAAGCCCGAGCTCGGCCGCCGTGGCGTCGCGGAACGCGTACATCTCCTGAAACTTCCAGGTCGTGTCGACGTGGAGCAGCGGGAACGGCGGCGGCGAGGGGTAGAAGGCCTTGAGGGCGAGCCGCAGCATGACCGAGCTGTCCTTGCCCACCGAGTAGAGCATCACCGGGCGCTCGGACTCGGCCACGGCCTCGCGCATGATGTGGATGCTTTCGGCCTCGAGCCGCTGCAGGTGCGTCAACGTCCGTTGTGATTGCGTGATGGTCACAGCTCCTCCTAGCCCGTGAACGGTACTCCGTGCGGGATCACCCCTCCCAGCCAGGGGGGAACCGGGCCGCTCACGAGGCGTCCATCCGGTCGAGCGCCGCCTCCATGGCGTCCCGGCGCCGCGTGTAGAAGGACCGGAGCGTCCCGTGGGTCACCGAGTACGGCTCGTCGTCGAGCAGGTCGGCCATGAGGTTCCGGACGGCGTGCTCGGGCGTGGCGACGTCCTCCGCTGTCATGGGGGTGTAGGCCATCATCTCGCTCAGGTCGTCCTCCTCGGCACCGGTCTCGGTGAGCGGGGCGGGGCGGGCCCGGGCGCTGGAGTCGAGGTGGCCGGTCATCATCCCGGCGGGGAAGAGGATGGTCACGCCGATCCCCTCGGGCGCCAGCTCGGCCCGCAGGGTCTCGCCGAAGCCCGTGACCGCGAACTTGCTCGTCTGGTACGCGCCCATCCGGACCGAGGGGGCGAGGACGCACGAGGACGCGGTGAGCACGATGCGGCGCCACCCCGACGCCGCCCGCATCAGAGGGAGGAACGAGCGGACCGTCCGGACGGTCCCGAGCACGTTGACGTTGAGCACCCATTCCCAGTCGTGCTCGGTCAGGCGGTCCAACGCCCCGAACTGCTGCACGCCCACGTTGGCGCACAGGACGTCGCATCCACCGAGCGTGAGGCGGACGTGGTCGCGGGCTCCCTCGATGCTCGCCGAGTCGCCGACGTCGACCCGCGACGTCGCCGTGGGGACGTCGAATTCTGCGGCCAGCGCGGACGCCCGCTCCTCGGCCGCCCCCTCGTCGATGTCGAGCAGCGCCACGGCCATCCCCTGCCGAGCGAAGATCGCGCCCAACGCGGCTCCGAGCCCGCCACCGCCGCCGGTGACGACGGCGACCTTTCCCTGCAGCTCCGGCGTCACGCTTACTCCTCCCCGTTCCACGACGACCGCCTCCACACCGCCCGAACCTCGTGACGTGCACGACGACCGCTCACGGCAAGATTCGGGACGCACCGATGGACGTCCCGTTCACCTGGAAACTTACAGGTGGGTGGCAGTTCGGCTGGTCGGCCGAGTTCCCACTGGGGGTGAGGTGCAGCCACTCCGCTACTTCGGCGAGGACCTGGTGGCGTGGCGCAGGGAGGACGGCGCGCTCCACGTCATGCGGGGCCACGCGCGCACCCTCTGGGCCTACATCGGCGACGGCGGCACCATCGTCGGCGAGTGCGTCGACTGCGCGTTCCTGTGGCACCAGCCGCACGGTGAGCCGCCGGCGCGGGAGATGCCCGACATCTTCTTCTCCCCTTCCTCAATTCGAGACCGATCCCCGGCGTACCGCGCGCCCTACGACTCGGCGCCCTACGACTCGGCGCTCTACTTCTCGGCGCCTCTTGACGACCGGCGCGAGCGCGTCGAGAAGGAGTTCCGCGTCACGATGTGGGACGACCTCGAGATCTGGCGAAGCCGTTCCACGACGTGCCTCCAGGCGCCTGAGACCGGGGCGGACCCATCATCAGGCCCGATCTGGGCCATTCCGTCTCGACCGTCCGGTCGCCTCGGGTGGCCGTGGACGGGGAGAGGTCGTCGCCCTACGCTCACCGGCAGGTGTTCGTCTCTCGGGGTTGGAGGAACGATGCGTGAATTCCGTGCATTCCGTCGTGGACATCACGCGGCAGGGATCAGAACGCTCGCGGGGGGTGCGCTCGTCGCGGCCGGGTTGGCCCTGGCGACGACACCCGCCGGGGCAACGACCGTCACCCTGACCACGTGCTCATCCTCGCAGTTCATCGTGGCCGCCGGGTCGAGCGGAACAATCACCTTCGATATCCCGAGCGCATGCACCATCACACTGACGAGTCCGGTCAGCATCCCCACCTCCGTCAACCTGACCATCGACGACAGCGGTGCGTCGGTGGTCATCTCGGGCGGTGAGACCAACCAGCTCTTCGACGTGTCCGGTGGCACGTTGTCGATCAGCGGCATCACGCTGTCCGGCGGGTTCGAAAGGAAAGGGACCAGTGGCGACGGTCACAACGGTGTCAACGCTTCGCCCGGCACGAACAGCACGTCGCCGGGCGGGACCGGCGGCAAAGGCGGAACCGCAACGGCCGCCACAGCCGGGAGGGTCGGGAAAGCCGGCAAGTCGGCCGACGGCGGAGCGCTGGACATCGCGTCCGGAACCGTCACACTGACCTCGGACAGTCTGGTCAACGACGAAGCAATCGGGGGAAGTGGGGGTCAGGGTGGCATCGGCGGTCTCGGGTCGACCGGCGGAACCGGCGGTGGCGGAGCACCCGGTGCCAGTGGGGGAAACGGTGGGAAGGGGGGCAAGCCCGCCAACGGCGGTCAAGGCGGGGCCGGTGGCCACGCCTTCGGCGGAGCCATCTACAACGCCGGGAGCCTCACCCTCACCAGCACCACGTTCGAGGACGACTCTGCCCACGGCGGTGCCGGCGGGAACGGCGGGCCCCCGGGGTACGGCGGTTTCGGCGGGTCGGGTGCCCAGGGAGGGACTGGATCGACCGGAGGGGCCGGGGGGGCCCGGGGGCGATGCCGGAGCAGCGACACCGGGAGCCACGGGCGGCACCGCGGGCGCCGGCGGGATCGCCGCGGGTGGTGACGTCTACAGCACGGGGACCCTGACGGTGAACGGCACCTCAGTTTTCGAATCGTCGGAGGTCAGAGGCGGATCCGGCGGTACCGGTGGCGCAGGAGGTATCGGCGGAGAGGGCGGGACCGGGGGTCAAGGAGGCATCGGCGGCGCTGGGATGGTCGGCAGCAGCGGGGGGGCCGGCCCCGGAGGAGACGGTGGCCCCGGTGGCACGGGCGGCGCGGCCGGGGCGTCGAGCCCGGCGGGCAAGAGCATCGACGCCTTGCCGGGTGGAGCCGGAGGGATCGGAGCCGGTGGTGCCCTGTACATGAGCGGCACGACCACGGTCAGTGGGGCGACCTTTAGTGGCGACTCGGCGGAGGGCGGAATCGGTGGCAACGGAGGCAACGGGTTCCCGGGGTTCGGCGGTGGGCCGAACGGCGGGTTCGGCGGTGGCGGCGGGAACGGTGGCCCCGGTGGAAGCGGGGGGAGCGGCATGCCCCCGGGCCAGGAAGGCACCGGAGGAAGCGGCACCGTGGCGGCCGTCGGTTCGGGCGGCATGCCCGGGTCGGCGGGAGGCACCGGTGGTTCCGGAGGTGCGGGCGAGGGTGGCGGCGTCGCCAACGACGGGCACCTGTCCTTGACGACCTCGTCGTTCTCCGGCGACGAGGCCATCGGCGCGGGGAGGAGGGTTCGGCGGCAGCGCGGCCTCCGGCGGGATCGGAGGAGGCGGCGGCACCGGAGGCGACGGTGGAGGCGGTCCGGGCAGCTCGGGACAGCCCGGGGTTGAGGGAGCCATGGGCGGGGCGGGAAGTAAGGGTGGCACCGGTGGCACCGGTGGCCCGGGCGGTTCGGCCAAGGGGGGAGCATTGGCGGATCTCTCCGGGGCGGCGACGGCCACCAACTGCACGTTCTCCGACTCCAGTGCGACTGGTGGGGCGGGCAACGAGGGTGCCGCCGGGAACTCCGGGGGCAACGGCGGAGCCGGCGGTAACGGCGGCGAGAGTCAGACCCCGGGGATCGAAGGTGGTGCCGGCGGCAACGGAGGGAGTGGTGGGAACGGGGGGGCCGGCGGCGGCGGGGGGAGCGGCGGCAACGCCACCGGCGGCGCGGTGTGGAAGGTGGGCGGCGGGTTTGCCGGTTCGACCGACACCTTCACGTCGGACACCGTGCTCGCCGGATCCGGATTCAGCCCCGGTGCTGCCGGGGGGGCTCTGGGTGACGGCGGCCGGGGAGGCTTCTACGGGGGCAGCGGCTCGGGGCCAAATGGCAATCCGGGGGCAAACGGCAATCCGGGCGTGACCGGTGCGCCCGGTACCGCCGGCTCGGCCACCTTCCCCGATTCGAACTGATCGCAGAAGCGGCGGATCTGATACAGATTCCGTTCACGAGCCGGTCGCTCTCGGTCTTTCCGAGGCATCGCCGGAACTCGTCCTCTCCCGGATGGCGTTCTCGGTCGGGCAAGACCTGGGCGCAGCAGTTCTACGAGGCGCCTCCGGGCGTTGAACAGGAGGCGGGCCGACCACCAGGCCGGGCCTCGGCCATTCCGTCTCGACCACCTGGCCCGAGCGCGACAAGGTGAGCACGGCGCGGCGACCGTCGGCTCCGCCGAAGGCGATGTTGGTCGTCACGTCGCCCGGTACCGGGTAGACGTCGGCCTCCTGCCCGTCCGGCGTCAGGACCACGACGCCGTCCGCGATGGCGCCGACGGCGATGCGGCCGTCCGCCTCCACCGCCAGCGAGTCGAAGGAGTAGGGCGTCGCGGCCACGCAGGTACCGCCGTGGCGGACGGCCAGGTTGCCCGAGCGCGGCCGGATCTCTCCCGGGTCGGAGAACTCCCACGACCACAGCCGGCCGGTGTGGGTCTCCGCGGCGTAGACCCGACGGCCGTCGGGGGACAGCCCGACCCCGTTCGGGCCGAGCAGCGGGAACGCCTTCTCCACCACGGCGGACCCGTCCGGCAGCACGTAGTACAGGCCGCCGCGGTCCACGCTCTCGCGGCGGCCCTTGCCGTGATCCGTGAACCAGATTCCCCCCAGCTCGTCGAACACGAGGTCGTTGGGGCCTCTGAAAGGCCGGCCGTCGCAGTCACGATGCAGCACCGTGACCTCACCGGTCACGAGATCGACCCGCTCGATCCACCCGCCGGAGAAGCCGGGTGGCTCGTTCGTGTGGGTGGCGAAGTCGATGGGGATGCGGAAGCCGTTGACGTCGGTCCACAGGAAGCCGCCGTTGTTCGCCACGACGGCCGTGGTGGCCGTCTCGAGTGCCAGCCCGTTCGGGCCTGCCCCTGGGGTCGCCGCGACCGAGACCTCGCCGCCGGCTATCCGCCAGATCACACCCCGGTCGACGTCGACGGCGTACACCGTGCCGTCCGCGGCGATCACCGGCCCTTCGGGGAAACCCAGGTCTCCGGCGAGGACGGTGAACTCCAGTGGCTCGTGGACGGTGACCTTCATGGGTGCCTTTCGTACCCATCCTCGTGATTCCACTGCTTCCCTACTGCTTTCCTACTGCTTTCCCCATTGCTGGCATCTCTGCTGCTCGGCGAACCCGAGGTCCATCTGGCCCCAGTTCGGGTAACGGTCGTAGCGGTCGCCCATGACGAGCAGTTCGAAGATACCGTGGCCGGTCCGTCCGTCGAACTCGAATTCCATGAGCTGGTCCATGGAGACCGCGCCCGCCTCGAGCTGCCCCAGCTGCGCTGCGTCCGCGCTGTTCCAGGCGAACCACCCGACGCCGTCCCGGCGCTGGCGGTGCGGCAGCGGTAGCCCGTAGTTGACGTTCACGTGCTGGTGTCGTGCGTGCGCCGTGACGTGGAACGTCTCGCCATCCTCGTCGGTGAAGACGATGTCGGCGTGCGCGGGCCGCTTGTGTCCGTCGTCGAAGGAGATCTCGTGGTCGAAGCGCACGAAGCGTTTGGAGAGACGCCCGTCGTCGAAGGTGAAGCCTCCGTCGACGTACTTGACGGCGCCGTCCCGGGTCTCCCAGACCCAGGCCTCGATGGCGCGGTCGTCGAAGTTCGCCTCGAACCACACCGAGAAGTCGACCTGGTCCGCAACCCTGATACCGAACGTCCGGTCTCGACCTCCTTCGAACCCGTCGACGGAGATCCGCACGCCCTCGATGTCCACCCATCCTGTGTACCGTCCGGGTTCCTTCATGTGGTACATGTCCGCCAGGACCCGGCCGTTCTTCTCGATGTGGATCGGGAGCAGCTCCCACATCGGTGCCCGGGGTCGGTAGTGGAGCTCCCACTGAATGCCCGACGGGTTCGGTCCGACCTCGAGCACCCAGTGCCTCAGCGGCTCCACACAGGTCCAGCGCATGGGACCGGCGTGCAGGTCGGCCCGGTCGCCCTCGACGCGGCGCCCTGCATCGAGGTCCCAGTGACGGCCGTCGGCGAGCGCCACCTTGACGTAGCCGTGACCGACCTTGGTGTTCGGGTTGTTGCCGAAGCCGGTGGCGAGCAACATCGACCCGTCTGGAGGGTGCGCGTTGAAGTAGCACCGGTCCGACCAGCTCCCGTCGGGGTGGTGCACCTCACCGAGCGGTCGGGGCAGCTGGTGGACGAAGAGCTCGTCCTGTGCGCCGTAGCCCATCACACCTCCTCGGATGCCGTGCCGGTGCGAGCCGCACGGCTTGCACCCGCTCACGACGGGGCGCGATCGGGCCGGCCTCGAGCACCTCGGACACGCCGACGTCGTGCAGACCGGCGCATGTCATGAGCGGGATCCCGTACGACTGTCGAAGAGCCGCAGGTCGTCGCTGTGCCGGAATCGAAGAGCATGGAGCCAGCAGCATGATGACCGCCAGCTTGTAGGCCTCCATGGCGCGGTACCACCCCGGTTTCGGACGCGGATCGGTGCGTTCCTGGTACGCGACACGAGCTCGTCAGCCGTGAGGGACCCGGGCCGGCTGTTCAGTCCCACCGGCAGGGCCACAGCACCTCCGCGTACGCGACGTCCGCAAGCGGATCGCCGACATCGGTCAGCTCCCAGTCGAACACGGCGGACACCCGGTCTCCCCGAAGGCGAAGTTGCCGGCTTGGCATCGCCGTGCACCAAGGTCACCCGGGGGCAGGCTCGGGCGCCGCCGGCGGAGCTGGGCCAGCAGGCGCTGAGCGCCGGGAGGGGTCGCGCTGCACGCGCCGCATGTCGGACTCCCAACGTCCGATTCGCGGTCGAGGTAATCGTGACCGTTGCCGAGCCGGCCGAGCCCGGTCGCCTCGAGGTCGACCAGGTGGATCTGCGCCAGCTCGTCGACGAAGCCCTCGGTCATGCGACGGACCTGCTCGGGACCGAGGCTCTCGGGCACTCGCGCTGGTAGACCTCGCCGGGGGCGCGCTCCATGACGAAGAAGGGACGGCCGAGCACCTCGGGCGAGGGCTCCATCCACAGCGCACGGGGCGCCCGGACGTTTGTGGGCTCGAGCGCCCGCGAATGTCGAATTGGCGCTGGAGGTCGTACGGCTCGAGCAGCCCGGGCTCGCAGGGTCGCAGGCGAACGACGACCGGGAGGCGATGCTCGGCCCCGTCACTGTGCGACGCCACGGTGAGGCTGATCATCTCGGCCGTGCGACGTCGACTCGGTCGAGACCGTCGATCCGGACGTCGTCGACTCGGGCAGCTGCCGAGCGAACCACGAGGCGAGACAGCGACGAACGTCTCGCCGTCCATCTCCTCGCGACGGCCGGCCGGTCCCGCGTCGCTCATCGCGACCGGCGATGCCGGTCGAGGAACCGTCGCAGCTCGGCCTGGGCTTCGAGGTCCTCGGGGGTGGCGCCCCCGAAGCCCCCGTGTGGCATGGCTTCGAAGACGTGCAGCTCCGCGTCCACTCCCGCCGCCCGCAGCTTGCGGTGCATGCGGACGGTGTTCGACAGGAACAGGTCGCGCGTGCCCGTCTGCAGGTACGTCGGCGGGAACCCGGTCACGTCGGCGAACAGCGGGGACAGGTACGGGTGCGCCAGGTCGTGGCCGTTGGCGTAGAGGTCGTTCACCACCGAGAGCCGGCCGAGCACGTTGTCGATGCCGAGATTGGTCTGGAACGAGTCCCCCGACTCGGTGAGGTCGACCTCGGGGGTGAGGAGCACGAGCGCCCCGGGCATCGGAAGGCCTTCGTCCTTGGCCCTCACCAGGAGGGCGGCCGCCAGGTTGCCACCGGCCGAGCCTCCCCCGACGACGATGTCCCGCGGCGCCCGTTGCTCGAGCAGGACCCGGTAGACGGCGACGGCGTCGTCGAGCGCGGCCGGGTAGGGATGGAGCGGTGGCATCCGGTAGTCGGGCGCCCAGGTGACCATCCCGCTGGACATGGCCGCGACCGAGCCCATCAGCCGGCACGCATCGCCCCCGCCGAACGCCAACGCCCCGCCGTGGAAGGAGAGGTAGACCGGGCCGTCGGGTGCATCGGTGACCCCCGCCGCGCGCAGCACGTCGGTACGGACGCCACCGATCACGACCTCGTCCGCTGCCACCGGCAACTCGAATCCGCCGAATCGTTGCGCCAGCTCGACGTCACGTGCCGCGATCAGCTCCAGCCATCCCTCGACGTCGTCGAGCTCGGGGAACTTCGGCTCGACGTAGGGGGTCGACGCGAGGTAGCGCCGCGCCTCGTCACTGACACTGGTCGGCACGGGCGGTTGCGGTCGCGTCGATTCCGATGGCACTGAAGTCCCTCCCCGTTCGACGCGAACCGTACTCGCCACGTCGTCCGAACGCCGCCGGTTGACGGCTAGAGCGTACTCTGAAAAAGTAGAACCATGCTCTACCTTCCTCGGAGTCCCCGATGAGCCCGGGCGCGATCCTCGACGAACGTCGCTCCTACGTGGCGGGCCGGTGGGTGGACGGTGACGACGTCGTGGTGGTCGAGAACCCCGCGGACGAGTCGGTGGTGGCCGAGCTCGCGGCGACACCGCTGGCCGAGGTCGAGCGCGCCATCGGCGAGGCTCGACGCAGCTTCGACGAGGGGGTGTGGGCGGAGCGCCCCGCCCGGGAGCGGGCCGAGGTGCTCCTCGCCGTGGTCGATCATCTCGGATCGCTCCACGAGCAGATGGTGGCGTCCATGGTGGCGGAAGCCGGCCAACCCGCGCTCTTCGCCGAGATGGCGCAGTTCGCCGCCGGCATGGCGTTCGCCCGGAACACGATCGAGCTCTTCCTCTCCCTGCCCGAGGAGGAGTCGAATCCCGTCCCGGTCGACGAGCTCACCCGCGGGCGGGTGGCCCTGAGCATCCGCCGGCACGAACCGGTCGGCGTGGTCGCAGCCATCACCCCCTACAACGGCGCGGTCATCATGGCCTTCCAGAAGTTGATCCCGGCCCTCATGGCGGGGAACTCGGTGATCCTGCGGCCGAGCCCGCTGACGCCGCTCTCCTCGCTGGCGTTCGGCGCCGCGGCGGAGGCAGCAGGTCTGCCGGCGGGAGTCCTCAGCGTGGTGGTGGAGGCGGGCGCGGCGGGCGCCGAGCTGCTCACCACCGACCCGGCGGTGGACATGGTCTCCTTCACCGGCTCGACCGCGGTCGGCCGCCAGATCCTGGCCCAGGCGGCGCCGACGGTGAAGCGCGTGGCGCTCGAGCTGGGCGGCAAATCGGCGCAGATCTACCTGCCCGACGCACTGCACCGGGTGGCCCAGGGGGCGGCGCAGGTGGTCGCCATGACCGCCGGTCAGGCGTGCGTCGCCGCGCACGCGGATGCTCGTGCCCCACGAGCACAAGGACGAGGTGCTCGAAGCGGTGACCGCCGCCTACTCCGCCATGAAGGTCGGTCCGCCCAGCGATCCGGCCGCCGTCATGGGTCCGCTCATCACGCGCCGCGCAGCGGGAGCGGTGCGAGCGCTTCGTCGCTCTGGCCGAAGAACGCGGCGGAAAGGTCGTCTGCGGCGGCACGCGGCCGCCGGACCTCCCACGTGGCTACTACTTCCAGCCGACGGTCCTCGACATCCCCGACAACGCCAACCCCGCCGCCCAGGAGGAGATCTTCGGTCCCGTTCTCGCCGTGATCGGCTACGAGGACGTCGACGACGCCGTCCGCATCGCCAACGACAGCATCTACGGCCTGTCGGGGCAGGTCTACGGCGCCGATCCCGCCGCGGCGACGGCGGTGGCGCGGCGGATCCGGAGCGGGGCGGTGAACGTGAACACGGCCATGTTCAGCGCCTACGCACCGAGCGGGGGCTACAAGCAGAGCGGCCTCGGTCGCGAACGCGGTGTCGAGGGCATCCGCGCCTTCCAGGAGGTCAAGCACCTCTGCATCGGCCAGCTGCCGACCTGAGACCGGACAAGCGACCTGAGACCAGGCAAGCGACCTGAGACCGGACAAGGAGGAGACACCATGGCGTCCGACCTGAACCTGGACTGGTTGATCTCCGTCGACGACCACATCCTCGAACCGCCGAACTTGTGGGTCGACCGCGTGGCGGCCAAGGACCGTGAGCGCGCGCCCGCACATGGAGACGGTCGACGGGATCGACTACTGGGTCTACGACGACAAGCGCTACCCCAGCTCGGGGCTGAGCGCGGTGGCCGGGAAGTCCAAGGAGGAGTTCAGCCCCGAACCGCTTCCGTACTCGGAAATGCGTCCGGGATGCTACGACCCGAAGGCCCGGCTCGACGACATGGACCAGGCCGGGATCCTGGCTTCGTTGTGCTTCCCGACCATCACCCGCTTCTGCGGGCAGCTGTTCATGGAGGCGAGCGACCGCGAGTTCGGGTTCGAATGCCTCCAGCACTACAACGACTGGATCGTCGAGGATTGGTGCGGCGCGGCGCCCGGGCGGTACATCCCGCTCATGCTGATCCCGATGTGGGACCCCACGCTCGCGGCCCGGGAGATGGAGCGGATGGCGGCGAAGGGGGTCACCGCGTTCGCCTTCTCCGAGAACCCGGCTCCCATCGGGCTCCCGACGATCCACGACCGGGATCGGTACTGGGATCCGGTCATGTCCACCGCGAACGACGCCGGCATGGTGGCCTCCATGCACGTGGGCTCGTCGTCGCAGGTCCCGCAGATCGCGCCGGATTCACCCTTCATGGCCAACCTGGCCTGGGGTGCGATCCGGACGTCCGGCGCCATGCTGTCCTGGCTCTTCAGCGGCATGTTCCAGCGGTTCCCGAACCTCAAGATCGCCCTCTCCGAGGGTGAGATCGGCTGGATGCCCTACTTCTTGGAGCGGGCCGAACAGGTCCTCGACAAGCAGCGGTACTGGGTGATGCGGGGCCAGAAGTTCATGGACCACGCCACGACGGACGTGGACCTGAACGAGTTGAACGTCAGGGAGCTCTTCCGGGACCACGTGTTCGGCTGCTTCATCGAGGACCATCACGGGATCGCCAGCATCGACGAGATCGGCGATGACAACATCATGTGCGAGACGGACTACCCGCACTCGGACTCGACGTGGCCCAACTGCATCACCGCGGTCAAGAAGGTGATCGGCCACCTCCCGCCCGAGACGCAGTACAAGCTGCTGCGGGGCAACGCCGAGAAGCTCTACCGGTTCACGCCGGCCGAGCCGGCGGCATCAGCGGGTGCCTGACTCGGGCGGGCGCGTGTCCGTCGTGGTGGACCGGGCCCTGTGCATGGGCAGCGGCGTCTGCATCGCGTACGCGCCGGCCACGTTCGCCCACGACGCGGAGACGAAGGCCGTCGTGAAGGAAGCCCCCGGTGACCCGGCGGACGACGTCCGCGCCGCCGTGGAGGCCTGCCCCACCGGAGCTCTCTCCGTGCTGGGACGACGACGAAGGAGGATGAGACCCATGTTGCTGGGGGACAAGATCGCAGTCATCACGGGAGCCGGCTCGGGCGTCGGCCGGGCATCGGCGCTCCGCTTCGCCGAAGACGGCGCCTCGGTCCTGTGCGCCGACGTCGACCTGGAACGGGCCAAGGAGACCGCGGCCCAGGTGGAGGCGGCCGGAGGCACCGCCGTGGCGCAGCGGTGCGACGTGGCCCAGGATGCGGATGTGGCCTCGGCCGTGGCCAGCGTGGTCGGCCACTTCGGACGTCTGGACGTGATGTTCAACAACGTCGGCATCCCGACGCCACGCCTCGGCATGGCGTTCGAGGATCACTCGCTGGAGGACTTCGAGCGCCTCAGCGCAGTCAACTTCCGCGGGGTGTTCCTGGGCTGCAAGCACGCCGTGGTCCGGTTCAAGGAGCAGGGTGACGGAGGGGTCATCCTCAACACCGGTTCGGTGGCCGGCCTGGTGGGCTGGGGCGGGACCGTCTACGGCGCGACCAAGGGCGCGGTGAACCAGCTGACCCGGGCGTTAGCCGTCGAGGTGGCGCCCTTCGGCATCAGGGCGAACGCCATCTGCCCGGCCGGGATGCCCTACACCGGCTTCATGGCCGCGGGCGGCATGGAGCTCTCGGGCGAGGCGCTCGAGCAGGTGGCGGCGCACACCGGCTCCATGCACCCTCTGGGCCGGCCCGATCACCGCGGAGGACTGCGCGGAGGCGGCGGCGTTCCTGTGCTCCGACCGCGCCGCGAACATCACCGGCGTCCTGCTCCCGATCGACGGGGGGTACGTCGCCAAGTGACCGGGACCCCCCAGCTCCTCGACCCCGAGCGGGTGCGCCAGCTCTTCGACCTGGCCGGCAACTTCAACGCCGCCTTCGGCGGGGCCCACCTCGGAGACCCCTACCCGATTTGGCACGAGTTGCGGGCAGCGGCGGCCGTCCACGAAGGAACGGTCCACGAGCTCTCCGGCATTGACGCGGACCTCGTCTTCCATGGGCTGCCGTCAGCGGACCGGCCGCACTTCTCGGCGTTCAGCTGGGCGGCGTGCGACGCCGCTTACCGCAGCCCCGAGACGTTCGCGTCGTCGGCGGAGGCGGTCGACCTCGAGGACGGGGTGCCGGGGCCGACCAACAGCATGCTGTCCATGGGCGGGGACCAACACCGGCGCTACCGGTCACTGGTCCAGCCCTCCTTCTCGCCTGCAAAGGCGTCGTGGTGGACGGAGAATTGGATCGACCGGACCGTGCACGCGCTCGTCGACTCGTTCGAACGCGAGGGCCGCGCCGAGTTGAACGTCGACTTCTGTGCCGCCATCCCGGTCCTCACCATCACGGGGAGCTTCGGGCTGCCGGTCGAACAGGCGCTCGACGTCCGCGAATCGCTCAACCAGCCGGAACGGATCGTCGAGATGTTGGCGCCCATCGTCACCGCCCGCCGGGAGCGACCCGAGGACGACCTCATCAGCGTGCTGGTGGCAGCGGAGATCACCGACGAGGACGGACGGACACACCGCCTCACCGACGCCGAGATCCACTCGTTCGCCTTCCTCCTGCTCGCCGCCGGTTCCGGGACCACGTGGAAGCAGATGGGCATCACGCTGGCCGCGCTCCTGCTCCAGCCCGAGGCCCTCGAGGCCGTTCGGGCCGATCGCAGCCTGTTGCGCTCGGCCATAGAAGAGTCGGTGCGGTGGCAGCCGACGGATCCGATGTTCTCGCGGTGGGTGACCGAGGACACCGAGTTGGCGGGCACAACCTTGCCGAAGGGTTCGGTCCTCCACATCTGCCTCGGCGCGGCGAACCGCGATCCGCTGCGCTGGGAACGCCCAGACGAGTACGACCCGTTCCGCCCGACCCGTCCGACCCTCGCCTTCGGCGGCGGACCTCACGTCTGCATCGGGCAGCACGTGGCACGAGCCGAGATGACCATCGCCATCAACGCCCTGCTGGACCGGCTGCCCCACCTCCGGCTGGACCCCGACGCCGAGCCGCCGCGTTTCATCGGCTTCTACGAGCGCGGGGCCACCGCCATCCCCGTCAGGTTCGGCTGAGGAGGCGGATGCGATGAGCGACGCTTCCTATCGGCCACCCGACATCTCCCTCATCGGTCCCGAGCACGTCCACCGGTATCAGGAGACCGACGGAGAGGTCGGGTACCTGTGGAACGGGGCGCCGATCCTGCTCCTCACCACGACCGGCCGCACCAGCGGACTGCCGCGGACCACGCCGCTGATCCACGCCCGCGACGGAGACGACTACCTGGTCGTGGCGTCCATGGGCGGGGCACCGACGCACCCGAACTGGTACCGGAACCTGGTGCACGACCCGGCAGCCCAGATTCAGGTCCGCGCCGACCGCTTCGACGTCACGGCCCGGACGGCGGGAGACGACGAGAAGCCGAGACTCTGGCGCCTCGTGACCGAGGTGTGGCCGAACTACGACGCGTACCAGTCGCGCACGGACCGGGTGATCCCCGTGGTGGTCCTCACCCCCTCCCCCGCGACCTAGCGCGCGAATCTGAGCGCCGTGTCCGAACAGCCATTCGAGGGAGTCCGCGTCGTCGAGCTCGCGCAGTGGGTGTTCGTCCCGGTCGCGGGGGCACTGCTCGCCGACTGGGGCGCCGACGTGATCCACATCGAACCGACCGGCGGCGATCCGTACCGCGGCCTCGCCAGCCAGGGGATCGGAACGGACCGCGGCGGCGTGAACCTCTCCCTCGCGCTGGCGAACCGCGGGAAGCGATCCATCGCGCTCGACATCGGGCAGGAGCCGGGGTTGGCCGTCCTCCACCGGATGCTCGAATCGGCCGACGTCTTCTTGACCAACCTGCGGCCGAAGGCGCTGGCGCGGGCCGGCCTCGACCCCGACGCGGTCACGGGCCGCTATCCCCGGCTGGTCTACGCCCGCGGCAACGGGTACGGCGCCCGGGGTCCCGACGCCGACCTGGCCGGCTACGACGCGACGGCCTTCTGGGCCCGCGGTGGCATGGCCCACATTTTGACCCCTCCCGAACGCGACTACCCCGTCGGCCAGCGCGGCGCGATGGGCGACCGCACCGGCGCGCTGGCATTGGGCTTCGGGATCGCCGCCGCTCTGCTGAAGCGGTCGCGCACCGGTGCCGGATCGGTGGTCGACGTCTCGCTGCTCGCCACGGCGATGTGGACCCTGTCCTCTGACGTCCTCGCCGCGCTCGGCGGTGACGAGCCCACGGCGTCGAGCGGGCGCGGACCGCTGGTCAACCCGCTCGTCGGCTCCTACCGGACCAAGGACGGCCGCCACATCCAGCTGGTCTTCCTCCAACCCGATCGCTACTGGGCCGACTTCTGCCGTGTGATCGAACGTCCGGACCTGGCCGAGGACGCCAGGTTCGCCGACATGAACACCCGCCGCGAGAACGGGGCGGCGTGCGTGGCCGAGCTCGACGGGGAGTTCGCGAAGCGCACCCTGGCCGAGTGGAGGGCGATCCTGGCCCGCATCGACGCCCCCTGGGCGCCTGTGCAGTCCGTCTCCGAGCTGATCGACGACCCACAGGTCGAGGCGAACGGGTACGTCGGCGACGTCGTGATCGACGGCGAACCGGCCTATCGGCTGCCGGCCGTGCCCGTGCAGTTCGACGGGCAGGGGCCGCCGCTGCGCCGGGCGCCCGAGCACGGCGAGGACACCGAGTCCCTGCTGGTCGAGCTGGGGTACGGATGGGGCGAGATCGGCGAGCTGAAGGAGGCGGGGGTCGTCCTGTGACGACGGCGAAGCGCCCGGTACCCGTCCCGGACGACATGTCGGCCCCGTACTGGAGCGCGGCGGCGGCGCACACGCTCGTCGTGGCGCGCTGCTCGCACTGCGGGCAGCTCAGCCACCCTCCCGACACGGTGTGCCCGCACTGCGGCTCGACCGATCCGTCCTTCGAGTTCACACCGGTCGACGGGAACGGAGAGGTCCGGTCGTGGACCGTCGTGCGGCAGTCGTTCCTGCCCGGGTTCGACGACGTCCCCTTCGTCCTCGTGGACGTTGAGCTCTCGGTGCAGCGGGATCTGCGCCTCATCGGCCGGCTGCTCGACGGGCCCGATGTCGCTCTCCGGGTGGGGGCTCCGGTCCGGCTGGCCTTCGAGGACGTCGCCCCGGACGTGGCCGTACCCGCCTTCGAGCTGGCGGAGCAACCGTGAGCGGGCGCATGGAGTCGAGCAACCGGGTGGCCATCGCGGGGTACGCCCAGAGCCCACTGATGCGGCACGCCCACCAGTCCCTCGGCACGCTGACGGTGGAGACGGCGCGCCAGGCGGTCCACGATGCCGGCCTCCAGATGGCCGACGTGGACGGGTTCGTCACGGCCAGCCTGTTCCCGACGGCCGGCGCACACGCCGCCGAGGACGGCGTCAGCCTGGTGTCGGCCAACTGGCTGGCGCGCTCTGTCGGGGTGAACCCGCGGTACGCGGCCGGCTTCCAAGGTTTCGGGCAGCTTCCCGGCGCGGTGTCGCTCGCCGTCAACGCGATCGCCAGCGGCGCGGCCCGCTACGTGCTGATGCACCGGGCGCTCTTCAACCCGCGCGGCAGCTATCACGCCAACCCGATGCGGGAGGCCCGGGGGTCCCAACAGTGGACGGTTCCCCAGGGTTTCTTCGGCCCGCTGGCCATGATCGCTCTGGCCTACAACGAGTACGTCCAACGGTACGGAGCGACCCGCGAGGCCATGGCCGCGGTCGTCGCCGAAGCCCGGAAGAACGGGGCTCGGATCCCGTGGTCCTACTGGTCGGGAAAGCCCCTGTCGGCCGAGGAGTACCTCGACGCTCCGATGATCGACGATCCCATCTGCCGTCTCGACTGCGACATCCCGGTCGACGGCGTGGCCGCGTTCGTCTTCACGTCGGCCGAGCGGGCACGCGACCTGGCGCAGCGTCCGGTCTACGTCGCCGGGTACGCCACCGGCGCCCCGGTCCGGCATCGCCTGCCGCTGCACTGGCCCCTCGACGACATCATGGAGGTCGGGACGGAGACGGCTCGGCGCCTGTGGGAGCGCTCCGGCGTCGGGCCGGGCGAGGTCGACCTCCCTCAGGTCTACGACGGCTTTTCGCCCTTCGTGTACTTCTGGATGGAGTGTCTCGGGCTGTGCGGCGCCGGGGAGGCACACGAGTGCGCCGAGACAGGCCGCATCGACAGCGACGCGCCGGGCGCGCTGCCCGTCCTCTCCGGCGGGGGCGCGCTGGGCAACGGCCGGATGCACGGTGTCCCGCAGATGCTCGAGTGCTACCTCCAGCTGGCGGGGCGGGCGGGCGAGCGCCAACGTGCCCGGGCGTCCATCGGCGTCGCCTGCCACTCGTCCCCTCACTATGGCGGCGCGGTGACGTACAGCGCGGAGCCGTTTTGATCCGCCCCCACGGACGGCGCGCCGAGGAACCTCCGGTCCTCGGACGGGCGCCGCGAGGGTTGCGCCCGTGACGTGGGCCGAGCGCGCGGCCGAACGCTCGCCCGTGGTGCAGCGGTCGAAGAGCAGGGGCGTCGAGCAGGCGAAGGCAATCGTCCGAGCGGCGCGGAACCTCATTGAGACGAAGGGCCCGAGCTTCACCACCCAGGAGCTCATCAAGGAAGCCAAGATCGCCCTCCAGACGTTCTACCGCTACTTCCCGGGCAAGGACCAGCTGCTGCTCGCGGTCATAGAGGACATCATCGACGAGAACTGCCAGGCCTACCGCAAGCGCGCCAGCAAGCTGGACGACCCGGTGGCCAGGCTGCGGCTCTACATCACCGCCACCGTCGACAACCTGAAGGGGCCGCACAACGGTCCGAGCTTCATCACGGCGGAGCACTTCCGGCTGCAGACGCTCTATCCCACCGAGGTCTCCCGGGCCACCCAGCCGTTCACCGACCTGTTGCTGGTCGAGATCCACGAGGCCGTGGCCGCCGGTCGGCTGAACCCGGCAGACCCCGACTACTCCGCCTGGCTGATGACCCAACTGGCCATGGCCGTCTTCCACCACTACGACTGCGCCGGTCTCGACGAGCCGGCGGAACAGGTCTCCGAGCGGCTGTGGAACTTCTGCCTGGCCGCCCTGAACGAACGGACACCGGCGACCCCCCGGCGCCCCGCCAAGAAGGGTGGCCGATGAACTGGGCCGCCGTGCGACCTGGAACACCGTTCTACCTTTCGGCTATTCTTCGTTCTACTGCTCCAGGGGCGCCATGAGAAAGGCGCCCCGCGAGCGGGCGTGGACATCGTCTCGGGGGAGGCCGGACTCGGACCAATGGGAGCTGCGACCCCGAACGATTCGCCGGAGACCGGCACCTCGGCCCCGGTGACGGCGGCTCCGGACCCCGCCGCCGGGCTCGTGCCCGTGCCCGACACCCTCGAGGAGATCCTCTCGCCGGCCTGGCTGAGCCAGGCGCTCGGCCAGAGGTTTCCCGGCGTCAAGGTGACGACGGTGACTCTCGGACCGGTGGTGTCACGTGTCTCGACCAACGCGCGCTTCCACCTCGAGTGCGAGGGCGCCCGGCCTGCCGGACTGTCGCCCGACCTCTGTGTGAAGGGCTACTTCACCGACTGGTCGGAGACGGCGGCCCTGAGCCGCACCGCGGGCGAGCCCGAGGCCTGGTTCTATCGCGACCTCGCCGCGGCCGCGGGCGTGCGGACGCTGCACAGCGTCTACGCCGACGTCGACCCGGTGACGCGCCACGGTGTCGTGATCACCGAGGACGTCGCCTCGGCCGGCGCGACGTTCCTCTAGTGCGCTGAGCGACTTCACACCGGATCAGGCCGCGGCCAGCCTGGAGCAGTACGCCGTCCTCCACGGCCGGACATGGGAATCGGACGACCTCGACCGGCCGTGGCTCGCACCGCGCGTCGAGTCGACCTTGAAGGCTCGCGGGCTCCGGGAGATCAACGGGAACTTCGAGGGTCCGATCGGATCCCGCGTGCCCGCCGAGGTGCGCGACGCCGAACGGTTGGTGGACTCCATCCGTCGGTTGGGCCGCGACCTGGAACGGGCCAGGCCGCGCTGCCTGCTCCACGGCGACGCCCACGTCGGGAACCTCTACCTCGACGCATCGGGGCAACCATGCCTCGTCGACTGGCAACTTGCTCAGGCCGGCCCGTGGTACCTCGACGTCGGCTACCACATCGCGTGCGCCGTCAACGTGGAGGACCGCCGGCGGAGCGAGCGCGACCTTCTCGCGCACTACCTGGACCGCCTCGCAGCGGAGGGTGGCGGGTCGCCGTCATGGGACGAGGCCTGGCGGAGCATCGGGGTCGGGATGCTCTACGGGTTCTTCCTGTGGGCGATCACGCTGAAGGTGGCTCCGCCCATCACGACGGTCATGCTCGAGCGGCTCGGCGCCGCCGTCGCGGATCACGACGCCTTCTCGTCGGTCGGACCACTGTGAGCGCCCCCGGGGCGCGCCCCGTTCGGAACGGCCCGCGGCTAGGTTCTCGTCGCCTCCGTCGAGAGTCGGTGCGCGGCGCTCCGGGAGCGATCGGCAACGAGCTGCCCTGGCGGCGTGTCAGGGGCACGGAAACCGGCCAGAGAAGGGGAATCATGCACTCGACACGAATCAAGCTCGGTGTGGCCTCGTTGATCGTGGCGGCTTCCGCGCCGCTCGCCGTGGTCACGTCCGCGTCCACCCCGGCCGCGGCGGCGCCCGCTCCGATCACGATCGCCTACATCACGTCCATCACCGGTCCGGGTGGGTCCGAGGACGGCTCGTCGCCCTCCGCGTTCGAGGCACGGATCGACCTCCAGAACTCCGAAGGCGGCGTCGACGGGCACAAGCTCGTCCCCCTTGTCATCGACGATCAGACCAGCCCGTCGGAGATCGCCACGGCCGTCCAGGAGGCCGACTCGAAGGCCTTCGCCATCGTCTCGCAGAGCCCGCTGTTCTTCCTGGCGGCCAAGTACCCCCAGCAGCAAGGGGTCCCCGTGACGGGTTCCTACAGCGACGGTCCCGAGTGGGGCGAGCAGCCGTACACGAACATGTTCGCCGCCGACGACGGCAGCGTCGACCCGAAGTACCCGGTCAACACGCTCGCCGGGCAGTTCCTCAAGGAGCGCGGCGCCACCAAGCTCGCCACCTTCGGCTACGGCGTCTCCCCCTCCTCGAGCCGCGCCGCCATTCAGACGGCGGACTCCTTCGAGCGCGCCGGCGGCAAGGTCCCGGACCTCAACACCACCGTGCCCTTCGGCGGCGTGGCCTTCACCAGCGACGCCCTCGTCGCCAAGCAGGACGACATCAACGCCTTCGTGCCCGAGATGGACAACAACTCCAACTTCGCGCTGGCCGAGGCGCTGCACCAGGCCGGGGTGAAGATCAAGGCCGCGCTCTTCGCCACGGGTTACGAGCCGGACGTGATCAACTCGCCGGCGTGGTCCAGCCTCCAGGGCGACTACTTCTATGCGCTGTTCCGGCCGTGGGTCCTGCCCGACGCCGGCACCGAGCAGATGCAGACCGCGATGGAGAAGTACGCCCACTTCACCAAAGCCGACTTCCCCAGCTTCAGCCAGTACGAGGCCTGGCTCGGCGCCGACCTCATGATCAAGGGACTGCAGCTGGCGGGGCCGAACGCGACCCGGGCCACCGTGATCAAGGACCTGCGTGGCCTCAAGTCGTACAACGCCAACGGCCTCCTGCCCGTGAGCTTCGACTACGCCACCGACTTCGGACACGATCCGCACCCGCAGTGCGCCTGGATGATGCAGGCGGAGAAGACCAAGTTCGTGGCCGTGTCGTCGAAGCCCTTCTGCGGTACGGACATCCCCGGGACCTCGACGGCCAACGCCTCCTGAATCGCCCGACGGGCGAGCAGCTGACCGGGCACGCGCACCCGATCGGCCGCGCATACCTCTAGATATTTCGCTACAGTGGCCGCGGTCCCGGGCCGGGCGGCGGACCGGTGTGCAGAGGAGGTTCCGATATGACGAGGGCGATCGACTGCCTCGTGAACGTGGACTTCGGCGATCGGCCGCAACAGCCCGAGTGGATGATCCGCGTCAAGGAGGACACGTTCAAGGGGGGCGACTCCTTCTTCCAGAGCCCCGAGCTGGACCAGCTCGTCGAGAACATGGACGCCAACGGCGTTGAGAAGGCGATCCTCGTCACCGGCGTCGGGGCGACCGGCGAGCACCGGGCGGTCCGGTTCGCCGAGGCCCGCCCGGACCGTTTCTCCCTCGCCGTGGGCGGGTTCAACCTCCTGCGCCCGATGAAGGCACTGGCGGCGCTGGAGTCGTTCGTGCGCGACCATCCGGTCGCCTTCTCCGTCGTCGGCCCGAGCTTCTGGGGCGACGGCATGTACCCGCCGACCGACGCCGTGTACTTCCCGCTCTACGTCAAGTGCTGCGAGCTGAATCTCCCGCTCTGCATGAACACCGGCATCCCCGGTCCGCCCATCCCGGGCGAGGTGCAGAACCCGATCCATCTCGACCGGGTGTGCGTGCGCTTCCCGGAGCTGAAGTTGTGCATGATCCACGGCGCCGACCCGTGGTGGGACACCGCCATCCGGCTCATGATCAAGTACCGGAACCTGCGCCTCATGACGTCGGCCTGGTCGCCCAAACGGCTCCCCGAGAGCCTGCTGCACTACATGCGCACGCGCGGCCAGGACCGCATCCTCTTCGCCTCCGACTACCCGGTGCTCTCGATGGAGCGTTGCCTCGGCGAGGCCGCGGCCCTCGACCTTCCCGACGACGTGCGCGACAACTGGCTCTACGCCAACGCGCGGTCGTTCTTCTTCGGCGACACGCCGGACTGACGCCGTCGGGCTTCGAGCGAGCGGCTCAGCCGGCGGCGAGCGGGCCGAGTGGACCGGACGGCCCGAACGCGGCCGCCTCGAAGCGCTCCCCCAGCAGCCGGTAGCCCGCAACGTCCGGGTGCAGGCGGTCGTGCAGTCTGCCCTCGTCCGCCTCGCCCAGCAGCGTCAGGCCGTCGAGTTGGAACAGAGCCTCGTCACCGTCGTTGCGCCGGCTCGTCACGGCGCTCGCGACGATCTCCCTGATGCGCCGCGCCGTCAGGGCCAGCGGGGTGCCCTCGGACGGGAGCTCGACGGCGCGGAACGCGACACGGCCCGCGTCGCCATCGGGGACCGTGGGCCCGGGATGGTCCTCGACAAGGGGGCAGAAGATAGGCGACACGAGGAGAAGGGGTGTGCCGGGGTGGCCCTCGCGCACGGTGTCGAGGAAGCCGTGGAGGGCGGGGACGAACGTCCGCTCGGTCATGGACGCGGCGTTCATGAGGTTGATGCCGACCTTCAAGGAGATGCAGTCGGCCTCCAGGTCGCGAATGGTCCGCGCCACGAAGGGATCGAGCTGGCACTGGCCCGCGAACGCCAGGTCGACGAGGTCGAGGTCGCGACGTCGGGCCACGGCGATCGGCCACGCGGCCGACGGCCGGTCCACTTCGGCGCAATGGCTGATGGAGCTCCCGTAGTGGACCCACCGCCTGCGTCCGGGCTCGAAGGGCGACCAGCGGGCGCCGGTCCCCATCCGGAGCTCGTGCAGCTCGACCGAGGCTCCTGTCGGCAGCCACAGCTGGCACCGCCGCTCCACGCCGGCCGACCCGAGCTCGAAGCGGAGCGTCGAGCGGCCGCCCGGTTCGAACTCGACCTTCATGTCGCCCGGCGCCGTGCTCTCGACCCGGATGACCGCCGCCTCGACCGCCCGTTCCAGTCCGGCGACCTCGCCGTCCACCACCAGCTCCACCGCGGGCGCCACGTAGTCGAGCACGGGCGCGGCGATGGCCGTAGCCGAGAGTTCCAGCTCCAGAACGGGCGAGTCCGTGACCAGCTCCACGCGCACGCCGGCCGTCAACGCCACCGTGGTGTCCATCACCAGGTCCGGCAGCTGGGCGCGGGTCCAGTCGGGAAGTCTGCGGGGCAGCACTCCGCCGCCGAACCCCGGCTGGAGCGCGAGCGCGCCCCGGACGAGCTCGGGGGTGTCGGCGAACGCGATCGCGTCCAGCACAGTCGTCACGCGCCGGTGAAGCGCGGCTCGCGGCGCTCCAGGAACGACGCGATCCCCTCAGCCATGTCGGACGTGGTGTAGGCGATGTGCTGGACGCGGGCCTCGTCCTCGATCGCCTCCTCGAAGCTCGAACCCGAGCTGGCGTCGAGCAGCCGCTTGATCAGGCTCAGCGCGGTGGTCGGTCCCGTCGCCAGCCGGTGGCCCCACGCCTTCGCCGTGTCGAGGAGCTGCTCGGGGGGGACCACCTCGTTCACCAGGCCCCACTCGTAGGCCTGCGCCGCGTCGACCGGATCGCCGAAGAACGTCATCTGCTTGGCCCGGCGCAGCCCGATCTGGCGCGGCAGCGACCACGAGGCGCCACCGTCGAGGGCCAGCCCGCGCTTGACGAAGACCTCCATGAACCGGGCCCGTTCACTGGCCACCACGAGGTCGCAGGCGAGGACCAGCCCGAGCGCGACGCCGACGGCGTAGCCGTCGACTGCTGCGATGGTCGGCTTGGGCAACCGCTGCAGCCGGGAGATGATCTGGCCCACGGTGCGCATCTCGTGCACGATGAGCTGGAGTCCCTTGCCGGTCAGGCCGCCGGGCTGCCGCTCCTTCTCGTCCCCGCCATCCCCGCCACCCGAGCTGCTCCCGCTCCCACTCCCACTCCCGCTCTCACCCTCGCCCAGCCCGCCGGACAGGTCCGCTCCCGACGAGAACGTCCCGCCGGCACCCGTCAGCAGGAGCGCGCGGTCGCGGGGATCGCTCTCAACCGCCGCGAACACCTCGTCGAGGTCGTTCCAGCTCAGCGCGTTCAGCGCGTTCTTCTTGTGAGGGCGGTTCAACGTGACGATCACGAGACCGTCCTCGCGTTCGACGATGGTCTTGTCGCTCACCATGGTGCGGCCCCTGTCGGCTGTGAAGGGATGGGTGGTGCGGCCGCCGGCTCGCTGCCTGGGTGGCCGCCTCGGACCACCTTACCTCTACATGTTTTGCCCCGGCGTAGACTCGAATCCACGCTCGACCCGTCGCGAGACAGCGAAACGGGGATACAGCGAGACGCCGAGACCGAGGCGCCGAGACAGACCGAGACCGACAGGGAGCCCGCCGCATGGAGACGACGTTCATCGACTACGAGGTCGAGGGGAGGATCGCCACGATCACCCTCAACCGGCCCGAGGCGGCCAACGCCCAGACGCTGCCGATGCTCGATGACCTCGATGAGGCGTGGCGCCGGGCCGCGGACGACGACGAGGTGCGAGTCATCATTCTGCAGGCCAACGGGAAGCACTTCTCGGCCGGCCACGACCTCAAGGGCGTCGGCAACGGCGACGCGCCGCCCACATGGACGTTGGCCGGCATCTACGGGATAGAGGCGCGCAGCTTCCTCGAGTACACCCTGCGTTGGCGCAACGTCCCGAAACCCTCCATCGCCGCCGTCCAGGGCGTCTGCATCGCGGGCGGCCTTCTGCTCGCGTGGCCCTGCGACCTCATCATCGCCGCCGACAACGCGAAGTTCTCCGACCCGGTGGTCAACATGGGCATCGGCGGGGTCGAGTACCACGGTCACACCTGGGAGTGGGGCCCCCGCAAGGCCAAGGAGCTGCTCTTCACCGGCCGGGCCATGACGGCCGAGGAGGCCGAGCGCTTCGGGATGGTGACCAAGGTCGTGCCGCTCGAGGACCTGCGCGCCGAGACGCGGGCCCTGGCGGAGGAGATCGCGAAGAAGCACCCGTTCGCGCTGCGCCAGGCCAAGCGGGCCGTGAACCAGACGCTCGACGTGCAGGGCTTCTACGCCGCGGTCCAGTCGGTCTTCGAGATCCACCAGACCGGCCACGGCCATGCGCTCAGCGAGTCGGGTCTGCCCATCCTGATGCTGCTCGAGGACATGAAGGAGGAGCTGGCCAAGCCTTCGGGCTCCGCCGGCCGCGCCTGACGCTGGCCACGCGGGACCGCTCAGGCAGGCGGAAGGCTCGCCAAGTGGGCCGGCAGATCCGGGTAGCGCTTCGCGTGGGCCCCCCGGTCGATCAGGTGCAGCGATCCGGTGATGGACGACGACTCGTCCGAGGCGAGGAAGGTGACCAGGTTGGCCACGTCGTCGGGCGACGTGGTGGTGTCGAGGGGCGCGTTCTCGTCGAAGTCCGCCACCAGCGCGGGCAAGGCCCACATGTCGTTGGTCAGCGGCGTGCGGACGAGACCGGGACCGACTGCGTTCACGCGGATGCGCCGCGGACCCAGCTCCAGGGCCGCCACCTCGGCCAGCATGGCCAGTCCCGCCTTGGCGCAGCAGTACGCGCTCATCCCCCTCGCCGGCTGCACCGCGTTGAGGCTGGCCGTGACGATGATGGATCCGCCGTCGGGTATGCGCCGCGCCGCGTGCTTGATGGTCAGCATCGGCCCGACGAGATTGACCTGGAGCACCCTCGTCCATTCCGCCAGGTCGGCGTCGACGATGGGCGCGAACGACCCGATGCCGGCGTTGGCGAACACGATCTCGGGCGGGCCGAACTGTTGCTCCGTCGCCTCGACCAGCGCCTCCACGTCGGGCTCCGAGCTGACGTCGCAACGCCGCCCGATCACGTCGTGGCCCAACTGCCCGGCCACATCTTCGGCACGCTTCCCGTCGATGTCGCCGATCATGACGCGTGCGCCCTCCGCGACGAAGCGATGGACGGTGGCGAGGCCGATACCCGACGCCCCTCCGGTGACGATGCCGACCTTCCCGCTCAGCCGTCCTGCTGCCATGCGGGGACCCTACTCGCGGCGCTGGACCGAGAAAGATGTAGAGATATCAGGCGGTATCATGCCCGCGTGCGAACGGGGCGAGACGGTCATGCGAGCCGCGGTCAGCGCTGAGGGCGGCGCGTTCGAGCTGCGCACAGTGGCCGACCCGGTGCCCGAGGCCGGCGAGCTCCTGCTGCGCGTCGCCGCCTGCGGGCTCTGCGGATCGGACCTCAAGGCGCGAGGCGCGCTCCCGGTGGGCTCCGTCATGGGTCACGAATTCGGCGGGGAGGTCGTGGGGGTGGGCCCGGGCACCGAGGGCTGGCGCGAGGGGGCGCGGGCGGCCGTCCTCCCCGTCGCCTTCTGCGGCGCGTGCGACTGGTGCCGCGCCGGCGACGTCGTCCACTGCGCGTCGGCCGTCCTCGTCGGTCTGGGCGGGCGCCCGGGCGGCTTGGCCGAGCTCGCCACGGTGCCTGCCTCGTCGGCCTTCGCCATCCCCGATGGCATTGAGCCGCGCCACGCCGCCCTGGTCGAGCCGTACGCGGTCGGGCTGCACTGCGTGCGGGCCGCAGCGGTCGGTCCGGGTGACGCCGTCCTCGTCGTCGGGGCCGGAACGGTGGGCCTCACGACGACGACCTGGGCCCGGCAGAACGGAGCGGCGCGCATCACGGTGGTCGACCCCCTGGCGGCGCGTCGCAGCCACGCCACGGCGTTCGGCGCCACCGACACCTTGGCGTCGGCCGACGACGCGACGTCCGGTGGCTACGACGTCGCGATCGAGTGCGTCGGCAAGCCCGGCCTTCTCGACGCCTGCATCGCGAGCGTGCGGCCGCGAGGCCGGATCGTCGTCGCCGGCACGTGCATCGAGCCGGACCCGTTCATGTCCGTCGCCGCGCTGATGAAGGAGGTGTCGATCCGGTTCGCCGTGTACTACGCCCCCGAGGAGTTCCACACGGTGGTCGGCGCCTTCGCGTCGGATGCCATCGATCCCGGCCCATTGGTCGGCGCGACGATGGGGCTCCATGAATTGGACGAAGGTTTCGCCGCCCTGGCGGCCGGTTCGACGTTGGGCAAGATCCTGATTCAGCCGTCGTAGCTGCCCGGGTCCCGGGCGCTCGGCACGCGATCGCCGCTCACGGCACGATCGGAGTTGCCGGGTCATGCTGGGGTAGTGACGAAAGCCGTTGACGAAAGCCGTATTGTCTGATCTCGACATGTCCGACTACCCGCCGGAGACCGACCCCGCTCCGGGACTCCCGACCTCTCTCCGCCGCTCCGGCCGCGGCGGGGAAGGGCCGGCGGGTTGATGGCGAAGAGCTCCGGGTCCGCCCCGGCGCGCCGTCCCGGGACCAAGACACGCGAGAAGCCGCAGCAGATCGCCGACGAGCTGCGCCGGCTGATCATCCTCGGTGAGCTCGACGAGGGCGACTCGCTCGGCCACGAACCGGACCTGATCGAGCGTTTCGGGGTGTCGCGGCCCTCTCTGCGCGAGGCGCTCCGCATCCTCGAGGCCGAAGGACTCATCTCCGTGGTCCGCGGCGTGCAGGGAGGCGTGGTCGTGCACCGGCCGGATCAGAAGCTCACGGCGCGGACGGCGGCGATCGTGCTCCAGGCCAACAACGTGCCGTTGGCCGACGTGTTCGAGGCGCGCACGATCATCGAGCCGGCGGCGGTGCGTCTCATCGCGTCTGGGCGCAATCGCCGCGCCTCGGCGCGCAAGCTCCGGGCGCTCATCGCGGAGGAGGAGGCGGCCATCGACGACCCCGAGGCGTTCGGCCCCGCCAACGCCCGGTTCCACGAGGAGCTCGTCGCCATGGCAGGGAACCAGACGCTGACCATCGTCGCCGAAATGCTCAACGAGGTCGTGGCGCGCGCCGTGACCGTCGTCAGCCAGGCCGACACGGACACGGGGACCCGTCAGCGCGGGGTCCGCTCCCAGGAGCGGCTGGCCTCTCTGATAGAGCAGGGCGAGACGGACGAGGCGGAGACCCACTGGCGGACGCATATGGGCGTCGTCGGCCGGGTCATGCTCGGTCAGAAGGCCAAGACCGTCATCGACCTCCTCGACCATTTCTGACCAGTCCCATGACGAAACGCGGTTCATGACGGCCGAGAGCGTGAAGCTGGAGCAGGTGGCCGCCAGCCGGCTCCCCGACGGCGCCGAAACCGACGCCGACTGGCAGCGACGCGTGGTCGGCCGCTCGTTGCGGACGGCGGCGGAACGGTCCGTCGACCGAGGGATGAACCTGATCAGGGCGGCAACGGCCGTGCTCGCCCGTGCCGACGGGGAGGACATCACCGTTCAGGACGTCGCGGACGAGGCGGGCCAGTCGCTCCGGACGCTGTACCAGTACTTCGAGAGCAAGGACGACCTGCTCCTGGCCGTGTTCGAGGAGGCCATGCGGGCCTATGCCCATCTGATTGAGCAGGCGATCCGGGACTTCTCCGACCCGCTCGAGCGCCTGGCCGCAGCCATGGTCGCGGCCGTGCGGATGCCGGAGGTGACCGGCAGCGGCGTCGATCGGGGCCTGGTGCGTCTCCGCCTCCGACTGTCGCAACTCCAGCCCGACCTCGTCGGACGAGCACAGGCCGCGGTGACGTCGCTCGTCCGCTCACTGGTGGACGCCGCCGCAGCCGACGGGAGCATCGTCGTCGCCGACGCGGAGGCCGCGACGTTCATGATCCTCTCGCTGAACGCCGCGTTCATCACGGCGGAGACGATCGGCAACGACGTCGGCGCACACCGGCCCGAGGTCTCCGACATCACGTCGTTCTGTCTGCGTGGACTCGGTGCCGACCTCGACGACGGGTGGTACGACGAGGTCGTCGCGCGGCTCCGGCTCCCGGCTCCGCCGACGGCCGCGGCCGGCACGACCCGGACCGCCTCGACGCGGCGCGGCGCGAGGAAGACCTGACCACGCGGACATTGGGCGATGTGCTCGCCCATGCCGTGGGGGGCTTCAGGGCACCGGGCGCCGACGCAGTCGTACGGCGAAGCGGGGCCGGCGACGAGGAGGTGAGCGTCGGGGTAGAGCCTGGCGGGCTCTTCGAGGTCGGCTCCATCACCAAGACGATGACGGCCGTGCTCGTCCTCCAACACGTCCAGCGCGGGCAGATCGACCTCGACGATCCGGTCACCGTCCACCTGCCTGACTTCCATCTCCTCGCCCCCGGCGCAGCCGAGCGAGTCACGATCCGCCACCTGCTCACCCATACGAGCGGCATCGATTGCGGTGACGACTTCACCGACACCGGCGAAGGTGACGACTGCCTGGAGCGCTACGTGGCGGAGGTCCTCCCCGAGGTCGGGCTCCTTCACGAACCGGGAGCTCGCTGGTCCTACAACAACGGCGGCTACACCATTCTCGGTCGCCTCGTCGAGGTGCTCGATGGCCGGCCCTTCGACGATGCCCTCTCGGAGCGGATCTTCGAGCCAATCGGATTGCAGGCCACGACAACCTCCCGCCTCGAACCGGGACGACGAGTCACGCCGGGTCATCGGTTCGATCCAAAGGTGGGCGCCCTCGTTCCCGAACAAGGTCGGATGCCACGGAGTGCCGGCCCAGCGGGAAACGTCGTCGCGACGGCCATGGACCTGGCCGTGTTCTGCGAGGTCCTGTTCTCCGGGCGCTCGGAGCTCCTCGACCAAGAACTCGTACGGGAGATGATCCGTCCCCAGGTCACGTTCCGCGACGGTGGCCAAGGCCTCGCCTGGGTCATTCCGGCCCCCGACCTGGCCGTCCACGGCGGGTCCACTCGAGGTAGTACCGCCTTCTTGGCGGCCATCCCGGGTCTGGGCTCGATGAGCGTCGTCGCCAACGGACCCGGAGCGGGCGCGATCGGCGGAGAAATCCGGGCCTACCTCTTCGACACGCCAAGTCGGCGCGAGCCGGTCCCCGGTACGGGCGCGCACGTCGAGCCCGAAGCCTGTGCCGGCCGCTACGAACGTCGACACGCCCGAATCGACATCTCCTTCGACGGCGACACGCTCGTGGCCTCCTCGAGCCTCTCCGGTGCCGCCGCCGAGTTGTTCACGGACCCGGAACCGGTCGCCCTGGAACCACGAGGTGGCGGTCGGTTCGTGAGCAGCCGGCCCTACGAGGAGGGCTTCGGCGTCTGGGACTTCGACGACCTGAACGGAGACGGTGCTCCGGCTCACTTGCTGACCCGGAGGCTCCTGAATCGAGTGACGGAGAGCGACTGACACCCGAAGAGCGGGAGATTCTGGGGCTCTCCCGTGAGTGCCGGGGAGGTCACGATGTGAATCGGACTCGAGGCCACCGAGAGCCGACGCATGTTGGCGGCACAATGTACGACATGGCTGAGCGGTCACCCACGTTGAGCGAGCCGCGGTTCTGGCTGATGGATGGCAGCTTCGAGACCTACGAGGAGGCTTTTGCCGCGGCTGAGAATTTCGTCGGATCGCGGCTCTCCGTTGACCGAACCGAACCGCTGTCGGTCATCGGCGACTTCATCATCCCTCCTTTGGACGGACCGGCAAGTCGTGATTTTCAGACGCTGCATTTCGACTTCGGATTGCCCCTCGACCCGAAGATGGCGCGGGACGTCGCTCGCTACACCGCTCTCTACATCGCTCCAGGTGATGGAGACGTGACTGCGGTCACGCGGCTCGTCCCGCTCGTGCCACTGCTCTCCCAGCGTGACTGGCCCGAACGCCCTGGGCTGATTGCGAGATTCGTCGCTTACGGTCGGACCCACGGTGCCAGGGACGATCGCACGGGTTATTCCGAGGGGAGCTTCGCTCGCGTCATCGACGCGGCAGGAACAAGCCCACCGCTTCTCGTAAGCGTGAAGGCCGACCCGGCATTCCTCTGCGGAACGGAGTTCGACACCCTGGCTGAAGAAGACGCATTCTTCCGGCGGCACGGCCTGGACGTCGAGGAGGTCGAGATCGACCTCGTTCTTCGGCCCGGACAATTGCTGGTCTTCGACAACCTGGCGCTCGCTCATGGTCGGCGGGGCCGACGTCGTCCGGGCGAGCTTCGTCAACGAATATTCGGTCATCTGCAATTGAGTCCGGCCGGCCAGCAAGGAATACGGGAGAGGGTGCTGAGCGCCTTCTCTTTACAACCCTACGATTCAGCACCCGTTTCGTCGGTTTCCCTCCCGTAGGCGGCAATGAAGTGGCCGGACTCGTCGTCGAGGCCGGAGTGGAGGACGCGGTTGGAAGCGAAGACCAGGCCGTGCACCGATGCGCCGTGCCTTGGCGGGATCACGGCCGTGAGCACGTCCGCGCTGTAGTGATTCCATCCGTGCGACCCTGACATAGCCTCCTCGGACGGTGAGCCGGGTCGACGCCGGGTCCACGTCGAGGTAGTGCAATGCTCGGTCGTCGGTCGTGCTGAGGTTGAGCACCATCCGCAACACGAGCCGCCGGTGAAGCGTCTCCGCATCGCCGGTGAGAGCTGTGGCGGCGTCCGAGTCGAGATGGAAATGAGGTTCGGAGCTCTGCTGCGCCAGCGACAGCCGCAGAAAGTTGAAGTGATACGCAGACCCGTCGTGGGTGATCTGAGGCACCTCGGCGGCGAACGTCCGGCAGGCCGGGAGATCGGTGACGATCCCGTTCCCGCCGGCGAGCGCGGGAAAGTATCCGCAACACTGGTCGAAGTCGTGGTGAGCACGCGAGCGAAGCTCCCGTTCTACCGCCGGAGCTCCTTGCACGAGGAAGGGAATGTCGAATGCAACGGGCGTGGGGTGGCAGAGCAGGGATGCTCTCGGATCGCTCAAAAGACGACCTTCCGGGAAGATCGCTCAGGGACGCAGGCCATCGTCGAGGAGCTTGGCACGGTGGACGCCCTCGTTGATCCATCAGCAATGGCTTCGGTCAGATTTGCTGCTGTCGAGCATGAGTGGTGAAACAGCCAGCGGGGGTTCCGGTCCGCCAGCTCACCGGATCGGAGAGGCACATTGCGCCGGGGAATCCCTCAGGTTCACGGATGCACACAAACGTCTCAATGTGAAGAAAACAACTTGGCACCGTCCGGATGGCCCGCTCTTGGCCCGAAAGGCGGTCGTGGGTGGGGTCATTCTCGTCCAGCGTTGAAACGATCGGTGCTCTCGTGACAGGAACGGTGTAGAGACGTGGCGAGGGGTGCGATGACCGAAACGAGAGATGGCCGTTTCCGGGCGCTGTATGAAGGGACGCGCCCTCAGATCATCGCGTACGCGCTTCGCAGGACTTCCTCACGCGATGACGCCGCGGACATCGTCGCCGAAACCTTTGAGATCGCCTGGCGGAGGTTGGACGACGTCCCCGCAGGCAAGGCCGGTCTCCTCTGGCTCTACGTGACGGCTCGTTATGTGCTTGCGAACCATGGCCGTCGGCTTCGGAGACGAGACGAGATCACTGCTCGTTTGGCCGACGAGCTCCGCGGCGTGTCGATACGGGTAGAGGCGTCAGACGAAGAACGCCTCGTCATGCGCTCCCTTCTGGGCTCCCTTCAGCCGGACGAACGGGAACTGCTCATGCTCGCCGGTTGGGAGGGCCTGAGCGCTGCGGAGATAGGCCGGGTGCTCGGGTGCTCACCGACCGCCGCACGTATCCGGCTGCACCGTGCCCGTGCGCGGTTGAAATCCGAGATGGCAGCGGGCGGACCGATGGAGAAACGAACCGGCGTGGTCGGACATACAAGAGATGAGGCTCCCAAAGTGGACTGCACTCCCGAGGAGGTAATGGGGCAATGAAGCGGACCGCCGCAATCGGCCGGATCGATCCGATCGACATTTCGGAGGTGGAGCGCGTTTCATCGAGTTCCGTTTTCGACGAGCTCGGGCAGGACATCATGGCGGCACGACCTCGGGGAGGCGAGTTCCCAAAGACTGATGCGCCTTCGCTTCGGCTTTACGACCAACCTCGCCGTCTGCGACCTGTCGCAGCCCTCGCCGTGGTCATGGCCATTGCGATTGTGGGTGGCCTGTTGGTGCTTGGCGGAGGAGGTGGTACACCGACCCACCCGACGATCGCAGGGCAGCGTACCGGAACATGGAAGCTTGCCGACGACGTGCTCAGCGGTACATGGCAGCAGAACACGAAGGGGGGACCGCCTCCGGGCGTTTTGAGCTGTCCGAACACCTCGATCTGTTACACCATGAGCGGTCAGTACGCGTCTCCGAACGAAGGTGCGCCGCTGCTGTCCGTATCGTTGTACGCGAGCACCGATGCGGGTGTGACCTGGTCTGCGTATTCGATGCCACAGGGCTTCGCGCCTACGAGCCCGCTGGCGTGCAGTGGGACGTCGACATGCGCGGCAGGAGGGACCGACAACGGCCAGCCGGTGCTCGTCACCACGACCGACGGTGGCCACTCGTTTGCGATCGATCCGTTGCCTGCTGGAGTGGGTCACCTCGACACATTGTCCTGTCCCTCGACGGAGTTTTGCGCTGGTCTTGCCGCCTCGAGCGAATATCTGCAAATCGGGACCACTGACGCAACGTTTCTGTCCACCAGTGACGGCGGCATGACGTTCACCGACTCGCCGATCATCGCCGGCGATTCGATGCAGTCGCTCTCGTGTTCGTCCACCGTCGATTGCACTGCGGTCGGCTGGGACGACGCGCTCGGCCCGAACGACTTGACGACCGGGGTGGCGGCGAGGACGACCGACGGCGGTCACACGTGGGCGGCCGGGACGCTTCCGGCTGGCCTGGGTATCACGTATCTGTCGCAACTGTCCTGCGCCGATGCGCTGCACTGTTCGGTGACCGGCACGATCGCCATTGCCGTCCAGAATCCGCCCGAGTGCGCAAAGCTGCCGCAGCGAGCGGAGGGCACAATACCGGCGAGTGCGCAGAGTGCGGCGGTGCGGGCCATATCTCAGGTCGAATCGAGAATAGCGACGAACGCCGCTCTGAAGGAGGCCGAATCGGGGAAGGGTTTCTCCTGCAATTCGAACGGACAGAGCCTGGTGGGTGACATCGCCTCGACCTCGGACGGTGGACTCTCCTGGACGCCCGACACACTGCCTGCCGATGTGCCGAACCCGATGTTCAACGGACTCTCGTGTCCGACGGACGACCAGTGTTGGGCGTCGGGGTCCGACGCCGTGCCGCAGCAGGTCGGCACCACCTACAACGGAGGGCAGTCCATGCTGCTCGGGACCACCGATGGCGGATCGACGTGGTCACAGGTCAGCTTCACCGTTCCGACGGGCGCTGCCAACTATCTGTCGCAGTCCTATCTCAGTATTGGATGGATCGACTGCCCTTCGGATGGGGTTTGTGTCGCCCTCGGCATTGGGGCGCAGAGTGCCGCCAGCGTTCCCACCTACAGCCTCGTCGTGGGCGGGTCGAGCTGACGGAGCCGGGGATCGACGTCAGGCTCTTCGTCACATCAGAATGAAGGGATGACCGAGATCCGTTCGGTGGTGGCATGCACGCAGTGCGAGGTCCACTGGTACGTGGACGATGAACCAGCCGGGTGCACAGATCCCGACCACGATCATCAACAGTTCGCTGTACATCAGCATCTTTCCGTAGTCGTCCTGCCCGACGGCACCGGGGTCACCGCGGTGTCGTTCGACGCCAGGGACCCCTACGCCCGAGACCGGCCACCTGATTACGGCCTCTATCTAAGTCCGCAGTGGGAACCACCATGGAGTCATGATCATCTCGACTGGCCGGATTTCGGCGTGCCCGAGGATCCCCGGCCGGTGGCCGCCGCTCTCAGGAAGACGCTCGAGCGAGCTCAAGACGGAAACCACGTTGAGTTGGGTTGTTCCGGTGGCCATGGACGGACCGGAACGGCCCTGGCTTGCCTGGCCATCATGAGTGGACATGCTCCCGAGGATGCCGTCGCCTGGGTCAGAGCCAACTACTGCGCTGACGCGATCGAGACCGCCCACCAGGAAGCGTTCGTCGCCGGATTCGTCGGCTGACACCGTGCCCCATGGCGCAACTCCACGCGTGTCGAACGGTCTCCCTACCCCGGCGATTCTGGGGCAGGGAGCCTGAACGTCCTCCGTGGCAGCGAGGCTCGGTTCAACAGAGTGCTCGTGTTAGCGTCCGAGCAATTCGAGCCTGGGGGCCTGCGATGAAGCGCATGTACTGGTTCGCTCTGTCGGCCGTCGCAGCCACTGCCCTCGTGTCGTCGGCATGCAGCACGTCCGCGGGCGCCGCCGCGAGCGTCAGGGACTCGAAGAGCTATCGGACCGCGTCGACGACCATCGTCTTCACGGACCACAGCCGGACTACGCCCGGGAGCTATGGGTACCCTGCTCTGCCGTATCGCTCGCTTTCGACCCTGGTGGTCTACCCCAAGCAGCCATCCGGTCAGCACCGGGAGTTCCCCCTGATCGTCTATTCCCACGGTTTCGGCGCCACCGCCGCCAGCGCCCTGCCGACCCTAGAGTCGCTTGCGTCTCACGGCTACATCGTGGCCGCCCCCGACTTCCCGCTCAGCACGACGGGTTTGCCCGGCGGTCTCGACCTCTTCGACTTCGCGAAGCAACCCGGTGACGTCAGCTTCGTCATTACTCAGATGCTCAAGCTGAACGGATCACACGGCTCGCCCGTATATCACGAGATCGAAGCTCACCGGATCGGAGTCGCCGGACATTCTCTCGGAGCGGTCACCACGCTCGCCGTGTCCTATAACAGCTGTTGCCGCGACAGCCGCATCGGCGCCGCTGTCGAAATGGACGGGGAGTTGAACGTGCCGATCGGGCCGACTGGCCAGTTCCCAGGCACCTACTTCAAGGGTCACAACCCTCCGTTGCTCGTGGTCAACGGCACAAAGGACACGATCGGCCCCTACGTCATCAGCCAGGCCATCTACGCCAAGGCGCCGGCTCCCAAGTACTTCCTCTCGCTCATAGGAGCGCCCCACGAGGGCTTCGCGATGCAGCCCTGGAGCCCGGTTGTCAACAATACGATCGCTGCGTTCTTCGACCGCTACCTCGGGGCGGGCCAGACCGTGGCCCAGATCAAGCGGGCCGGCAGCAAGCCCGGGATCACCACGATCCAGGTGAACGCCCGCTGATCTTGGTGACCGTTCAGTCGGACGACTCGGGAATCGGCTGGATGAATTGCGTCTGCGAGCACCGTGCGAACGTCCCCGACCCGTCGTGGAGCACTCCCGCCGCCAGGCCAACTCCGCCCGCGCCGACGAGCGCGGGTCCCGCGGTCAATCCCAACCATTCCCCGACCGGCGGACGGACCAGGTTCAGGGTCAGGTCGGTGCTCATGAACGTCCACCGCTTGAGCGAGAGCACCATGTACGTGGCGCCGGACGTGTAGTCGGCGGCGGCCAGCGCGGCAGGCAATCCGGTGATCCGATGGCCGACGAGCGCGGGCACCAGCAGCTGGAACCATCCGAGCATCTCGCCGTGCTCGGAGCGTGTGGTGTGCAGCGCCATGGCCCAGCTCTCGAACCCCGGCCATCCGGCCCGCGCTTCGGGCAGAGGGGCCAGCAGCTGGGGCGGCGGCGCGGCGCTGTACCGCGCGGCGTCGCCGGCCTCGAGGGCCGCTGTGTTCAGCTGTGCCTGTGCGTTCTCAGGCGATTTGGAGATGTACAACGCAGTGGCTCGGGCCACCGGCCGGTCCCGGCCGTGGAGGACGGCGGTGCGACGGCGAACGCGTCGCCCGCCCTCCTCGTCCGTGATCGTCAGCCGCAACGGCCCGAGCTCAAGGGACGAGAGGATGTCGACGGTGACGCGAGCAACGGTGGCGTCGTCGCGGTCGAGAACGGAGCCGAACAAGGCAGCCACGGCCGAGCCGTGCAGGGTGTCGCGGCGCCAGGGCCCGACGGCATAGGTCGTGGGCACGACGGATGCACCGTCCTCCACGAAGAGTGCAGGGACGTCGCTGCGCAATGCGGGATCGGCCGGGCTCACCAGTGTCGCCTCAACTTCGGTTCGCTCTCGATTCCGAGCGCGTTCCCCCAGATGAGCGTCAGCTGCTCCACGGCCCAGTCGAAGTCGTAATCCCGGTATCCCTGCACGAGCCATTGCTCGGCGAAGCGCCCGACCATGGCACCGAGGGCGTCGGCCGCCAGCGAGGGGTTCAGCCGGCGGTCGGCGAGCCCCTCCGCCTGCAGCTCGACGATCGCCCGTTCCGCCCGCTCCACGAAGTGCTTCATGGTGGCCATCCGGGCGGTGTTCACCTCGGTGTCGTAGCGCGAGACCTCCTCGATGACGCCCATCAGGGCAGAAGCGTCCCGGTAGCGCTCCAGGTAGCGCCGATTCGCCCGACGGATGCGGCTCCACGTCGTGCTGCCGGTGCTCGCCCGCGCCGGCTCTGGCGTATCGACAGCCTCCCCCGATGCCGTGAGGCGTTGCTCCTGCATCGCCGCCACCTCACGGAAGATCTGCTCTTTCGAGTCGAAGTAGTGGTAGAAGGAGCCCGTCGCGAGCTGGGCCGTCTCGGCGATGTCGACGATGCGGGCATTGAGGAAACCGTCGCGCTCGAAGACGACCTTGGCCGCGTCCACGAGCTGAGATCTCGTCTGCATCCCCTTCTTGGTGCGCGGCGCCGGCCGCAGACTCCCGACCCCGACCTCGACCGCGGTGTCACCGGACGTTTCAGGCATTGGGACCCTTCCGGACGGCGCTGCCCCTCGGCTGGCGCGGCAACCCCAGCCCCCGCTCCGCGATGGCGTTGCGCTGTATCTCGTCCGTCCCGCCTCCGATGCGTAGGCCCGGCGCGAACTGGAACCGCTCGACCCAGGGAGCAGCGTGCGGGTCGTCAGGCACGGTGGCCGCCGGCCCGAGGATCGACATGGCGGCCTCGGCCGTGAGGCGTGCGTGCTCGGAGTAGAGCAGCTTCGTCACCGGGCCTCCGGCCGGGACAGCCTCGCCCGCGGCGGCTCTCGCCACCAGCAGGTCCAGGACACGTTCGCGGGCGATCGCGGCCGCGACTGCTTGGCGCACGACGGGATCGCGCGAGCGTCCGACATCCCGGCTGAGTCGGACCAGTTGGCCCGCGGAGCGGGCGCTCGTGCCGCCACCGATAGCGGCCCGTTCGCTGGCCAGCATCGTGCGCAAAACCTCTCGGCCCGCACCGACGGCACCGATCAGCGCGTCCTCGGGCACGAAGACGCGGTCGAGGAACACTTCGTTGAAGTGGTATCCGCCCGACATCTGCCGCAGCGGCCGCACCTCGATCCCCGGGTCCGACATGTCGGCGATCAGGCACGTCATCCCCTCGTCCCTTGACGAAGGCGATTCGGCCCGGGCGAGGAGGAGCGCGTGGTCGGCCTCCCCCGCCCCCGACGTCCACACCTTCTGCCCGCTCACCGACCACCCGCCCTCGGTCGCCGTCGCCAGTGTCCGGACGCTTCCGAGGTCCGACCCGGCGTCGGGTTCGGAGAGGAGCTGGCACCAGCTCGCCTCGCCGCGGGACACCGGCGGCAGGTACGCCAGACGCTGCTCGTGCGAACCGTGCGCGAACAGGACGGGCGGCAGCATCTCGAGCGCCACCGCCAGCATCTTGGTGGAGACGCCGTAGCCCGACTGCACCTCGGCCACAACCTCGTCCTGCCAAGCCGGCGCGCCGTGCCCGGCGTATTCGACCGGCCACGAGCGAGCCGCGAGCCCGGCTTCGTAGAGCGTCCGCCGCCAGTCCTTCGTCACCGACAGCGCGTGGCGTTCACGCTCCCGGAAGTCCGTGCGGGTCGGCGCGCTCACGATGTGCACCGACGAGAAATCGCCCGCGTCGCCCTTCTTCGGGGCATTGCGCGCGAACCACGCCTCGACATGGGCGCGGAACTCCTCCGGAGCCCACTCGCGATCGGCGCTCATCCGGCCGTGCTTTTGAGCAGCGGGTCGAGGCGCCGACGATCCGCCGCCCCCAGCGGACGCAAACTCTCACCTTTCGCCGGGCGCCAGTGCACATCGCCCGCGCTCCAGGCCGCACGACGCAAGGTCGTCTTGTCGATCTTCATGCTGGCCAGCTTGGGGAGCTCGGCGGTCGTTCGCACGAACGCCGGTACCCACTTCGGACCGAGGTCCGGCTGGGCCGCGAGGAACTCGTCGAACGCCACCGGGTCGAAGGACGAACCCTGCTCCAGCTCGATCGCGACCATGACGCGGTCGCCGACGGGGTCGTCGGGCACGGCATAGACGGCCACCGACCGAACAGAGGGGTGCCGGGAGACGATCGCCTCGACAGGAGCGGCCGCGAAGTTCTCGCCATCGACCCGGAGCCACTCGTTCGACCGCCCCGCGAAGTAGAACCAGCCCTCGGGGTCGCGGTAGCCGAGATCCCCCGACCAGTACCAGCCGTTCCGAAAGCGGGTGGTGGTGGCGACGGGGTTCTTGTAGTAGCCCTCGAAGCCGGCCGTCGGAGCCGTCTCCACGATCTCCCCCACCGCCTCCTCGAGGTTCGCCAGCCGACCGTCGGCCCCGACCCGAACGGGAGGGCACTCCCTCAAGGTGTCGGGGTCGATGATCTTGACGGTGTCGGCCGCGGCACCCAGTGCCGCGTCGGGCATAGACGGGTCGCGACGGATGATGATCATGCCTTCGGTCGAACCGTAGGAGTCCCGCACGGTGCAGCCGAATCGCCACGCGAACTCCCTGATGTCCGACAGCGACGCCTCGTTGCCCAGGGCGAGGCGTAGGCGGGTGTCGGCGTCTTCGGGCGACTCGGGCACCGACAGGATGTAGTTCAGCACCTTGCCGGTGTAGGTGAGCACGGTGGACCCGTGCCGGCGTAGATCGGGCAGCGTCCCCGACGCCGAGAACCGCACCCGCGTCGCGATGGGCACCGCTCCGGACAACGCACCGGCCCAGCCCGAGAACAGGGAGGCGCTGTGGAAGAACGGAAGCGGGCAGTAGACGACGTCCTCTCCCGGTGTCACCTGCGTCAGGTTGGCAACATGCGCTCCGGTGCGGGCGAAACGGCCCTGTGTGCAGCGCACGGCCTTGGGCATCCCGGTCGAACCGGACGTGAAGATGAGGAGGAACAGGTCGTCGTCGGTGGCGGGTCGTGGCGGCGCCGGCTCCATCCTCTCCACCTCGTCGCGGTACTCGGACCCGTCCACGACGAGCAGGCGGTCGGGGTGGACGACGTCGTCGAGGCCCTCGAGCAGCGGGAGATGGCCGGTCGACGTGACGACGACGTCGCAGTCGGTGTGGGAGATCAGTTGCCCGAGCTGATCTCCCCGGTAGGTCGAGTTGATCCCGACGAGGACCGAACCCGACAGTGCGGCCGCGGCCAGCCAGAACACGTACTCCGGCGAGTTGTCCAGGAGGATGCCGATGTGCAACGGGCGCCCGTCCTCCCCGGACGGGAACGGGAACTGGGCCTGGAACGCCATGCGGCGCCGCCCCTCGTCGACGAGCTGGCGGTAGCTCCAGCGTCGGTCGTCGAACAGGAGCGCGGGGCGATCGTCGTCTGCCCGCGCCAGCAGGAGCTCGGCCGCGGTGCTCATCTGGCCGACCGGGCGGCCCCGGCGTCTTCCGGGTGCCGCAGCGCGTTGGCGCAGATCAGGCTGAGTTGCTCCACCGCTTCGTCGAAGTCGTAGTCGCGGTAGCCCTGGACGAGCCAGAGCTCAGCGAAGCGCGAGACCAAGGCGCCCAGGGCGTCCGCCGCGATGACCGGGTCGAGGTCGCGATCGGCCATGCCATCGCGCTGCTGCAGGCGGCACGCCTCCTCGGCCCGCTTGGTGAAGTGCTTCTGACTCGCCGCACGCGCCGCGTTGACCTCGACGTCATAGCGCGACACCTGCTCAATCACCCCCATGATCCGGGCCTGCTCGCGGTACTGCTCCAGGTAGCGCCGGACCCCTTCCCGGACCTGCTCCCGGGGCGACGAATCGATCGGGAGGTCGCCGGCGTCGAGGTCCGCCGCCGCGGTCAACCGCGCTTCTTGCGTCTCCGCCAGCTCCCGGAAGATCTCCTCCTTGGAATTGAAGTAGTGGTAGAAGGTCCCGTGGGAGATACGGGCCCGGTCCGCGATGTCGGACACGCGGGCACCGAGGAAACCTTGGCGCTCGAACACGTGCTTGGCCGCATGGAGAAGGCGAGCCCGGGTCCGCTCTCCTTTCGGGGTGCGCGGGACCTCGCGGACCGGCGTGGACGCTTCGCTACGGCCGGGGCGGGCGGGGCTCAAACAGACCCGCCGAGAACCGACCCGCAAAGATCCGACCCGCCGAGCAGCTCGGTGGCGTTCGCACCGGAGATCCGCTCGACGACGTCATCCGGCAGGCCGGCCAGCGCCTCGGTCACGAACTCGGCCGGCCGGCGTGTCCCTTCGGCGTGCGGCCAGTCCGAGCCCAGCAGCATCCGGTCGGCGCGGATGTCCGCCAACAGGTCGCCCACGTGGTCCTCCCAGAACGGGGTGACCCAGACGTGTTCGCCGAAGACGTCGCGCGGATGGTGCTCGAAGTAGCCCGGGTTGCGGTTCGCGGCGTCGTCGAGCCGGTGCAGTAGGTCGGGCACCCAGGTCGCACCGTTCTCGATGCTGGCCATGCGCAGCCGCGGAAACCGCTCGAAGATCTTGTGGCACACCGCCGCACCGTAGAAGTCGCTCACCGCGCGGCCCTTCGTCACCACGTTGCGCAACGGCGAGCGGAAGAGCGAGCTCTCACCGGACCCCGGCTCCCACATCTGCACGAGTGCGTCGTAGCCGTCGAGCCCGGCGTGCGTCGCCACGACGACCCCTGACTCGGCGGCGAGACCCCAGAACGGGTCGAAGACCGGATCGAAGGGCGAGCGGTAGCCACCCGGTACCGGGACCGGCGCGTTCCGAACGTTTACCACGACGGCCCCTGCGTCGAGCACCCGCCGCAGTTCGTCCGCCGCCGTGGCGACATCGGTCAAGGCGACGTAGGCCGCGGCGAAGATCCGGCCTTCGTACGCGAACCCCCAGTCCTCTTCGACCCACCGGTTGAAGGCGGCGAACACGCGACCACATGCATCCGCGTCCTGCTTCAGCGCGTCCTCGAGTCCGACGCCGAGCGTGGGGAAGAGGACCACGCCGGCGAGGCCCTGCTCGTCCATGACCTTCAACCGGACGTCGCGGTCCTGGTACTCGGGGCGCAACGGCTCGAGCTCCCCGAAGGCCTCGGTGATCCTCTGCCGCCTCGGATTGCCGCGGTACCAGTCGTAGAGGGCACCCGGCTTGGACACGGGATCGAAGTTCGGGTTCGCCACGTAGGAGTTGATCGTCCCGCCCACGAGCAGGCGCCGCCGGCCGTCGACGTCGGCCCAGCGCACCCCGCGGTTACGCAGCGCCGCGTCCTGGTAGCGGGTGAACGCGTCGGGCGCCTCGTAGTAATGGTTGTCGAAGTCGAAGATGCCCGGGGTCGCTGCAGCTCCTTTCGCTTCGTGCATGTGCCGTCCTCCAATGGCGGCAGAGTTGACCCACCCCTGCGCCCGGCGCACAATATCGAATCTGACCCCGGTTTCAAAATTGTCGAAGGCGCCAAACCGTGGCCAGCCGAGTCGACATCGACGCGGGTGACCAGGGGATTCGCGAGCTGCGGACAGCCATCCGGGGCACCCTCAGGACGGTCTGACACGTGGTGGCTTCGCTCGATTCCGGCCGCTGGCGGTCGGGCGGTAAGGCGCCGGCCGAGCTTGGCATGAGCGCCACGCCGTCCCTCCGGGGCCACGACGGGCTGCGCACGATGATGGCGCACGCACCAGGGGGACTCCATCTCGGCGGCCCGCTCATGGTCGAGTGGATCGACGGTGACCGAGCGCGCACCATGCTGAACCTCCTCCTCCTCGTCGAGCGGACGACCGGCGAAATGCGTACGTCCGTCTACGACGACGAGCTCGTCCGCACCGCCGACGGCTGGCGCATCGCGGCGGTGCGCTGCCGTTTCATCGTCGGCGACGGCCTGAGCGAGCGACCGGACCCGTCGCCCGGCGAGCAGCACTCGCCTGAGGACTCACCCCGGCGGCGTCGTGAAGTCCGCGCGGAGCCTGGTCAACCTCGACGACTTGACACGCCACTCGCCGTCCTGCTTCTCATACGACTCGTAGTAGTGGCCGTAGCCATGCAGCTCAGTCCCGTTGGGGTAGCGCAGCATGTCCTCCATTGCCCAGATCCCCGTTGCCGTCGACGGCGACGTCACCTCGATCTCCGGCGTGTGGCACTGATGGACCGTGACGACGTCTCCGATCGCCCCGAGGAGGAATTCGAGGAAGTCGTCGGCTCCGACGATGATGTTGCCGCCGGCGTCGCTGGTGTCCATGGTCACGTCGTCGGCGAAGACCCGCCGGTAGCCTTCCCAGTCCTTGGTGTCCATCAGCCGGCAATAGCGGGCCTTGAGCTGCTTGATCGCCTCTATGTCGTCCATCGTGAGACCTCCGGTGTGATGCGGACGGAGCATGTTCCGGGCGTGACGCAGCCAGAACAGCTGAACGGGAAACTGGAACGACTGTAGCCAGCCGTCGAATTCCACTTCGGTTGCCGAAGACGGAAGGGGCGGCCAAGCGGAGCGGGCGGGACTGGTTGGACGGGTCCGCTGTCGAGGCCTGTCCCCTACGACGCCGGGACTCGGTCGCGGCTCAAGTCGACGGAGGCTCCACCGACGAACGGGCGAACCCGATAGAAGGCAGGGAGGTGTGTACTTCGTTCAGACCCGGTAGCGGAGACCGTGGCCGAACGGGAACACCGGGTTCTCGGTGTCGAACGGGACGTCGGAACGGCTGGCCGCCACCGCCGCGTCCGACCGGGGGAGGTCGAACGGCAGTCGGCCCTGCGGAGAGGCCTCCCCGAAGAGCACCTCGACCAGCGCCTCCTCCGTGATGCCGTAGTTGGCCACGATGGCGGCCGCGGTATCCACGAACGGCGTCACAACGGCGGGACGGTCGAGGTAGACGTCGATCACGGTGGGCATCCGGGCACAGAGCGCGAGGACGCGCGCCACCTCGTCGGGCGGGAATTCGAGCGATCCACGCGGGAAGATCGACGACTGGTCCTTCGGCGCCTTGAGGCGTAGCACGGCGACGTCGGCGTCCGCGGCGTCCTCGACCACCATGGCACGCTGGCCGATCGCTTCCGCCGAGAGCCCCTCGGCGAACACGCTCAGGCCAGTCCGCAGCGGGAGCAGTGGCGCACCGATGCCCGTATCGCCGTTCGTGAGCACGGTCACCGACGCATGCTGCGCACGCCGGGCGGCATCCCTGAAGTCCTGCCGTCCGACCACGATCGTCGCCGCGGCTTCATCGACGTAGGGGTCGTCGAAGAGCCCGAGCACGAACTTCTCACGGAGCAGGCGCCGCGCCGATTCGTCGATCCGCGCCTCGGAGAGCTTGCCGGCTTTGACCAGACCGACGACCAACTCCGGGCAGTGCTCGCCACCGAGCTGATCCACCCCCGCCTGAACGATCTTGAGCACTCGTTCCTCCCGACTGAGATGCTCGACGCCCCAGGCCTTGGCCGCCACGATCTCCCCGAGGTCGATGCCGATGTCCCCCAGGTCGGTGACGCCCGAGACCAGTCCCCAGTCCGTGCAGACGATCCCGTCGAAGTGCAGCTGGTCACGCAGGATCCCGGTGATGACCGACCGGTTGTACCCGAAGCCGACTTCCTCGTATTCCGTCCCGACGGGCATGCCGTAGTAGGGCATCATCTGCGACGTCCCGGCCTCGATGGCGGCCCGGAAGGGTGCAAGGTGGTAGTCGAAGTTGGCCCCGGGATAGACCTGCTCGCGACCCCACGGGAAGTGGGGATCGTCCCCGTCCTTCTGGGGTCCGCCGCCGGGAAAGTGCTTCGTCATCATGGCCACGGACCGGGGGCCGAGGACGTCGCCCTGGAACCCGCGGATGTAGGCGGCGGCCAACCGCGACGTCAGCTCGGCGTCCTCGCCGAACGTGCCCGAAATGCGACCCCACCTCGGTTCTGTGGCCAGGTCGATCTGGGGATGCAGCCCGACGCGCAGGCCCACGGCCAGGTACTCCTGCCGGGCGATGTCGGCGAACTCGCGGACGACCTCCTCCGACCCGATGGCGGCGAGCCCCAGCGGTTCCGGCCAGGCGGCCCCCTGCTCCATGAAGATGGACGCGAACGGGTTGTCGATGAAGTGATGCCGCGGATCAGAGGACAGGGTCACCGGGATCCCGAGCGGCTGCTGTGCGGCGAGACGCTGTACGGCGTTGTACCACTGCGCCAACTCGGCGGTGCCCTGCCCCGACGCGCCGTAGATGTTGAAGTGGTTCATGCGGCCGGAGGTGATGAGCTCACTGATGGAGGGCGGACCGAAGATCGGATGCGGGGCGTCGAGGTCGCCCGGACCGGCGATGGAGTGGAACATGAGGCCCGCCTTGTCCTCGAGCGTCATCCGCCCCAACAGGTCCTCGACGCGCCGCCCGACCGGCAGGGATCCGTCGCGGTACGGGAACGGTCCGGTGCGGTCAGTTGTCGCGCTCATGGTGTCGTCGCCTCCCGCGTCCGTTTGCCTCCAACGTCAGGTCTAGTCGTTGGCGCGGGTCACGAGCTGTGACGAGTCCAGGTAGGTGCGCTCGATCTCGTCCATGCGTCCCGCGATCTCCGACGCCGAACCGGAGATGACCACCGTGCCGCCTGAAAGCACATAGGCCCGGTCGGAGAACTCGAGGGCGTCGCGGACGCGTTGTTCGACCAGCAACACCCCTGTCCCACGGTCCGCCGCCTCGCGCAGCGCAATGAGGAGGCGCTCGCACACGAGTGGGGCGAGACCGAGGGAGAGCTCGTCGGCGAGCAGGACCGCCGGCCGCGCCGCGACCGCCCGGGCCAGGGTGAGGATCTGCTGCTCACCCCCAGAGAGCAGAGCGGCCTTCCGATCCATGAGCCGCTCGAGCTCGGGGAAAAGCTCCAGGCACCGCTCGGTGGACTGTCCACCCAGGCGGAGGTTCTCGGCCGTGGTCAAGCCCATGATCACCGAGCGCTCCTCGGTGATCACCCGCATGCCCGCCCGGGCACGCTTGTGCAGCGGTGCCGTCGTGGGGTTGCCGCGGAAGTGGACCTCGCCGGAGGTGGGCTTGATCTGACCGCTCAGCGCCCGCACCGTGGTCGTCTTTCCGGCACCGTTCACGCCGAGGAGGGCCACCATCTCGCCGCGGTGGACCTCCAGGTCGAGGTCGCGGACGACCGGCACGGAGCCGTAACCGGCGCACAGACCTCTGGCCTGGAGGATCGGGCCCGACCTCAGGGGCTCGGTCGGGCCGGCGTGTGGCTGGTCGGAGCGTCCCATCTCTCAACCGAGGGCGGCGCGCTGCACCGAGGCCTCGCGGTGCTTGGCGGTGCCCAGGTAGGCGTCGACCACCTTGGGGTCGTCGCGGATCTCGGTCGGGGTGCCGCGCCCGATGACCTCGCCGAAGTCGAGCGCCACGATGTGATCGCAGGTTCGCAGCACCATGTCGACGTTGTGCTCAATGAGCAGGATCCCTACGCCGTGGTCCTTGGCCCAGCGCCCGATGGTCCCCGAAAGGGCCATGGCGTCGGGGTGGCTGAGACCCGACGCCGGCTCGTCGAGGAGCAGGATGGAGCCCCCGACGGCGAGCGCTCTCGCCACCGCCAGCAGGCGGCGCTGGGCGTAGCTGAGGTGGCGGGCCTGGAACGCGAGGGAGGCCTCGAGCCCGAGGGCTCCGACGGCCTCGACGGCGAGAGCGCTGAGGTGGCCCCTGCCGGGGTGCACCAGGTCGCTGGCATAGGCCAGCCGGTCCCGGGAGTCGCACGCCGCCTGCATGTTCTCAAGGACGGAGAGGTCGTCGAAGAGCTCGAGCGACTGGAACGAGCGCACCAACCCCGAACGGGCGCGGTGCTCGGGGCTCCACGAGCTGATGTCGTCCTCGCCCAGGAGGATCCGACCGCCGCTCGGACGGACGAAGCCCGTGATGGCGTCGATGGCCGTCGTCTTGCCCGCCCCGTTAGGCCCGATGAGCCCGAGCACCTCTCCGCTCCTGACCTCGAGGCTGAGGCCGGCGAGCGCTTTCGTCCCGCCGAAGGTGACCGCCACGTCGCGCAGGGCGAGCACGAGCGGACGCACCGGCGGGGCGGGCACAGGGTTCTGGAGGGCGGCCGCCGCCGCGGGTGCGGCGCGCCGGGACAGGCGGGCCCGCAGGGGTCCGAGCCACTTGGCGTTCTGGCGCTCCAGGGACGCCACCAGGCCGTCGGGGATGGTGGGGAGCAGGACGAGGAGGAGCGCAGCCCCGGCGATGGCGAGCCAGGTGGCCACGTTGCCGCCGAGGAACGAGAAGACCTGGGTGAGGAGAGAGTCCGGCTGGTAGCTGCTGGCAACGAGCGGACCTCCGAGGTGTCCGACACCGCCGAGCACGGCGCTCTCGGCGAACGTGACCGAGGTCAGACCGATGAAGCTGGTGAAGTCCGACGCGGGGAAGAAGAAGACGAGCAGCACGCCGCCCAGGGCGGCGATCATGGCGCCCAGGACGAAGGCGTAGATTTTGGCCCCGCTCACCGAGATGCCCATGGCCGCCGCCGCCCGCTCGTTGGTGCGCACCGCGATGAGCCGTCGTCCGGCACGGCCGCGGCGCAGGTTGGCCACGGCCAGCCCGACGAGGACGAGCGCGCCCAGGGTGAGCGTGGCGTAGCGGGCCGGGAACTCCAGGCCGCCGACGGCGATACCGAGGAAGTGCGGGTTGTCGGTGTCGAATCCGTTGACGCCGCCGGTGAACTGCTCGTTGGTGAAGATGATCGCCTCGAGCGAGAAGGCGAGGCCCAGGGTCACGATGGCCAGCGCCACGCCGCGGGTCCGCACCCCGGCCAGCGCGATCACCACGCCGACCGGCACGACGGCGATGACCCCGGCCACGAGGGCCAGCTCGAAAGGGACGTGGTAGCTCGAGTAGAGCCACGCCGCGATGAGCGCGCCGATGCCGGCGAGTGCCATCTGGGCCAAGGAGATCTGCCCGGCGTAACCGGTGACCACGACCAGGGACGTGATGATGAGGGCGAAGATCATCTGGTACTCGAGCGCGACCAGCCAGTCGTAGGGAAAGATCACCCAGATCAACAGGAGCGTGATGCCCACGCCGACGAAGACCAGGACGGGCGGGACCCGGCCCGAGCCGACAGACGGCAACTTGCCGAAGAACTCGTCTCGGCCCGCCACGCGTCGGCCCCGGAAGTACAGGATCAGCGTGACGGCGATGAAGGGCACGGCGGTGTCCCAGCCCGGAGTCGACACGTAGCGGGTCACCTCGCTCTGGGCGACCCCCATGGCGAGTCCGGCCAGGGTCGTGATCGGGAACGAGCTGAACCCCCCGATGACGGCCGCGGCCACGATGGGGATGACGATGAGCGACAGGTTGGCCGCGCTCAGTGTCGTGATGGGGACCAGGAGGATGGCCGCCAGGCCCCCGAGGGCGGCGCCGACGGCCCAGTTCACCCCGGCGACCAGATCGGGCGAGATCGCCAGCGTGGCCGCCGCGGTGGGATTCTCGGCCACCGCGGTCGTGGCCAGACCGAAGGTCGTGTACTTGTAGACGGCCCACAGCACGACCGTGAGCACGATGACGATGCCGAAGATCCACAACCGGTCCTCGCCGACGCTCGCCCCCAGGATGGTCACCGAGCTCGTCGGCAGCGACGAGTTGACGATCCGCGGCTGCGTCCCGAAGACCAGGGCGATGACCTCCTGGGCGATGACGAACAACGCCAAGGTGGCCACGATCTTGATCAGGTTGGAGGCCTGCTTGAGCTGGCGGATCTCCACGAAGTAGAAGGCCGCGCCGAGGGCTCCGGAGACGACGAGGCCGGCCGGGATGGCGACGACGACGCTCTGGTGCCAGTTCTGGTGCAATTCGTAGAAGACGTAGGCGGCCATCATCCCCATCGCCCCCTGGGCGAAATTGACGACCTTGGAGCCGCGGTAGACGAGGACGAGGCCGATGGCCGCGATGGCGTAGAGGGACCCGGCCCCGAGTCCGATGACCGCGAACTCGAAGACCTGGCTCACCGGAGTGCTGAGTGAGAACGGAAGGGGCGCGACAGCCCGTGACTCGTCACCCGGCTCCGGTGCGGCGCCACGTCATCCGCCTCCGCCACCTGCCGCTGCCGCCTTCGGTTCGGGTTCCCCATTCAGGCATCCGGTCGACTTCGTCGCCCTGCCGTACTCGAGCGCGAAGGCGACCACGCAGGGGTCGAAGTTGAGCTGACAGGACGGTGGATGCTCGATCTTCGGATTGACGGCGAGGACCTGCTTGGTCTCGACAGCCACTGCGGCTGACGATCTCGATGGCACGGTTCAGCTCGAGATCGCGTTGAGCTGCGGCAAGATGTTGAAGTAGCCGCTGGCGTCGGTCAGCTTGCCCTTCTGGAGCACGAACGACTGCACGTAGGTGTCGAAGTCGCGACGGTCGGACGCCTTCGCCTGGGGCGTCGTCGAGATGGGTGGGAGAAGCCCGTCGGTGCTGGCGTTCCGCAGCTTGTCCAGCCCGGCCAGCATGGACGCGCTGGTGACCGGCCCGTGAACCTCGGCGGCGCCGTCGGCGATGAGCTTGGCCAGGGCGTACGCGGTCAGGCTCGCCGAGTCGACCTTGATGCCCTTGTTGACCGCGTGCATCTCCTTGGTCACATCGGTCACGGCGGCCGACGTCGGTGACGGGGTGCTCTCCACCGCGATCAATCCGTTGCTGAGCGAACCCAGCGATCCGATGACCGAGCCGGTGAGGATGATCCCGGGCAGCGCCGTCGGCACCTTCAGGTGGGCCTGCTGCATGGCGGTGAGGATCTGCGGGATCTGAGAGTCGAGGCTGGCCGCCACCACGCACTGCACGTGCGCCTCGACCAGCTTGGCGATGTCGGGGGAGAGGTCGGGCGCGGCCAGCGGGATGAAAGCGTCGGTCACGGACTGCCACTTCTCGGCGTCCGCCACCTGAGAGGCGTAGGCCTGCCCGCCCTCGTCGATCACGATGCCGAGTCGCTTGCAGCCCTTCTTCGCCAGCGCCACCCCCATGCCGACGAAGAGACCTTGCTGCGCGCTGATGTCGAAGGACTGCGGCGCGGTGTCGTTGGCCACGCCCACGACGGGTATCCCGGCCTGGTCGACCAGGCTCTGGTCGAGGTTCGCGTTGAGGGGAACGAAGACCGCGGCGTGATCCGCGATCGCCTGGTGCTCGCAGTCGATGTTGCCGGTGGACGTTCCCTGGTTGTCGCAGATGTCGACGGTCACGCCCTTGCCGGCCATCGCCGCCTTGAAGGCCGAGAACGCCTCGGGCTGGGCGCCGCCTGCGCCGCTGCCGGTGCTACCCGTGAGCTGGTCGTCGATCACGACGGTGTACGGAGCGCTGTGGGCGCGCACGGCGGCTGAAGCAGCCTCGTTCCACGAGCACACCGCCAGCACGAGCCCGGCCGCAGCCAGCACCGACCCCATGCTCCGGACCATCACGAGCGGACTGAAACGAGCCATTGGACCCCCCGTGCCGTGTCACCCAGCTCGAGCGTCTGGGACCAGGCAGAAAGTAACAAACCTCTACATCTATCGCAAGAAAACCTCTAGAGATTAACCAGGCGAGGGGCTTTCGGGACGTCGGCACCCCAGGGTAAAGTCCCCCGCTCGTGGACCTCGCGCTCGGCGATGAGCAGCGTGAGCTCGTCGCCTCCTTCGCCAACCTCCTGAACAGGGCGTCGTCGCCCGACGCCGTGCGGGCGGCCGAACCAAGCGGATTCGACCCCGCACTCTGGCGCACTCTGCTTCAGACGGGCCTGCTGACCATGGCCGTACCGGAAGTGAAAGGGGGTTGGGGCGCCCCGTTGCTCGACCTCGCCCTCGTGGCCGAAGAGGTCGGCCGCGCCCTCGCTCCCGCTCCGGTCATCGAGACCCAGGTGGCGGCCCGGCTACTCGCCGCCGCCGACTCCGACCTGGCCTCCGAGGCGCTCGCCGCCGCGCTCGGGGGACACGGGCTCGTGACCATTGCCCTTCACCCGGCGCGGGCAGGGGTGGCCGAGCTCGTGCCGGCCGGCGCCATCTGCGACTCGCTGATCGTGCCTGCCCACGGTCGTGTGATGCTCGTGTCCCCGCCCGCGGGCGCCCGGCGCAGTGTCGCCAACCTCGGCTCGGCCCCGCTGGCTGACGTCGACATCGACGGGGGCGTCGAGCTCGCCGCCGGCGACAGGGCGGACGCGCTGTTCCAGGCCGCCCTCGACGAGTGGCTCGTGCTCACCGCCGCCGCACTTGTGGGCATGGCCACGGCCGCCCATGAGGCCGTCTGCGCCTACGCCGGCGAGCGCAAGGCTTTCGGTGCCCTGATCGGCAGCTACCAGGGGGTGGCGCATCCGCTGGCCGACGACGCCACCTCACTCGACGGCGCCCGGCTCCTGGTGCGCGAGGCCGCGTGGGCCCTCGACGAAGGTCACGGGCGCGGCCGGGAGCTCGCGTCCATGGCGTTCGCCTTCGCGTCGGAGGCGGCCGAGCGCGCCACCTACCACGCCGTCCACTTCCACGGCGGCTACGGCTTCATGGTCGAGCACGATGTGCAGCTGTACTACCGCCGCGCCCGCGGCTGGGCGCGGGTCTGGGGAGGCGCGGAGGCCGGGTACCGGCGCGCCGCGGCGGCCCGCTACGGACCCGTCACGAAGGCGGCTTCGTGATGAAGGTGACCCACTGATGGACTTCGCCTGGGACCCGGTCGCCGAGACGCATCGCGCCGAGGTGCGCGAGTTCCTGGCCGAAAACCTCACTCCCGAGCTGGAGGAGCGCCTCTACCGCAGCGGCGTCTCCCATGACGGTGACTTCGCCCGGGCGCTGGGCGAGCGGAACTGGATCGCGCCGGAATGGTCGCGTGGAGACCACGAAGCCCTCGACGTCCCGTCGGCGCACGCGGTCCTCGACGAGCTGACCAAGGCCGACGCGCCCACGTACGCCGTGGCCACGTCGTTGATGGTGGCTCGGGTGATCGAGACCGTCGGCTCCGCCGAGCTGCGCGAAACCATCGTGCCCAAGGTGGTCACCGGCGAGCTCACCATCGCCCTCGGCATGAGCGAGCCGGAGGCGGGCTCCGACGTCGCCGCGGTGCGGACGAGGGCCCGCCGCGTCGACGGGGGGTGGGTGATCGACGGGCAGAAGATGTTCACCACCAACGCCCACGTCTGCGACTACGTCTTCCTGCTGGCGCGTACGGACCCGGCCAGCGAGCGCCACCGCGGGTTGACGACGTTCCTCGTACCCCTCGACCGCGACGGGTTCGAAGCCCAAGCCGTCTTCACCATGTCGGGTGAGCGGACGAACATCACGTTCTACAACGACCTCTTCATTGAGGACCGCTGGCGCATCAGCGAGGTCGGAGCGGGCTGGCAGTCGCTGATGCTCGCGCTCCAGGACGAACACGGGGCTGCGTTCAGCCCGCATCTCGACCGGCTGCTCCGCGAGAGTGAGGCGTGGGCGGTCAAAGCCGGGGCAGACGGCGATGCGCCCGTCCAACGCGAGGATGTCCGGCGGGCCCTGATCCGCGCCGCGACCGACCTCGAGGTGGCCCAGCTCCTCGAGGTCCGCACCACGTTCATGGAGTCGGCCGGCGACGTGCCGGTGTCGGAGGGGCCGATGAGCAAGCTGTTCAGCACCGAGGCGGTGGTCCGCCACGCCGAGGCGCTCACGGCCGTGGTCGGACCGGACGCGCTGCGCAGCCGGCTCGACCCGACGGCGATCGGCGCTGGCCTCGTGGAGCACGCTTTGCGATACTCGCTCGGCATGACCATCTACGGCGGCACGAGCGAGGTGCAGCGCAACATCATCGCCCAGCACCGTTGCGGGCTCCCGCGGCCGTGAGCGCGACCCACCCGGTCCGCCCCGGCCTCAACCTGCTCGACGGCCACTGGTACGCCGACGATCCGCACGAGGTCTGGTCCTGGATGCGCCGGGAGGCACCCGTCTACTACGACGAGGCGGCCCGGGTCTGGGGGATCTCGCGCTACGACGACGTGCTGGCGGTCGAGAAGGACCCGGCGACGTTCAGCAGCCACCGCGCGCCGCGGCCACACGGCACGCACCTGCCCATGATGATCTCCATGGACGACCCCGAGCACCACCAGCGGCGCTCGCTGGTCAACCGCGGGTTCACGCCGCGGCGCATCGCCGAGATGGAGGGCACGGTGGCGCGGCACTGCCGCCTCATCGTCGACCGCGTCTGCGAAGCCGGGGCGTGCGACTTCGTGTGGGACGTGGCCGCCCCGCTCCCGCTCATGATGATCGCCGAGCTGCTCGGGTTCGACCCCGACGCCCACGACGATCTGCTCCATTGGTCCGACGACCTGCTCCGCGCCACCACGCTCGACCCGACGCCCGAGCAGGCCGAGGCGGGGGCCGAGGCCATGCTCGCTTTCCGCGAGCTGCAGCTCGGTGTCATCGCCGACCGCCGGGCCAACCCGCGCGACGACCTCATCACCAAGCTGTGCCAGGCCGAGGTCGACGGCCACCACCTCGACGACGAGTCCATCGTGAACGAGACGCTCCTGATCCTGATCGGCGGCGACGAGACGACGCGCCACGTGGTGAGCGGCGGCATGCTGGCCCTGCTCGAACGGCCCGACCAGCTGGCGGCGCTGACGGCAGACCCGGACCGGCTCCCGGTCGCCGTCGAGGAGCTGCTGCGCTGGGTGTCGCCGATCAAGAACATGAGCCGCACCGTGACCAAGGACATCGAGCTCCGCGGACAGCTGCTGCACGAAGGCGACCAGCTGATGCTCTTCTATCCCTCGGCCAACCGCGACGAGGACGTCTTCGCCGAACCCGACCGGCTCGACATCGGGCGCCAGCCCAACCCGCACCTGGCCTTCGGCTTCGGCCCCCACTTCTGCCTCGGCGCCGCGCTGGCCCGGCTGGAGCTACGCGTCATGTTCCGCGAGGTGCTGGCCCGCCTCCCCGACCTGCGGCTCGCCGACGCGGCCGATCTTCCTATCCGCGCCTCCAACTTCGTCAGCGGTCACGAGTCGATGCCGGTCCGCTTCACGCCGACACCCGCCGCCGCATGAGCGTGCCCGTCGCCACATGAGCTGGTACCAGGCAGGTTCCGCATGAGCCGGTACCAGGCGGGTTCCGCATGAGCGGGCCGCTGGCGGGCGTGCGGCTGGTGGAGCTGGGTGCGTGGGTGGCGGGACCCGGGGCGGGCGGCATCCTGGCCGACTGGGGCGCGGACGTGGTCAAGATCGAGCCGCCGGCGGGGGACCCGGCGCGCAACTTCGGCCGCATGCTCGGCGGGGACCTACCGGTGAACCCGGTTTTCGAGCTGGACAACCGGGGGAAGCGCTCCATTGCACTCGACCTCTCCACCGAGCAGGGCGTGGACGTCGCGCACCGCCTCGTGGCCGGAGCCGACGTCCTGCTCACCAACCTGCGGCCGGCGGCACTGGCCCGGGTCGGCCTCGGCCCCGACCAGGTGAGGGCGCGGCACCCCGGCCTGGTCTACGCCCTGATCACCGGCTACGGGACCGAGGGCCCCGACGCCGAGCGCGGCGCGTACGACATCGGCGCCTTCTGGGCCCGCTCCGGCATCGCGGAGTCCCTGCGCGCTCCAGGCGGGCCGTTGCCGTTCCAGCGCGGCGGTATGGGCGACCACAGCGTGGCCATGACGGGAGCGGCCATGGTGAGCGCGGCTCTGGTCGAGCACGCCCGCACCGGGGAGGGACAGGTGGTCACGACCTCGCTCCTACGCCAGGGCGTCTACACGATCGGCTTCGACGTGAACGTTGCGCTCATGTGGGGCCGCAGCCTCGGCATCGGCACACGCGAGACGATGTACAGCCCCACGCTCAACAATTACACCGCGGGCGACGGGCGCTCCTTTTGGATCGTGGGCCTCGAAGGCGATCGTCACTGGCCGGCCCTGGCGCGCGCCGTCGGGCACCCGGAGTGGCTGGACGACGAGCGCTTCGAAGACGCGCGCGCTAGGGGCCGGCATGCGGCCGAGCTGATCGGCCTGCTCGACGAGATCTTCGCCACCCGGTCCTTGAACGAGTGGCGAGCCATCTTTGACGCGGATCCCGAGATGTTCTGGAGCCCCGTCAACACCGTCGACGACGTCGTGGCGGACGAGCAGTTCCACGCAGCCGGATCCGTGGTCGAGGTCCCCGACGAGCAGGGCAGCCTGCCCATGCTCGCCACCCCGGCCGACTTCGGCGGTCGGCCGCCCCAGCCCCGCTTCCGTGCGCCCCTGCTCGGGGAGCACACCGTCGAGCTCCTGGCTGAGCTCGGCCTGGACGAGCCGGGCGTTGACTCGCTGTTGGCCGCGGGCGCGGCGGTGGACGGGCGGGCGGGCGATTCCGTCGACGGGCCTCCGGGCGACCAAAAGCTCTAGACTTTTTGCATGTCCGCGGGCGTCGAGTGGTCCTTCGCCGCCGTCCACGACCTCGTGGCGGCGGCGGTTCCCGATCGCGACATGGTGGTGTGCGGCGACGTGCGCCGGACCTTCGGCGAGCTGGCCGACCGGACCAAGTCGATCGCCGCCTTCCTCGCGTCGCGCGGGATCGGCCTGCACCGCGAGCGCGCCGGGCTCGAACGCTGGGAGAGCGGCCAGGACCCGGTGGCGTTGGTGATGCACAACGGTCCCGAGTACATCGAGGCCATGCTGGGCTGCTTCCGGGCCCGCGCCGTCCCCTTCAACGTGAACCAGCACTACCGCCCGGCGGAGGTGCGCGCCCTGCTCGACGACATCGGCGTGCGTGCGGTCGTCTACCACCGCCGCTACCGGGCGCTGGTGGAGTCGGCGTGCGATACGTCCGAGGTGCTGCTCGTCGACGTCGACGACGGTTCGGGCACCGCACCAATACCCGGCAGCGTCGGCTTCGAGGCGGCGGCGGCCACCGCCGTCGCCGGTCCGCTGCCGGTCACGTCGCCCGACGACCTGTACGTCGTCTGCACCGGCGGCACCACGGGACGGCCCAAGGCGGTGGCGTGGCGCCAGGCCGACATCTACGTGTCCGCCATGGCCGGCACGGAGGGCGCGACGGCCGACTCGATCGCCGCCGGCACCGTCGGCGGGGCCGGGGGCGGGTGGTACCCGGTCCCCCCGCTCATGCACGCCGCCGCGCAGTGGACGGCGTTCTCCGGGCTGCACCAGGGCGCCACCGTGGTGCTGCACGACGACTCGGGCTCCTTCGACGCGCGGCACGTGCTGCAGCTGGCCGAACGCGAGCAGGTCGCGCTGATGTCGATCGTCGGCGACGCGTACGCCGGTCCCATCGTCGAGGAGCTCGGGCGGAGGCCCTACGACCTGTCGTCCCTCATGATCCTGGGCACCGGGGGCGCGGCGACGGGTGAACACCACAAGGAGGCGCTGCTCCGGCTGCTGCCGCACATCGTGATCATGGACGGCTACGGCGCGTCCGAGACCGGCGGCATGGCCTACGGCGCGCGCACGAAGGACAGCATCAGCCTGGGGTTCGCCCCGAGCCCGGGCGCCACCGTGATCTCGGCCGACCGGTCCCGCTTCGTGGAGCCGGGCGAGGACGAGCTCGGGTGGACGGTGCGCCGCGGCCGCGTCCCCCTCGGCTACCTGGGCGACCGGGAGCGGACGGAGGCCACCTTCCCGATCGTGGACGGCGAGCGCGTCTCCATCCCCGGCGACCGGGCGCAGCTGACCGCCGACGGGCGCATCGTGATGTTCGGCCGCGACGCCATGGTGGTCAACACCGGCGGGGAGAAGGTGTTCGTCGAGGAGGTGGAGGCCGTCCTGCGCCGGCACCCCGACGTCGCCGACGCGCTCGTCGTCGGGCGTCCGTCGGAGCGCTTCGGCCAAGAGGTCGTCGCGGTCGTGGCGGCGAAGCACGGCGTCACGGTCGACCCGGTCGGTCTGCGCGAATTCGTGGCCACCGAGATCGCCCGCTTCAAGGCGCCCCGCGCCGTGGCGGTGTGCCACACGGTCCGGAGACACGCCAACGGGAAGCCGGACTACGCCTGGGCACGGGAGCTGGCGGGCGCCGCACCGATCGTGTCGGGAGCCGGCCGGTAGTGAACCTGGGCGTCAGGGACCGGGACTTCCTCGTCGTCGGGTCACCGCCGGCACGGGCCAGGCGGCGGAGGCGCCTTCAGCCGCCGTCGAGGAGGATGAGCTCTCCGTTCAAGTAGGACGAGGCGTCACTGGCCAGAAAGAGCGCGGTGCCGACGATCTCCTCGGCGGAGGCGATCCGGCCCAGGGCTACGTGTCCGGCCATCTGCGCCTGCAACTCGGGGGTTGGAACCGAGGCGTGAAGACTGTCCGTATGGAAGGTGCCGCACACGATGGCATTGACACGGACGCCCTTGGGGCCGAACTCGTTGGCCGCCGCCTTGGTGAGCGCGTTCAGTCCGGCCTTCGCGGCGGCGTAGACCACGGTGAACGCCGTGGGGTGAAGCGACGCCTTGGAGCTGATGTTGATGATGGAGCCTCCAGCCGTCATCTGCTCGGCGACGAGAGCCGTCAGGCGAAGGGGACCCTTGAGGTTCACGGCGATGGTCTTGTCGAAGAGCTCGGCGCTCACCTCGAGCAGCGACGGTGGCACCGGAGCGATGCCCGCATTGTTCACCAGGACATCGATCCGGCCGAAGGCGGCGACGGTGGTCTCGACGAGTGCGGCGCAGTCGCTCCAGTCGCCGACGTGACACCTCACTGCGAGTGCCTTTTGCCCCAAGGCCCGGATCTCAGCGGCAACGTCCTCGCAAGGACGGAGCTTGCGGCTGGCGACGACGACATCTGCGCCCGCTTCGGCGAACCCCAGCGCCATGGCCCGTCCGAGTCCCTTGCTCCCTCCGGTGACGACCACGACCTTGCCCTTGGCATCCAAACTGGGAATCGTCATCGGTCCACCGTCTTTCCACTGGGTCTGCCAGACCTCGTGCCTTCGCGACGAGCTCCGCTCGTGATGCCGTCGACGATGTAGTGAATGTGCAGATCGAACAGCGTGTCGATCTCGGCCGCGTCGACCCCCGCGGGGTCGCCACCGGGGCGGGTCCGGCGCCGGCCTTTGGGAGGTGGCTCCGCCCCGGACTCGACGGCGCCGAAACCCACGGTCGCCCACATGAGGAGCCGGCACGCCTGCACGGCGGCGTCGGTCGCCATCCCGTCGGCCCGCATGGCCTCGACCAGCGGACGGGACGCCTCGACGTAGGCCTCTCGTCCCGGACTCAGGATGAGCCGGCTGTCGCGGGCCTTTCGGAGACGGGTCCGGAGCTCGCGCGCCCACCGCACCGCGTAGCGGTCCCACGGCTCGCCGGCGGCGTTGGGTGGCGCCAGGTCGACGAGCAGCCGGTCGGCGATGGCATCGACGAGCGCCTCCTTGTTCCCGATCCGGCTGTAGAGGGGGACCGGGGACACGCCGAGGCGTGCCGACACGCTCCGCATGCTGACGGCGTCGAGGCCGGACTCCTCGAAGATCTCGACCGCCGCGGTCACGATCTCCTCGGCGTCGAGCTCGAAGTCGAGTGCCTTGCTCATCGGGTCACCGCACCATCACGAGCTTGCCGATCACGTTGCGGTCGGCCATCGACTGGGCGGCTGCCGCCAGTTGGTCGAACGGGATCTTGGCGGTGACCGCGTTGCGCAGTCGGCCGTCGGCGACCAGGCCGGCCAGGCCGGCATGGATGTCCTCGAGCTCCTCGCGGCTGTAGCCCCCGGCGAAGACGCCGAGGAGCGAGGTGTTGGTCATGACCAGCTGCACGGTCGACAGACTCGGCCACTCCCCGCTGGCGAACCCGACGGACAGCAGGCGTCCGTTGCGGGCCAGTGCGCCGGCGGCGTCTTCGGCCAGCGATCCGCCGACCGGGTCGTAGACCAGGTCGACGCCCCGGCCGCCGGTCAGCTCCCGCAGTGCCGGTGCGATCGGCCCGTCCCGGTGGATCACGATGGCCTCCGCACCCAGCGAGCGGCAGAAGGCAGCCCGCTCCTCGTCGCTCACGATGGCGATGACCCGCGCCCCGAGGGCGCACCCGAGCTGCACCGCGGCAGCACCGCTCCCGCCGGCGGCCCCCAGCACGGCCAACCAGTCGCCGGGAGCGATCCGCCCGCGGTCGACGAGCCCGATCCACCCGGTGAGGTGCGGGATCCAGAATCCGGCGGCCTCGGCGTCGGCCAGGCCGGGGGGAACGGCGAACGCCGACTCCGCAAGCACGAGGCATTCCTCGGCGAACGAGCCGCTCCCCTCGTAGAACACGGTCACGCCCATGACGGGCGCACCGATCGCCATGTCGACCCCCTCGCCCAGCGCAGTAACGGTGCCGGTCGCCTCCTGCCCCGGGATGAACGGCAGCGGGGGCGTCAGCGGGTAGGTGCCCCGGCACATCAGCACGTCGGGCAGGCCGATGCCGGCGGCGGTCACCCGGATCCTCGCCTGTCCCGGACCCGGCTCGGGCACGTCGACATCGACCAGGTGGAGCACGTCGGCCGGCTCACCCGTGCCAGTTACCTGCCAGGCCTGCATCTTCTGGGTCAAGGCGCTCCTCCTCGGTCGATGATGGAACCGGCACTGGCGAGCAGGAGGTCGACCTGGGCGCCGAAGTGCTCGTGGACCGGCTTGTCGGACAGGCCGCGCTGGAACTTGGCGTAGCTGCCCTCGAGCACGAGGGCCAGCTTCCACCGGGCGAACACGTCGTACCAGGCGATCGCTGTGACGTCGCAGCCCGAGCCGGCCGCGTAACGCTCCAACAGCGTGCGCCGGTCGGGGAGGTGAGCCACGTCGAACCTCGGTTCCTTGGCCATGCCCAGGCGCAGGGTGCCCTCGGGGCCCGGGTGGAAGATGAGCGCCCACGCCAGGTCGACGATCGGGTCGCCGATGCCGGCCATCTCCCAGTCCACGACGGCCAACAGCCGGGGGGGCGACTCCGGCGCGAACAGCACGTTGTCGAGCTTGTAGTCACCGTGGCACAGGGCGCTCGGCTGGCCGGCGGGCCGGTGCGCCCCGAGCCAGTCGGCCACGCTGTGGGCGGCGGGAAGGTTCCGGCCACCGTAGGAGTCGAGCTGGGTGAGCCACCGGGTGAGCTGGCGCTCCAGGTAGTCGTCGCCGTGAGCCAGGTCACCCAGGCCGCAGGCATGCCAATCGACGGCGTGTATGGCCACGAGGGCGTCGATCAGCTCCTCGAGCGCCCGGCCGTGTGACTCGGGTGCAGCCGCCCATGCCTCAGGCACGGCCCTCAGGACGGGCTTCCCCTCGATGCGGTCCATCACGTAGAACGGCGCGCCGAAGACCTCCGGGTCGCCGCAGGCGACCAGGGGCCGGGCGATGGGCACCGACGTGTCCTTGATGGCGTCGAGGATGCGGAACTCGCGCAGCACGTCGTGGGCGCTCGAGGAGCTGGCGTGCTTCGGCGCCCGTCGCAGCACCCACCGGTCGCGCCCGCGGTCGACGGCGAAGACCTCGCAGGAGCCGCCTCCGACCATGGCAGTGACCCGGAGGGGGACCCGGTCGCCCATGGCGTCGTCGAGGTAGGCCGCCAGGCGCTCCTCTGTCATGCGACCACACCCGCTCCGACGAGATCGAGCACCTCGGCCAATGACGTGATCACGGCGTCGGGGCGGGCGCGGCCGGGGTCGGCACCGTCCCGAGGAGCGAGCCACGCCGTGCGCATGCCGAGCGCGGCCGGCCCCTCGACGTCGTGGCGGATGCTGTCGCCCACGAAGAGCGCCTGCTCGGGCACGACGCCCGCCCTGGTGAGCGCCAGGCGGTAGATGGCGGGGTCCGGCTTGCAGGAGTCGGCCTGCTCCGAGCTCGTCCAGGCATCGATCACGCGGAACAGGTCGAGGCGTTCGAGCATGGGCTCGAACTGCTCGTCGTCGATGTTCGAGACGATCTGCACGTGGATCGACGAGCGCCGCAGCGTCGCCAACGTCTCCAGACAGTCGGGCCGCAGCACGGCCTCTTCGATAGTGGCCCGGTACTGGCGATCGACGGCCTCGTCGGCGGTGGCCTCGTCGACCGTCCCGCCGAGGGCGGCCGCGGTGGCGGCAAAGGCGGCGCCGAACAGAGTGCGATGCGAGTAGGAGGCCTGCACCGCCACGGCCCGGTAGGCCTCCCCCATGCCCTGGCGGTAGGCGGCCCGCAGCTCCTCGTCGGTGATCCGTCGACGCCGGCCGCCCGCGCCACGAACCTCAGCTGGCGGAGATGCGCGTCGCGCAGGGCCCGATCGTCGAACAGGGTGCCGGCGAAGTCGAAGAAGACGGCCCTCACGACACCCCGGCTTGGGCGCGCAGCTCGGCCCACTTCCTTTCAGCGGAGGGGCGGCGACTCGGGAGGTGCTCGGTCGGCCACCCCTCCACCGGCGTGTAACCCTTGAGAAGGCTGCGGGCGAGGACCGACTTGTGGAGCTCGTCGGGCCCGTCCCCGATGGGGCCGAAGCGGGTCGATCGGTACCACCCTTCGACCGGAAGGTCGCTCGAGTAGCCGAGGGCGCCGCACACCTGGATGGTGCGGTCGAGTACCCCGAGGACGACCTTGGACACATGGGCCTTGATCATTCCGAGGTCGGCGCGCACGGCGGCGGCGCCGAATTTGTCCACCTTCCAGGCTGTCTGGAAGGTCAGCAACCGGGCCGATTGGATCTCCATGTGAGACAGGGCGATGTAGTCCTGAATCATCTGGTGGTGTCCGAGGACGTGGCCGTGAGAGCGCCGCGACACGGCCCGCTCGCACATGATGTCGAGCGACCGTTGCGCCTGTCCCAGCCAACGCATGGCGTGGTGGATGCGTCCGCCGCCGAGTCGCTGCTGTGCCAGGACGAATCCCTGGCCGGGCTGCCCGATCAGGTGGTCGGCGGGTACACGACAGGCGCGGAACACGAGCTCGGCATGGTTACCGATGCGGCCGTAGGCCGGGTCGGGGTGCGCCATCGTGCCGATGTCGCGCACGATCTCCATGCCGGGCGTGCCCGTCGGCACGACGAACACGGATGCGTGTCGGTGGGGCCGGCCTTCGGGGTTGGTCTCGGCGAAGACGAGGACGATGTCGGCCACCGAGGCATTGGTGATGAACCACTTGTGGCCGTCGATGACCCATTCGTCGCCGTCCTTGGTGGCGGTCGTGCCGATGACGGTCGGGTCCGCACCGGCAAGGAAAGGCTCGGTCAGGGCGAAGGCGCTGGAGATCTCGCCCCGCAAGTTGGGCCACAGCCAGCGTTCCTTCTGGGCGTCGGTGGCACCATGGGCCAGCAGCTCCATGTTCCCGCTATCCGGTGCTTGCACCCCGAAGATCGTCATCGACATCATGCAGCGGCCGATGATCTCGGACATCAGGGCCAGTTTGAGCTGACCCAGACCCTCACCGCCGAGCGTCGGGTCGAGGAATGCACCCCAGAGGCCCTGGGCCTTGACCCGGTCCTGGAGGTGCACCTTGACCACGTTCCATTCGTCAGCAGGCAACTCTTCGAAGATGGGTTCGAGCGGGATCAGCTCTCGGTCGATGAAGGCCCGCATCCAGGCGAGCTTTTCCTCGAACTCTGGCTCCGTCTCGAAGTCCCATGCCATGGTCGCTCCGGTTCTTCCGCTGATTACGGTGTAATCTCACCGTGACAGTAGTACCGGTACCGAGTGGAGGCACACATGGAGCTCTCGAACGGTTCGGTCGCCGTGATCACCGGCGCGGCGAGCGGCATCGGTGCCGCACTCGGACAGGCCTTCGCCGCCGCCGGATGCTCCGTCGTGTTGGCCGATGTCGACGCCGTCGCCCTCGACGCCGTGGCCTCCACCATTGGGGAGGAAGTCCTCACCGTCGTCACCGACGTGAGTGTCGCCGCCGACCTGGAGCATCTGGCTGAGGCAGCCTTCGACCGATTCGGTGCCGTCCACGTGCTGTGCAACAACGCCGGGGTCTCGACATTCAACCCGGTCATTGCCCAATCGCTCGACGATTGGCGTTGGGTGCTGGGGGTGAACCTCTGGGGCGTGATTCACGGGGTGCAGGCCTTCCTGCCGAGGTTGACGGAACAGGGGCAACCGGCCCACATCGTGAACACGTCGTCGCTGGCCGGTCTGGTGAGCGGCCTCCCCTCGCTCGGCCCGTACAACGTCAGCAAGGTGGGCATCGTGGCCCTCAGCGAGACTCTGCGCATGGAGCTGGCCATGGCCGGCTCGCTCGTCGGCGTCAGCGTGTTGTGCCCGGGCAGCACACCTACCCGGATCCTCGAGAGCGAGCGCAACCGGCCGGCGGAGCTCGGCAGCGAACGGCGCCTGCCCGACGGCGAACTGATGCGCGAGGCGGTGCGGTCGGGATTCGATGGACCGGGTGCCCGCACCGTCGCCGAAGTTGCGGGCGACGTCCTCGACGGTGTGCGGGGCGGCCGGTTCTGGATCATCACCAGTGGTGAGATGCGTGACCTGGTGTCGACACGGTTCCACGAGATCGACGGCTCCACACCGCAAGGCTGACGAGACACGGACGATTCGCGACGGTCCTGCCACGACCGGTGATCGGGCATTCGCCCTTGGATACGCGCTTGGGGCTGGCTCTGGGTACCTCGTCGTCGGGGGCACGGCCGGCCCGAACTGGATCCAGAAGGGCCACTGCTCTTGCCTGTTCCGATGTTTCCCTGCAGTCGTATGAGGATCCAACCCCTGCGAATTCGCTCACGAATGAGCTAATTCGCAGCAACCGTTCAGCGATGCTCCCGAGCAGAGCGGCTCGAGACCGATCGGCTCGAAACCGATCGGCTCGAACCCGAGCGACTCGAACCCGACCGTCTCGAAGCCTCAGGTTTCGGGCTCAGGCACGTCGAAGTGGGCGTCGCGCAACTCGAAGGCCCGCTTCGTCCCGTGCTCGGCGCGCGCCTTGATGAAGTTGTACTCCCCCTCCTCGAAGCTCAGATTCGTGCCGTAGGCGTGGAACATGTAGTTGAGGACCTCCTCGCCCTGGTACGCCTGCAGCTGCTCCACCAGGCGGAAGGCCTCCTTGGCCATCACGATCCCGTCGGCCGGCATGCGCGAGACCTTCTCGGCCCACCACGCCGCGCGTGCCTCCACCGCGCCGGGATCGACCACCTCGGTGAAGACGCCGCGGTCGGCCACCTCGCTCGCGGGGATGGTGTCGCCGGTCAGCAGGAGCCGGCGCGCCAGCACCGGGCCCAGCCGGTGGAAGAACAGGTGTAGCGAGCCGAGCGCCGGGCCCAAGAAGCGCGTCGCCGGCATGCCGATCATGGTGTCGCTCGCCACCACGGCTATGTCGGCCATGAGGGCGAGCTCGAAACCGCCCCCGAGGGCGTAGCCCGAGACCTCCGCCACCGTCGCCTTCGGGTAGCCGAGGAGCGCGTGGTAGAAGTCGAAGGTCTGGCGGTCGGTGAGCAGCCGTCGGCGCTGGCTCGGCCGCCGGGGGCGCCCACGACCTTCCGCGCCGCCCGTGCCCTCCTTACCGTTCGCTCCGTCTTTACCGTTCGCGCCGTCCCTGTCCGCGCCGTCGCCGTACCACGAGTACGCGTTGTTCATGTCCGCGCCGGCGCTGAACACTCCTCCCTCGCCCCGCAGCAGGACGACCTTGATGGCGTCGTCGTAGGCCAGCTCGTCGAGATACGCCCCGAGCTGGCGACGCATCTCGGGGTCGTAGGCGTTCCGACGCTCAGGGTTGGCCAGGGTCACCCGGGCGATGCCACACTCGTCGTCTCGTTGCAGAAGAACTCGACCGTCGCTCACTCGATGGCCTCCAGGGCAGCGTCTCGGCGTCTTGGTGCTGACCCATCGTAGGCTTTAACATCTAGATATTTCCACACGCGTGGGGAGGGGTATGGAAGCCAGTCCGGACGAGGTCCCGCTCCGGTGAGCGGCCGCACCCCTGACGGCGTGTTCGTCGGGGCCGACGACGGTGTCCTGCGCATCGTCATCGACCGGCCCGACCGCAAAGGCTCGCTCGACGTGACCGCAGTCAGGTGCATCATCGAGGCCCTCGAGTCCGCGTCGACCGACGACTCGCTGCGCGCCATCCTTCTCACGAGTTCCGGTCCGGACTTCTGCTCGGGCTCCGACTGGGTGTCGTCCAACGCCTCGGGCGAGAGGCCGCGCACAGGCTCAATCCAGCGACGCACCCCCCTCCAGGCCCACAGGATCGTCAGCCTGCTGTTCGAGGTGCAGCTGCCCGTGGTCTGCGCCGTCCGGGGATGGGCGGCCGGCCTGGGCTGTCAGCTCGCTCTCGCCGCGGACTTCACCGTCGCCGCCGAGGAGAGTCGCTTCTGGCTGCCGTTCGTCAAGCGGGGCTTCACCCCGGACAGCGGCGCCAGCTGGCTCGTGCCGCGCCTCGTCGGCGTGGCGCGCGCCAAGGAGCTGTTGCTCCTCGGGCGACCGATCGGCGGGCGCCAGGCTGCCGACTGGGGGTTGATCCACCACGCCGTGCCAGAGCCCGACGTCGACGGCGCGGTCGACGAGCTCGTCGCCGAGCTCCGCGCCAGCGCCACGGTTGCGGTCGGGCTCACCAAGCGCTGCATCCACGCCGCGCTCGATGGTGGCATCGTCGACGCCATGCACAACGAGTCGATGGCGCTCGAGCTCTCCTCGCGCACGGCCGACTTCCGCGAAGGCCTGCTCGCCTTCACCGAACGGCGCGACGCCCGGTTCGAGGGTCGATAGGGGGAGCAGGTGGAGTTCGAGCACATCGTCTACGAAGTCGACGGCCACACCGCCACCATCACGTTCAACCGGCCCGAGCAGCTGAACGCGGTGAGCCCGGCCATGGCGTTCGAGCTCCGCCGCGCCTATGCCGACGCCGAGGCGGACGAGGCCGTCTGGACGATCATCGTCACCGGGAGCGGCCGAGCCTTCTGCGCCGGCGCCGACGTCACCGAGATCCCCGACGACGGGCGGGTCATTTACGAGGAGCCGTACCTTTCGACCTACCCGCAGTGGGAGGCACCGCAGGAGGCGACGCCCCCGTTCCGGACCATGACCAAGCCGATCCTCGCCGCGGTCAACGGGTTGTGCTGCGGTGCCGGGCTCGATCTCGTCACGACGGGTGACATCGCCATCGCCTCGGAACGAGCCGAGTTCTTCGACCCGCACGTCAGCATCGGGCTGGTCTCGGGCCGTGAGATGGTCCGCCTGGCCCGGGTGCTGCCGACCGGCGTCGCCATGCGGCTGGCCCTCACGGGACGCCACGAGCGCATGAGCGCGCAGCGGGCCTACGAGCTCGGGCTCATCTCGGAGGTGGTGGAGCACGACCACCTCATGGACCGGGCCCGCGAGGTGGCGGACCTGATCAACCGCAACGCCCCGCTGGCCGTGCGGGGCACACGACTCGCCATCCGCAAGGGCCTCGACCTGCCGCTGCACGAGGCCGAGATCCTGGCCGAGACTTTCCGCGAACGGGTAGTGCGCACCGACGACGCCAAGGAAGGCCCGCGCGCCTTCGTCGAGAAACGCCCGCCGGAGTGGCAGGCGCGATGAGCGGCCTCGGCAATCCACAATTCTCCACCATCCGCTACGAGACGTCGGAGGACTTCGTCGCCACCATCACGCTGAACCGTCCCGAGGTGCTCAACGCGTTCGATCGCCTCATGTGCGAAGAGGTGCGATCCGCCTGGCGCCTGGTCAAAGACGACCCGGGGGTGCACGCCGCGGTGGTGCGGGCCGAAGGCGACCGTGCCTTCTGCGCCGGCCTCGACACGAAAAAGCCCTACGGGCAACCGGACGACGTGTGGAACCACGAGGACCCGGGTGAATTGCTCAGCCCGAAGTGGCAGAAGGTATGGAAGCCGGTGGTCTGCGCCGTCCAGGGCATGTGCACGGCCGGCGCGTTCTACTTCCTCAACGAGGCCGACGTCGTCATCTGCTCCAAGGAGGCCACCTTCTTCGACTCGCACGTCACCTACGGCATGGTCTCCGCGCTCGAGCCGGTCGGCCTCATGCGCAGGGTCGGCCTGGCCCAGACGCTGCGCATGGCGCTCACCGGCAACGACGAGCGCGTCACGGCGGAGACCGCGTTGCGCATCGGACTGGTGACCGAGGTGGTCGAGCGGGACCAGCTGTGGCTCCGGGCCCACGAGCTGGCCTCCGGCATCGCCGCCTGGCCCAGCGCGGCGACACAGGGGACGGTGCGCGCCATCTGGGAGTCGCTCGACCGCCCGTACCGGGCCGCCATGGAGCAGGGCCTGATCTACACCCGGTTGGGCAATCCCCTCGGCATGGCCGAGCTGGCCGAGCATCCACCGACGCGGCGCGAGCCGAGGCAGCGGTGAGCGACGTCGCCCAGCCGAACGCTGCCGCCCAGCCGAGCGGGCTCGCGGCGCGCCTCGCCGAGGTCCTGGCCCTCGACCCGGGGGCGCCCGCCATCGAGTTCGAGGGCTCGTGGCACAGTTGGGGCGACGTCGCCGACACCGTCGATCACGCGGGCGCGCTGGTGGAGCGGCCCGGCGCCCAGGTCGGCCTGCTCCTGCGCAACCGGCCGGCTTCGGTCGGACTGCTCCTCGGCGTGCTGCGCGCCGGGGGCTGCGTCGTGACCATCAACCCCGGGCGCGGCGAGGCGCGCACCCGTGAAGACATCGCGGCGCTCGACCTGGCCGTGGTCGCCGGCGACCCGGTCGACCTGGCCCGACTGGTGCCCGAGGGGTCCCGCGCCGTCACCGCGGCCGTGTCCGAGCTGGCCGAGCCCTTCACCGTCACCCCCGGCTCGGCGGAGGGCGGCCCAGCGAAGGGAGGCCCGTCGGACGACCTGCGACCCGGCGTTGCCGTGCGCATGCTCACCAGCGGCACGACCGGCCCGCCCAAGCGTGTCGACCTCGGCTACGAGACGCTGGAGCGGGTGCTCGCCGGGGCGAAGCACTACGAGTCGAATCGCGAGGGCGCGGTGCGCCTGCGCCGCGGCGTGGCCATCGTGAACTCGCCGCTCGTCCACCTGGGCGGGCTCTTCCGCGTGCTCCAGTGCGTGGCCGACGGCCGCTCCTTCTCCCTGCTCGAACGCTTCAGCGTCGAGGGCTGGGTCGACGCCGTGCGCCGGCACCACCCGGCCACGGCCAGCCTGGTCCCCGCGGCGCTGCGCATGGTGCTCGAGGCCGACCTCGACCCCGACGACCTGAGCAGCCTCCGCTCCGTGGTGTCGGGCACGGCTCCCCTCGACCCCGATGACGGCGACGCGTTCATGGCCAAGTACGGCGTTCCCGTCCTCGTCTCGTACGCCGCCACCGAGTTCGGTGGCGGGGTGGCGGGGTGGAACATCGACGACCACCGGAGGTTCTGGGCCACCAAGCGCGGCAGCGTCGGCCGGGCGCATGCCGGCTGCGAGCTCCGCGTGGTCGAGCCTTCGTCGGGGGAGGTGCTCGGGCCGGACGCGGAGGGCCTGCTCGAGGTGCGGGCAGGCCAGCTGGGCAATGTCGAGTGGGTGCGGACGACTGACGTGGCCCGCATCGACCCCGACGGGTTCGTCTACATCCTGGGACGGGCCGACCAGGCCATCATCCGAGGCGGGTTCAAGGTCCGGCCCGAGGACGTCCGGGCCGCGCTCGAGAGGCATTCGGCCGTCCGGGGCGCCGCCGTGGTCGCACGCGCCGACCGCCGGCTCGGGGCGGTGCCCGTGGCCATGGTGGAGTTGCGGCCGGGAGCGGACCGCGGCGTCACCGCCGAGGACCTCCACTCGTACGCGGCGCAGGTGCTGGCACGCTACGAGCTCCCGACGGAGATCCGGGTCGTCGACACGCTGCCCCGGACGGACTCGGGCAAGGTCGATCTGGCCGAGGTGGCGTCGCTGCTGGGTTGCGTACCCGCCGGGGCCTGAACGAGCCGTGCCCTGGACGTTCGGCGCCGAGCCGCTGTCCCAGACCGTCACCGCGGCGGCGCTCGTGCGCCGGATCACCGGGATGCTGCTCGCGCTCGAGGGCGAAGAGCCCGACGTCGACCGCCTTATTGCGCAGCTCCGTGACGTGGAAGCGTCACTGGCCGACCGGGTGCCCGCCGCGCCCGGGCCCCGGGTGGGCGATGCGGCCGATGGCGACGGACGCGTGTACCTCGACCACGCCCGCGACATCGGCGCCTACAACCCGTGCTTCCCCGAGTACGACATCCGCGTCGATGGCGACCGGGCGAGCGGGTCGGTCACCTTTCCCGTCGCCTACGAGGGCCCTCCCGGGATCGTGCACGGCGGGTTCCTCGCCGTGTTCTTCGACTGTGTCGTGCAGCATCACAACTGTGAGGTCGGCGTAGCGGGCAAGACAGCCTCGCTTGTGTTGCGCTACCGGCGACCGGTGCCTCTTCTCGAGACGCTGTTCTTCAGCCTCGAGCGGGAGGTCTCCGACGGGCGAATCCGCTCGACCGGCGAGCTGCGCAGCGGCGAGCGCGTCCTGTGCGAGGCCGAGGTCGACGCCGTCGCCGGCAACGCCGCCGCGCTCCCCGCCGTCTCCCCGCGTCGAACACCGCCGTGACGTCGTCGGTGATCGACGCCGGTGACGGGCTACCGCTGACCGTCGGCGCGCTGCTGCGGGCGCGTGCGGCCGAACGGCCGGATCAGGTGCTCCTCGCCGTGGACGACGAGATGCTCACGTACGCCGCGGCTCGTACCCGGTCGGCCGAGCTGGCCCGAGCCCTGCTCGCGGTGGGCGCCAGCCTCGGCACCCGGATCGGCATCTTGTACCCCAACGGTCCCGCCTTCGTGGTGGCATGGCTCGCCGCCGCCCGCATCGGCGCGGTCAGCGTGCCCCTGAGCACATTCTCGACCAGCGCGGAACTGGCCGGCCTCCTACGCCGCGCCGACGTCACGATGCTGCTCAGCGCGCCGCGCTACCGCTCCCACGACTACCGAGCCAGCCTGGTAGCCGGGCTGCCCGGACTCGACCTCGCAACGCGCCCACCCCTCTTGTGCGAGGACGCGCCGTCGCTGCGTCGCATCGCACTCGACCTCGACGAGGCCGACCCGGCCATCCACCCCGGATGGACCCTCGCCGGCTTGCTCGGCGGCGCCGCGGCCGTCGATCACGACGTGCTCGCTGCCGCCGAGGACGCGGTCACGCCGGCGGACCACATGGTGATCGTCCACACCTCGGGGTCGACGAGCGAACCCAAGGGGGTCGTCCACACCCACGGCGCGCTGATCCGGCATCTCGACAACCTCAACCAGCTGCGTCGGTACGTTCCCGGCGAGATCCTGTTCTCGAACTCACCGTTCTTCTGGATCGGCGGCTTCGCCTACGCCCTGCTCGGGACCCTGGTCGCCGGAGCGACGCTCGTCTGCTCCAACGCCCCCGACGCGGCAGGCGTGCTCGACCTGGTGGAGCGGGAACGCCCGACCATGGTGAACGGCTTCGCCGCGTCGGTCGCCCACCTCCCGCGAGACCCGACGTTCGACCGGCGCGACCTCTCGTCCATCCGCCGCGGCAACCTCTTCCCGATCATGCCGGCCGACGCGCGCCCGGCCGACCCCGAGCGCCATCACGCCATGCTGGGCATGACCGAGGCCGGCAGCGTCTGCCTGGCCAGCGAGGACGAATCCGAGCAGCCCGAGCACCGCCGCGGCTCCTTCGGTCGGCCGGTCCCCGGGCTCGAGGCGAGAGTCCGCCGCGAAGACGGCGCGGAAGCCGGCGCGGGCGAGCTCGGCGAGCTCTGTCTGCGCGGACCATTCCTCATGGACGGCTACGACGGCCGGGAGCGACACGAGACCTTCGACCACGACGACTGGTTCCGCACGGGCGATCTGGTGACGCGGGACGCCGACGGGTTCTTCTACTTCCGAGGCCGCCACAGCGACATGGTCAAGACCGCAGGGGCGAACGTCTCTCCACGCGAGGTCGAGGCCGCCATCCTCGAGGTGAGCGGTCTCGTCGCCCACGTCGTCGGGATCGACGATGAGGCGCGCGGCCAGGTCGTGGCCGCGCTGGTGCGGGCGCCGGCCGACGGGTCCGCCGTCGACGTCGACGGCCTCCGGGCGAGCCTCCGCGAACGGCTGTCGACCTACAAGGTGCCGCGGACGATGGTGGTCGTCGCCGAGCGGGATGTCCCGACGATGTCGAGCGGGAAGCTCGACCAGCGCGCGCTGAAGGAACTGCTCAGTGGCCCCTGACGCCGAGACCATTCCCACCCTCCTCGCCTCTCGGCGTCAGGCCGACGGCGACGTCCGGGCCGTCGTCACCGCCGAGGAGTCGATCACGTATCGAGACCTCGACGAGTCGAGCGCCGGCCTCGCGGCGCGCCTGGTGGCCGGCGGTGTGGTGAAGGGCGACCGGGTGGGTCTGCTCGGGCCGAATGGCGTCGATTGGGCGGTCCACGCGGTCGCCGTGACGCGCATCGGTGCGGTCCTCGTCCCGCTGAGCACCCTGCTGCGGCCGCCCGAGTTGCTGGCTCAGCTCACGACGGCGTCGGTCTCGCACCTCGTCGCCGTGCCGGAGTTCCGCGGGCGCCGCTACGTCGACGACCTCGAGGCGGCAGCGCCCGGACTGCCGGGTCGCGTCCGGTCAGGCGGGCGGCACCAGGCCGCGCCGTCGTTGCGGCGGCTCTGGTCGCTCGGCGGACTCCCCGATCGCGTCGTCGAGCCTGCGCTCGTCCGAGCCCTCGGCGCCCGGGTCCGGCCGGCGGACGACCTGGTCGTGCTCTTCACCTCGGGTAGCCGAGGCGCTCCGAAGGGGGTCGTCCACACGCACGGCGCCGCCCTCCGGGCCACGGCGGCCAACCTGGAGGCCCGCCGCGTGGTCCGGGGCGAACGGCTCTATATCCCCATGCCCTTCTTCTGGACGGGTGGCTTCGGCGGCGGGCTGCTCAGCGCGCTCGTCGCCGGCGCCACCTTGCTCACCGAAGCGGAGCCCGAGCCGACCCGCACGCTCGAGCTGCTCGAGCGGGAGCGCGTGACGCTCTTCCGGGGCTGGCCGGACCAGGCCGCCCGCCTCGCCTCCCACCCGTCGTTCGCCGGCACCGACCTCTCGTCGCTCGGGGACGCCAGCCTTCCCGCCGTGCTTCCACCGGAGAGGCGGCCGGCTGCGGGCGCGCGCGCCAACCTCTTCGGCATGACCGAGACGTTCGGCCCGTACTGCGGAGAGCGGCTCGACACCGACATGGCCCGCGACAAGCACGGCAGCTGCGGCCGCCCCTTCGCCGGTATCGAGGTCCGCATCGTCGACCCCGATTCGGGGGAGGAGTTACCGGCGGGCGAACAGGGCGAGATCTGGCTGCGGGGGCCGAACCTGCTGCGCGGCATCTGCGGGCGTACGCGTTCGACCGTGTTCACGGCCGACGGCTCCTACCGCACGGGCGACCTCGGGCATCTCGACGACGACGGCTACCTCTTCTACGCCGGTCGGCTCGACGACATGGTCAAGGTGAGAGGGGCGACGGTGTACCCGTCGGAGGTCGAGTCGGCGCTCCGGTCGATCGACGGGGTGCGCCAGGCCTACGTGACCGACGTCCGCGGCGGCGCCGGCCGTCCCGAGATCGCCGCGCTCGTCGTCACGGGCGAGACGCTCGCCGCCGTCCGTGCCGCGGCGCGTGATCGCCTGAGCGCGTTCAAAGTGCCGACCCGCTGGCTGGTCACCGAGGTGGCGGGGGAGGTGCCGATGCTGGCGTCGGGCAAGGTGGACAAACCAGCCCTCCAGCAGCTGCTCTCCAGCGAAGGACCGACGGCACCCCACGGCATTGACGCGAGCCTGCGCTCGGGGCGCGGGTCAGGCGACACCGGCCCTGCTACGCGTCGTCCTCCGGCGGCACCGGCGGCGGGGTGACATCGGTGGGCGGGGTGACATCCGTAGGCGTGGTGGACTCCGTAGGCGAGGTGGAATCGGCCGTGGTCGCCGATTCGGGCGGGCGGGCCGCAGGGTCGCGAGACCACAACGGATTGAGCCGCACGGCCGTCGCCAGGACCTCCGACAGATCCCCGATCGCCCCGGAAACGACGGAACCACCCGGTGCGCCCACCAGCTGGTCGCGCACCGCGCGCAGGGCGCCGCTCGGGATCTGGTTCACCGCTTCGATCGTGTCCGTGGCATCGGCCAGGCGCTTCGTCACCCGCTGGAAGTTGCCGACACCCTCGCGGAACTGGGCCAGGGTGTCAGGCAGGTAGCGCAGCTCGCGGACCATCTCGCGCGACCAGCGGTCCGCCTCGGCCAGCTGGTCCACGAGGTCGTCGAGGATGCTCACGTATTCACCGTAGCGCCGCCGACGTTCGCTTCGACCCCGCCTCCCGGAGACCCGCGACCGCCCAGCTGGACGGGCCGCTCAGGAACCGGCGCCGTCGAGGAACCCGGTCAGGCCGGTGGGCGCGTGCGGGCCGAAGTGCAGCTCCTCGAGCACGCCGATGCCGGTCCGGTCCCCCATCTTCGCCCGCACGACGTTCTGCACGTGGATGGACGACCAGTCGAGCGGCTCGAAGTCAGCGAGCGCGATCGACTCCCTCCCTGTCTCGAGCTCCCCGTGGTTACTGCCGTGCGCCCAGTAGGGATGGGAATAGCCGATGCCGCGCATGCGGAACGTGAAGAGCTTCTCGAGCTCGATGTGGACCTCGCCCTCGTCCGGGTGGACGAACGACAGCGCCGCCCTTCGGATCTCCCGACGACCGGGTTCGAAGGTCAGCTCGTGCCGGATGGATCGGCACTCCACGACGCCGGCGGTGCTCCACGGAACGGCGTCGTCGGGCATCGGCTGCAGGACGAGGGCGGTCTCGAGCCAGCGCGAGCCGTCGGGGTTCTCGTGCAGGGCGAGGTGGGTGCAGCGGTCGTCGAAGTGCAGCGGCGCCCACAGCCAGAACGCGTGGGGCATCCGGCGTGGCCAGTTGGTCTGGAGCGGCGAGCCCACGGGCCGCGTTCCCCACGACCGGTCGCGTGTCCCGGAGACCTCGTCCGGGTCGACCCTGAGCTCGGTCCCGTCGACGCGGACCACGCCCTCCCAGCGGCCCCACTGGGTCAGCCGGGTGTGGTCCATCACCAAGATGCCCTCGTCGGAGACCCTGCGCTGCCGTGGTTCCTCGACCGCAACCGTGCGGGCCCGGAAGACGAGATCGCATTCGATCCCGTGGTCGTTCGGCTCGACCACGTAGCGGATGGTGCGGATGGGCTCGGTCACCTCGATCCGGATCGGCCCCACGGCCGTCGTGCGGTCGACGGGCATGAGCCCCGACGCGAACACGGAATGCTCGACTCCGTCGAGGACGATACTGAAGGCGGCGTCGACCACCCCGCGCACGGGGTAGTGGCCCATGGCGGCGCCGAAGTAGAAGTCCCCGTCCCTCTGGTGGCCGTTGAACCAGTACCGGTCGTAGTGGTTCGGGTCACCCGTGGCCGGATGCGCGATGGGATCGGCCGACGGGTGGATCGGGTAGTCGTCGAAGGGCGTCAACATGGGAGCTCAGGACCTCGGGCTCAGCCTGGCCGGTCGTCGTCGCGACGGTCAAGCCGGCGGCAACTGGCCGGGGCGTCGGCGGCTGGCCAGAATCACGGGGACGCCCGACCGGCGAAGCCGGGTTCCTCGACGTCAGGCGATCGGGGGTACAGGGCACGAGGACTGAGGAGCCGAGCGGTGCAGCGAACATCCTTCAACGACGGGTGGCAGGTCCGCGAGAAGCCCGACATGGCAGCGGAGCTCATGGGCGGCGCCTCGCCCTGGACGCCGGTCAGGCTCCCCCACGACGCCATGATCACCCAGCCGCGTGATCCCGGCGGCTCGCCCGCGGCCGGCTACTTCCCGGGCGGCGTCTGGCAGTACCAGAAGAGCTTCTCCGTCCCCGAGGACCTCCGGGGCCGCCGGATCATGGTCGAGTTCGAGGGTGTCTACCGCAGCGCCGCCGTCTACGTGAACGGGGTGATGGCCGGACATCGACCCTACGGGTACTCGAACTTCTCGGTCCGGCTCGAAGCCGCTCGTCCGCTACGGCGAGGACAACACGATCACGGTCGAGGCGACGGCCCACGACGACTCGCGCTGGTATTCCGGCGCCGGCATCTACCGCAACACCAAACTCGTCGTCGGCCACGCGGTCCACGTCGCCCTCGACGGCGTACGGATCAGCACCCCCGATGTCGAGGAGGGGGCCGCGCTCGATCGCGGTCGAGACGACGGTGGAGAACGACACCGCGCTCCCCGCGTCGACCGTCGTGGTCACGGAGCTCGTGGACGACCGTGACATGGTCGTCGCCCGGGACGAGGCGCCGCTCACCGCGCCTCCTGGCCAAGGCCAGACGCTGCGCCAGCGCATGCTGGTGACGCGCCCCGAGCGATGGAGCATCGACGCACCGACGCTCTACACCTGCCGTACCGTCCTCTCGCTCGAAGGCGAGGAGGTCGACCGGAGCGAGGAGCGGTTCGGCATCCGGTCCCTCGGGCTGGACGTGGCGAGAGGCCTCCGCGTCAACGGGGAGACCGTGAAGCTGCGAGGCGCATGTCTCCATCACGACAACGGCGTCATCGGCGCGGCCACGATCGAGCGGGCCGAGGAACGCAGGGTCGAGCTGCTCAAGGCGGCCGGGTTCAACGCCTTGCGCAGCGCGCACCATCCGATGAGCAAGGCGATGCTCGACGCCTGCGACCGGCTGGGGATGGTCGTCATGGACGAGGCCTTCGACATGTGGACCGAGTCCAAGAGCCACGACGACTACGCCCGCTGGTTCCCCGACTGGTGGCGGGAAGACGTGGAGGCGATGGTGGCCAAGGACTTCAACCACCCCTCGGTCGTCGTGTACTCAATCGGCAACGAGATCCCCGAGGCCGGGAACCCGGCCGGCGCCGCGTGGGGACGGGCGCTCGCCGGTGCGATCCGCGCCGTGGACGGCACCCGATTCGTCACGAACTGCCTGCAGCCCTTTCTCGCCCTGAAGGACGAGATCCTCGCCGCGTTCGTGCCGGAGTCCGCCGCAGCCGGCGGCGCGGCGGCGGCGACATGGGCGTGAACACCGTGATGACGGTCTGGGACGAGATCCTGCCGCGGCTCCTGCAGCAGGAGGTGGTCGGCACGAAGCTGGCGGAATCCGCTTCGGCGCTCGACGTGGTCGGCTACAACTACACGGACTCGCGCTACGAGATGGACCACGAGCTGTTCCCGAACCGGGTCATGGTCGGATCAGAGACCAACCCGCCCAAGATCGACGAGCTGTGGGGCCTGGTTCGGGCCTACGACCACGTGATCGGCGACTTCACCTGGACCGGTTGGGACTACCTGGGCGAGGCCGGCATCGGACGGGTCGAGTACGAACCCGCTCCTGCCGGCCGGCCGCCTCTCCTCGGTCCGTACCCGTGGTTGACGGCGCGGACCGGGGACCACGACATCACCGGTTACCGCCGGGCGATCTCGTACTACCGCGAGATCGTGTTCGGACTGCGCCGGGAGCCTTTCGTGGCCGTCGAGCCGCCGGATCACTTCGGGCGGGAGCCGACCGTGCGGAGCCCCTGGTCGACGTCCGACGTCGCTCACTGGACGTGGCCCGGCAACGAAGGGTCACCCCTCCGCGTCTTCGTGTACGCGGACGCCGACGAGGTCGCCCTCCTCGTCAACGGCACCGAGGTCGGTCGGGCGCCGGCCGGCGAGAGACACCGCTACCGGGCAGAGTTCGAGACCACGTACGAGCCCGGCGAGGTCGTCGCGATCGCCTACCGCGGCGCGCAGGAATTCGGGCGCGCCGGGCTGCTCACCGCGACCGGGCCCGTCCGGCTGGACGTGCGCGTGGACCGCGCCGCGATACGGGCCGACGACACCGACGCCGCCTTCGTGACCGTCGAGGTCGTCGACGCGGCCGGCACGGTCCATCCGGCGGCCGACCGGCCCGTCACCCTGACGATTCAAGGCCCGGGTGAGCTGCTCGGCTTGGGGAGCGGGAACCCGTGCACCTCGGAGCCCTTCACCGGGCCGACGCATTCGACGTACCAGGGCCGGGCCCTGGCCGTCGTCCGGCCGACCGGCCCGGGGTCGATCGCGGTCTCGGTGTCGGCGGAGGGCTGCGAGCCTCGGACGGTGGTCGTCGAAGCCCGGGATCCCTGACGGACGGGTCGGCGCGCCCGGGGCGCGAGCCGGCCCGCGCCCTCGCCGGCGGGCTCGGAAAGCGATACTGTACCAAAAGGGAAAGTCCTGCTCTCCGGCCGCACCGAGCCCCGAACCCCGAGCCCCGAACCCCGAGCCAGTCCGAAACCCGAACCGAGCCCCAAACCCGAACCGAGTCCCGAAGCCCAGCCCCCGAACCTGAGCCCCACCCCGACGAAGGACCAGCGGATGACCGACAAGCCGATCGACGCCGACAACCACTACTACGAGACCATCGACGCCTTCACCCGGCACCTGGACAAGAAGTTCCGCGACCGCGGCGTCAAGGCGGTCCAGTCCGGAAAGCGCGTCGAGCTGCTGATGGGCGGCACGGTGAACCGGTTCATCCCGAACCCCACCTTCGATCCCATCATCGTGCCCGGCTGCATGGACCCGCTCTTCCGCGGCCAGATCCCCGAAGGGGTGGACCCGCGGAGCCTCCTGGAGGTCGAGCCCCTGCGCGACGAATACCAGGACCGCGACAAGCGCCTCGCGATCATGGAGGAGCAGGGGATCGGCGCGGCGCTGCTCTTCCCGACGCTCGGCTGCGGCGTGGAGGAAGGTCTGCGCGACGACGTCGAGGCGACCATGGCCTCGTTGTCCGCCTTCAATCGCTGGCTCGAAGAAGACTGGGGGTTCGACTACGAACACCGCATCGTCACTGCTCCCATGCTCTCGTTCGCCGACCCGGAGGCCGCCGCGGCCGAGGTCGACTCCCTGATTCAGCGAGGGACGAGGATCGTGCACGTCCGGCCCGCACCGGTCCCCGGTCCACACGGCACCGGTCGCTCCCTCGGCCACAAGTCGCACGACCCCGTCTGGGCCCGCCTGGCCGAGGCGTCGATCCCGGTGGCCTTCCACCTGGGAGACAGCGGCTACAACCGCATCATGGCCGCGGGTTGGGGGGCGAGCGCCACCTTCGAGGGCTTCGGCAACACCGACATCCTGAGCCGGATCCTCGTCGCCGACCGAGCCATCCACGACACCATCGCGTCGCTCATCGTCCACGGCGTCTTCAAGCGCCATCCGACGCTGCGCGTCGCCAGCATCGAGAACGGGTCGGACTGGGCGGCACTCTTGGTGAAGCGGTTGCGCAAGCAGCGCAACCAGACACCGTGGGCCTTCGTCGAGGACCCGCTCGACACCATCCGGCGCCACGTCTGGACCACGCCGTACCTGGAGGAGGACCTCGAGGCCCTGGCCGAACTCATCGGGGTGGAGCACATCCTCTTCGGGTCCGACTGGCCGCACGGCGAGGGCGTGGCCCAGCCGCTCGACTTCGTCAAGGAGCTCGGGGGCTTCGACGAGCATTCGAGACAGCGGATCATGCACGACAACGCGGTGGAGCTCCTCGGGTCCGCGCCGTGAGCACGGAGGTCGTCGCGAACGAGGACCACGCAACGGTGGAGGAGGAGCGCCCGCACGACGAGCTGTGGGCCGAAGTCCACGAGTGGCTCGAGACCAACTGGGATCCGGACCTGAGCGTGGACGCCTGGTGGAAGTCGGTCGCCGCCGCAGGGTGGACCGCACCACACTTCGCGCCCGAACAAGGTGGGCGGGGTCTCCCCCGACGCGCCCAGGCAGTCGTGCGCTCGGCCTTCAAGGCCTTCGGCGCACTGCGCCCTCCGGGCGGCCTCGGGCTCCTCATGGCCGGGCCCACCATCCTCACCCACGGCACTCCCGAGCAGATCGCCCGGCTCCTGCCGCCCCTGCTCGAAGGGCAGGTGGCGTGGTGCCAGTTGTTCAGCGAGCCCGGAGCAGGTTCGGACCTGGCCGGCCTCACGACCCGCGCCACCCGCGACGGCGACCGGTGGATCATTGAGGGGCAGAAGGTGTGGTCGAGCCAGGCCCGCGACTCCGACTTCGGCATGCTCCTCGCCCGCACCAACCTCGACGTCCCGAAGCACCATGGGATCTCGTGGTTCGCCTTCCGCCTGGACCAGCCGGGCGTCACCATCCGCCCGCTACGCGAGATGACAGGAGACGCCGTCTTCAACGAGATCTTCCTCGACGGGGCCACGGTGGACGCGGACGACCTCATCGGCGGCGAGGGCAACGGGTGGGCCGTGACGCAGACGACCTTGCACTTCGAGCGCACCGGCATCGGTGCCGGCGGCTCGCACGTCGGCTTCCCCGAGCCCGGTCCGAAGGGCGGGATGCTCGGCCGACGGGCGGGAGACGCCGCGCTCGACGAGGCGCTCAACTCGAAGCTGACCCTGGGTTTCGCGGACGTGGCCGAGCTCGCCCGGAGGCTCGGGCGCGGCTCCGACCCGCTCGTGCGCCAACAGCTCGCCCTGCTCTACGCGTACAGCGAGACCGGACACTGGAACGCCCTGCGGGGCCGGGCCGAGTCCCGGCGCGGGGGCGGCCAAGCCGTCGCCGGAATCGGCAAGCTGGCTCAGACCCGCATCGTCAAGCTGGCGGCGAACTTGTCCGTCGCCATCGCCGGGCAAAGCGGCCTCCTCACGGGCGAGGAGGGGGCGGATGGTGGAGCCGTCGCCAAAGCGCTGGCGTTCTCGCCGGCGTCCTCGATTTACGGAGGCTCGGACCAGATCCAGCGCAACATCATCGCGGAGCGCACGTTGGGACTCCCGCGTGAGCCAGCGCCCGATCGCGGCCGTCCCTTCCGCGAGGTCCTCCAAGCCCGCGCCTGAGGACAGAGCACCCGCCCGGACGGCTGTCCCACCGGACGCTTTCGATTTTCTGCCGCGCCGCTGTCGATTCCGGGACACCCCGTTCGACGCTCTGCCAGAGTGAGGCGACGAGCGCCCCACCACGAAGCAGAAGGAGAGCCTCATCATGCGGTTCCTGGGATACACCCTCGCTGACGAGTCGGCCGTGCCGGCCGAGCCGCAGTCACCCGAGTTGTACGAGAAGATGGGCCGTTTCGTCGAGGAGGCCACCAAGGCCGGCGTCATCGTCGCCACGGGCGGGATCGCGCCGACCGCGATGGGCGCCAGGGTCACGTTGCACCACGGGGAGTACACGGTGGTCGACGGCCCGTTCACGGAGGCCAAGGAGCTGGTCGGCGGATGGGCTCTGCTGGAGTGCCGGGACCTGGAAGAGGCCGTCGAGTGGACCAAGCGGTTTCTGGGCGTGCTCGGCGAGGGCGAGGTCCGCGTCCGGCCGGTCAGCGGCTGAACCAGGCAACCGCGGCTCGGGAACGGGCCTCGGCCTCGCCCGGTGGTTGAATCGGTGGCGTGCCGGCCTCCGATTCGACCGCCGCGGTGGAGGCGGTCTTCCGCATGGAGTTCCCCCGCGTCGTGGCGTCGCTGGCGCACTTCACGGGCGACCTCGATCTGGCCGAGGAGTTGGCGCAGGAGGCGTTGGTCGACGCCCTGCGCCAGTGGCCGCGCGACGGCACTCCGCAGAACCCGGGCGCGTGGCTGACCGCCGTCGGCAAGCGCAAGGCGATCGACCAGTTCCGTCGCAGCCGCACGCTCGCCGCCAAGTACCGGCGGATCGGCGCGGAGCTGGAGCGCACGTCGTCCGGCGAGAACCCCGGCGGTGACGGGCTCGACGCGGTCGCTGTCTCGGCGGACGACGACATCGACGACGACCGCCTCCGCCTTATCTTCGTGGCCTGCCACCCGGTCCTCCCCGTCCCCGGCCGCGTCGCTCTGACCCTGCGCCTCGTCGGAGGCCTTACGGTGCCGGAGATCGCCCGCGCCTATCTCGTGCCCGAGCCGACCATCGCGCAGCGCATCGTCCGGGCCAAGAGGACCATCGCGAACGCCCGGGTCCCTTTCGAGGTCCCGTCCGGTCCGGAGTTGGCCCAGCGCCTCGTCGCCGTGCTCCATGTCGTGTACCTCGTCTACAACGAGGGCTATTCGGCCACGGCAGGCGACGACTGGCTCCGGCCCGAGCTGTGCCACGAGGCGCTGCGGCTCGGCCGAATCCTGTCCGCGCTGATGCCCGACGACGCAGAAGTCCACGGACTCGTAGCGCTGATGGAGTTCCAGTCCTCACGCCTCAGGGCGCGCGTCGGGCCTTCGGGGCAACCGGTTCTCCTCCTCGACCAGGACAGGCGCACCTGGGACCGCCTACTCGTCCGACGCGGTGAGGCTGCGCTGGCGCGGGCCGACGCGCGGAGCCCGACGCGGGGTCCCTACGCGCTCCAGGCCGCCATCGCGGCGTGTCACGCCCGCGCCTTCCGGAGCGACGAGACCGATTGGGTCCAACTGGTTTCCCTCTACGACGACCTCGCCGCCACGCTGCCGTCGCCGATCGTCGAGCTCAACCGCGCCGTCGCGGTGTCCATGGCAGAGGGTCCCGCTGCTGCCCTGCCGCTCGTCGACGCGTTGGTCGACGCGGGGTCGTTGGCCCGCTACCACCTGCTCCACAGCGTGCGCGGCGACCTCCTCGACAAGCTGGGGCGAAGAGCGGAGGCGGCGACCGAATTCGACCGCGCCGCCGCCTTGGCCCGGAACGGCCCCGAGCGCCGTCTCAGCGAGGACCGCGCCCGCGCCAGCCGGTCGGCCGCCGACGCGCCGTTCCGGCCGGGCTCCCTCGCCCACTGAGCCGGCTCGTGCCCGCTTCCTGGCCGCGCCTTGTCCGACACCGTCGCCGAGCCGATGGCGGCGGCGTCACGACTTCCGACTTCGAGGCTCTCATAGAATCGGCGGACGCGGCGAGGAGCTCGAGCAAAGCGGTTCTCCCTCTCCTCGAATCCGGCGGCGGCCCGAGATCCTTCGCTCGGGGTGTCGTCGCCACGGGAGCGGAAGCCCTACCTCGACAAGGAGCGCCACCATGGCATTGACGCGACGGGAGTTTCTCGCACACGCCGGCGCCGCTGCCCTCGCCTCAGGCGGGATCTACGCACTCGTCGACCAGATCGTCCGTCCGGCTACGCGTCAATCGCCCGCGGGCCCGGGCGGGTGGGCGTCGCTGGTCGACAGCGTGGGCACCCTCCCGGCGGAACAGCATCTGTTCCTCGGCCTGTCGACCGTCACCGACGACGGCACGCTCGTCACGGTCCCCCCGCTTCATCACTTCGTCGTGACCGCGGTCCTGGACGTCCCCGCCACGGCGTCAGCGTTGCAAAGCGCTCAGCAGACCCTCGAATCGACCATCGCCGGTTTGGAAGCCTCAGGGCTGTTGGATTTCAGACCGTCGGGTTTGGGCCTCGCCGTTTCGTGGGGTTTGCCGTATTTCAACAGCCTTCCGCCTGCGTTGACGAGCGCGTGGCTGCCCGTAGACATCGCCGCGAGCCAGGCGAACCAGCAGACGACGTACGCGATCACGAACGCCATCACATTCGCCAGCGACCCGCCTGGGACGATTCTCGAGCAGAACGACGTCGCGTTCGTGTTCGCAAGCGACACCTTCCGACACATCGAGAAGGCGTTCGACGCGATCTTCAGCGGGCCTCCGTCGGGATTGATGACGATCACGAGCACCCGGAGGGGATTCGTCGACGCCCGCCAGCTCGGGTCGAATGGTCAGAGCCTGACGAAGCGCATGGCTGTCAAGGCCGGCGTTCCGGGCGCCGGTTCGATTCCCGACGAAGCAGAGCTGTTCCTGGGCTTTACGTCGACGCAGCAGGCCGCACTGGGCGAAGCGGTGATCGCCAACTTCGAATCCCTCCCGGGAGTGACGAACCAATGGCCCGCCGGATACTTCGCCAATGGGACCACGATGCACCTCTCCCACATCTTCGAGGACCTCGAGGCCTGGTACGCCGCGACCCACAGGCAGCGGGCGGGGTTTGCCTTCTCACCGAGAATCGATGGGTCGGTGAAGCCCGGCCGGCTGACCCTGCCTGAGGGCCGGGCCCATGTCGAATCCCTGGCCCAGGTCGAGGCCGACTTCGAATCGTTCGGTTTCGTCGGTCACTCGTCGTCGATGCAACCGGTCTCACGCCTGTCGGAACCGGTCACCGACAATTACGGAAACGACTACCCCACCGGAACCGCCGTACCTGAAAGAGCAGACTTCAACACCCTCGACAATCCCTTTCTCTACAGCTCGAATCCCGAGCTCGACCACTGGAGCAACGAACCGGCGGCCGGCCTGCATTTCGTGGTGTTCGTTCCGACCAGCTCCATGTTCGATCTCATCCGAGAGGCGATGGACGGGCAGTACACTCCGGGCGGCAGCCTCGGGACGGGCGCCGCCCACAGTCCGTTCAACAACGTGCTCCAGACGACCCATCGACAGAACTTCCTCGTTCCACCGCGCGCTCACCGCGCCTTTCCGCTCGCCGAACTGATGACCTGAGATCACCGCGCGGGTTTCTCAGAGAAGCGTTCGGGGCTCGGCAATCGGAAGTACGAAACGCCGACCGGCTCCAGTACCAGAGCAACCAGGTGGCGCGGTGGCCGAATTCCAGACCGACCCGGAGTCGTCCACGTACCTTCTTCTGTATCAATCACTTGCCCCGGCACGCGTTCGACCGTACAGTGCTTGCACCGTCGATTGCGGGGGTCACACGTCGGTCTCGTGCGTGTGGCAAAGCTGGGTGGAAGCGGGGGTTCCGATGAAGCGTCATTTCCTGTCTCGTGTCTTGGTCGCGTCGGCAATGATCTTCGGCGGCCTGGTCGGCGTCGCCGTGCTCCCGGCGGGTGCGCAGCCGCCCACGACCCTGTCGACTTGGCTCTCCGCCGACACGGTGCCGCCCAACACGTCTGTCACCGATGAGGCCGCGTTCACGGGGGGTACGGGCGCGACCGCGATGGGATCCGTCCAATACACCGTATTCTCGGACCCCGCCTGCACCGACGTCGTTGTCGCCGCTCCTTCTCAGACGATCTCGACTCCCGGTTCCCTGCCGGTCTCGCCGGCGGAATCTCTTCCCACCGGTACCTACTACTGGCAGGCCGCCTACTCCGGTGACTCCAACGACGCACCGTCGACCAGCCCCTGCGGCTCGGAGATCGAGACCGTGCGGACGTCGGGAAAGCCGACCACCACCTCGACAAAGCCGAACCCATACAAATTTCTGCAGGGAGCCAGCACCACCGACACGGCCATCGTGAAGGGCAACGCGACCGACGGCCCTCCGACCGGTACGGTCAACTTCACGTTGTGCGGTCCGTCGCTCAACTCGGTGACTCCGACTCCGTGCACGGCTCCGACGGAAATGATGAGCATCCCGGTGACGCTCACTCCGGTTTCGGGCCACACGTCCGAGGCGACTTCGGCGCCGTTCACGCCGCTGTCTCCCGGCTGGTGGTGCTTCCAGAACACCTATTCGGGCGATTCGAACTACAACTCGAGCTCGGACAACAACACCAAAGAGTGCATCGACGAGATACCGCTTCCGAACTCGAGCCCGGACTACGCCGGCTTCGCCGTCATCGACAATCAACAGGTAACCCCGAATCAGTCGGCGACTTCCTCGGCGCAGACAACCTTCACGGTCCCCACTGAGAACTGCACATCGACCCCGACCGGGATCATCATCGGCTCGGGCATCTTCAGCTCAATCAGCAACTGGGTCTCGGCGGCCGGTGTGGTGGTGGCCTGCACCGGAGGGGTCCCGAGCTACAGCACCCAGGAGATCGTCAACAACACGGTCTACCCCTTGAGCATCACTCCGGCGCCGGGTGACACGGTCACGACTTCGGTCAACATCGTGCCCGGATCGACCACGGTGACTCTGGACGACGTCACGCAGAACGCGACCCAGAGCGAGTCCGGTGCCGGCATGACCGGCACCTACATGTCCGACGGCATCGACGGTGACGGCGATCCGAGCGCCCTGCCACCACCGGACTTCGGGGCCATGACCTTCAGCAACTCGACCATCGACGGGGAATCCCTGGCGGCGGCTGGCGCGGTCGCAGTCAGCCGGGTGGACAGCAACGGGGTGCTTCAGATCCTCACTTCCCCGCTGAACAGCGACGGCACCGGATTCGGGCAGACACCGGAGGAACCCGGCCGGGTCACCCCGACGACAGCCACCGCGGCGACCAGTTCGAGCATCCCGGAGGGAAGCAGCAACACCGATACGGCGACCGTGACGGGGGACTCCGCCAGCGGGTCACCCACTGGCACCGTCAGCTTCTATGAGTGCGGACCGACGCCGACCGCCGAACCGTGTACGTCCCAGGCCAACCCTGTCGGAGGTCCACAAGGCGTGACGGCCAGCTCGGGCAACACCGCGACGGCTACCTCGCCGTCGTTCACCCCGACCGCCACGGGCTACTGGTGCTTCGCCGCGTACTACTCCGGTGACCTGAACTACAACGTGGGTTCTGACACCTCTACCACCGAGTGTTTCGACGTGACGCCGGTCGCGCTGCACATCACCACGACCTCGCTCCCGTCGGCCACGATCGGCACGCCGTACTCGACCCAATTGCAGGCGGCCGGTGGCACGCAGCCCTACAAGTGGAAGTTGAAGTCGGGATCGCTTCCCGCCGGACTCACATTGGCCAACACCGGCGTGATTTCGGGCACACCGTCGTCCGGCGCGGTGACGTCCACGTTCACCGTCAAGGTCAAGGACGCGAGCGACCCCAAAGAGAAAGCGACCGGCACCTTCACCCTCACCGTCGGCTAAGAGCGAAGGCGCCGGCTGAGCGAGGGACGCGCCCGCGCCTGCCGGTCGCGCGTCCACGCCCACCACGGCCGGAGTTCCAGCCGAGCCGGCGGGAGGGTCCCGTAGACGAGCACGGCCCGCCCACGTCGGAGACAACGGAGCTCCTCGGGGGGCAGGAGCCGGCGCGTTCCCGTCGACGACGTGGTCGAGCGCCCGCCCTTGGCGTCGCGGGTGATCGACGGCTGGGTCGCTTCTTCGTCGCCGACGAGGCGGCTGGCGTAGTCGAGGGTGTCGGGGTCGGCGATGCCGGGCAGAAAGAGCTTGGCCCGATGGTTGTTCAGAACCGTCGCGGCGCGGGTGCCGTAGCGGCTTCTGACCTGGGCCAGGTCCTGCCACACGGTCACCAGCTGGATCCCATGGGAGGCGCACGTCGCGGCCAGCCCGTCGAGCTCGGGCAGGGGCGCGATGTGAGCGGCCTCATCGAGCACGACCAGCAAGGGCGGGTCGAGCGGGCGGCCGGCGCGGGTGGCGACCGAGAAGGAATGTGAGAGGACCTGCGCCACGAGCGCGCCGAAGTACCCGCGCAGGCGTCGCTGATCGTGAGCCGGTGCGCACAGGTAGAGGGTGTGGGGCCCGCCGAGTAGGTGCCGGGGCTCGAAGGGCTCGGCTGAGACGGGTCCGGGCGGTGCCTCGGCGAAGGGAGCGAGCACCGTCTCCGCCGTCGTGAAGACCGAGCTGCGAGTTCGTTCGTCACGGCCCCAAGTGGCACGCGCCGCGTCGAGCGCCTCGGGCACGCCGGCTCGCTCGAGTGCGTCCGCCACCTCGTTCGTCTCCTGGGTGTCCACCCACCGCACCACGTCGGCCATGGTGCGACCCTCACGCGCTGCCGCGAACAGGAGGGGTGCCAGGAGTTTCGCCGCAGTCGCGTACCAGAACTCACCGTCGGGTGTGGTCCCCTCCGCCCTCGCCGTCTCGCAGAGGTCCGCCGCTGTCCTGGCGGCGCGGCGCCAGTCGGCGCACCCCGAGAGCGGCGACCACGCACTCGCAGGGACCCCGGTGGCTGCCGTGGGATCGACGCACCACACCCGACCGCGGACGCGGCGCCGCGCCAAGGTGTCGCGGAGCAGGTCGGATTTCACGCTCGCCGCGACAACCGGCCCGCGCCACTCCAGGATGGCCGGCACGGCCAGGCTCGTCGTTTTCCCACTCTGAGTCGGCCCGACCACCACCAGAGACTGGGTCGGCTCGGCCGCCACCGTGCGCGCCCGCACGGTTCCAGGCACGACGCCCAGCACCAGGCGGCCGGGGGCCCGGTCGTGCCCGTCGACCAGCAGGGGTCGCAGGTCGCGCCGGCGGGCCCATCGCGCGCCCCGACGCCCGTCGCGACGCGGGTGCCGCGGCAAGAAGTTGTCCCGGGACGACACGCCCGCGGCGAGCGCGCCGGCCAAGGCCAGCGGCAGCGCCACGGCTTCCAGTCCGGTCACGGGGCGCGGCCCGACATCGCGGCGTCGGTATCGACGATGGGCCGCTCCAGCGGGCTCAGCCGATGGTGAACCAGGAACGAGCGCTGGCCCACCTTCCAGAGTCCGACGCCGCGTCGCAATTGCGGCAATAGCTCGGCCTCTGTGGCCGACAGCGACAGGAGCTCGGACGCTGCCGCCAGCTCGCCGGGCGACTGCGCGTAGACGACGCGGGTCTCGGAGTCCGCCAGCAGCCCCTCGGCCAAGGCGACCTGCTCGGAGTCCGAAGCCCCGACCGAGCGCAGGTCAGAGACCCGGTGCAGCACCGCCACATTGGAGATGCCGAAGGCGCGCGAGAGCTTCCACGAGGATTGGAGCCAGCGGGCCACCCCGAGGTTGCTCAGGATGGCCCACGCCTCGTCGACGACGAGGAAGAAGCGCCCCGACCGCCCTTCGGCGCCCGCCGCACGAGCGAGCGCGGCCTGGAGCCATGCCGTGGCGCACGCCATCAGGACGCCGAGGGCGGCCGATGAGTACAGGGTCGACAGGTCAAGCACGACCAGTGGGCCCGAGAGGTCCAGCCCGGTTGTCGTCGGTCCGTCGAACATGCCGCAGAGGTCGCCGTGCACCAACCGGCGCAGCTCGAGCGCGACGTCCCGGCCGTCCTCGAGCAGGGTCGAAACCTCCGTGCGCAGCGAACGCGCCGACTCCGAGCTCGGCGTGAGGAGCGCCTCCACCACCATGGGCACGGTGGGCACGGCGCTCCGGCTCGACGCGTCCACGAGAGCGACCCCGAGGGCGGCCCGTTCGCCGCGGCCACAGATCCCGGCCGAGACAGGCGCTGGCCAACGACGACAGCAGCTCGATCCGTCGGCGCGCCGTGGCGTCGCCGGCCTGGCCCGGGTCACCCTCGCCATCGGGGCCGGGGTCGAGCGGGTTGAGACGAACAGCTCCGCCGGGCCGGAGCGACACCGGGCGAACCCCCCACGCGCCGGCCAGGTCTGCGTACTCGCCCTTGGGGTCGACGACCCAGGCGCGCCGCCCGAAGACGGCTTGGCGCCACAAGAAGGTCTTGACGAAGGCGCTCTTGCCGCGTCCGATCTGACCGAAAACGACCAGGTTCGGGTTCGACACGACTCCGGCGGCGTAGAGCTCGAACGGGTCGAAGACGAACGAGCCCCCGAGAAGGTCGTCGCCGATGACGACCCCGCGCCGACCGAGCCCGGCTTCAGCGATGAACGGGTAGGCCGCGCCGAGGTTTCGCGTGGTCACCTGGTGCGCTGGCAGGCGCGGTTGCTGCCGTCTCATCACGGGTGAACGGTCGCTGCCGGTCACGGCGAATCCGTGTGTCCGGGCGAATCGACGATCCTTGCCCGACGAGTCGGCCGATGGTCGAGTGGTGAGGAGTTCCCTTACCCAATCGAGTGCCGCATGCCCCCATGGAACCAGCGATTGCATTGCAGCGCGGATGAGAGTAAGCAGAGAATGGAGGAGAGGCGGGGGCGGCATGCGAACTAAAGCGATTTTCGGAACGATTCTTTCGTTCTTGGTTGGAGCCTTTGTGACAACCGGAATTCTCGGAGTCGGGGTGCCCGCCGGCCGGCGCCCCTGGGCTTACCCATGGAGCGAGAGCATGAGAAAACGTTTGCGGCCTCGTGTCCCTCTTGCGGCCTTGGCCGCGGCGGGGCTGGTGACGGTAGCGCTTCCGCTTTCGGGGCTGACCACCGTCTCAGCGAAGGTCGGCGTTCCGATGGACACCGCCGCCGCCGCGGCCCAACCAGCGGCCAATTCTGCGCTCAGCTGCTCGGCCCCGACGATCTACAACGTCAACTCGGGGGGGAACTTCTACGCGCTGAACTACACGGCGACTCCCCCCGCCGACTCACCGGCGGCCCCCTCGAGCCTCGGTGGAGGGAGCGCCTCCGTCAACGCACTCGCTATCGCCGCTGACGGGCTCACCGCTTTCACCGCCAACCAGACACCGTCGGGGTCCAACACCACCGTCCATGTCGAGAACATCGCCACGGGAACGAACGCTGACTTCACCGTGCCGGCCACCAATGTGACCTCGGTCAACTCCGGCGGAGTCAACCCGACAAATGGCTACTACTACTACGGCGGCTGGAACTCGGCGGGCTCCATCTTCTACTTGTTCGCCTTCAACCCGACGACGGACACTGCGTCCGAGGCGGGCACCATTACTCCCCCGACCGGCTTCACGTACCAATCCGGCGACCTGACCTTCGACAATGCCGGCAACATGACCGACCTTGCCGGCACGACGGCGGGCACGGCCAAGTTGCTTTCAGTGACCGCGCCCGTGCCCACCTCCGGCACTGGGACCCTTCCGTCCAGGACGCTCGCTACAACACCGACCAGTTCGGGGAGCTACGTTGGCATCGCCTTCGCAGCCGACTCCAGCCTTTACGTGGAGACGAGCACGGGGGACCTCTATTCGGTCAACCCGAACTCGGGCGCAATCACGAGCTTGGGCACTCAGACCGGGTACGCCGGTTCGTTAACTGATCTGGCAAGTTGCACCTACAACGGTTCGTTGGCAGTGCAGAAGAACATCGTCGGACGTGTCGCGTCCACGGACCAGTTCACCATGACCATCACGGGTGGAGGTGTCTCGAGCGGGAACACGGGTACGACCAGCGGGTCATCGACTGGTGTGCAGACTTCCCCGGGCTCTATCGCAGGTCCGATCGTCGGCCTCCCGGGAACTACGTACAACGTGGTCGAGACCGCAGCGAGCGGAAGCCTGTCAAACTACTCGACGACCTGGGCCTGCCTCAATGGCTCCAACCCGTTCTCGAGTGGCACCGGAACGAGCTTCAGCCTTTTGTTTCCGAACCCGACCGGGAGCACGGGTGCCTCGATCCTCTGCACGTTCACCAATACGCCGGCTTCCATTGCGGTGACGAAGACGCCGAGTCCCACCGCGGTCATGGCGGCTGGACAGACGATCACCTACTCCTACGCGGTCATCAACTCCGGGCCAGTGCCTTTGACGAGTGTCACCGTGGCCGACATTCAGGCACCGCCGGCCGGCTCCCTGGCCAGCGGTCCCACGTGCGACAACCTGACCAACCCGACGGCCATGTGCTCGGGGTCGACCGTCGCCACGCTGGCGCCCGGGCAGGTAGCTCAATTCACCGCGACCTACGTCGTGAGCCAAGCCGACATGGACCAAGGTTCCATTGCCGACTCGGCGACCGCGACTGCCAGCGCACCGTCGGGGACGGGGGTCTCCGCAACGACGACCGCATCAGTTGCTGCGACGTCGTCGCCATCGGTGTCCATCACCAAGTCAGCCGACCCCACCACCTACTCGGGCGCGGGCACCCCGATCACCTACAGCTACGCGGTGGAGAACACGGGGAACGTCACCCTGAGCGCGGCCACGGTGACCGACCCGATGAACGGACTCTCCACCATCGATTGCGGCAACAGCTCGAACGTCATCGCCTCGTTGGCTCCCGGTGCCACCGTCACCTGCACCGCCTCTTACAGCACCACCCAGGCCGATGTCGATGCCGGCTCCATCTCGAACACCGGCACGGTGCAGGCTGCACCTCCGTCGGGACCTGCCGTGTCGGACTCGAGTTCGGTGACGGTCACGGGCACCCAGTCCCCCCAGATCACGCTGACCAAGTCAGCCGACCCCACCACCTACTCGGGCGCGGGCACCCCGATCACCTACAGCTACGCGGTGGAGAACACGGGGAACGTCACCCTGAGCGCGGCCACGGTGACCGACCCGATGAACGGACTCTCCACCATCGATTGCGGCAACGGCTCGAACGTCATCGCCTCGTTGGCTCCCGGTGCCACCGTCACCTGCACCGCCTCTTACAGCACCACCCAGGCCGATGTCGATGCCGGCTCCATCTCGAACACCGGCACGGTGCAGGCTGCACCTCCGTCGGGACCTGCCGTGTCGGACTCGAGTTCGGTGACGGTCACGGGCACCCAGTCCCCCCAGATCACGCTGACCAAGTCAGCCGACCCCACCACCTACTCGGGCGCGGGCACCCCGATCACCTACAGCTACGCGGTGGAGAACACGGGGAACGTCACCCTGAGCGCGGCCACGGTGACCGACCCGATGAACGGACTCTCCACCATCGATTGCGGCAACAGCTCGAACGTCATCGCCTCGTTGGCTCCCGGTGCCACCGTCACCTGCACCGCCTCTTACAGCACCACCCAGGCCGATGTCGATGCCGGCTCCATCTCAACACCGGCACGGTGCAGGCTGCACCTCCGTCGGGACCTGCCGTGTCGGACTCGGGTTCGGTGACGGTCACCTTCGTCGCTCCTTCCTGTTACATCGGTGCCTGGCCATCGGCTGCCCAGGGGTACCACGTGCCCAGAGGGGGTCAACTACCCGGCGGGTTCTTCATCGGGGTCGAAGGCGACTCGTGGCACCTCTTGACCCACAACCCGAACGGGCAGAAAGTTTATTCGGGCACGATCACGACGACCGGCACCTTCACCGATCTGCAGGCCGTTCGGCTGGAGTCCGTCGATCATTTCGCGCTCGATCAACCCACAGACCATCACGTTCCGGTTCGTGACGAACCACCACGACGACGAGATCTCGTTTACCACGCAATGTGGCAATCAGGTCGAGTTCTCTCCGTTGAAGATCAACGGCCATGCCGCGCGGACCAGTTCCGTCTTCCTGGGAAGTGGCATCACGAATCCGACATCCACGCCGGTCACGTTCACCCGGAACAGTTGAGACGGGAGGTGCCGGATCGAACGCGGTGACAGCATCGATTATGCGCGGTGCCGGCTTGAAAGCAGTGGCGATCTCCCGGGAACATCGGGCCTACATCTCGCCGCCAAAGGCATCGAACCGGTGAGAAACCGACGATCCCTTGTCGACGAGTCGGCCGGTGGTCGGGTGGTGAGGAGTTCCATTACCCAATCAAGGTTGCGGAGGACGCTCGTCCCAGACTGCTGCCGGCTTGGTGCAACGAAGAATTGGCCCGTTTTTGTCGATCGTTTGAGCGCGAACGCACTGTTATCGTCGGGGTGGTTTAGGGGAATTCCGCTGGCGGATCAAGGAGGCCCTTTGAGACGAGCGCCTGCAGCGGTTGTCGGCCTGGCGATGGCGGCCCTTGTCGTGGGCATGTCCTCGTCCGCGGTGGGTGCGACGTCGAACCCGAGCTTGGTCGGTGGAGACGAGTGGCCCATGTTCGGCGGCGGTTTCACGCATGCGGGTGCGAGCCAAGCGGTCGGACCGTCGTCGCCGGCTACCAGATGGAAAGTTACGCCCCAGCCGACAGGCTGGGATGAGGGAACCTCTCCTGTCGTCGGGAGCGACGGTACCGTCTACCTGTTGCAGGTATCAGGTAGGTATTCCTTTCGCTTGAGTGCGATTTCTCCGAGGACGCACAAGGTCCTGTGGTCGGGCTCGGGAGCGGGCGACCCCTATACGGCCACTCCGGCTGTCGCACCCGATGGTGTCGTCTACGTGGCGATCAGCAATCGGGGGGCGGGCGAGGGGCTCTACGCCATTAAGAAAGGAGGTGCAACGTTGTGGGAGGGAAAATCTCTCAGAGCCGTGGCAACAATCCCTTTGGAGATCCGACGATCGGCCCCGACGGGACGGTGTACGTCGAGGACTGGCGCTCCACTCTGTTCGCCCTGAACCCGAAGAACGGACAGCTCTATTGGAAGTTCGCCGGCTACTCCGGCGGTATCGGCGAGGACGCGACGCCTGCCCTCTCTGCTGATGGCACGACTGTGTACCTCTCGAGCGGTATCGGACATCTCTACGCTCTGTCGGCCGGTCCAACGGGCGGACAAGTGCAATGGACGTATCACATACAAGGCCCGCAAGGCGGCTATCTCGACAGTGCCCCCGCCGTCGGACCCAACGGGACGATCTACGTAGCGACGTCAGGCCGCGACGGGACCACGCCCGGCGACATCGAGGCCGTCAAACCGGACGGCACTTCCAAGTGGGTGTACGTGTCCAACGGTTCCTTCGAAACGACCCCCACCGTCACGGCCACCGGACAAGTCGTCGCCGGCAACGACGTCGGGACCGTCGACGCCGTCCAAGCGTCCGGCGGCACGTTGGCGTGGTCCTACACGGCCCCTGGAACCCGCGGTCAGAATGGGTTCGGGTCGCCGGCGGCGTCGGACGCCAAAGGCACGATCTATGTCGAGAATCAGACCAATCTCTTCGCCCTCGATCCGGAAGGTTCGTTGCTGTGGACCGTGAGTCTGCGTCCGACCGGCTTCAACGGCTTCTCGGCCCCGGCGATGGACGACTCTGGGACTCTCTACGTCCTTAACAAGAGCTACTCGCTGATCGCATACGGGTCGAACGGGTAGCAACCGCTCAATAGCTGATCGAGTGCGTTGCCACACAGCTCTCGGCGAGCGATGGTTGCGGCTGGGTCTTCGGACCTCGTCCAAGGACGTAGTCCATGGTGTGAAAGTACACCGGATCTGCAACACGTTCGGGAGACCCAATAAGTCGAGGTTGCCGCGCCAAGACCGATGAGCCTGACGGTCACTTGACGTTTCCAGGACGCCGAGACGGCGATTATGAAGCTTGGATGACGTCGAATACGGGATCACGGCGGAAAATGCTTGCGTAGTTACCTCCCGTGATTTCATGCGACAAACCGAGACCGACCAAACGAACCACACCCCGGCGCCATAGAGCTCGAACGGGTCGAAGACGAACGAGCCCCCCAGGAGGTCGTCGCCGATGACGATTTGCGTCGACCGAGCCCGGCTTCACCTATGAACGGGTAGGCCGCGCCGAGGTTTCTCGTGGTCGCCTGGTGCGCGGGCAGGCGCGGTTGCTGCCGTCTCATCCGGGATCGGTACGACCCTTCATCCGTGAGAGAGCCGTCAGGGGCCCACGGATTCGCCCCGCCGACGCTGTCCCCGAGTCGTTACCGTGACGGCGCCGGGATCGGCTCCCGGGCCGCCGGAAAGGTTGAGTGCGCATGAGCCAGGACGACCGGACGCCGCAGACCCTGCTCGCGACCCTGGCGGCGCTCACCGTCGTCAGCGGCCTCCTCGACGCCGTGAGCTATCTCGGACTGGGCCACGTCTTCACCGCCAACATGACGGGAAACGTGGTCCTCATCGGCTTTGCCGCCGCCGGTGCACCCGGGTTCTCCGGCACCGCCAACCTCACCGCTCTGGGTTCCTTCCTGGTCGGTGCCGTCGTGACCGGGCGCATCGCCCTCGTCGTGCCGGAGCGGCGGACGCTGCTGCTCGTAGCCATGATCGTCGAAGGCGGGCTCACGGGAGGAGCCGCGGTCGTCGCGGCGACCGTTCCCGCCGTGGGCACCGGCTGGCCGCGTTTCACCGTCATCGCGCTGCTGGCCTTCGCCATGGGGATGCGCAACGCCGCCGTCCGACGCGCCGGCGTGCCGGACATGACGACGACGGTCCTCACTACCACCCTGACCGGGCTCGCCTCCGACTCGACGCTCGCCGGCGGGTTGAACCCCTACGCCGGCCGCCGAGCCATGTCCGTCGCCTGCATGCTTGCCGGCGCGATCGCCGGCGCCACGCTCGTGCTCCATGTCGGACCGGCATGGCCCCTGGCGTTGGCCTCCGCGCTCGTCCTCGCCACGGCCGTGCTCTTCGCCCGCCGGGCGCCGTTGCACGGTCACCAGGCGCCTCCGGCTCTGACATGAATCTTTGGTTACTCCGTCCGAAAGGCACCTATCGTCGTGGAAAGTCACCCCCTAAACTTCAATGGGTGTAGATCCAAGTGAATTTGGGTAAAGCAAACCGCAATAGGGCGACGAAAATAATGCAACTCGAACGGATGGGGTGCATGCCGAACAAACTGGACAAGGCTGCGGAAGTGGTGGGAGACGCGGTTGGCACCATTGAGACGGCCGCGGCGGCAGCTGGGTCAAGACTAAACAGGGTCTGAATGAAGCGGTCACTGCGATCGGGGCCTCAAAGAGCGCCAAGCGCGTTCAGAAGCAAACACGTCCGCTTGTGAAAAGGGCGCCAGGAAAGCGAAGAGCCTCAAGAAGACGGCAAAAGAGCAAGCCACGACCGCCAAGCGCAAGGCCAGCGGAGCCAAGAAGCAGGCCACCGCCGCCAAGACGACGGCCAAGAAGCAGGCCACCGGCGCCAGGACGACCGGCCAAGAAGGGACCAAGAAGGCGACCAAGAAGGCGCAGCCAAGAAGCGTGCCACCGCCGCCAAGAAGACGGCCACGGCCCCACGGAAGGCCAGCGGGCCAAGAAGCAGGCCACCGGCGCCAAGAAGGCGACCAAGAAGAAGCCCGCGACGACGACCCGAAAAACTACGACTTCAAAACGAGCTAACCGCAAAAAAGCCACGAAAGCCGCCACGAAAGCCGCGAAGAAATAGGCGGCGAGAACGCCGGGGCGGGCTCCGAAAGGCGCTGAGCTGGCTACGCCGCCGTGGACTCGGCGAGTCCGGGTTCCGGCGGCGGTTCGTGAACGGCCGCTTCCCACACCGCGGCAGCCGTGCGCACCGCCATGAGCCGGGATACACCGACGCCGACACCGGTAGCGACTGCCCAGGTCAGAGCATCCACCCAGGAGGTGCGGCGGTCTGCGGGAACTTTCGGCGGCGTCGATCCTCGCAACGCTTTCCAGATGACCTCGAGGAGACGTTGAGTACCGAAACCGGCCAGGGCTCCCAGGCCGACGGAGACGGCCTTCCAGCCGTATTTCTTGGCGAGCGGCACATCGACTTCACTACCCCGATGACTCGTTGCCTAACCGCGCGGCGCCAGGGTACGAAAGCCAGGGAACGAACGAGAGGCACGCCGGCCCGATTGAGCCGGTCGACAAGAGGGAAGACTTCCAACCTTCGAGATGTAGACCGGAACGGAGCAGCGGCATGGACAAGGAGAGCTTCATCGACGTCCTCAACGAGGATCTGGGGACTGAATACCAGTCGATCGTCCAGTACATCAGCCACGTGGCCACCATCACCGGTGCGGAATTCCTCAGCATCATCGACGAGCTGAAGGTGCACCTGACCCAGGAGCTGACGCACGCGCAGATCCTCGCCGAGCAGATTGCCTTCCTCGGCGGGGCGCCCTCCACCACGGTGCCCGAGGTGGAGAGAGCAACGGGCCGTGAGGCGCTGGCCGCCGACCTTCGTCTCGAGGAGAGCCAGCTCGAGCGTTACCGACAGCGGTTCAGCCAAGCGATGGAGCTCGGGCTGGCCGACGTGGCTGAAGCCCTGCGCCCGCTGCTCGAGCAGACACAGGAGCACGTCAGGGACCTGCAGACCGCGCTGGGCCGCTAGCGCCCGCCAGAGCTGAAAGCCCTGACGCCGGCGGCGCACGGTCCGTTATCGGATCGACTCGCCGCGGTGCGGCGCGACTCAGGCGATCCCGAGCCGCTCGAACTGCTCGTGGGGCGCCGCCACCTCTTTCAGCGCCACCCGTAACAACTCCACCATCTCTGTCTCCGCCGCGCTGCCGGTCAGGTTCTCGTCCTCGGCGGGGTCCCGGTCGAGATCGAACAGGAAGTGCGCGTCCACCGCTCCGTGCCCGACCCAGAACGGCAGGCGGTCGCCGGGTTCGAAGGGCTGGCGGATCACAGGGACGTCCGAGCCGGGCATGAAGTCGAGCCGGGCCCGCCGGTCGGGCGGCGGCAGGCGAACGACGTCCTCCAGGCCGTGCACGGGCATGGTGGACCAGCGGTTGGACCACATGGACAGCGGGAAGTTCGATCCCACCGCCCCCCGGGCGTACTTGCGCCGGCCGTCCGTCAGCTGCACCCAGTTCCCGTAGACGCCACCGATGGCCCACGGCCGCACCTCGGTCGCAGTGCCGGCGAGCAGCGGCACGAGCGACTGCCCGTGAGTCATCGTCGAGCCGTACCCCGCGGCGCGTGTCCGCCGAGGGTCCCACCCCGAACAGGTCGGCCAGCGTCGCACAGATGTCGACGTTGGTGGTCAGCGCGGCGCACTCGGTTCCCGCCGATTCGGCGCCCGGCCAGTGCACCAGGAACGGCGTGTGTCCGAGCGGCTCGTACTGCATCACGCCCGGCTTGCCCCAGATGTCCTTCTCGCCGAGGTAGTGCCCATGGTCGGTGCACACGAACACGGCCGTCGAATCCCACAGCGAGCGCTCGTCGAGCGCGGCGAAGACCTGGCCCGCCCAGTGGTCGATCATGGAGAGCTTGGCGCCGTAGTTGGCCCGGATGTGCCGCCCCTCGCGTTCGCTCAGCCGGCCCGCGCCCACCGCGCCCACGTCGTAGGGCGGCCAGATGAGGAGCTCTCCCTCCCACTCCGGGTCGTAGCGCCCGGCCCACGGCTCGGGCGTGTCGAAGGGTTCGTGGGGGTCGAACTCGTCCACGAAGAGCAGGAAGGGCGCGTCGTCGGGGGCCCCGCGGCGCAGCCAGTCAGCCGCCGTCCGCATCGTCTTCGGCCCCGGGAAGTCCTCCTCGGAGCGGAAGAACGTGCGCGAGCGGTCGTAGCCGCGGTCGCCGCCCGGACCGAGGTCGAGCCCCATGCGGTCGTTCCAGTACCACGAGCCGCGGCGGGCGGGCAGCGCCGGCGAGCCCACCCACGTCGGATCGCTCCACGTGCGCCACGGGTCGCCCTCGTGCCCGCGCACGTAGTCCCAGCCGCTGAAGTCGGTGTGGTAGTTCTCGCCGCCGGTCTCGAAGAGGTGTGGATGGTCCGAGACCAGCATGGTGGTCACGCCCGCCCGGCGCAGCCGTGACGTCACGGGCTCCTCCCACACCTCAATCGACCCCCACGGCCGCCACAGGAAGTCGAGGGTCCCACAGAGGATGTCGTGGCGCGCCGGCATGCACGGCAGCGAGCCGGTGACGTGCGAGGTGAAGCGGACCGCCCGCTCACGGGCGAAGCGGTCCAGGTTCGGGGTGTCGAACTCCGTGCCGCCGTAGGAGCCCAGCATGTGCCGGTTCAGGCTGTCGAGCAGCAGCACGACGGCGTTGCGTGGCACCGCGTCGGCCGACGCTCGCTGTTCTGGGCGGTGAGGACGTTCGCCGGGCATCGCGGTCATGCTACGGCGACCCCCGCGCCTGCTCACGCCAGACCCCGGCCGAGCGGCAGCGTGCAGGTGAAGGCGGACGCCTGGTCGCCGTAGAGGCGTCGCAGGGCGAGCCGGCTCTGTCCGGCGGCGTGGCGAATGGCGTCGCAGGACTGAGCCAGCTCCTCCTCGTCCGGCGCGGAGACGGTCACGAAGCCCGAGTAGCGGAAGGACGCGTGGCCCTCCGCCAGCTCGGCCTCCCGGCGCGCCAGCACCTCGGATTCGCGCGCGTGCCGCGCCGTGGACATGAACCCGCCACGCCGTCGTAGCTCGGCGTCGGCCAGGTCCGCCGTCCGCCGCGCCTCGACCTTGCGCACGGCAGCATCGGGGCCGAGCGGTTCCATCACCACGGAGAGCGTCGCTCGAGCCGAAGACAGGAGCAGGGGGGCGAGGAAGTCGCTCCGCACCTCGGTGCGCGGCCACTCGGCCACCCAGAACGTGGCGTGGACCATGCCGTCGACGCGCACGCTCGCCCACTCCTCCGCCATCGCCATCGGCCACGCGTCGTCCGGAGCTCCGTCGTCGGACGCGGCCCCGTCGAGGGTCGCCCCCCCGCCTCCCGCCGCCGCGTCACCCGGCTGATCGGGTTCGTAGGCGCGGGAGAAACGGCGTGCCAGGTCGGCGGCGCCGAGCACGCCCTCGACCACCACGTCGGCGTCGCCCAGCAGCCGCACCAGCGACCCGACCTCCCGGGCCAGCACCGCGCATCCGGCCTCCACCGTGGACCGCTGTCGGACCTGCACGGCCAGCAGCACGTCGTGGGTGCAGGCGTGCGAACCCACCTCGTCGAGCAGGGACTCGTACGAGGCGCGGGAGGTCGAGGGCGCGGCTGGTGCGGCCGACTCGGTCAGGAACGAGCGCACCCCCCTGCCGTCGTCGGGGAAGGAGGAGGCCAGCCACTGCAGGCGGTGCACCGGCGATCCGTCACGGGCGGCCGACGCCAGCAACGAAGCCCACGCACCGACTCGCCGGTCCTGTTCGTCGGAGCCGAGCAGGGCGAAGCTGCGGCCCCGCAGCGACAGCGCTGCCGTCAAGGTCCGCGCCGCGCGGTCGTGCACCACCCCCATGCTCTGCCACTCGGCCTGGAGCAGCCGCAGGCCGTGCAGCGTGCGCATGGGACCCGACCGTGGCCCGCCGCGCCGGCGCGCTTCGAAGCAGACCGCGACCGGGAGCCATTCGTCCCCGGTGCGGCCGGCCACCGGCACCGTCGCCAACGCACCGTAGAGCACGAGAATGCCCAGAGCGGCGGCGACACCCGCGACATTCGGCTGCCAGCGGAGCACCAGCACGCCGAAGACGAGACCGACGGCGACGGTGAGGATCTGGCCCGCCGCGCCAGCCGGCGAGCGCGCCGCCCCGCTCGCGCGGCCCGAAGCGGTACCGCACCCCCGGCTCGGACGTCACTGGTCATCCCTTCCGGCGTCGGGATGACCGGGGGGCCAGACCGGCGGCAACGTCCGCACGACCGGTCCGTGGTCGTCCATGTCGCGGTAGTAGCGAGTGCGGCCGGGCTCCACTGGTCCGGCGAAACTGCACCCCGGCGGCATGTCCTGCCACTTCCATGCGTCCTCGGGACCCTCCGGTCCGGTCTGGCGGGGCGACGACCACGTGAGCGGCGTGTACGGGCCGAGGCCGGTCGGCTTCATGATCGGCTTGGGCCCGCGGCTCGGCGGTGGCACGCCTTCGGCCAGCGCCTCCTCCAGAATGCGCTGCGAGCTCGGGTCGCCGATGAACCGCCCCGCGGCATCCGCGATCAGGCCACCGTTCTCCGGGGTGACCTGGTCCAGCAATTCCTGGTAGGTCTCGCCGTTCGGGCCCACCACGTCATCGGGCTTCGTGTCCGGAGTGACGCCGACCGGGGCCGCCCCCTTCGCCCTCGTTCCCGCGGTCCCTCCGGTGCCGCCCGCCGACGTACCGCCCCCACCCCCGCCGCCGCCCTCGCCCCCGAAACTGCTCGCCGCCATGAGCCGCGCGTCGCCGGCTGCGGCCAGACCCTGGGAGAGCGCGAGCGAGGCGGCGCTCCGCGCCGTCCGTGCGAGAGGCCCGGTGGCGCGCGACCGGAGCCCCTCGAGGTGGCCGACCGCCCCGGCCTCGACGGCGGGGATCATGCGCAGGATGGCGAAGGGGACGAACGTGGCCATGAGCAGGAGCGCGCCCCCGGCGAGGACAGAGGAGAACCCGGCGCCGTGCACGCCCGTTCCGGCCGTCCCCGAGGAGAGGGCGCCGGCGGCCAGGCTGAGGACGGCGACGATGACGAACTTGGACAGGATGAGCGCGGCCAGCGTCTCGACCAATCGGCGGCACCAGTGCGACACGGCCGGCCAGACCAGGGTGGCGATGGCGAGCGGGAGGAACAGCACCGCCACGTACACCGCGGCCGACCGGATCAACAGCTCGAGCCACAGCACGAACGCGCCGATTGCGAGCAGCAAGCCGACGAGCAGCAGCACGAAGCCCGCGATGCTCGGGTCGGCGGCCGAGGCGATCAGACCCGACGCCACTCCGGACAACAACGTCGTCATGCTGCCACCGGTTCCGCCCGCCACGGCGTCGCTCAGGGAGTCGGTGATCGCCAGGGCGAGGACCACCAGCTGAATCGCCACCCCCGACAGCAGCAGGGCCAGGGGGAGCCGGAACACGAACGTGCGCATCAGCTGCCCAGGGTCCTGGCGCACGATCGCCTGGAGGGTGGAGACGAGGAGCAGCGGCAGGACGATCAGGCCGGCCAGCCAGGTCATCGTCTCGTAGTGGCTGCGGAACCAGCTGGCGCCGACGTCGACCGTCGTCGTGCTGGTGAGCACGGTGCCGATCTGCGCCAACAGCCACTCCGCGCCGCGGGCCACCCACTGGCTGATCCCGCTGAGGATCGACTCGAACCCCGATGAGACGATGGAGCCCCCGAGGCTGCCGAGCTGGCAGACGGGGTTGAGCGCGTCGAGGCCGGTGCAGCCCGCGCCTACGACGGCGAGCACAGGTCCTCAGTGAAGGTTCTGGCCGGCGCCGAAGAAGAAGTTGACGATGGGCGGCGCGGCTCCGATGAGGAGGGCGGCGAGACCCGAGACCAACACGGCCCGACGGCCCACCATGGTCTGCTGGAAGTTCTGGGCGTGCACTCCGAGCGCCCACGCTGCGGCGCCGATCACCAACCCGGCCAGAGCGGCGATCAGTGCCCACGCCCCGAGCCCGTTGACGAGCTGTTGCAACGTCCCGCCTCCGGGGAGCGCCGAGATGTCCGGCGTCATGGAGACCGCGAGGTACCAGGTCATTGCTGCCCTCCGCTCATCACGGCGTCCGGGACCTCCGGTGGCCGTTCGGGGAGAGAACGGGTCGCTGTCCTCGCTGCGGTTCCCGTTTTTCGGGACTCCCCCGGCCGCAGCGCCCCGACCTCCCCCGGCCGCACCGCCCCGACCTCCCCCGGCCGCACCGCCCACGACCGCCCAACCGACCGCCGACCCGCAAACCGACCGCCCGAACGACCCGCCGAACAACCACCCGACACCCGCCGAACGACGGCCGAACGCTCACCGAACGATCGCTCGGCCCTCACCTCGGAGCCTCGGAATGGTCGCGCCCGCCCCCCGGCCCTCTGTCATATTGGGTACGTGCCCATCCCCGGGATCGCCGGCCTCGACCACATCCAGGAGATCCTCGTCGTCGCGGGCGCCGTCGTGTTCTTCGTGTTGTGCCTGGTGGCGGCGGCCCTGCTCGGCCGCCGCTCAGGTCGGCGGGCCATCGCGCAGCGCCTCGCCGCTCTCGGCAACCGACTGGGACTCGATCCGCCCGAGGACGAGTACAACATCGAGACCTCCCTGGCCTACCTCGAACAGGTCACGGGCGGGGCGGCGCAGGCGGTGACGGAGGCCAGCTCGGACGCCATCCGGCTGCGTCGCAGCCTCGACACGCTCACCCAGGGCGTCGTGCTCTGCGACGAGAACGGGACGGTGATCTACCGCAACGGCCGGGCCAACGCGCTCATGGTGAGCCGCCACGGCGACGCGCTGGCGGCGCAGGCGGTGACCGAGCTGCTGGAAGACGCGTGGCACGAGGGGGCGGCCGAGCGCACGCTCGATCTGTACGGGCCGCCCCGGCGCACCCTCCAGGTGCGCGCCAGCCAGATCGACGACGGCCGGCGGCCGCTGGGCGTGATCGCGCTGATTGAGGACATCTCCAAGTCCCGGCGGCTCGAGGAGATCCGGCGCGACTTCGTCGCCAACGTCAGCCACGAGCTCAAGACGCCGATGGGCGCGCTGGGCCTTCTGGCCGAGACCCTCGTGTCCGAGCCCGACCCCGATGTGGCCCACCGCCTGGCCGGGCGCATCCACAACGAGGCCTTCCGCGTCAGCCGCATCATCGACGACCTGCTCGACCTGTCGCGCATCGAGTCCGAGGAGGCCCCGCCGCGCGAACCGGTGCTCGTCAACCTGGTCATGGCCGACGCCATCGAGCGCGTGCGGGCCACGGCCGACCAGCGCGGCATCGAGATCGTGCTGCACGAACCCTCGCCCCCGGTGGCGGTGATGGGTGACCGCCGCCAGCTCATCTCGGCCATGCACGCGCTGCTCGAGAACGCCATCACCTACTCGTACGACAACTCGAAGGTGGTCGTCACCGGGACGCTCGAGCGGGCCAGCGCGCCCAGCGTGGGCCACCCCTCCCAGGTCGGCCCGGTCGCGGAGAGCGACATCACCTTCCACGGGACGGTCACGGGTCCAGGCCCGGGTCCGGGTCCCGGCCTTGGGACCTCGACACTTGCGGCTGCTTCGACGGAGCAGGAGGATGGACCGGTGCAACCCGTATTCACGCCGGAGCTCCTCGAGCAGGTACGGCCCCGTCACGCCGCTCTCGACGACGCCGACGACAGCGCCGGCCCGGCCCGGCCCGAGCCCTTCGACGCCGAGGCGGATTCCCGCGAGCTGCTCGGCTCGGCTCTCGCTTCCGGCCCTCCGGGGACCGCCGCCCCGGTTCCTCCGATCGCCGCCACGGCGGCCTCCGCCGCGCCCGAGACCGCCACCTCGGCCAGCCCGAACTGGCGCATCGAGGTGCGTGACAACGTGCGGCTCTCGGTCCAGGACCACGGCGTCGGCATCCCGGCACGCGACCTCGACCGGATCTTCGAGCGCTTCTACCGCGTCGACCACGGCCGGAGCCGCGACACGGGCGGCACCGGGCTCGGCCTCTCCATCGTGCGCCACGTGGCCAACAACCACCAGGGCTGGGTCGACGTCGAGTCCCGCGAGGGCGAGGGTTCGACGTTTTCGCTCGTGTTGCCGGTCCAGGGGGAGCGCGTGGCGTGACCGCGGCCGCCGGCTCGGGGACATCGGGCAAGGGCGCCAAGAAGTCCAGCCGTCACGCTCCGGGCGAGGGACCGGCCAAGGTGCTGCTGGCCGAGGACGAGGAGTCGTTCATCGAGGCGCTCGTGATCGGCCTCTCCAACGAGGGCTTCCGCGTCACCGTGGCGCGCGACGGCGTCGAGGCGCTCGAGCTCTTCGAGGTGACGGGGCCGGACATCGTGCTGCTCGACCTCATGCTGCCCAAGATGTCGGGGATCGACGTCTGCCGGGCCATCCGGGCCCGCTCGCAGGTGCCCATCATCATGGTGACGGCCAAGGGTGCGGAGATCGACACCGTCGTCGCCCTCGAGGTCGGAGCCGACGACTACGTCACCAAGCCCTACCGCCTGCGCGAGCTCGTGGCCCGCATGCGCGCCGTGTTGCGGCGCGCGCCGGGCGGGACCGACGGGAACGACACGGGCTCGCTCGAGGTCGGCACCGAGGGCGTGTGGGAATCGAACGGGGTCACCGTCGACTTCGACCAGCGACGCGTCTTCGTCCGTGGCGACGAGGTGCACCTGCGCCGGAAGGAGTTCGAGCTGCTGCGGCTGCTGGTGGAGAACTCGGGACGTGTGCTCACCCGCGATGTCCTCATCGACCGCGTGTGGGGCACCGACTACATCGGCGACACCAAGACTCTCGACGTGCACATCAAGCGGCTCCGCTCCCGGATCGAAGCCGACCCCTCCGCACCGGTGCTCATCACCACCGTGCGCGGCGTGGGCTACCGCTTCGCCGCCGCGAGCGGCCCGTAAGCCGTCGTCCCGGCGTCACACCGCCAGCCGCGCGAAGTCGTCGGGAACGGTGACGCCGGGCATCGACGAGACGTCGACCTGCTCCCCGAGATGCGTGAGGACGAGGTGGACCCCGGGGTGAGCGGCCTGGAGCTCGCGGATGGAATCCTCGGCCATGTGGGAGGTGGGTTCGCCGGGCACGACGTGGTGCCCGTTGCACTCCACCACGAGCACGTCGGAGTTCCGCGCCAGCTCGTCCAACCCGTCGCAGAGGGTGGTGTCGCCCGAGTAGGCGACCGTCCGCTCCCCGCGGTCGAAGAGGTAGCCGAAGCAACGCAGGTAGGGCACGTGGACGACCTCGACGGCGCGGAAGCGCAGTGGGCCGGCCTCCTGCCACGTCCCGTCCACCTCGACGAAGCGCAGGTCGAGCCGGGCGCGCGCCATCGCCGTCACCGAGCGCACCGCACCGACCTCGTTCATGGCGACCAGGTGGGCCTCAATCCCGGGTGGCCCCACGACATGGATCGTCCGGCCGCCGCCGATCTCCGCCGCCGCTTCGAGGAGGAACGGCCAACCGAAGCAGTGGTCGGCGTGGAAGTGCGAGACCACCACCACCTCCATGTCGTCGACGGCGAACCCGCAGCGACGCAGGTGGGGCAGCGCGGTGGGTGAGGGCTCGACCAGGATCGACCCGTCGATGACGAAGCTGTTCCAGTAGCGGCCGGGCGGCGCCAGGAAGTTGCCCGTCCCGAGGAAGGTGAGGTCGGTCACCTCGCGCCGGACGCCGCCGCAAGAGGCGCCGCCGGAGGGAGCGACGCCGGACGAGACGCCACGGCGGACGGGCTCACGGCGCCTTGATCAGCAGCTCGCCCCCCAGGTACGGCGCCAGGACCTCGGGCAGCACGACCGTCCCGTCCTCCTGGCGACCGCTCTCGACCAGCGCGGCCCAGATCCGCGGCCAGGCCAGCGCCGAGCCGTTCACCGTGTGCACGAGCTGGGTCGGCCCACCGCCGGCCGGCCGGTAGCGCACGTTGGCCCGTCGCGCCTGGTAGTCGCGGAACCAGCTGACCGAGGACACCTCGAGCCAGCGGTCGACACCCGGCGCGTACGCCTCGAGGTCGAAGGTACGGGCCGATGATCCGCCGAGGTCGCCCGCGCACAGGTCGAGGACGCGGTAGGGCAACTCGAGCTCACGCAGCATCGACTCGGCCCGCCGCAGAATGTCGGCCTGCGCCTCGAGCGCCCCGCCGGGCGTCGCGTAGGCGAAGAGCTCCACCTTGTCGAACTCGTGTACCCGCAGCAGGCCCCGGGTGTCGCGTCCGGCGGAGCCCGCCTCGCGCCGGTAGCACGCGGTCGACGCGGTGAAGCGCAGCGGGAGCTGCGACTCCTCCAGGATCTCGCCGCGGTGCATGGAGGTCAGCGGGACCTCGGCCGTCGGGATGAGCCACAGATCGTCGCGCTCGATGTGGTAGGCGTCGTCGGCGAACTTGGGCAGGTGCCCCGTCGACGTCATCGTGTCGGTGAGCACGACGGTGGGCGGGCGTATCTCCTCGTAGTCGGGCGCGTGCCGGTCGATGGCGAACGTGGTGAGCGCGCGCAGCAGACGCGCCCCGGCGCCGCGGTACAGGGGGAACATGGACCCGGCGAGCCGCGCCCCGCGCTCCATGTCGAGCAGCTGCAGGGCCTCGCCGATCTCCCAGTGCGGGACCTGCTGATGCTCGAGGCGATCCGGTTCCGGCCGCCCCATGTCCTGCCCGGGCCACCAGCGGCGGACCTCCACGTTGTCCCCTTCGCCCGTGCCGTCGGGTGCCTCGTCGGCCGGGATGTTGGGCAGGTAGAGCAGCCCCGTCCTGACGCGCTCCGCCGCTGCGTCCGCCGCGCCCGACGCAGCCCTCTCGTCCTCCCCCACGGCCAGGCTCTCTGCCCGCAACTCCTCCGCCCGGTCGTCGTCACCCGCCTTCTTGGCCTGGCCGACCTGGCGCGAGAGCTCCTTCACCTCGGCCCGTCGCGCCTCGAAGCGGCCCTGCCACTCGCGGTACTCCACGTCGGCCGCGAGCACGGCATCGACTTCTGCCGCGTCCACCCCGCGCCGCGCCAGCGCCGCCTTCACCCCGTCGGGGTCCTCCCGCAGCGCCCGGATATCGATCATCCCTGCTCAAAGTAGCCTGCGACGCCGTGCCCGCCGTCGACGTCAGCCGCCTCACCGTGCGCTACTCGGCCGCGGGCCCGCCCGCGGTGGACGGGATCGACCTCAGCGCCGACTCCGGAGAGGTCCTCGTCGTGCTCGGTCCGAACGGCGCCGGGAAGACGTCGACGGTCGAGGTGCTCGAGGGCTACCGCCGCCCGGCCGGGGGGACCGTCCGGGTGCTCGGGCTAAATCCGATCGCCGACCACAGGCGGCTGACGGCACGCATCGGGGTCATGCTCCAGCGCGGCGGGGTCTATCCGATGCTCGGGCCGCGCCGCGTGCTCGACCTGTTCGCCGCCTACTACGACGACCCTGTCCCGGCGGAGGAGCTGCTCAGTCTGCTCAGCCTGCGCGACGTCGCCGGCACACCGTGGCGGCATCTTTCGGGAGGGGAGCAGCAGCGCCTCTCCCTCGCGCTGGCCCTGATCGGCCGGCCCTCTGTCGCCTTCCTCGACGAGCCCACGGCCGGCGTCGATCCCGAGGGCCGCCTGGCCATCCGCGGCGTGGTGACCGCCCTGAAGGAAAAGGGGGCGTGCGTCGTGGTGACGACGCACGAGCTGGCCGAGGCGGAGGCGATGGCGGACCGGATCGTGATCCTCGCCGCCGGGCGGGTCGCGCTGGAGGGCACGCCCGGCCAGCTGGCGAGCCGCGCCTCCGCCACCGGCAGCCCGCGCCTCACGTTCGGCGCGATCCACGGGCTCGACACATCGGCCCTGGCCGCGGCGGTCGGCCCCGGGACCACCGTGACCGAGACGTCTCCGGGGCGCTACCGGGTCGAGAGCGAGAGCGCGGCCGGCCCCGCCGGCGCGGCGTCAGTCGTCACCTGGCTGGCCGGAAAGGGGGTCACGCTCGGCGACCTGACCGTGGGCCGGACCCTGGAGGAGGTCTACTTCGATGCGGTCGGGGAGGCCGCCGCCGCGCCCGACACGTCCGGTGAAGGTGATCGGGGCGTGAGCGGCGCGGACGGACCGCGCCCGCGTTCGAGGCGCCGGCAGCGCACGCGACGAGGCCGGCCATGAGCGTGGCGAGCGCAGCGCGCCCGCTCGCGGCGCAGACCGGTGCGGAGGTCTTCATGACCCTGCGTCGCGGTGAGACGTTGTTGCTCACCATCGGCATCCCGGTCGTGTTCCTCGTGTTCTTCTCGCGGGTCTCGGTCGTGTCGACACCGACCGCCTCTCCGGTCGACTTCTTCGTCCCGGGAATCCTGGCGCTGGCGGTCATGTCCACGGCCATGGTCTCGCTCGGCATCGCCACCGGCTTCGAGCGCGGCTACGGGGTGCTCAAGCGGTTGGGCGCGACCCCGCTCGGGCGGCCGCGCCTCCTCGGGGCGAAGATCGCCACGATCGTCGCGGTCGAGCTGGTCCAGATGGCGGTGCTGCTGCCCGTCGGGCTCGCGCTCGGTTGGAACCCCGGCGGCAGCGCGTCGGCATCCGTCGGGGTCGCGGTGGCCGCCATCCTGCTCGGCACGGCCGCCTTCGCCGGCATCGGCCTCTTCATGGCGGGGACGTTGCGGGCCGAAGTGAACCTCGCCGCCGCGAACGGCCTCTATCTCGTCCTGCTGCTTCTCGGTGGAATGATCGTGCCGATCACCAAGCTCCCGAGCGGTCTCGCCTCGTTCGCCAGGCTCCTCCCCGCCGAGGCGCTCTCGGCTGCGCTCCACGCGTCGCTCGGGAACGGCAGCTCCGTCCCGGCGGAATCGTGGGCCGTGCTGGCGGTATGGGCGATTGCGGCCCCGCTGGCCGCCGCGCTTACCTTCCGCTGGGAGTGAAGGGCGGATTCCGTGCACGTCTTGTCGCCGCGCGATGCATGGATCCCGGCCCCCGATGGTACCGGTGGAACGCTCCGCGACGGCGGTCAGCGGCTGTCGGAAAGCAGCGCGCGCTCGTCCGCGGTGAAGCTCGCGGGCGTCAGCGTGTCGCCCCGCACGATGCGCGCGATCGTCCCGTTGCCGTTCACGAAGACCACGTTGGGGTCGCCCTCGAAGTAGAAGGCGCCCGAGAGGATGGACGTGTTCGGGTCGTAGGCGACCGGGAAGGTCACGCCGGCGCTCTTGATGAACGACTGCGCGCTCGGCCGGGAGTCCTCGCTGTCGACGCCGATCACCCGGATCCGTGACAGCGTGCCGTGGCTGGCCTCCTGGGAATGCACCGCTGCGGCGAGGCCCGGGAGCTCCTGGTGGCAGTCAGGGCACCAGTTTCCGAAGAAGAGCAGGACCGCCGGTGTTCCACTGCTGCCGCCGTCGGCCGGGACCACGACCTGGCCCGGGCCGGTCGGCCCGACGTTGGCGGCTGAGAACGCGGGGACCGGTCCCCCCTGGTGGGGCGACCCGCCCGAGGCGCCCGGCCCCTTCCCGAGGTCGGTGAACAGGCCGATCAGCACCACGATGGCGAGCCCGATGCCGAAGCCGTACAGGAGAAACACCTTGCGTGGCTTGCGCACCGGGCCGGCACCCGGCACGGGGTCCGGGGCCGCCGTCGGGGCGGGCACGGCATCAGTCATCGCGTGGGGACGTTAGTGAACGTACGCGGTGAAAAGGACGTCGCCCGCCATGGCGACGAAGAGGACGGTCAGGTAGGTGATGGAGTAGGCGAAGACGCGCATGGCGTCGCGGCCGGTCGCCTGCCCGTTCTCCGCCAGGCCCCAGAGGCGGGTCACCATGTAGAGGAAGCCGCCGCCGAGGACCGCGGCCGACACCATGTAGATCCACCCGAGGTGCGCCACCGGGCCCAGCAGGAAGGAGACCGCGACGAGCACCACCGTGTAGGACATGATCTCGGTCGTCGTGCGCTTCAGGCTGGCGACGACCGGGAGCATGGGGACGTCGGCTGCGGCGTAGTCCTCCTTGTAGCGCACGGCGAGGGACCAGAAGTGCGGCGGCGTCCAGATGAAGATGATGGCGAAGAGCACGACGGGCGTCCACGCCAGGCGGTCGGTCACGGCGGCCCACCCGACGAGCACCGGCACCGCACCCGCGGCACCGCCGATGACGATGTTCTGCGTCGAGCGCCGCTTCAGCCACAGCGTGTAGACGAAGACGTAGAAGAGGGTGGCCGAGATGGCCAGCACGGCCGACAGCAGGTTGACGGCCAACCACAGCTCCACGAAGGCGGCCACCTCGAGGGCGAGGGCGAAGACGAGGGCGGCGGTCGGCGTCATGGCGCCGGTGACGAGGGGCCGGTTCTTGGTCCGGTTCATGAGCCGGTCGATGTCGCGATCGACGACCATGTTGATGGCGTTGGCGCCTCCGGCGGCCAGCGCACCCCCGACGAGGGTGGCCACGACCAGCCAGAGGGGTGGGAGGCCCCGCTTGGCCACGACCATCGTGGGCAGGGTCGTGATGAGCAGGAGCTCGATGATGCGGGGCTTGGTCAGTGCGACGTAGGCGCCGACCTTGGTGCGGGCCCGCTCGAGGCGGCCCGATGGTCCCGATGCCCCGGGCGTGCGCGTCGGCTTCCACCCCTGACCGGGGCAGCCGCCGGTGGCCGTCGTGGTGCTCCGGGGTGGCCGGCGCGGGAAGGGACATCTCGGGTCGAGAGCCTAGGACGGCGCCGCCGCCCGGACCAGGCCATCGCGCCCCCGGTACCATTGCCCCGCGTGCCGCCGCGACGCCACTCTCGGGATCCCGGCGAGCCCGGGTCGCCCCGAACCCGCCCGAAGGGCCCGCAGGTCTCCCCCGAGCTCGGGCACAAGCTGGACGTCCTGGCCCTGGTGCTGGTCGCCCTCATCGTGGTCACCGGGGGGGCCGTCCGGCTGACCGGGTCGGGCCTGGGGTGCAGCGACTGGCCCGAGTGCTCGGTCGGCCATCTCACTCCCGCTCTCCAGTTCCACGGGCTGGTCGAGTTCGGGAACCGTCTCGTGACCGTCGTGCTGACCGTGGCCGTCGCGGCCGCCTTCCTCGGCGCGGTCTTCCGCTCACCGCGCCGGCGTGACCTGGTCTGGCTCAGCGGCGGGCTCGTGGCGGGCGTGCTGGCGCAGGCCGTCCTCGGGGGCATCGTCGTCTACACGAAGCTGAACCCCTACGTGGTCATGGTGCACTTCGTCGCCACCATCCTCCTGGTCGCCGACGCGGTCGTCCTCGTGCACCGGGACCGGCTCGACTACTCACCCGGATCGGCCCGCCTGCTCGTGCCGCGCCCGGTCATCCGCGGCTTCTACGGACTGCTGGCGCTGCTGGCACTGGTGATCACGGCCGGGACGGCGACGACGGGCGCCGGGCCGCACGCCGGCGACGCCTCGGGCCAGCAGGTGGCGCGGCGGATCCCCGTGGCGCTGCGCGACATGGCCGAGCTGCACTCGAGCCTGGCCCTGCTCACGGTGGGCCTGACCGTCGGGCTCGTCGTGGCGCTGCACGCGTCGGCCGGTGTCCCGTCACGGGTGCAGCGCTCGGCGCGGATCCTCCTGGCGATAATGGTGGCGCAGGCAGCGATCGGCTACACGCAGTACTTCACGCATCTGCCCGCGTTGTTGGTCGAGTTGCATCTCGCCGGGGCGACCGTGTTGGCGATCGGTGCGCTCCAGACCTTCCTCGTCTGCACCTATCACCCGCGGGAGCGGGTGGAGCCGGTGGGTGGAGGCGCCGGGGATCGGGTCGAGGCCGGTGTCGAAGGCGGTGCGTCGTCGCCGGTCGGTGGGAGGCCGGTTGGCGGGTCGGCCGTGACGGGCTCGCCGGCAACCGAGTCGCCGACCTCGGGCGCGCCCGCTGGCGCCAGCCCGGTGGCCGGGGGAGCGGACCGGACCGCCGCGCCCTATTAAGCTCAAAATTTCCGCTTACGAGCGGTCGTGCCCCCATCGTCTAGCGGCCTAGGACACCGCCCTTTCACGGCGGCAGCACCGGTTCGAATCCGGTTGGGGGTGCTCGCTCGTGACCGGAACACCTGCTGGAGGAGTGTGGCGGCGTCACCTCGATGTGCCAGTGAGCCGTTGTTCCCGCGGTGCGTCGCTCGCTTGCGTCAAGGACGATGCCCTGCATGTGGCGGCTGAGCGTTCAGCCCCAGACCGGGAAGGTGCCGATCACCCCGGTCGTGTTGTTGGCCGGGCCACTGGTGCCGACGGCGATGCAGAATTCCTGGGTGGGACAGCTGACTCCGCTGAACTTGTCCACTCCCGTCACCGCACGCCGCGCGGCGGGATCCTCCCAGCCGACCGGAACGACGGCACCGTTATCCGCCGTGGTCTGGCCGACAGCGAGGCACCAGTACGAACCGGCGCAGGCCAAGTCGTTCAACGAGCTCGTGCCTGCCACTGGCCGGGTGAGACCCGAGGACTCTCCCACCACGGAGAACACTGCACCCTCGTCGCCCACCTGGCCCGCTATCTGACAGAACTCGAGCGATCCATTGCGGCACGTGCCGGCATAGGGATCGCTCTTCTTGGCGAAGCCCACGACCGGTCCGATGAAGACGTCACCGTTCGCACCGCCAATCCGGACGAACTCGGCGACACCGACCGGACGTTGTTCCGGCGGTGCCTGCCACTGCCCGTCGGCAACGCACCAGTTGTCTCTCACGCACTCCACACCCGACATTGAGACAGGACTGATCGACTGCACCGGGAAGACGGGCGCACCCTTGAGGACGTTGTCGCCGAATCCGTCCTCGAAGATCGACGTGCCCACCGCCATACAGTGGGCCGTGTCCGAACAGGCGATGCCGACAAGCCCGAACACGATGTCGGGAGCGCCGGGCAAGCCGGGGCCGCCGAAGAGACCACTGAGGGACGCCTGGCCGTCGCTGATCCGCACGACGGCGCCGACCGTGAAGTTTGGCTCAGGCGGGGGTTGTTCCGACAGCGCCAGGCCGGCGGCGAGGCACGTCCCTGCTTTCGTGCACGTGACGGAGGTGAGAGTGTCTGTATCACTGCCTGGACAGGCCCGGGGACCCCGCTGTCGATCGGCACCACGACGCCCTCGCCGTCCACGGATCCGACGGCCACACATGACGACGCCGACGTGCAGGCGACGCTGTTCAGCGCCCCGCTCCCGGGCACGAGCTGGACGCTCCCATTGGCACGGGCGGCTGGAGCCGCCTCGGCGTCGCCCGCATTGACGGCGAGGATTGCGCCTACTGCGCTCATGACGAGGAGCAACCACATACCTGGTCCCGCACCGGCTGCTCGGCGCAGGCCATCCCCCTTTTGCCTCCACAAGCCTCCGCCGCCGACAAGACGAACCCTGGAGCCCATGGCTTCCTCCCCAACACGGTGCGCCAAGGTTTTGCTCTCTCAGCCAGCCTGCCAGAGGTGCGGCGAACTGGCCAGGGGGCCCGAGAACCAGTCGGGAATCGACTGAGGTGCCTCAGTTACCCTGAAAGCGATGGACGTGGCCTTTCCGGGTCTTGTGACGCTGTCGTGGGTGCCTGAGCCCTCCTGACCCTGCCCCATCAGCGGCGACACGCCGCCTCCTTCCTACGGTTTCTGGCTGCTGAACTGGAAATCGAGGAGGGAGGACGGCGTGCGCGACAAGAGCGTACTGAGAAGGCTGCTGGGGCTGTGCGTTTCGACGGTGGTGGTGGTGGGACGCGAGCTGGTCGAGGGCCACGATGGCGGTCGAGACCGCCTCGACGTCTGGGTGCGGACCAAGGTGGGAGCGAAGGCCCGCTGCGGCAAGTGCGCGGTGGTGGCTCCCTGGTACGACAACGGCGGCGGTGAGCGCCGGTGGCGTCACGTCGACGTGTGCTTCGCCACCTGCGAGCTGGTGGCGAAAGCCCCCCGGGTGCACTGCCCCGAGCACGGGGCGACCGTGGCCCAGGTTCCGTGGGCCCGCCACGACAGCTGGTTCACCAGGGCCTTCGAGGACCTGGTGGTCTTCGACGCCATCGTGTCGTCCAAGCTGGCCGCCGCCCGGCGCTACGGCGTCAGCTGGCGGGCCGTCGACCACATGTGCGTGCGGGTGGCCACCGAGGCGCTCGGGCGCATCGACCTGCTCGAAGGCCTCGTGGCCATCGCGATAGACGAGGTCAAGTACAAGCGCGGGCAGCGGTACTTGACGGTCGTCTGTGACCACCTGACCGGGCGCGTGATCTGGGCGGCCAAGGGGCGCAAGAAGCACGTCGTCCACGCCTTCTTCGACGCGCTGGGAGAAGAACGGTCGAAGAACCTCCAGTTCATCACCTGTGACGGGGCCGAGTGGATCCGCACCGTACTGGCCGAGCGGGCGTCTTCGGCCACGGTGTGCCTGGACACCTTCCACCTGATCGGTTGGGCCACCAAGGCCCTCGACGAGGTGCGTCGTGAGGAATGGAACGGCCTCCGGCGCAGCGGCGGCGCCAAGGCGGCCAAGGAGTTCAAGGGCCTGCGCTGGATGCTGCTGCGTAACTGGGAGAACCTCGACTCGGGGCAGAAGGGCGTCATCCGCGACCTCGAGCGGGCCAACAAGCGCACTTTCCGGGGGTGGCAGCTGAAAGAAGAACTTCGAGACATATTCGCGATGCCGCTGCCGGCCGCACTACGGGCGCTCAACGACTGGCTCGCCATGGCCAGCCGGTCCCGCCTCGCCCCTTTCGTGAAGCTGGCCCGGACGATCCGCCACTACCGCGAATCCATAGAAGCAACCCTCGAATGGAAACTCACCAACGGGATCTCCGAGTCAAACAACGCCGCCATCGGCCGGATCAGATCCGCCGCCCGAGGGTTCCACGACCCCGAGAGCTTCATCACCATGATCATGCTGGCCCGAGCCGGCATCGCACCTCAGTTGCCATGGGAAGCCGCTTCATGACCCACGAGACCGACAGAAGACCCGCCTTTCCTTTGGACCCACTCGCGTACCCCTTCGATGTTCCTTCCGACTCGTTTCTGTGGTTGGCGGGACGGACAGAGCCTCTCTCTACCCTCAGCGTGATTCCTCACCCGACGACACGGCGATACGCGGTGCTCGCGATAGGTTCGAACGCTGCCCCGGCCCAATTGAACCGAAAGTTCGCCGACGTCCGATTCCTGAATCCGTTGTCGCCGAACGGGTGCATACCCGTGCTCGCAGCGGAAGTGGACGGAGTCGATGTCGTCTACGGGGCTCATCTCGCGGAGTATGGCACGCTGCCGGCCACTCTTGTCGAGACGGCCGGTTCGTGTGCTCACGTCTTCTTGACATGGTTGACCTCGACGCAGCTGGAACGAATGAACGAGACCGAAGGGCTGGGCCATTCGTATCAACTGCAGCACGTCACGGGAAGTACGAAGTCAAGGAAGGGACGTCGACGATGTCATGAGCTATGTCACCGTCGCGGGTGTCACGATTCTTGGTGGTGGCCCTCTTGGCCTTGAGAGCATTCATGCACCAGGCTCGCCGTGGCCGAAGGGGGTACAACGTCGTGCTTGGGACGTCCTTTCCGTCGACATGGGCTGTGCCATAGGCGGCAAAGATCTGTTCGATAGCGTGTTGCGCTCACGACTTTGGCGGGAAAGGGTCGGATCGCACCTGGCCACCCACAGGCTCGCCGAGACGCAAGCACCCGTGATGGCCTGGTCGTAGTCACCGATCTCGGATGACCGCGCCCCGTCGTTTCTGTTGCACGGTGAAGCCATGGGCCAAGTCCGTGTTTGCGTGGAACTCATCGGGAGCCGGTTGGCTTAGATCCCGATACGGGACTTGGACTACTCCTGACTGGGTAGCTGGGGTCGACTCCGCGGAACATTCCCCGGCGTGCTCTCATCGGGAGGTCCCGCATTCACCGATGGCGCCGCGCCGTTCGAGGATGCGGCCGGGAGAAGGGATTGCAGGCCTCCGATTAGGCCGCCCAGTTCCATCGGGACGACGATCTTCGTCGAGGGAGCCGTCCCGACGTTCTTCAATATCTCGAGGTACTGGAGCTGCATGGTGTTCCGGTCCAGACCCTGTCCGACCACCGAGATCTTCTCGAGTCCTGCGGCCAGTCCCTCCGCACGGAGAATGGCGGACTGTCGCTCCCCTTCGGCAGCAAGGATCGCCGCCTGCCTGTTGCCCTCCGCGAGCGTGATGGCCGCCTCCTTCTGACCCTGAGCCTCGGTGATCAAGGCGCGTCGAGTGCGCTCGGCCGACATCTGACGCGTCATGGCATCGAGAACGCCTACGGGTGGGTTCACCTCACGGACCTCTACCGTGGTCACCTTTACGCCCCAGCGCTCAGTGACGTCGTCGAGCCGGACACGAAGGGACGCGTTCATCTCCTCGCGCTTGGACAGCACATCATCGAGCACCATGTCACCCACCACGCTGCGGAGCGTTGTCGCAGCGACATTCTGGGCTGCTGCGGCGAAGTTCTGCACCTGCAGAACCGACATGGCCGGATCAACGACCTTGTAGAAGATGATGAAGTCGATTGAGATCGAGGCATTGTCCTGAGTGATGGCAGTCTGAGCCGGGATCTCCAAGAAGCGCTCGCGTAGATCGACCAACATCGTCCTGTCGGTAACCGGATTGATGAATACGAGCCCCGGACCTCGGAGGCCCAGGGAACGACCGAGCCGGAAAAGCACGACCCGCTGATACTCGCGCACGATCTTCACCGCGAATCCGAGCGCGATGGAGAACCGCGAGGACCAGCAGCCCACCCACGATCTCGACGACGGTCACTGATGCGTCTCCATTTCGTTGCTCCCCCGAAGATCGAACAGCCCGTCGGCGGGAATGGTCTGGGCATCTTCACCCCACACCTCGAGGCGTACACCGACGGCGCGAAGGACTTGTACCGGCGTGGAGGCGGCCACGGCGCCATTGACAGAGATGGCCGACCAATGCTCGCCTTGGATACTGACAATGCCATCGGGTGCCAACCGGCTGACGGCAATTCCCTCCGCCCCTTCGAGTGGACTGCGATGTTGACTCTCGGTCACATTGCCGCTCCCCGACAGGCCCTTCCACGCCAGAACCCCCACTCCCACACCGACAATGAGGTCGGCCCCCAGGAGGGTCCAGAGCACGGGTCCGGGTCCCCGCTGGGACATGAGATAGACGAACCAGCCGGCGACGAGAGCACCCATCGCCACTGCGACGGCATGAGCATGGGGTCCGAAGTGAAAACCGACCACCGCGGCGAGACAGACCAAACCAAGCAGGAATCCCGTGATGATCCACATGGGCACCACCTCACTTGTTCGTTCTGAGTTCAGATTACAGCGGCTGAAGTCGAGGGGCTCCACGAGGGCAACTCTGCGCCGGGAACGCGCGCCAAACGGGGACCGACATTCGTCGGCCCGCAATCCCCGGACCGGGGGCGCCGGTTCAGGTATTCCTCCTGCTCGGGGTCGTCTGAAGGGACCGGGGGAAATGTGAGCGCCTGGCGAAGCGGGTAAAAAAAAAAAAAAAAAAAAAAAAAAAAAAAAAAAAAAAAAAAAAAAAAAAAAAAAAAAAAAAAAAAAAAAAAAAAAAAAAAAAAAAAAAAAAAAAAAAAAAAAAAAAAAAAAAAAAAAAAAAAAAAAAAAAAAAAAAAAAAAAAAAAAAAAAAAAAAAAAAAAAAAAAAAAAAAAAAAAAAAAAAAAAAAAAAAAAAAAAAAAAAAAAAAAAAAAAAAAAAAAAAAAAAAAAAAAAAAAAAAAAAAAAAAAAAAAAAAAAAAAAAAAAAAAAAAAAAAAAAAAAAAAAAAAAAAAAAAAAAAAAAAAAAAAAAAAAAAAAAAAAAAAAAAAAAAAAAAAAAAAAAAAAAAAAAAAAAAAAAAAAAAAAAAAAAAAAAAAAAAAAAAAAAAAAAAAAAAAAAAAAAAAAAAAAAAAAAAAAAAAAAAAAAAAAAAAAAAAAAAAAAAAAAAAAAAAAAAAAAAAAAAAAAAAAAAAAAAAAAAAAAAAAAAAAAAAAATTTTTTTTTTTTTTTTTTTTTTTTTTTTTTTTTTTTTTTTTTTTTTTTTTTTTTTTTTTTTTTTTTTTTTCGGTGTTCCGCGGATCCCGCCGATAGATTTTTTTTTTTTTTTTTTTTTTTTTTTTTTTTTTTTTTTTTTTTTTTTTTTTTTTTTTTTTTTTTTTTTTTTTTTTTTTTTTTTTTTTTTTTTTTTTTTTTTTTTTTTTTTTTTTTTTTTTTTTTTTTTTTTTTTTTTTTTTTTTTTTTTTTTTTTTTTTTTTTTTTTTTTTTTTTTTTTTTTTTTTTTTTTTTTTTTTTTTTTTTTTTTTTTTGGGGGGGGGGGAGTTCCGGTGTTCCGCGGATCCCTCACCAACAGAGGTTCTCGACACCGCGGACGAACAACTGCAGACGTCGAACCTCCTTCCGGACGGGCTCGACGGGGCAACCGTACCGCTCGGCCACCCGATTCGACGTGAGCTGAATGCCGGCGCGCTTGGCCACGATCAGCTCCATGGCCGCCGCGCCGACGTCTCCGGTCGGGGGCGGCCCCAAGCCGTCCGGCGCGGGGCCGCTGCGCCCGGTCACGTACCACCATGCCGCGAGGCACCGGGCGGTATACGTGAGCCCCAGCGTGGACGCGGACTGGCGCAGGAGGATGGACGCCCCGGGATCGAGGTCGACGACGGGCTCGGGGGGCGGGCGCAGAAACTCGTGCAGTCGCACTCGAACGGCCTCCGAATAAGCGTCACTCCGCACCAGGATCCGTGCGATCGCCACCATTGGGAAGGACTCGACTTCGAACACGGACCTGGTCGGAGTGGGGCGCCAGTAGAGGGCGAACGGAACTTCACGATCAGTGGACGTCTTGAGCTCGCCCGATGTGATGGCGACGCCGTCGGGGTCAGGCGGGGCGGTCGAAGTCCCGATGCCCGTCGGTCTCTCGTCAGGCCGCAGGCCGACGACGATCGCCGGCCCCCGAGGGCCATAGAGCCGGAGCAGCGCTTCGAGGGGTGAGTGAGGAGCGACCTCCCGTCGGTTGATGCGCTCGTTGGCCAGGACCGATTCCCAGAACGACACGGCCAGCCGGCTGCCCGTTCGAGCCAGGGTCTCCCCGCGGAGCGAACCCTTCGCCGTGACCCGACCCCGGGATCCCTTGGGCGTGACTCGTCCTGACGGGCGAGCCCGCGCATCACCTGCTGCCGGACGCTTTGCCTTCGGCGCCGGCTGCGTCGCGGGCGCCGTCACGGCGGCGGGCGGCTTCGGTACCACCTGCGGCGTCCCGGTCGGAGGCACGACCACCTGAGGTATGACCGCGGGAGGCGTGGGGTCGGCGACCGGCGCGGCAGCACGTGCGTCCTCCCCTACGGCAGACGGCCCGAGACAATCCTGGCAGCCCAGGTGCGCCCTCCCGGCGACGAGGCGGGCCGATGCTCCGCACGACGGGCACACGGGCAACAGGAACGACGAGGTGAGCGGCGTGTACAGCACCGACAACGGGTAGGCCCGCGCACCCCGGCGCACCACTGCGGGGGTCCGGTAGGCCGGCACGCAGAGCCCGTGCAAACGAAAGGGGATCACCTCGAAAGTCGGCCGGAGCTCGTCGGCCACCTCCGCGCGTCGCCTCGTCCATTCGGCGTTCGTGGCCTCGGCTTGGGCCGAGAGCAGCGGTGCGCGATCCGCCGCTGCCCGGGCGCGGCGTTCCTCGATGGAATCGAGGACCCTGCGGTAGTAGTCGTCGACCACGGCCAGCTGGGAGCGCAGCCGGGCTGCGGTCTGGCGGGACAGCACTTCCTGTCGACGCCCGGCACGATCGCGGATGAGCGCGTCGGCGGCGGCCACGCCGCCGTCGAGCGACGCGTCGATGCCGGCCGGCACCCCGGGCTCGGTGGCTGCCCACCGGAGCCTGCCTTCGAGTTCCGGCGGCACCGGCGCACCGGTGGCGGTGGCGATCCAGACCTCTTCGAGCTCGTGGACCATTTCGTCGACCGAGATGCGGTAGGTCACGAGCGCCCCTACGCGTAGGACGAGGAGATAGGTCGACTCGGGTGCGTCGACGACGTCGACCCGGCCGTGCTCGGGGTGGAGGACCTCCCGGATCTTCTGCTCGAGGTTCTTCGGCGTAGGAGGCAAACCCTCCGGCCAGGAAAGCCGCGACCAGCCGACGTCTCCCTGTGCGAAGACCGACTGGGCGGCCTCCATAAGAAGCGGATGGCCGGGAGCAAGGAGGACGAAGCCGTCCTCGCGCGAAACCTCGGGGTCCTCGGTGAGCCCCACCTCCTCGGGGAGCCCGAGACCCTGGCGGAGGTCGTCGGGCAGCACCAGGAGTGCTCCCTCGCGGATCCGCTCGGCCAACGCCCCCCGTGACTCCGCGTACCGGACGAAGAAGTCGATGCCTCCGTCGCCCCGCTTCACGTCGCCTCGGTAGGGCCAGAAACCGTGCCGTCGGAGCCTTCGAGCTCCGCGACGAGCTCGTCCGTCCGGGCCCGACTGGCCTGGTGCTCCAACCGGGCCTCGACCAGGGACGATCCCAGTGCGCCAAGGCGCTCGACCAGGTCGTCGTCGTCCAGGCTCTCGACATGAGCGTCGAAAACTGCCTGTTCGAAGACGAAGTCCTCGCGTACACGGCCCAGCACCATGTCGAGTTCGCCCACCACCAGCTCGAAGAGGTTGAGCTTGGCGTGCAGGATGTCGAGGACGTGTTCCTCGATGGTGCCGCGGAGGCAGAGATTGGTGAGCATCACGTCATGGGTCTGACCGATCCGGTGGATCCGGCCCAGCCGCTGCTCGATGAGCATGGGATTCCACGGCAGGTCGAAGTTGACCATGGCGTGACAGAACTGCAGGTTTCGACCCTCGCCCGCCGACTCCGTGCTGAACAGCACGTCGCTCTCGCGTTCGAAATCCTCGATGGCGGTGTCCTTCTGGCGACGACCCAGCCCACCGTGGTACACCGATGACCTGATGCCCCTCGCCCGGGCCATGTCGGTCAGGTGGGCGAGTGTCTCCCGGAACGAGGTGAACACGATCACCTTCTCGCCCGCCCCGGCGTGGCGCTCGAGCACCGTAGCGAGCGCGGCCGTTTTGGCGCACGCCTCAACGCTCCGTGCCTGCTGAGCCAACTCGGGCCATCCCATGCGTTCGAGTGTGGGTGGGAGGGCGACGGGCGACGACCCAGCCAGTCGCTGGACGGTACGGAGCGACATCGCGTGGGCCGATCCGGCCGTCCGACCCTCTATGCGCACCCGGTCCGAGACCCGTTGGTAGAGCTCCGCCTCCTCGGGCGACGGTTGGATCGGAATGGTCTCGGCCAATCGGCGCGGCAGCATGAGGGCTACCTCACTGCGCCGGTGCCGGACCATCACGCTGCGAAGGCTGTGTCGGAGACCCCCGAGATCGGCGACACCGGTGGTCGACTCCTCCGACGAGGCTTCGGCCGTAGCCCGCGAGGATGAGGTGACGTGGCGTCGGCGAAAATCGCCGATGGTTCCGAGGTGTCCGGGGCGCACCATGGACACCAGGTGGAAGAGGTCGTCGACCCGGTTCTCGACCGGCGTCGCCGTCAGCAGGAGCATGAACCGAGTTCGTAGACCGCGAACAAGCTTGGACGAGGCGGTCCGTGGGTTCCGGACCCGGTGCGCCTCGTCGACTACGACGAGGTCCCACGTCCTGGAGGCCAACAGCTCACGCAACGTGTCGCGCCGTGCAGTGGCCAACGACGCGAGTACGACCGGGTGCTGGGTCGATCCGTTTTCTTCGCCGTCACCCGTCCACCCTTGACGGGTTGCGACCACGGTTGGTATAGCGAACTTCCGCTCGAGTTCCTCGCCCCACTGTCCGATCAGGCCCGTCGGTGCGAGGACCAGGACATTTCGGGCGAGGCTCCGCAATCGCAGTTCTGCGAGAACGATGCCGGCCTCTATGGTCTTCCCCAAACCCACCTCGTCGGCCAGGATCGCCCTGCCACCCATCTGCCGAAGGGCGACTGCGGCGGCTCGCAACTGGTACTCGAAGGGTTCGAAGCGAAGTTGGGCCAGTGAGGCAAACGTGTCGAATCCCGGCCGCGACCAGACCGCAACCGCACCCTCTACCAGGTCGGATCTCTCGGGGGAGACGGCTGGCGCGAGGTGAGCTGCTCCAGCAGGACCGCATACCGGTTTCCCACGGCTGCCAGCTCACCTGGAACGTCGGCGACCGAGGGCACCGATCGCACCGAGCTCACGGCTGCGGAGCATATCGACAGTCCGGATCTGCCGATGGGTGTGATCACCTGGCATGGCGCATGGTTTCGCCAGGCGCTGGTCTGGGCGCTGCCGGTCGAGCTCTCAATATCAGGGCGGGCTCCACTTCCTGGCTATGGCGATGAGCCCGGACGCCGGCCAAAAGCGTCGGGGTCCCCCGGCCCGGCCGTGCCGTTGCCTTGCGGCAGGGCTCGAGGACGCCTCGTTCAGCCAGCCGACTTCAGCGCGCCCGTGCCCCAGAAGCCACCGACCTCGCGGAGGGGCCTGCGCGCTGACCTCGCCCACTGCAGGGGCGCTGCCTTTGCATCGCGCATTCCCTGCGCTCACCCGGTTCCTGTGGCGTCAAGCGTCGGCCGTAGCCACCACCGTGGCCGCGGAGAATGGCGGACTGTCGCTCCCCTTCTGCAGCAAGGATCGCCGCCTGCCTGTTGCCCTCGGCGAGCGTGATGGCGGCCTCCTTCTGACCTTGGGCCTCGGTGGATAAACGAGCGTCGAGTGCGCTCGGCCGACATGTGACGCGTCATGGCATCGAGGACGCCCACCGGTGGATTCACCTCGCGTACCTCCACCGTGGTCGCCTTCACGCCCCAGCGCTCGGTCACGTCGTCGAGCCGGACACGAAAAGGAACGACGTTCATGTCCTCGCGCTTGGACAGCACATCATCGAGCACCATGTCACCGACGATGCTGCGGAGCGTCGTGGCTGCGACGTTCTAGGCCGCTGCGGCAAAGTTCTGCACCTGCAGAACCGTCATGGCCGGATCAACGACCTTGTAGAAGATGATGAAGTCGATGGAGATCGTGGCATTGTCCTGAGTGATGGCAGTCTGAGCCGGGATCTCCAAGAACCGCTCGCGCAGATCGACCATCATCGTCCTGTCGGTAACCGGATGGATGCGCACGAGCCCCGGACCTCTGAGGCCAGGGACCGGCCAAGCCGGAAAAGCACGACCCGCTGATACTCACGGACGATCTTCACCGCGAATCCGAGCGCAGGGGGGACCGCGAGGACCAGCAGCCCACCGACGATCTCGATGAAGGTCACTGGTGTTGCTCAATTCCGTTGCTCTGCCGAAAATCGGACGGTTTCATCGGCAGAAATGGTCTGGGCATCTTCACCCCACACCTCGAGGCGAACACCGACGGCGCGAAGGACCTGTACCGGCGATGACTTAGTCGTCTTGGTAACCCGTGTCACGGCGGAGCCCCCGGCCGCCGACCTGTGCTCAAGCATCACATCAGTCCATCATCGCCCACTGACGAACGCCTCGTGCGTCTCGGGCAGCCCTCTCATCCACCCCTCTCCGCCCCCCCAAGCCCCACCCCCACCCTCGAGCCCCCCAGCCCCACACAAACACAACCCTCCCCTCGTCAGACGACCCATCTCCATCCCCCGTCCCCCGCGCCCGCCCCACACGACCACCCCCCCAGCCCCCCCCCCAAGCCAAACCACCCAGCCACCATCCCAGCCCCGCCCCGCCCACACCGACTCCACCCCCCCGCCCTACCCCGCCCACGCCCCCACCCCACCAGCCACACCCCAACCCACTACGACACACACTCCCTCCCTGCCCTCTCTCCCTCTCATCGTCACCACCCCCTCCCCTCCGCGGCCCCACCCCCACACCGAGATCATCAATCCTCCCCTCGCTTCGTTCTTCCTCCCTCTTCCTTCCGTCTCCTCTCTCTTCCACTCCTCCCTCACGCAAAGATCATAAAGCGACGTCTCTTCCCCCTCCCGTCAACCAACGAACCAGCCACAGACCGCCCCCCATGCGGTCCTCCCATCCTCACCCGCCACACCCACCCCGCCCAGCACAAAAAAGCTCATTAACTCACTCCGCAATGAATCAAGCACCGTCCACCCACCCCGACCCGACCCGCCCCCCAACACAACCACCACCCCCGCCCCCCCCCCTCCCCATCAATCGATCCTACACCCCCGCCCCTCCCCCACCCCCCCACTCCACCGAAACAAAGGCAATCACCACCACCACGCACACCCAACTCACTCGTGACCTCACAACTGACCCCCTACGCCGTCGACCTCTCCACGCCACCTCTCTACCTCCTTCCCTGCCCCATCTCCTCCTATTCCTACTTAGGCACGGCGCCGTTGACTGAGACGGCTGACCAGTGCTCGCCTTGGATACTGACGATGCCATCGGGTGTCAACTGGCTTACGGCGATTCCCTCCGCTCCCTCGAGTGGACTGCGGTGCTGACTCTCGGTCACACTGCCGCTCCCCGACAGACCCTTCCACGCCAGAACCCCCACTCCCACACCCACAATGAGGTCGGCCCCCAGGAGGGTCCACAGCACGGGTCCCGGTCCCCGTTGGGACATGAGATAGATGAACCAGCCGGTGACGAGAGCGCCCATCGCCACGGCGACGACATGAGCGTGGGGTCCGACGTGAAAGCCGACGACCGCGGCAAGGCTGACCAAACCAAGCAGGAAGCCCGTGATGATCCACATGGGCGTCACCTCACTTGTTCGCTCTGCGTCAGATTACAGCGGCTGACGTCAAGGGGTCCCCGAGCTCAACGATGCACCGAGAACGCCGCCGACCGGGACCGGCGTTCGTCGATGGATCAGTCCGGATTCCCCGACCGGGGGGCCGCAGGTTCAGGCATTCCGCCTGCTTAGGGGTCGTCTGAATGGACCGGTGAGGACTGGAGCGCCTTGAGCACGCCGGCGGTGTACCGCTGCTCCTGGCTGTCGCCCTCTCTACAATGATCGCTCGCCGACCAGAGACCGTTGCTCCCATCCCAACGAGCCGATGCCCTGGTCTGGGATCGTTCAGGTTCGGTTGAAGCGCCGTTAGGAGCGCTGGACACTTCGGGGGCACGATGCAGCAAATTAGTCTTCCTCAGAGCCCTGACGGGCGCGGAAGGGAGCGTAAAATGACCCGTTGCCCCGACGCGAGTTCCTCTTTGCCCCGTCGAGGCGCGATCATGCCACCCGAGTGGCAGTCACACGAACGTACGTGGATGTGCTTCCCCACGAACAACTATGTGGGCGGTGACCGGTCGGGGTCGGCCGAAGCCTGGTCGGCCGTGGCAAATACCATCGCTCGCTACGAGCCGGTCGTCATGATCGCCGATGCGGGTGCCAGCGAAGGAGCCCGCAGATTCCTCAACGGCAATGTGGAGATCATTGAGTTCCCGATCGACGACGCCTGGCTTCGCGACAACGGCCCCACCTTCGTTCAACATGCCGATGGGCGCCTGGGCAGCGTGGAATGGGTCTTCAACGGCTGGGGAGCCCAGGAGTGGGCATCCTGGGAATCCGACGCCAAGGTCGGGGCCCGGATCAGCGAGTGGTCCGGGGCGGTGTCGATTCGCTCCCACATCACCAACGAGGGTGGTGGGTTCCATGTCGACGGGTCCGGGACAGCCATGCTCACGGAAACGGTGCAGCTCGACCCGAATCGCAACCCAGGCTTGGAGCGACACCACATCGAGGCTGAGATGTCATCTCTCCTCGGTGTCGAACGGTTCATCTGGTTCCCACGAGGTCTCACAGCTGACTACGAGACGTTCGGCACCCGTGGACACGTGGATCTGCTCGCGGCCTTCATCGGTTCCGGTCAGTGCGTGGCACACCTACAGCCCGAGGTCGGGCACCCGGATTACGATGTGTCCCGGGAGAACATCTCAAGGCTTCGGTCCGGCGGAATAGAGGTCGTCCCGATGTCTGCGCCGGAAACGGGGAAGGGTTCGGGCGAGATCGTGGATTGGAGTTACATCAACTTCTACGTGGGTAATGGCTTCGTCCTAATGTGCACCTTCGGGGACCCGCGCCAGGATGCTGCGGCCGCGGAGACGCTCCGAGATGCCTTTCCTGGCCGCGAGATTGAGGCGGTCGATGGTCGCCCCCTCTTCGAGTACGGAGGCGGGGTGCACTGCATCACGCTCCAACAGCCCACAACGCGCACGCCCGGTGCCAACGCGGTGACATGAGGAAGCTCGCAGTTGCCGCCACACAGATGTCCTGCACCTGGGACCTCGAAGCAAACCTCGTGCAAGCAGAGGAGCTTGTGCGATCAGCTGCGGCACAAGGCGCCCAGGTGGTCCTTTTGCAGGAACTGTTTGCCACCCCGTATTTCTGCAAGGACCAGAATCCGGCCTTCTTCGCCCATGCCGTTCCCTATCCTGACAACCCGTTGCTCGACCGGTTTCGCTGTCTGCGCGTGAGCTGGAGATCGTGCTCCCGATCTCCTTCTTCGAACGAGCCAATGCCGTACATTTCAATTCCCTCGCAATGATCGATGCCGATGGTAAGGACCTCGGGCTGTACCGGAAGAGCCATATCCCCGACGGTCCCGGCTACCAGGAGAAGTTTTACTTCTCGCCCGGCGATACGGGGTTTCGCGTCTGGAGCACGGCCTATGGCGTTGTCGGTGCGGCCATCTGTTGGGACCAGTGGTTTCCCGAGTGCGCCCGAGCCATGGCACTCGCAGGAGCGGAGGTCCTCCTCTACCCGACTGCGATCGGGAGCGAGCCCAGTAACTCGAACCTTGAAACAGTGGGGCCGTGGCAGCGGGCAATGCAGGGGCACAGTGCCGCCAATACCATGCCGCTCGTTGCGTCCAACCGGATCGGGACCGAGTCTGGCGATGCTTGTGATCTGACCTTCTACGGCCACTCGTTCATCGCCGACGAAACCGGAGCGATCGTCGCCGAGATTGCGGATGGGTCGTCCACCACCATCACCGCCGTGTTCGACCTCGATGAGATTGCCGAGGCGCGCGCCGCATTCGGGTTGTTTCGGGACCGACGCCCGGAGTTCTACGGGGTCTTGCAGACTTACGATGGATTCTCCATCGAGGCTGGCTGAGCGTCCGCTCTGCTCTCCCTGGCCCAAAGATGACCTCGGCTTCTCGATTTCAGGGTTCTGATACGCCTCCATGACGAATGCTGGCAGACTTCGGGAATCGGGAATCGGGAATCGATTGAGCTGCCCCAGTGCGCCGGACAGAATTCGCAGAAGTCCGGGGTCCTCGAGGTCAGTGACGGGTCGATCTCGAACCCGGAACAACATTGCCAGATACCCTGAAAGCGAAGGATGTGGCCTTTCCTTTGGACCCGCTCGCGTACCCCTTCGATGTTCCTTCCCACTCCTTTCTGTGGTTGGCGGGACGGACAGAGCCTTTCTCTTCTCTCAGCCTGCTTCCCGACCGGACGACCCGGCGATACCCGATCCTTGCGATCGGTTCCAATGCTGCCCCGGCCCAATTGACCAGAAAGTTCGGCGAAGACCGATTCCTCGATCCGTTGTCGCCAAATGGGTGCATACCCGTGGTCGCAGCGGAAGTGGACGGAGTTGACGTCGTCTACGGGGCTCATCTCGCTGGGTATGGCGCGCTACCGGCCACTCTTGTCGAGACGGCCGGTTCGCGTGCTCACGTCTTCGTGACATGGTTGACCTCAGCGCAGCTGGAGCGAATGAATGAGACTGAAGGGCTAGGTCATTCGTATCAACTGCGGCGCATCACCGGAGTGCGGAGTCAAGGAACAAATGTCGACGATGTCATGAGCTATGTCACCGTCGCCGGTGTTGCGATTCTTGGTGGTGGACCTCTTGGCCTTGTGAACATTCATGCACCAGGCTCCCCGCTGCCGAGGGGAGCACAACGTCATGCTTGGGACATCCTATCCGTCGACATGGGCTATGCCATCGGCGGCAAAAGTCTCTTGGATCGCGTGCTGCGCTCACGAGTTTGGCGGGTAAGAGTCAATCCCACCTGTCCGCCCACAGGCTTGCTGAGACACAAGCACCCGTGGTGGCCTGGTTGTAGTCACCGATCTCAGATGATCGCGCCCCGTCGTTTCCGTTGCATCGCGTAGCCATGGGCCGAGTCGGTGTTCGCCCTACCGAGGCGCTTGCGAGTTGACAGCACACCGGGACCCCCGCCCTCGAACGTTCCTGAAGTCGGCGCAACGTGCGCATAGTCACGTCCGACGGCAACGGTGAAGTAGCCCTGGTTCGCTCGACGGTTGTGAGTCGGGTCGAAGGCCACCGCAACCGCCCCGCCGGTGGTGGCCAACCAGTCGTCGACCACCACCTCTACCCAGGCGTGCGACCCTCCCTCACCTACCAGGTGACCCGACACGTAGCAGGCGGGAAGGCCGGCGGCCCTACACAGAGCCAGCACGACATGGGAATAGTCCTGGCACACACCCTTTCCCCCTGCAAGCGCCGACGCGGCGTCGGTGCGAACGCCGGTGACGCCGTATTGGTAGGTCAATGCCTCGTGGGTCCACGCACAGACGCGCTCGACGAGGTCGAGATCGCCCGAGCTTGCACCCGACAGGTCTCGTGCCACCTCGGCCATCATCTCATTCACCTGAGTCAGCGGCGTAGGTGCCAGTAGGTACCGATCGTCGAGAGAGGCGGACGGCAACTCAATGAACTCGCTACTTCCGCGTGGCTCATCAGGGCCCACACGTCGAACTCGATGTACTCGGCGACTGTGGATGCGCGCACGTCGACAACGTGGTTGTTGAAGCTGTCGGACGTCACTTCCACGTGCACGGGGTCGCCTGACACCGTGAGCCCGTGATCGAAGCGATACTGCCTCCCGTGCTCGGCCCGTGGTACGACCATCAGCCGATGACGGAGCCGCCGTACCGGACTCGCATACGTGTAACGGAAGCTCTGTTCCAGCAGGTAGAGGTCTTCCGCACCCGAGAAGGTATCAGCCAACATCGGTGACCTCGTCGGCCCACACCGTCATCAACGTCAGCTCGGCGGCTCCCCAAGTGGTGACCATCGCCGCGTCAAGCGCGTCTCGTCCCTTGGCGATCACGACTCGCCCACGGCGCCGCTCGTTGTTACGGGGATCAAACGTCCACCAGCGGCCGTCGAGCCAGGCCTCGAACCAAGTACAGAAATCCATCGGGAGTTCGGGTGCGTTGACGCCTATGTCGGGCAGATACCCGGCGACGTAGCGGGCCGGCACATTGAGCGCCCGACACAATGTGATGCCAAGCTGTGTGAGGTCCCGACACACGCCGGTGCCTGACCGCCACACGTCGTAGGCAGTCGTGAATGCCGTACTGGCACCTACCTCGTAACGGATCTGCTCGTGGATCCAGTCGCAGACAGCCTGGACGCGGGACCACCCGGGCTCCACGGGCTCGAACAAGTCCCAAGCAGGATCGTGGAGCGTGTCGGGCCAGCAGAACCGGCTGGGGAGCAGAAAGACAAAGGCCTCATCAGGAAGGTCCTCCAAGGCAGAAGCGCCTGCCTCCTCATTTGATTCGTCCGGCTTAGGGGAAACTTCAACGGTGGCGTCGTAGCGCATGACCGAATGCCCAGGCGGAAGGCTGACGCGGTCGCATTGGTTGCCGTATGCGTCGACATAGGTGTATGTCGACGCCGGAGGATACCAGGTCTCAGAGACGATGCGATGCTCGCCATCGGGGTGGGGCCGTACTTGCCACAGCGACGGCGTCACCTGCACCGTCTCAAACTCGAACTGGCAGCCAACCCGGACGAGCATCCAGTGAGCCTGGCTGCTCAGAATGAAGTTGTCACTACCTGCGTGTGTCCATCGTATGAACTTGCTCTAGGTGGGTGGTGTGAAACGAGGGGTCGGTATTGACCGGACGGGCTGTTCGCGAAAGCCACGCCGCCGCACGACGCGGCTGTCGCCGCGGGAGCCGGGCCGGCCAGGCGACCCATATAGAGCGCCAGGCGACCGGGACAGTGCCCGGGGACGTCCGCGAGGGGCTGCATGTGGCGCTCAGGCCACCTCCCAACGACCCTCGACGCTGCTTTGCACGCCGAGTACGGCCAGACGGGCCAGGTTCGTGGCGGCGGCCAACAGGTTGAAATCGGCGCCGACTTTCACGGTGCCGCGGACCCGAGCTCGGCGGCCACCGTGTCGGCGGCGCATGAGGTGGGCGAGCTTTCGCTCCACCTTTGGGCGCGTGGCGCGGTAGTCGTCTTGCCACTCGGGGTCGCGCCGGCGTCGGCGGGCGCGGGCGAGCGCCTCTTCGTGGGCACCGATGCCGATGGTGCGTCCGCCGGGCGACGTGGTGCACTCGGGTCGCATCGCACAGGTGGTACAAGCGTCTTTGAAGTACGCCAGGCCGCCGCCTTTGCGCTGAGGGCGGATCGCCACGCTGACACCGGCCGGGCAGGTGACCGTACCCGCGGTGACGTTGACGTCGAAGCGGTCCTTGGTGAAGAGGCCGCCGGCGGCCACCGGGTTCTGGGTCTTGCACCTCGACTCGATGCCCTCGTCCTCGAGACGCTCTTGGAAGGGCCCGGTCCCATAGGCGTTGTCGCCATAGACGGTGGCTCGCCTCGCTCCGCGCTTGATCACGGCCCTCGTCGTCACTCGGGGTGGGTGCGTGCTCGTCGGCGAGCAGATCGGCGATGAGGTCCTCGGCCACGGCGGCATCGCCCACGTTGCCCGCGCTGACGACGGTCTCGGTGATGATCTCTGAGTCCGGGTCGACGGCCGCGTGGCCCTTGTAGCCATCGAAGCCCTTGGCCTGGGTCTTGTGGCCGTGGCGGGCCTCGGGATCGACCGTCGAGATGACCCGATCAGCCGCCACGCCGCGCACGATGCGAAAGGTGGCGCCCTCGCTCTCTTCGATGTCTTGGCCGACGACGGTGGCGAGCAGAGTGGCGGCCTGGGCGAGCTCGGAGCCGAGCTCTCTTCCGTCGAGAAGCAACAGGACGCCATAGGCGTCCTTGGCCCGACTGTCGACGAGGGCGTCACGGGCGGCGGGGTCGTCCCAGTCGATCTGGGGCTTGGCCGCGCTGGCGTAGTCGTCCCCGCTCTTCATGGCCTCGCGCACGGGGGCGGCCAGTTCGGGATCGGCCACCTTGAGCACGCCCCGGATGGCCGAGCGGATGAGAGTCACGGTGTCCATGGTGGCCACCGCGTCATAGAGCGGCGTCGAATCCAACACGCGCTTGCGTCCGACGAGCCCGGCCTCTTTGGCGGCGTCACGGGTGACGTCGAAGATGCGGTTGGGATGTTCGGAGCGCCGCAGGCGCTCGCGCATGTCGACGAGGACGGTGTGGGCGAAGCTCGTCCACCCCTCAGTGTCGTAACCACCGACTCCGGCGGCGTAACGCCACCGGTTGTCGAAGCAGTAGCGCTCGACCGCCTCGCGGTCAGAGAGCCCTTCGAGGCGCTGGAGCACCATGACCACGGCGACGACCGAGGGCGGCACCGAACGTCGGCCCTTGTCGTCGAAGAGATCGCTGAAGGCGACGTCGGGGAAGAGCCGATCGCGCTCGCGGTGCAAGAAGACATAGATCGAATGCGCCTCGAGCGTCTCGTCGCAGAACCTCGTCACGTCGTCGAGCAGGTCGCCTTGCTTGTTGGCCACACCGAGCGCCATGGGTCCCTCCGGAGCCGAGAACTACAACGATGTAATTCTCCCAGATCCCCGCCGAGAACGCGAATCGAGCCTCACCAGGTCAGCGCGCTTCATGACGCGAAAGACACCACCCACCTAGTACGACGACCGTTCGATACCCACAGGGATAGTCGGATATATAGCAATCTGGGGTTCGAATGCAGCTGCGTTAGGAGTGCTTTTTGGGCTGGCCAGAGGGCCAAGTCCGACAAACAGGTAGTGGAGAGCCGGCGTTGCGCCTGGCCTCCATGTGGGTCCACCATTGATGAATCAGCCTGACGTGACCGCCGACAGATGCGCTCTTGGCCCGACCCCGGTCCCATGCTTCAGACCGCCACGAGGATCTGATCATCCGGTTTGGTAAACAAAACGACCGCCGTCTCCGGCGAGGCTGGTCAGGACGATCCCATGGTTTGCCTCGGATCCCGGCTCACCTGGGACTTCGGCGACCAGCGGCACCGATCGCGCCGAGCTCACGGCTGCGGAGCATATCGGCAGCCCGGGGGATTGCCGATTGGGTCTGATCCCCTGACATGGTGCATGGTTCGCCAGGAGCTGGACTGGGCGGTACCGGTACAACTCTGAAATTCAGAGCGGGCTCCGGTTCGCGGCGATGGCGACGAGCTCGGACGCCACCCGAAAGCGTCGGGGCCGGCCCGGCCGGACCGTCGCCTGAGGGTGGGGCTCGACGATGCCTCGCTCAGCCAACAGGGCGAGGGCTGTCCTCGCCGTGCGTTCGGATACCGCAACACGGATCACGACCAGATCCGATGAGACGACCGGGCGCTCGACCAAGACGGGGAGCACCAGCCGGGCGGTGGCGTCGGCACGCATTTCGAGGACTTCCGTGGTTCTACTCTTGCCATGAGCCCCAGATCGGATAGGCCTTCGACGAAACCCTGAGTCAGGAGTGGGGGACCACCGTGGACCACGCCCCTCGTACGAGCAGGTGAGGCGTTCCCCGGCCGCTGGCGGGGACCGCCCAAGTATCGGTCAGCGATGGATCCGCCGGTGGTCAGCGCGGGCAGGTTGATTTGACCGCCGTCCCCGCTCGGATCTGAGGAGTTGTCGACCAGACCGTACATAACGGTGTCGTTGTTGAGCCACGCCGGCTGATCGTCCACGTCCCGGGTTTCGGCCAAGGGGTAGGACTCCAAGTTCGAAAGATCGAGGACCGAGAGCCGCCAGGTGACGACAGCGCCGGGGTTGCGAGATTTGAACACGATGCACGTACCGTCGGGCGACAGCGACGGGCACTCGACTCCCGAAACCAGCACCATTGCCTTCCGGGTCTCCAGGTCGCCTTTGATGAGATAGGTAGTGCCACCTGTGCCCAATGTGGCGTAGAAGGTGTGACCGTTCTTGGCGAAGGTGACTCCCCAGAAGTTGAAGTCGGCGGCGCGGAATGGTTGGCCATCCTTGGTGACGTTGAGTTTCTCCAGGTCGAACAGAACACGGCCAGAGGACAGGTCGATGATGTCCGTCCGAGTCGAGAACTGCCCCATCGTCGCGTAGCTGTCTCCGCTGACGAACGTTGTGGTCGCCCCGTAGCGCCATCGGGCGACACCCGGGCGCGGCTCGGGTAGCCGGAGAGCTCGACTGTATGGAGAAGTTTGAATTGGTTGTCGAAGACGATCGCCTCGGTGCTACCGAAGAAGCTGGTGGCACGGCGAAGGCAAAGGCCGCGACCGCCTTCGAAGTCCACCCGGTCACAGTGCAAAGTGGAGAGGATGCGGGGCCCTTGGGGATCGCCCTTGGCGACCAGGCCGACGAGACCGTAATTCTGGTCGAGGTTTGTGCTGCGCGTCAGCAGGTAGGAACCGCCATCGATGCCTCCAGCGGGAAGCGGTCGAACGCTGTCGGACGCCGCGTTCACGACCTTGGAAGATCCACCGCCGAGCAGTGGCAACAAGACGGTGGCCGCGGCCACGCCGAGGACCGCGGCGAGGATCGCGATCCGCCACGGCTTGCTCAGCGACAAGCGCGCGCGGCCTTCAGGCTCCCCGTCGGGGTCTTCGGACAAAGCCCGCGACTGAGTAAGATCATTCTCAGACACTTGGGAACGCTCTCTCCCCGCTCTCCAACAATTCGGGCCCAGGCGCGCTGAACCCACGTCTACGGTAACGTAAGTTTGTACGGATGAGCATTCAGGGCCGCTGTTCCCGTTGTATCCGTCACTAAAGGACGTTCGAAACACTGGGACTGCGTCGTCTGCGTCGTCTGAGACAAAGGGTCGTTGGTGGCAGCCAGCAGTAACCGCCAACGTTGTGTACCTGGGTTTTACCAGCATGTTGACCGATGTCTCATCAGAGATGGTCAACTCCATCGTGCCGCTCTTTCTTACGTTCAATTAGGTTTCAGCAATTTCAGTTCGGTTTGTTCAACGGGGTGTACCAGGTGCTGGCCGCCGCCACCACGTTGATCGGCGGTGCCATCGCCGACCGTCACCGGCGCTACAAGGAAGTGGCGGGAATCGGCTATGGGGTCTCCGCGGCCACCGCGTCGGCCTTGTGGTGGCACAAAACGCATGGATCCCGGCTACCGGCATGCTGTATGCCGACCGTGCGGCGAAGGGACTGCGAACAGCCCCACACGATGCCCTGATCTCCCAGTCAGCGCTGCCCGGACGCCTCGGCGAGGCCTTCGGGGTTCACCGTGCGATGGACACACTGGGGGCGCTCGTCGGGCCTATCCTCGCTTTCGTACTGCTGTCAGCGGTCCCGGGAGGCTACGAAGTCATATTCCGGGCCAGCTTCTGGATCGCACTCGGCGGCCTGGCTGTGCTGGTGTTGCTCGTTCGCAACCGACTGGCGAAAAGCCACTCCATCCCGCAGAGGTCCATCTCCTTTCGTGGAGCCTTTGGACTACTTCGCCTCCCGGAATACCGTCGACTGGTCTGCGCCGGCTCGGCCCTGAGCCTGGTCACCATCGCCGACGCCCTCGTCTATGCCACCTTCCAGCAGCGAAGCAGCATGACCACCCGTTTCTTCCCACTCCTCTACGTCGGCACCGCACTCGCCTACTTGTTCCTGGCTCTCCCGTTACGGCGCCTGGCCGATCGCATCGGCCCGACCCACGTATTCGTCGGCGGTCAGGCGTTGCTGCTGGTCGTCGATGCCATGCTCCTCATAAGCGGTCCGGGACCCGTCTCGTTGATCTTCATGCTCGGCGCGCTCGGCACCTACTACGCGCCACTGACGGCATTCTCGCCGTCGTCGCGACCAGCATCCTGCCCGACCAGCAGCGGGCCAGCGGTTCGCCTCTGGGTGCCGCCATGGCGCTCGCTGCCTTCGCCGCCTCCACCATGTTCGGCGCACTCTGGGAGTGGAAAGGCCCGACCTTCGCCGTGGCCGTCTTCCTCGTCGGCCTTGTCGTCAGCCTGGTCGGCGCACTGGCGCTGTTGGGGCCGCAACTGCGCCGGGAGCGCTCCGGAGTCGTGGCCAACAGCTTTCGATGAAAGTCCTTGAAACTGGCAGCGACGGACCGGTTGGTGCTGTCCACGTCGATCGTGGATCCGCTCCTTTCGAGTAGCTTTCCGGCGACGAGGGTGGCGCCGGGCCGGGCCAGTGGGACCAACCTGTCGCCGTCGATCCATCGCAACCGACTTCCGGGCATCAAACGTTCTCGCGCATCGCAGCACATACTAGTGCGACAACGCCGATGAGCTTGGCGCTCAGTCGCACCCTCGAGAGGTGGGCGCATCGGAATGGCGGTTCGCTGGTGGATGCGGTGTTCTGGCTTCAGTCGCCTGTGTTTCGGTCGCCTCGCCGTGCGAACCGTTCACCAGCCTAGCAGCGAAGTCGGAACAGCGACCGCCCCAGGTCAGATGCCCGCCAGCTTCAACCGGATGTCGTCGGCGAAGGCGTCGTTGTACGTCTGCCCGGCTTCACGGCCGAAGCTGAGCTGTACGAAGCGCTCCGGGCACTCTTCGGTACGGTCGCGGAATCCGACTGCTCCACGAGCTCGGTCTTGCCGCCCCGGTCTGATTCGGTGACGGGCCCAAGGGTCATCCAAGACCCGACGAGAAAACCCTTGCTGTTCTTGAAGTCCAACTCGACGAAGGCCTCGTCGGTCCACGTGCCCGAACCGCCGAGCCATCCTGCGAGCTTGGCCGTCACATGGCCGGTCTTGATGGAGTTGACATACGGCGCAAGATTCACGGTCTGCGTTGCGACAATGGAGTCATCGGGATCGTTCGGCCCTCCAGCGAAGAAGTTGACTCCACGGTTCGTCGGCCCAGGCGACGACGCAGTGAGGAACCCGTCGCCGGTCGCTCCATACTTGACAGCGGTGAACGACGTTCCTGTGGAGTCCGTCCAGTCCGGGACGGGAACTACTGCGCCGGTTGAACTGCCCGCCCCCGACTCGGCATTTCCGTTGAGAATCAAATTCTTCGGCGCCGCACTCGCAGGGACGGCGCCTACGACAGCGATGCCCAACGATGCAACGAGGCCTACAAGCGAGATGACTGCAAACCGCCTCGATCGCCCACCTCCCGACTCACTGGCGGATCAGACCTGGTGGCCCAAGCCGGCTGAGAAGACCCTGAGCAACCGCGACCCGAGAGCCACTCCGAGTTGTGGGGGGCCCCGTGCGCCGGTGGCGTCAGTGACACGCATCTCCAGCACCGCGGCGCCGATGATCCCTGGCGCGGCGATCCGTTGGTCGTTGGGCGTCACCACAGGACGGCGGATGCCGCGAGAGCGGACCGGATGACCGCCATACTCGCGGACGGGTTGCGGCACGGGCGCCAAACCGCCGGTGTGTGCGATGCGGAGGCAGAACGACACGTTGGTTTCCCGGCCACGCACCAGTCGCACGTTTGTATCGGGGCGGCTGGGGGCTGCAGAGGCCCGACACCGGCTTGCGGGTGCTACTGAACCCGCCCGGGAGGCGCCGTCACCGAGACTGGTCGTTCGTGTTGTCAAACCCAAGCCGCCATGAGGAGTACGGCGCCGCCGAGAGAATGAGGGCATCGAGGGGACCCGCTCGCATCGTCCTCGCCCAAGGGGGACGGTGCGAGCCTTCGCCGAACCGATGGAGATGGCGGGCATTTCACCACGTGACTTAACCTCGGACGTACCGGCGGTCTCAACCGTCACGAAGTGGTCACTGGAGAACCGGGGGAGGTCGCTCTGTGTATGAGGGCACGACGCCACCTTGCGGGGCAACCAAAAGAGCGGCGACCGGGTGTCCGTCGGAAAGCGTGAGAAGCTGCGGGCCGAGTAGGTCGGGTTCGTGGTGAACATCACCAATCAAGGGAACTTCGCCTGATGGCCGACAACGACCTGGCTTCGCGTCACACCTTGCAGGTCGACCAACTGGTGGCAACAGCATGCGAGAGAGCCGGGTCTCACGACTTCGGTGAGAGTGACACGTGGCGTGAAGGTCTCGAGGTCCTCGTTCACTGCTTTGAACACCGAGGCGGCGCTGAACGAGCTGGGTGTCGGCGCGATGTCAGACCAGATCGTCGGGTACCTGGTGAACCGGCTCCTGGTCGAGCAGTGGTACCGCAGGCACCCAGAGATCGACGGACAGCAGATCGTGGCGCCGCTGTTCGGACTCGGTCTTCCCCGAACCGGGTCCACCACGTTGAGCTTCTTACTGGCGCAGGATCCGGGCCGGCGGTCGCTGCGGGGTCTGGGAAGCTGCCGATCCGTGCCCGCCACCGGAGACGGCGACTGAGCACAGTGACCCTCGCATCACGCTCGCCCAAGCGGGCATCGACTTCACCAACGAGATGTTTCCCGGCTTCGCCGGGATGTTGCCGACCGCGGCGGATGGTCCCCAGGAGTGCCTGCTCCTGATGGCGTCGGAGTTCCGGTCCCTGATCTTCGAAGGCATGTCGATACGTTCCCGAGCTACACCAGGTGGCTCCTCCAGTGCGACATGGAACCGGCCTACCGGTACCACCGGCGGGTCCTGAAGCTGCTGCAGTGGCGCTGCCCACCCGATCGATGGTGGCTGAAGACTCCGGCCCACATGTTGTCGATGGACGCGTTCGACGGCGGTATACCCCGACGCCCGGTTCGTCATGACCCATCGAGACGTCGGCAAGGTGCTGCCCTCGGTGTGCTCCTTGTACAGCACCCTGGCCACGACCTTGACGGAACGGCCCAGACCCGGTGGCCATCGGCACCCACAACAGCGAGGTGTGGCGGACCGCGCTCCAGCGGCTGATCGCGTTCCACGACCGGGGCAACGAGGATCGATTCCATGACGCGTCCTTCGAGGCGGTGCAGCGCGACCCGATCGGTCAGGTGAGCCGGCTCTACGCAGAACTGGGCGACGACCTGAGCGATGAGGCGCGTCGGCGCATGAGCGACTGGTGGTCAGAGAGTTCGAAGCATCGCTCGGGCCCGGGGAGCTACACGCCCGAAGACTTCGGCCTCGACCTGACGACGATCGCCGACTCGGTTCGCGTTCTACAACGAGCGCTTCGGCATTCCCGTGGCAGCGTCAGCCAGAGGCATGACCGTGCTCTTCCAATCCTCACGCACAGGAGATCTCCCATGAATTCCATCTTCGTGACCGGCGGAACCGGCCTGACCGGCGCCAACGTCTGTGAGCAGCTCACTGACCGCGGTGACCATGTCCGGGCACTTGTCCGCAACCCCGACAAGGGCCGCGGCACTCCTTCCCCTCGGTGTCGATCTGGTTCAGGGTGACATCACCAACGCCGACGACGTGCTGGCGGCCGCCAAGGGATGCGAAGCGGCCATCCACACTGCAGCCCTGCTGGGCGGAGCGAGTCAGGACATCGCCGACTTCCACGCCGTCAACGTCGTCGGCACCACCAACGTGTTGGACGCCGGCCGGATCCTGGGCATGCGCCGAGTCGTCGCGCTGAGCACGGCCACGTTCTTCGACTTGAGCCAACCGGGTCCCTACGAGGAAGCACCGGTCCTCGCTCATCCGCCCGATGACCCCTACACGGTCACCAAGCTGGCGGCGTTTCGTGCGGTCCACGAACGAGCGGCGAACGGCGATGACGTCTTGACCTGCCACCCCGGCGCCATCTACGGGCCCAGCCTTGCGTCCCGGAGCACCTGCACCCGACGAGTTTCAACGCCATCCTGCTCGCTTCCAGTTCCGCGGCCGGATCGCAATGTTCCTCGACTTCCCCGTCACGTGGGTGGCCGCCGCCGATGTGGCATGGGGATCCGTGGCCGCACTCGATCGCGGCGTGGCCGGTGAACGGTACTGGCTCGTCGGCCGTCCGGAGGACGAGATCAGCACCACGGCGGGATGCAACCGCGCCTGTCGAGATCGCCGGCGTCGACCACCGGGTCCAGGACGTCGACTACCGCTCCGATCCCGACGCGCTCACCGCCGCGTTCGGCCCCACCCTGATGGCGATCGCCGAGGCCGCGGCAGGCCGGGTCCGCGCCATCCGGTCGCCGACCAACCCGACGGCCGAGCGGCTCGGCTACGACCCGATGAGCCTCCATGAGGGCCTGGGACGGCTCGTCTCCTGGCTCCGCGAGCTCGGCAAGATCTGACAGCCCGACCTGGAGCGAGCCGCGGCAGCGGAGCCACGGAGGAAAACGGATGGACGAGGTCACCCAGAAGGTCGTCGATGGCACCGGGTGGCGCGGGTTCTGCGACCTACTGGCCCTCCCCTCCCCCCCTCCCCCTCCCTTCCCCTCCCCCCCCTCCCCCCTTCCCCTCCCCCCCCCCCCCCTCCCCTCCTCCCCTCTCCCTCCCCAGTGCACACGGGGAGTCCCGATCACATTCAGCCGGTAGGTTTTGACCGTGGTCCTCGACCCCGCATCAGCCCGGCTCGACGGAAAGGTGGTGGTCGTGACCGGAGGCGGCGCCGGAATCGGACGGGGTATCGCCAACGGGATGCGGGTTTTCGGCGCCCAAGTGGCGATCTGGGAGCGCGACCCGGACACGAGCGCCAAGGTGGCGACGGAGGTCGACGGCCTCTCGGTGCCGACCGACGTCCGCGACGGCGAGCAGGTCGACGCCGCTCTGACGGCCACGATCAGCGGTTCGGCACCGTCGATGTGCTCGTCAACAATGCCGGGGGTGTCTTCGTCGCACCGTTCCTCGAGACCAGTGAGAACGGCTTCGACGCGCTGTACGGGGCCAACCTCAAGCACGTGCTGCTCTGCACGAAGGCGGTGGCCGGGCACATCGTCAGGGCCGGCCACGGTGGCACTGTGATCAACATCACCTCGATCGAAGGCGTTGGGCGGCTCCCCTGTACGCCGCGTACGCGGCCGCAAAGGCAGGGGTGATCAACCTCACCAAGACGCTCGCCCTCGAGCTCGCCCCCCACGACATCCGGGTCAACGCCATCGCGCCGGGCATCACCCTCACCGAGGGCCTATTGGCAGTGGCACCCTCAGGCGCCACCGAGCGCATGGGCCTGACGGTGCCCATGGGACGGCCCGGCCACGTCGACGAGTGCGCAGGAGCCGCCGTGTTCCTCGCCTCTGGTCTCTCGAGCTATGTCACGGGCCAAACGTTGCACGTCGACGGGGGAACGGCAGCGTCAATGGGGTGGTACCACCACCCTGACGACGGCCACTACGTCTACGGCCCGTATTGAGCGGTCACCGATGGGTTTCCGTCGACCTGTCGGTTGAACGCACCCGGCGGCCGAGCACCGTCGTTAGTCGAGCGTGTTCACCCCAGTGGTGGTCAGGTTCTCCCCAGCGGTTTGTCCGGTGCCGCCAGTGGGTGGCGCATTGACCCCGAGACGGTTGATGGTTCGCTCAACGTGACCGCGTCGGTGAGCGGGATCGTCGTCAGACCGTTCTCCGGGGTGAGCGTCCCGTAGCTCGAGTTGCCGCTCGCACCTGTGATGAAGCAGCCGAAGGTCACCGGACTGGATATCACGGCTACCCCGACATCGACCGTTGCATTCACGACATAGGAGCCGGCGGGGACCGACGGGCTGGATACGACGGTGGTGAACGACGTGTCGTCAAGCGTGAAACCGTCGATCGATGCCACCGAGAAGGCTTGGTGAAAGTCCCGGCCGGACCCTGTGAGCCCTTTGCACCTTTTGGTCCGGCAGGGCCAGTCGGTCCCGGCGGTCCGGTCCTGTTCCAGTTCAGGCTCGTGTAGCCCGCCGGGCATTGGGCGGTCGAGTCTCGACGGTCACGGCGTGGTTCGTGCCCTTGGTCTTGTAGCAACTGTTGATCACCCCGTCGGAACCCGGAATTCAAGCACGAGCCAGCCCAGTCGTCACGACCGTGACCGTCAGGACGCAAACCACGGCAACCGCCGACCGTGCCCGGACGAATTCCGGCGAGGGAATTCCTGCTCTTCGACATTTCAACCTCCGGATCACCCGGCTGGAGCAGCATGAACCCCCCGGTGTTTCCTTGCCAGTATCGCCATTCCACCGGGCATTCACCGTTATCGAGTGGGTCATCTCACTCGGCGATCGCCCTGCCATCGCAGCGCCCAGGATCCTCTCCACAACTCGGCATGCCACAACTCGGCATGATGGAGCCACCCGGCCGCCTCGTACGCGGCCCTCGCAGAGAATACGAGAGGTCCAGCATGACGGAAACCGATGTCGCCAACACCGAGCTCGTGCGGGAGTTCTGGAAGAGGCTCGCGCTCCGTGACTTCGACGGTTGCGGGGCCTTGATGGCGCCGGCGGGCCACTACATCGACGTGCCGGTCTCCGGCCTCGAACCGGGCGCGTTCGGTCCTGAGGAGACGGCAGCGAGGCTCCGCCTGGGCCTCGACCCGCTCGCCGGCTACGAGTTGCACGACGGACCGATCATCGCAGCCGACGGTTTCGTAGTGACCGAGCACCGCGAAACCTGGACCTGGGAAGGGGGCGTGACAGTGACGCTCCCGTTCACCTCGGTCATGGAGCTCGCTGACCGCCGGATCACCCGGTGGTGGGACTACTTCAACCTCGCCACGTTGCTCGACGCCGCGCCGGCCTCGTGGCTCGAGCACATCGCGAAATCGTACAAGTAGCGAGGACCGGCTCTCCCGGCAGACGCTGTCGGCTCAGCCGAGGTTCGTCCCGCTCCATGCGTCGAGATCACACGTGCGCGTCAGGTCTCAGTGAACACGCTCAATTGAGGATGAAGTAGCTCCCGCCAACAGTGATGGTCGTCGTCGGATAGGGACCCCATCCCGGAGAGCACGTGTTCGGCATCGCCGTGTTGAACGCGACGGTCATGGGGGAGACCGGGGCAAACGACCCACTAGAGCTGGTGATGGCGCCCCCGGCCGGGAAGGTGAACTCCCAGATGGTGCCGCTGGCGACCCAAGGCGTCCCGCCGCTGGTCACGACCGTCGTCGGCGCGATCGCGGGCGTGGAGATCCACTTGTACTTCCACGTCACCACGCCCAAGGTGTCGGTGGGCAGGCTGGCGCAGGAGTTGGCCGGGTTCCAGTACCCGGTCACCGTCAACTTCACGCCGGTCACGTTGACCACCGCGCCACCCGCGGTCACCGTCCCGCCGCAATTGTTCGACTTGATCTTCATCGTGAACTTGTCACCACCGGGACTCCCGTGCCGCGTGAGCGAAGGGGAGAATGTGGCGTTTCCCGACACCTTGCATCCGACATTGCCCGACGCTGGAGGGGCCGTGCTCGACGCGGCGCTCAAGCCGGGAGCCACGACCACACCAACGAGCGTCGACAACAACATCGAGACTGCCAGCAATCCAATCGGCTTTCGCACGATCGTCACCTCCCCTTTCCTTCCGCAATCCTCGGAAGGATCGATGCGCCGCCGAAGCCACCCGCCACGTCGCAGTGTGAAAGTCGCCGGCTTCCTGCGGGGATGGTGGACCTCGATGGGATCGGTGTCCACCCCCGTTGCGTCACCTCGAACCGATCGTGACGCCAACTCGAGGACCGGCGCAGCACTGCCGCTCCCTCGTCTCGCCCGTCGTGGTGGAGACGACGATGTTGGAACGAGGAGCCCCGGCTCAGCTCGGCCGCCTCCGGGGGCTGAAGACAAACGCCGATCCGGTGCTGATCTTGGCGAGCACGACCTCGTCAGGGTCCGTCGCGGGTTCGGCGTCCGGGTCGATCTCGACCGTGTACGCAAACCGCTCGCCGGTGCGAAGGCGGGAGGGGACGCATCGGGCGCGCGGGTCGACCGCCTGCACGATCGCGTCGAGCGCCCGGTCCGACGGCCCGCCCAACCCCGCGAACCAGGTCAGTCCGTCCTCCCCCTCCAGGGCCGGGCACGTCCGGAGCGAGACCCGCACTTGCTCGTCTTCCCCGAGTTCCACTTCCAGGTCGACATAGGTGCGCGGCCAGAACATCGGGTGGAGTTGAAGCAGCTTGGCAATGCCGACCGCCCCCTCGCCGACACCCATCGCGACCGACAGGCGCTGCGCCGTGATTCCTCCCAGCCCCGTGAACACCCTCGGGCCGAGGGTGGCCGCCTCGGCCCACCCGAACGCCTGCGCGGCGGCCAGCAGGTACGACCTGAACAGGAGGTGGCTCTGGACGGCCACCTCCTGGCAGGTGACGACCAGCGCCCGCTGGGAGAGGTCTTCGAGCTGGAACTCCGGATCGAACGGACCGCTGTAGTCGTCCCACCCGCCTGGCTCGCCGCCGACGTCAGGAACGTGGACCTCAACCGACGCGACCCGGGACGATTCGATCTCCGCGACGTTCGGATGAGGTACGACCGGATCGTTGGCGGCATCGATCGTCACCGTCCAATGGCAGTGCGGTGCGCGGTCGGCGGGTGTTCGGGGAGGCCGATGGATCGGTCTGACCTGCGCGCGAGCGTTGGTGGCCACGGCGGTCGCGTCGAACGTAGGGTCCTCTATGGTGTGGCACATGCCGTGAACGAATTCGGAGCCCATCGGCTCGACGTCCATGAGCGCGCCGCAGTGCGCCAACCAGAACTCACCATGATGGGCATCGTGGATCCGGTACCGGAAGTCCATGAATTGGTGTGGTGCACCGATGTCCAGCTGCAGTCCCTTGAAGATCGTATCGACCCCGGTGCCTGCGAATCCGAGCGCCCGCTGCATCCGCCTCGTGTATACCGGGCTCGCCCCCATCCACTCGGTGATGGCGAGCTGCTCCATCTCCTCTCGCGACCGCCCGGCGAGGATCAGCGGCATTCCGATCCGGTCCTGGAGATGGCCGTGCAGCAACCACTCCCGACCGAGGACGGCGAGCGCCTCCCGGCTCAGGCGCGTCAGGTCGAAGTTCGGCTCGAAATCACCCGAGTAGTCGTCGAGCAGCACGGTTCACATATTGTGGCGTAGAAGACACGCTCGGCGCTCGTCGGTGCCATCGTTCGCCAAATCTGTCCCATCGTTCACCCCAGCCGGCGTTCGAACGCGCCACGGGGCCCCCGGATCCCGCCGGATCCCTTGAGGCCACTGCGGTTTTTTCCTCGCAGCGGCTCGTCACCGCTGGTTCATTGCCCGCCGTCCGGTCACCGCTGCCGACGCAGCATGCCCGGAGGGGGCTGAAGCGAACTGGTCCAGGCCACGTACCAGGTTTCGCTGTTACCGCTGGTGTTGGCCATCGTTCCGGGCTTCGACGGCTTGCTGAGGCCGTAGCTGGTGACCTTCCCGTGGTAGGTGGCGACTCCGCCGTGGACCAGGATCGTGATCTTCCTCTTCGCCGTAGACCACGTGCCGGTGTCGCCGGTGGTGGGGAACGTGGCCGTGTCGTTCGAATTCAACGTCATGCCGAGAGCTGGAGTACGATGACCGGGTTGGTCCACGCCGCCGGTGACCTGGTGTCCGTTGCCGGCGACGGGGTGGGTCGCCGGCGAAGCGGCGCGGAGGGCAGATCCGGCCCCCGCAACGCCGAAGAATGCTCCGGCCGAGAGCGCCATGGTGCCTGCCGAACAACCACTTGTGTCCTCTGTGCACTGCTGCTCCTTTCAGTCGGGACGTTGCGCCATCTGCCCATACGTCCGCCCTGCGTACTCTGGGTCCACGTACGCCTACGTCAGCGTACTTGCAATCCCCGTCGCCCGCTCAACCATCACCATCAATCCTCCGACGAAGCCAGGGAGGTCCCGGTCCGGTGCCGAGCGCCGCCGGGCGTCGAGAACTCCGGTGAAGCGCTTCGTCGGAAACCTGATCAGTCGGGCTCGACCAGCCACTCCCGTCTCGATTCAGATCCGCCTCGCCCGCAATCCCCACAGCCTCCCGCGCCGTAACGCGCGGTGGTCCGGCGGATCGGTCCCGCTGGATTACCGGATCACCGATCGTCGATGGGAAAGGTGTGAGCAATGGCTACAACCGAGTTCAAGAACGTCGGTATATCTGTAGAGAAACGGAAATCGGCCACCCGACGAGGCGTTTGGCGTGGACATGCCGGCACCGTGGTCACGGCTGCGGCTTTCGTCGCCGCGTTCGCGCCGGCTGCGACGGCTTCCGCCGCGACCCAGAACTCGTTCGCGCAGACGAACCTGGTGGCCAGCAAGGCTTCATACGGAGCGAAGCTGGTCGATCACAAGTTGAAGAACGCGTGGGTCTGGCTGCTGCACCAGGCGGCCCGATCTGGGTCGCCGACAACAATTCGGGGAAAGCCACTGTCTACACCGGCGGCGTGAACGGTAGCCCCGTCACTCTCCAGCTGACGGTCTCGGTTCCCGGTGAAAACGCGACCGGTCAGGTCTACAACTCGACAGGGTCTTTCCCCGTCGGTGGCACGAGCGGCAGCCCCTCGCTGTTCATCGTCGACAGCGACTCAATCGGCTCGACCCAGTCGCCAGGTGAGATCGCCGCATGGAACGGCGGGTCCAGCTTCACGGTCGAGGACAGCCCCACCGGAGGCCCGGGTGGCACGACGCCGACCGGGGCGGTGTTCAAGGGGCTGGCAATCTCGGGCTCTCCCACGGCCGGACCGGAGCTCTTCGCGGCCGACGTGGCCAATGCCAAGGTCGACGTGTTCGACAAGGACTTCGCCCCGGTGAGCACGCCGTCCGAATTCGTGGACCCGGCCATCCCGGCGGGCTACGCGCCGTTCAACGTGCAGGCGCTCGGAAGCGACATCTACGTGAGCTACGCCAAGCAGAACGCCTCGAAGACTAACGTCGTGAGGGGTCCTGGCCTCGGCTACGTCGACGTCTACAGCCCCGACGGCGTGCTCCTCGAGCACCTGATCAACGGAGGCACCGGCAGCCCGCTCAACGAGCCCTGGGGCCTCGCCATAGCCCCCAAGGGCTTCGGGCCTTTCGCCGGAGACCTCTTGGTCGGCAACCTGGGCAACGGGAGGATCAACGCGTTCGACCCCAACACCGGGAATTTCCTCGGGACTGTCGACGGCACCAACGGGATGCCCGTCCACATCCCGGGACTGTGGGGGCTGCAGATCGGCAACTCCTCCTTCGGAGGGAAGAAGGCGCTCATCTTCAGCTCGGGGCCGAAGAAGTACGACCAGGGCGTGCTCGGAATCCTGACTCCTGCCAGCTGAGCCCGAGACCGTCGTCGTTCGCCCGGCCGGCATCGCCTCCAGGCGGGGCCGGCTGGGCACGGCGGCCGCATCGGACCGAGTGCGAAAGTCGGCAAGAAATGACGGACGATCCGGCATTCATCATTGGCTGTTGCAACCTCATCGGCGATGAGGCCGGTGGCTATGTTCTGGTTCAAGAGTCCAAGCCCTCGGCTTGGTCCCGCTACAACCTTCCTGCGGGGAAACCCGAGACGGGCGAGACCTTGACCCAGGCCGCAGCGCGCGAGGCCGAGGAGGAGACGGGACTCAGTGTCTCGGTGTCTCACCTGATCGGCATATACCAGTGCCCGCAGACCAACGAAGGGTTTCGGAATCGTCAACTTCGTCTTTTACTCAGAGGCGGTGGGCGGCGCTCTCACGCCTTCGATCTAGCATCCCGTTGTTCGGTACTTCTCAAGGGCAGAGATCGAAGAACTTGTGACGAAGCGGATGGTTCGAGGACGGCACATCCCCCTGGCCATCTCTGATCACCATCGTGGGCAGAGGTTCCCATCCCATCTCATCATACAGTCCAAGAGATGGGAGACCATGAACGATGGGCGTCGCTCGAACGGGAACGACCGAGGGTATTGCTTATGTCGGGTGGCCTTCCTCGAGGTAGACGAACTCAGTCGAACCGAGGCACGCTCGGATACGACGTGCCATCACGGGAGTCACATATGAGCCGAGATCCTCTAGGTCGACGAATCTCCATTCCGCCAGCTCACTCGTCTGCAGATGGAATCTTGCGGTGTCCTCCTCCGAGAGAACCCCCCCGACAAAGACAAACCGAAGCGCGTCGCCACGAACTCCCTCCACGGCCCTGCGATAGTCAACGGCGCGAAGGCGAGCGTGTCGCAGGTCGAAGTCCAATTCTTCTCGAACTTCTCGGACACAGGCCTCGAGAGGAGACTCATCAGCTTCGACACCCCCGCCGGGAATCTCCCATGGCTCCTTGTACACGGGCTTCACGAGCAGTACACGTCCGAGGTCATCGCAGAAGAGGCACCCGGCACCGACATGCTTCGTCGGAAGGGATCCATAGAACTCAGCGGTACCGGATGGATGATCGGTGAGAGGTTGCTCGCTCATGGCCCCATTGTGGCCGGAGCTGAGCGACCGCTCCCAGGCGGTGTTCCGGCGGGATCCACGATTGGCTCGCCCGCGGCTCAGGGCATGGCCGCGTCAGGGATTCAGATGAACGCGGGACGGCTGGCCTGTCTGACGAAGAGATCGGCCGATTCGGAGAGGTCGGCCTGTACCCCGCGCTGGCTCTCGAGGAGCTCGTCCGCCCACAACATCTGCAGCAGCAACCGCAACCGGTCGGACCGGCGCCGAGCCCGGGCGTCCTCGAAGGCGCGCCACAGCGCCTCATGGAGGACGCGGCCGCGTGCGGGAGGCGGGTCGAGTGAGGTGCGCCCGCCGACCAGCATCTCGCCGAACTCCTCGTACCAGCGATGGCTGAACGCGTAGGAATCGCGCAGGACCGCGCCCGCCACCTCCACCGACTCGAGCTCGGGCTTCCCCCGGGCGGAGGGCTCCGTCTCGAGTGACGTCAGGGTGTAGGCGGCCAGCCTGATCCGGTTGGCGCCGGTGAAGAGCCGGGCCACCGTCTCGACGGGCACCGCCTTGGCCCCCCGCTCGGCGAAGTACTGGCGGAAGGCGTCGTCCAGGCGGAGGTAGGCGCTGTGCGAGACGCGCTGGCTCGGGCGTGTGTCCACCGTCCGCGCCGTCATCGTCAGACGGTCGACGGCGTCAGCCAGGTAGCCCGAGTTGGCGACGAACGCGGCATTGAGCGCGCGTCCGAGCGCCGCCATGGCGCCCCGCGGCCAGAACAAGAGGCCCACCACGACGCTGACCCCGCAGCCGATCGCCACGTCCTCGATCCGGGTCAGCCCGACCTTCCAGCCGGTCGGTTCGATGATGTTGAACAGGATGATGACGACCAACGTGAACCCCGCCTGCCCGGCCGCGAACGAGATCACCGTGGGGGCCGTCCCCGCCAGCAGCACCGCCGGAGGCAACAGCACCCAGAGCAAGACCCAGTGGTCCGACACGCCGATCATGATGGCGGAACCGACGACGAACCCCACCACCGTCCCGCCGACGGCGCGCAAGGCCGTGGCACCGGTGCCGAGCGCGCTGGTGCGGAGCACCGAGAGGGTGCCCAGCACGACCCAGAACCCGTGCGAGACGTCGCTGACCTCGACCACCGCCACCGCGAGCGCAAGCCCGGCCGCGCCGCGGAGAGCGTTGCGGAACCACACGGAGCGGAAGGACAGGTGCGACGAGAACCTCCTCCAGAACGTACGCGGCGCGGAGTCCCAGTCCGTCCCGAGCCTCCGGTCGACCGACCTTTCGGCTCCGGCCGCCGCCAGCGTGGCGTCGGCCACCATCTCGGTGATGATGCCGAGGGTCCGCACGTGCAGGCCCGGATCGAGCCGCGACACCAGGGAGCTCGCCGACACGGCCCCCGTCACTGCCGTGTCGGCCCGATCGCCGGTCGTCGGCCGGGGTGGGCTCTTCGCTCCCACCCGGCTCGTCGTCGGCGTCGAGCAGCATGGAGAGGTCCGAGTCCCGCTGGACTCTGATGCTCTCACCGAGCCGCTCCAGTTCGTCGCGGAGGCGTCGCACCACAGCCGGGTCGTCGACGGGGTGTCCTCCTCCGTCACAGATGAGGTCGGCCGAGCCGTGCAGCGTTGCGGCGATCTCCTCGAGGACCGCACGCACTGGCTCGTCGATCGGACCCAGGTGATCGGTCTGGAGCGTGACGTTTTCCGCGGCCCACTCGACGCGACCGACCAGCTTCGCGAGCGCCACCGCGCTTGCCGCCGCTCCGGTGGGGGGGTAAGGGGTGGCCCGGAACTCGGCGCGCAACGCCGCGAGGGCCGAGGCCATCGCCGTGCTCGCCTCCGAGCCCATCCGGCCCACGGCCCAGGCGTCGGCCACCCGGGCAATCGCCGAGACCGTGGCCGAGAGCCTGCGCCGGAGATCGTCGTGCCAGGGCGGCGGCCAGATCAGAAGGCAGGCTGGAATGCAGAAGGCTCCGGCAAGGAGCCAGCCGAGAAGGCGTGGCCCGACCGCAGAGGCGGGCTGGGCGACGGCGACCGGGAGCACGAAGGTGAGGAGCGCGGCCGTCGCAGCCGTCGCCGCCAGGGGCGCGACGATCCCGAGGTAGAGCACGCCGAAACCGACCACTGCCATAGCCACGATGGCAGCAAGCTCGTGCGAGGAGGCGAGCGTGCCGACCACGATGAAGACGCAGCCCGTGGCGAAGAGCGCGAGATAGCCGCCGAGCCGTATCCCGGGCCGTCCCCTGAATTCCACCAGGAGCAGCAGGGCGAACGATCCGAACGAGGCGAACAGGCCGACCTGGCCGTTCGAGAAGGAGAAATGCGCCAGCGCGAAGACGCTCGGCATGACCACGGCCGCCCGCACTGACCGCTTGAGCGCCAACAACGCGGGATCCTTCGCCCGGTACCAGCGGGCGGGTGCCTCCCAGGCGCGAGGTGCGGTGCCAGCGGGCGCGGTGGCCACCTCAGTCATAGAACCGTCTGCATCCTTCCCGAGCGGCGAGGGTTCGGCAAGCTGTTCAGGTGCCGCTAGGAGACCTGCGGCCTCTACCGCGCTGACCCTGCTCGGCGGCTTGGATCTGCGCGGAGCTCTTCGCCCCGCCCGGGCTCTTCTCCGGCAGGGACCGGGCGAACGAGCTCCCGACCGTGACCCACTTCTGGAGCTGCCGCTTGGTCTTCACCTGATCAGACGGCACGCGCAGCCAGCCCGGCATCGGCCGGCCACGCATGACAGCGACAGAGGCCGAGCCGGTCGCCACGAGCCGCTGGGACTCGGCGGGATCGGCCCGGACCAGCAGCCCGCCCTGGCCGCTGGCCGCGATCGCCATGGTGCCCGCGGATGAGAAAGGCGAGGCCACCGAACATCTTCTTCTCGCTCAACCCGCGCTCGCCCGACAGGAGATCTCTGATCCGATGCGCCAGATCCTCGTCATAGGCAACGATGCCAGCGTAGGCCCAGGGAGCGATCCGAGGGGATCCGTGCAACTCTCCGCGTGCCGCGAGCACGGCCGGACCAACCCGCCTGCAGTGGTGTCGACGAGGGCTGGCATGGATTGCTTGGCACCAGCGGTGTACGTGGTCATGACGGCGGTCTGCCATGGCCCATCACCGCCGGCCCACGGTGGCCACGAAATCACTCCGGTTTTTCAGCACGCACAGAACAGGCGCCGCACGCCTGAGCCAAGAGGGAGCGCGGCTTACTCCGCCTGGGTCTGCTCCAGCTCGGCCAGGAGCTCGCGGCAGCGGTCAGCGGCAGACGCCAGCTTGGCGCGGAACATGTCCATCCGAGCCAGCTTGACGCCGATCTGCTCGGCGAGGGAAACGTTCAGCACCAGTGCCTCCTCGAGCGTGGCTTTCTGCTCTGCTCGCGCCCTCTTCGTAGCGACGCCCTTCGTGGCGTTGTAGGTGGAGCGGAGCTCGTCGAGCCTCGTCTCGAGTGACAGGAACTCCCTGATCTCGTCGAGGTTCATCCCGAGGACTTCGCGCAGCTCGAGGATCCGTTGCAGGTGCGCGACGTCGTCGGGGGTGTAGCGCCGCTCGCCTCCCGGTGTGTAGAGCGAGGGGGCGAGGAGTCCGAGCTCCTCGTAGTAGCGCAGCGTCCGCGCCGAGACGCCGGCACGGGTGGCGGCATCGCTGATGCGGATGCCCGTCTCACCCGGATCCTCGGTAGGCGCTCGGGGCGTCGACTCGGACATCGGAGCGGCCTCAGGTGTCCGCGACGCGGCGGGAGCCATGTCAGTCAACTCCGAGAAGGGGCTCGGTCTCGGCCACCGCCTCCTGGGCGGGGACCCGATCGGCCCACTCGTCCGCCACGTCCGGCCGGTCGCCTTCGCCGCTCTCACCCAGCTCGACGCCGCCGCTGACGCCGGGCTCGTCCTGGTAGTGGTACTTGCCGCCGCGCAGCAGCGACGCCACGGCGCCGAGCACACAGGCGCCAGCAGCAAAGGAGAAGGCCTCGGTGAGGCCCTTGGAGAACGCGGGCGCGATGAGATGCGGGAAGAAGCCGCGGCTGGTCAGATAAGCCGCGGTGGCATGAGGCAAGTGCGACAGCTCGTTGCTGCCCAGGAGAACCTGAATCGGGTTATAACCCAGGAACGCGGCGAAGAGGCTGCCCACCGGTGGCAGGTGTGACGCCCGCGCGGCCACCGACGGGTTGACCCCCTGGGCCACCAGCCCGTGGTACAGATTCGCCGGGAGGCTGGCGGCCAGGCCCAGGATCATGAGCGTGAAGAAGATGCCGATGGACAGAACCTGGGCCGACGAATTGAAGGTGCCGGCCATGCCGGCACCCGAGCCCCGCTGGCTTGCCGGGAGGCTGTTCATGATGCCGGTCTGGTTCGGCGCCACGAACATGCCCATCCCCACGGAATTCAAGAAGATCAGCGCGGCGAACGTCGGGTAGCCGAAGTCCACCGGCAACTCGATGAGGAGGACGAAGGTCAGGGCCGCGAGAAGGAGGCCGCCGGTGGCGAAGGGGCGCGCACCATAGCGGTCGGCCAACAGTCCGCTGAGCGGCGCCGAGGCGAGAAGACCCACCGTCAGCGGGATCATGTAGATGCCGGCCCAGAGCGGGGTCTGGGAGAAGCTGTACCCGTGCAGCGGGAGCCAGATCCCCTGCAGCCAGATGACGAGCATGAACATCAGGCCGCCCCGGCTGAGCGACGCGAGGAAGCTGGCCACGTTGCCGGCGGTGAACGCCCGGATGCGGAAGAGCTGGAGGCGGAACATCGGCTGGGCCACCCGGGTCTCGATGAAGCCGAACACGACCAGGACGGCGAGGCCACCGAAGATCTCGGCCAGCACCACGGGACTGCTCCAGCCCATGGTGTGGCCGCCGTAGGGGAGCAGCCCGTACGTGATCCCGACCAGGACGAGGACGAGGCCGACCGCGAAGGTGGCGTTCCCGAGCCAGTCGATCCGGGCCGGCACGCGCAGGCCGCGGTCCTCCAACTTCCGGTAGGCCCACACGGTCCCGAACACGCCGACCGGGACCGACACCAAGAACACGAGCCGCCACGCCTCCGGCGCCAGCAGACCGCCCAGGACCAAGCCGATGAAGGAGCCACCGATGGCCGCGACGTTGTTGATGCCGAGGCCCAGCCCGCGCTGGTCGGCCGGGAAGGCGTCGGTGATGATGGCCGACGAATTCGCGAACAGCATGGCGCCGCCGACGCCCTGGCCGAGTCGCATGAGGATCAGCCAGATGGCGCCCGCCGACCCGGTGAGCCAGGTCGAGGCGAGAAGGACGGAAAACAGGGTGAACACGGCGAAGCCGAGATTGAAGATCCTGACCCGTCCGAACATGTCGCCCACGCGTCCGAGCGACACCACGAGCACGGCGAGCACGACGCCGAAGCCCATCAGCATCCAGAGCATGTAGCCGGTGTTGCCGGGAGTCAGCGGGTTCAGCCCGATCCCGCGGAAGATGTCCGGGAGCGAGATCAGCACGATCGACTGGTTGATGAACACCATCAGCGTGCCCAGGGTCACGGTCGAGAGTGCAATCCACCGGTAACGGGAGGGTTCCGGGGCCGGGCCGGCCGCGGTCCCCGCGCCGGAGCCTGGGGTGGCGCCCGCACCCGCGTCCGAGCGCGGGGTCGCGCCGGGGGCCCCGTCCCGGGCGGAAGGAAAGGCGGTCGTGGTCACCGGCAAAAGTCTAACGTTAACGTCAGGGTTATGGAACAGCGGTCGCCGGGTGGGCGTGCGAACGGGCCAACGGCCCGCCGGCAGCGGGACCTCCGAGTTGGTGAAATCCTGGGAGGACCCGGATCTTCGGAGGGCAGGCAGGGTGCACCACGGGTTGATCGGAAGAGCGGACTGATGGCGCCGGCCGTAACCGGCGGTGCCCACCTCGACGTGCTCGTCGTCGGCGCCGGCCTGTCGGGCATCGGAGCCGGCCACTACCTCCAGACGCACTGCCCTTGGGCTCGCTACGAGATATTCGAGTCACGGGGCTCCGTCGGGGGCACCTGGGACCTTTTCCGCTACCCCGGGATCCGGTCCGACTCGGACATGCACACGCTCGGCTACTCGTTCCGTCCCTGGGTCGGAGAGAAGTCGATCGCGGACGGACCGTCCATCCTCCGGTACATCGAGGACACGGCCGCCGAGTCGGGGATCGACGAGCACATCCATCTCGAACATCGAGTCATCGCCGCCGACTGGGTGAATGACGAAAGCCGTTGGCACGTGACCATCGAACGGATGTCGGACGGAGTCTCCGTCGGGACCGTCGAGGTCACGGCCGGGTTCGTGTTCGCGTGCAGCGGCTACTACCGATACGACCACGGCTACCTCCCCGACTTCGCCGGCGTGGACGACTTCGCGGGAACGGTGGTCCATCCCCAGCAGTGGCCCGAGGACTTCGCTTACGCAGGCAAGGAGCTCGTCGTCGTCGGCAGCGGTGCGACTGCGGTGACGCTCGTACCGGCGCTGGCCCAATCGGCCGCACACGTCACGATGTTGCAGCGGTCCCCGACCTACATCGCGGCGCTGCCCGAACGCAGCCCGGTCGCATCGCTCTTGCGCAAGTTCCTGCCGGCCAAGGCTGCGGGGACCGGAGCGAAGTGGTTCCACGCGCTGCTGACCGAGGCCTTCTACCAGGCGTGCCGGCACTGGCCACGGCAGGTGAGGGGCATGCTCCTCAAGAGCCTGACCCGCCAGCTCCCGGTCGGCTACGACGTGGCGACCCACTTCACGCCACGGTACGACCCATGGGACCAGCGCTTCTGTGCCGCGCCGGATGGCGATTTCTTCGCGGCGATCCGCGACGGGTCGGCGTCGGTCGTCACCGACCGGATTGAGCGATTCACGGAGAAGGGGATCCTGCTGGCGTCCGGCACCGAGCTCCCGGCCGACGTCATCGTGATGGCCACCGGCCTGGAGCTTCTCTTCCTCGGTGGGATCGCGCTGTCGGTGGATGGAGAGACCGTCGTGCCCTCGGAGCGGCTCACCTACAAGGGCATGATGCTCGAGGGCGTCCCCAACCTCGCCGTTGCCATCGGGTACACGAACGCGTCGTGGACGCTCAAGTGCGACCTCACGTGTGACTACGTATGCCGGCTGCTCAACTACATGCGCCAGCGCGGGTTGAGCGAGTGCATGCCTCGAAACGACGACCCGACGGTCGCCGTCGAGGGCGAACCGTTGCTCAACCTGACATCGGGATACATCCGGCGGTCGGGCCATCTGCTTCCGAGGCAGGGCACGCGCCAACCGTGGCGCGTGCACCACAGCTACCTGCGTGACTACCGGGCGCTGAAGATGAGTGGTGTGGAGGATCCGTACATGGTGTTCCGAGGTCCACACCCACCGGACGAATCCCGGAGGTCGACCTGGTCGCCGTCCTCGTCCGCGACGTCGACGTCGCCCACCGCTGCCGCGTGACTCGCGCCCAGGGGGCACCGGCGTGAAGTCGTTCACCGGCCGCGTCGCTGCCGTCACCGGGGCCGGCTCGGGAATCGGGCGGGCCGTGGCCGTGGAGCTGGCCCGCCTCGGTGCTCACCTCGCCCTGGCGGATATCGACGATGCGGCCCTGGCCGAGACGGTATCGCGGTGCGCGGACCATCGGACCAAGGTCACGTCGGAGCAACTCGACGTCGCCGACCGTCCGGCGGTCTACGCCTGGGCCGACCGAGTCGTCTGTGAGCACGGCCGGGTCAACGTCATCGTCAACAATGCGGGCGTGGCCCTCGGTGCCACCGTGGAGTCGATGTCCTACGAAGACCTCGAGTGGCTCATGGGCATCAATTTCTGGGGAGTGGTCTATGGCACCAAGGCGTTCCTGCCCCACCTGAAGGCCTCAGGCGAGGGCCACATCGTGAACATCTCGAGCGTCTTCGGCCTCGTCAGCGTGCCCTCGCAAGCGGCCTACAACGCGGCGAAATTCGCCGTCCGCGGCTTCACCGACACGCTGCGCATGGAGCTCGAAATCGAGGGTGCACCGGTATCAGCGACGACGATCCACCCCGGAGGGATCAAGACCAACATCGCCAGGAACGCCCGCATGGACCCGAGCATCGCGCTGCTCTCTCCCGATCCCGAGAGCGCGCCGGCAGACTTCGAGCGCATGTTCATCACCTCCCCCGAGAAAGCGGCCCGACAGATCCTCACTGCCGTCCGCCGTGACCGCCGCCGCGCGCTGATCGGTCCCGACGCGAAGGTGATCGACCTCGTCTCGCGCCTCCCGGCGACTCTGTACCAGCATGCGCTCGTGCACGGCGCGAGCGCGGGCCGGCGCCGGGCCTCGAAAGACCCCGGTCGGGCCGTGAATCTTTCCACCATCGCGAAACGAGAGGAGCGCAGATGAGCGACCTGGTGAGCTACGAGCGTCGAGGGGAGCTGAGCATCCTCACCATGGACGACGGAAAGGTCAACGTTTTCTCCATACCAATGCTCAGTGAGCTCCACCAGGCGTTCGACCAGGCGGAGCGGGACGAGAGCGTCGTGCTCCTGACCGGTCGACCGGGTTACTTCTCGGCCGGGTTCGACCTCAAAGTCTTCGACGGGCCGGCTGAAGACACCCTGACGATGCTCAGGCTGGGCGCGACTCTGGCCGAGCGCATCTTGTCGTTCCCCGCGCCCGTCGCCGTCGCCTGCTCCGGACACGCCTTCCCGGCCGGCGCCTTCCTCCTGATGGCGGCGGACGTCCGCATCGGTGCCGATGGTCCGTACAAGTTGGGGCTCAACGAGGTGCGAATCGGGCTCACCCTTCCCTGGTTCGCCATCGTCCTGGCCCGACACCGTCTGACACCGTCGCACTTCGACCATGCCGTGGTCACCGGGACGATGTTCGATCCCCGGCTCGCCCGTGAGGCGGGCCTGCTCGACGCCGTCGTCGCCTCAGAGGCCCTGGCCGACGCGGGGTTGGCGGCGGCCGAGGATCTCACCGGAGTGGACCGGCGGGCGCACGCCGCCACCAAGCTACGGGCACGGAAGAAGGTGCTCGACGAACTGCGGGACGCGATCGACACCGAGCTCTCACCACGAGACGGTGCGTGAGTCCCCGATCGCACTGGACATGAGGTAATCGCCCGTCCAATGATCGGGCGGCCGAAGAGGAAGGAAACTTCATGTCGCCAAATGACGAAGCCGGGCTGGCGGTTGTCCGATCGACGTCCGTGCCGATCCACGACATCGGCACGGCCATCTACCTGAGCCCCGATGTCTTCGGCTGGGCTGCTGAGTGGGGTTGGACCAACCCCTTCTCGTTCTACTTCGCAGGGCGGGGCGGCATGCTCGGTGACGTCTCGGCCGAGATCGTGGTCTCCGCCATGGGATGGTTCGAACCCGACGCGGTCCGCGCCATGTTCGCGGAGGGAGCTCGGCAGAAGGGCGCGACAGAAGCCGCGGCGCGGATGGCGGAAGCGCATTCGAAGTGGGGTGCTGCCCACTACTCCGGCGTCGAGGGGCTGGAGGAGAAGGTCGACGTGTGCGAGGAGCTCGTCGGCGGCCTGGAAGGCTCGGCCATCCCGCTGTTCGTCGGCTTCCGGGAGGCAGAGCGCAGCGAGTCAGCAGCTGGCCGGGCGGCGCAGCTCATGCAGGCTCTGCGGGAGTGGCGAGGAGGGCTCCACCTCGTGGCCACCACGGCCGTCGGGCTCTCGCCGCTCGAGGCGATCCTCACAAACGAGGGCCCGAGGCAGGCCAAATTCTTGCGGCTGGCCCGAGCCGTTCCCCGACGTCGGGGGACTGAAGACCAAGCACGACGAAGCGGAGGCCATGACCGACCGCCTCTGCGCTTCCCGCCTGGTCGAGGCGCTCAACTCCGATCGTTTCGACGCGTTCGAGGCGGCGATCTCGGCGTTTCGGGCGGCGACCCCATGACGACCGCCAGGGATCCCGGGCCTGCCCACCGCCGGATGGGGCGGCGACACGGGACGGGATAGAGTGAGGGGCTGCCCGAAAAGGAGGTTCTGGAACCCACCCGGAGGACAGCAAGGCCATTTCGGTCAAGGACCTGTGGTGCAGCTCGGAGTGCACGCCGCCCTGTCAAGGCGGAGGTCGCGGGTTCAAATCCCGTCAGGTCCGCCACCAGCGCCCGATAGACCCTCCGGGTTTGTCAGGCCTGGTTACCCGGTCGGGTAGCTCAGTTGGTAGAGCGCGCGCCTGAAAAGCGTGAGGTCCGCGGATCGATGCCGCGCCCGACCACCGGCGAGGTCCTTGCAGGGTCGCTGAGAAGTCGACGACGGGATTGTCCGCCAGCTGCCAACGCGTGGCCCTCGGTGACCGGCGCGATTCTGTGCCGTCGTCTACCGTGGCAGCGCCGAACCGCCCGTTCACGCGGTCAGCCCGGGAGTCGAGGGGGCACCCACATGCCGCGAGCGCGCGCCCGTCACTGTGTCCGTGCCTGCTCGTTGGTGCTCGTCGCCATGCTGAGCGCCGTCGCCACGGGCGTGCAGGCGGCCGCGCCGGCGACCATCGTCTCGCAAGGTCCGCAGTGGCCGGCCCATCCCGACTGGCAGCGCTTCGTCATGGCGCCGGCGGCACCGGATGTCCACCCTGTGCGGATCGTCAGCACCTCCGGCTCCGTCAGCGGGGCCGCGACGCTGATCGGATCGCGCGTCGGGCGTGCCACCCTGAACATGACGCCGGGGGGGCGGTCTCCTGTGATCGTCGTGGACTACGGCCAGGACGTCGGTGGCATTCCGTACTTCGTCGTGCAGTCGGAATCCGGAGCGCCCATGCTGCATTCCGCCTACAGCGAGGGTCTGCAGTACCTCGGACCAAAAGGAGACCAGACACCACCGAACAGCCCGACCGGAGATTCCAACAGGTTCGACGACCTGATCGTGGGCAGTTCCGGCACGCTCACGACCGAGACCATCCAGGGCGGCGAGCGCTACGAGCGGATCAGTCTCACCTCCCCGGGCCGGGTGACTCTGACGTCGATCGGCATCCGATTCACCGCCGTCCGGGCCACGACGAAGGACTACCGCGGCTGGTTCGACTCGAGCTCGCCTGAGCTCGATCGCATCTGGTACGACGGCGCCTACACCACACAGCTCGACGAGCTGCCGCCCGATGCGGCGCCCTCGGCGTGGACCGTTCAGGCGAAGGCACTCCACGCTGTGATGGGGACCGTCGGCATCCTGCGTCAAGGCGTCAACTGGACCAACTACACCATGACCTTCGACACCCGCGTCGTGGACAACGAGGCCGGCTGGTTGGTGCGGGCCTCGTCGACGTCGTCGGGCTACCTGCTCGCCCTGCATCACGCCGCCTCGGGGACCGGCACGTCGAACTCCCTGATTGAGATCGCGCTCGGTCCCGACGAGTTCGCCGCCATCGGCCAGGTGGTCCTCCCCAAATCGTTCGATGCCGCGGCCTGGCACCACGTCACAACCCACGTCTCGGGCGGCGCCATCACGACCTCCCTCGACGGCCGCCAGGTTGCCTCCTTCGATACCGATGCGCTGCCGGCCGGGACCTCCGTCTACGGGGCTGGTTCGGTCGGGTTCGCCGAACTGGGATCCTCTGCCGTATTCCGGGACCTCGACGTCACCGGCGCGACGGGAGCGACCCTCTATGCCAACAGCCTGTCGAAGCGCTCGGCCCTGAGCGACTTCAGCGGCTCCGACATCGTGACCTCCGATCCCCTTCCCGTGATCATGGACGGGGCCAAGCGCGACCGGGTGGTCTGGAGTGGCGACCTCGGCGTGGAGACCCCCAACGTGCTTTACACCACCAGAGCCGACGACTACGTGCGGGACTCGCTGCAGCTCCTCGGCAGCTACCAGGTCGCCAACGGCGAGACGGGCACGGACGTCAACCCGACGGCTCCGTTGGCGACGTTTCCCCAGAGCGGATCGACCTACTCGACCTCGTACTCCATGGACGAGGTCGACAACATCGCCACCTACTACCTCTACACCGGTGACCTCCCCTTCGTCCGGGCCGAATGGCCGGTGATCACTCGTGAGCTGGCCTACAACGCGTCGCTGGTCGACAGGCGCGGACTGCTCGTCACCAACTCAGACGATGGGCAAGATTGGGACTACTACGACGGGAGCCATGCCGGGGCAGTCACCTACTACAACGACATCTACTTCGAGACCTTGACGAACGCCGCGCTGATGGCCGATGCGCTCGGGCAACCCGACCAGGCCGCCTCCTACCGGCAGGAGGCAGCAAGTCTCCGGACGGCGATCAACCGGTACCTCTTCGATCCCTCCACCGGGCTCTACGAATTATCCGATCAGCAGCCGGCCGCCGTGGCCCAGGACGGCAACTCCCTCGCCGTGCTCCTCGGCGTGGCCCCGACCGGGCAGGATGCGGCCATTCTCGCCGCGCTGGCCAAGACGCTGCCGTCGACGCCCTACGGCCCGCTGGCGTTCACCGCCAATGCGGGGCTGCAAAACGGTGTCAGCCCGTTCGTCACCAACGACGAAGTGCGCGCCCTCTTCGCCAGCGGCGACACCGCGTCCGCCCTCTCCCTGCTGCAGAGGCTCTGGGGATACATGGACGCTCCGGGGCCGGACTACACCGGGGCCGATTGGGAGCTGGTCGGGCCACACGGTGCTCCCGGTTTTGGCGACGAGACAAGCCTGGCGCACGGCTGGTCCTCGGGGGCCACCGCCGATCTGTCTTCTTATGTCCTCGGAGTACAGCCAACCACGGCGGGCTTCGACATCTGGTCGGTCGACCCCCATCCGGGTTCCCTCTCGTGGGCCGAGGGCAACGTTCCGACGCCCCACGGCACGATTGAGGTTCGCTGGGCCCAGCAGCCCTCGTCTGGCCGCTTCGCCCTGCAGGTGACCGCGCCGAGTGGGACTACCGGCTCCCTGACGGTACCGATACCGCGGACCGGTGCAGTCGTGACGGTCGTGACGACCAAGGCCGCTTCGGGTCGTCGTTCCGAAAAGGCGATCACGGTGGCTCCTGGCGCCACGTCTCTGCCCGTCTCTGTTGTGGGAGGGGCGACCTACGACGTGTACGTGGCGCGGTAGCCGCTGTTGCCTGCCGCCGCAGGTCAGACGTTGCCGAAGATCGGCCCAACCGCCTGGCAGGTGGGCACGAAGTTGTGCTTGTCGGGCCCGAGGGCGTTGACCACGTCGGCAAGGGCGTTCGAGTCGTAGGAAATCGAGATGTGATCACTGGCATCCTGCGCGCACTGGTTCTGCAGCAGGATGTTCTGCACATTGGATGCCGCGGGAAGCAGCGCGTTGGTGTACGGCGTCACCACGTCGTCGTCCTTGGTCTCGATGACCACGTATTTCACGCTGGAAACGGTCGGGGTGGTGTTGAGGCCCGCGAGGAACGATGAACCCTGCAGCTGCTGGACGCATGCCTCACAGGTGACCGACAGCACAGCGGTGGTCACGCCCAGCAGTCCGAAATCGGAGACCAGGGTGGTCAGCCCATCCACGGTGGTTCCGTAGTTGGACGGCGCCAGACCCACGAGCATGTTGACCTTCGACGCCCCGCCGAGGTCGTTGATGTAGTACCGGGGCATCATGCCGCCCTGCGACCAGCCGACCAGGTCGACCTTGCTCGCTCCGGTCTTCGTCAGAACCTGGTTGACGAAGCTTGACAGCTGTCCGGCGGAGGTCGGGATGTCACCCGTGCCGTCGATGCTCGACGGCGCGATGGTCTGGCCGTAATTGAAGGCGTAGACGCAGTAGCCGTTGTTCACCAGGTCGGGTGCGAGGGCGCCCCAGCTGTCGTACATGTTGGCGAAGGTGCCGTGCACCAGCACCACCGGGTACGGGTGGGCGGCGCTCGGCGTGCATCTGGTGTTGGCACCGGTCGGCGACGCGTACCAGTTCCACACCAGGACCGAGCTCAGGAACTGCGATGCCTCGCCTGCTTCCGGGACCTGCGCCCATGATGGCGTCATCCCGACGGTGAGGCAGATGGCGAGGCCGAGCCCTCCGGCGGATACGAGTGTGCGCCGCAGTCTGCCGCGCGCTGATTGTCTTCACGGGACCCCCCATGGTCATCACATCACTGCCGATTACAACACCGCGCTCCCATTCTCGGCTGGTGTCCGATTCGTGTCAATCAGGACATCGCGCTTTCGGTGATCCGGACCAATGGGGGTGTTGCCTACGCGACGATGCCTCGTGAGCTCGAGGGGGAATCTGCTCGTTCAGAACTCACAGTACGTAGACGGCGGCTGAACTGAGTCTCTCCGGGACAGATGTGTTGGCTAGCAGATCATGTGGAAGCTGACAACACCTTTAGCTCGAGATCAAGTGTCATGGAGTATCGGTCCGACAATCGCGGCGATCTGCCGCATCGCGGCTGTGACTGAATCGCCATGAAGGTGAGGCTGTCCGAAATTGGTCTGATTCCACGAGGCGTGCTCGGCCAGCGAATACCTTTGCAGAAATTCGTCGCTTTCGGCCGTGATCGATACGCTCAGAGAACGACGCAGCGGAGGATTCGAATACATCGTCCAGCTTGTTCCGGGTCGAAGCGAGGGCGGACCAGCTGTCCAAGTCGTGTAGACCAAATCAGCCCTCGGCGGGTCGTCCGCGACTCGGCCCGCCGAGATTCGTGGGAAGGGCCGGAGAGAGAACCGCCGAGGCTCGGTTGCTATGGAGTACTGCTCGGCCTGGAGTGGGTAGCGTTCCGTGTCGAAGTCGGCGGCGAACAGCTGAGATACGGTGACGGGTCTGGCAGATCCGTCCCGCCATATTCGAGTTCCAATCGCTATGGTCTGGGATCTGGTCTCAAATCCGTAAGTGACCTGATATGCCATGGACGCCACGGAGCCGCCTCTGGGGTCAAGGTTTGTCCGACCTTCGAGGTTCGTGAAGTGTCCGGCAACGGTGTAGTGGATACCCTCCCCAGCCGTTCGCCACGTTACGCGGGGATGTCGTTCCCACTCGGCGGCGAACTCCAAGGGCACACGGCTGCCACCGACGCTTCCTCCATCGACGCAGGCCGGATCGGTGTTCAAGATGAGGGAGTGGCCGGCTCCCCGGCTCGTCGCGCCCGGCAACAGGGCGTCACGGGCAGCGTCGGGTACTCGCGCACCGTGACAGGGGCCGACAGGGAACGTGATATCCCACAGACCTCGCAGAAGACCGCCGGCGATGGGGTCGTCCGGTGACCAGGTTGTATCGAGCCAAGCGAGGTAGCGCTCGGTCATGACGACCACGTCACCTGTTTGGAGCATAAAAGCGATCGGGCCGTGCATCCCATCGAGTCGGATGAGGAGCCTCTCGGCTGCGGAATCCGAGGTGCAGGAAGTCAAATTCGTGAACCAGATGTCCGCAGATCCCACCTGCATTCGTACTGGCTTACCGCACCGGTTCGAGCCAGCCGAACACCGCCGATGTCCATCAGAAGCGACGATGCGGGCAGAATCATGAGCGAGTACGCCCAACGACCTGGCGCTCACGGCTTCCGGGGCGCGAGGCGGGTTGACGCAGGATGATATGCCGATAGCGACTGCGGCCAACATCAATAGCAGCCGAAGTGTTGATGGTCGATTCGTCGAGTCGTCGATCATCGAGCGCAGACGATCGAGGTAGGCACTCATTTTCCCGAAGCTATCTGTTCCGACTGAGCCAGAACCCCACGGAATCGGAACGCGTCTCACTTCCGTACCGCGCGCTTTCGCGGTGCTGGCACCGTCGTCCACAGAGCGCTCGTCAGGATCGTTCAAGAGGCGGCTGGAGGGTCTGTCAGGCTGACGTGAGACACCTGCCGTAGCCATCCATCACTCCAGGGCGAGACAGGAAGAATCCCAGAACCATGACTCTGACCAACGAAGCATCGCCGACGGCCCGCGCCCAAAATGGGGCGGTGACCGACGAAATTGACCCGGCAGCAGCGCCGACCAGACGAACATTCACCCCCGAGCAGAAGTTGGCCATCCTGGCCGCCCATGACGAGGCAACCGAGCCCGGTGCCAAGGGCGCGCTGTTGCGCCGGGAAGGGATCTACAGCTCCCAGATCACCGAGTGGAAGAAGGCCCGGGAGACTGGATCTTTGGCCGCCCTCGGCGCCAAGCCCAGCTCGGTGCGCAGTGCGGACGCCAAAGAGGCTGACCGGCTGCGCAAGAAGAACGAACGCCTCGAGGCCGAGCTGAAAAAGACACGAACGGCGCTCGACATCGTGGGAAAAGCACACGCGCTCTTGGAGATGCTCTCCGAGAGCGCGGACACCGAGGAGAAGTAGAGATGGTGATCGACAACCACCACGCCGAGCTGGCCGAGGTGGTCGGGACCAAGAAGGCGTGTCGTCTCCTTGGTCGAGCACGGGCCACCCACTACCGGCGCTCTCAGAGCCCCAAGCTCGGGCCGCCGGCACCACGGCCCAGCCCACCCAATGCACTGTGTGCGACCGAGCGCCAGGCCGTCTTGGACCTGTTACACCAGCCCGAACACGCCGACCTGGCCGTGGCCCAAGTCTGGAGCCGCACTCTCGATGACGGCACGTATTTGTGCTCGCAGTCGACCATGCACCGGTTGCTCAGGGCCAATGGCGAATCAGGGGAACGCCGCCGCCAGCGCACGCATCCGGCCAAGAAGAAACCCGAGCTCATGGCCAGCGGACCCAATGAGATCTGGAGTTGGGACATTTCAAAACTCAAAGGCCCGACCAAGGGCATCTACTACGACCTCTATTGCATCATCGACATCTTCAGCCGATACGTGCCCCAGTGGTTGGTGGCAGAAGCCGAGTTGGCTGAGTTGGCCACCGACTTCCTCGAAGACGCCATCATCAGCCAAGGAGTTGACCGTCACACGCTCACCGTTCACGCCGATCGCGGGTCGTCAATGCGCTCCAAGCCAGTGTCCCAGCTGCTCATCGACCTCGGCGTGGCCCGCAGCCATAGCCGGCCCCACGTGAGCAATGACAATCCCTACAGTGAGGCGGGGTTCAAGACTCTTAAATACTGCCCCGAGTTCCCCGACCGGTTCGGGTCAATCGAACATGCCCGAGCCTTCTGCGCCGAATTCTTCGAGCACTACAACCACGTCCATCGTCATTCGGGCATTGGGCTTCACACCCCGGCATCGGTCCACTACGGCACCGCGGCCGAGATCAGAGAACAACGCCAAGCGACCCTGTCGACCGCGTTCAACGCCAACCCAATCCGATTCCGGCACCGTCCGCCGGTGGCACCGTTGATCCCCGAAGTGGCGTGGATCAACGAGCCAGCGAGAGAGGAGGTTGCTCAGATCTCGTGAACAGAAGGTGTCTCAAATCGCTTGACAGATTCCGAAGGCGTGCCGTACTTTCAGCGGTTGTCGCCGGGACTCTGGCCCTTCCTTGCCGAATGTCGATGGCTGCACCAGACTTCTTGACATGTCCGATGAAGATTCTGGCGTGGGAGCGTTCTTTCGGGCTGTCGACAGACCCGAATACCTCCGGACCTGCAAGAAGTGTGCTTACACCTGGAAGGTCAACGGGTATTACTCGAAACCGAGATCGAGTCCCTCGGCAGGATTGGGAGCTTCGTTTTCTGGCAGGGCTCCTCTGACGTACGTGCCTGATCCGAGGATTGAAGACACCGCTGAGGAGGTCGCACAACTTCGCACATGTGCCAAGTGCGGATCTCATGACGAATACACGCAGAAGCGCATCTGGCACGAGTCCAAGGCGGACTTCGAGGGTTCGGACGAGGATTAGTCGCCGAACGAGCCTGGCCAACCGGTTGGGCCGACATCAGGGCAAAGAAGTCAGGTCGATAGCGTCCCAAGCTGGCCGTCGATGAAATGATCTCCACATGGAAGATGAGGAGACCGTCGGATCCGCCGATGCAGATCGACTCAGCTCAGCCAGCTTTACCTCGGGTCTTTCCATCAACGAGTTCGCTGCGTGTACGTCACTGGGCCTCGAGCCTCTTCAGTTCGTCCAGGGTTATTGCGTCCTCGCCCATTCCTCTCCGCTCTATACGGGCGGGGTCACCATGACCGGTCAACGCTTCCTTCCTATCCAGACGGGTCCGTACGGCTACATGAACTCCCATATCCGCAATCTGGCCGCACAGGGATACTGGAAGCGCTACCGATGTCCACACGTCAAGCAGGTCGTCACCGCCGAGCATCTGACCTGGGGGGCCAATTCCGAACAGCTGCTCATGCACTCGGCGTGGAAGCGGGGCTACAGCGCCGCCATCCGGAGAATGCTCGAACAGGCAAAGGCGGCCGGCGCTCATGGGGTCATCGGAGTGCGAGACGACCGCCGTCATTTCGCCGAGACACCGGCGCTCGAGTACCGGGTTATTGGAACTGCCGTGCGGGTGGCCGGAGCGCCCGAAGCGAAGGGCGCACTGTGGACGACGCATCTCGCCGGCGCTCCTCTGGTCAATCTGATCGCGAACGGCCTTGTGCCGATCTCGGCTGTGGTCGAGCGCACCTGGATGGCGGTGTGGCCCTACTGCCTGACCAAGTTCTTCTTGGAGGGAAAGATCCGGCAACGCGATCTGATGGGCGAACCGGTCCAAGAGGTCGACCAGGTCTCCGACGCCAAGATGCAGCTCGTCGAGATCGCCGCGGCACACATCCGAGATGAAGCCCAGGGCGACCCGGTCTACGGGATAGACATCGAACTCGGAGACGAGCACCTCGGCGGGAGTGGCGCCTGGATCATGGACGCCACCGTCCGGGCCACGCGGCTCCGCCGTTTTGACCAGGCTGGCAATGCTCTCAGCACTGAGGCGCTACTCAGGCTGTCATGACACCGGATGATCTTCGCCAACGGATGATCGGCGCCCAGAAGGCATCCATTGAGAAACAGCCAAAGGGTGGCATGGCTGGCACGTCGCCGCTTTCGGGCCTCTCCACCAATGAGACTTTGTTCCTCAGCGCCTCAGGTTGGGAACCTGTCGACATCTGTTCGGGGGCAGCCGTGTTCGGCATGCGCCGAGACACGGTCAACACCTGGGGCTCGACGCAAGACGAGCGAGCCTCACAAGCGCTGGCGTCGGCCATGGCCACTGCCGTCGAACGCCTCGAGGCTCGGTGCCGTGAATCGGGTGCTCATGGGGTGATCGGAACCGAGCTCATCACAGAAGTCGAACCGCGCTACGTCGCAATCAATTTGGTCGGAACGGCGATTCGTCCTGTCCACTCGCCGAAGGTACCGGAGCGAGCGTTTACGTCGAATCTGTCTGCGCGAGAGTTCGTCCTGCTCGGAGAGGCCGGATGGAATCCGGTCGGCCTGGTGTCGGGATGTCGGTTCGTCAGGGCCTATCGCCGCAAACCCACACAGGCGGTCAGCCAGAAGATTCAGAACGTGGAGTTGGCGAACCCGACCAAAGCCCTGGCTCGGGCAAGAGCCGAGACCATGGTGCTCCTCGAAGAACGAGCATGCGAGTTCGGGGGTCAAGGAGTCGTACAGCTTTCCCTCACATCCGGACCAGTTGCATTCGCCACCCACGTCATCTCGTTCGTCGCCTGGGGAACTGCGGTCATCCCGACGACCACAGACCCGGCTTATCGAGCGCCGAGAACGGCGATAGCGCTCAACGACCCCGAAACTGCAATCCTTCCAGCCTCACTGGTTGGGAACCACGGCCAACAGGAGCCGAACTGACCGAAACGGCTCCGACATTCATTGGGTGTGGTGGCCGGCGGAATTGTGCCTCCTCGATCGTCGGATCGACCCGTTTCCTGCCGTGGCGATTGGACCCGAAACGACGCAGTCGGCCGTCCGATTCTTCTGCGCTGCATGCATGGCGCGGAGCATTGTCAGCTCTGGTGCGGGAGAATGTGAGCACCGCGTTGCACGCTGTTTGACGTTTGTTGCACGACGGCCCAGCAGCCAGCCTCGAGAGGGAGGCCAACCTGCGCCCACAGAGCCCGACTGGGCTGAAATGCTGGCGCAGCAGAAATAGGTCAACGAGATCCAATAGGAAGGTGGCAGGCAATGCGTCCGATCGGGCGGGCAAGAGTTCTCTGGCGGATCGCCGCCGTCCTGGCCGTGGGCGGAACGCTGCTGTCGGCCTGCGGCACCAGCTCGGCCGGGCCTACAGCGATGGTGCAGCAGTATCTCGCCGCATGGTCCAAGGGCGACTATGCCGCCATGGCGGCCCTGGTCTCGCATCCCCCGGCGAACTTCGTGGCCTTCAACCGCCAGGTGGCCTCGGAACTCGGTCTCGAGGCGGCGAACGCACGACCTCGGTGGGGTCTCCACGAGCGGGTCACGAGGCACGGCCCATGTCACGAGCCACCTGACCCTGGGGGGTCTCGGGACCCTGCGAGTGCGAAGCCGGCTCGCGCTGACTGACTCGTCGGGGTCGTGGAAGGTGCAGTGGTCTCCCAGTTCGATCATCCCCTCGCTCGGAACCGGGGACTCGGTCTCGACGAACATGACGTGGCCGGCTCGTGCCCCTATCTTGGGGCTGGGCGGCGTGTCCTTGACGACCTCGGTCCCCATGGTCTCGGTCGGCATCGAGGGCTCCCGAGTCACCGACGCGGCAGCCCTCACCGCCGCCCTCACTCAGGTCGGGATCCCCGCCAGCCAGATCAAAACGGCCGAGCTCACCGCGTCAGCTCACCCCACGTGGTTCGTCCCGGTGACCCAGCTCAGCCAGACCGCCTACGAGCAGTACAAGCCTGTTATCTACCCGGTCCCGGGCACGGTGTTCGACGCGTACAACGCCCGCGGCGCGCTCACTCCCGAACTGGCCGCCCACGTCGTCGGAACGATCGGCTCGATCACGGCCCAGGAGCTCCAGACCCTCGGGCCGCCCTATGCCGTAGGAGACATGGTGGGCCAGAGCGGCATCGAGCAGGCTTACGAGCACCAACTGGCGGGCACACCCGGAGCCGTGGTGAGCGTGACCGACCGCTCGGGCAATACCGTCGCCGTCGTCGGACGATTCCCCGAGCACGCCGGTACCGCGGTCGAGACGACCATCGACCCCAGCGTCCAGGAGGCGGCGGAATCTGCTCTGAGCGGCCAGACGCTCCCGGCCGCCATCGTGGCGATACAGGCATCGACCGGAGACGTGCTGGCCTCCGTGAGCACGCCGGACTCGCAGGCCGTCAACGAAGCCTTCGACGGCGCGTACCCTCCCGGCTCGACCTTCAAGGTCGTCACCTCGACCGATCTCATCGAGCACGGCCTGACACCTTCGAGTCCCACTTCGTGTCCACCCACCATCACGGTCGGCGGGGAGCTCTTCCACAACTTCGAGGGCGAGACGACGCCGTCGCTCTCCATGGAGCAGGCCTTCGCCATGTCCTGCAACACCGCATTCATCGGAATGTCGAGTTCGCTCCCCGACGCGAGCTATCCCACCGCGGCGGCGCAGTTCGGGATCGGATCCACCATCAACATGGGCTTGACCGCCTTCGGCGGTCGGGTCCCCGTACCCACCTCGACCTCTGACGCCGCCGCGACTGCTATCGGCCAGTCCCAGGTCGTGGTGTCTCCCCTCGCCATGGCCAACGTGGCGGCCACCGCCGATTCGGGAAGCCTGCACCTCCCCCGACTCGTCGCGAACACCCCGGACGACTCCACACCCTCACAGGCCGTCGATCCCACGGTCATCTCCGACCTGCGGACCATGATGAACGCGGTGGTGACGAGTTCGATCGGCACCGCCGCCTCGGCCGGGCTGCCGGCCGGCACCTTCGGCAAGACCGGCACCGCCGAGTTCGGCACGGCCAACCCGCCCCAGACCGACGCCTGGTTCATCGGCTACAACGGAGACCTCGCCTTTGCCGTTCTCGTGGTCGGAGGCGGAGTGGGCGGTGCGGTGGCCGCTCCGATCGCCACCAAATTCCTCGCCACTGCCGGGAGTGTGCCGTAGCGCTCTTCGACCTCACAGCAAGTCGTCGGGCACTGGCGCCGGGCCCGAACCTGCGGTAACGACTCGTTCACACGGGTGGCTACTCCCTCTCCATCGCTGGGTCTTGGCGGGATCCTGCTGCTCTTGCGGCCTGCTCGATCTCCGCCCGATGGTCCTCCCAGTAACCGGCGTCTCGTCCGTGCTGGGTCATGCTCTGGGCATCGAACCCGACCGCGCCGTCCAGTTGCTCCCGCAGGATGTCGGCGTGCCCTGCGTGGCGATTCGTCTCAGTGAGCACATGGACCAGGATGTTGAACAGCTTCACATCCGGGCGTGGCCACCAGGGCACGTGGCCGGGCGCGTCGATGTCGAGGGCGGCGATCGTCGAGTCCGAGTGCTCCCACGCTCGGCGGTAGCGGTCGATGATTTCGGCGCGCGACTCGTCCGCAGCAGCCCACATCACGTCGCGGTGGCCGGCAGGATCGTCCCAACGGTGCCACTGACCTGGGAACGGGCGTCCGAACACGTCGCCGAAGTACCAGGCCTCTGAGATCGAAAGATGCTTGATCAGGCCGAGAAGATTGGTTCCTGTGTACGTGAGAGGGCGGCGGACGTCGTACTCGGAAAGCCCTTGGAGCTTCCAGAGCATTGTCTCCCGGACGTCACCGAGGTCGCTGTGCAGATACTCCTTCGCGAAGTCGTCGATCAGAGGATCCAAGCCTGCCACCCGTCAACCTCGGCTGCCTTCAGTCGAGGCCGTAGAGCTTTGCCGCGTTGTCGTGCAAGACCCTGGCGACCACGTCCTCCGCGAGACCGTCGAAGACCTTCGTCGCATACTCGCCGGGTGAGATTCCGATACTGGCCGGCCCGGGGTGCTGGCACGTGGGGTGCGGGAAGTCCGTCTCGAAGAGCACGTTGTCCGGGAATTGCTGAATGGCGAACCGCGCCGCGTCATGCTCGAACCAGAAGCAGCCGTAGATCTGACGGCGGAAGTACTCGGACGGCAACAGGTCGTACTCGGGATGCGCCTCACGGATCGCGCTGTTGCCCCACTGCCAGTCGAACGTCTCGAGCACGCCGGGCAGCCAGCCGACGCCCGACTCCACCGAGACGAAGCGCAGCTCCGGGAAGCGATGACACACGCCACCGAAGACGAGGTCGGCGAGTGTCTCGATGTTGTCCATGATCATCAGCGAAGAGACCTTGGGGAACTTCGCCTGGAAGGTGAGATGCGGATCCTTGGCGAACGGCGCAGTGATGTCGCCCCCACCTATGTGGAAGGTGACCGGAATCTCCGCGTCCTGTGCGGCAGCCCAGAGACGGTCCCAGTGCGGGTCGGAAAGCGGCGGCTCGCCGTGCGAGTCGGGGTGGTTGCAGAAGTTCATCGCCTTGTGACCGTTCTCGACGCAGCGCTCGAGTTCCGCTATGGCGAAGTCCAGGTCCCAGAAGGGCGTGGACATGACCGGGATCAGCCGCGACGGGTCCACCGAGGTCCATTCGACCAGGAAGTCGTTGTAGGCGCGCACGCACGCCGTGACGAGCTTGCGGTCACCGAGCTTCAGGAAGTACGCCGATCCGAATCCGGCGACGTTCGGGTAGAGCACCTGCGCATGAATGCCCTCGACGTCCATGTGTGCGAGGCGAGCGCTGGCGTCGAAGGCCGACAGCGGGATCTCGTCGTACGTTCTGGGGCCGTCGGGCACGTAGTCGTGCCAGCCTGCGATCGCCGTGTTACCCGGTGCGTTGAGGAAGGTGCCCGCGGCCACCCAGATGTCGTTGCCGCGGACGTTCTCGACATGGGGTACGGCCTCTCCCCACTTCGACGAGACCCGTGAGGTCCACAAGTCGGGCGGCTCGGTCAGGTGTGTGTCGACGTCAACGACGTGATGGCGCTGGAACAACTCCGCTGGCACCGCTTCGCCTCCGGTTTCTCCCCTGAGCAGGGTACCGCCTGTGACACGGATTGCGCCGCCGGACCGGCAGACCGGCGTTCTTGCTCGTCGCATCATCAGCGGCCGATACCTGAACGGACTCGAGCGCACTCCCCTCACACTCGCTCGACAGGGAGCCACCACTCCGATGGTCAAGGGTGGACCTGCTCGCGGTTCTCTGCTCACTCGCTCCAACGGCTCCGTGCCAAACGAACTCTCGGTCGCGCATTTGGCAAGTGTCGGACCTGGAACCCGGTGCTAACGTGCCCGGATCCGGCCGGGTGTCGAGCCGGTCACCGAAAGGTCCTTTGAGAGTGCAACTTTTCCGGAAGGTCGCGATCCTGGCTTCGGCGGTCGTGGCGTGCTTGAGCTTCACGGCGGTGGCGGCAAGCGGAGCGGGAACAGCGGCGAGCCTGTCGCGACCACTGATCCCGTTCAACGGGAATGGGCCACAGGTGAGGTCGAACGGAATCCCTGTCATGTACAGCAGCAACTGGTCCGGGTATGCAGCCCTGCCGAAGACGGCCGGGCAGACCTTCACCTCCATCGTCGCGAACTACAACGTGCCCTCGGTGGCGTGCTCCAACAGTCCCGACACGTTCTCGTTCCATTGGATAGGCCTGGACGGGTGGTCCGATCAGACGGTCGAACAGGATGGCATCTCCGCCAACTGCAAAGGCTCTTCACCGCGGTACAACGCGTGGTACGAGATGTACCCGGCCAACTCCCACTTCGAATTCCAGGTCAAGCCCGGGTGATGCCATCGAATCCTCCATCCGTTATCTCGGCCGAGACAGGTACGAACTGTCCCTGAAAGACGTCACGAGCAGTCAGGGATTCGACGTGGTCCAGACCTGCCCCGTCTCGGCCTGTGAGAACGCCTCGGCCGAGACGATCACCGAGGCGTACTACTACGACCGGCGATTCTCCGGTACCAGTGACTTCGGCGACGAGCACTACGAGGGAGCGATCGTGACCGACAGCGCCGGCCACGTCGGCGGCCTGTTCCACCCCGAGGCGTGGAAGACCGGAGAGGGCATCGCTCTCGGCGAGTACGGGGATGTCGACACCACGCCCGGCCCGATCGCCACCGCGCACGGACTGGGTGCATCCTCGGCGTTTTCGGTCTTCTGGAGTCGGGCGAACTGACGCACGGGGGGTAGCGTCCGTGATGCGCACCAGGTGCGCGGAGCGGAGTAGTCCCGGGGTGGAGCAGGGTCCGGTCCAGGGATGGTGCCGGGAGATCCGACTCTTTACGGAGACTGCAACGATGGCTGGAAGGGATCCGAACAGACGCACATTCGTCGAGGCCATGACTAATCCGCTCCCCGCGACTCCGTGACGGACGCGATCGGCGGCGCCCTCCGGGCCGGTGGGAAGAAGAGGGCTGGTGCCTGGTGCCGGGGCTCCTGCCCGCTGAGACCGTTGCAGCAGCCCAGGCCGCGATGTCCCCGCTCTTCCCTACGGCAGCGGAGTTCGCGACCGACTTCGATCCGGATCGCAATGAGCCGTTCCGCGTCGATTCGCACCGGGTGATGCCTCGCTTCCCCTTCGATGACGACGCCCTCAACGATCTGGTCGTGCACCATCGGATGATCGACCTGGCTGAACAATTGCTCGGGATTTCGGATCCTCGGCTCTACCAGGCCATGTTGAGTGCCAAGTACTCCGGAGCGGCGCCCAGCGACGAGCAGCTCCTTCACGCTGACTACGCCAACCACACACTGGTGGTACCGCGGGACGAGCCGGGCTATCAACAGCTCGAGACGTTCGTCTACCTGAGTGATGTCTCCCCCGAGACCGCCGCGACGCGAATGGTCTCGCGTCGTCTCACCACCGACATCCCGGTGGAGCGAACGTACCTGAGTCCCGCCGACTACGCCGATCTCTACGCGGCGGAGGTCCCGGCTTCGGGGCCTGCCGGATCCGTCCTGGCCTACCGGCCCGACACATACCACCGGGGCGTGCGCATGACCGCGCCCGCGGCGGCGCGCTTCATGCTCCACGTTTCCTACAAGCCGGCCTCCACCGACTGGCTCGGCTCCTTCGGGTTGCCCAACGCAGGCGAGGACATGTCGTGGCATCGCTTCGTGCCACGAGCCACCGAGCGCCAGTTGACCGTGCTGGGCTTTCCCGCGCCCGGTCATCCCTACTGGACCGCCCGGACCTTGGCCGGGGTCGCCGCCCGCTACCCGCGGCTCGACCTCTTGCCCTGGCGTCGTGCCATGTCCGACACCGCGGAGTGATCGGTGTGACTCCTCCGGCCGACCCGTGGTGGAAGCGGGGTGTGCTCTACCAGATCTATCCGAGATCGTTCGCCGACAGCGATGCCGATGGTGTAGGTGACATCTCGGGCATCATCGAGCATCTGGACCACCTGGCGTGGCTCGGGGTCGACGGAATCTGGCTCTCGCCGGTCACGGTCTCGCCCAACGCGGGACTGGGGCTACGACGTCTCGGACTTCTGTGCCATCGCGCCCGAGTTCGGCACGCTCGAGGATTTCGACCGACTCGTCGCCGAGGCTGGGAGCCTGGGCATCCGTGTCCTCATGGACGTGGTCCCAAACCACACCAGCGACCAACACCCGTGGTTCCTGAATTCGCGATCGTCGCGCTCGTCCACCCGCCGGCACTGGTACCTCTGGGCCGACGGCGCAGCGGGTGGGGGACCGCCCAACAACTGGGTGAGCAGCTTCGGCGGCCCGGGATGGACGTTCGACGAGACGACCGGGCAGTACTACTTCCACAACCACCTGGCGGAGCAACCCGACCTCAACTGGTGGAACGAGGAGGTGCGCGACACCTTCGACAGCATCTTCCGCTTCTGGTCCGATCGGGGGGTGGCCGGGTTCCGAATCGACGTCTGCAACGTCATCATCAAGGACGCCGAACTCCGCGACAACCCGCCGGCTACCGAGGATGACGATTTCGAAACGCAGATGTTCGGCCAACGAAGCGTGTACAACGCCAACCGGCCCGAAGTCCACGATGTGATCAGACGCTGGCGTCGCTTGGTCGACGCTTACGACGAGCCCCGGCTCCTGATCGGCGAGACGCCGGTCCCGCTGGAGCGGCTGGCGGACTTCTACGGCGACGGGCACGACGAGCTTGGACTGGCCTTCAACTTCGACTTCATCGGGGCGCCCCTCGAAGCCAATGCCATGCGGGACATTGTCGAACGCACCGAAGCGGTGCTCCCGTCCGCGGCATGGCCGGCGTGGACCGGCTCCAACCACGACATGTTCCGCTTCCCCACCCGCTGGGCGGGAGACGATCCCCACAAGGTTCGCGTGGCACTGCTGATGCTGCTCTGCTTGCGCGGCACCCCGGTGCTCTATCAAGGCGACGAAATCGGGATGGGCGACGTCGCCGTGGCTCGCGAGGACCTGCGCGACCCGCTCGGTGTGCGCTTTTTCCCGTACTACGAGGGGAGAGACGCCGCACGGACTCCCATGCCGTGGAACAACCGACCCGGCGGCGGTTTCACCGATGCCCCCCGGCCTTGGCTCCCGCTCGGGGACCTGGCTGCGAACAACGTGGCCGAGCAGCGGAACCATCCGGACTCGGTCCTGACGCTCTGCCGGGACGTCATCGCCTATCGACGCCGGCACCCGGAGTTCGCTGTGGCTGACTACCGGTCCTTGCCGTCGCCCGAAGGGGTGTGGGCTTTCGGGCGCGGTGAGCGCCACGTGGTGGTCCTCAACATGTCCGCTGAACCGCGCCGCCTGGAGGGCTTGGCCGGTACTGTCACCCTCTGCACGGACCGGTCCCGCGAAATGGAGGTCGTTGCCTCCTCGCTCCAAATGGCGGCACACGAGGGACTGATGATGGAACCCCGATAGGTTGCGCGCACAACCCAGGATCGGCGCAGAACCGGTCATCTCACCCATGTGCGTATGAATAACCGCAGGGGTCAACAGAGGACCACACGCCAACACCCCCCCGCCGGGACCGGAGGCCACCGCGACGAGACAGATGGCTCAGGTGATGGTCAGGGGAATGGTGGCCTGGACCGTCGTCTTGGTCTTGACCTTCTTCGTGCCGTTGAGGGTGATCACTGTCTCCGTCGCTCGGACCGTAATCGAACTCGGCCCGGCGGCCAGGTGCTTGTTCGGTGTCCCCGAGAGCACCCCGGATAAGGAAAGCGTCATTCCTTCGGGCAGGGTGACTTCCTTCCACTTCAGCTTGGTGGTGTAAGGACTGGCGCTGACTCCGAGTCCGGCGGCCTGGAGAGTGACGGGGCCGTAGGGCACATTCGGCGTGGCAGTGGGGAGGGATGTGGTGACGATCCCGAAGGGCAGGACGGTCCAGGTGAAAGCGGCCGTTCCGACGTTCCCGTCGACATCGGTGGCCTTCAGGGTCACCGAGCAGGTGCACGGGGTGGTGGGCGTACCGGTGACGGTCCCAGATGAAGGATCGATCGTGAGGCCCGCCGGCAGCCCGGTGGCAGACCAGGACACCGGACCGATCCCATTGGTCTGCGAGTTGGTCAGGGCGGTGATGGGGGCGTTGACGTAGTCGCTCTGGTCACCGGGGTTGGTGACGGTCACCATCACACAGGCGGCGACGCTGGTCGAGCCGGAGTCGGGGTTGAAGGTGCCTGCAGGACACGGGGTCGGGCTCGTGGCCCCTTCGGTGTCCACGTAGGTGTTGGGCGGGGCCGGGATACAGCTCGTCTGACCCGAGTCCGGCTGGTAGGTACCGAGAGCGCAGTCGGTCGCGGCGGCGGCTCCGGTCGTGTTCACGTAGGTGCCAGGCGGGGCGAGAGTGCAGCTGGTGGCGCCTGCTGACGCGCTGAACGTACCGGTTGAGCACGGGAACTCCGCAGTGGCCCCGGCGGCGGCTACGAAACTGCCGGGGTCGGCGAGGAGACACGAGGACTGACCCGAGTCCGGCTGGTAGGTGCCGGCGGCACAGTCGGTCGCGGCGGCGGCTCCGGTCGTGTTCACGTAGGTGCCAGGCGGGGCGAGAGTGCAGCTGGTGGCGCCTGCTGACGCGCTGAACGTACCGGTTGAGCACGGGAACTCCGCAGTGGCCCCGGCGGTGGCTACGAAACTGCCAGGGTCGGCGAGGAGACACGAGGACTGACCCGAGTCCGGCTGGTAGGTACCGAGAGCACAGTCGGTCGCGGCGGCGGCTCCGGTCGTGTTCACGTAGGTGCCAGGCGGGGCGAGAGTGCAGCTGGTGGCGCCTGCTGACGCGCTGAACGTACCGGTTGAGCACGAGGACTCCGCAGTGGCCCCGGCGGTGGCTACGAAACTGCCGGGGTCGGCGAGGAGACACGAGGACTGACCCGAGTCCGGCTGGTAGGTGCCGGCGGCACACTCGGTTTCCGACGTGGCCCCGATGGTGGCTACGAAACTGCCGGGGTCGGCGAGGAGACACGAGGACTGACCCGAGTCCGGCTGGTAGGTGCCGGCGGCACACTCGGTCTCGGACGTGGCCCCTGCGCCGGCTACGAAACTGCCGGGGTCTGCCGGCGTGCAGGGAGTGGACCCGGTCGCGCTGTAGTACCCCGGCGGGCACTGGGCGTCGACGGTTATGAGTTGTTGGAACTGCTTTGCGGCGATGTAGTTGGCGTCAAGGACGCAGGTGTTCGGCCCGGTGAAGGCGATTCTCCCGTTGGCAAGCGCGCACCTGATTGCCGGTTCGTGTTCCATGACGGCCGCGTTGCGGGTTGGCTGGGGACTGGCGGAGGACAAGTGTGTCCAGTTGACCGACGGGACATCGGCACCCGCGGTGCCCGAACCCACCGCCACCGCAGTGAGCGTTCCGGCCGTCACCACGCAACACAGAAAGAAGGTGCCGGCCGCCGTTCGGATCACTCCGGACGCCCTTCGTGATGACGCTGTGCCCCGGCGACCAGTACCCGTCCAGAGTCGAACTCCCATGCGCCAACGGCCTCCGCTCCGAGCGGCCCACACCAGCCCTCTCCGGACGAGGTCTACTACTTCCGGTTGCCGAGGGCAATCGCAGTTCCGCCCTGTCGGGTTGCACCCACGGAGCGGTTCCGTGAGGCGATGAACCGGGTCGCCCGGGGTGTTCGGGCCTCCTCGCGCCGTGCCGGTGGGCCGAGGAGACCCTGGTCAGTGTCGTCTGTCAAGCCTACGTCGAACGGGTCTCGACGAGGCGAGTCTCACCAGATGCTCCGCAGCTGCGCGCCTTCGCGCCGGAGCCGCAGCTGCTCGGCCCGTTGCTCGGGCGTCAGCCGGGGTGTACCCGCAGGCAGGTGGTCGAGTACGGATTCGAAGGGGACCTTCGTCACCGTGGCCTCGGGATAGTCGTTGGAACGGTAGAAGCGCGCCTGAAGGATCCCCCAGGGGAAGTCGGCCTTGTCGAGCCAGTTGTGGACGCCCGGGTCGCGGGCGGAGACGACGCACCGGAAGATCCCGTCGTCGTCCACGCGGGCCTGCACGTCGTTGAGGCTCGACTGCCGGTTGACCCAATCGACGGTCGCGAAGCGGTCGTCCGCCACGAGGATCTGCCAGTACCGGCAGTCGGACGGGACCGGGAACTCGACGACGAGGGCTTCGTCGTCGTCTATCTCATGGATGCCGTCGTAGTACGCCTGCTGGGCGAGGCCACCGGCGTCCTCAATCCACTGAGAGCGCCGGAGGACGTTGATGCCGTGGTGTTCGCGGTAGTACCGGACGAGATGCATGTCGAAATGGATCATCCCTTCGATCCAGCGAGGCATGTCCGCAAACCGGCGTGCGAACTCGTCCGGCGCCATATCCGCGCCCGGCTCATCGAGACGGTTGATCGCCACGCGGGCATCGACCTCGTTCGTCCAGTCACATGCGCACTTGCGCATCAGCAGGCGCTTCGTCCTCTGATCGAGCAGCCACCAATCTCCCTCGTGGCCGGCGGGTCGTTCGCCGCTGAGGACGACCCGGAACGAGCCGTCGCTGCCGATGCTGAGCTCGTCGAGGTCGTTCGTGCGCCGCAGCGGTGAACCGGTCCGGGCCCGCGTGAATATTCCCATGTCCGTCATCTCGTGCTCCTGCTGGGTGATCTCGACGAAGCGACTGGTGCCGCGAAATCCCGAGAGCTCGTAGACGCCCTTCGGATCGACCTGGGCGTTGAGATAGACGTAGTCCGGGTTAGGACCTCCCTGGTTGCAGGCGTAGTTCCACAGGGGCATGAACACCGGTCGACGGTCGTCCGTGTACACGTGGCACAGGTAGCCGCAGGCGAGGATGGAGAGCGCCAGCTTGTTCATGTCCTGCACCTCGGCGTCAGTGGGACCCTCCGGTCGCCAAATGGCGAGCAGTTCGTCCACCACGCCTGTCAGGGTCTGGAGCTGGTCGCTCCACGTGGGATATCCGGTCATGTCGAGTCTCCCTCCACGGCGACGTCGAAGCGTTCGATGTAGAAGTCGTAGTCGGAACGGATCTGCTTCGCGGTGAGTCCGAACTGTTCCGGCGTGTAGCGGTGCGTGCCGCTCGCTCCGACCCGGTTGGCCTCCTGCCACTCGAGGATCGCCTGCTCCACCTCTGGCGTCAGCTCCAGGTCCAGCCATGTGTAGATCCGCCGGATGGAGCTCTTGGGGTCGTCGACCAGATCCCGGTGGTGCACGTCGAGGAAGCGCTCCTCGCCGACTCGCTGGCGCTGTTGAACCGCGTGCTCCATCCCGATACGGAGGTGGTCGCAGACCTCCCGGCCGAACGCCGCCAGGTCGCGCTCCGCCTCGGCGGGCGGCATGATCGAGAGTACGAGGCTGGCGTAGGAGGGCACCACCTTCCCTGGGTCGCGATGCGTCATGACGAATCGGATATCGGGGTAGGCGAACGCCAGGGCCTCCAGGTGGAATTTGTGGTGGGGCGCCTTGAACAACCACAGGTCGGGAGAGCGCTGCGAACCGAGCAGCTTGACGACGCGGCGGTGGTACCCGTACGTCTCGGTGAGGTCTGCCTCACGCCACCAAGTCCGATAGGAGGGCACGGGCAACATCATCTGCTGGCCATGGAAGGCCATGCCGAGGACCTCGGTGTCCTCCATGGTGGCGTCAACCTCGAAGATGTGCATGGAACGCTGTTCCTCCGACCGCGACTCGTGCATCTCCTCGAAGGCCCGGCGCCTCGGGTCGTTGGCTTCGCTCGCGACCACAGGTGGCGGGACGGGCTTCGTCTGCTCCCACCCGCGCAGACAGCGGAACTGCGGGTCGAGCGACAGCATGTCGGCGAGCGCAGTGGTTCCAGTACGAGGGAGGCCGTTGATGTCCACCGGTCCCCTGATCGCAACGGCCTCGACCTGGGGATGAGCCTCGTACCAGGCCTCGACCTCGAGCCGGTTGACCAGGCGGCGGCGGAAGTCGTCGAGCACCGCTGCGTCGGCGTCTGTCCGCAGGTCGCCGTCGCGTTCGAGGCTCCCGATGAGGACCTCGAGACCCTGGCGGAAGTCGCCGGGGCCGAAATCCGTAAGACCCGTGTTCGCGGCGGCCTCGTCCATCAGCTCGTCGGCCGTGGGATAGCGAGTGTGGCTCACTGTCGCTGCATCCGGTTTACTCGCCCTTGACCCGGTCGGGGTAGTAGAGAGCCGCCATGTCGCGGAATCCGCCTCTCCAGTCCACGCGACAGGGACCGGTGACAGACCTTCGCTTGGTGACGTCGGCCACCGAGCCCAGTGATGCGCCCGGGACGGGCTCGACCACGACCTCCGCCTCCGTGCCGAGCAGCTCGGCGAAGTAACTCGACCATTCCGCGACGGTGACCGGCACGTCGCCCGCCCAGTTGACGATCGTCGCCGGAACCGCGGCGACGCCCAACAGCGGCTCGAGCTGCGCGTTGATGTCGTCGTAGTGGATGGGGCTGTAGGGCAACGGGTCCCAGCGCGCCACGACAGGCTGACCGGCGGCGATGTTCTCCAAGTGGAACAGGGGGAGCCCGCCGCGATCGCCATAGGCACACCCCATGCGTGCGATCGTCACCGGCAGATCGAACTCGCGGCGCGCAATACCGGGCGACGGCCTCCTCGGCGATCTTGACGATCGAGTACGGCTGCGGGTGCGGAAGGCCGGCATCACCGATTGGATCGCTTTCCTCGAACGGATGCCAAGGGTCGGGATGCGGCTTGTAGACGGTGACGGTCGACATCACCAGGGCCGCCTTGGCCTTGCGGCAATGCGACAGCAGAAGGCCAGTTCCCTCCGCATTGACCCGGAGGCCCTGCTCGTAATCCTCGCCGAAGTCGGCGGCGATGTGGAGGAGATACGTGAAGTCGCTGGGCAGCGCGCCGAATTCTCCACGTGCGAGGTCGACCGAACGGGTCTTCACGCCGAGAGACTCCACCTTTTCGCGGGACGCCTGATCCGAGAACCGCGCGATGCCCCACACCTCATTGTCCCGACACAGGGCCTTCGCGAGACCGAACGCGATGCGACCAGCGGGACCGGTCACGAGGATCTTCTCACCGCTCAGCACGACCGGCCCCACCCAGACCTTTGATCACCCGCGGACATCTGATGCAGGATACCGACATGCCCGTGAGCGACGACACCGAGATCGCCGGCGCAATCCTCGGCTCGCTGGACGATCTGCTCCGGTCGCTCCAGATGGAGCAAGTCGGCACCGACCGCTTCCGGGTCGCCTCGGACGTCTCCCGGATGTTCGACCGCATCTACGGCGGCCAGCTCCTCGCGCAAGCGCTCATCGGCGCCGGGGCGAGCGTCGACGACAAAGCTCCTCACTCGCTGCATGCGGCATTCGTGAAAGGCGGTGTGCCCGGTCGGCCTCTCGATGTCGTCGTGAGCCGCGTCCGGGACGGCCGGACGATGGCAACGCGGGAGGTCTCGGTCCTCCAGGACGGAGACGCGGTCCTGGTGGGTTTCGCGTCCTTCCACCAGAACACGGGGGCGCCGGACGTCACCCCGGCGGCGCCCCAGGTGCCTCGACCGGAGGACACGCCCCGGCTCCAGGACTGGGTGCGGCAACTCCCCCCCGAGCTCGGCGAGGGTGCTCGGCACTGGATCGATCGGCCTCCGCCGCTCGAGCTCCGGCTCAGCGAACCGCCTGCGTTTCTCGGCGGTACGTCGTCGTCCACGAGACGCTCGCACTGGATGCGACCTCCGCGGCCCGTCGGAGGGGACCAGTTGCTCCAAGCGGCTTTGCTGGCCTACGGGAGCGACTTCTTCCTGATGGACATGATCTTTCGCGCCCACCCGTCCGAATTGGGTCCCGGTCGGGCGAACGGATACAGCGTCGACCACGCCATCTGGTTCCATCGTCCCGTCCAGTTCGACGATTGGCTCCTTCACACCCAGGAGGCCGTGGCCGTTCTCGGTGAACGGGGTCTCGCTCGCGGCGCCATCCACGATCAGGCCGGTCGCCTCGTCGCAACCGTCATGCAAGAGGTCCTGGTGCGTCCCCGCTCCGCCCGATGATCGACGGCACCCATCCTCTCTACCAGCAGGAGTGGCCGGGCGGGGAGTACCGGTTCTTCCAGCTCGGCTTCGTCGTCGAGGACCTGGTCGCCGCGGCCCGGAAGTGGGCGACCGTCCATGGCGTCGGACCGTTCCACGTCCTGCCCGTCGTCGAGCAGGAGGCGGTGGTACGCGGCGAACCCGCGCCCGTGAGCATCCAGGTCGGTGTGGCGCAGGCGGGACCGGTGCAGATCGAGCTCATCCAGCAGCACTGCGACCGGCCGAGCATCTTCCGGGAGTGGAGCCGGAACGGGACGTGCGCGTTCCATCAGGTGGCGACGGTGACGGTCGACTATGACGGCAAGAAAGCGCACTTCGAGCGGCTTGGCTACAACCTCGCTGCTGAAAGTCCCGGCGGTCGCTTCCGAATCGCGTACTTCGACACCGCTGAGGACTTCGGCTTCTACACGGAGGTCGTCGAGGAGACGGCCGGTTTTCTCGCACAGCTTCGGCAGATTGCGCAGACCTGCGCGACCTGGGACGGTGCGGACCCTGTCCGGCTCCTGACGCGGGGCGGATACCGGGTGCCCTGAAGGATCGACACACACGGCGGACGCTGCTTGCCCGGACCTGTCCCCTTGTCTAGCGTTCTGTACGATCGGTCAGTTTTCGACGGCCCGTACAAGGGAGGACAGCGATGCCTGAGCCCACCGACGACACCCAACTCGACGGGTTCTTGGAGATCCGCAAGCCGGGCGCCCACCTCGATGAGGGGGCCGTGACCGACGACTTCGTCCTGGCATTGGGGGTGGACCTCACGAACTTCCCCAAGTTCCCCCGCGTCGACGACAACGTCACGTACCCCAGGGCCGATCTCGACATCCGCCAGCAGCTCGACGTCGACTCGGGCGCGGACCTGCCCGACTACGGCGGCGCGTATCGAGCCGACCTGCGCCTGACCGACTTCTCGAGCGAGGCGCTGGCCACCCGGTTCATCCCCTGGAGCCACGAGTACCTCCAGCTCTGTGTCGACGGCTGGGCCGCCGAGGTCACCGGGCGTTATGGGGCCGAGACCATGGCCGAGATCGAGTGGACGGCGTGGAACGACCAGGTCTTCCCCGAGCTCGAGCGCATGAAGAACGAATTCCTCCCCGCCGGCGCCGCCTACGTGGACCCGAACCAGGCCGTTCCCGAGGCCGCCCGCGCCACCACGCGTGTCGTGTATGCCGGCCTGTTCTCACCCTCCGCGGCGACGGCCGGGCTCTCCAAGCCCGAGCTGGTCACCTGGTTCTTGGGCAGCCACGAGTACCTGCTCCAGTGCATCGAGGCCTGGGCGACCCAGATCACCGTCCGCTACGGACTCGACGTCATGTTCGACATCCAGTGGACGCTGTGGGGTGACACGGTCCTCCCTGGCGTGAAGGAGCTCAAGGAGGAGTACCTGGGCATCACCGGCAACAGCGTGGCGGACTGGATGAAGGATCTCCAACTCGACGCCACCGCGCTGCCGGGCAAGGCTTTCGACCTCTCGTTCGAAATGCCCGAACCCGATGTCGGCATCATGACCTTCAATCGCTGTGTCGCCGCGGACCAATGGGAGCAGATGGGTCGCCCGGACATCTTGGAGAAGAACTGTCACTCGACGTGTCCCAAATCGATGATCGTGACCACGCAGATGTACAACCCCAACATGAAGGTCGACATCCTCGCCATCCCGCCCCGGCGTGACCCGGGCGACGTCTGCTGCAAGTGGCGCTTCAGCATGCGGACCGAGGACGACCCCGAGTACGTCCCGGTGACCTTGAGCAAGAAGGCGGACCGCTCGGAGTCCTGATCCCGCTGGCTGAGGGACGGCACGGCCACGGGGACGCCGAGGAACGGGTGAACACATGACAGTCGATCTCTCGGGCGGCCTGAGCGAAGACCTCGAATACCTCTTTCCCGAACAACCGGCCGACCCCGAAATGCGTGAGTCGGTCAACGCGTGGGTCTGGGACTCCAAGGGTGAGGTCGGTCTGCCACGGGTCGGCGTCGAGGCGGTGGCCGACCAGTGGGACACCCACGACGTCCAGGTCAACGTGGCACTCGCCGACGGCCGGGTCTACGGCATCTTCGGACCCGGGCCCCGGCACCGTTCGATCGCGCCTGACGGACGGACCCGGACGTTGGGGGCCGGCGCGCTGTCGTTCGAAATGATCGAGCCCTACCGGGTGTGGCGGATGCAGATACACGGCGAGGCCGCGGCGGGTTCAGTGGCGGCCCAGATCGACGGCGCCGTTCCCGGTCAAGGCGACCCCATCCGGATGGATGCCGAAATCGAGCTCCGACCCGCCGTTCCGCCGTGGATGAACGGCGCCCTTCTCCCCGAGGCAGGTCGTGTCCTCGACACCCAGGAGGAGGGTGACCTCATGGGTCACCCTTGGAGATTCGAGCAATTGTGCCGGGCTACGGGATCGCTGCGCATCGGCGACGAGACGTTCGAGATCGACGGTGCCGCCAATCGCATCCGGCGGCAGAGCATCAGGCGTTTGGTGAAGTTCCGCGGTCATGTCTGGCAAGCGTCGCTCTTCCCGAGCGGCCGTGGCTTCGGCTACATCGCGTATCCGCCGCGCCTCGACGGGAAGGACACCTACAACGAGGGCTATGTCTTCGAAGGGGATGGTGCGCTCGTTCCCGCCCGCGTGGTCCACGCTCCGTGGCTGAGTTCGCTGAAGCCCACAGGTCAGGACGTCTCCTGTGTCATGGAGACCGTGACCGGCAGCGCCGTCAGGGTAAGCGGGAGCACCACGGCGTCCACCTTCATGGTGATGCCGCCCGAAGTCGGCGGCGGGATGCAGCTCCAACAAGCCCTCGTTCGCTACCGCTGGGACGGGGAGGAATCGATCGGGATGGTCGAGCGGTCGACGGCACCGGGAGGGATCGCGTGACGTCCTCGACCGACCCACCGGCCGACCTCACCGTGTGACCGTCCTCGGTCCGGACGGCCGTCGGTAGGCTCCAGGAGTGGTCCGCCGCACCGAAGTGATCGCCGAAGCGAACGGGCCGGTCACACTGACCCCTCCGCAAGCGCGCATCGTCGCCGCGTCGCTCGAGCTCTTCGCTCAGCGCGGAGTGGGTGGGACGTCGCTGCAGATGATCGCCGACGCCATCGGGGTCACGAAAGCCGCTCTCTTCTATCAGTTCAGGACCAAGGACGACATCGTGCTCGCGGCCGCCGAGGACGAGCTGGCCCGGCTCGAATCGGTTCTCGACTCCGCCGAGGCCCAGTCGTCTCGGACGCGTCAGCGGCAGGTCCTGCTCAAGGGCATCGTCGACCTCTCGGTCGACCGCCGGCGTACGGTGAGCGTGATCCTGAGTGACCCCGTCGTGCTGCGCGTCTTCGCTCACCACGAGCGCTACCGGCAGGTTCTCGACCGCCTGGGCAAACTCCTGGGCGGTGAGACCGCCGGTTCGCACCGCCACATGCAGACGGCCATGTTCATGGCCGCACTCAGCGGAGCGGTGATGCACCCGATGCTGGCCGACGTCGACGACGAGACCCTGCGATCGGAGCTGCTCCGACTGGCAGGTCGTTTCCGCTGACACCGGGAAAGCTCCGCCAACTAGACGATCGACTAGGTCACGGGATAACCTCGCCCCGGTCCGGGCAAGGAGCGGTTCCGTGACGGCAAAGCGCTATCGGGTCGTCCAGTGGGCGACCGGGAACACCGGACAACGGGCCCTGCGGGAGCTGATTCGCGACCCGTCCTACGACCTGGTGGGAGTTCGGGTGTACGACGAGGCCAAGAGTGGCGTCGACGCGGGTGAGCTCTGCGGCGAGGAACCGGTCGGCATCGCGGCCACCACGGACCGTGACGCGATCATCGGTCTCGGCGCCGAATGCTGCGTGTACATGGCCCGGGCGACCGGCACCGGCCAGACCCGCGCCGGCCTCACCCAGGACGAGCTGGTCGACGACATGGTGGCGCTGCTCGAGAAAGGCACCAACGTCGTCACCACGTGCACCGACCTGGTTTCCAGGGCCGCACGGCTGAGCGAGGGCAACCGGGCCCGCATCTTCGACGCGTGCCGGCGAGGCGCTTCGTCGGTGTGGGCGAGCGGGAGCGACCCCGGGTTCGTGACCGAGACGCTGCCGCTCGCGTTCCTCTCGATCCAGCGCCGGGTCGACCTCTTCGAGATCGAGGAATTCGGCGACCTGTCCCACCGGCCGTCACCTCACATGGTGTTGGAGCAGATGCGTTTCGGCAAGCCGCTGGCGGAGTTCGACCCCGACCGCCGCAAGAACCACCTCTTCGGCGAGTACCAGCCGGCGCTCACCGTGCTGGCGGACCTCTGCGGCTTCGACATCGACGAGTGGACGGCCGAGGGAGGAGTGGCGGCGGCCAAGGAGGACCTGGCCATCGTCGCCGGCGAGATCAAGGCCGGTACGGCGGCCGCCCAACGCATCATCGTGACGGGCCGCAGCAACGGGGTCGATCGCATCCGCTTCACCCAGTACGGCTTCGTGGCCATGGACGTGGAGCCGGACTGGGGCCTCCAGCCGACCGGATGGCGGATCCGCGTACACGGTGACGCGCCGATCGACATGAAGATGCCGTTCCCGGTGCCACTCGACGACCTGGCCTCGTACGTGCCGGCCTTCAACGCCAACGGGCCGGTCAATGCCATCCCCTACGTCTGTGCGGCGAAGCCGGGGATCCTGACCACCGAGGACGTGCCCCACATACTGGCCCGCGGCCCCAAGTCCTCGTGATGAACGGTCGGCGTCACCGATTCGACGGGAGAGCCCGGCCATGAGCGCGGCCGCAGGAGATCCCGGGCCGCTCACGCAAGTCGTGTTCGCGTACGAGCGGCTCATGCGAGAGCTCGCTCCCACGGTGAAAGTTCCGTCCGACTGGGCCCCGCTGGCGGAGTTGGTCGCCGTCGACGGCTTCGAGAGGATCGGCACCTTCCTCGAGGTCCAGGACTGGGACCAGTACACCGTGATGCTGACGCAGTGGGCCTCGTCCATCGATTCGTTCGAGACGAGCGTGCGGCGCATCTCCGAACTTCCGGACTTGGTCTACTACGAAATCGAAGAACGCCACCATCGCGGCGGTGTCGTGAACGTGGTCAATTCGCTGACCGTCTTCGCCTTCGACGGCCGTGGCAAGATCAGCCACCTCGACGTCTACCTGCAGCAAATCCGACCCCGGCCCTGACCTCGGTCGGAGGAGATCTCCATGAGGAGCACGACCTGCGAGGCCGGGACGACCGCCGGAGGAGTCCGAATATGCGCGTGACTGGACCGGTGACCGCCGGCGGGAGAGGGTGGCCCTTCGGTGGCCCGGTCGCGGACCTGGCCCAGTGGGGATACCGGCAGGACGAGTACTTCCTGGAGGGCACCGCCTCCCGGTTCGGGCCGGTTCCGGGTTCTGACCTCGGCTGGGATGGTCGATGGCAGTTGGAACCCGCGGGTTCGTCGCCCTTCGCGACCCGGATCGTGGTCGTACGCCCGGAAGACCCTGCGTCCTTCAACGGCACGGTGATCGTCGTCTGGAACAACGTGACGGCCGGGTACGAGAACTTCGGCGTGGGCGAGAGTCCCGAGCTGTTCGAATCCGGATTCGCCTACGTAGCGGTCTCGGCGCAGCGCGTCGGCGTGCACGGGGCGGGCGAGAATCCCCAGGGCCTCCTGGCCTGGGACCCCGAGCGTTACGGGTCGCTGTCCATCCCGAGCGACGATTTCTCGTACGACATCTTCACCCAGGCCGCCGGCGCGGTGGCACCGGACCGGCCCCTGGACGGCGTCGACCCGATGGGAGGTCTCGAAGTCCAGCGGCTCCTCGCCCAGGGAGCCTCGCAGTCAGCAGCCCGGTTGGCCACCTACCTGAACGGCGTGCAGCCTCTCACGCGTCGCTTCGACGCCTTCTTCCTGGTCATGTACTTCGGCGGCGGTGCCCCGCTCCAGGTGGGCGACACGGTGATGACGCTCCAGGCCGATGTGGCGGACGCGGACCGTCCCCGGATCCCCGAGGGTGTCCACCTGTTGCGTGACGATCTCGGGATCCCGGTGATGGTGTTGAACACCGAGTGTGAGGCGACCTCGTGCTACGGCGTCCGTCAGCCCGACACGGACACGTTCCGCTACTGGGAGATCGCGGGAGCGTCCCACGTCTCGCTGCCCGCGATGGCGTCGTCGGCCACACGGATGGAACGCGATTTCGGCTTCGCCATCCCGCTCGACTCCATGAAGGGAATCAACCAGGTGTCCGTTGCCCCTGTCGTCGACGCGGCCTTGCATCACGTGCAGAGTTGGATGCGCGACGGGACGCCGCCGCCGGCACAGCCCCGCATCGAGTTCGACGGCTCTCCGCCGCAGATCCTTCGTGACGCCGACGGCATGGCGCGAGGAGGCGTCCGGCTGCCTCAAGTGGACGTTCCTCTCGCGCACAACAGCGCCATCCAACGGACGCCGGACGTCTTCGCTCGACTGACCGGATCCCATGAACCCTTTTCCATCGACGAGATCCGCCGTCGTTATGGAACTCGTCAGGTCTACCTCAGCCAGTTCGAGGACGCTTCTCGCGCCGCCGCGGACGCGGGCGTGATACTTCCTCGCGACGTCGAGCCGCTGCTGACCGAGGCCGCCGGAGCGCTTCCCCTCTGAGCAATTCGACCCGGCGTCCACGGCTCAGGGAACGTCGGCCTCCTCGGCCTCCGCGCGCATCTCGTCGATGTCCTCGGCCAGGAGCCAGCCCTGGGCGACGAGCTCGTCCAGTCGCCGGTTGAAACGTCCCTCGTAGTCAGCGTGGTCACGGTAGAGGCCCTTCAACGTCTCCGCCGGCAGGGGTTCCTCAATCCCGACGACCCCGAAGGCGGGTGTCCCGTCCTCCTTGACGCCGGGGTTCGACTGATAGCGCAGCCGGGGGACGTCCATCTGGGCACAGCGAACGCCGCCACGACTGTTCCCCTGCTCATCGCTTACGAACAGTCCGTCGGGCCCCACCTCGATGCGATCGGCCTTCGGCGGGGTCTCACCGTCCGCGACCCACCGCACCAGGTGGTGAAGGCCCATGCTGAACAGCTCGTCATGCGGCAGGCTGTTCATCGACGCATCCTTCGGAACGCTGCCCGCCGTGCCGAGCGGATCGTTCTGCCACATCGCGTTGTCGTTGTAGGGCGGGTACCTGGTTCCCATGTGTCCCACGCCGGCGAGCTCGTAGAGCCGGTAGCGGTCACCCGGGTCGTCACCGTCCTCCCGCCGGTAGCCGCGTCCCTCCCGCCCATGGCGGTTCGGGTCTGAGATGTCGCCGTCGCTCAGCACCTGCACGAGCGGGACGTCGCGCGGACCGAACCGCACCGACGGCGCCCCGCTCGGGAAGAAGCCGTCATAGACCGGCGAGCCGTCGGCACGACGCTGATCGTCGTGCCCGTTCAGGACGTAGTCCGTGACAACGCCTCCCGTCTGCGAGTGGCCGGCCAGGACCAGGCTCCGGACGCCGAGGCCGGAGAAGGGACCGTCGTCGTCGGTGAGCGCGGCGCCGACCTGGGCCAGGATCGGGGTCGAGTGCACGTTGACCCTCCGCATGTGCTCCATCCTCGCCTGCATGGCCGCCGGCTCTCGCGGGAGCCGCATGGAGTCGATGCCCGACGCCTCCGTAGGGGGTTCGTCGGACCAGATCCCGAGCGACGCGTACCGATCCGCGTTCATCGGCGTTACGAATGTGTCCAGCACGCTCTTCTGCGAGCAGACAGCAGCCCAGCCATGGCCGTGACGCATCTGGTACATGGAGGTGTAGATCCAGATAGGCGCCGCGCTCGCGGCGTGGACCGGTTCGACGACGACCGTGCCGCTGAAGCGCGCCGGGTCCCGCGGCCGGCGGACGGTCAGTGTGGTCGTGTACGGATGGCCGTCGACCTCGCCCGAGGCGAACCACTCTTCCTCGACGTAGTCGAACTCCTCCAGGCTTCCCCGGAACTGCCCGGTCGGGACGAAGCGTGCCGAAGCATCGACCGCGGGTGGGCCGGTGATCGTGGCCGGGTCGACTGTCATGTCTCCTCCTTGACGAGCGGGTGGCAGCACCACGCGATCGGGATCTTGCTCTTCATTACACCGGCGCCCCAGGTCGGGTCCACCGCTGCAGCTCTTGGGACGCCGGCTTGTGATCCCGTTCACAGCCCGTTGGCCGGGGCGCGTCGGATCCTCGCGCCGACGAGCATCGATTCGAGGTCTGTGCCAGAGTTCTCCCGACAGACAGCCCGGAACGAGGGGCCGCGTGCCCATGAGCCGGGTTCACACGCACGAGTCCGGTAGATGGCCACCTCCGGGACGGCTCGTGCTCGGTCCAGGGGGGATCTCATGGCGAAGCGCAACCTGGCCACTGCCGGGGTACTGATCGTCGCCCTCGCGTGCGGGACGCTCGGGTTGAACCCGGCGTCGGCCGCCGCGAGCAATACCCCGGGGGTGACCGCGACGACGATCCGGGTCGGGATCCCCTACGTCGATGTCGCCGCGGTCAAGGCCGTCGGCGTGGACATCGACTGGGGCAGCGTCCCGGACGCCTTCAACGCCGTCATCGACGACATCAACGCGCACGGCGGCATCAACGGCCGCAAGATCGTCCCGTACATCGTGGCGGTGAACCCGACCGGCACCGCCCCCGCGGCCACCGCGTGCACGGAGCTGACCGAGGACGACACCGTGTTCGTGGCCATCTCCCCGCTCATGGCGACCTGCTACCTCCAGCACGACACGCCGGTCGTCGCTTCCATCTACCCGTCGGGCAAATCGTCGACGGTGGCCCAGGACTTCAGCCCCACGGCACCCACCACCGCCTACGATCCTCTGCAGTTAGGCGTCTTCGACAAGCAGGGCGTCTTCCGGCACAAGAAAGTGGGCGTGTTCGGCGGCGACGCGGCCGACGAGGCAGAGATGGCGGTCGTGCAGTCCGCCTTGAGGAAGCTCCACGTCCCCGTCGTGGCCACGGCGGTCGACTCCGCGCCCCAGGGTGACCTCCCCGCTGAGAACGCAGAGGTGACGACGATCGCCGAGCGGTTCCGGTCGGACGGGGTCGACGAGGTCGTGGCCGTCGGCGACGGCTCGCCCATCTGGCCCGAGGGTCTCTCCGCCGACCAGAGCACCTACAACCCGCCCTACGTGGCCACCAGCGAGGGGGATTTCAGCGGCGCCGTCGGCGGTGATTACAGCCCGAACTATCTCTCCGACGTGGTCACCTCGACCCCGCTCACCCCGCCCACCGCCACCTGGGACAGCGCCGGGACCCAAAGGTGCGTGCATCTCATCAGGAAGGCATATCCCTCCGACGGGATCAGGGCGTACAACGCCAGCCTGCCCGAGTCCGAAGCCACCTGGATGAGCGTTGAGATCGCATGCACCGACATGGCGCTCTTCGAGGACATCGCCAAGGCGGCGGGCAAGGACCTGACCGTGTCGAGTTTCGTCCACGCCGGCTACGGGCTGAAGAACCTGGCGCTGCCCGGATCGAACGCCCCGATCTCGTTCGGGCCGGGCCGCCCCTACGCGCTCGGACCCGTCTACATGGTGCACTACGACGCCGCGAAGAAGGCGCTCGTCTTCGCGAACACCTCCGCCACGGGATGACACCGGGCCGAGGCCAGTTCAACCGTTCTAGTCGATCGGCTAGGCTCCGGCCCATGACAGGGGGAGGGTCGGCGGCGATGGAGCGGGTGCGATGACGACACGAGCGGGCATCTCGTACGACCCGTACGACCTGATGGTCGACGCCGACCCCTACCCGACCTATCGCCGCCTCCGGGACGATGCTCCCGTCTACTACAACGAGGAGTACGACTTCTACGCCCTGAGCAGGTTCCTCGACGTGCAGCAGGCGTTCCTCGACCGCGAGACCTACAGCTCGGCGCGCGGCTCGGTGCTCGAGTTCATCAAGGCCGACATCGACATCCCGTCGGGCGTCGTGATCTTCGAGGATCCACCGCTCCACGACGTCCATCGCGGCCTGCTCTCACGGGTCTTCACCCCGAAGAAGATGGAAGAGCTCGCACCGAAAGTCCGGGCTCTCTGCCAGGACGCGCTCGAATCCTCACGTCGGCGCCGGCCGGTTCGACTTCGTGGCCGACTTGGGAGAACAGCTCCCGATGCGGACCATCGGGATGCTGCTCGGAGTGCCCGAGTCGGCCCAGGAAGCGGCGCGGGACCGGGCGAACGCCAACCTGCGCACGGAGCCGGGCAAGCCGATGGTGATCTCGGCGGACAACATCGGACAGGCCGACTTCTTCGCCGACTACATCGATTGGCGCACGGCCCATCCTTCTGACGACCTCATGACGGAGTTGATCTTCGCCGAGTTCGAGGACGAGACGGGCACGGTCCGGAGATTGACTCGGGACGAGGTGCTGATCTACGTGAGCGTGCTGTCCAGCGCGGGCAACGAGACCACCAACCGGCTGATCGGCTGGATGGGAAAGGTGCTGGCCGAGGAGCCCGAGCAACGGCGCCGGCTCGTCGCCGACCGTTCCCTCGTCCACAACGCGATCGAGGAGCTCCTCCGGTACGAGGCGCCGACCCCGCACGTGGCACGGTACGTGACCAAGCCGGTCGAGCTGCACGGCGAGACCGTGCCCGCCGGGAGCGCCATGCTCTGCTTGAGCGGGTCCGCCAACCGCGACGAACGGCGCTTCGACGACCCCGACCGGTTCGACGTCCATCGCAGCGTCGGCCAACAGCACTTCACCTTCGGCCGCGGCATCCACTACTGCCTCGGGGCGGCTCTGGCCCGACTCGAAGGACGCATCGCCCTGGACGAGGTGCTCGCCCGCTTCCCCGATTGGGAGGTCGACTGGGAGCACGCACGGCGTGCCCCGACGTCGACCGTCCGCGGCTGGGAGTCGCTCCCCGTCTTCACCGGCTGACCGCCCCACGGGCGACCGCCGCGCGCGGATCAGCCATTTCCGGCGCGCGGGGCAGTACCCTTTTGCCGGATCGGCCGCAGGTTCTCGGACCGGCAGTAGACGACATGACGACGACACACGGAACAGCCGAGCCCGGACCCCTGGCGCGGTACGAGCAGTCGGTGATGCAGCGGATCGCCGACTTCAAGGACCCTCACCAGGAGTGGCGCCGCCTTTTCTCGGAGCTCCTCGGGACCTTCTTTCTCGTACTTGCCGCGGCCGGAGGCGGCATGATGGGCCGCGCCTTCCCCGACACGATCAGCCGGACTGCGGCGGTGGTCGCGCCGGCGTTGACAGTGATGGCCATCATCCTGTTCATGGGCAAGGTCTCAGGTGCCCACCTCAACCCCGCCGTGAGCATTGCCTTCGCCCTGCGCCGTGACTTCCCGTGGGCACGCGTACCCGGCTACGTGCTGGTGCAGCTGATCGGGGCCACGCTCGCCGCGCTGTTCCTCCGGGCTGTGGTCAACGTGTCCTCCATGTACGGCTCGAACTACCCGGCCCATGGGTACTCCGCCGGAGCCGCTTTCTGGATGGAGTTCATCCTCACCATGGGTCTGGTGAGCGTCATCCTCGGAACGGCCTCGGGCGCCCAGAACGTCGGCGTGATCGGCGCCCTCGGTGTCGGCGGGTACATCGCACTCGCCGGTCTCTGGGCCAGCCCGATCTCGGGGGCCTCCATGAACCCCGCCCGGACGTTCGGCCCGGACCTGGTGAGCCGGACGTTCACCGACTACTGGGTCTACGTGGCCGGTCCGCTCGCCGGAGCCGCCGTGGCCGTGCTGATCGCCTTCGTTCTGCGCGGCCGGGGTGGAGGTAGGTCGGGCTCGGCAGCCGCCCAGGGTGGCCTCTTCACCGAGGCCTTGCACGAGGCTCCGGAGCCGCCGCAGGGATAGGGCGCAGAGGGCCGCCGGATCAGGAGCACAGGAGAGCGGCCGGGCCTCTACAATTCTTGGCCTTGAGCACTCTCTCTCGGTTGAGCACTCTCTCTCGGTTGAGCACTCTGATTCTCTCGGTTGAGCACTCTCTCTCGGTTGAGCACTCCGTCCGGAGACGTCACGAACCGTCACGAGCTCCGCCGACCTCCGGCCACGGGTCCCCACGCCTGATGCCTTCCGACTGGCCCTCCTTGCCGCTCTACGAAGAGTGGAGCGCGACCTGCGACACTCTCCATGCGCACACCCAGCTGTTGGGAAAGCTCTCGGTCGCTCTGGCGGCTCCCGAGCCTGAATTGCAACACGCGGCGCTTCGGTTGTCCGCTCGCGGCTGGGAGACGGCGCCGTTGCCGGCGCCGGACCATTCGGGCGCCATCGTCGTCGCGCTGGACCTGCACACCCACGAGGCGGTGGTCGAGCACAGTGACGGGCGGGTCCGCCGCATCCCTCTGACTCCTGACCGCCCGGTCGGCACGGTCACCCGAGAGGTGCTCGGCACCGCCGAGGACTTCGTCGGGCCCTTCTCCATCCGACTCCAGCCCCAGGAAGTCGCGTGGGACGTCGCGCTGGACGAAGACGAGATGCACCACACCTACGACCCGGTCCAGGTCGCGCGCTACTTCTCCGCCGCCAGCCGCGTCGCCCCTGTGCTGGCAGCGGTCCGGGCGCCGTACCGCGGCCGGTCCAGCCCCGTGAACGCGTGGTGGGGCACGTTCGACCTCGCGGTCAGCCTGTTCTCCGGCCGGCCGGCCGACCCGCCCTCGCAAGACTTCATCATGCGCAACGCGGCCGACGCCCAGCAGATCGAGATCGGGTGGTGGCCGGGTGACGCGCGCTACCCGCGCGCTGCCTTCTTCGGCTTCGCCGCCCCGGCTCCCGCGAACTTCTCGCAGGCGGCCCTCTCCCCCTCCGCCGCACGCTGGGACGACCAGCTCGGCGAGTTCATCCTCGACTGGGACGACGTCATTGGTGCCTCCGACCCCTACGGCGACGCGCTCGCCTTCGCGCGGTCCGTCGTCGCCCACGCCTGCGCCGTCTGCGATTGGGACCCCCAGCTCGCGGCGAGCGCGCAAGGCGATCCCCCACCCGTCCACTGAGGAGCGTGACGACAGATGGCGCAGACGTGTGGCCACCTCGGCACCGTCACCGATGTCACCCCGTCGGGCAACGGGTGCGAAGACTGCCTGAGGATGGGCGGCCGTTGGCTCCACCTTCGCCTCTGTATGACCTGCGGTCACGTCGGGTGCTGCGACAACTCACCGGGACGCCATGCGACGGCTCACTGGAACGAGCACGCCGATCACCCGCTGATCCGCTCGTACGAGCCCGGAGAGAACTGGTGGTGGTGCTACACCGACGACCTCTTCTTCGAGGTCGACGACGCTCCGCCGGCACCCTCACACCCCTGAGGATTCGGTTCGGGATCCTGTCGCACCGAACCGACCGCAGCGATCACCTTCGCTTCCATGCGGCTGGTGCTCTTGCCGAACTGGCCGATCCGCCGCCGGCCGGGAGGGAGAACGGGTGAGAGCCGGCTCTCCGCCGCCCTACTCCCCCCTGCTTGCCTTCCTCATCTTGGACACGCCGGCCCAGACGACGAATACCGCGAGAGCAGCGAATATCCCGACTCCGACGACCCACACAGATGACCCTTTCATCGAGGTGCGAGAGGAGCATATCGGGTAGAGGTCATGGTGCCGAAGGAGGAAAGGCCCGACGTCGCGTGGTGGAGCCGATGTCGCGGGAGGGCGCCTTCTACGACCTGCCGGCCTCCGCCGCCTCCTTTTCGAGGGCTTCCTGGTCCGTCTTGAGCTCCTTCTCCTCGATCTTCTGGGCGCGCGCCATGGCGGCTTTCACCTTGGATTCCATGTCCGAGACGCCGACGACGACCAGCCCTGCCTGGCCGTTGTCGAGCGCCTCGCCGAGGTCCTTCAGGTCGCCCCGGCTCATCCCGGCCGCGGCGTGGCCGGCAATGGCGCCGAGCAACGCGCCGCCCGCCGTCGTTCCGAGGAGCAGCCCACCGCCGATCGCCGCGGCCGGAAAAAGGACGATGACGAGACCCGTCGCCAGGCCCACGCCACCGCCGAGGACGCCGCCGACCCTCGTCGGTGTCTCGTGCTTCTTGACGATCTTGACCTTGCCCTTCTCGTTGCGCTCAATCACGGCGGCGTCGTAGGCGTCGATCAGGTTCTCCTGCGTGTGCAGTTGCTTGACGACCTCATAGTCAACGAGAGCATCGTCGACCTCGCCGTAGACGCCGCAGTAGACGAACAGAGTGTCAATTGCCATCTCGGTCTCCTTCTTCCGTCTGGTTCGATTGCGGTTGCCAGCCGATCACAGCGACGTCGACCTTCACCCTGGGCCACGAGCGCATGGGTCGACGTACGTCAATGACCAGATGGGATAGTACGGCATCCACCACACCGCGCTGATCGCCGCGATGGCTCCCGCGACGACCCCGACGCAGCGGCCGGTCGGTGAACGCTGCATCACCGAATTCCCACACAGGACCGGAATCACGGCCGCGATCGGAAAGAGCGACCGTCGGGCGTCGACATCGTCTGCCCACGGCACGGCTGAGAGCACGCGAACTGGGTGTGGACTGAGCGTCGACGAACTCCGCATCGCGGCAGCGACCAATTGGTGAAGGACGAGGCTTGACATCGTGATGCTGGGCTCGTGGATCCTTGGAGGAGACCAGGGCCGTCGGCTAGAAAGTGGACGACGGAAGTCCGAAACTGCTCATCCCGAGGAGAGACGAATGCTTGGTGACACCTATCCTCTTGGCGGCATCTTCTTGACGATGCTCTACTTCTTTTTGTTCTTCATCTGGATATGGATCCTCATCACGGTGTTCTTCGACATCTTCCGCAGCCACGATCTCAACGGCTGGGTGAAGGCGCTGTGGTGCATCTTCGTGATCGTCCTTCCGTTCCTCGGAGTGTTCGTGTATCTCATCGCCCGTGGCGGAAAGATGCAGGAACGCAGGATCCAGGAAGCCACCCAGCAGAAGAGCGCATTCGATCAGTACGTGCGGGAGACGGCCGGCTCGTCGGGTGACGATGTGGCCTCACAGCTGAGCCAGCTGGCCGACCTGAAGTCGAAGGGGGTCCTCACGGACGCCGAGTTCGAAGCGCAGAAGTCGAAGCTCCTGGCGAGCTGAACGCCTCAATCCGTCCGGCGGACTTCGTTCCCGGGCCAGGGGACTTCAGAGCCACGGTGGCTCGGGAGCGCTGACCCGGCCTACGAGGTCGTAACGACGGCCGACGGGCCCACGGGTCTTTCGCCACGCAACGTGACGCGGTGCATGACCCGGGCGCGGTCCCGAAGTCGAAGATCCCGTAGTGCATGGTGGCGCGGTTGTCCCAGAAGGCCAGCGTCCCCGGGGCCCAGTGGTAGCGCACCACGAACGCGGGGTCGGTCATGTGCTCGTAGAGCAGGCGCAGGAGGGCCGCGCTCTGCGCCTCGGGCATGTCGGCCACCCGGATCGTGAACTTCGGATTGACGAAGAGGTTCTTCCGGCCCGTCTCCGGGTGCACGCGTACGACCGGGTGCATCGCCGGTACGAGCCGCGTCAGCTTCTTCCCTTCCCACACGTTCCCGTGCCCCTCCGCAACCGCCTGGGCGTAGTACGGCTCGAAGTGGTAAGCCGACAGCTCGTCGCACAGCCGGCGAAGGGGTTCGGCCAGTGCCTCGTACGCGGCCCTGGTGTCGGACCACATGGTGTCCCCGCCGCTGACAGGGACGACGATGGAACGCAGCATCGACGCCATGGCGGGGCGGCTCATGAACGTGATGTCCGTGTGCCAGAAGTCCGTACGATCCTTCGTGCCGTCGATGGTGTGGATCTCGATCTTCTCCACGACTCTCGCCTCGACCGGGTGGCTCTCGGTCGGCTCGCCAAAACGTCCGGCAAAGGCGATCTGGGCTTCGTCGTCGAGCTTCTGGCCGGGAAAGAACAGAACGAGGCGCTCCAACCAGACCCGACGGATGGCGGCGATGACGTCGTCGTCGAGCTCGGCCGAGCAGTCGATGCCATGGATCTCGGCGCCGATGGTCGGGCTCAGTGGGCGCACGTCGAGCTCGACCGCGGTGGAGGTCACGCGCCCATGGTGCCAGACCTCGAGGGAGCTCGACGTTCCGGCCCGGGACCCGACGCCCGGCCTGCGTGCGCCCGGTTCACTCCGCGTCGTCTTCCTTGACGTCAACGCCGTAAGAGAGCCGGGGCATGTCGGCGATCGCACTCAGCATGTGCTGCTCCCACACGTCCCGCAACTCGCCCAGCAGCGGTGCGTCGCTCTCGATGCGGAATTCCTCGACGTGCGCGGAACCGTTCAGGTAGACCGCCGCGTCGTAGGGCGGACCCACCGAGAGGTTCGCCCTCGCCGTGCTCATCATGGAGCCGAGGGCGACCTTCGTCGCCGTGTCGATGTCGACGTGGGCCTCGACGGCCAGTTCGAGCAGGAACTTGCCGTACTTGCTCTCGCCGATCTGGAGGAACGGCCGCTCGTCCGAGGCCCGGATGTAGTTGCCCTCCGGGTACACCAGCAGGATGTCGGGTGCTTCGGGCAGGATCTGGCCGCCGAGGATGAACGTCGCCGTCCCGTCCGCACCCGACGACGACAGGGCGTCGCGGTGCTCCGCCGCGACCTCCCGGTTCAGCCGACCGATGTAGAGCGCCGCCTCGAAGAGGTGGTGGCACGACGCCAGGTTCTCGCCGTCAGGGTGAAGGAGGTCCCGCGCCATCCGGTCCAGCACCTCTTGGGTGGTGGCGAGGTTGCCGGCCGACTCCAGGACGAAGACGCGGTCCTCGGCCGGCCGGAAAACGTGCAACTTGCGATAGGTGCCGACGTTGTCCACCCCGGCGTTCGTCCGCGTGTCGGCGAGGAAGACGAGTCCCTCGTGGAGGCGCAGCGCGAGACAGTAGGTCAACCCAACTCCTCCTCGAGGTCGCTGGCGCTTTCCGGTGCGAGATCCGTGAACGGACTGGAGGCGAAGAGGTTCAACCCCAGCCGCTCCGAGAGGTACCGGGTCACCCGCTGCCCTCGGATGCTGTTGCCGGCCTCGTCGAGCGGGGGCGAAAAGGTGGCGAGGCCGCCCTTGCCCGGGGAGACCGTGACCAGGCCCCCGCTGACCCCGCTCTTGCCCGGCAACCCGACCTCGAAGAGCCAGTCGCCGGAGCGCTCGTACAGGCCGGCCGTAGCCAGGACCGCCAGCACACGCTTGCAGTTGTCGGCGCTGACGACCGTCTCTCCCGTGATGGGGTTCACGCCCCCGTCGCTGAGGGTCGCCCCCATGACGGCGAGATCCCTGGCGCTCACCGCCACGGAGCACTGACGGGTGTAGATGTCAGTGGCGACATCGGGATCGCAGTACATGCGCCCGTAGCTGTCGATGAGATGGGCGATGCCGCGATTGCGGAAGTTCGTCGCGGCCTCGGATTCGTAGACCTCCTCGTCGACCGCCAGCGAGCGACCGGCGAACCGGCTCAGCCCGTCCACGATGAAATCGAACTTCTCCTCTGCCGAGGCACCCGGTACCAGGCTGGTGGTGGCGATGGCGCCGGCGTTGACCATGGGGTTGATCGTGCGGTCCGGATTGAGCTCTATCGCCATGACCGAGTTGAACGGAAGCCCGGTGCTGTTGACGCCGAGGCAGTCCCGGGCTTCCCGGTAGCCGATCGACTCGCAGACCAGGGCGAAGGTGAACAGCTTCGAGATGCTCTGGATGGAGAAGAGGTGGTCGGCGTCCCCGACGGCGACCGACCTCCCGCCCACGCCGACGAGGCAGATGCCGAACTGCATGACCGAGGCTTTGGCCAGGGCCGGTATGTAGTCGGCGATCATCCCGTCGGTCAGTCCCCGGTAGCGCTGGTACGCCTCGACGACGACGGCGCTGACCTCGTCCGCCGAAGGCAGGCGGCCGGTCGAGACCGGTCGCGCTTCCTGGTCTACGTCCAGTGGCTCATCGTCGAACATGGTGCCGACAGGTGTAGCAGACGGCCCGTCCGGCCAGGATCTCCCCTACGGGAGCGTCCGCACTGCGACTTGCTCCAGGTCTCCGGATCCGTAGTCACTGACAACGAGCGTCGCGCCGTCCCGGCTGACGGCCATGTCCCGTGGGAAGTCCCCGGCCCCGACGTAGCCCTCCAGTGCGAGAGAGCTCCCGCGGTCCGAAATCACGGCGAGGTTGGCCTCGGCGCCGCCGACCTCGAAGCGGTTCGAATCCGCCACCACGATCCTCGTGCCGTGCTCCACCAGTGCCACGCCGACTGGAGCCTCCCCCACGGCGACCTTCCCGACCAGAGCGGATGCCGGGTGCGACGCCAGAGCCGGAGCCGAGAACTCGAGCAAGTCGTCGCTGCCACGCGCCGTCACGTACACGGACGACTTCGTGGCGACCACGCGCACCGGGCTGCAGCCGGCCCACACGGTCGAGACGACGGATCGCGACGGGTCGACCTCGGCGCGGTGCAGGTCGACCGTCGTGAGGGTGCCCTCCTGCCCCGACGGCGTGGCGACCTCGCTGGTCGCGTAGAGGAACCGGCCGTCGGGGGAGATCGCCATCCCGACGGGAGCGACGCCCATGCGGATCGTCCCGACCAGGTCTGAGGGCCCGAACCCGACCGCCAGGGCGCGCTCGAGGTCGAAGACCGCCAGCTCGTCGGTGTCCTCGAGACTGACGAACACGTCGTGGCCATCGGGTGAGACAGCAACCTCAATGGCCCCGGCGCCCTTGGTCGTGAACGAGCCCAGCAACCACGACGACGGCCGCGAGCCCGGCTGCTCCAGGCGAGGCACGGAGAACACGCTCGCTCCGCTCCCTGCGGCCGCCACCAGGTCGTGGCCGTCGGGGCTCATGGTGAGGCCGAGAAGCGACGGCTCGTCCGGGAAGGTCCCGACGCGTGCCCGGGCGAGTCCTGACGGCGTGACCGAGTACCGCTCGACGGCACTCGCGGCGCGGCCCGGCCCGGGCCCTGGCGGCGGCTGCTCGGGGTTGACCAGCGAATCGGTGAACACCTCCTTGCCCCCCGGCGCGAACGCCACCCCGAAGGGCGTGAGGAGCCCCGTGGCGAAGTGCGACTCGACGTGCACCAGCCGCGGCGAGGGCGCCACTGCGTCGGAGCAACCCACCATGGTGCCGACGGCCCCGCGGACGGCCGGGCCGGGCGCGCTCGCACCGGTCGCGGAAACCGGGAAGGCGAGAACCGCCACGAGCACCGACACGCCGACACCCGCTCCCGCCCTGACGCGCGCCACGCCGACAGTCCACCGCGACCCGGTTGCCGGGATCCGTCCGGTCAGACGACCGCCCCGGCGATCTTTGCCTGGAGGATCTCCTCTTCGTCCATCCCGAGCTCGGCGAGGAACTCGTCGGTGTCGGCCCCGAAGTCGGGCGCGTGGGCCAACGCCGGCGGCGTGCGGTCGAACTGGGCCGGCGCCGCAACGAGGGGGAGGACGACGCCCCCGTCGTACTCGACCTGCTGCACGTAACCGTTGGCCACCGCCTGGGGATCGTCGGGCAGCTCCAGGACGTTCTTCATCAGGTCGAACTGACCCGGTTGGGTCGCCAGCGCCGCCCGCGCCTCCTCGAGGGTGAGCGACGCGAGCGTCCGCTCTATTTCCTTGACCGCCTCCCGGATGTGCGCGCCCAGCGCCTCGGGGGTATTGAAGCGCTCGTCGGCGCGGAGGTCCTCGCGCCCCAAGGCGACGAGGACGCCGTCCCAGTAGAGGTCGCGCTGCAGCATGCACAACGAGAGCCAACGGCCGTCGGACGTCCGGTAGTTGTTGACCAGGGGGTTGAACATGTTGGGCGTCGCGCGCTCGATCCCGCGAAACGCTCCCACCCGCGGCCGCCGCCTGGGCGACCATCACGGCCGCACCCACGATCGGCATCTGCAGCGCCCACATCGCCGTGCCGAGCAAGCCGACGTCGACGACAGCGCCCTCCCCGGTTCGGGACCGGCGGAACAGCGCCGCGGCGATGCCGCCGGCGAGCGCCATCCCGCTCAGCGAGTCACCGAACGCACCTCCGGGCTGGCCGATCGGCCGCTCCGCCCCGGGCGGTGTCACGAGCATCCCGACGCCGCCGCGGGCCCAGAAGCTGATGGCGTCGTACCCCCCCTGCTCCGCCTCGTCGCCGAGCGCACCCTGCCCGGTCCCACACCCGTAGACGATGGAGGGGTTCACGGCCTGGAGGTCGTCGATGTCGATCCCGAACTTGCGACGCGTCGGGGGAAGGTAGCTGGTGAGGAACACGTCGGCCTCGGCGGCGGCCTTGAGGACGATCGCCCTGGCGTCGGGGTGCTTGAGGTCGATCCCCACACTGCGCTTGCCTCGGTTCCAGGCCTCCCACGGGAACGAGGGACCTCCATCGCCGCCGACGCCGCCACTGATGAGCCCTCGGATGGGGTCGCCGGTGGGGGGCTCGATCTTGACGACGTCCGCTCCCCAATCGGCCAGGACGGCACCGGCGGAGGGTACGAACGCCCACGCCGAGACCTCGAGCACCTTGACCCCTTCGAGCACGCGTTCCACGGAGCTCATCCTTTCGTCGTCGCCACCACGCGGCCCGGGCGGCGGCACATTCTCGCAGTCCAACCACCGGTGCGCCCCACTCCGACCCGTACCCAGCCCAGAGGTGGAGCGGGCGGCCCCCCACGACGCCAAGATGGGAGCGGTGAACCCGCACGTGCACCTCACGGCCGGCACGGCGCCAGGAGCCCAGGACGCGCCAGGCACGGCGGTGACCCTCACCGCAGCCGTCGGAGCCGGGTGACCACCGAGGGCGAGCAGTCGGCCGGGCCTGTGACCGCCGCGCCGCTGTTCCTCAAGAGCACCCGGGGCCACTGGGTCATTGCGGCCACGGTCCTCGGCTCGGGCATGGCCCTGCTCGATTCGACCGTTGTCGGCATCGCCCTCCCGTCGGTGAACCGCAGCTTCCACGGCGGCGTGGGCTCGCTGCAGTGGGTGGTCACCGGGTACCTGCTGACACTGGCCGCCTTCCTCCTGCTCGGCGGCTCGCTCGGGGACCACTTCGGGCGGCGGCGCATCTTCCTTATCGGGACCGTCTGGTTCGCTCTGTCCTCCGCCGCCTGCGGCCTGGCGCCCAGCACCGGCCTGCTCGTGGCCGCTCGGGTCGTCCAAGGTGTGGGCGGCGCGCTCATGGCCCCGGCGAGCCTGGCCATCATCCAGGCCTCGTTCCGCCCCGAGGACCGGGCGCGAGCCATCGGGGCCTGGTCGGGCCTGGGGGGTGTGGCCGCGGCTGCCGGCCCCCTCGTCGGTGGCTACCTCCTCGCCGTGGCCTCGTGGCGCTGGGTGTTCTTCATCAACCTGCCCGTGGCGGCGCTCGTGGTGGCGGTGACCTCGCGTCACGTTCCCGAGTCGCGCGACCCTGCCGCTGACGGACGCGTCGACGCGTGGGGAGCATCGCTGGCCGTTGCGTTCCTGGCCGGGTTGACGTACGCGCTCATCGAAGGGCCGACGCGTGGGTGGTCGGACCCGGCGGTGCTGTGCGGGCTCGCGTTGACGGCGCTGGCCGGTCCGGTCTTCCTGCTCGTCGAGCGGCGGTCGTCGCACCCCATGCTGCCCCTCGAGCTCTTCCGGTCCCGCCAGTTCAGCGGCGCCAACGGCGTGACTTTCGCCGTCTACGGCGCCCTCGGCGGCGCGCTGTTCCTGCTGCCGGTCGAGCTCCAGCTCGTCGCGCATTACACCCCGCTCGAGTCGGGTTTGGCTCTGTTCCCTCTGACCCTGGTGATGCTCACGCTGTCGGCGCGCTCGGGCCAGCTCTCGGCGCGGATAGGACCGCGGCTGCAGATGACCGTGGGACCGTTGATCGTCGCCGCCGGGTTGGCCCTGTTGGTCCGGGCCACCAACCCCGGGAGCTACCTGACCCAGGTCTTCCCGGCCGTCCTCCTCTTCGCCTTCGGGCTGGCCGTCACCGTGGCCCCGCTCACGGCCACTGCGATGGGCGCGGCACCGACGGAGCACTCAGGCATCGCGTCCGCGGTCAACAACGTGGTCGCCCGGGCGGCCAGCCTCCTGGCTGTCGCGGTGCTTCCGCTCGTGGCGGGTCTGACCGGGGCGGCGGCGCTCGCTCCCGAGGAGCTGGCCACGGGGTTCCGCACCGCGATGCTGATCTCCGGGGCTGTCTGCGCGCTCGGCGCAGTGGTGTCGGCGCTCACCATTCGCAACCCGGAGCGGGTTCCCGCGCCGGCGCCCGCTCCCGCGCCGGCCCGCACCTGGTCGTGCGGGGTGAGCGGGCCGCCCGTGGGCGCCGCGGCTGCTTCGCTCGGCCCCGAAGGGCGGCAGGTGCGCTGAGACAACGTGCGAGGCCGGCGACGGTCGGCCAAGGTAGGCGGATGACACGAGGGACAGCGGGTGGTTCGGGAGCGGCGCCGGGTGCGCCCGAAGTCTTCGCACCGGCTGCGCTCGGACCGGTGACGCTCCGCAACCGCATCATCAAGGCGGCGACATTCGAGGGCCGCACGCCGCGGGGCGAGGTGGGGGACGAGCTGGTCGAGTTCCACCGCCGGGTCGCCGCGGGCGGAGTGGGCATGACCACGGTCGCCTACCTGGCGGTCTCGCCCGAGGGCCGCACCGACCGGCACTGCTCCATGCTCAGCGAGGACACGGTCCCGGGGCTACGGCGGCTGACCGACGCCGTCCACGGCGAGGGGGCGGCCGCGGCAGCCCAGATCGGCCACGCCGGTCCGGTGGCGAACGCCCGGTCGAACGGCGCGCCTGCGCTCTCGCCTTCGAGCGGCTTCACGCCGATGGGCTCGCGCGTGCGCGCCATCGACGTGGCGGGGATCGAACGGGTCACCGAGGACTACCGTCGCGCCGCAACGTTTGCGGTCGAGGCGGGCTTCGACAGCATCGAGGTGCACGTCGGGCACAACTATCTGCTGAGCGCGTTCCTCAGCCCGAAGCTCAACAAGCGGGACGACCTGTTCGGGGGCTCGGTCGAGAACCGCGCCCGGTTCGCCCGCACGGTACTCAGGACGGTGCGCGACGCGGCCGGCTCCCGGGTGGCGGTGACCGCCAAGCTGAACATGGCCGACGGCGTGCCCGGAGGGTTGTGGCTCGACGAGAGCGTCGAGGTGGCGCGACTGTTCGAGCAGGACGGCGCGCTCGACGCGCTCGAGCTCACCGGGGGCAGCTCGCTGGCCAACCCGATGTACCTGTTCCGGGGCGACGCGCCTTTGGAGGAGTTCGGGGCGACCCTGCCCCAACCGGTGCGTTTCGGTTTCCGGTTCGTGGGCGGGCGCTTCCTCCGGTCGTACCCCTACGAGGAGGCTTTCTTCCTCCCCTTCGCCCGGCAGTTCCTCGCCACGCTGACCTCGCTGCCGCTGATCCTCCTCGGTGGCATCACCGAGCTCCAGACGGTGCAGTCGGCACTGGCGGAGGGGTTTGCCTTCGTGGCCATGGCCGCGCGCGCTGCTGCGCGAACCGGACCTGCCGGCCCGCATGCAAGCGGGCGCGGCGTCGGCATCGTTGTGCATCCATTGCAACAAGTGCATGTTGACCATAAACGCCCAGATGGCCAAGGGGCTGCGGTCACACGATGACTACACGGGCACGAGATGTGTCCTGGTGAAGGACGCTCCAACGGAGTAGTTCAGCGCCCCAATCGCCGCACGATTCACTGTAAACGAGTGTTGACAGAAGCTTGCGATTCGTTCAGTGTTGTGACGATGAAACCCTCACTGTCGTTCTGGGAAGCATGGGAGCGCATTCGGACAAGTCCAGACCCTGACCCGCTGGAAGTCCTTCAAGTGGCAGCTGCATTTGGTCGCTACTTTGACGCGGCCCAAAAGGAAGCAATCTCGTTTGCGCGCTCGGCTGGGCTGTCGTGGGAGCAGATCGCCGAGTCGCTCGGCCAGAGCCGACAAGCCTTGTGGCAGCGTGCAAGTAGAGACGCGTCTTTACAGGCTCTGTTGGCCGCATCCGGAAAGCGACGGTGGGAAGCGCTCAAGCGTGATCCCATCTCCTGGTACGGAAAAACGAGGGCCTTCCCTGCCTAATCGGCAACAAGTGCTTGCCCACCATCCACTCCGGCACCCGATGCGTCCTGGTGCCCGGCTCGGCCGGAGCCGACCGCGGCGGCGGCGATGACGCGGCCGCGGGCGCACCGCGCACGACTGTGGCTCAGGCCGAGACCGGCGGCCGCCGGTCCGCCCACGGCAGGGCCTGTTCCAGCTGGCCCGCCAGGGAGAGCAGCGTCTCCTCGTCGCCGAGGCGGCCGACGAACTGGACGCCGATGGGCAGTCCCTCCGCGTTCCAGTGCAGCGGCAAGGAGATCGCCGGCTGGCCCGTCACGTTGAAAGGCGGCGTGAAGGGCACGTAGGCGGCAGCGCGGATCAAGCCGGCGAGCGGCTCTCCGGGAGGAGAGTCGAAGGTGCCGAGCCGGGCCGGAGGCTCGCCGATAGTCGGGGTGAGGAGGACGTCGACCGTCTCGAAGTACGCGGCGATCCGACGGGTGGCGCGCTGGAGGCCCTCCACCGCGGCGAGGTACCGACCCGCGTCGACGGAGCGGCCCAGGGTCACGAGAGCCCAGCTCAAAGGCTCCAGGTCGGCTTCGGTGGCGGCGCGCCCGATGCGGTCCTCCCAGACTCCGACCGTCCACGCGCTGCCCGCCGCCCACACGTTGATGAAGTCGCCGGTGAGGGCCTCGGCATCGACGTCGAGCACGGCATCCTCCAACCGGTGCCCGAGTGATTCGCAGGACGCCGCAGCGGCGCGCACCGCCTGGACGCAGTCGGTATGCACGTCGGTCCCGGTCGGCGACGCGGTCATGATGCCGATGCGCAGCGAGGCCGGTGCCGATGCGGCAGCGGCGGCGAAGGAAGACCCTCGCCGTGGAGGCGCCCAGTAGGGATCGCCCGGCACTGGCCCGGCCGTGGCGTCGAGGATGGCCGCCGAGTCGCGCACCGAGCGGGTCACGACGTGCTCGCACACGAGGCCGCCCATCATGTCGCCGAACTGCGGGGCGAGCGAGTTGCGGGCTCGTGTCGGCTTGAGGCCGACCAACCCGCAGCACGACGCCGGGATGCGGATGGAACCACCGCCGTCGTTGGCGTGCGCCGCTGGCACCATGCCTGCGGCCACGGCGGCCGCGGAGCCCCCCGAGGAACCGCCGGTCGAGCGCTCCGTGTCCCAGGGATTACGCGACGGTCCGAAGCGGCGCGGCTCAGCCGTCGGCAGGATCCCGAACTCGGGCGTGTTCGTCTTGCCGCAGACGACGAAGCCCGCCCTGACGTAGCGCGCCGCGAGCTCCTGGGTCACCGTGGAGACGTAGTCACCCGAGAGGTTCGTACCCTCCGAGTACGGCGTCCCCTCCAGCTCGGCGCAGAGGTCCTTCAAAAGGAAGGGCACGCCGCGGAACGGCCCATCGGGCAACCGGCCGGACGCCTCCGCCCGGGCTCGGTCGTACAGCTGGTGGATGATGGCGTTCAGCTGCGGGTTGAGCTTCTCCATGCGGGCGATCGCACCGTCCACCAGCTCGGCGGGGGACACCTGTTCGGTGCGGACCAGCTCGGCCTGCCCGGTCGCGTCGAGCCATGCGATCTCGTCTGCCATGAGAGGCCAACGTAGCGAGGGCCGGTCGGAGATGCCCGGGCATGCATCAGCCGAGCGGCGGGCGGGTCAGACCGGGACGGGTGCCGCCGCTTCCTCCGGCCGTTTCGCCCCGGTGCGAACGGCGATGGCCTCGGTGACCGAGATGTCGGCACCGCACGCCGTGCACCGGCGCCGGTCGTCGAGCTCCCCGCCGCAGCCGCGATGGCGGAGGATCATCGGCCGGTCGCCGACGAGGGCGTGGCGGTCACCCCACTGGAGCAGCGCCACGAGGACGGGCCACAGGTCGGCGCCCTTCTCGGTGAGGCGGTACTCGCAGCGGACCGGTCGGTCCTGATAAGGCCGCTTCGTCACGATGCCGTGCTCGACGAGGCCCTCGAGACGGTCCTGGAGCACGTTGCGTGCCACACCCAGGTCTCGCTGGATGTCCTCGAAGCGGCGGATGCCCAAGAAGATGTCCCTGACCACCAGCAGCGTCCAGCGCTCGCCGATCACCTCGAGCGTCGAGGCCACCGGGCAGTACTGGGTGGGGTAGTCCTTCTTCAGCATCCCTCCAGTGTATCAAGCTTTTTTCCTTAGTGGGTTGTGTCAAGCAACTTTCTTGTTAGAGTTCGTTGCATGACACTACCTACGGTGGGAACGGCGGGGCTTGCGGCGGGCGGCAGGGAACGGGAGCGGCCGGTCCTGACCGCGCTGATCGTCCTCACGGGCGTGTTCCTCTCGTCGCTCGACCTCTTCATCGTGAACATCGCCTTCCCGAGCATCTCCAAGGCGTTCCATGGGGAGAGCCTCAGCTCGCTGTCGTGGGTGCTGAGCGCCTACACGATCGTCTTCGCGGCCGTGCTGGTCCCCGCCGGCCGGTGGGCGGACCGGGCCGGGCGCAAGCGTGCCTTCCTCCTCGGACTCGCCATCTTCACCACCTCGTCCGCGCTCTGTGCCATTGCACCGTCTCTCGACTTCCTCGTCGGCGCCCGCGTGCTTCAGGCCGTGGGCGGCGCGCTGATGCTGCCGACCTCGCTCGGCCTGCTGCTCCCTGCCTTCGGGCCCGAACGCAAGGGCGCGGCGATCGGGCTGTGGTCGGCGGTCGGCGGGGCGGCAGCCGCGCTCGGGCCCCCGATCGGGGGGCTGCTCGTCCAGGTGAGCTGGCGCTGGGTCTTCCTCGTGAACCTCCCGCTCAGCTTGCTGGCGCTCTTCTTCGGTGTTCGGTTCCTCCACGAGGTCCGGGATCCCGAAGCCCACAAGTCCGACCTGCTGGGCGCGGCGCTCCTCACCGTGTCCGTCGCCAGCGTGGTGGCCGCCATCGTCGAGGGTTCGGACTGGGGCTGGACCAGTGCCCGGATCATCGGAACCTTCGCGCTGGCCGCGGTCTCCGGCACCTGGCTGGTCCTGCGCTCCTTCCGCCACCCCAACCCGGTGATAGAGCCGGCCGTCATCCGTCACCGCGCCGTCGCGCTGGCCGACCTGAGCTCTCTCGCCTTCTTCGGCGGGTTCGGCGCGCTGGTGCTCGGGGGTGTCCTCTTCCTCACCGGTGTGTGGCACGAGTCGGTGCTGCGGGCCGGCTTCCTCATCGCCCCGGGGCCGCTCCTGGCCGGTCTCGCCGCGTTCCCAGGAGGTCTGCTCGGCGCGCGTTTCGGGCACCGGGCGGTCGGGACCGCGGGCTCGTTGCTGTTCGCGTCCGGCGGGGTGTGGTGGATCACCCATATCGGCGCGTCGCCGGACTGGGTGGGCGCCTACCTGCCGGGCAGCCTCCTCAGCGGGCTCGGTGTCGGCCTGATGCTGCCCTCGCTCGGCGGCGCGGCGACCGCGCCGCTTCCACCCAAGCGATTCGCCACCGGCTCGGCCCTCTACGCCATGTCGCGCCAGATCGGCATCGCGCTGGGGGTGGCGTGCCTCGTCGCCATCCTGGGCTCCTCGGGCAGCGTGCCCAGCGTGACGTCCTTCCACCACGCCTGGGTCTTCATGATCGCCTGCAGCCTGCTGGCCGGGGCCGTGCTCCAGGGGATCGGCTCCCCTGCGGCCGAGGTCGCGGACGCCACCGTGGCCAAGACCTCGGACGCCCCCGAGCCCGCGCCATGGGTGCCGCGGCCGGGCTCGCCGCCCCTCTCCCCGTCCGCCGCGCCGGCGGCTCCCGCCATCTCCGCCGCTGTGAGCGCTTCCTACGTCGAGGGTGCCGGGCCGCGCATCTCGGGCGGCAGGTAGGAGGGGTTCGCCACCAGGAGCTGGTCGCGGGCCCAGGCGGCGAGGGCAGGCGCCACCGCATTCCAGTCGCCGTCGAGGGCGCCGGAGCGGATGGCGGCGGCCAGCGCGGCGTCGTTCTCGAAACCGAGCTCGGCCAGGCGGGCGGCGTGCGTCGCGACGAGGTCCGCGCCGAACCGGAGCTCGCGCTCGACGACCGCGACCGCGTTGCGCAGCACCCTGGTCTCGAAGCGCGTACCGATGGAACCCGACGGATCCCCGGCACCCGATTCGTCGGTTACCTCACGGTCCAGGTGCTCGCGCACGGCCTCGGCCAGCTCCACCGCCGTCGGCCGGCCGAACGGCGACGCCGCGCCGGCCGCCGCGTCGGGTCCGGCGGGAGGAGGCGGTGCCACCCCGAGGAGGACCATGAGATCCCATTCGCTCTCACACACACGCCGTCCGATCGTGGCCAGCTCGACCGAGCGCGTCGCACCGCTCAGGTGGGCCGAGGCCTGGAGCGCGCAGATCGTCGCCCACTTGACGGTGGCGTAGACCTGCCACCAGTGGACCGTGCCGGCGTCGACGGGCGCGGCGCCGGCGGCGGCGTAGGCGTCGAGCAGCTCGGGCAGCGTGCCGAAACCGCCCACCTCGGGGTCGCCGCCGAAACGCCAGGCCGGGGCGCTCAGCCACCCGAGATCCTCGGCCGGGTCGCCGACATGCGCCAGCTCCCAGTCGAGCACGCCGCGCAGGCCATCGGGCCCGACGAGGAGGTTGCCGAGCCGGAAGTCACCGTGCACGGCGGTCCGCGCGCCGGCGGGCGGTCGCCGGGCGTCGAGCCAGCGCGCGCCCAGCTCGAGGGCCGGACGGACCTCGCCCAGCAGATCGAGCCACGGGAGGGGGTCGGCGAACGGGTCCGCCGGCGCGAGGCCCTCGATCGTGGCGGGGTCGATGCGGTGCACGCCGGCCAGGGCCTGAGCACACTGCGCGGTGAGCGCGGCGCGGGCGGCGCCGAAGCGGTCGTCGCGCAGGATGCGCCGGGGGATGGTCTCGCCTTCGAGGTGCTCGACGACTATCCAGCTTGGGCCTAGGGGATCGGCTGCGCCGGTGTCGGCGTCAGCGTCGGTGTCGGCGTCGGCGTCGGCGGTGGCGTCGGAGGTAAGGCTGTCGCCGGCCGCGGCGACAACCGGTGGAACGGGGACGCCCGCCGCCGCGGCGGCGCGCAGGAGCGACGCCTCGGTGCGGACCCGGCCACGCTGGGTTCCGGGGCGGGCCCGGTCGATCTGGACGACCAGGCGCCGATGGCGGGAGGCGTGGTCCGAGTCCACGTCCACGTCGAGTTCGAAGGCGCTGGTGACGCGCGACGCACCGCCGGCGAGGCGTCGGAAGTCCCGCACGGTGCCGCCCAGGCGACGGCCGAGGGCAGCCGCGATCTCGTCCTGGCTCGGAAGACCGGGTCTGTTCGGGTGCTCGGACACCGGACGCCTACTCGACCGGGACGACCGGCCTCCCGGCGGCGTCGAGCTGGTGCAGGTACTCGCAAATGCCGTAGCCGGCGCGCTCGGGACCAGCGGGGTCGGCGTAGACGAAGCGGGCGAGACCCTCGTTCACCATGGTGCCGCCGGCCTGGCCGATGTCGGCCACCCGCAGCACCTCGCCGCGCAACGAGTGGGTGCGGCCAGACTTGTCGACGACGTCGAGGTGCACGACGCGGTGCGTGACGCCGTCGTCGGCCAGCTCCGTGCGCACCCGCCACTCCGCCACCGACGTCGCCTTCCCGTCATGCCACACCCAGCCGCGGTGGAGGTCTCCGGCGCCGGTGCCGAGGCGGATGCCGCCGAAGTGGGTGTCGTCGCCGACGTTGATGGAGAACCAGCGCCACATCGTTGGCCCGCCCCACCGCCGCGGGCCCCAGGAGCGGTCGCGGTTGCCGTGGGCCCCCCGCCACTCCAGGGCGGTGCCGTCGACGGTAAGGGTTCCGCTCCAGCGGCCCGCCTGCTCGAGGTGGCCCTTGCCGACGGTGCCCGCCGCGTGCGCGGCCTGGGCCGACTTGGGGCCGCCGCCACCCTGACCGTCGGTGCCGATCGCCGGGGTGACGGCGTCGAAACGCACGTCGAGGACGACCGGGACCGCCCGCTCGCCGCGGTCGGATCGCTCGGCCGGTTCAGCCGTTCCGGGCTGGGCGCACGGGCGGGCGCGCACCTCGCCCTCCATGGTCAGGCGCCAGGACTGCAGCGCCTCGAGCATCTCGTAGCGCACATCCCCCACCTCGAGCACGGTGTCGACCATCTCATGCTGCTCCCTCACCGAGCGGTACTCGCCGAGGTCCCCGTCGGGCAGCCACACGGACAGCCCGACGTCCATCGTCCCCTCGTTGGGCCGGATGCCGACGCGGGTGAAGAATCCCGAGTCCGTAGCCGGGTCGTAGGCATTGAAGTAGTAGGACTCGCTCCACGCCGAATCTCCCTCGACGGGATGGGCGTAGTCGTGGCGCGCCTGGAGGATGGGCATGCCCTACACCATTGTCTGTCCGGCGCTGACGTTCAACGCCTCCCCGGTGACCCCGCGGGCTTCCTCGGAGAGCAGCCAGCACACGGCGGCGGCGATCTCGTCCGCATTTTGGAGGCGGCCGAGCGGGATCTCCCGGGCGATCCACTGCGCCATGCGCTCGGGGCCGCCCTGGAGCACCTCGAACATGCCGTCGCGATTGAGCAGATCGGTGTCGACCGTGCCTGGACACACGGCGTTGACCGAGATGCCCGCCGGACCGAGCTCGGCGGCCATGGTCTGAGTGAGGAGGATCACTCCGGCCTTGGCCGCGCAGTAGGCGCCGAGAAAGGGAAAGGCGCGCTTGCCGGCCTGGCTCGACACGTTGCAGATCCGTCCTCCCGTGCCGGCCTCCATCATCCGGGCCGCGCACGCCTTGGAGACCATCCAGGTGCCGACGACGTTCACGTCGAGCACCCGGCGGAACTCAGCCGCCGTGACGCTCGAGCAGCGGGCCCAGACCGAAACCGGGGCCGCTCCCGCCGGCGACGTTGGCCACCAGGGTGACCGTCCCGAGCTGCTCGGTGGCGTGCGCCACGGCGAGCTCGACTGCGGCCTCGTCGGAGATGTCGGCCTCGAGCGTGACGGCCCTCGCCCCGAGTGCTTCGATCTCGGCCTTGAGCGTGACGAGGTCGTCGAGGCCGGCGGTGCCGTGGTCGGGTGCCTCGGCGTAGGGGCGAGCGATGTCGAGGCAGGCGACGTCGGCCCCACCGGCGGCCAGCGCCAGGGCGGTGGCCCGCCCGATGCCCCGAGGCCGGGCGGCGCCCGTCACCAGCGCGACCCGGCCTCCGAAGAGGCGCCCCGTGGGTGCGTGTGTGAGACTCACCTCGCAACCGTAACGGGGTGGGATGGCGTGATGCCGGCATGAAAGCGGCGGTGACGAGGAAGGGCGCGCTGGTGGTCGACGACGTGCCCGAACCGGTGCCTTCCTCGGGCCACGTCGTGGCCCGCTCCCTGGCGGCGGGGATCTGCGGTTCGGACCTCCATGCGCTGGGCGACTTCGCGCACTTCACCACCCTCATGAGCTCGGTCGGCGCGCCAGCCCTCGACCCCGCGGCCGACTGCGTGTTCGGCCACGAGTTCTGCGCCGAGATCGTCGAGCACGGGCCGGGCACCGAGGGCACCCTCCCCGTCGGGACGCGCGTGTGCTCGGTCCCCATCGTCGTCGGCCCGACTGGCCTGGAGCAGATCGGTTACTCCAACGCGTACCCGGGGGCGCTGGCCGAGCGCCTGGTGCTCCAGGAGCTGCTGCTCGTCCCGGTGCCCGACTCGGTCCCTACCGAAGTGGCCGCGCTGACCGAGCCGCTCGCGGTGGGCGAGCACGCGGTGGGACTGGCCGGCCTCACCGAGCGCCAGCCGTGCCTCGTGGTCGGGTGCGGGCCGGTGGGTCTCGCCGTGATCGCCGCGCTGAAGGGCCGAGGCCACGGTCCGGTCCTGGCGGCCGACTTCTCGCCGACGCGGCGCCGGCTGGCCGAGGCCTTCGGGGCCGACCAGGTGCTCGATCCCGCCGAGGGGTCCCCGCACGAGCGCTGGCCCGACTTCGGCGTGGCCCGGACGGTCATGGAGCGCATCGCCGCCGCCATGACCGGCGCGACGGTGCCGGACCCCGTCGTCTTCGAGGCGGTGGGCCTGCCGGGCATGCTCCAGTCCCTGATCGCCGAAGCGCCACCACGGAGTCGCATCGTCGTCGTCGGGGTGTGCATGCAGACCGATGCCATTGAGCCCTTCATGGCCGTGACGAAGGAGATGGAGCTGCGCTTCTCGTTCGGCTACACGCCCGCCGAGTTCACGGCGACGCTCGAGCGCCTGGCGACAGGCGTTCCGGGCGCCGACGCGCTGGTGACGTCGACGGTGGACTTGGCCGGCGCTCCCGGTGCCTTCGAGACGCTGCGCACACCGGGCGAGCAGGGGAAGATCCTGGTGAGCCCGTGACGCCTGACCCCATGGCACTTGAATCACGAGTCACGAGACACGAGACACGGAGACGACACGGAGAGAAATGACGACCATTGAGGCCGACGGGCGATTGAAGTTCGGGATCTTCCTGGCGCCGTTCCACCCCGTCGGGCAGAACCCGACCCTGGCGCTCGAGCGCGATCTGCAGCTGATTGAGCATCTCGACCGGCTGGGTTTCGACGAGGCGTGGATCGGCGAGCACCACTCGGCGGGCTACGAGATCATCGCCTCCCCCGAGGTCTTCATCGCGGCCGCGGCGCAACGCACGCGTCACATCCGCCTCGGTACCGGGGTGTCATCGTTGCCGTACCACCACCCGTTCATGCTCGCCGACCGCATGGTCCTCCTCGACCACCTCACGCGGGGCCGGGTGATGATCGGGGCCGGCCCGGGGGCTCTGCCCTCCGACGCGTACATGATGGGCATCGACCCCGCCCGCCAGCGCGACATGATGGAGGAGGGTCTCGAAGCGATCCTCCGCCTGCTCGCCGGCGAGACCGTGTCCATGGAGACCGATTGGTTCCGGCTGGTAAAGGCACGGCTGCAGCTCCGCCCCTACCAGCGTCCCCATCCCGAGGTCGGCGTGGCCGCGCAGGTCTCCCCGGCCGGTCCCCGAGCGGCGGGCCGGTTCGGCTGCAGTCTCCTCTCCATCGGCGCCACCTCGGCCGGCGGGTTCGACGTCCTCGGCTCGCACTGGCAGGTGATGGAGGAGCGCGCCGCCGAGTTCTCGACCACCGTCGACCGCAACCGCTGGCGGCTGGTCGGTCCCATGCACATCGCCGACACCAAGGAGCAGGCGGTGGCCGACGTCGCGTTCGGCCTCGAGGAGTGGGTCGACTACTTCCAGCGGGTCGCGGCCTTGCCGCTGGCCCCGAACACCGAGAACTTCTCGTCGCTGGTCGACGCGCTGAACGCGTCGGGCTTCGCCGTCATCGGCACGGTCGACGATGCCATCGCCCAGATCGCCCGGCTGCAGGACCAGTCCGGCGGGTTCGGCACCTTCTTGCTCATGGGCCACGACTGGGCCGACACGCAGGCCACCCGGCACTCCTACGAGCTCCTCGCCCGCTATGTGGCGCCGCAGTTCCAGGACTCGGCGGCGTCGCTCACCTCGAGCAGGGACTGGGCCGCCGAGAACCGGCCCGAGTTCATCGGCGCGGCGGGCACCGCGGTGATGTCGGCGATCCAGCGGCACCACGAGGAGAGGGCGGAAAAGGCCGAGCGTGCTGCCTCGGCCAGGGCCACGGCCGGCGGCGACGCCTCCGCCGATGCCGCGGTCGACGTGGAGGTGCCTGCGCCCCGTGCCTGACCAACCGACCACGATCGTCCACGAGCAGATCCCGGCCAACGGGGTGGAGTTGCACGTCGCCTCGGCCGGTCCTTCCGACGGCCCGCCGGTCGTTCTCTGCCACGGTTTCCCCGAGCTCTGGTACTCGTGGCGGCACCAGCTCGCGGCGTTGGCCGAGGCCGGGTACCGGGCGCTCGCGCCCGACCTGCGGGGCTACGGCGGCAGCTCACACCCCGAGGAAGTGTCCGCCTACGGTTCGGACCAGCTGACAGCCGACCTGTGCGGCCTGCTCGACCACTACGGCTACGAGAAGGCCGCATTCGCCGGACACGACTGGGGTGCCATGGTCGTGTGGGAGATGGGGCGCCTGCACCCCGAACGGGTCGCCTCCATCTGCAACATGAGCGTGCCCTACACGAATGCGTCGGGCAAGCCGACGGAGATCTTCGAGGCGATCTTCGCCGGGAAGTTCTTCTACATGCTCTACTTCCAAGAGGTCGGGCCGGCCGAAGCAGAGTTCGATTCGGACCCGCGCCGCTTCGTGCGGTCCCTCCTCTACTCCGCCAGCGCCCAGGGCATGGCCGACGGCCGCGGGCCGATGCCCGACGTTCCCCGGGAGGGGACGCGGTTCATGGACGTCCTGACGCCGGCACCCGAGGTGCTGCCGGCGTGGCTCGACGAGCACGATGTCGACGTCTACGTCGAGGGGCTCTCGCACGGCGGGCTGTTCGGCCCGGCCTCCTACTACCGGAACATGGACGCCAACTGGGAGCGTTCCAAGGACCTGCCTTCGACGCTCTACACCATGCCGACCGGGTTCGTCACTGGCGCGCTCGACCCCGTCCAGCAGATGATGCCCGGGGCCACCGAGACGATGGCCGAGGCGCTGCCCGACTTCCGCGGCACGACCGTGGTGGAGGGCGCCGGGCACTGGGTGCAACAGGAGCGGCCCGAGGAGACCAGCGAGGCGCTGCTGGCGTTCCTCGCCGGAACGAGCTGACGCGCGCCGCGAGGTGAGCGGCGCCGCGTCCGGCGCTCCCGCCCCTGCCGGGCCAGCCCGACGGGGTGCCGTGGCCGACGGAAGGGTGGCCGACCGGCGACCTGCCCCCGGGGGTCGACCTCGACCTGCCGCTGGCGCAGGCCTTCGACGAAGAAGGTCCCCTGGCCGTCACGTTCGCCGTCGTCGTAGTGCACCGGGGCCGGCTCGTCTACGAGCGCTACGCCGGCTCGCTCGAGCACCTCGGCGCGTCGCCCACCCCCGTCGCGGCCGATACCCCGCTGCTCAGCTGGTCGATGGCGAAGTCGGTGCTGCACGCCGTCGTGGGCATCCTCGTGGGTGGCGGGCGGCTCGACCTCGACGCGCCGGCACACGTGCCCGAATGGTCCGATGCGGGTGACCCTCGCCACGCCATCACGCCGCGCCAGTTGCTCGCCATGCGCGACGGGCTCGACTTCGTCGAGGACTACGTCGACGACCGTGTCTCCGACGTGATCACCATGCTCTTCGGCGACGGCCGCGACGACATGGCGCACTTCGCCGCTGACCGGCCCCTCGCCGCCGCGCCCGGTCAGCGCTTCAATTACTCGTCGGGGACGTCGAACATCCTCTCGGGCGTGGTGGCGCGGACGGTAGGCCCCGGCGAGACGTACGCCCGCTTCCTGCACACCCGGCTCTTCGGTCCGATCGGCATGGCGAGCGCCGACCCCGAGTTCGACGCGGCGGGCACCTGGGTCGCCTCGTCCTTCGTGCGCGCAACGGCGCGCGACTTCGCCCGCTTCGGGCTGCTCTACCTGCGCAACGGCGTCTGGGAGGGCAACCGGCTCCTGCCGGCCGGCTGGGTCGACTCGGCGCGCACCATGGTCTCGGACGACCCCGAGGACGGCCCGTACGGCGCGCACTGGTGGGGCGTGGCGGGCGACACCCTCGGCACCTTCCGCGCCTCGGGCTACGAGGGCCAGTCCATCACCGTGTGCCCGTCGCTCGACCTCGTCGTCGTACGGCTGGGCAAGACGCCCCTCGACCGCACGCCGCTGCTGGCGCCGTGGCGGGCCTCCATGGTGGCGGCGTTCGAGCGGGCCCGCACCGCCTGAGCCTGCGTCAGCCCGCCACCGGGCTGGCCACGAAGACGGGGATCTGGCGGTCCGTCTTCTCCTGGTACTCGGCGTAGGGCGGGTAGGCGGCCACCGCCCACTCCCACCAGCGGGCCTTCTCGTCCCCCGTGACTTCGCGGACGGTCACGCGGAAGGGTGCGGGGCCGTCCTGAATCGCCACCTCGTCGGGATGCGCGACCAGGTTGTAGAACCACTCGGGGTTCTCGGGCGCGCCGCCCTTGGAGGCCACCAGGGCGTACTCGCCCTCGTGCTCGACCCGCATGACCGGGTTCTTGCGGAGTTTGCCGCTGCGATGCCCACGCGTGGTCACCACGATGATCGGCATCCCCGTATCGAGCAGCGTGTTGGCGCGCTGCCCGCCGGAAGCCTCGTACTCGTTCACCTGCTCGCGCACCCAGTCCGACGGGCTGGGTTCGTAGTCGCCTTGGAGTGTCACCATGGCGCCAGCGTAGGCGTGAGTGGATCGATATGGTCCCGTGCGTGGCCGCGCCCAGGGACCCCATGCCGGGCGGGGAGGTCCTCGGCTTCCACCGCACGCTCTCGAACTGGGGGCGCTGGGGACCCGAGGACGAGCGGGGCGCCCTGAACCTGATCACGCCCCGGGTGGCCGCCGCGGCGGCAGCCACCGTGCGCTCGGGCCGGACCGTCTCGTGCGCCCGCCCGATCGACACCCGGGCTTCGCCTGACAACCCGGTGCCCGCGACCCACGTCATGCTCGGGACGCACGCCGACGGTATGGGATCGGACTCCCTGGCCATCGCACCGCACGGCTTCGCCACCAGCCACCTGGACGCCCTCTGCCACGTCTTCCACGAGGGCCGGCTCTACAACGGCTACGACGCCGCGACCGTCACGGCCGGCGGCGCGGGCCGCCTCGGCATCCACCACCTTCGCTCGGGGATCGTGACCCGCGGCGTCCTCCTCGACGTCGCGGCCGCTCGGGGCGCGGACGCGCTCGAGCCGGGGGAACCGGTGTATCCCGAGGACCTGGAGGCGGCCGAGGCGGCGGCTGCCGTGAGCGTGCGGGCGGGCGACGCACTGCTGGTCCGCACGGGGCGTTGGCGCTGGCGCGACGAGCACGGTCCGTGGAACGCGGCGCAGATCCTGGCCGGCCTCCACGCCTCGTGCCTGCCGTGGCTGCGCGAGCGCGACGTGGCGGTCTTGGGGAGTGACGGGGTGTCCGACGTGATCCCGTCTCTCGTCGAGGGCGTGCCGCTGCCCATCCACTCCGTGGGGATCGTGGCCATGGGTCTCCACCTCATGGACAACCTCGACCTCGAGCGGCTCACCGTCGCGTGCGCGCAGGAGCAGCGTTCCGACTTCCTGCTCGCCGTCGCGCCCCTCGTGGTCGAGCGCGGCACCGCGTCGCCGGTGAATCCGCTCGCTCTCTTCTGAGCCGGCTTTGGCGGGGGTCAGCCCCCCTCGTAGGGGAATCCGAGGTCGGGGGCGCTCAGGACGGCCCGGAACTCCAGCCCTTCGGCGGCCGCCAGGGCCTCGGCCGTCCCGCCGCGGTCGACGACCGCCACCAGGAGCACGACCTCCGCCCCGGCCTCGGCGACGGCGTGCGCCGCACTGAGCAGCGACGTGCCCCGGGTCACCGTGTCTTCGGTGACGACGACGCGGTCCCCGGGGTCGAGGGCACCGGCGATGCGCCCCCCGGCACCGTGGTCCTTGGCCTCCTTGCGCACGCTGAACGCCTTGAGGGGCCTCCCTCGCGTCGCCGCCACCCCGGCGGTCACGAAGGCCACCGGGTCGGCACCCATGGTCAACCCGCCGATGGCGGTGGCCTCGGGCGGCATCAGCGCGAGCACGGCGTCGGCGACGAGCAGCATGGCCTCGGGCCGGCACACCGTCTGCTTCGAGTCGATGAACCAGGTGCTCGTGCGGCCCGACTTGAGCGTGAAATTCCCCCGCTTGACCGAGTGGGTGAGCAGGTGGTCGCGCAGCGCGTCCCGGGCGCTCACGCGAAGCGCACGCCCGGCGCGCCGCCCACGACCGACCCGATGGCCATGGCCGGCTGCCCGGCCGAGGCCAGCACGCCGAGCACGTCGCCTGCGGCGGCCGCGTCGACGACGAGGAGCATGCCGAGGCCGCGGTTGAACACCCGGTCCATCTCCGCCTCCTCGACCGCTCCGAGGCGCTGGATCTCCGCGAACACCCGGGGCTCGTGCCAGCTCGACCGGTCGAGTTCCGCGCCGAGGTCGGCCGGAAGCGCCCGGGGCAGGTTGCCGACGATCCCGCCCCCGGTCACGTGGGCGCACACGTGCAGGGCCACGCCGGACCGCCGGCGCACCTCCAGGACGGCGGGGGTGTAGACGACCGAAGGGCGCAACAGCTCGTCGGCGATCGTGTGCTCCGCGCCGGGCCAGGCCGCGTCGTCGAGTGACCGGCCCGCCCGCTCGAGGAGCACGTGCCGGGCGAGTGTGTAGCCGTTCGACCGCAGCCCCGGCGACGGGAGGCCGACAACGGTGTCTCCGGCGCGTACCCGATCCGGACCGAGTTGGGTCCCGCCCTCGACGACCCCGACGGCGAAGCCCGCCAAGTCGAGGTCGTCGTCCGCCATCACTCCGGGGTGCTCGGCCGTCTCACCGCCGATCAGCTCGCACCCGGCCAGGCGGCAGCCTTCGTGGATGCCCGACACCACGGTGGCGACGCGGTCCGGGTCCACACGGCCCGCGACCACGTAGTCGAGGAAGAACAGGGGCTCGGCGCCGACGCACACGAGGTCGTCCACGCACATGGCCACGAGGTCGATGCCCACGGTCTCGTAGCGCCCGGTCGCCCGCGCCACCTCGAGCTTGGTGCCGACGCCGTCGGTCGAGGCCACGAGCACCGGGTGGTCGTAGCGCGACGTGTCGAGCGGGAACTGGCCGGCGAACCCGCCGATGCCCGCCACCATGCCCCGAAGCCGTTCGACCGCGGCCTCGCCCGCGGCGATGTCGACGCCGGCGGCGGCATAGCTGGCACCGGCGCCGGCCCGATGGCCCACGCTCAGACCCCGGGCAGCACGGCCTGGTACGACCGGGGCGGAAAGCGTTCGGAGCGGGTGAGGGTCACCGGGGTCGCCGACGGGGGGACTGCGGTCGGGTACTCCCCGCTGAAGCAGGCGTCGCAGAACCCGGTGTCCACTCCGATGGCGGCCTTGAGGTTCTCGATGCTGATGAACGCCAGCGAGTCGGCGCCGAGCACGGCGGCCATCTCCTCGACGGAGCGGTCGGTGGCCAGCAGCTCCTCGAGCGAGGGCGTGTCGATCCCGTAGAAGCAGGGCCAACGCCACGGGGGCGACGAGATCCGCAGGTGCACCTCGGCCGCGCCCGCCTCGCGCAGCATGCGGGTCACGGAGCGTTGCGTCGTGCCGCGCACGATGGAGTCGTCCACGACCACGAGCCGCTTGCCCGCGATCGTGTCGGGGAGCGGGTTGAGCTTGCGTCGCACCGCGTCGGCGCGCTCCTGTTGGTCGGGCGCAATGAACGACCGGCCGATGTAGCGGTTCTTCACCAATCCCTGCCCGTAGGGGATCCCGCTGGCCCGGGCGAAACCCTCCGCGGCCGGGACCCCCGACTCGGGCACCCCCATGACCATGTCGGCGTCCGCCGGCGCCTGGAGGGCCAGCAGCTCGCCCATCCGGCACCTGGTCTCGTGGACCTCCCGGCCGGCGAGCCTCGTGTCGGGCCGCGCGATGTAGGCGAACTCGAAGATGCACAGACGCGGCTCGACGTCGCGCAGCCACGGGACCGAGATGCTCCGGGGGCCGTCCCCGTCGATCACGACGAGCTCGCCCGGCTGGAGCTCACGGACGAAGGTGGCACCGATGACGCTCAGCGCGGGCGACTCCGACGCCAGCACCCAGCCTTCGGGTGCGTGCGCCGGACCGAGGCGTCCGAGACAGAGAGGGCGGAAGCCGAACGGGTCGCGGCACGCCGAAGAGGCGCTGCGAGTCCATCAGCACGAACGAGAACGCGCCCTCGACGATGGGCAGCACGACCTGGAGGGCGCGCGAGAGGTCCTCGGTCTCGGGGAACGAGTTCGCCAACAGCTCGGCCACCACGTCGCTGTCGGAGGCGAGCGACCCGGGCAGCATGCCCACCTTCTCGGCGAGCTGCTCCGTGTTGGTCAGGTTGCCGTTGTGCCCCAGCGCGAAGCCGGCCCGGCCGACCGGGCGGTACACGGGCTGGGCGTTGGCCCAATCCGACGCGCCATGAGTCGAGTAGCGCGTGTGGCCGATGGCGAGGTGGCCCTCCAGGCCCGAGAGCGTCCGCTCGTCGAACACGGTCGCCACCAGGCCCATGTCCTTGACCACGGTGACCGTGTCACCGTCGGTCACCGCCATGCCGGCGGACTCCTGGCCGCGGTGCTGCAGGGCGAACAGCCCGTCGAAGGTGAGGTTGGCCACGCTCGAACCGGGCGCGTACACCCCGAAGACACCGCACGCTTCCTTCACCTCGGGCCCATTGTCGCACAGCCTGTGCGCATCACGTGTCGCCCAGAGCGCCCGGAAGCGCGCCTTCGTACGCCGCGACCAGGGCACCGACCCCGATGTCGACCAGCCGGCCCAGCTGCAGCCGATCGCCTCCGGCCCGGCCGAGCACGGTGCACGGGATCCCGGCGTCCGTCGCGAGGGCGGTCAGGAGGTCCGGCTGCGGGGTCGCCACCACGAAGCGCGACGGCACCTCGGCGAACAGCTCGGCGGCGTCGTCCACGTCGACCTGACAGCCGTGGCCGGCCGCGGCGGCCATCTCGGCCAGGGCCACGGCCAGGCCCCCCGAGGAGACGTCGTGCACCGCGTGCAGGGCCGGCTCCGCGGTCCCGCCGCTGACGTGGCGTGCCACCAGCCCGGCCACGAAGGCGCAGACTCGGCGATGCGCGGGGAGGTCCGGTGCTCGGACGACGCCACTGCGGTGTCCCCGGCGCTCGACCGCCCAACGCGACCCCTCCAGCGGGAAGGTCCCGTCCGGCCCGGACCGGGTGCCCACGAGGACCAGCGCATCCGCGTCCTCCCAGGCGAGCCCCGGAGGCCTCGCCCGTACGGAGTCGAGCAGGCCGAGCAGGCCGATGACCGGTGTCGGATCGATGTCGGACCCCGCGCTCTCGTTGTAGAGGCTGACGTTGCCCCCGATCACGGGGAGCGACAGGGCATGGCAGGCCTCGGCCATCCCGTCGATGCACTCCGAGAGCTGCCACATGACCTCGGGATGCTCCGGGTTGCCGAAGTTGAGGCAATTGACCACCGCCACGGGCGTCGCGCCGACACAGGCCAGGTTGGCCACCCCCTCGGCGACGACCAGCATCGTGCCCGCCCGCGGGTCGAGCGCGCATGCACGCGGGTTGGAGTCCGTGGTGAGGGCCACGCCCCGCGCCGACCGGGGCAGACCCGGTCCGGCCAGGCGGAGCAACGCGGCGTCGGCACCGGGGCCGGCGACGGTGTTCAAGAAGAGCTGGTGGTCGTACTGGCGGTAGACCCAGCGCGGGGAGCACACCATGGCGAGCAGGTCGTCCGCGCAGTCCTGCGGCGGCGAGGGCGGCGGTGCCGTGTGGCGGCGCGGTGCGGCGCGCGGCCGGTCGTAGAGCGGCGCGTCGTCGGAGAGCGACGCGGCAGGCACGTCGGCGAGCACCGGACCGTCGGCACCGTCGCGGATGCGCAGGCGGCCTCCGCCCTCTGGCTCCGGCTCGGTGACGGTGCCGATCACGGTGGCTCGGACCTCCCAGCGGTCGCAGATGCCCGAGACGGCCGGCCAGGACTCGGGCGTGACGATGGCGAGCATGCGCTCCTGGCTCTCGCTCGTCATCACCTCCCACGGCTCCATGCCGTCCTCGCGTCGCGGCACCGCCGACACGTCGACGTCCATACCCACACCGCCCCGGCCCGCCGTCTCACTGGTGGCGCAGGCCAGACCGGCTCCGCCGAGATCCTGGATCCCGACGACCAGCCCGGTGTCGAGCAGCTCGAGGCAGGCCTCGATCAGTCGCTTCTCCTCGAAGGGATCCCCCACCTGCACGCTCGGCCGCTTGGCGTCGTCGGCCTCGCCGCCGAACCCGGAGGACGCGAGGACGCTCACGCCGCCGATGCCGTCGCGCCCGGTGGTCGACCCGAGCAGCACCACCAGGTTGCCCGGGCCCGAGGCGATTCCCAGCACGAGGCGCTCGGTGGGCAGCGCGCCCATGCAGAGCACGTTGACGAGCGGGTTCTGCGCGTAGCACCGGTCGAAGGTGAGCTCACCACCGACGGTCGGCACGCCGACGGAGTTGCCGTAGCTCGAGATCCCCTTGACCACGCCTTCGACCAGCCACCGCTGGCGGGCGTCATCGGAGCGGGCCGAAGAACAGCGGGTCCATGACGGCCAGGGGCCGCGCGCCCATGGTGAAGATGTCGCGCAAGATGCCGCCGACGCCCGGTGGCCGCTCCCTGGGTGGGCTCAATCGCCGAGGGGTGGTTGTGGCTCTCGATCCGTATCGCGACCGCGATGCCGTCCCCGGCGTCGATCACGCCCGCGTTCTCGCCCGGCCCGACGAGCACGCGCCGCCCCTCCGTCGGCAGCCGGCGCAGGTGCAGGCGGGACGACTTGTACGAGCAGTGCTCGCTCCACATCACGGCGTAGAGCGCCAGTTCCAGGTGGTTGGGGCTTCGGCCCAGGATCTTGCCGACGGCCTCGAACTCGTCGTCGGTGAGACCGAGTGCCCGGTGCAAGGCTTCCTCGGCCCGAGATTCCATGATGCCGTCAACGATAGGGGCCGGCTGGCGCGCCGACGTCCTCTGGAGCCGGGCGGTCGGCGGTGACCACTGCCAGATCGCGCTCGGTCCAGACGGCGGCTGCCGTCGAACCCCGCCGCGCGCAACCAGCCCAGCTGCTCGTCCAATCCCGACGGCTGGTCGTGGCCCCCGGTGAGGGGCGTCACCGCGTCGCTCGGGTCCTCCGGCACCACGACGTCGCCGAGCACGAAGCGGCCGCCCGGGCGCAACGCTGCCGCCACCCGGCCGAAGAGCGCCGCCTTCCCCGGTCCGTCGAGGTGATGGACGGCGAGGGCCGAGACGACGAGGTCGAAACGCCCCGCGGGGAGGGGGTCGGTCAGGTCGGCCACCAAGAGCTCGACCGGGAAACCGGCGAGGCGCCGGCGCGCCGCTTCGAGCATGCCCGCACTCTTGTCCAGGCCCACCGCCCGCGCCCCGTCGTGGCGGGCCAGGACCGCGGCCAACGTCTCGCCCGTGCCGGTGCCGAGGTCGAGCACGGTCGCCACCTCGACCCGGGCGCCGTCCGTGGCCACGGCCACCGCCTCCTGGAGCCTGCCGTAGCCGGGAACCTCCTCGCGCATCATGTCGAGGTAGGTGGCCGGGTCGAAGTGGAATTCGCTCACCGCAGGCCGGCTCCGACGACCACGACGGCGGCGCCGGCCAGGATCCCCGGCCATGGTCCGGCGCTCCTGCTCCCCGGCCCGCACCGTCACCTCAGCCACCACGGAGCAGGGTACCCGCGCAATGGCGGCGCGTCGCGACCGGAATAGGGGTCAGAGCGAGCGGCAGAATTGGCTGGGCCGGATCTGAGCGAAAAGCAAAGAAAGGTGGACGCTCATTACTACAAAATGATGAACGCAGAAAAAGGTTCTGACGACGCACGGCCGCGTCGCCGTTGCGGCACAATGGAAACATGGCTACAAAGGCAAAGACTCCGGCTCCTCGCAAGCCCATGAGCAGCGGCCACAAGGCTGCACTGGCTCGTGGGCGCGCCGAGAGTGCGTCCGTCCGTCACTACCTCGAGGCGCTCGAGACCTCCAAGCCCAAGCGCGGCCGCAAGCGCACACCGGCATCCATCGACCGCCGCCTGGCCGCCATCGACAGCCAGCTGGCCGGTGCCGACGCGTTGACGCGCCTGCACCTGCTCCAAGAGCAGAAGGACCTCCTGGACGAGCGTTCCCGCGTGGCCCAGGTGAAGGACCTGACCGCGCTGGAGAAGCAGTTCATCAAGGTCGCCAAGGCCTACGGAGAGCGCAAGGGCATCACGTACGCGACGTGGCGGGCGGCTGGGGTCAGCGCCGCTGTGTTGCAGAAGGCGGAGATACCCCGGTCGCGGAGCTGACCGCGAAGTACTGCTCCACCGCGGCGGCCAGCGCAGCGGCGATCACCCGCTGTCCGGTCGCGCTCGACACGAGCGAAGCCTCGAACGGATCGGTGACGAAGACCGGTTCGGTGAGCGCACCCGGCATCGTGCTCGGCGTGGAGAACCAGCCGGGGTCGGCCGGGCCGAGCAGCATCAGGTGGCCGTAGTCGGCGGCCTGCCAGCTCAGCGCGGGACCGCCGAGCTGGCTGTCGTTCACGACGCCGAGGTCGGGGATGCCCCACCCGTGCGCGTTCATGGCCGACATGATGTGGTCCTGCACCAAGCGTGGCGAAGCGGAGGTTGTCCGGCGTGAAGGGGCGGTCGGCGTCGTAGCCGGTGACACCCCCGGCGTCGTACGAAGAGCCACCGGCGTCGAAGTAGATGCCGAGGAGCAGATCGGCGTGCGCCATGTCGGCACAGACGTCGCGCGCCGCCACGTCGTCATGGACGCCCTGGACCGTGAACAGGCCGCCGGAGACGTCTCCCGGTCCCGGGCGGATCACCGTGTCGGCCCTCGTGCGCGACACCACGACCGTGAAGCCCTTGCCTCGGAGCAGCGCCATGGTGTCGAGCTCGACGGGCAGCGTGACGTCCGCCTCTTCCACCGTCTGCCCGTCCTCGGTCTGCCCGACGGCCCCCGGATCGAGCCCGCCGTGGCCCGCGTCGAGGAAGACGGTCCGATGGCGGTCCCCCGACGTGGGCGAGAATTCCTCGCACTGCCCGGGTTCGAAGCGCGCCGCGTCGATGGGCCGGGGCAGCGGCCGGGTGCGCCGGCGCGACGGAGGCCGCCGACGGCCCCACCGCCGCGAGGACCGACAGCACGACCGCGACGACCGCGACGACCGCGCCGTCCCGGCCGGAGCGGAGCATCCTGGTCATGGCACGGCGTGCCTCTCGCGTCAGGCCGCGACCGAGGCGGAGATCGAGGCGACGAGCGCCCGCAGCAGCACGAGCCCGTCCTCCGAGCCCAGCAGGGCCGAGCTGGCCCGCTCGGGGTGCGGCATGAGCCCGACCACGTTGCCCGCGTCGTTGGCGATGCCGGCGATGTCGTCGACCGATCCGTTCGGGTTCTCGGCGTAGCGCAGCACAATGCGGTCCTCGGCGCGCAGTCGCTCGAGCGTGGCGTCGTCGCAGGTGTAGCTGCCGGAGAAGTGGTTGATCGGGACGATCAGCTCGTCGCCGACCGACGAACCGGCCGTGAGGACCGACGCGGTCGACGCCACCCGCAACCGGACGGGCTCGCACAGGAACCGCAGCCGCTCGTTCTTCTGCAGCGCGCCCGGGCAGGAGGCCGGCTTCGGTGAGGACCTGGAAGCCGTTGCAGATGCCGACGACCGGCCCGCCGGCACGGGCCAGCTCGCGCACCCCCTCCATGACGGGAGAGAAGCGCGCCAGCGCCCCCGGCCGCAGGTAGTCGCCGTGCGCGAACCCTCCGGGGAGCACGACCCCGTCCACCCCGCCGAGGGCGGCGTCACCGTGCCACAGCAGCTCCGCCGCCGCGCCGGCCGCCTCCAGGGCGTGCGACGACGTCGTGCTCGCAGTTGCTCCCGGGGAAGACGACGACGCCGATCCGCGGCGCCATTCAGATCTCCTCGAGCTCCACGTGGCACTGCTCCATGACCGGGTTGGCCAGCAGGCGGTCGGCCAACTCGCCCGCCGCGCTCCGGGCCGACGCCTCGTCCGCGGCGTCGACCTCGAAGCGGAAGGACCGCCCGGCGCGGACGTGGGCCACGCCATCGAATCCGAGCGCGGGCAGCGCCCGCTCTATCGTCGCCCCCTCGGGATCCGCGATGCCCGGCCGTAGCTGGACCTCCACCTGGGCGCGGAACCTCATGTCGTCGCACCGTACCAGTCGCGCATGGCGCGCCCGGTGACGCGCTCGTAGGCGGCGACGTAGCGCGCCGACATGGCCGACCTCACCTCGGGGGGCAGCGGAGGGGGCGGCGGCCGGCGGTCCCACGGCTGCGCCGCGAGCCAGTCGCGCAGCGGCTGCTTGTCGAACGCCGGCGGCGTCGTGCCGGGCACCACCTCGTCCGCCGGCCACAGACGCGACGAGTCCGGCGTGCACACCTCGTCGCACAGGCAGAGCACCCCGTCGACCCAGCCGAGCTCGAACTTCGTGTCGGCCAGGACGAACCCGGCGGCGGCGGTGCGGGCGGCGGCCCGGGTGTAGAGCTCCAGGCAGACGTCCCGCGCCGCCGACGCGGCGTCGGCTCCCACCAGATCGACGGCGGCCGCGAAGTCGATGTTGAGATCGTGGCCCTGCTCCGCCTTCGTCGAGGGCGTGAACATGGGCTCGTCCAGCCGGCTGGCCATGCGGAGCCCGGGAGGCATGGGGGTGCCGTGCACCGTGCGCGACCGCTCGTACTCCTCGTAGGCCTGCCCGGCCAGGTACCCGCGCACGATGCACTCGAGCGGGAGCATGTCGGCGCGCCGCACCAGTGCGGCCCGTCCCGCCCACTCCGCCGGTACGGCCATCCCCCCGAGAGCGGCTCGGATGTCGTCCGGGTCGATCGCCAGCTGTGTGCCGGGCACGACGTCGGACATCTCCTCGCACCAGAAGCTCGTCATGGCGGTCAGGACACGACCCTTCTCGGCGATGGTCTCGGCCATGATCACGTCGAACGCACTGACGCGGTCGGATGCCACCATGAGCAGCCGGCCCTCCCCGGCGTCGTAGAGCTCGCGCACCTTGCCCGAGTGGATCGCGGGGCAGCTCGAACGCGGCCTGGCTCACGGTTCAGAGGTCCGCCAGCGCGTCGGCGAAGCGGTCGACGTGGCGCAGCGTGCGGCCCAGGTCGAACGCTGCCGTCGAGCTCGTCCGCGGTGAGGGTGACCTCGGCGTCCTCCTCGAGCACGGCGCGGAGGTGCCGGTGCTCGCTCCAGGCGCGCCGGGCGTCGCGCTGGACGATCCGGTAGGCCTCGTCACGCGTCAGGCCGCTCGAGACGAGCGCCAGGAGGACGGACTGGGAGAACACGAGGCCGAGTGAGCCCTCGGTCAGGTTCTCCCGTGCCCGATCGGCGTGGACGACCAGGCCGGAGGCCAGCCCGGTGGCCTTGCGCAGCACGTAGCACGCCAGCATGGACGCGTCGGGGAGCGCGACCCGCTCCACCGAGCTGTGCGAGATGTCCCGCTCGTGCCACAGGGCGACGTCCTCGAGCCCGGCGCCGAGATAGCCCCGGAGCAGCCGCGCCAGCCCGCACAGCCGTTCCGAGAGGACGGGGTTGCGCTTGTGCGGCATGGAGGAGCTCCCCTTCTGGCCCGACCCGAAGGGCTCCTCGGCCTCCCCGAGCTCGCTGCGCGCCAGATGCCGGACCTCGGTGCACATCAGCTCCACCGTCGAGCCGATGGAGGCGCAGGCGTAGAGGTACTCGGCGTGGCGGTCGCGGGAGATGACCTGGGTGGCCGGCACCGGCGTCAGCCCGAGCGCGGCACACACCTGGGCCTCCACCGCGGGGTCGACGTTGGAGTAGGTCCCGACGGCGCCCGACAGCTTGCCCACCGCCACCGCGGCGCGCGCCGCGCGCATGCGACGGCGGTCGCGGTCGGCCTGGAGCGCCCAGAGCGCGAACTTGGCCCCGAAGGTCGTGGGCTCGGCGTGCATGCCGTGGGTCCGCCCCGCCACCGGGACGTGCAGGAGCTCGAGCGCCCGTGCCTTGAGAGCGTCGACGAACGCGTCGAGGTCGGAGAGGATCAGGTCGGCCGCCGCGGTCAGCGTGGCCGACAGCGCGGTGTCCACGACGTCGGAGGAGGTGAGCCCGTAGTGCACCCACGACCCCGCCGGCGCGCCGATACGCTCCTGCACGACGTCGACGAACGCCGCCACGTCGTGGTCGGTCACCTTCTCCCGCTCGGCCACCTCGGCCACCAGCACGTCGTCGACCGCGGGCGCCTTGGCCCGGCACGTCGCGGCGTCCTCGGCCGGGACGACGCCGAGGGCGGACTGGGCTTCGGTCGCCAGCAGCTCCACCTCGAGCCAGCCGGCGAGGCGGGCCGCGTCGCTGAACAGCGCCGCCATGTCCGACGGCGCGTACCGCGGGATCACGACACCGCCGCCGCGATGTCGTGGCGCATCTGCCGGCCGTCCCAGTCGATCCCCTCGGCGGCGTCGTAGGCGGCGACACGGGCCGCGGCGAGCGTGGGGGCGACGGCGGTGACCCCGAGCACGCGCCCGCCCGCGGTGTGGAACGGCCCCTCGCCCCTCCGGCTCGTGCCGGCGTGGAAGACGGTCACGCCCTCGGCGGGCACGGCGAGCTGCCCCGACGGCGAGAGTCCGGCGATCGTGTCCCCCGTGCGGGGACGCTCGGGGTAGCCGGGGGTGGCCAGCACGACGCAGACCGCGGCCGCGTCGTGGAACACCGGCGGCGGGACCTCGTCGAGGGTGCCGGTGGCGGCGGCCAGGAGGAGCCCGGCCGGGTCCGAGGCCAAGAGCGGGAGGACGACCTGGGCCTCGGGGTCGCCGAAGCGCACGTTGTACTCAATGACCTTCGGCCCTGCCGCCGGTGAGCATCAGCCCGGCGTAGAGCACGCCCCGGTAATCGATGCCGCGCCGGCGCAGCTCGGCCACGAGCGGCCGTACGGCCACCTCCATGATGGCCTCGACTTCGTCGGGACCCACGCCCCGCATCGGCGCGTACGACCCCATGCCGCCGGTGTTCGGGCCCGTGTCGCCGTCGCCGATCCGCTTGAAGTCCTGCGCCGGGACCAGCGGCACCGCCCGCGTACCGTCGCAGAGCACGAGCAGCGAGCACTCTTCGCCGGCCAGTCCCTCCTCGATCACGACGTTGCGCCCGGCCTCCCCGAACGACGAGCCGGCGAGCTTGGCCGTGACGTCGGCGTCGGCCTCGTCCAGCGTGCGCGCCACCAGCACCCCCTTGCCCGAGGCGAGCCCGTCCGTCTTGACCACCCAGGGACCCGGCAGCGTGCGGAGGTAGGCCGAGCGCGTCGTCGACCTGCATGGCGTCGAAGGTCCGAAAGCGCGCCGTCGGCACGCCGGCAGCGTCGAGCACCTCCTTCATGAAGCCCTTCGATCCCTCGAGCAGCGCGCCGTCGGCGCCCGGCCCGAGCACGTGGCCGGCCCCGGGACCGCAAGCGGTCGGCCAGCCCGTCGACCAGCGGCGCCTCCGGGCCGACCACGTAGAGGTCGGCCTCGACGTCCTCGACCGGTTCGTCCGTCACCTCAATCGGTGCCGCCATGCCGGGGTTGCCCGGCGTCACGACGACGTCGGACGTCCTCGTCAGCAGCGTGCGCCAGCGCGTGCTCGCGCCCTCCGCTGCCGACGACGCAGACCCTCACGCGGTGGCGAAGGAGACGGTCTGCTCGCGTCCGGGCCCCACGCCGACGAGGCGCACCGGGACGCCGATCTGCTCGGAGAGGAACGCGACGTAGTCGCGGGCGGCAGCCGGTAGGTCTCCGGGCGCGGTCGCGGCCGTGAGGTCGGTGCACCAACCCGGCAGCTCCTCGTACACCGGGACCGCCTTGTGGAACGTGGACTGGTGATAGGGCAGATGGGTGAAGCGGATGCCGTCCGCCTCGTAGGCGACGCAGACCTTCACCGTCTCGAACGTGTCGAGGACGTCCAGCTTCGTCAGCGCGACCTCGGTCATGGAATTGAGGCGAACGGCCTGGCGCAGCATCACGGCGTCGAACCAGCCGCAGCGTCGCTTGCGGCCGGTGTTCGTGCCGTACTCGCGGCCGCGCTCGACCAGCAGCTCGCCGACGTCGTTCTGCTGCTCGGTCGGGAACGGCCCGGCGCCGACGCGGGTGACGTATGCCTTCGCGATGCCGATCACCGCATCGATGTCGCGCGGCCCGAGACCCGACCCGGTGCAGGCCCCGCCCGCCACCGGGTTGGACGAGGTCACGAACGGATAGGTGCCGTGGTCGAGGTCGAGGAAGGTGGCCTGCGCCCCCTCGAGCAGCACGTGGCGGCCCGTGTCCATCGCCTCGTGGACCATGGCGACCGTGTCGCCGACCATGGGCTCGATCCGCGGTGCGTACTCGCTCAGGTACCGGTCCGCGATCTCGCCCGCCGCGAGGGGGAGCCGGTTGTACACCTTGGCCAGGACGGCGTTCTTCTCTTTCAGCGCCACGTCCAGCTTCTGGCGGAAGATCTTGGGGTCGAAGAGGTCCTGGACGCGGATGCCGACCCGGGTCGCCTTGTCGGCGTAGGCGGGCCCGATGCCCCGCTTGGTCGTACCCAGGGCGTTCTTGCCCAGGAAACGCTCGGTCACCCGGTCGAGCTCCTGGTGATAGGGCATGATCAGGTGAGCGTTGCCGCTGACGACCAGGCGCGAGACGTCGACGCCCCTGGCCGCCAACGCGTCGAGCTCGTCGATGAGGACGGCGGGGTCGACCACGACGCCGTTCCCGATCATGGGCGTGATGTGCTCGTAGAGGATGCCGCTCGGCACCAGCTGGAGCGCGAAGGCCTCGCCGTTGACCACGATGCGGTGGCCGGCGTTGTGACCGCCCTGGTAGCGGACCACCATGTCCATCTCACCCGCGAGATGGTCGGTGATCCTTCCCTTTCCTTCGTCCCCCCACTGGGTCCCGACCACCACTGTTGCGGGCACGCACCTCTCCGTTCGCTCACTCGCTTCGGATTACGCCCCACTCTACCGCCCGGCAAAAACCCGGGCCGCCACCGGAGGCCGGGTCAGTGCAGCACGATCTCGTCGCCCTCCACGTCCACGGTGACGACGGAGCCGTCGACGAACTTGCCCTCCAGGAGGGCCAGCGCCAGCGGGTCCTCGACGTTGCGCTGCAGCACCCGCCGCAGCGGGCGAGCCCCGTAGTCGGGGTCGTAGCCCGCCCGGGCCAGCCACTGCTCGGCGGCCTGCGTCACGACGAGGGTCAGGCGCCGCTCGGCCAGCCGCGCCCGCAGGCGGCCGAGCGCGATCTCCACGATCACCGCCAGGTCCTCCTCGCTCAGCGGCCGGAAGCGGACGATCTCGTCGATGCGGTTGATGAACTCGGGCTTGAAGTAGTCGACGGGCTCGCCCCTCAGGTTCGACGTCATGATCAGGACCGTGTTGGTGAAGTCGACCGTCCGACCCTGCCCGTCGGTCAGGCGCCCGTCCTCGAGCACCTGCAGCAAGAATGTTGAAGACGTCGGGGTGCGCCTTTTCGAGCTCGTCGAGCAGCACGACGGCGTAGGGCCGCCGCCGGATCGCCTCGGTCAGCTGGCCCCCTTCGTCGTAGCCGACGTAGCCGGGCGGGGCGCCGACCAGTCGCGACACGGCGTGCTTCTCCATGTACTCGCTCATGTCGATGCGGACCATCGCCCGCTCGTCGTCGAAGAGGAAGTCGGCCAGCGCCCGGGCCAGCTCCGTCTTGCCCACCCCGGTCGGTCCGAGGAAGAGGAACGATCCGATGGGCCGGTTGGGGTCGCTCAGTCCCGCCCTGCTGCGCCGGATGGCGTTGGAGACGGCGGAGACGGCCTCGTCCTGCCCCACCACGCGCTCGTGGAGGGTGGACTCCAACCGGATCAACTTCTGGACCTCGCCCTCCATGAGGCGCGAGACCGGGACCCCCGTCCAGCGGCTCACCACCTCGGCGATGTCCTCGGGGTCGACCTCCTCCTTCAAGAACCGCGTCCCGGCCTGGAGCTTGGACAGCTCCTCGTTGGCCTGGTCGATGCGGCGCTCCAGGTCCGGCAGCTCGCCGTAGCGGATGGCCGCGGCACCGGCCAGGTCCGCGTCGCGCTCGAGGCGCGCCGCCTCGTCGGCCCGCGCCGTCTTCTCCTCCTGCAGCTGGCGCAGCGTGTCGATGCTCGCCTTCTCCTGCTGCCAGTGCGCGGTCATGCCGTCGCGCTCTTCGCCCAGCTCGGCCAGCTCGCGCTCGAGCCGCTCGAGGCGCTCGCGGGAGGCCTCGTCGGTCTCCTTCTCCAGCGCGACCCGTTCGATCTCGAGCTGGCGGATGCGCCGGATGATCTGGTCCAGCTCCGTCGGCAGGGAGTCGATCTCAATCCGCAGCTTCGAGGCGGCCTCGTCGATCAGGTCGATCGCCTTGTCGGGCAGGAACCGGCCGGTCACGTAGCGGTCCGAGAGCACCGCCGCCGCCACCAGGGCGGAGTCCTGAATCCGCACGCCGTGGTGCACCTCGTAGCGCTCCTTCAACCCGCGCAGGATGGCGACGGTGTCCTCCACGGACGGCTCGCCTACGAACACCGGCTGGAACCTGCGCTCCAGCGCGGCGTCCTTCTCTATGGAGGTGCGGTACTCGTCGAGGGTGGTGGCGCCGATCATGCGCAACTCGCCGCGCGCCAGCATGGGCTTGATCATCTGCCCGGCGTCCATGGCCCCCTCGGCGGCACCGGCGCCGACCAGCGTGTGCAGCTCGTCGATGAAGGTGACGACCTCGCCCTGGGCGTCGGTGATCTCCTTGAGCACCGCCTTGAGCCGCTCCTCGAACTCGCCCCGGTACTTCGCGCCGGCGACCATGGAGCCGAGGTCGAGCGCCACGACGCGCTTGCCCTTGAGGCCCTCGGGCACGTCGCCCTCGACGATCCGGTTGGCCAGCCCCTCGACGATGGCCGTCTTGCCCACGCCCGGTTCGCCGATGAGGACCGGGTTGTTCTTGGTCCGCCGTGACAGCACCTGAATGACGCGCCGGATCTCCTCGTCCCGGCCGATGACCGGGTCGAGCTTTCCCTCGCGGGCGGCCTCGGTGAGGTCGCGCCCGTACTTGGCCAGCGCCTGATATGTCTGCTCGGGGTCGGGCGTCGTGACCCGGTGGTTGCCCCGCACGGTGCGCAACGCCGTCAGGAGTGCCTCCTTGGTCACGCCGATGGAGTCGGCCAGCGCCAGGACGAGATGCTCGACCGAGACATAGTCGTCGCCGAGGTCGCGTCGGATTTCGTCGGCCGACTCGAGCACCAGCCGGGCGTCCCGCGAGAGGCCCGGCTCGGAGCCGCCCGTGGCACGTGGCAGGCGCGACAGCTGGTCGTGCACCCGGCCCGCCAGCACGTCCGGGATCGACTCCGACCTGGCTCAGCAGCGGGCGGGTCATCGTCTCCTGCTGTTGCAGGAGCGCGTCGAGCAGGTGGGCCGGGACCAGCTCCGGATGGTTCGACGACGCGGCGTGGCCGGTCGCCGCGCTGAAGGCGGCCTTGGTGTTGTTCGTCCAGCGTTCTGGGTCTATCGGCACCGGTTCACTCCGTCCTCTCCGTCCGCGTCCTTACGGTCGTGTTCGTCACCCGTCCACCTGTTCGTCACACGGCGCGGCGACCCGGCCTGGCGCAGCGGCACCAGGTCCCGCCGGTACTGGCGGTGGGTGGCCGCGACGGCGTCGACCGCCCGCGCCTGCACGTCGACCAGCTCCGCCTGGAGCCGGGCCAGCTCCGCCTCGAGCTGGAGCACCCGGCGCACCCCCTCGAGGTTGAGCCCGCTCGACGTCAGCTCCTGGATGCGGCGGAGCCGCGCCAGGTCGCTCTCGGAGAACCGGCGGCTGCCGCCGCTGGTGCGCGACGGGTCGAGCAGGCCCTTGCGCTCGTAGATGCGCAACGTCTGCGGGTGCATCCCGGTGAGCTCGGCTGCCACCGAGATCACGTAGACCGCCTGGTCCGAGTCCCGCTGGTGCTCGCGGCGCATCACGACTCCACCGCCAGCCGCGGCGCGGCGTCGGTCACAGCGGCGAGCGATTCGACGGCCTCGCGCTGCTCGTCGGTGAGCTTCGTCGGCACCAGGACCTCCACCTTGACCATCAGGTCGCCCGGCTTGCCGCCGTTGCGCCCGCTCGCACCCGACACGCCGCGGCCGCGCACCCGCAGCACCCGGCCCGACTGAGTGCCCGGCGGCACCTTGAGCGTCACCTTGCCGTCGAGCGTCGGCACGGTGATCGTCGTCCCCAGGGCGGCCTCGGGGAAGGTGAGCGGTACCGAGACGGTCAGGTTGCGGCCGTTGCGGCCGAAGACCGGGTGGTCGGACACCTGGACGACCACGTAGAGGTCCCCCGGAGGGGCCATGCCCTGGCCGGGCGCGCCGCGTCCCTTCACCCGGATGCGCTGGCCGTTCTCGACCCCCGCCGGGATCCGCACCTTCACCGAGCGCACCTTCTTCTCGGTGCCGGTGCCGTGGCAGACCGGGCAGGGCGTGTCGAACAGCGTGCCGCGGCCCATGCAGTCCGGGCACACGGTGCTGAGCGAGAACAGGCCCTGGTTGTCGTTCAGGCTCCCGGTTCCCCCGCAACGCGGGCAGGTGTGCGTCGAGGTGCCCGGCGCGGCTCCGCTGCCGCGGCAATTCGAGCAGCGCACCTCTTGGGGGACGTTGACCGACGTGGTCACGCCGTGCACCGCGTCCTCGAACGAGAGGTGGAGCTGCGCCTCCATGTCGGCGCCCCGCTGAGGCCCGCGCTGGGCGCGCGACCGCCCACCCCCGAAGAGGTTGCCGAAGAGGTCGCCCAGGTCCCCCATGTCCTCTGTGCGGAACGTGGTGCCTCCGGTGCCTCCGAAGCCCCCCGGGGATCGGGCCGTGGGCACGAACCTCGTCGTACTCCTTGCGCTTCTCGGAGTCACCGAGCACGTCGTAGGCGGCGCTGATCTCCTTGAACCTCTCCTCCGAACCCGGATTGGCGTCGGGGTGGTGCTGCTTGGCCAGCTTGCGGTACGCGCGCGTGATCTCCTTGTCGGACGCCGTCGGGACGACGCCGAGCACCTTGTAGTAATCCTTCTCGAACCACTCTCGTTGGGCCGCCATGTCAGCTCACCCCCGGACGCGGACCATCGCCGGGCGAAGCGGTTGCCCCTTCCAGCGGTACCCGGAGCGCATCACTTCCTCCACCACGGTCCCACCGTCGTCCCCGTCCTCGGCCTCGGAGTGCGCGACGGCGTCGTGACACGTCGGGTCGAAGGGAATGCCGGCCCGGTCGACCCGCTCGAGGCCCTCCTTGGCCAGGATGTCGTTGAGCATGGCGCGCGAGGCGCGCAGCACCTTCCCGTCCTCGCTGACGTCGAGCGACTCGTTCAAGTGCGCCTCGGCGAGGTCGAGCGCGTCGAGCACGGGCAGCAGCTTCCCGACCAGGTCGGCTGCGGCCCGGGCCGACTGCTCGTCCTGCTGGCGCGCAATCCGCTTGCGATAGTTCTCGAAGTCCGCCTGCGTGCGCTGGAGCGCCGCCAGGTACTCGTCGCGCTCGCGCTCGAGGGCCGCGCCCGGGTCGTCGACCGGCCCGGGCTGCGGCTCCCGCTCGGTGGGCTGTGCATCCTGCCCGGTCTCGGGTCCCCGACCGAACTGGTGCTCCCGCCCGCGCTGGTGCTCCGCCTCAGGCCGTGACCCGGTGCGTGACGGTGTCCCTGGCCCCGGCTTTGCTGCCGGGTCGACGGCTCCGGTCTCCTCGACCGGGTCGGAGAAGGTCATTGCTCATCGACGATCTCGGCGTCGACGACGTCGTCCTCCGCGCCGCCCTCGGCCGCACCGCCCTGACCGTCAGCCCCGCTCGCCTCGCCCGCGGACGACGCGGCGGAAGCCGATGCCTGCTCGTAGAGGCGCTGACTGAAGCTCTGAGACACGCCCACCAGCTTGTCGGTCGCGTCCTTGATGGCGTCGACCGAGGTCCCGGCAAGGGCGTCCTTCAAGTTCTTGAGCGCAGCTTCGACATCGTCCTTCTCCGAGCCCTCGAACTTCTCACCCTGCTCCTTGAGCAGCTTCTCGGTCTGGTAGACGAGCGTGTCGGCCGAGTTGCGGACCTCCGCCTCCTCGCGGCGCGTCCGATCGTCTTCCGCGTGCTGCTCGGCGTCGCGCACCATGCGGTCGATGTCGTCCTTGGCCAGCGACGACTGGCCCGTGATCGTCATCGACTGCTCCTTGCCCGTCGCCTTGTCCTGGGCCGAGACGTGGACGATCCCGTTGGCGTCGATGTCGAAGGTGACCTCGATCTGCGGGATGCCCCGCGGCGCCGGTGGGAGGTCGACGAGCTGGAACTTGCCGAGCGTCTTGTTGTACATGGCCATCTCGCGCTCTCCCTGGAGCACGTGGATCTCGACCGACGGCTGGTTGTCCTCCGCCGTTGTGAAGACCTCCGACCGCTTGGTCGGGATGGTCGTGTTGCGCTCGATCAGCCGGTGCATGACCTGGCCCTTGGTCTCGATGCCGAGGGAGAGCGGGGTCACGTCCAACAAGAGGACGTCCTTGACTTCGCCCTTGAGGACGCCGGCCTGCACGGCGGCACCCACGGCCACCACCTCGTCGGGGTTGACGCCCTTGTGGGGCTCCTTGCCCGTCAGGCTTTGGACCAGATCCTGAATGGACGGCATGCGCGTGGACCCGCCCACGAGAACCACGTGGTCGATGTCGGAGGTCTTGAGCCCCGCGTCCTTGATGGCGGCGTCGAACGGGCCGCGGCAGGACTCCACCAGGTCGGCGGTGAGCTCGTTGAACTTGGCCCGGGTCAGCTTCAGGTCCAGGTGCTTGGGGCCCTCGCTCGTGGCGGTGATGAAGGGCAGGTTGATCTGCGTGTCCTGCACCGAGGACAGCTCGATCTTGGCCTTCTCGGCCGCCTCCTTCAGCCGCTGCAGGGCCATCTTGTCCGTCGAGAGGTCGACACCCTCGGTGTCCTTGAACGTCTTGACCAGCCACTCGATGACCTTGTCGTCCCAGTCGTCACCGCCGAGCTTGGTGTTGCCCGAGGTCGACTTGACCTCGAAGACGCCATCGCCGATCTCGAGCACCGAGACGTCGAAGGTCCCGCCGCCCAGGTCGAACACCAGCACCGTCTGGTCGGTCGCCTCCTTGTCGAGGCCGTAGGCGAGTGCGGCGGCGGTCGGCTCGTTGATGATGCGCAGCACCTCGAGGCCGGCGATCGTCCCGGCCTCCTTGGTCGCCGTGCGCTGGGCATCGTCGAAGTACGCGGGCACGGTGATGACGGCCTGGGTCACCGTGTCACCCAGGTACGCCTCGGCGTCCCGCTTCAGCTTGCCGAGGATCCGGGCCGAGATCTCCTGGGCCGTGTACGCCTTGCCGTCGATGTCGACGCTCCACGACGTGCCCATGTGGCGCTTCACCGAGCGAATGGTCCGGTCGGGGTTCGTGATGGCCTGGCGCTTGGCCACCTCGCCCACCAGCACCTCTCCCGTCTTCGAGAAGCCCACCACCGACGGGGTGGTCCGGCCGCCCTCGGCATTGGGTATGACGGTGGGCTCGCCCGCCTCCAGCACGCTGACCACCGAGTTGGTGGTCCCGAGGTCGATTCCTACGGCCTTCGCCATGTCGTCTTGTTCCTTCCGGTCGTCAATCTGATAACCGAAAGTATACCAAAGTTGAGTGGCTGAGTGTCAAGATTCTTGACATGATGCGCAACAAGAGTTGCGTCCCGGCAGCCGAAACGCCCGCCGCCGTCGCGCCGCGCCACGAGGACACCTGGAACGCCCAGGTTACGATCATGCCGTGCTCGATCTGGTCCTGCTCCGCCACGGCGAGTCCGAGTGGAACGCGAAGAACCTGTTCACGGGGTGGGTTGACGTCGACCTCACTCCCGCCGGCGAAGCCGAGGCCCGGGCCGGGGGAACGCGAAGAACCTGTTCACGGGTTGGGTCGACGTGGACCTCACCCCCGCCGGCGAAGCAGAGGCCCGGGCCGGCGGCGAGCTCCTGGCCGCCGAGGAGGACCTGGACCTCCGCATGTTGCACACCTCGGTCCTCACCCGCGCCATCCGCACGGCCGAGATCGCCCTGGCGGCGGCCGGCCGCAGCTGGCTCCCGGTCCGCCGGGACTGGCGCCTGAACGAGCGTCACTACGGGGACCTGCAGGGGAAGAACAAGGCCCAGATCAAGCAGGAGTTCGGCGAGGCCCAGCTCACGGCCTGGCGGCGGAGCTACGACACGCCTCCACCGCCCCTGGCTCCTGGCCATCCGTACGACGTGTCGGGCGACCCCCGCTACCGTGACCTCCATCCGGCCGACCTGCCGCGCACGGAGTGCCTCGCCGACGTGGTGAGGAGGTCGGTCCCATACCTCGAGTCCGCCATCGTTCCCGACCTACGCCGGACCGCGGAGCTGGGGGGAGCGGTCCTGGTGGCCGCCCACGGCAACAGCATCCGGGCCCTGCGCAAGCACCTGGAGGCCATATCGGACGACGAGATCTCCGGCCTCGAGATCCCGACGGGCATCCCTTACCGCATGCGGCTCGAGGACGATCTCAACGTGAGCTCGGCCGGCTATCTCGGGGACCCGGAGGCGGCTGCCGCCGCGGCTGCCGCCGTGGCCGCGCAGGCCGACCGGCCCACGGGCTGACTGCAAACGGCGGAGGGCCGGGGCGCCTCGCCGCACCCCGGCCCAACCGACCGCCCACAGGACTTCATGCGTGCGGCATCGCGCTACAACGCATCAGCCCCGCGTTCACCGGTGCGCACGCGCACCACCGTGTCGACCGGGACGACCCAGACCTTGCCGTCGCCGATCTTCCCGGTCGCGGCCGACCCGACGATCGCTTCGACCACATCCTCGGCCTGGCTGTCCTCGACGAGCACCTCGACGCGGATCTTGGGGACGAAGTCCACCTCGTACTCCGCACCGCGGTACACCTCGGTGTGCCCCCGCTGGCGCCCGAAGCCCTGGGCCTCGGTCAGGGTCATGCCCTGCACGCCGTGGTTCTTCAGCACCTCCTTGACGTCGTCGAGCTTGAACGGCTTGAGGACTGCCACGATCAGCTTCATTGTTGTCTTCCTTTCTTCCTGTCCGATCCGCGCAATCCGGGCCTAGCGCCGCCACCGCTGCCGCCGCCACCGCCACCCCCGCCGGGTTCCGGTTCGGGCGATCGCTCCGCCGAGCTGCGCTCGATGCCGGCCATGGCGAAGGCGCCGTCGGACCGAGTCGCGAACTCCTCGTCCGGGAAGGCTTCCTCGCCGTGGATGGCGAGGTCGCCGACCTCGAGGATGTCGTCCTTGTAGCGGGCGCCGCGCAGGACCAGACCGATCAGCTTCATCAGGATGAAAGTGACCAGGGCGGACCAGAAGATGACCCAGATCGCCGCCCGGAACTGTTCCCACAGCTGGTGGGCCGACCCGGTGTACAGCAGGCCATTCACCCCGAAAGGCACACAGGTCTTGGTCGCCGTGACGTACGTGGCCGTGCTGGTCGCGATCACCTGGCCACTCGCACTGAGGTGGCCGCACCCGTACTCAACCATGTTCGGATCACCGAAGATGCCGAGCAGCATGCCACCCATGAACCCCGCGATGCCGTGGGTGTAGACGACGCCGAGCGCATCGTCCACCCTCGAGAAGGGCGGCACCTTCGAGAGGTAGTTCCACGCCACCCAGACCACGGCCGAGCAGATGGCCCCGACGAAGATGGCACCCCAGCCGTTCACCCATCCGGCGCAAGGAGTGATGCCGACGAGGCCGCAGATCATGCCGTTGACGCCGCCGAGGAACGTGGGCTTCTTCTCCCTGGTCAGCCATGCGTCCATGAGCATCCAGACCAAAACGCCGGTCGCGGTGGCGATGTTGGTGTTGATGACGGCTCCGGCCGCACTGGCTCCGGCGTAGTACGGGTCTCCACCGTTGAACCCGTTCCAGCCGAGCCAGAGGATTCCGGCACCGACCGCGGCCATCACCAGGTTGTTGGGCAAAGCGTGCTGCCTATCTCGCAAGAGTCTCGGTCCGAGCACCCATGCTGCGACGAAACCCGAAACTCCTGCCGACATGTGGATGACGTACCCACCCGAGAAGTCGAGGGCGCCCTCCTGTGCGAAGTAGCCGCCGCCCCAGAGCATGAAGGCGTCCACGCAGTAGACGAAGGTCGACCAGAACGGGACGAGGATGCACCAGGCGCTGAACTTGATCCGGCCGAGCACGCTCCCGAGGAACAACAGCGGCGTGATGGCGGCGAACACGAACTGGAAGTACGCCAGACTCGCCGTCGGGAAGTGGAAGGGAATGATGGTGTTGGCGCCCGACATGGCCTGTCCCTGCTCCTGGTGGGCGTTCGTCGTCGTCCCCGGTTTCCCGATGAAGTTGTCGAAGAAGTGTTGCCACGTTCCGGTCGTGCCGCTGATCTGTGTCTGCGTCACGACTCCGTGGACAACCTTGACTCCGCCACCGAGCGAGGTCGAGCCGAACGCCAGCTGGTACTCCCAGACGAACCATCCGACGAGTACGAGCGAGAACCCGACGAACATCATCGCCAGCACGTTCACGGCCCATTTCTTCGGGACGATGGATGCATAGAGCACCGCCAACGCGGGCAGGCTCATCAAGCCGACGAACGTCGCGGCGGTGAGCTGCCACGTGTTGTCGCCCGGATTGAGCCAACTTGGATACGGCACGTATGCCGCAGCAGCAATCAGGTGGATCACTCAAGCTCTCCTAACTGTCAGCAGTACCAGGTTCACCACCCTGCAGAGCAGGAACGCCTCGGTGCTCCAGGTACGGCAAGGCCACTTCCGACGGTTCTCTCCGCCGCTGCAAGGATGCTGGCCGGGAGTTTCCGCACGGTCACGCCCGTGTTTCGGGCGCGTTAATCCACTCTCGGCCTCCGCCACCGACCGCGGCGGACTCAGAGGCGCTGGAGACGGCGGCCGGGAAGCGCGGCCGTCCACGGCTACCATCTCCCGTTCGCGATGACAGACGCCCATGCATCATCGTCACCCGGCGCCGGCTCCGATCACCTGCGCGCACGGCCGACTTCGCCGAGTGACGACACCAGTGGCCGAGTGGGAACGCTGCGCGGCGCCACCGTGCAGTTCGACTCCGGACGCCTCGTCAAAGTCGTTCTCGGTGTCGTTCTCAGCACCCTTGCGGTGCTCGCCGTGCGTGTTCTTCCTTCGCCGGGATCCACTCCAACGACCAGATCGATCGCCTCCATTCCCAGGGGGAAAGGGTGACCGTCTCGGTGACGGGCTGTCTCGGGCTCCTCGGCGGGAGCGGGAGCAACGCCGCCGGCTACTCGTGCCGCGGCAGCTACATGCTCGGCGGCCACTCGCATGAGGAGGCCCTTCCGGGGTCGACCTTCTACCGGCCTGGCACCAGGATTCCCGCTCTGGCCGTCCCCGGCGATCCGGCGCTGGTCTCACCGCTCGCCGTGGTGGACATGCAGCAGTCCTCTGCGAGCGTGTTCATCCTTCCCGGCGTCCTGGCGGCCGTCTTCCTCGCGATGGTCGCTCTGATCGTGTGGCGATACCGAGCCACACGGGGAGCCGGCGCTCCTCGGGGCCACGACCCACGCTGAACCGCACCCGTGTCAGCCGGCTCTTTCGATCGGTGGTGATCGGTGGGCGCGGCTCGTCGACCGCGGATCCGGTTACGTCGGTGGCGTGTAGCGCTTGTTCGCCCGGGGACGCGATCCTCGGGACGGTGAGACGCTGCGGCGGGAACCGCCTACATCGGCTTCGCTTCGCTTGAGCTCTTGTTGCAGCCGGTACGACCGGACCATGTACCACGCGCCGACCAGGATGAAGGGGGCCGCGAATCCCACGTACGTGTAGTGCAACTGGAAGACCGCCAGACCGAACAAGGCGACGGTGATCCCCTGAAACAGCCGCTTGCGCAGCAGCGATGCCACCAGGATCAGCGCAGCCAGCCCGAAAAGGAGGTAGGTCAGCTCCTCGTAGACGTGGACGCTCTGGTGGTGCGTCCGGGCGTAGTTGATCGACGCCGTGCTGATGGTGAGGCCGACGATCGCGGCGACGGGTGCGACCACGAGTCCGATGGTCCGCTCCTTGTCGTTGGAGCTCCGCAGGTCCTCCTGAATCTCCTCGACAGGGCGTGCAGGCTGGACCTTCTTCCGTGTACCAGGGTCGTCGTCCGGCTCGACCATGGAGTACTTGACCCGCTCCCAGAGAGACAGTCGAGGTACGGACTGATCCCCGGAACCGGAAACTTCTACGTTCGTAGCCACTGCAGAAGGGTACCGCTCGGCCGAAAGCCCAATATTTCGGGCATATTACGGCCGTGTTAATAACCCGCGGACGGGATCCGAAGGCGGTAACTAGGGTCTCCATGGGGCAACGGGGCCCCGCTCGACCGTAGGGGACGGACAGGTGAAGCTGGTCGTGGCTGTCGTCAAGCCGTTCAAGCTCGAGGACGTGAAGAACGTCCTGAAGAACATGGGTGTCCAGGGCATGACGATCACCGAGGCCCAGGGCTTCGGCCGCCAGCGCGGCCACACCGAGAACTACCGCGGTGCCGAGTACCGGGTCGACTTCGTGCCGAAGATCCGGGTCGAGGTACTCGTCGGCGACGACCAGGCCGAGCACGTGGTGGACGCCATCGTCTCCTCGGCCACGACCGGCAAAATCGGCGACGGCAAGGTCTGGGTGGTGCCGGCCGAGACCGTCGTCCGGGTGCGCACGGGCGAGCGGGGCGCCGACGCCGTCTGATACACGTCCTCCCGGCGCAGGTCAGCGCCCGGAACGCCGGTGAGGGCTACTCTTTCCCGCCATGGCCCACGGCGAACTCGATCTGTCCAAGATCTGGCTGTTCTCGACGTCTTCGAACAAGGACCTGCGCACCATCCGCCGGACCCTCGAAGAGGTCCCGGTGCCGGCCGGACGGGTCCTCTGTGAGCAGGGGACCATCGGCCGCGAATTCTTCATCATCGTGAAGGGGGAAGCGTCGGTCCGCCGCAACGGACGCAAGGTGGCGACGCTCGGCCCGGGCCAGTACTTCGGCGAGCTGGCCCTGTTGGATCGGCGCCCCCGCTCGGCCACGGTCACCTCCGAGACCGAGATGGACCTGCTCGTGCTCGGCCAGCGTCAGTTCAACGGGGTGCTCGACGCGGTGCCTGCGCTCTCGCGAAAGATGCTCGCCGCCATGGCCACCCGCTTGCGGGAAGCAGACGAGAGGGCCATCGCGAACATCTGATCCACCCACCCTCCCCCCGACCTGACTCGGGCGGAGGTGGTGCATCCGCGCCCGGACCGGGGTTCGCTGACAGACTGCACGGGTCCTCTCCTCGCCCGGACACGGAGGTCTGTACATGTTCGATGTCAGAAAACTCCTGGCGGAGTTCATCGGCACGGCAATCCTGGTCGTCGTCGCCGTCGGCGTCGCCACCGAATCCTTCGGGTTCAGGCTCCACGGGCTGAGCTACTCGGCCGGAGTCGTCACAACCGCACTTGCCTTCGGTCTCGTGCTCGCGGCCCTGGTCTACGCCATCGGGCCCATCTCGGGCTGCCACGTCAACCCAGCGGTGACGTTGGGGTTCATCTCGGCCGGCCGTATGAAGTTGCAGGAGGGCGTGGGTTATCTCATCGCGCAGTTCGCCGGCGGCATCGTAGGGGCGTATCTCCTGTACTGGATGTTCACCACGTCAGCCATCTACCACAAGAGCGTGCAGGGCCTCGGCACCGACGGGTACGGGGCGCAGTCGCATCTCTTCGTGAGCGAGGGCGGTGCGTTCCTCATCGAGGTCGTGCTGACCACCATCTTCGTGCTCGTCGTCCTGTTCGCCACTCACAAGGCGGCGATCCAGGGCGCCGCCGGGGTCGCCATCGGCTTTGCCCTCGTAATGGTGCACCTCATCGGCATCCCGCTGACGGGGACTTCGGTCAACCCGGCGCGGAGCCTCGGGCCGGCCCTCGTCGTCGGCGGCACGGCGCTGAGCCAGGTGTGGCTGTTCATCGTGGCGCCGCTGGTCGGAGGCATCATCGCCGCCGTGATCCACCTCCTCCTCGCCGAGAGGTCGAAGAGCGAGGTCGCCGCCGGCACGTAGATCAGGCGGGACCGCTACGGTCGATCCATGGATCTGACCGACGTCCTCCAATTCGTTCGGGCTCACCGCCAGGGGGTGCTGGCCACCATCCGTTCCAACGGGCGCCCCCAGCTCTCCAACATCATGTACGTCCCAGCGGAGGAGGACACGGTCCGGATCTCCATCACGGCCGACCGCGCCAAAACCGCCAACCTGCGCCGCGACCCACGGGCGTCGCTCTACGTGCCGGGAGACACCTTCTGGCAGTACGTGGTGGTGGAAGCGGCAGCCGAGCTTTCGCCCGTGGCCGCCGACCCGCACGACGCCACCGTCGACCTCTTGGTCGAGTACTACCGGGCGGGCTCGGGCGAGCACCCGGACTGGGACGACTACCGCGCGGCGATGGTGTCGGACGGCCGTCTCGTGCTGACGCTGCGGCCCGAACGCGGCTACGGCATGGTCGTTCCCGCCTCCTGACCGTCCCTATCGGACGGGGTCGGCTCAGCCGAGGGACTCCTCCACCAGCTGGGAGAGATCGAGCACGCGCACCTCGTCTTCCTTGGCGTGAGCACGCACGGCGTCGTCCAGCATGATCATGCAGTACGGGCAAGCGGTGGAGACGACGTCGGCTCCCGTGCCGAGCGCCTCCTCCGTCCGCTCCATGTTGACCCGCTTGCCGATGTTCTCCTCGAGCCACATCCGGGCGCCGCCCGCCCCGCAACAGAAGCCGCGCTCCTTGCAGCGCCGCATCTCGACCTGCTTGGCGCCGGGGATGGCGCTCAGCACCGTCCTGGGCTCGTTGATGACCCGGTTGTGCCGGCCGAGGTAGCAGGGGTCGTGGTAGGTGACGGTGCCCGAGTAGCCCGAGCCGGGGACGAGCTTGCCCGTCGTGACGAGGTGCTCCAGCAACTGGGCGTGGTGGATGACCTCGTAGTTGCCGCCGAGCGCGGGGTACTCGTTCTTGATGGTGTTGAAGCAGTGCGGGCAGCTGGCGATGATCTTCTTGGCCCCGGCCTCGTCGAGCGTGGCGATGTTGAGCTTGGTCTGCTCCTGGTAGAGGTACTCGTTGCCCAGGCGGCGAACCGGGTCCCCGGTGCAGGACTCCTTGGGGCCGAGGATGCCGAAGGTGACACCGGCCCGGTGCAGCATGCGGGCGGTGGCCTGCACGCCCTTGCGGGCGCGCTCGTCCAGCGCTCCGGCACATCCGACCCAGTACAGGTACTCGATGTCGTCGGGGATGGTCCCGGTGATGATGGGAACCTCGAAGTCCAGGCTCTGCGTCCACTCGGCCCGCTTGCCCTGGCCCAGGCCCCAGGGATCGCCCTGGTTCTCCACGTTGCGGAGCATGAGTCCGGCCTCGGAGGGGAACTCGGACTCCATCAGCACCTGGTAGCGGCGCATGTCGACGATGGCGTCGATGTGCTCGATGTCGACGGGACACTCGTTCACACACGCGCCGCAGGTGGTGCACGCCCAGAGAACGTCGGGGTCGATGACGTTGGGGACGAGCATCTCCTGTTCGCCCTCGCCCGAGAGGAGGGGGCCGGCCGAGGCGAACATGTTGTCCCGCAGGTTCATGACCAGGAGCTTCGGTGACAAGGGCTTGTCGGTGGTCCAGGCCGGGCAGGCCGACTGGCAGCGTCCGCACTCGGTGCACGTCGCGAAGTCCAGCATCTGCTTCCAGCTGAAGTGCCCGATCTGGCCGACGCCGAACACCGTGTCCTCGTCGACGTTCTCCATGTCCATGTCCGGCGTCGTGGCGAGGGCCCCGAGGGCACGCGGGCGGCGGGAGAAGGCGACGTTGATCGGCGCGATGAAGATGTGGAGGTGCTTCGAGTAGGCGATGAAGACGATGAAGCCAGAGATGACGGCGATGTTGAGGATCAGGAAGACGGTGACCAGCACCGAGTTCGTTCCGGCCCCCAGCGGAGCCAGGATTTTGGCCACCGTGTGCGAGGCGAAAGTGCTCCAGCCGCTGTAGGGGAACTGCGTCGGGACGGTGTTGATCTGGGCGCCGCGGTAGAGGAGCAGTGTGATCATCACACCGGCGATCATGAGGAGGACGATCCAGGCCGCGCCCGTATGTGAGCCGTAGAAGCGCGACTTGCGCTCGAGGCGCTCGGGGGCGTTCTTGAGGCGGATGACCGCGAAGACGACCAGCGCCACCAACACCGCCACGGTGAAGAAGTCCTCAATGAAGCCGACCCAGTTCCAGGTGCCGATGCCGGGGATGTGGAAGTACTTGTTGAAGAGGTCGCCGTAGGCCTCGATGATGGTCAGCAGGAGGATCGTGAAGCCCCACATGGTGAAGAAGTGCGCCAGACCGGGCACCGTCCACTGAAGGAGCTTGCGCTGGCCGGCCACCTCGGTGACCTCCGCCTCGGCCTTGGGCCGGATGCTGCCCCGCGTTCGAGACGGATCGGGCTTCCCCGAGCGGATGAGCCGGGACAGCCAGTGGAACCGCACGGCGGCAATGCCGAAGCCGACCAGCGTGACGCCAATGCCCAGAATGATCCTGACCGGCACGAATGCTCCTCGCCTCGGATACGTAGGTGGCGTCAGGCTGCGGGCGCCACCTCTGACCTACTGATTTACAGGCGGAGGAGAGGATAGTGTGGCGGACGCCCGCGGGCGTAGTTCAGAGGCAGAACATCAGCTTCCCAAGCTGAGAACGCGGGTTCGATTCCCGTCGCCCGCTCT
>CAWGHA010000004.1:0-186226 GCA_963822265.1 uncultured Acidimicrobiaceae bacterium
AGGCGCTACCTGATGCTCAACAAGACGAGCGAATCGTTCGATTTCCACGTGATCCCGGGTCAGGTGCCGAACCGCGGGCTTCAGCAAGGGGTAAACGGAACGCCGCAAGCGCAGCCTGGGACGCCACAGGAGGACATCTTTCTCTACGGCTTGCACTACCTCCAGCGCGTCAGCGACGACGACCAGCGGGGTTTCCTCGACGCCGGTCAGGCGCTCCATCTCGAGCCGGGACTCTTCATGTATGTGCCGGCCAACGACAACTCGTCGGTGTCGGGATACTCGCCGACCGAGCCGACTATCGTCCGAATGGGGAGTATTCCCCACGGGGTGAACATCCTCATGCAGGGGCCGGCCCCGAGCCCAACACCGGTGTCGGGACCGCCGACCATTCCCAACACGTACCCGAACCCGTCGATGCCTGTCGGAATCCCCGCCGCCGATACTCCGAGCCAAGTTCCGCCGATTCCGACTGGGACTCCGCCGGTGGTGGGCCTCGGGATCCAGCCGTTCGCGAGTAACAACCCGCCGGCAAACAACGAGCACATCGTGCCCGAGGTGCGTATCTCCAACGACGTACTGCCTACACCCGCTGACGTCCCTCCCCCTGTCCAGAGCAACGGGCCCTATCCGACCGACTTCCAGGACATCATCAACAATCCGAACTCGGTGCTTCAGAATCACATCGCGGGCCAGAACATTCTCGGATCGATCACGATCGAGATGACGACCACACCCCTGAATCCGGCGGTAGGTCTAGGGGTGAGCCAGATTCCGTTCCTCGGTGTCGCGAACGGCACAGGGTATCTTTCGAGCACAGAGAACAATTGCTTCGTCTTGAGCGCAGCGGCGACCTTCTGGATCGAATGGGTCAAAGCACCAAGTGAGCCGTACAATTACCCCGCCGCCGGCGGCGACAGTGGACCCTGCCGTGAGCTCGACCCGTTCCTCGGGGAGCCGGCCTTTTTACAGTTGCAGTATTCCCAGACGGTCATCCTTGTCTTCAACGGCGTGTTTTGGCCGCACATCACGGTCGCGACGATGCACCTCAGCAACGGCTAGGAACTAGGGAGGCTGACCGCCGAAAAGGGTTAACTGACCGGGAATGTCGGAGAGTCCGAAGAAATATATTGGCTCGACGGATATGTGCCGATGATCCGGAGGTTTTGGTACCTCACCAAGATGGCACGTCGAACTTGATCAGGCCCGCAACTCGGTGGCGTTAAGGGTGGTCTATTCGAGAAATGAGCCCGAATGCCTCGACCGTCGGTTCGATCAGGAATGTTGCGGCATCAGAATGTTCGCAAACAAGAAAATTTCATTTCGATTCCATTGCGCAGGATTTTGTAGGCACATATGATGCAAATAGATCGACAGCCCCAGAAGATGAGAGAGAGGCGGCTCAGGTGGAGTTGGCGGCTCACACTGCGGCGGGAACGGCTGGGGTGACCGTTTATGTCGGGCACGCAAACACCGGCCATACCGAAGCATTGGTGGTGGCGGCCGTCATCGTGGTGGTTCTCGCTTATCTGCTCTTCGGAATCCGACGCTATGCGGCTGCAAGCAATATCGGTGCAGACGACCCCGGCCTCAGTTGGCCTCTACCGACCAGGCTTGCCTATGCAGCATGGCCGTGGGCCAAGCCATGGACAACGAAGAACCTTACTGCTCCAAAGACACACGGGATCCTCGTCGGTACCGACGGTCGCACTTCGACGTCAAAGACGACAGCCGCCCCCTGGACGGTGGTCGTCCTCTACTTCTTCGTCGCCCTGGCTCTCGTCCTCGGTTTCGACCGCATCGAATTCGACGCCCTCATCGGCGGGACCAGCCCGATCTACCTCATCTTCTTGGGTGGGCCCTTCGCAGCTGCGGTGCTAGCCAAAGCGACGGTTAACAACGCGCAGATCAAAGGGGACGCTGCAGCGCTCAAATGCCGACGCCCCACGGGTCGCCGACGTGTTCAGCGACGACGAAGGCAACACCGATCTTGTGGACCTCCAGTACATCGCCTTCAATTTGGTGGTAATGAGCATCGTTCTTGTCCAGTTCCTCCACCAGCCTGGCGCCGGTCCACCACCCGTTCCTGACATCCTGGCCGGCCTGACCAGCGCCTCCGCCGCAACCTATGTCGTCAACAAGGCGCTCGTCACGGGGAGCGGGAATCCTCCGAGCATCAACCAAATCGTGCCAAGCCCGGCCCGCCCCGGCGCGGAGGTGGTGGCACACGGCTTCGGGTTCAACGCTCCCGGATCGTCGGACACAGACCGGCCGACGATCACGATCGGCGGCATCCCTTGTTCGACGACGGACTCGCCGCCGACAGCCAATCAGGCGACATTCCGTTTGCCCGACGACGTCGCCCCGGGTCAGGTCCCTGTCGTGCTGACTACCCCGGCCGGCCTGTCCACAAGCCCGCCGAGTCAGCTCGCGGTGGTCGCCGACTCTGTAACGATCTCCTCGTTGGGTCGCACTAACGCCAAGCCTGGTGACCCGCTCACTCTCTACGGTCGGGGCTTCTACGCCGCCGAATCGGTCGACGACTCGGGAGTCCCCATTTCGAACACCGAACAGGCGGCCGACGTCTCCCTCACGGAAAAGGTTGCGGCCGGCGCCGCGCCTGCATCGATTCCCTGCCAGGTGCAGCCGGGGTCGACCGACACGCAGCTGAAGGTGTTGATCCCGGCAGGAGTTTTGGCGGGCGTGGCGGCTGATGCGCCGCCGTTAACCTTCCAAGTGTCCGCGAGCCGCGGCGGCGTACCGGTGAACTACCCAAATGGGAACCTCGATATCCAGATTGCTCCGTGACTAGTGCAGGCCGCTCACGAACTGCGGTTACTGTAGAAGAGACCGATCCAATCAACGCTCGAAGTGTCAGAGGGAGTAGCGGGGATTTAATTTGCGCTCGTGACCCAGAACTAAGACTTGGCCTACGCGTATGCACTCCTCCCTTCGCGATTCTTGGGAGGGGTCTTCGCCAACCGTGCTGAACGAACGTAGAACTGCCTGCGACGCGCCGATCGGCTACGCACCCGCTGCGACGGTCACGCTTGCCGAGCGCGCTGGGTGACACACCCGGGTGTATCGAAAGGCGTATCTGTGTTAGATCGTCGCCCGTGTAGTTCCGATACCCTTAATGCACCTCGTGCGACGCTCTCACCTGGACTTTGTGCTGGTGCGCCCCTCGGGATTTGAACCCGAAACCTGCGGATTAAGAGTCCGTTGCTCTGCCGTTGAGCTAGAGGCGCATCGGAGAGTGTAGGCGCGTCGGCTGGTACCTGGTCCGGCGGACGGGGAGTCGGCGGGAGCCGATCCGATGGACGGGGGAGTCGGCCGGAGCCGATCCGATGGGTTGCACGCGTCGGCTGGCGCCACGATTGGGGAAGCGCAAGCAATGGTGCCGGTCGCCCCGGCTTCGCCGGTCCGACGCACGAGCCGATGGACCGGCGACCCCTCCGGGGCCCCCCGAGACGCTCGTCCCAGGAAACGATGCGGAAAGGGCGGTAGCACCAGGGACGGAGACTCTCGTCAGCTACACTCGCCGCCGGTTTCACCGGCCCGGTGGCGGGCCGGCTGGGCAGGAAGGGGTTGGTGTGGAGCTCGAATTCTCGAGCGACCAGGAGGAGTTGCGTGACTCCGTGCGCTCCTTTCTCGAAAAGGAGTGCACCCTGGCGGTCGTCCGCGCGGTCGTAGAGAGCGGGCAGCCGGCGGCGGATCTCTGGGACGCGATGGTGGGTCTCGACTGGCCCGCGCTCGCCATATCGGAGGAGGACGGTGGCGTCGGACTCTCCTTCGTCGAGACCGCGGTCGTCGCCGAGGAGCTGGGTCGCGCCGTGGCACCTGGACCGCTGCTCGCCACGGTGACGCAGTTCGTGCCGGTCGTCCGCGAGGTCGGGAGTTCCGAGCAGCGACACCGGTTTTTGGCCGAAGTGGCATCCGGTGCATGCACAGGAGCGTTGGCCATCGCCGACCATCCACGTGGATGGCGCTTGGACGACGTGACTATGACCGCAGAGCGGGTTGCAGGCGGTTGGGTCCTCCATGGCAGGAAACTGGGCGTGCTCGCCGACGCCTCGACGACCGAGGTCGCCGTCTTGGCCCGCTTCGGAGACGGGTTCGGTGCCTTCGTCGTTCCCGGCGGCCAGGCTGGCCTGGCGCCGGTTCGATCGCTCGATGCGACACGCCCGCTCAGCACCGCCACACTGGACCGCCTCGTCGTCCCTGACGAACGTGCCCTCGGTGAGCCGGGCAGTCAAGCCTCGACGACTGGGATCCTGCGGGCGCTCGAGGAGGCCACGGTCGGGCTGGCTCTCGAGACCGTCGGCACCTGTGATGCCCTATTCCAGATGGTGCTCGCCTACGTCAAGGAGCGGAAGCAGTTCTCGGTGCCGATCGGCTCGTTCCAGGCCGTCAAGCACAAGATGGCCGACATGTTCCTCGCCATCGAGAGGGCCCGTGCGCTGTGCTACTTCGCCGTGGCGGCGATCGAGGAAGACACGCTCCGATCGAGCTGTCGCCGTGGCCATGGCCAAAGCAGCGAGCGACGACTGCCAACGGCTGGTGTGCCGCGAGTCGTTCCAGTCGTTTGGCGGCATCGGCTTCACTTGGGAGCACGACTCCCACCTGTTCATCAAGCGTGCCGAGACGACAGGCGCCCTGCTGGGCGGTTCCGAGCTGCACTCTCTGGCCGTGGCCCAGTCCCTCGGTGTGGGCACGCCATAGGGGGTGCCACGGGGAGTGGATGGTTCCGCGCGCCCGGGGAGTGGCTGGTTGAAGAGCTGGGGCTTGTCCCGCATCCGGAGGGTGGCTGGTACCGGCGGACCTGGGTAGCCGAGGCCGCCGGCGGCGAGCGGCCGGCCGGCAGTGCGATCCTGTACCTGCTCATGGAGGGCGAGATCTCGGCGTCGCACCGGATCGACGCCACCGAGCTCTGGCACTTCTACGCCGGGTCACCATTGGAGCTGCACCGAGAGTGGCCCGACGGACGCCTCGACTCGGTCGTACTCGGGGTCCGATCTCGAGGCTGGTCAGATGCCCCAAGCCGTGGTCGAGCCCATGGTGTGGCAGTGGGCCAGACCCCTCGGACCCTTCTCGCTGGTCGGGGCGACGGTGACCCCTGCGTTCACCTTCGAGGGTTTCGAGTTGCGCCGCCATGAGTGAGTGCGCCCAGCTCAGGACCGTGGCCCGAAGCTCCCCGAGTGGGCGAGGATCAGATGCGGAGGTCCCGCCCCCTCCGTCGCATCAGGAAGGGTGCACCTCCACGACGGTGGCCGAGCCCATGCCGCCGCCGGCGCACAGGGTCGCGACGCCGATGCCTCCGCCACGCCGCCGGAGCTCGTGGATCAGCGTCACCATGATGCGCGCCCCGGAGGCGGCGATCGGGTGGCCCATTCCTACCGCACCGCCGTTGACGTTGACGATGTCGTGTGGGAAGCCGAGCTTGCGCGAGCAGGCGACCGACATGGAGGCGAAGGCCTCGTTGATCTCGACCAGGTCGACGTCAGCCTCGCTCAGCCCCGCCCGGTTGAGCGCCCGGGGGACGCAGATCGTCGGGGCGAGTCCCGGTGCGAGCCGGCTCCACCCCGCATGAGTTCCAGGAGCGCACGGTGGCCAGCGGCTCCATGGCGTGGGACTCGGCGTAGCGCACGCGAAACGACGACCAGCGCGGCCGCCCCGTCGGCGATGCCCGACGAGTTCCCTGCGGTGACGGTCCCGTCGGGACCGGTGAGCGAGGGCAACGCCGCCAGCTTCTCGGGCGTCGTGTCCCGGCGGGGGTGCTCGTCCACCGAGACGGTCGCCGTCTGGCCCCGTCCGGCGGGGACCGTCACCGGTACGATCTCCTCGGCGAACCGGCCGTCGTCGGTGGCGGCGACCGCTCGCATGTTGGAGTGGTACGACCAGTCGTCGGACTCCTCCCGCGTGATGCCGCACTCGCGGGCCGTGTTCTCGCCCACCGTGATCAGCATGTTCATGTTCGGAGCCTCGGGGGAGTCGGGGTGGCTCGGAGGGTAGAACCGCTCCACACCCCCGAACGGGAAGGGGGACCGCTCGAACATCAGAGGAGAGCGGGTCATGGACTCGACGCCGCCGGCGACGACCACGTCGGCCATGCCGGAGAGGATGTTGGCCGCCGCCTCCTGCACCGCCATCATCCCGGTCGCGCACTGCCGCTGCACCGCGCCTCCGGGCGTGTCGGGCGGGAGACCGAGTGCGTTGGCCACGTAGCGAGCGGTGCACCCACCACCCTGGAGCACCTCGCCGAGCACGAGGTCGTCGATGTCAGCCGGATCGAGCCCGGCCGCCGCGATGGCGCCGGCGATGGTCTGTCCGCCCAGCTCCGTCGATGCTCAACGGCGCCAGGCTCCGCCCGGCACGCCCGATGGGGCTGCGGACTGCTGCGACGATGACGGCGTCGGTCATGGTGCCTCCCGGCAGTCAGGCCCGCACGAAGACGGGGATGGTGTACTCGTCGGAGATGGGCTGGAACGTCACTTTCAGCGCCATCCCGACCGAGAGCTCGTCGAAACGGGCAGTCGACGACGTTGGTCATCATGCGCGGGCCTTCGGTCGAGGTCGACGATGGCAGCGACGTACGGCACGCGGTCCCGGAACGGCGGCTGGTCGTTGTTGTAGATGACGGACCACGTGTAGAGCGTCCCTTCCCCGCTCGCCTGGTGCCATTCGACGCGCTCGCTCCAACACTTCGGGCAGAAGGGGCGCGGGTAGTAGGAGTAGGCGTCGCAGTCGAGGCAGTGCCGGATCAAAAGGCGCTCCTCCCGGGCCGCATCCCAGAATTCGATCGTGTCGCCCTCGGGTGTCGGGAGATCGAAACGGACCGTGGTCATGGCGCTCTCTCCCTCGTCTCGCTGTGTCGCGTCCGCTCGACCGCCCCGGGATTGACCACCGGAGGCGCATCGGCCATGCTGCAACGAACCTGACACCGGCGTCAACTTTTCGATGCCATCCACGTCACGCCGGGGAGAAAGCGCACCGAAGTTGCGGGGAGAAGCACACCGATGTTGATGGACGAGCACCTGGGCCGCATGGCGGTGGCCTTTCCCGACGAGACCGCGTTCGCAGTGGTGGACGAGGGTGCGCTCACCTTCGCCGAATGGGACGGCGCGGCCAACGCCCTGGCCCGCCGCCTGGTCGGCGAGGGGATCGCGCCCGGCGAGCGGGTCGGCATCCACCTGCACCCCGAGCTGGCGCTGTGCTGGCTGGTCAGCTACGCCGCCATCCATCGCGCCGGCGGGGTGGCCGTGCCGATGAACCCCCGCCTGGCCCCGGCCGAGGTGGGCCACGTCCTCTCCCACGCCGGCGCGGCGGCGGTCGTGGCGGACGGCGAACTGGTTGCGGCAGACGCCGAGGTGGGCCAGGCCACGCTCCGAATGGTCGTCGACGCCACCAGCGGACCCACACCCGACCACGCCGATCCTGCGCTCCGGCGCCTCGCCTTCGCCGACGCAACCGTTGGCGACGCAAGCCCGTTCCAGGTGCCTCGGGTCTCCAACGACCTGGCCGACATCCTCTACACGTCGGGCACCACCGGGCGCCCCAAGGGTGTGGCGGTCCGGCATTCGAACGCGTCCATGATCGGCGCCGTCGAGCCGAACTGGACGGGCGGCGGGTGGGTGCACTCCAGCCCCTTGTTCACGTTCGCCGGGATCTCGCTCGTGTACACGCCGATGAAGCTCGGGCTGAAGGTGATCTACCAGCCGCGCTTCGACGCCGACCGCTGGTTGCGTGTCGTCGAGGAGGAGCGCCCGATCTCCGTCTTCCTCGTCCCGGCCATGGCGCACCTGCTGATCGACCACCCGGGCTTCGACGGTGCCGACCTGTCTTCGGTCGAGCTCTGCTCGGTCGGCAGCGCGCCGCTCGCCCCGTACGTCCTCGAACGTCTGCAGGACAAGATGCCCGACGCTCTCGTCTCGAACAACTACGGCATGACCGAGGCCGGGTCCGCCTACGCCATCATGCCCAAGGGCGAGGCCGTGAAGCGACCGGGCTCGGTGGGCCAGATCGCGCCGCCGGCCATCGTCAAAATCGTCGACGAGCACGATGCCGAGGTGCCCGCCGGGCCAGGTCGGAGAGGTCCGCCTGCAGTTGCCCGGGCACCATCGCGAATACTTCGAGGATCCCGAGGCGACAGCCGAGACGTGGAAGGACGGATGGCTCGTCACGGGCGACCTGGGCAAGCTCGACCAGGACGGGTACCTCTACGTCGTCGGCCGCTCCAAGGACGTGATCATTCGCGGCGGCAACAACGTGCACGCCACGGATGTCGAGCACGCCATCGTCCAGCACCCTGCCGTCAAGGAGGTCGCCGTCGTCGGGGCGCCGCACCCCGTGCTCGGCGAGGACGTCGTCGCCTTCGTCGTCCTGCATCCCGGCGCCGACGCCGATGCCGATGCCGATGCGCTGCGCACGTTCGCGCTGGGCCAACTCGCGGACTACAAGGTCCCCCGCCGGTGGGTGTTCGTCGACGCCCTTCCCCGCAACCCGACCGGCAAGGTGGTCAAGCCGGCGCTGAAGGCCCAGTTGACCGAATCCTCGGCCTGACGTTCTCGCAGCCCTGGACGAAGGGGCGGTGGACGCAACGTACGGCGCTGTGTGACGTGAGAATGAATTGTGGCGCTCGACGTCGAGCCGGCGTGAGACCTTTCTCTATAATGAGAGGACCATGACGGTGTGGAACGGATGGAGCGAGGGAGATCTGCGAGGCGGAAACGCCTTGTCGCGCTCGTGTGCCGTCGTGTCCGAAGTACAGATCAACGGCATTCCCAAGCCGTGCTCGCAGGAGGTGGCTCCAGCGACGTAACCGGACTCATCACAGTCCACACGTCGAGGAGCCGCTTCCCATAGGGGAGCGGCTTCTTTGCGTACCGGGCCACGAGCCCCGGCCTCGCCGGTCACAGCAGGACCGTTCACCCAGTCCCCCTATTGGGGGCAACCGATCGCAACCATCCGAAAGTGAGCATCACCATGACGACCCACCTCTGCCCCCGCTGCCGGTTCCATCCGGGATCCGACCGCATCTTCGGGTACTGCTCGTGGGACTGCCACGACGCCGACGCCGACGCCGACGACGACGGGCACAACCATGAGACGAGCACGACCAGCAGCCGAACGAGCGCGGCGTCGCCGCCTGAGGTTCAGGCTTCGTCCGGAAAGCGCAGGCGGGCCAGCTGCGTCGACTGCGCCACGACCCGGCGCCGGCTGTCCCAGAGCACGCAGGTCTCGTCGACCATGCCGCCGGTGACCAGGTTCCCGGTGATCCGGACCCCGAGCCAACCGGGTTCGGGCTGCGCCCGCACGTACACGGACAGCTGGAGCGTCGGCACCCATCCGCTCGATCCGATCATGAGCGTCGCCGGTGGGTTGGCGTCGACGAAGAGGAGGAGGGACAGCGGATCGGGCTCGCGCCCGTCCACGAAGCGGGTCCAGCCCCGCAGCTCGGCCCGTGCGCCTTCGGTGACCGAACCCGAGAACGGGAGCGTCTGCGGATCGAACCGGAGGTCGATCGCCTCGAGCATCCCGACCACCAGGCCGGTCGGGGTCTGTGCAGGCTGGCGGACGCAACCCTCGGGCTCGGTGACACGGAGCGGCTCAATCCCGTCGTAGCGGACGCGGGCCGCCGCTGACGGGACATCGGACACCACGAACACCGCGTCCACCTTGTCCGTGCCGTCCTGGGCCAAGACGGCACGGACCTGGGCGGCGGAACGGCCCTGGCGCAGCACGGTGGTGCGGACGACGGCGGGACCCGGGACCGGAGGGAGCACGAAGGTCACCGACGAGGAGACCGTCTCCCACAGGTGGCTCGAATCGCCCCGACCCGCCGTCCGTGCGGCCCGGCCCAGGAGGGCAAGCAGGTAACCGCCGTTGGGCTTGTCGCCGACGGTCCAGAGCGGATGGACGTCGACCTCGAAGACGGAGGGATCGCCGGTCGGTCGGACGGCCGTGACGGCGTCGAAGGCGATGTCGGCCGGAACCACCACTCGGGCCGACCCTACCGGCGAAGATGTCGCATGCGGTTCGACCTTCCTCTGACGTTCGGGGACGACTACCTCTACTTCTACGAGGATTCCATCGACGACGAGCACTCGGACTCCGATACGGCGGAGATCCTCGGGCTGCTCGACCTGCCCGCCGGGTCCCGGATCCTCGATGCACCTTGCGGCCACGGCCGTATCGCCCGGAGGCTGGCGGCGGCCGGCATGGCGGTGACCGGTGTGGACATCACGCCGGCCTACCTGGAGCTGGCGAAGTCCCAGCCAGGTCCGCACCGGCACCCGGTCGCCTACGTCCTGGGCGATCTGCGCGACCTGCCGGTCGACGGGCCTTTCGACGCCGTGGTGTGCTGGCTCAACTCGTTCGGCTACTACGAAGACGACGACTGCCACCGCGTGCTGCGCGAGTTCCACCGGGTTCTGCGCCCCGGGGGCACCGTGGCCGTGGACACGATGCACCACGACGGGGGCGTGCGGCACTTCACGCCGGCACCCGACGGTGTCGTCGTCCGTCGCGGCGACGACACCATGGTGGAGCTCTCGACCTTCGACCCGGTGACGGGGCGCATGGTGGTGGAGCGGACGGTCCATCGCGACGGGGAGACCCGCCATGCCTCGTACTTCGTGCGGCTCCCGACCCCACCCGAATGGGTGGTCTGGCTGGAAGCGGCGGGCTTCCGCGACGTCCGCTTCCGTGGGGGCGGGGGCGGGCCGCTGGAACTGGACAGCTGGGAGATGGTGGTGACCGCCACGGCTTGAGGTCGGCCGCGTCGGGCCGGGAGGAACCGGCTCGGCGGGACCCACGTCGGAGGGCCCGGACCAGGGGCCCGAGTACAGTGAACCGTGACATGGCCGTGAGTGAACGCCCCATCGAGCAGGGGCCATGAACGTCGAATGGGCGACGGGAGCGACATGAGCAGCGGCATCGTGTCATGGGGCACCTACCTGCCCGCGTGGCGGCTCCAGCGTTCCGCCATCGCCGGGGTGCTCGGCGCCGGCGGCGGCCGGGGGACGCGCTCGGTCGCCTCTTACGACGAGGACACGACGACTCTCGGGGTGGAGGCGGGGCGACGGGCGCTCTCGTCGACGTCGACGTCGTCGGACGTGCAGGACGTGCTCTTGTCGACGCCCGACCCGGCGTACCTCGACAAGACCAGCGCCACGACCCTGCACGCCGCTCTCGGCCTCGGGCGGGGATGTGGGGCCTACGACCTGGCGGGCTCGTCCCGCTCCGCGGTGGCCGCTCTGCTCGCGGCGCTGGGGGGCGCTTCAAGCGGGCGTCGGACGCTCGCCGTCGTCTCGGACCTGCGCACGGGGCTGGCCGGCTCCCCCGAGGAGCGCGACAGCGGAGACGGAGCTGCTGCCTTCCTCTGCGGTCCCGAGGGTGCCGTGGCCGAACTGGTCGGGCGCGGGGCGTGCAGCGACGAGTTCCTCGACCGTTGGCAGCGTCCCCGGCGAGAAGGAGTCGCACATCTGGGAGGAGCGCTTCGGCGAGGAGATCTATGTCCCGCTGGCCCGAGAGGCCTTCGCGGCGGCGCTGAAGGACGCCGGGATCTCCGAGAACGACGTCGACCATGCGGTGGTGACCGGACTGCACGCCCGCGCCGTCAAGGCAGCGACGGCTGGTCTGGGGGTGGCTGCCGGCGTCGTGGCGCCCGACCTCACCGCGTCCATCGGCAATCTCGGCGCGGCGCACGCCGGGGTCGCGTTGGCCGACGTGCTGGAACGCGCCGAGCCGGACCAGGTCATCGTGGTGCTGTCCCTGGCCGACGGGGCGGACGCCCTGGTGTTCCGGACCACGGCGGCGCTACCGGCGGCGCAGCAGGCGCGGGCGGAGGCCGGGGTGCCGACGGTGGCGGAGCAGGTGGCCTCGGGGCGCGACGACCTCTCCTACGCCGCGTTCCTGACCTGGCGCGGCCACCTCGTGCGCGAGCCGCCGAGGCGGCCCGATCCCGAGCGCCCGGGCGCGCCCACGGTCCACCGCTCGGAGGGGTGGAAGTACGGGTTCACGGCGAGCCGGTGCCTCGTGTGCGGCTTCCGCCACATGCCACCGACGAGGGCCTGCCTGTCGTGCCACACCATCGACCAGATGCAGGCCGAGCGCCTGGCGGATGTGCCCGGCACCGTCTCCACCTTCACCATCGACCATCTCGCCTTCAGCCCGTCGCCGCCCGTGATCGGCGTCATCGTCGACTTCGACGGCGGCGGCCGCTTCCGCTGCGAGCTCACCGACGCCCGGCCCTCGGAGCTCGCCATCGGGGACCGCGTCGCCATGACCTTCCGGCGCATCTGGACGGCGCAGGGCGTGCACAATTACTTCTGGAAGGCCCGTCCGGACCGCGGACGGCGACGCGACCCGGCGACGGCGACGGCGACCGCGTCGACGAGCGGGTAGGCGTCGGGAGCGAAAGGTAGAAAGAGGATCATGTCGAGCTCGGGCATCCGCGACCAGGTCGCCATCGTGGGCATGGGCTGCACCCGCTTCGGGGAGCTGTGGGACAAGGGGGTCGACGACCTGCTGATCGACGCGGCCACCGAGGCGTCGGCGTCGTCCGGGCTGGCGCTGAACGACCTCGATGCCTTCTGGCTGGGCACCATGACGTCGGGCGTGTGCGGTGTGACCCTGTCGAGGCCGTTGAAGCTCGACTACAAGCCGGTGACACGGGTGGAGAACTACTGCGCCACCGGGTCCGAGGCCTTCCGCAACGCCTGCTACGCCGTGGCCTCGGGCGCCTACGACACGGCCATGGCCATCGGGGTGGAGAAGCTCAAGGACACCGGGTACTCGGGCCTGACGGGCGTCCGGCTCGTGGGTGACGGCACGGATCCCGGGCTCTCGTCCCCGGCCGCCTTCTCCTTCCTCGCCCCCTCCTACGCGCACAAGTACGGGGTGGACCCGGCCCAGCTGAAGGAGGTGATGAGCCGGATCGCCTACAAGAACCACCAGAACGGCGCTCGCAACCCGCGGGCGCAGTTCCGCAAGGAGGTCTCCATGGAGACCATCGCCAAGGCGCCGCTGGTGGCGGGCGACCTCGGCGTGTTCGACTGCAGCGGCGTCAGCGACGGGGCGGCAGCGGCGGTGATCTGCCGGGCCGAGGACGCGCACCGCTACTGCGAGAACCCGCTCTACGTGAAGGCGTTGGCGTTCGTGGCCGGCCCCGCCGCCGGGCCGATCGACCCCGCCTACGACTACACCACCTTTGAGGAAGTGGTCCGCTCGGCGGCCGACGCCTATGCCCAGGCGCGCATCACGGATCCGCGCTCGCAGCTGGCGATGGCGGAGGTGCACGACTGCTTCACCCCGACCGAGCTCGTCCTCATGGAGGACCTGGGCTTCGCCGAGCGCGGCACGGCATGGAAGGAGGTCCTGGCCGGGACTTTCGACCGCGACGGTGACCTGCCGGTCAATCCCGACGGCGGGTTGAAGTCGTTCGGCCACCCGATCGGCGCGTCCGGCCTGCGCATGCTCTTCGAGTGCTGGCTGCAGCTCCGGGGCGAGGCGCCGCCCGAGCGCCAGATCGCCACGGTCGGACCAGGACGCACCTTGGGCCTGACCCACAACCTGGGCGGCGCGCCCGGGGAGGGTGTGAGCTTCGTGGGCATCGTCGGCACCGAGCTCGACCCCGACACCGACGCCTGATGGAGCCCACCGGACCGGGCCAGACCGATCTGCTCGCCGAGACCGAAGACCAGAGTGCCCTCCGCCAGCTGGCCCGTGACACCGCGACCCGGGAGGTCGCGCCGCGGGCACATCAGGCCGACGAGGACGGCGCCGTCTCCTCGGAGATGCGCAAGGCGCTGGCCGCGTCCGACCTGCTCCGCATCACGGTGGGGGAGCAGTGGGGCGGCATGGGTCTGGGCGACGTGGAGGCGTCGATCGTCCTCGAGGAGATCGCCCGCGCCGACGTGTCCTCCGCCATCTGCTGCCAGCTGACCTTCAACGGGCCGCCGCGTGGGATCGAGCACCTGGGGCCACCCGCCATGAAGGACCGTTGGCTCCCGGCGGCGGCCGACGGCGAAGCGCTGATCAGCATCGGCATCACCGAGCCCGACGCCGGGTCGGCCGTGCAGGACATGAGGGCGACGCTGGTGGCCGACGGTCCCGGGCGGTGGCGGCTCAACGCGTACAAGAACTACTCGACGCTCGGCGACGTCGCCCAGGGGGTGCTGGTCTGGTGCCGCTGGCCGGGCGGCGAGGGCGCCAAGGGCATCGGGGCCGTCATCGTGCCGACCGACCGCGACGGCGTGGCCGTCACCGGACGTCACAAGGGCATGGGCATCCACGCCGCCACGGAGGCCGAGCTGGCCTTCGACGGCGTGGAGATCACCGAGGATGACGTGCTGATCGCGGGCGACCCGTCGAACACGTCGGCCTTCAAGGTGTTGCTGTCGCACCTCAACCACGAGCGCTGCGGGAACGCCTCCATGTGCGTAGGCGCCGCCCAGGGCGCGCTCGAGCATGCCGTGCGCTACGTCAACGAGCGGGTGATCGGCGGCCGGCCGCTGGCGCAGCTCCAGGGGCTGCAGTGGAAGCTGGCCGACATGGCCGTGCAGCTGGAGGGCGCTCGCCTCATGCTGGCCCGCGCCGTGCGCCTGGCCGGACCGGGCGGGACGCCGCCGGCGCTGGAGACGGCGATGGCGAAGACGGCGGCCAACCTGGCGGCCAAGTTCGTGTGCGACGAAGCCATGCAGATCCACGGCGGGTACGGGTACTCGCGCGAGTACCCGCTCGAGCGCGCCTATCGCGACATCCGCGGTCTGTGCTTCGGCGCCGGGACGGTCGAGGCGCAGCGCAACTACATCGGCCTGCGGGTGGCGGCCGGGGCGCGCACCGGCTCGCCCGGCTGGGTCGATCCGCTCGCAGCGATCTGACCAACGGCCCAGGCGACCGACCGAGCGCCGCCCGCGGTCAGCAGGTACTCGAGGGCGCGGAGACCCCGGGTCCGACCTCCGGATCGTCGACCATGCCGCCCCCCGAGTCGCCGCGCAGGATGGCGCCGAGGTGGACCACGTACCACGTGCCTCGCCACGAGATCATGGAGGCGATCCCGAAGGACCGGGTCTGGCCGTCGAGCTGGTAGATCATCCGGGAATTCGCCACCTCGAAGTAGCCGATCCCGTTGGCGCACACGCCGGGTGGTATCCAGTGGCCGTATTGCTCGGGCACGGACACTGACACGAGCGTGGCCTGGGACGCGTCGGCGCCGAGCAGGGCGTGCGCCGCCTCCAGATCGAGCCCGAAGTCGGCTACCAAACGGTCCTGCCAGTCACCCGACGGATCGGCGATCCCGGTCTTGAGCTGGACGTAGGCGGTGCGCGGGAAGAAGGACGCCAAGGCGGGGGTGACCGAGCCCGCGAGGACGCCCTGCCAGAGGGCGTTCATCTCGGCCTGGAATTGCGGAGTGGAAGCGGAGGGTAACTGATCCGTCTGCGGCAGCAGCCCGGGATCTCGTCGTCGTCGTCGACGTCGACGTGGTCGTTGACGCAGTCGTCGTCGTGGTGGCGCTCACTGCCTCGTGCGCCCGAGCGCTCGGGCTTGTCGTCGTCGTCGTGGCGTCAGCTGCCCGCGTCGGTCGGCCACTGCCGGGGCGCGTGACGATGACGACCACGACGAGCGCGATCCCGAGAACGACGACGACCGTGAAGAACCGGCGCCGCCTGAGTGCGGCAGGCCTACGCCGTCGTCGGCGGGGCCGGCGTCGTGTCGGCACCGCCCGTCCGCCGACGGGAAGTCAGCGCTGCATCGACTTGGTTTCGACGAACTCCTCGAGGCCGTACTTGCCACGCTCCCGGCCGATGCCCGACTGCTTGTAGCCGCCGAAGGGCGCGCTCGGGTTGAAGTTGCCCCCGTTGATGTCGACCTGGCCGGTGCGCATCTGGCGGGCCACCCGCTCGGCCCGGGCCGGGTCGGCGCTCCACACGGCGCCCGCGAGCCCGTAGGGGGTGCCGTTGGCGATCTCTATCGCCTCCTCCTCGGTGTCGTAGGGGATGATGGAGAGCACCGGCCCGAAGATCTCCTCTTTGGCGATCGTCATGTCCGGCGTCACGTCGGAGAACACCGTCGTCTGGACGTAGAAGCCCTTCTCCAACCCCTCGGGTGCCTCGGCTCCGCCCACCACGAGCTTGGCCCCCTCCTCGATACCCTTCTTGATGTAGCCGCGCACCCGGTCGCGCTGTACGGCCGACACCAGGGGACCGAGGAGCTTGCCCGCCTCGAAGGGGTCACCCGGGGCGAAGCCGGCAGCAGCGCCGGCGGCCAGCTCCTCGACTTCGGCCAGCTTGTCGCGCGGGACCAGCATCCGCGTCAACGCGGAGCAGGTCTGGCCGGAGTTCATGTAGCAGCCGAAGAGACCAGCCGGCACGGCGGCGGCGAAGTCGGCGTCGTCGAGCAGGATGTTGGCGGACTTCCCGCCGAACTCGAGCGACACGCGCTTGATCCCCTCTGCCGCCAGCTCCATGACCCGGCGCCCGGCGCGGGTCGAGCCGGTGAACGAGACCATGTCGACCTTGGGGTGAGCGGCGATCGCCTCGCCCACCACCGGCCCGACGCCGCTCACCAGGTTGAAGACGCCCGGCGGCAACCCGACCTCGTCGATGACCTCGGCCAGGATGAAGGCGTTGATCGGCGCGACCTCGCTCGGCTTGAGCACGACGGTGCACCCGGCGGCCAAGGCGGGTGCCACCTTCAGCACGACCTGGTACAGCGGGTAGTTCCACGGCGTGATGGCACCGACGACCCCGACGGGCTCGTGCACGACGAGGGAGTTCCCGATCTCCTCCTCCCAATCGAAGGCCTCGGCGGCGTTCGCCGCGTCGGCGAAGGCGCCCGCGGGCAGCCCGACCTGGATGGAGCCCGACAGCGTCATGGGCATGCCCACCTCGTGGGAGATCACCGCGGCGATCTCGTCGGTCCTCGCCGCCAGCGCCTCGCCGATGCGCTTGAGCAGCTTGCCGCGCTCCTCGTGGGAGGTGGCGGCCCAGCCCGGGAAGGCGGCCGCCGCGGCCTGGACGGCCCGGTCGACGTCCTCGGGCGTGCCCTCGGGGATGGTGGCGAAGACCTCCTCGGTGGCCGAATCGATGACCTCCAGGGTGCCGGTCCCGGTCGAGGGGACCCAGGCCCCGTTGACGTAGATCTTGTCTCGGACGTCCATGGACGAGCCCTCCCTGTTCTTGGCGTTCTTGGCCCCGTGCTTTGCGCCCTTAACCCTACCGACTGGGCGAGCGGGTCACCTGAAACGACGGAACGGGCCGGTCACCCGACGTCCCGGCGGGCGAGTCACCCGACGTACCGGTCCGGCGGGAGCGCGGGGCCGTCCCATACGGGCCCCCGGCGACGTCGGGCTCGGGCTCGGCGTCAGACTTGCTTCTGTCTCGGGGCGTTCTGCCCCGTCGTCAGCGTTTGCCCAGCAGCGGGTGATCGCCCATGCCGACGGGCTGGAGGTGCTGGCCCAGGACCTCGTGGAAGTGGTCTGCCACCTCCTCTGGGGTCCAGCCGCCGTCGCGCCACATGCTCGCGATCTGCCGCGGCGTCTGGAACAGGGTGTAGGCGTACCCGGTGCGGCCGAGCACCTGGCCGTTGACGTAGGAAGCGCCCTCGCTGGCCAGGAAGGCGATCAGCGGGGCGTTGAGCGCGGAGTCCTGGTCGGCGGGCGGCTCCGCACCGGCGTAGAGGCCTTCGGTCATGCGGGTGAAGCCGGCCGGCGCCACGGCGTTGACGGTGATGCCGTATTTCCCCAGCTCCAGGGCCCACACGAACGTCATGCCCATGATGGCCGCCTTGGCCGCGCCGTAGTTGGTCTGGCCGAAGTTGCCCCGCAGCCCGGCGGAGGAGGTGATGTTGACGATGCGTCCGTATCCTGCATCCTTCATCAACGGGGCGGCGTGACGGACCGTGTTGAACGTGCCCTTCTGGTGCACGGCGATGACGGCGTCGTAGTCGGACTCGTCCATCTTGACGATGGTCCGGTCCCGCACGATGCCGGCGTTGTTGACGACGATGTCGATGCTTCCGAACGTCTCGACCGCCGTGCCGATGATGTTCCCGGCGGCCTCGAAGTCGCTTACCGAGTCGTGGTTGGGGACGGCTTCGCCGCCGGCCGCCTCGATCTCGTTGCAGACCTGCGCGGCGGGGTCCGACGCGGCGGCGTCGACTACGCCGGCGCCGTCCGTCTCCGACGGCGCCGTCGATCGTCCGGCCGGCGCCGGCGCCGTCGACCGTCTGGCCGCTGAGCGTGACGCCGACGTCGTTGACCACGACCTTGGCGCCCTCAGCAGCCAGGCACAACGCGATGTCGCGACCGATACCCCGTCCCGCACCCGTCACCACGGCCACCCGACCGTCCAGAAGTCCCATGAGGCGCGACTGTACCTCCGGCCAGCGGCGACCCACCTGACAGCCGTGTCAGGTCCGGATGGCCGGGCTGTACCATCGAGGGCGTCCACGGGACGGCGGTGCTCCTCACGTGCACGGAGAACGGTCGCCCTTCGTATGCATATGCGGGAGGAGCACTGGATAATGGCCACGTTCATCGAGGACGCACCCCAGCAGATCGTCGCCGCTGCCCAGGAGCTGCTCCAGAAGGGTTTGGTGGAGGGGACGTCGGGGAACATCTCGGCGCGGATGGAGGACGGCAACATCGCCGTCACCCCGTCGTCGCTCGACTACCGCATCATGACCGCCGACGACATCGTCGTGGTGAGCCCGTCGGGCGACGTCGTCTCGGGTGAGCGGGGGCCCACCTCGGAGAAGTACCTCCACCTCGCCGTCCACGCGGCGTACGAGGACATCGCCGTGTGCATCCACTCGCACGCCGTGCACGCCACGATGTTCGCGGTGGCGCAGCAGGACATCCCGAGCTGCATCGACGAGTTCACGGTCTACCTGGGCGGCGACATCCGATGCACCGACTACGCCCCCAGCGGTTCGCCCGACCTGGCCGAGCAGGTGGTCAAGGCGCTGGAGAACCGCGGTGCGGCGCTCATCGCCAACCACGGGATGGTCGCCGTCGGGACCACGATGGAGCGCACGATGCACAACACGGCGCTGGTGGAGCGCTCGGCCAGGATCATCTGGGGCGCGAAGCAGCTCGGGACCATCTACCCGCTGCCGGAGAAGATCAACCAGAACTTCGCCAACGTCTACCCGTTCATGCGATAAGTCGGTCGGGACGTCGGGAAGTCGGGAAGTCGGGAAGTCGGGCCGATGGACACGGACACTCAGGCTGGCCCGCCGGACGGCGTCGTCAGGGCCCGGCTGGCTGAACTGGGCCTGGAATTGCACGGGCCGCACCCGCCGCACGACCCGCTCGATGCGGTGGTCGTCCACCACGGCATCGCCCGCACGTCCGGGCAGCTGCCCCGGATCCGGGGTGAGCTCACCTGTCTCGGGCGCCTCGGCGACTCGGTCAGCGTGGAGGAGGGGCGCGAGGCGGCGGCGGTGTGCGCACTGAACGCGCTGGCAGTGCTGGAGGTCGCGTTGGGCTCGCTCGATCGGATCGAGCGCCTCCTCACCGTGACCGGCTACGTGGCGTCGGCGCCCGACTTCCACGACCAGCCGACCGTGGTGGACGGCGCGAGCCGGGTGCTCTCGGACGTCTTCGGCCCGGCCGGCCGGCACACCCGCTCTGCCATCGGAGTGGCCGCGCTACCACGCGGAGGCGCGGTGGAGATTGAGGTCACGGCGGCCCTGAGGGCCTGACCCCCCCCGGACCTCCCGCATCCCGACCTCCCCCGACGTCCACACGTCCCCACGTCCCCACGTCCCGACGTCCCCGCGTCCCCACGTCCCCGCATACCCACGCAGTCCGGGACTGGGCCCTTTCGTGCCCACCGCCCCGGCTCCGGTACCTATCGGCCGAGGCGGCGACCGTTCCTTGTGCGATGGCCACGAAGACACCGACCGCCACCACCGCGCCCGACACGCGCAGGTCCAGCAGGTCCACCGACGCCGGGCCGGTCACTGTCAACGTCCAGCTCGGACCCTTCAGCAACGCCGAATTGGCGGCATTTTCGAACGACGAGGCGCTGGCCCACCTGGAGAGCGCGGCCCGCGTGCGTGCGGCACTCGACGGGCAGCTCGTCCAGCTCGGAGCGGAGGTCCAACGCCGGCAAGCGTTCCGCGAGCGCGGAGCGACCTCGCTCGCCGCATATCTGTCTGGCCGCTGCGGCTTCTCCTCTGCCAGTGCTCGCGCCCTCGCCCACGTGGGTGAGCGCCTCTTCGACCTTCCACATCTCCAACATGCGCTCTCTTCGGGGGAATTGAGCCTCGACCAGGTCCGTGCAGTCGTGGGGGTGGCCACACCCGAATCGGACGCCGAGTGGGCCGAGGTCGCACTGGGGCGAACCGTCGCCGACCTGGTCGAGCTGGCCCAGCGAAAGGCAGCTGATGATCACGGGGACGGTGAGGGCGATGACAACGATGAGAACGATCAGGCCGACAAGAAGGTCAATACCGGGCCTTCCCGGCGCTCGGTGCGCTTCAACGATGCCTGTTGCACCATGACGGCCCGGCTGCCCAAGGCCGATTACATCTGGGTGCGCGGCGTTGTCGATGCCAGGATCAAGCTGTTGGGGTCCGATGGCGAGTCTCCGCTCGATGAGCGGGCGGGCGATGCACTGATGAGCCTGTTGGGCGATGCCCTGCGTCCGGCCGGCACAGCCGGACAGGCGGGACATGCGGGACATGCGGGACGGTCGTCGTCGTCGCAGTCACCGGTCGTTGTCGCTCATATCGCACTCGAGACCCTCCTCGACGCGGAGGGCTCAGGTCGTGCGCTGGCCGAGCTCGAGCGTGCCGGCTTGGTCAGTGCTGATGTCGTCCGTTGTCTGGCCTGTGACGCCTCGTTCGTCGTCGCTCTCGACGATGAGGCGGGGCACACCATGTACGAGGGCAAGGCCCGGCGGTTCCCGACGGATACACAGCGTCGAGAGCTCTGGCGCCGCGACCGACATTGTCGCTTCCCGGGGTGTCCCCACGAGCGATTCATCCGGGTACACCACGTCGTGCCCTGGAAGCCCGATGGGTGCACCGACCTCGACAATTTGGCGATCCTCTGCGAGCACCACCACCACGAGGTGCACTCGAAGCGCTGGAGTGTCTCTGGCGACGCGAACGTCGAACTCACCTTCGTCGGCCCAGGTGGACGGAGCATGACCTCGCGCCCGTCACCGTTGTGGGGCGAGGTGGGCAACGCGACGAGGGCCGGCCCCGAAAGGAAGGTCGACAGCCAGGACGGACGCTTCGGGTCCGACCGGCGACACGGCCCTCCGGAGGCGGATTACGAACCACCACCCTGAGGTGTTGACGAAGCGCCTCCTCGGCCGGGCTTCTCGAAAGCTTCCTGCATGACGCCTCGCGCCGTCCCCGCCCGGTCCCAGTAGTCCGCGGCACCCGTTTCGCGGAGTTGGCGCAGCGCCTCGATCGCGAACCCGTAGGACGCCGCCGCGACCGCGCCTCCGACCGAGATGCGGCTCACGCCGAGCTCTCCGAGTTCGCCGACTGTCGGTGCTCCCGGGAGGATGAGGACGTTGACCGGGCGGTCGACCGCAGCCAGAAGCTGGCGAAGCTCCGTAGGGTCGACGACCCGTGGTGCGAAGAGCACGTCGGCCCCGGCCTCCTGGTAGGCCTGAAGTCGAGCGATGGTGTCCGCCAGGTCAACCCGGCCGTGCAGGTAATTCTCGGCCCGCGCCGTGAGAAGGAACGGAACGGCCCCGTTGTGGGCCGCCTCGGCTGCCGCCTGCACCCGTTCGGCGGCGTGCCCCAGCTCGTAGATCGGATTGTCGGCGTCCCCGGTGAAGTCCTCCACCGAACCACCCGACAACCCGACACCGATCGCGTCGTTGATCGTCGCCGCGACGCCGTCGGGCTCGTCCGCAAAGCAATTCTCGAGGTCGGCCGAAACCGGAACCCTGACGGCGCCGGCGAGATCGGAGCAGTGGGTGAGCACCTCGGCGCGGGTCATCGCGCCGTCGAGCCGCCCCCGGGAGGCGGCGAACCCGCCGCTCGTGGTGGCGAGGGCTTCGAACCCCATCGCTTCGAACAACACGGCCGAGCCGACGTCCCAGGCGTTCGGCATGAGCAGCGGCTTTCCGGGCACGTGGAGTGAGCGGAAACGCTCGACACGTTCAGTCTGCGAGGTGGCGTCCTCGTCTTGCGAGCGGTCGGGGTTCTCGTGCGGCGACTGGGTCGCGGAATCGGTGAGGGCCATGCCCGCACCGTACCGGGCGGGAACGGCGCTTCAGCGAGCGGTTGCGGCCACTCCGGTCGATTGCTCCGGCTGCGGGAACTCCCAGTACTGCACTTCGCACGTCATCGGGAGGAGATAGCTGACGTAGAGGGAGTGGATCTTCACCACTTCCTGGTCGTCGACGTGGAGGTCGATCAGCTGTAGCCGGTCGTCGCCCTCTCGAAACGCCTCGGAGCGCTCCTGAATACCCCGCAACTCCTCGAGCGTCCCCACCGCGAACCCATAGTGGTCCATACGTGGGCACCGCATCGGGTCGTCCTCGGCGATCAGGAAGATGAACTGGTCCCAATGTACGCAGCTGAGAATGAGACGCCGCCGGTCTTGCGTCATGACTTCGATCTCATCGAAGCCCAACACCTCGTTGAAGAAACGGCAGATGTCCCGCCGGTTCTCCTCACCCAGCAGGTCCGCCGGCAGGGACATGGCGACGTGATTGAACCGCGGGTTTCCGGACGGGTAGTAGGGATGCACGCCCTTCGCCATCAGCCGCCGACCTCGGGGACGACCATCACCTTCCCGGCGATGCGGCCTGACGCCAGGCTCTCGAGGGTGCTCGCGATCCCGTCGAGCGCCACCTCCCCGGGTTCGATCAAGAGGTCGCACGGGAACCCGTCCGACGCGAGCATTTCGAGCGCTTTGGCGAATCCGTCGAGGTCGTAGACGAAGGAACCGGTCACCGTGAGCTCGTTGAGGACCATGCGGTTGATGTCGAACGTCGGGTGGTCGATGCCGGCCCCCACCATCACCAGCGTGCCACCTCGACGCAACTGGCAGAAGGCCGCCTCAATCGCAGCACGATGCCCGGAGCATTCGAGGACGATGTGAGTGGCTCGCTCGGCGATCTTGTCCGGCTCCCACGAGGGGAAGACCTCGAGCTCGGAAGGGTCCACGACCGACGTCGCCCCGAGGCGCTCGGCCAGGCGCCGTCGTTCGGGATGCGGCTCCACGACCGTCACCTCCTCGATACCCCTTGCCCGCAATGCCGCCACGCTCAGCGCCCCGATGGGTCCCGCCCCGAAGACCATCACGGTGTCGCCCGGCGACACCCCCGACCGGGTGATGCCGTGGAGCGCGACCGAGAGCGGCTCGGCCAGTGCGGCATGACGAGCCGAGAGCCCGTCGGGCAGCCTGAGTACGCCCGCAGCCCGGGCGACGATGTACTCGGCGAAGGCCCCATCGCTGTGGTCGCCGGCCATCGCGGCGCGGTTCTCGCACTGCGACGGCTTGCCTTCACGGCAACGCCGGCAGGTACCGCACCGAGGCGACGGGCCTCCGACGACGAGTTCGCCCACGGACCAGCCGGTCACCGAGTCGCCGACCGCGGCGATCGAGCCCGACCACTCGTGCCCCGCCACCCGGCCGGGCGTGAAACCCCACCCGTCGCGTAGCTGGTGAATATCCGAGCCGCAGATCCCGCACGAGTGCACCCGCACGACGACCTGATCCGGTCCCGGGCGGGGCACGGGACGATCCTCAACGGTCACGACCCCCGGCGACTGGTAGACGGCCGCAGCCATCACGTCGGGCAGCGTTCCGACGCCACCCCGAGCGGACCCGGGACTTGAACCTGACATACGCGTCAGGCTACGTGCTCTCCTCCAGCCAGGCGAGCCCTCCCGCGAGGTGGCGCAGGTACACCGGCATCTCCCACGCCAGGGGGAAGTGCCCGAGCGCCGTATAGAAGCTGCGCGCCGCACCGTCCTCGATGCACCATGCCAGCGGGAAGCCGCACTCGGGTACCCGGCCGTCGGGCACCGACAGGTCGACCTGGTCCTCCGCCAGCCGCAGCAGGACCTGGGCTTCAGGTCGCAGGTCACGGAACAGGTAGACCTCGTCACGCCAGTCCCACTGCTCGCCGAGATGTGCCGTCGCCGGGTGCCCACGGTCGACCACGTCGATGGCGAAGTCCTTCGTCCAGGGGTGCCCGTCGAAACGGGCGCCGATCAGCGCCCCGTACTCGGGCCAGGTGTGGCTGGCGTCGGTGGCTGAGTGCACGCCGAGGACGCGGAGTCGGCCGGCGTGCCACGCCGCGGCGACCGCCTGCTTCTGCGCCCCCGACCAGGGCGTCTCCCCGATGGTGAAAAGGGCGAGGACCCTGGCCGCCGCGAGGCGGTCCGGCGCCAGGTCGCGCACGTCCGTCACCTGCACCGGATCCAAACCCGCCAGGTCGGCCAGCTCCGCCAGGGCGACGGCCGCCTGCGGCAGGGTCGCGTGCACCCCCGCCGGGCCGTCGACATAGGGCGCCACCTGCGTGACGATCAGCATGGTTTCGGCCATCGCGGGAGTGTAGGGCTGGTATGAGGGCGGCGTCGGTGGTCGAATGCCCACGACCGTGGACACGAGAGACCAGCGGACGACAGACCCGCGGACACATGGAGGCAGGCGTGACCAACGACGAGATCAGAGTGGCCCTGGCCGAGCTCGGCGCGGCGACGCTTGGCGAGGCGGGCGGGTTCGCGGCGGACCGCAGGCTCCGCCCGGCATGGCCGGGAGCCGTACTGGCCGCCCCGGCATACCCCGTCGGCTGCGCCCCGGGTGACAACCTGGCGGTGCACGTGGCCGTGACGAGAGCACCACGGGGCAGCGCGCTCGTCGTCGATGTCGGTCGGGTGCCCGACCGGGGCTATTGGGGTGAAGTGCTCACGACAGGCGCCGAAGCCGCCGGTCTGTCTGGCTTGGTCCTCGATGGGGGAGTGCGTGACGTCTCAGCACTCGAGGCCCACGGGTTCCCCGTATTCTCCGCCGCGATCGCGTTGACCGGTGCGACCAAGGACAAGCCGGGTTCGGTGGGCTCTCCGGTCCGCGTCGGGGGCGTGCTCGTATCCCTCGGCGACTGGGTTGTGGCCGACGTGGACGGGGTCACGTTCGTGCCCGGTTCGTCACTCGAATCGGTGCTGTCGGCGGGGCGCGCCAGAGCCGAGAAGGAGGCCGGGTTCTTCGAGGCGCTCCGAGCCGGGAGTTCCACCATTGATCTGCTCGGTCTCGACGTAAGCCTCATCAAGGACGGGGGGAGCGAATAGGCCGACTCGCCCGTCCCGTGATCCAACTTCCGCTTGCCCCTCCGGCAAAACTCTGGCCTCCCACCCCACTACCCGCCCGGACGGGCCTCCCTGCCCGAAACGCCACGACGCACTCCCCGCCGTTACCCACCCACACTTCCGCGCGGTCCCGAGTCTGTCGAGCCCCGGCGGGTGGTGGCACAATGCCTGGATATGAACGACACCATGCCGACATGAGTGACACCACCGAGCGTCTCGAGGTGCAGCGCACCATTCTTGCGGAGCCGACACGGATCTTCGCTGTCTTGAAGGATCCTCAGGGTCATGTAGTCATCGACAGCTCAGGCATGCTGCAAGATGCGACGGGCCAGCCTGCGTCGAAGGTCGGAGACGAATTCGTCGTCCATATGGATCGCGAGGCGCTGAACGACTATCCGATGGGCAAGTACGACGTCACAGTCACCATCACGAAGTTCGATCCGGATCGCGAAATCGCCTGGACCATCCTCGGCCAGATCCGACCTCAGATCGGTCATGTATACGGGTACACACTCGAGCCCGTCGAGGGTGGCACGCTCGTGACGTCCTACTACGACTGGTCGGAGATCGACCCGGTATGGAAGGACGCGAACATCTTCCCGGTCATCTCCGAGACCGCGCTGCGAGCGACACTCGGGATACTCGACCGCACGCTGGCGCGGTCGTCGCAGTGGTGAGCGGCCAAATCTGAGCCCGCATCCGACCATCGAATCGAGAGTGTCTCGCCAGAGCCCCGGGTGACGGTTCCCCGACCAAGCTGAGGACGATGCGGCTCGAGCCTTTCGCTCAGCCCCCTGGAGCTGACTGGATCGCGGCGATTCCCACTACTGGCTTGTTGAGCTTGAGCCCACCCGCCGATCCATCGAACGCGGCGTCTCCAAAGCAGAAGACCCCTCCGTCGCTGGCAACCAGCCAGTAACCATTGCCGTCGGCGGTGCGGTCCATTCCGACGATGGGTGCGTTGAGCGATTCGCTCCCTGTCGATCCGTAGTAGGAGACGTTGCCGAAAGAGAAGATCCCTCCATCGGACGCCACCAACCAGTAGCCGGTCCCGGACGGGTTGGCCGTCATGGCGACGATCGGTTTGTTGAGGGGTAGGCCTCCCGCCGAGCCGTAGAACCCAGCGTCGCCGAAGGCGAAGACACCTCCGTCTGATGCCACAAGCCAATAGCCCTGCCCGTCGAGTGTCGACGCCATCCCGACAATGGGCTTGTCGAGGTGGAGACTGCCGGTCGACCCGTAGAACCCAGCGTCGCCGAAGGCAAAGATGCCTCCGTCCGACGCGACGAGCCAGTACCCTCGCCCATCGGGTGTCGCTGCCATGGCGACAATCGGCGCATTCAGGTGAATGCTTCCCGTGGAGCCGTAGAACACGGCATCGCCGAACGCAAAGATTCCTCCGTCCGACGCGACGAGCCAGTACCCGCGGTCATCAGGGGTAGCTGCCATGCCGACGATCGGTGCGTTGAGATCAAGACTGCCTGTCGACCCTCGGAACTGGGCAGCTCCGTACGTGAAGATCCCCCCGTCGCTCGCCACTTCCCAATAGCCAGGACCCGAAATCGGACCGATGGTTATCGTCACGGTGCCCCGGCTGCTCAGATCATTCGCGTCAGTTACGGCGAAGGTCTCCGAGTACACGCCAGGAAGAGTCGGGATTCCGCTCACGAGGCCGTCGGAAGCCAGGCGTAGCCCCGGCGGAAGCGAGCCGCTCACAAGGCTCCAGGTATAGGGAGCCAGTCCTCCGGTGGCCTGAAGCCAGGCTGAGTAGCGGACACCGATCGTTCCCTGAGTCAGGTTGGTCGATGCGACGGTAGGCGGTGCTGACAACGTCACAATGGCACCGCCGAGATTGGTGCCAAGCCCCGTGGCAACACAGTTCACCCTGCTTGCGCAATCCACTCCGACCAGAGAACCGACACTCGCTGGCACCGTCTGGGCAACCCAGCTATTCCCCCCATCAGCTGTGTCGTAGATGCTCGGTCCGCCGACGACCGTGCACACGCTCTGAGAAAGACAAGATATTCCGGAGAGGCTCGAGCTGGACGGATTGTCCAAGACGTTCCACAGGGCTCCTCCGTTCGTTGTCGCAATGATGCCAGTTCCAACTGCGATGCAGTCTGAACTCGTCGAGCAATCGACACCGTTGAGCGCATCAATCCCGTTCGGCGCCACCTGCAAGTCCCAGCTAGTCCCGCCATCATTGGTGCGGAAGATGGCACCGCCGGAATGACTGGAGTACGAGGCGACTGCAAGGCATACGAGGGCAGACGAGCACGATATACCGTTGAAATCACCTGCGATTTCGGGAGTGCTCTCGCGTGACCACGTGTTACCCCCGTCAACGGTATCGATGATACTCGGGCCACCGTTTAAGGTGTCACTAACAGCCTGACACGTCGTAGTGCTCACACACGAGATGCCAGTGAGAGACCCGACACCCGGAGGTACGTTTTGCGTGTTCCAGACCTGACCGCCATCGGTCGTGCTCAAAACCATTGGACTCGCAAAACTACCGAATCCCACCGCCGTACAATCCATCAAGGATGGACAGGAAATTCCCGTAAGTCCGTCCAAATCTGGAGGTAAGCTGAGTTGCGTCCAGGAATAGCCTTGGTTGGAAGAAGTCAAAAGAGCATCAACACCAACTGCGAAGCATTTGTTCAAGCTTGGACAAGCGACAGCATTAACTTGGTCCGTGCCCTGTGGCGGAGCTTCGGAGGCCCACGAAGAGCCCGCGTTAGTTGTCCTCATGAGCGACGATCCCGCACCGAGGTTTCCAGTGTCACCAACTGCGACGCAAACGAGCGAATTAGAACAAGAAATGGACTCAAGATTGACCGATGCGGGTGGTGCGGTCTGAGTCGACCAGGTGGAACCGGCGTTGGTGCTAGAGACTACATAAGGCGTCGAGTCGCCGTTGGTCCCCACAGCGATACAAGACGTCGAACTCTGACAATCGACTGCTTCCAAGGCACCGCCCTGCGGCAGGTAGCTCGATGGGTTCCAATTAACCCCAGAGTCCGATGTCACGAAAGCGGCGCTCCCGCCCGAAAGATCGGTACCGACAACGACACAGGTCGATCCCGAGGTGCATCCAATGGCGGAAAGAGAAGAGGCATTTAAGGAATCTAGTAATTCCCATGGTCCAGTCTTGTACTCGCCAATGACGGCGGGGATCCCATTTATGGCGCCAACCGCATAGCAGTTAAGAAGGCTTGGGCAAGTAATCGCGTCCAAACCAGTCACCTGTGATGGCAACGCAACGGAATTCCACGTTGAGCCGTCGCTTGTGGCGACCATGCCTAGCTGGCCGACTGCATAACACTGGGCGGGAGTGAAGCAAAAAATGTCCGCTGCTTCAAAGGAGGGATCTTGAGTCGACCAAGTTACGCCCCCATTACTCGAATGTATAATTCCTGAAGAACCGCTTGCATAGCAGACATTGACCAAGGGACACGCAACGGTAGCTAGTCCGACAAGTCCATTTGATACGGGTTGAGTTGACCATGTTGCACCACCGTCGTCTGTGGCAATGATCGACGGATGGTTATGACCGTCATCTCCTACGGCGAGGCAAAATGTCGTGGCAGAGGCAGCACTAGGTGCACAAGATACAGATCGCACGTTTGCGATCGGGGGATATGAGGCCGCCAACCGCCAACCGGGAGAGACCGTAGAAGCGCCCGCCGTCGTAGAACCAGCGAACCCCGTGAATCCGAGCGAAACCGCGAGTAAAGCGCAGAGGCCATGTCGTCTGAACTTACGCACATCCACCTCTGCCACCACCCGTAGTAGTCGTGTCTGCCGACATGGAGCCGGGATCGTAGTCCTGACCTTTCGCGGTTCTACTTCGGCCAGATAACGACCGTTTCGGAACGGTCGCCTCTGCTACTGCGAGAGTGCAGGAAGAACGATGTTCGGTGGTTTCGATCCGGCAAGAACGTCACACACGCCCTGGCAGGCAAGTTGTGCCATGCGCCTTCGAGTGTCGATTGTTGCACTGCCGATGTGGGGCAGAAGTGTGATTCTGGGCGCAGACAGGAGTCTCGGGTTGATGTCGGGCTCGCCGTCGAAGACGTCGAGGCCCGCTCCGTGGAGGTTCCCCGCCTCCAGCGCATCGACGAGGGCGTCTTCATCGATGACAGGTCCCCGGGCAGTGTTCACGAGGACCGCGGTCGGCTTCATTAGCTCGAGTTCGGCTCGTCCGATCAGGTGACGGGTCGAATCGCTAAGAGGTACGTGGATGCTGACGATGTCGGACCGCCGCAGAAGCGCAGCCAGCGTCGGCACGTAACCGGGCAGGCCTGTGTCGTGGCGAGCATGATGCAGCACTTCCATATCGAACGCGCCTCCGCGGTGGGAGACGGCCTGCGCGATTCTTCCGAATCCGACGAGGCCGAGCGTCGCCCCATGGACATCACGTGCCAGATGTGTTCCAAAGCCCCAGCCATGCCAACGACCTTCTCGGAGATCCCGCTCAGCATCCGATGTGTTACGGGTTGCCGCCAATATCAGGAGAAATGCGAGGTCAGCGGTCGTGTCGTCGAGCACGCCAGGGGTATTGCACACCGCGAGCCCGAGTGAATGGGCTCGTGCAACATCTATGTTGTCGTAGCCAACGGCGGCATTAGCGACGACTCGAAGTTTTCCCGCTCGACCTGCGGTCAGTACGACTTCGTCGATTCGATCGGTCAGGTGCGAGACGATTCCGTCAAATTGAGGAGCCAGCTCTGCGAGTCTGTCGCGGTCTGGAGGGTCTGCCGGCTCGACTATCTCGTGCCCCGCCAATAACAGAGGGTCGGTTCCGCCTTCGACCAACGGACGCGTGACCAGGACGCTACCCACCTGCGGATTTGCCCTTCGCGACCCGACGACTAATGCGTTGTGTAATTGATTGCCCCGGCGCCCTTCACGCCCACAGCGAAACAGAAGCAGTGGATCGGAGCGTAATCGCTGACGGGCTTGAGAGAGTGCACCTTGTCGGGCGGGATGTACACGAGGTCCCCTTGTGAGATCTCGCGGTCCTCGCCGTCGATCGTCATGATCCCCCGACCGTTCATGACGTAATAGAACTCGTGAGTCGGATGAGAGTGAGGATCGACCAAGCCACCACCGGGCACTTCGAATTCGTTCACCAGCTCGAGATAGCCGCCGTCGGTGATGTTCTTGAACTCCCGTGACTCGATCATCCACCAAACCGGCACAGTGCCGTTGTGCTCGACCACCGGGGCCTTGTCCTCGATACTGCGCACGTCCATTTTCCGGACCTCCAGAGGTTTTCTAGACTGACTCCGATGTCAGGTTAGGCCCCTCTGGGCATCTGAGCGAGTTCCAGAACCGGCCGCTGACCAGGACGAGCAATCGCAGGGTGGTGGGGTACCGGTTCTGGGCAGCGGACGCCGGCACAGGAAGCCAGCAGGTTCGAAGCAGAGTTGAATGGTGAGGAATCCGAAATGAAGGACACCAGCGGAGCGCCCGACGGGCGAGCTGACAAGTGACGACCTCCGAAGACGCCTCGCTGATCGTACCGGTTGGGTTGACCCCGGATGCCTGGGCCCCGTTTGGCTGGATACCGGTCGCGGATACTGACCCGCACGATGGAGAGGAGCGTCTGGAGTTTCTGTGGGCGGACGCGCACGTGAACATAATCGGGCATCTCCGGTCCGAGGTTCCGGCAACCCCGCGAGGCCTCCGGTGCGAGACGCTGTATCGCCACGACACGCACACGCAGACACTCATGGTCCTCGACGAGACGGCGGTGATTGCGGTAGCCCCGGCGGACGTGGCTTTCGACGATGCGGCCGACGTTTCCTCTATCTGCGCATTCCGACTGGAGCCGCTCCGGCCACTCGTGTTGCACCGTGGTACGTGGCACTGGGGTCCCTTTCCGACATCAGCGTCCGAAGTCCGTCTCTTCAATGTGCAGGGCCTCCGTTACGCGGAAGACAACCGCCACGTTGACCTCGCGGCCGTAGGAATTCCGATAGAGGTGGTATTGGAGTGAGACAGCTTCGGAACCACCTCATGACAAACAAGAGTCCAGTGGCCCTTAGTCGGTCACAAACACCTGGTAGAAGGGGTCGAGATACCAGCACCTGGTCTGACGGAGGTTCTCGTGGAGGGCATCGTGGAAGCTGAGGACAGCGAAATCGTCTCAGCGACGGTGACACAGCTTGTCCAGGCTGTGACCGCGGTCGAGGTAGAGAGCGACGGAGAGTGCAGGACATTCGTGACCCAGAGTCCGGACTGGTGGATGACCGGCCGGACGTTTGGCGGCATGGTGGTCGCCCAGGCTCTGAACGCCGCACTTCAGACCGTCCCTCGGTCCCTAGAGGTGCACTCACTGCATGGGTACTTCTTGCGGCCGATACCGACGGGGTCGGACAGCACACATCAAGTGTCTGCAGTGCGTGACGGAAGATCGTTCAGCCTCCGTCAGGTGTCGAGCCTGGTGGACGGCAAGGAGTGCTTCCGTATGACGTGCTCGTTCCATGCGCCGGAGGCAGGTGACGAATACCAAATGCCGATGGCTCCCGGGCTTCCAGGCCCAGATGACATCCCTGGAGTAGAGGCTCCGTTTCCATTCGATATCCGTGAAGTCGGTGCGACGAAGCGGCGAGAGGACGGGTCATATCTCTCGACGCGGCGATGCTGGTTTCGAACCCGGGAGGGTCTTCCAGACGACCCAATCATCCATGCGTGCGTGCTGGCCTACTTTTCGGACATGACGGCTGCTTCCTTCCGTCCGGCCAGCATGAGCGGGTGGGGTACTCACACAGACGCCAGTCTCGACCATGCCGTGTGGTTCCATCGCAAGTGGCGGGCTGATGCCTGGAGCTTCTTCGACCTCCACGCACTTGTGAACTCAGGCGGCCGAGCGACGATCCGAGCGACGATGCATGGGGACGATGGCCAGCTTCACCTGAGCATGGCTCAGGAACTGCTCATTCGAAGACTCGACGTGCCGCTTGAGTTCGACCGCCCGGCTTGGCTCGAAGCGGCGAGTGACTCGACAGAGGCCTCGTCGTGCGACAGGGAGGCTGAGTTCACGTGATGGAGGCGATGGAACCGTCACGGCTGGCTGGTGAGTCTTAGCTTAGAAGAGCAATCCGCGATTGACCTGATCGGTTCGGACACGCCCAGGTTGCCGTCGCCGTCACCGTCGCCGTCGCCGTCGAGAGTGGATTCGGCTTATCCGTGCTGAGCCTCTCGTCTTTCCGCCGCGTTCGTGAGAGGCCCAGCATGTTCGTCCACCGTGCGGCCGACGATGCCCCGGTCCCCGGAAACTCCCGATCGACCGCGACGAAGAGGGCGTCGTCTTGGCGCGGCACAGTGACGCCCACCCACTCATGCACCTTGCCTCGAGCAGCACGAATCAAGCGTTTGGAGCGAACAGCGCGCGATACACCATCGTCGTGACCGTTTCGAGTGCCACGTCGTCGATAGGTTGGCCCACGTATTCCCGCAGGTAATGGAATCGATCGAGCATGGCGAGGGTGGCAAGTCCCGCCGCGTCCGGATCGATTATGTGGCCGGATGAGTCCGGGCCGATCTGCCGGGTGAGAGCACCTGACAACGCGGTATAGGTGACACGGATGAGGTCCTGGAGATCGGGGTCGATTGTGGCCAGGTCGGTCCACGTCCTGAACAGCGGCGCATACCGGATCCACAACTCGGAGTAGGCGCGCACCCACCTGTGGGCGTCATCCCACCCCGGGGAACGACCCTCGGCCGGCAGGGTGGTCAGCGCCTCGCAGAGCGACTGAGCCTCGGCCGCCGCCTCGGTCACGAGCGCTCGGAGGACGTCCTCCTTGTTCGCGAAGTACAGATAGAACGTTCCGTGCGAGGTCCTCGCAATCTCAACGACGTCGTTGACGCGGGTTGCGTGGTAGCCGCGATTGTCGAAGGAGATCATCGCCGCGTCGAGCAGCCTGCGCATGGTGCGGCGGCCCTGGCTACGCAGAACGCGCTTGCTGGCTGGGGCGCCGATGGGGTCGCCGTCGCCGTCGACGTCTCGGGGAGAGCTGGCAGGGATGCGTTGCCCCGATCCCCGCCCGTCCTGGGCGCCGTCGTGCGTCGTCGGGGTGGTCCGGTCGGCCTTTCCGCGCGGGGCCGTCGAGCGGGATGGGCTCGCCGGACTGCGTCCCGCTTTCGGCGATCCCATGCCCGATGCATGGTAATGCCGGGCATGGGTGAAATGGCTAACCTGACACGGTGGTCAGGTTTGGTTGGGGGAAAAATTGAGGCTGGACCAGGAGGTTTCCTCGGGTATGGCCGAATTCAGCGCGGTTTCGTGACTGCTCGAGGTCTGGGTCCGTCTGGACCTGTCGTGACCGATTTGGCGGAGGCGGTCGCGGACAATGTCCGACCGGGGGACACCGTCCAGATCATGCTGGGGCACAGCAGGTGGACCGCGTCGGCGCGGGAGCTCGCTCGGCAGTTCTGGGGCGAAGATCCCGGGTTCACTCTCGTGATGACCAGTTTGGGGGCGCTCGGTGCGCTGTTCTTCCGCGGCGGCCTGGTAAGGAAGGTGGTTACCGCTTACTCGGGGAACACGTTCCCCACGTACGGGCCGAACCCCGTGTTCCGCAAGGCCTACGAATCGGGTGAAGTAGAGGTCGAGCAGTGGTCGATCCTCACCCTTTCACAACGACTCGAAGCGGCTGCGAGGGGTCTGCCCGCGGCGGTGACCGGGTCACTCGCCGGGTCGTCGATGGCCGACAACGATGCCTTTCAGGTGATCGACTCCCCGTTTGGGCCTCTCGGGGTACTCGAACCTCTTGCGCCCGACGTGGCTCTTGTCCATGCCGGCATCGCCGACGCGTCAGGCAACCTCGCGTTTTCCGAGCCACTTCTCGACGGCGTGTGGGGATGCTGGGCGGCGAGACGGGGCGTGATCGCCACTGTCGAGCGCGTGGTAGACGACCTCGAAGGCCTCGGTCATCGCGTCAAGGTTCCGAGCCATCGGGTGCTCGCCGTGGTCGAGGCACCCTACGGCGCGCATCCCGGCGGGTGCTACGCGCCGGCATTGCCGGTGCGTAGCTATGGAGAGGACATCGCACACTGGAACATGGTCGCCGACGCGGCGGCACGTGGCGAGCTCGATCAGTACGCCGACCGCTGGGTACGGGGTCCGGAAACGCACGAGGACTATCTCGGGCTCGTGGGCACTGAGCAACTCCACTGGCTCGAGGGACGGTCTGACCCGATGTCGTGGAAGGCCGATGCAGACGCGAACCCCCTGCCGGAGGATCCCGCGGTCACCGAATGGGAACAGTCCGCGGCGCTCGGAGCGCGCGAGGTGGAGCGGCTCGTCGCGGAGGTGGACGCGGACGCAGTGCTCGCCGGTGCCGGTGTGGCCAACCTGTCGGCGTGGGTGGCCGTGGCGCGTGCGCGGGCGGGCGGGAGCAAGGTCGTGCTGACCGCCGAGCTCGGCCTCTGGGGGTACGAGCCGACCCCGGCGGACCCCTACATCTTCAATCATCGCGTCTTCCCGGGTTCGCCCTTCCTCTCGGATGCCTCGACCGTCCTCGGCATGGTCGTCGGGGGGCCGGGAACCCGTACCGTCGGCTGCCTGGGAGGTGCGGAGGTGGACGGGGAGGGGAACATCAACTCGACCAAATTGCGCGGGGGACGGTTTCTCGTCGGCTCGGGTGGCGGGAACGACGTGGCGAGCCGAGCGACTGCTTGTGTCGTCGTCACCCTGGCCCGGCCGGAGCGGCTTCCACGCACGGTGGAATACGTGACGTCGCCCGGACGGAGCGTCGCCAGCATCGTCACCGACAAGGGTGTGTTGAGGCGGGAGAGCGGGGTCCTCCGTGTCGCGGCAGTTCCGGCGGGAGCTGGAACGCTCGAAGAGCGTGTGCGAGCGTTCACCGGATCGTGCGGGTATGAGCCTGAGGTGGCGAGGATGGTCGAGGAACTCCCGCCCGTGCGGCCCGAGGAAGTCAGAGCGCTCCGCGACTACGACCGTCAGCGACTGTTCTTGAGGTGAGGATCATGAGGACCTCGGGGACAGGGACAGGATCCGGATGACTTCAACCGGCCGAGAATCAGTGGTCTTTTCGGCCTCGGTCTTTTCGGCGACGGGCGATTCGCCGCGGGACAGCGCAGCGGTCGGTCGGCGGATCTCGGAAAGTTCGTCGTCGCGACCGCGAAGACGGCTTACTCAGAACGCCGAGAATCGGGTGCCGCGGGTTGCGGGCGTTCGGGTTCGGGACGTCGAAGAGTGGGCCGAGCGATCCACCGGGGTGATGGGCGGGGGTTCGGGGGACCCTGCCATATGGAAGAGCTGTTTCGGCCGGCATGAGCGGGCATAAAGAAAACGTGATTTGCAGGCGTGAAGAGGGTCGTTCCGACCCACGGGGGTGAAGGGATCCAGTGACGACGTACAGGTACAGTGAGCGGCATCCTCGGGGGGATGTGTACAGGAGGTTTGGGCATCGTATGGAACGCAAATCGAGGCACGGGTTGAAGGCGATCGGCGCTACGGCCCTGATGGCGTCGGCGTTCCTGGCAACCCTGGTAGTGACCGCCTCCGGGCCGGCCGGCGCGCAATCGAGCGGTGGATCGGCTCCTGGGGTCACATCCAACTCCATCACCGTCGGGACCATCTCGACCCAGACGGGTGTCCTCGCGTCCAACTTCGCCTCGCTCATCTACGGCGAGCGGGGGTACTTCGACTACATCAACTCTCAAGGAGGGGTCAACGGTCGCAAGATCGACTACAAGTACGCCCTCGACGACGGCGGGAACCCCACGACGTTCAACCAGCTCGCGAACACGCTCATCAACCAGGACCATGTCTTCGCGGTCACCGGTGTGGGCACCGCGTTCTTCTCACCCAACATCTTCGTCGAGGCTGGGATCCCGACGTACGGATACAACGTCACCGGCAACTGGGCCGGTCCGAAGAACCTGTTCGCCGCGGGCGGCTCGGTTCAGTACTATCCGGCTGCCGGTCCGCAGGTTGCCTACGTCTCGCGGGAGACCCACTCGCCCTCTATGGCGTTCCTCGCCTACGGCGTGGCGGCATCCGCGGCCGCCTGCCAATCGGAACAGAACGCGCTGGAGGCTGCCGGTTACCACGTCAGCTACTCGGACCTCAAGGTGAACTACCCGGGCTCGACCGTCGCGACCGACGTCCAGCGGATGAAGCAGGCGGGCTCCAACATGGTGATCAGCTGCATGGACGTCCAGGGCAACGTCAGCCTGGCCCGGGCGATCAAGCAGTACGGGCTCCACATGACCCAGCTGTGGTTCAACGGCAACGATCAACAGACGCTGAACTCGAACGAGAGTCTGATGCAGAACGTGTACTTCAGCATCTCGCACGTGCCGTTCGCCGCCCCGACGTCCGAATACCCCGGTCTGGAGCTGTACCTGACTGAAATGAAGAAGTACGAGCCGAACTACGTCGAGGACGAGGTCGCGATCCAGGGGTGGGAGTCGGCTGCGCTGTTCGTCCAGGGCGTGAAGATGGCAGGGAACGACCTCACGTGGGCCAATGTCATCAAGGAGGACAACTCGCTCACGTCGTTCACCGCCGGAGGGTCTCACGACGCCGACGAATTGGAAGTCGGCTGGACACAGCGGCCATGCACCGCCGTATTGCGGCGCGTTCATCAAGGTCTCCGGACTCAAGTACGTCCCGACGCTCAACACCGGCAAGAACGTGTTCAACTGCTTCGAGTCCATCAATCCGAAGAAGGGTCCGGTCTTCCCGCTGCCGCCCGGAACGCCGGGACCGGCCTGATTCAGCAGCGGGCAGGAAAAGCACGGCGGACCCGACAACCGCATGGAGCAGTTCTTCGGATTTGCGTTCCCCGGCATCACCTACGGGTGCACCTCCGCGCTGGTCGCCGTCTGCTTGGTCCTGACCTACCAGGCGACCGGCGTCTTCAACTTCGCCTTCGGCGCACAGGCCTTCGCATCGGCCTTCGTCTTCACGTACCTCACCGAGTACCACAATTGGTCGGGGTTCGAGGCCTTCTTGCTGTCGGTGGTGGTGATGGGCCCCGTCATCGGCTGGGCCTTCGACCGGTTCTTGTTCCGGCACATCGCGAACTCGAACACCACGGCCAAGATGGTGTGCAGCCTCGCGCTCCTGGTCGGGATCCCGTCGTTGCTGCCGGTGATCTTCGGTCCACAGAACCTCGACGCGACGGCCACCATCCTTCCCTTCTTCAATCCGAACGTCGTCTACTTCACCCTGATCGGCCAGCCGGTCAACGGGATCGATCTGGCGACCATCTCGGTGACAGTCGTGGTGCTGGTCCTCCTCACGATCCTGCTGCGCTACACCAGTCTCGGACTGCAGATGCGGGGCGCCGTCGAGAGTCGTCGGCTCGTCCAGCTCGACGGGATCAATGCCAACGGGGTGGTCGCCGTGGCCTGGATCATCTCGAGCTTCATGGCCAGTTTGGCGGGCGTTCTCCTGGCGCCGAGCTTCAGTCAATTCACTTCGGACGACTACGTCACGCTCACCGTGGTGGCCATTGCCGCCGCCGCCTGGGCGTTGCTGCGGTCCCTGCCGGTGGCCGCTGGTGTCGCCGTCCTGATCGGGGTGGTCACGACCGTCCTGCAGGGTTACACCCCGCCCAACAGCTTCATCAACTCGGCCGTCCTGCCCTCGCTGCCGTTCCTCGTGATCGTGGCCGCCCTTCTCTTCCTGCCCGGCATGCGCGACCTCGACTCGAGCCGTGACCCTCTGGCAACGATCGATCCACCACCGCCACCGATCGCGGCCACCGCCAGAGCGCCGAGCATGGACCGCATCATCCGGACCCTGTGGTGGGTCCTCTTGGCGGCGTTCATCGTCTCCATGCTGACCTGGATGCCCATCACGTGGGAGAGCGTCTTCAACAACGGGCTGACCCTCTCCATCATCCTTCTCTCGGTGACGCTGATCACGGGCATGGCGGGCCAGCTCTCGCTGTGCCAAGCAACCTTCTCGGGGATCGGAGCCTTCACCGCTGCCCTCCTGGCCGAACACCTCGGGCTGAACATGCTGGTCGGTGGCATCGTCGGTGCCGTGGTTGCGTCCTTCGTGGCGGTCGTGCTGGCCGTGTTGTCACTGCGCTTGCGTGGGCTCGGGTTGGCGCTCATGACCCTGGCCGCTGCGCTCCTTTTCGACAGCACCGCATTCAACGACACCTACGTCACCGGCGGGTTGCAAGGGACGAGCATCAAGTCGAGCTGGCTCGGCACCGGCGCGTTCTTCAACTTCGACGGGCACGCCATGTTCCTCCTGGCCATGGGCGTGCTGATCGTGGCGGTCGTCGTCGTCCTCCAGGTGCGGAAGGGGACAGTCGGCCGCAACCTGGCGGCCATGCGCGGCAGCGAGACGGCGGCCGCCGGACTCGGGGTCAACCTGACCCTGCAGCGGATCGTCGTCTTCGCCCTGTCGGGAGCGGTCGCCGGGATCGGTGGCGTCCTCTTCAGCATCCAGCACCAGGGCGTGGATCCATCCGACTGGAACACAAGCTTCTCGCTGGTCGTCGTCGTGCTCGTCGTCACCACGAGTGTGTCGACGGTCGAAGGTGCGATCCAGGCCGGGCATCGGGTTCTTCGTCACCGAGCAGGTTCTGACAATTCTCCCTTCCCGCGTCGGAGGTCCGAGCCTGACCATCGTGCTCTTCGCCTTCGGTGCCCTCCAGTACGCCCAGCACCCCGAGGGCGTCTTCGAGTTTCAGAAGCGCCGCTGGACCATGCGCTTCGAGCGGATGTTCTTCAGCCGAGAGGCACAGGATCTCGCTCCAGCCGCCGTTTCGACCTCGAGCGCCAATGGCTGAGTCCCAGACACCGCTCCTTTCGCTCAATGCCGTCTGTAAGTCGTTCGGCGGGATCCAGGCCGTCCACAGCATCACGTTCGACTTACGGGCGGGAGAATCAGTAGGGCTCGTCGGACCCAACGGCGCCGGAAAGACGACCCTTTTCAATTGCGTCTGTGGCCAGCTCCGACCTGATTCGGGTGACGTGACGTTCGACGGCAAGTCCCTCATGGGCATGCCGACGTACAAGCGGGCACGGCTCGGCATCGGGCGCACCTACCAGAAGGTCGAGGTGTTCACGGACATGATGGTTCGTGATCACCTCCTCGTGGCGGAGCGGGCGCGCCGAGGCGAGGGCAGGCTCTGGCGTGACCTACTCAATCTCTCCACGCCGACGAAAGACGAGATGGTCCGGGTGGATTCCACGCTCGAGCTGGTGGGAATCACGCGCCTGGCGGACACTTCGGTGAACGCGCTCGGTCTCGGCCACTGCCGCCTGGTCGAGCTGGCCAGAGCGCTGGCCGCCGAGCCCAAGATCCTCCTGGCCGACGAGCCGTCGTCGGGCCTCGACCTCCACGAGACGGCAGAGGTGGCCGGTGTCTTACGCACGATACAGCGCGAGCGGGGCACCGCTGTCCTCTTGGTGGAGCACGACCTCACCATGGTGGCCGATGTCGTCGATCGCACAGTCGTGATGGATCTCGGCTCCATGCTCGCCGAGGGAACGTTCGACGAGGTGATGGCGAACCCGGTGGTACGAGAGGCCTACCTGGGCCAGACCGGGTTGATGTGAGGGGCACTCCATGAACGCTTCCGCACCCACCTCGACCGACACCGTGGGGGCTTTCCGGCCGGCCGGAGAAGGGCGAGACGCCCTCACGCGTGCACAACGTCAGCGCGGCCTACGGGCCTTATCGGGCCCTGTTCGACGTCTCGTTCCGCGTGCCCGCCGGCGGAGTCGTTGCGCTGGTCGGATCGAACGGTGCGGGCAAGTCGACGGTTGCTCGGACGGTGACCGGTCTTCTCACCGCCACCTCGGGTGAAATCGTCTTCGCCGGGCAGGACGTGACACAGCTGCCCGCCTTCAAGATCGCCCGGCTCGGCATGGCCCACGTCGTGGAAGGCCGTGGGGTGTTCTCGAGCTTGACCGTCGAGGAGAACTTGACCCTCGCCTTCCGGCAGCGCGCGGGCAGGCGGCAACTGGCAGAGAACCTGACGCGGGCGTACGAGGCCTTTCCCATACTGGGGGAGCGACGACGCCAAGTTGCCGGAACGCTGTCGGGCGGTCAACAGCGACTGCTCTCACTGGCCAAGGTGCTCGTCGTGCCGCCGCAGGTGCTGTTCGCCGACGAGCTGTCGCTCGGCCTCGCACCGGTCGTCGTCGACGCGGTCTACGAAGGCCTGGCGCAGATCAATCGCAACGGGACCGCCTTGGTGGTGGTCGAGCAGCAGGTGCATCGCGTCCTGACCCTGGCGACGTGGGCCGTCGTGCTCGAGCACGGGTCCGTGGCCTACGAAGGTGAGCCCGGTGGCGCGGCCAACGCGGTGGAATCGCTGATGGCACGCCGCGTGGAGGCGGCTGCCGCAGGCGCGGCGGAGGCCGGCGTCGACGTGGAAGGTACGAGGGATAGTCACGGGCAGGCGTGAAATCGGGGGCGGAGATCGGTGCTGCCGGCGCAGAAGGTGGCGAATGGAGCGCCACGGGCAGTGGAGGCGAACCCAACTGAAACTTGAAAGTCAAGCAGTAGGAGCGTAGGAGAGGGTCATGGGAGAGCCGGTCATCGTCGACGTCGTGCGGACCACGTTCGGGAAACGTGGCGGGTCGCTCGCGCACTGGCACCCGGCCGATCTGCTGGGGTTCGCGCTCGAAGACGTTGGTGGAGCGCACCGGCGTCGACCCCGAGCGCGTCGACGACGTCATCGGCGGCTGCGTGAGCCAGGTGGGGGAGCAGAGCACGAACATCGCCCGGAACAGCTGGGTGTCGGCGGGGCTTCCGCAGAGCGTTCCGGCGACGACGGTCGATCGCCAGTGCGGATCGTCGCAGCAGGCGGTCCACTTCGCCGCGGCCGGGGTGACGGCGGGGCACTACGACCTGGCTGTCGCGTGCGGGGTCGAGGTGATGAGCCGGGTCCCACTGGCGTCGAACGCCCGGGGCGGTGTCGGGCCCTTCCCGCCGTCCTTCATGGAGCAGGTCGACGGGCGCCTGTGGACGCAGTTCCGCGTGAGCCAGGTTCTGGCCGAGCGCTACGGGATCACCCGCGCCGACATGGACGCCTATGCGCTCGAATCACATCGACGGGCCGCCGAGAGCTGGGACGACGGCCACTTCGAGCGCGAGGCCGTGGCGGTGCCGATCAAGGCCGAGGACGGCACGCTGACCGGGGAGTACCTGCGTAGTGACGAGGGCATCCGGCGCAACTCGACGATCAAGGCGCTGGCCGCGCTCCCGCCGGCGCAGAGCTGGGAGCCCGAGACGGCGCCCGACATCACAGCGGGCAACTCGTCGCAGACGACCGACGGCGCCGCGGCCATGCTCATCGCCGACCGCGCCGTCGCCGAGTCGCTCGGGCTGCCGATCCGCGCCCGCTTCGCCCACTTCGCGGTGGCGGCCGAGGACGCCGCCATCGTGCTCTCCGCGCCGGTGCCGGTGACCTACAAGCTGCTCAAGCGTTCGGGCATGAAAGTCGAGCAGTTCGACGCGGTCGAGTGCAACGAGGCCTTCGCCGCGATCGCACTGATGTGGCGCAACGAGTTCGGCTACGACCCCGAGCGGTTCAACCCTCGGGGCGGGGCGATCGCGCTGGGGCACCCACTCGGGGCCAGCGGCGTCCGGCTGATGGGCACCCTCCTGAACCACCTGGAGGCGACCGGGGGGAGATTCGGCTTCCAGACCATGTGCGAGGGTGGCGGGCAGGCCAACGCCACGGTCATCGAGCGGCTGGGCTGACGGTCCCGGGCGGCTGGCTGCCCGATGGCGCCTCGGCCTGCGCGGCGACGAGCGGTTGGATCTTGCGGGTGACGACGAGCCACTCGACGACGAACGTCAGGCCGGGTATGAGGCCGGCGACGAACATCAGGAGGATCCACGGGATGGGCAACCGCGCTTTGAAGGCGAGGAACCCGGCGGTCACCAGGTAGACGATGTAGAGGTAGCCGTGGGAGACGCCGAAGATGGCGAGCTCGGCCTTGAAGCTGTTCTTCCCGGAGGCGAAGTGCAGCCCGGTGAAGACGAACAGCGGGATGATGAGCACGCCGACGATGTTCGCCATCAGCTGGTAGCGGAACAGCGGCGCCGGTGAGGCCGCGCTCGGTCAGGCGCCGGAAGAATCTCACCGCGACGTCCGACGGGCGACGACACGCTCGGGCCGACGCCAGGTCTTGGGGCCTTCCTTCGCCAGTTCGGCCAGTCTCGCGTTGTACGCGGCCAGGTCGGGGTCGAGGTCCTCGGCGATTGGTGACGCTGCCTCAGCCGGGGCGACGGGAACCGAGGCAGCCGGCTCGCCGTGAGGCGAAACGAAGGCGAAGGTAACGGGGACGTCTCGCGGTTGCGCATGCCCTTGAGGCCGACCGTGTCGTAGTCGGTGTGCACCAGCAGCCACCAGAAGAAGATGCCGAGGAGACCGAAGATCGGCCACATGACCATGTAGAGGTAGCTGAGCTGGTTCCCGTCGGCCGCCCTCGTCACCTGCCACCACGCTGCGACGGCGCACCCGGGTACGAAGATCAGCACGGCCAGGTGCAGCGAAACGGCTCGCCTCGAGAACCAGCGGTCGCGCACGGATTCAATGCTACCGGCCCCCTTCGGGGCGGATCCTTCGCCGCCGGGGCGCTCCGTTATGGTGGGCCGATGGACTCGCGGCCCGAGCCTCCGATGACCGGTGACGAACGCACGATGCTCACGGTCTGGCTGGACTACCAGCGGGCGACGCTGCTCTGGAAGTGTGAGGGTATCGAGCCCGAGGACATGGTCCGGCTGGGCGTGCCCCCTTCAGGGCTGAGCCTCCTGGGGCTGGTGCGGCACATGACGTACGTCGAGTGGAGCTGGTTCGAGAAGTGCTTTGCCGCGACGGGCTCGCCGCAGCCGTTCGACACCTCGCAGGACGTCGACGTGGACTTCAACGACCTCGACCCGGCGCGGGTGCCCGAGGACATGGAGCGCTTCCTGCACCAATGCGACGTGTCGCGAGCCATCGTGGAGGGCGCGGACTCCTTCGACCAGCTGGCGGCGGAGACCAAGGACGACGTGTCGTTGCGCTGGATCGTGGTCCACATGATTGAGGAGTACGCCCGGCACAACGGTCATGCTGACCTGTTGCGTGAGCTCATCGACGGCGCGGTGGGGGAGTGACCGACGAGACGGTCACGGTCGAGCTGCGACGAGCCTTCGCCTTCGCCTGCGCCGTCGCCTGTCGGCGGCCGTCGCCACCACGTCGGGGATCGCATCAGCCCGGTGGCCGAGTATCGGCACTGGCGGTCCTGGCGCCTGGCCTCGCTCCCCGGCGATGATTCTCGGTCCGCCGATCCTGGCCCCGGCTGGCGAGCCCCTCGCCGCCCGATCGCCTCGGCCTTCGGGGTAAGGGCACGATCCGGGTCGGCCAGCGGGCCACCGTCGCGGCCACGATCGGGCCGCGTGGCGGCTCAGTCGATTGAGCGGGCACGATGCGGTAGGCCTCGGTCGCGGACGTCGTCGCCGACGACGCACTGCTCTTGGGCGCTACGGACGAGCGACGGGACGGCAGGACCCAGGCCCCGCCGGCGTCGGCCGCGACGTCGACGTCGACGGACGACGTCGAGACTTGGCCTCTTCGGCCATCACGACCAGGTCGCAGGCCAGGGCCAGGTGACCCCCGCCGGTCGCGGGGCCGTGACCGCGGCGACGACCGGCCTCCAATCGAGGATGGACGTGATCAGGAGCTGCCGGCCGCCGGGATGGTCGTTCCCGCTCGCCCTCGCGTTCATCGCGGCCGTCGAACTGGGGCCGGGAAGCCGCTGTCGTGATCTCCGGCCGCGCAGGTCGGCCGACGTTGAAGAACTCTCGTGCCCCACCTGCGCCGACGACGACCACGACGACCACGCACGAAGACGACGAGCACGAGCACGACGACGAGCACGAGCCCCGACGGCGTCGACCTCGACGTCGACCAGCACGACGTCGCCGGCCCCGGGGCGGCTCGACGACGACCACGTCCACCACGGCGCCGACGACCAGCACGACGGGCGTCGGCACCACCACCACGACGACGTCGTCCGGGCGTTTCTGACCGCCCGTCGTCGCCGCCTGCGTGACGACCGCCGCCGCCGGTCATGATCAGGCCAGCACCACCAGCGCGTCGGCCGCGACCGCACCGTTGGGGCCGGCCAGGAGCGGGTTGACGTCCACCTCGGCCACCTCGCCCGACAGGTCGACGGCGAGATGTTGCATCCGCATCAACGTGTCGACGAGCGACTCCCGGTCCACCGGCGGCCTACCCTTACCCCGTCGAGGACGGCGGACCCCGGCAGCTCGCCCAGCATGGCCGCCGCGTCGCGTGGCGTGAAGGGCGGGACCCGAAACGTCACGTCCCGCAGGACTTCGACGAGCACCCCGCCCAGGCCGAACATGACCACCGGGCCGAACAGGTCGTCCTGGGCGATGCCGACGACGGTCTCCACTCCCGGGACCATCTCGGCCACCAGCACGCCGTCGACGGTCGCCTCGGGCCGCGCCTCGGCGGCCGTGGCCGGCAGCACACGGTACGTGCGCCGGGCGTCGTCCTCGTCGCGCACGCCGACGGCGACCAGCCCCAGATCCGATTTGTGGGCGATGTCGGCCGAGACGATCTTCATCACGACGGGGAACCCGAGCCCCTTCGCCGCCCTCGCCGCTTCGGCGGCCGAGGTCACCACCCGCTCGGCGGGCACGGCGATGCCGTAGGCCTGGAGCAACGCCTTCGAGTCCTGCTCCGACAGCACCTCGCCGCTCCCTCGGCGCGGCGCGCCCGTCGGGCATCACGACGGGCATCGCCTCCGACCGTGCCGGCGACGGCCGGCGCACCGGGCGGGTGAACGCGCGACCGGTACGACGCGCGAACCGGTGATGGTCGAAGTACGCCTTGGCGGCCATGACCGCGTTGGTGAACGTCCGGAACACCGGCACCGTGCTGCCGAGGAGGGTCTCGATGTAGGCCTCCTCGTTGCCGACCGGCGAACCCCACACCACGAAGAGCGGCTTGTCCGTCGTCGCCGCGGCCGCCACCAGGTCCTCGCTCAGCTTGTCGGCCATGGAGGGCACGGCGCCGGCGATCGGGCACAGCAACAGGTCCACGCCGGGGTCGGCCAGCATCGTCTGAATGATCTTCGGCCCGCGCCAGTCGCCCACCGGCGGGCCGCCGCTGTCCACCGGGTTGGAGACCCGCAGGTAGGGCGGGATCCATTCGTGCAGCTGCGTCTGCGACGCCGGGCTCAGTCGCGGCAGCTCCAGTCCCGCGGCGGCGACCATGTCCGCCATGTGGGCGCCCGTCCCGCCCGAGATGGAGTACACGCAGACCCTGCCGCCGGCTCCACGGACCAGACGGCGCAGCGCGGCCGGTGCCGGCGCCTTGGTGCGCGCCAGGGCGGCCGAGACATCGAGCAGCTGGTCGAGACCGTCGACCCGCTGGATCCCGTACTGGCGAAAGACGGCGGAGACGACCTCGTCGGATCCGGTCAGGTGGCCGGTGTGGGCCTTGGCCATGGAAGTGCCCTCGTCGGTCCGCCCCACCTTCACGGCCACGATGGGCACCTTGCGCCGGGCCGCCGCGTCGGCGGCCAGCTGGAGGGTGCGGCCGTTCTTGAACCCCTCGATGTAGCAGGCCACCGCGCCGGTGGTCGGGAGGCTCGAGAAGTAGTCGATGAAGTCGGCCGACTCCAGGTCCGCCTCGTTGCCCGTCGGCGCCCAATGCGACAGCTTGATCCCGATCTCCTGGCCCTGGAACACGGGGCGGCCCTGGTGCCCGCTCTGGGTGATCAGCGCCATGGCGGGACCGGGGAGGTCGTCGCGGAACACCTCGAACGCGTTGAGGTTCGTGTTCGGCCCGAGCAGGTGGAGTGTCTCCGGACTCGATGATCCGCTCCATCTCCGCCTGGATCCGCTCGCCCTTCGCGCCAACCTCGGCGAACCCTGCCGCGAAGACGACGGCGAACTTCGCCCCGGCCGCTACCGCGTCGCGGAGGACGGGAAGCGGGTCTCCGACGAGGATGGCGACGAGATCGAGCTGCTCGTCGATGTCGGTCAGCGACTTCACCGTCGGGCGCCCGGCCACGACGGAGCGGTTCGGGTTCACGTAGTGCACGGAGGCGCCGCCGGCTTCGGCCCAGGTGGTGATCTTCACGGTCAGAGCCGTGTTCGTCCGGGCGTTGGTGTCGGACGCCCCGACGACCGCCACCCGCTTCGGACTGAAGAACGTGTCGAGGTCGACGTGGCGCAGCGCGGTCGGACGGCCGGTGACGTCGAGCGCCGTGTCCGTCCTCGCCATCTCCCTCCCTCCCTCGCTCCGTCGCCCCCTCGGCCCGTCGGCCCGCTCCTCCGCCGGCCGGCGGCAAAACAGCACGCGTCGGAGCGGGGACTTCACGGTAGATGACGTCCGTGTCAGTGTCGATCCGATCAGCCCGAACAGCGAGGGCGGTCTTTCCCGGCGGCGGAGGACGACCTCCTGGTGGGTAGGCGACCATCCTCCACGGTGAAGGGACATCCTGCGCAGTGAGAGCGGCTGGTTCACGGCCGCGGGGACGGTGATCCTGGGACGCGACTGACCCTCCCGGCCGGCGCGGACGTCTGGCGCCATGGTTGGGTTCCGGCGCCGGCCTGGGGGTGCGATGGCGCGTGACCGTGCCGGGTCGGGGCTCCGCAGCAACGAGAATGGAACGGTGCCCGGGCCTTACGAACTGTCCCGCGCCGAGCTGAGCGAGCTCCTCGAGGATGAGCCCGCCTTCCGGTCCCGACAGGTCTGGGACGGTCTGCATCTGAGGGTGCAGCGTCCGGAGGAGATGACCGAGCTGCCGGCGCCCCTGCGCGCCCGGCTGGCCGCGGCGCTCCCGCCGTCGCTCCGCGGAGCTCTCGCGCCGCACGGCGGACGGCGGGGAGACGACCAAGTGGTTGTGGGCGCTCGCCGACGGCAGCCGGGTGGAGTCGGTGCTCATGGCGTACCCCGACCGGGTCACGGTCTGCGTCTCGACCCAGGCCGGCTGCGCCATGGCCTGCCAGTTCTGCGCCACGGGGCAGGCCGGCTTCCGGCGCCACATGTCCGCGGGCGAGATCGTCGAACAGGTGGCGGTCGCCATTCGGGAGGCGAGGCCCCGGCGTCTCTCCAACGTCGTGTTCATGGGCATGGGCGAACCACTCGCCAATTACGACCGGGTGTGGGCCGCCGTGGTCCGCCTGCACGGCGAGATGGGCCTCTCGGCGCGTCACCTGACGCTGTCGACCGTGGGACTGGTGCCGGGAATCCGGCGGCTGTCCGAAGAGTCCCTCCCGGTGAACCTCGCCGTCTCCCTGCACGCCGCCAACGACACGTTGCGCGACGAGCTGGTGCCGATCAATCGCCGCTACCCGCTCGCCGTCCTGTCCGAGGCCTGTCGCGACTACGTGGAGCGGAGCGGCCGCCGACTCTCCATCGAGTGGGCGTTGATCGACCGGGTGAACGACACCGCGCGAGACGCGGCCGAGCTCGCCGCCTTCGCCCGTCCCCTGCGTGCGCACGTCAACCTCATCCCCCTGAACCCGACGCCCGGCTATCCGGTGGTCGGTTCGCCGCCGGAGCGAGTCCGGGGATTTCGCGACGAGCTGACCTCGCTGGAGGTCAACGCGACGATCCGGGCCACGAGGGGCGCGGAGATCGATGCGGCCTGCGGTCAGCTCGCCGCCAGCCCCGTGGGGTAGAACGAGGGGATGAAACGAGACGGCGTCCAACGCCCCTCCCTGCTGTGGTTCCTCGTCCTCGACGGGGGAATCGTGGTGCTGACGAAGCTGGTCGTCAGTCCCAAGTCCTACCAGCTCGCGTCCGAACTGAGCGGCGGCACGCTGCCCCCACGCCGTGCGCTGCGCGCCCTCCTCGTCGCCACGGCCGTCATCCATGCGGCCGAGGCCGTCGCGGCTGGACGGATCGCCGCCAAGCGGGGCTTGCCGGCCCCGGGTTGGAGCCTGCAGACCTTCGTCGTCGGGTTCCCCTCGCTCATGGCGCTGCGAAAGACGGGTCGAGGGTGACGGCCGGGGAGGAGGTCGACCTCGGGGGCCGGAGGGTCCGCCGCATGGGCTTCGGGGCCATGCAGCTTCCGGGACCGGGCGTCTTCGGGCCGCCGAAGGACCGGGCGACCGCCCTCGCGATCCTGCGTCGTACCGTCGACGCAGGCGTGAACCACATCGACACCGCCCAGTTCTACGGTCCCAACGTCGCCAACGACCTCATCCGCGAGGCGCTGCACCCGTACCCCGACGACCTCGTCCTCGTGTCGAAGGTCGGCGCTGCTCGAGACGACACCGGTGCGTGGATCGGCGCGCAGAGACCGGAGGAGTTGCGCCAGGGCATCGAGGCCAACCTGGCCTCGTTGCGCCTGGAGCAGGTGCCGGTGGTCAACCTGCGCCGCCATCCCGACAGCGAGGTGCCGTTCGACGAGCAGGTCGCCGCCATGGTCGCGTTCAGGGAGGAGGGCCTGATCGGCGCGATCGGGCTGAGCACGGTCACGCTCGACGAGTACCGCCGTGCCGCGTGAGACGACGCCGATCGCGTGCGTGCAGAACGCGTACAGCGTGGCGGACCGGTCGGGGCAGGACGTGTTCGAGGCCTGCCGCGCCGACGGGGTGCCCTACGTTCCGTACTTCCCGCTCGGCTCGGCCTTCATGCCCGACAAGCCCGTGCTCACCCACCCGGCGGTACGAAGCGCGGCGGATCGTCTCGGGGCCACGCCGGCGCAGGTCGCCCTGGCCTGGCTGCTCCATGTCTCGCCCAACGTGTTGCTCATCCCTGGCACGTCGTCCCTCCCGCACCTGGAGGAGAACCTGGCGGCAGTCGATGTCGACCTCGACGAGGAGGCCCTGACCGCGCTCGGCTGACCGGACGGGACTGATCCGAACCGGTCTGAGCGGACGGGACCGATCCCGTAGCGAACCGATCCGCGCCCAGCGGCGTCTCACCTCCTGGAAGGAACCAGCCTTTCGAGCCGCAGGAGGTCAGACCATGCCCGAAGCCGATCCCGAAGCCGAAGCCGGTCCCGTCCGCCCCACGAGGGTGACCAAGCGCGCCCTCGTCGTCGCGTTGGCCGGAGGCGCTCTCGTGCTCGGTGCCGCCGCGCTGGCGGTCGCGCTGGGCGACGCCGGCGGCGCCTCCCCGGCTTCGGCGTCGGCCACGGCGACGGCCTCGGCCTCACAGGGCTGCAGCGCCTCGACCTCGAGGATCACGGTCCAGGGCACGGGCCAGGCAACGGGGACACCCGACGTGCTCAACGCGGTCTTCGGTTTCAGCACGACCGCCGGGTCGTCGGCGGACGCACTGAGCGAGAACAACGCCAAGGTGACCCAGGCGCTCGCCGCGCTCACCACGAGCGGCGTGGCGTCGCGCGACGTGCAGACGACGGGACTGACCCTGCAGCCGCAGTATGCGTATCCCCACGGCGTGCCCACCTTGACCGGCTACCAGGTGACCGACACGGTCAACGCCACGCTGCGTGACGTCGCGAAGGCGGGGGCGGCGATCGACGCCGTCGTCGGAGCCGCCGGCAACGCCGCTCAGATCGACGGGCTCACCTTCTCCATCGGGGACCCGTCGAAGGTCCAGGACGCGGCGAGGGCCCAGGCGGTCCACCTCGCCGTGGCCCACGCCGAGGCGATGGCCGCCGCCGCTGGGCGCCGGCTGGGGCCGGTGTGCTCCCTGACCGACAACACGCAACCGCAGCAGCAGGCCCCGTACGCCAGCGCCGGGTTCGACCAGAACGCCACCTCCGGAGCGGTCCCGGTCCAACCGGGAACCCAGCTCGAGACCGACCAGGTGACGCTTGTCTACGCGCTGGTGCCACGCGGCGTCCAACGATGACGTTCAGTGTTCAGTGTTGAGTGTTCAGCGGTTCTTCCAGTTGGGAGCCCGCTTCTCGGCGAACGCCAGCGGACCCTCCTTGGCGTCCTCGCTCGAGAAGACCTCCCCGGAGATCTCCGACTCAATCCGGTAGGCCTCGGTCATGTCGGTCGCCATCCCGCGCAGCACCGACTCCTTGGTCTTGCGCACGGCGAAGGGACCGTTGGCCGTGATGCGGCGCGCGTAGTCGTAGGCGCGCTCCATCAGGTCGCCCGGCCGGCAGACCTCGTTGAGCAAGCCCATCTCGTAGGCCCGTTCCGCCGGCACCTGGTCGGCGCAGAGGAGCAGCTCCATGGCGGCCGGGTAGGGGACCTGCCGAGGGAGGCGCACGGTGGTCCCACCGCCGGCGAAAAGGCCGCGCTTGGGCTCCATGACACCGAACGTGGCCGTGTCGGCGGCCACCCGCAGGTCCGTCCCGCCGAGCATCTCCATGCCACCTGCGACACACGTCCCGTTCACGGCGGCGATGATCGGTTTGTACAGGCGCGTCCCGCGCAGCACCGCCTTGACCCCGTCGTCGAGGCGATAGCCCCCGAGCTCCTCCACGTCGCCGGACTTGATCTTCCGCTGCAGCTCCGTGATCTGGGGGATGTACGTCTTGAGGTCGGCGCCGACGCAGAAGTCGCGGCCTACGCCCGTCACGATGGCGACGTAGGCGTCGTCGTCCTCGGCGAAGCGGTCCCAGGCCGATCGCAGCTGGAAGAAGTGCTCCATGTCCAGCGAGTTCCGGGCCTCGGGACGGTTGATCGTGATGGTGACGATGTGGTCGTCACCGACGGCGTAGTCGATCGGCACAGGTCGTCGAGACGAGGCGTTCAGTCCTGGCTGACGGGGGTGCTGGCGAGCATGGTCGAGATGCTGACGATGCCCTCCTCGTTCGTGGTCGTGTGTCCGCGCGCCCGGGACACCAACGACGTGTCGACGTCGCTCGCCTCGGCCCGGAGCGCCCCGACCGTGCACGCCTCTCGGGGTCGCACGCTGTAAGGGTCGTACTGGAAGTGCCGCATGGCGTTGAGGTGCGTGATCTTGTTGATCTCCTCGTCGGGCACGTCGGCCAGATACTTCATGCACGCCTCGGGTGACGTGGGCCAGGTCGAGTCCGAATGCGGGTAGTCGCACTCCCACGTGATGTTGTCGATGTTGAGGTACTTGCGGCTGTCGACGCCGAAGGCGTCGTCGATGAAGCACGTGATGATGCGGTCCTTGAAGACCTGGCTCGGGAGCATGTCGCCGAAGTCCTGGCCCGTCCACTTGTGGTGGTGCTGGTAGACGTAGTCGATGCGCTCGAGCGCATAGGGGATCCAGCCGATGCCGCCTTCGGAGAGCGCGAAGTGGAGCGTCTTGTACTTGCGCAGGATGGGCGACCACAAGAGGTCCGCCGCCGCCTGCACCATGTTCATGGGCTGGAGGCTGATCATCACGTCGATCGGCGCTTCAGCGGAGGTCACGACGAGCTGGGAGGAAGAGCCCAGGTGCATGCAGACGACGGTGCCCTCGTCGGCGCAGGCCGTCCAGAACGGGTCCCAATGGTCCGAGTGCAGCGACGGCCAACCGAGCTTCTCGGGGTTCTCCGAGAACGTCACCGCGTGACAGCCCTTCGCGGCCACGCGGCGCACCTCGGCGGCCGCCAACTCAGGGTCCCAGATGGCGGGGATGGAGAGCGGGATGAAGCGCCCGGGCTCGGCGCCGCACCACTGGTCGATGTGCCAGTCGTTGTAGGCGCGGATCATGGCCAGCGCCTCGTCCTTGTCCTCGCGCCGGGCGAAGAGCTGGCCGCAGAACTGGGGGAACGAGGGGAAGCACATCGACCCGAGGACGCCGTTGACGGACATGTCCCGCACGCGTTCGTGGACGTCGTAGCAACCGACGCGCATGTCGTCGAGCGACATGGGCTCGACCCCGTACTCCTCGGGCGGGCGGCCGACGACGGCGTTCAAGCCGACATTCGGGATCTGGCTGCCGTCGTAGAACCAGTAGTCGGTCCCATCGTCGCGCCGGATGAGCTTGGGCGCCTTGTCCTGGTACTTCGCGGGCAGGAGCCCGTCGAACATCCCGCGGGGCTCAATGACGTGGTCGTCCACGCTGACCAGGACCAGGTCTTCGGTGCGCATCGGTCTGTCCTCCCCTCGTGCGGGTCGGCAACCGGCCGCGCCTTCCCTGACACTCGTGTCACCCACCTTATGCGCCGACCCCGTCGGGGTGCGAAGCGTGCGCCGACCGGTGCTCCGAGGCCAGCGGCGCCGCTCCGGTCAGGCCCGCTCGGCCTGCGTCAGGCTCTCGCCACCTGGAGCTCGGGCTCGACGGGCTCGACAGGCTCGCCGGACTCGGCCGGCGCGCACAGGCCTCGGCGGGGCACGATGATGTCGTCGACGATCCCGTAGTCGCACGCCTCGGCCGCCGTCATGTAGCAGTCACGGTCGATGTCGGCCGACACCTGCTCAACGGGCCGGCCGCTGTGGTAGGCGATGATCTCGGCCATGCGCCGGGTCAGCGAGAGGACCTCTCTGAGCTGAATCTCCATGTCGGACGGTGCGCCCCGGGCACCGGCGGACCCCTGGTGGATCATGATCCGGGCATTGGGAAGAGCGAAGCGCTTCCCCGCCGTACCGCCCGAGAGGATCATGGCGGCCGCCGACATCCCCATGCCCACGCAGATGGTGGAGACGTCGGGCTCGACGTGCTGCATCACGTCGTAGATGGCCATGCCGGCGTAGGCGACGCCGCCCGGTGAGTTGATGTAGAGGGCGATGTCCTTCTTGTTGTCCTGGGCCTCGAGGAACAGCATCTGCGAAATGATCAGGTTGGCAACCTGGTCGTCCACCTCCTGGCCGAGGAAGACGATGCGCTCACGGAGCAGCTGCGAGTAGATGTCGAAGGCACGGTCGCCCCGGCTTCCCTCCTCTATGACCGTCGGGACCAGGACCTGGACTGGATTCGGCGTCGGCATGGTATGGCGTTCCTCCATTTTCACGGTGCCCGGAAGGGGACGGGCTCCTGGCGGTGCGGCCGAGGGGGCACCGGCCTCACTGTCAGGATATATCAAATGTGAGATAATGCCAGCGTGAGCGAACGTCGCCACCAGACGGTCTTCCCCGGGTTCAAGGAGATGGCCGAACGCCGTCGCTCGGTGACGGGCCAGCTCATCTCGCTGCGCCGCGAGCTCGGGCTGTCCCAGACCGAGGTGGCCCAGCGCATGGGGACGTCGCAGTCCGCCGTGGCGCGGTTCGAGGCGGGCGACCTCGACGTGAGGCTCTCTACTGTCGAGCGGTACACGCAGGCCCTCGGGGCCCGACTGGAATGGAGGATCCGGCATGGGTGAGCGCGACTGGCCGGCGTTGTATCCGCCGGCGTCTCCATCCAACCAGACCGGCGTCATGCCGGAGCTGCTGGCGCGCCGGCTCTTCGAGCAGCGCGTCGTGCTGTTGCACGGTCCGCTCGACGACCTCGCCGCGGCGCGCACCTCGGCCGAGCTCATGACGCTCGATGCGGAAGGCGACGAGCCCGTCACCCTGCGCGTCGACAGCGGTGAAGGGAGCCTGGCCCTCGCGCTCACGCTCATGGACGTGATCGAGCTCTTGGGGGTCCCGGTGCACGCCCTGTGCCTCGGCCAGGTCGGGGCCGGAGCAGTGGGTGTCGTCGCGGTGTGCGCGCGGCGGGTGGCCATGCCGAGCACGCGCTTCGCGCTGCGCGAGCCGACGACGGAGCAGTCGCCGGTGCACGTACGCGATGTGGCGCAATGGTCGAAGCTGCGGACGGACGAGCGTGAGCGCTTCTGCGCCCGGGTGGCCGAGGCCGCTCGCCGCCCGGTGGCGCAGGTGCGCGAGGACCTCGAGGCGAACAGGTATCTCGACGCGCCGGCCGCCGTCGCCTACGGGCTGATCGACGAGGTGTCGCGCCCGGACGCGGCGATCAGCCGTCTTCCCGGCGCCGGAACGCCGCCGATAGGTTTCCGTCCGCGACACTGAAGGACCGAGGGACCGAGGGACCGAGGGACCGACGCGGACCGACGCCGACGCCTACGATTCTGAGCATGCCCAACCCCCGCATCGTCCCGCTGCCTCCGGAAGAGTGGGACGAGCGGCTGACCCGTCTGCTCCAGGCGTCGTCGGGCGGCATGGAGGAGCCGATGAACATCTTCACGACGTTGGCTCGAGCGCCGGAGCTGTTCCGGCGCTGGACCGCGTTCGGCGGTGCACTCCTCGTCGGCACCCTGCCAGGCCGGCTGCGAGAGTTGGTCGTCCTGCGCACCGCGGCGCGCTTCGACGGTCCCTACGAGTGGGCCCAGCACATCGAGCTGGCCGAGCGCGAGGGCGTCAGCCGGGCCGAGATCGAGGCGGTCGGGGGCGACGTCTCGGTCGTGTCGTGGCCTCCGCTCGAGGCCGCGGCCCTGCGCGCCGTCGACGAGACGGCCGACGTGGGGTCGATCTCGGACGCAACCTGGGACGACCTGGCCGCTCAACTCGACGACAGCGAGATGATCGAGCTCGTGATGCTGATCGCTCACTACATGATGCTCACGACGGTGCTGTCCTCACTGCGCGTCCAGCTCGAGCCGAGGGCCCTGGCGCAGGCGGCGACGGTGTCGGCGGGACCCACCCCGCCCGAAGAGGAGTGATCCGGTGAGCGGCCTGTTGCAGGGGCGCTGCATCACCGTCGTCGGAGCGGGCACCCAGCCGTCGCGCGATCCCGACTCGCCCGTGGGCAACGGGCGCGCCATCGCCGTCCGCGCCGCGCACGAGGGCGCGTCCGTCGTCTGCGTGGACAGGGACGAAGCGTCCGCCGAGGAGACGTGGCGGCTCATCAGCGAGGAGGGAGGCACGGCCGCCGTCGTTGTCGCCGACGTCACCACCGAGGAGGGCTGCCGGCTGGCCGTCGACGGCGCGTCCGTCCCCGACGGGATCGTCCTCAACGTCGGCACCGGCTACGGGATGGGCGTCGCCGGCACCTCGCCCGACGACTGGGACCGCACCTTCGCGCTGAACCTGCGGGCGCACTTCATGCTGGTTCGCCGCGCCCTCGTGACGTTGCCCGACCACGGCGCCATCGTCTTCGTGGGCTCGGTGGCCGGGCTTCGCCCGGGCAGCCGCATCCCTGCCTACGACGCCTCCAAGGCGGGCCTCATCGGCCTGTCCCGGCACGTCGCGGTCGAGGGGGCGCGCCGCGGCATCCGGGCCAATGTGCTCGCGCCGGGACTCATCGACACCCCTCTCGGGCGCGCCGCCTCCGCCGGCCGGCCTTCGCGGACCCGCGCCCCGGTGCCGCTCGGCCGCCAAGGGACGGCATGGGAGGTCGCCGCCGCGGCGGTGTTCCTGCTCTCGGACGAGGCGAGCTACATCACCGGGCAGGTGCTCGCCGTGGACGGAGGGCTGACCCTGATCTGATCCGATCGACTGCCTCGGGAATGGATCCGGCGATGTGGTCGGGAGCCGCGCCGAACGCAGGATCCCAGTCCCGTCCCCGGTGGATCCACACGGTCCGGATTCCGAGTGGGCGCGCTCCCCCGATGTCGGACTGCGGCGAGTCGCCCACCATCCACGTCTCCGTGTCCGAAGGGGGACCCCCGCAGCGACGGATGGCCTCGTGGAAGATCCTCGGGTCGGGCTTGGCGAAGCCGACCTCACCCGATGCGCAGAAGCCGTCGACGAGGGACAGGAGACCCAACCGGTCGGCTTTGCGCGCTTGGTGCGGCGTCGGGCCGTTGGTGACCACCCCGATGCGCCAACCAGCGTCGCGCAGCAAGCCGAGAGACCGGATGACGCGTTGGTCTGGTTCGAGGGTGTCGAGGTACTCCCGGCGGTACCTGGCCTCCAGCTTCGGCACGGGCGTCTCGAGGCCGTACCGTCGTCGGACCCGGGTCCACATCTCGGCCCGATCGGTCATGCCGTCGCCGTCGACCTGGCACAGCCACTCGACCTCACCGGCCGGGTCCGGTCGCCCGGCGACGTAGGCGGCCGCCCAGCGGCGGAACGTGCCCTCGCGGTCGTAGAGCGTGTGGTCGAGGTCGAACAGGGCAACGGGCACCGGGCCATTGTGGCCCGGGTTCAGGCCACGACCTCCATCCGCAACCCGCGCTCGTCGCGCTCGCCCCCCAGTCGCAGGTGCGCGCCCGAGGCGAGGCGGAGCGCGGTCCACGCGCCGGCAAAGGCGTCGAGCACGTCGTCGGCCCGTGCGCCTGCCGGTGGGCACGCCGCGTGACGAGCCACGACGGAGGTCCCGAACACCGAGCCCAAGGCCTCCATGCGCTCCGACCCGGCCTTCGGCGGTGCTCTTGGGATGCGCCATGGGCGCGCCCGAAATGAAGGTGAGGCTCAGCTCGGGGCACATCTCGACCAGGCGGTCCTGGCGGGACGGCGACTGCACCGTGTCGGCCTCCAGAATCTTGGGGAGGATGTTGAAGAGCTGGCGCGAGATCGCCTTGCCGCTCGCCTCTCGTGACCGCGCGCACGCCTCCTCGTAGGTGCGTGCCCCGAGGCACGCGCCGCGCCGGGGCCGGGAACACCGAGTTCCGCCGCGACCCGAGGAGCCGCCGCGCTTCGACGTCGGCCGCCCTCGGTCCGCACAAGGGCAGGCCGACGGGGATGTCGATGGCGGCCGCGGCCAGGCGGCCCGAGTCGAGGTCGTCGACCAGCTCGGCCAGGTGTCGGACCAGTCGGACTTCGACCGCGCCGGGCTCGAGGGGCGGCACCGGCGTCCTTCCCGAGCCGGCCGCCGCGGCAATCGAGAACGGCACCGTCACGAGCACCCACCCCGCCCGGCACCCGTCGATGCCCCCGACGACATCGCCCGGCACGTCCGGCGCCCTCGCCAGACACCGGCGCGCGCTCGGGACGGGTAGCCACGGGAATGGCCGGGACCGGCACGGACACCGCCGCGGGTCAGCCGACCCGGGCCAGGTTCAACCCGTCCTCGGGCGTGAGCGTCACCCGCCGCCCGACCAGCTCCTCGTGCTCGGCCTGTGCCAGGGACTCGGCCCCGCCGTCGAGCAGCGCGTAGCAGCGGCCGCCTGCGGGCAGGTCGCAGACCAGCACAGCGCGGTCGGGCGCGCCGTCTCGTCCGTGGAGGACGGTGTACGCCGCCACGGACGCCGAGCCGGACGGCGAGGTCACGATCCCGACCACCTCCGCACCTTCGCCTGCCCCCAGCTTTCCCGTTCCTGCTCCCGTTCCAATGCCGATTCCCGGCTCCCCGGCCGTGGCACGGGCCGGGGGCGTGGTCGACCACAGGCCGAAGGCGTGCTTCTGCATGTGCATCCCGACGCCGCTCACGAGGCCGTAGGACCCCGGGTCGGCGCGGAGCGTCTCGGCCATGGCGGCCAGAGAGTGCGTCATGTAGTTCGAGCCCGGGCCCCCGTGGTAGGGGAGGCCGCCCGTCTGGGTCACGCCGCGCGGATCGTCCTCGGCCAGCCCCAGCGCGTCCAGGGCGAAGCACACGGAGCTGGCGAAGCACGAGTAGAGGTCGAAATGGGCCACCTCGTCCACGCCGACACCGGCGCCCGCGAGGGCGTCCGACGACGCGGCGGCGAGGCCGGGGGAACGCCACAGCTCGGCGTGGCCGGCGACGTGGGCGGGGTCCTCGGCGTATCCCCATCCCCGCAGGTACACCCTCTTCTCCTCGGGCACGCCGAGCTCGTCCGCCTTCTGGGCCGACGCGATCAGGAGCGCCGCCGCCATGTCGACGTCCATGATGGAGGTCATCAGCTTCGTGTAGGGATACGCCACCATCCGGTTGTCCGCGGTGACGCCGGCGATCTCGTCGGCGGCCCGTGCCACCGGGAACCAGGCGTGCGGGCTCGTGGCCGCCACCTCGGTCATGCGGGACATCACCGAGCCGAGCGACGCTCGATGCTCCTCGAGCCCGCGGCCGAGATGCCCCCGCCGCGCGTTGTCGAAGAGCGCAAAGGTCAGATAGGCCTCGAACACGGCGTGGCTGATTTCTGACGGGTCGAACTCCATGCTCCATGGGGAAGGGGCGCTTCTCGGCCGGACGGAAGGACCAGCGCGGCTTCTCGCCGGCCTTCTTCAGCGCCCGCACCGTCGCCAGCGCCTCGCCGCCCGCGACCAGGGCGAGATCGAGATCTCCCGACGCCATGTCGCGTGCCACCTCGGTCACGAGCACATGGGGGACCGACCCCCCGATGCCGGAGTAGCGGCCCCGCCGCGGCGAGGCTCCGAGTCGCTCGGCCAGGCGGCCCACCGCGTCGTCGTACTGCCACGACTGTGAGTAGACGACGTCGATGCTCTGGAGCGCCCCGAGCGCGCCCGGAGCCCCGGCGTCGTCCGCCGCCGCCCGGGCCGTCTCCTCCCACATGTCGAGAGGCTCGGGTGCCTGCCCGTCGGCCGCCAGCACCTCGGGGTCGTCGCGGTGCCAGGTGCGGCGGGCGACGCCCACGATGCACGCGGCAGCGAGGGTCGGTGCTCACCGGTGTCGTCACCGCCTCGACCGCCCCGAGCGCCGTCAGGCGCGCGACTTGCCGGGCATGGCGATGGCCCGGTCCGCGATGATGTTCTTCTGGATCTCGGTGGACCCCCCGCCGATGGTCGAGTAGCGCTGGAAGGCGTAGAGCCTGGTCCACTTGCCCCGGTCGACCGAGTCCGCTCCGCCGCGCGCCAGCAGTCCCGCCGGCCCGAGCAGGTCGACGGCCAGCTCGGCCAGGGTCTGCGCCATCGACGACCACGACAGCTTGGCGAAGGGCACCTCCGGCCAGTTCTTCTCGCCCTTCATGATCTTCGACAGCGCCCGGAGCGAGAGGAGCCGCGCCAGCTCCACCTCGGTCCACAAGCGGGCCACCCGGTCGCGCAGCGAGGGGTCCTCCAGCGCGTCGGGGTTGACGCTCCGGGCTGCTTCGACCACGGCCCGCAGGTCGGCGGCCAGGATGGCGATCTGCGACGCGATGCCGACGCGCTCGAAGCCGAGCGTGCCCATCGCCACCATCCAGCCGGCACCTTCCTCGCCCAGCCTCCACGATGCCGGCACGCGCACGTCGGTGAAGAAGATCTCGTTGAAGAGCTCCTCGCCCGCCATGTCCTTGATCGGCCGTACCTCGATCCCCGGCGTCTTCAGGTTGAGCACGAAGGCGGTGATGCCCTCGTGCTTCTTCCCCCGCTCCAGCGCACTCGGGTCGGTCCGCAGGAGGAACAGCCCCCAGGTCGCCAGGTGGGCCGAAGAGATCCAGATCTTCGAGCCGTTCACCACGTACTCGTCCGTCTCGGGGTCGTAGATGGCCGTGGTGCGCAGATTGGCCAGGTCGTTGCCGGCCATGGGCTCGCTGAAGCCCTGGCACCAGTGCTCCTCCGCCTCGAGGATGGACGGCAGCCACTGCGCCTTCTGCTCCTCGGTTCCCCACTGGATGATCATCGGGCCGATCTGCCAGATCCCGTTGGTGTTGAACATGCCCGGTGTCCGGTACTCGGCCATCACCTCGGAGTAGAGGAGACGTTGCATGGCGTTGACGGTGCGCCCGTTGGCGTACTCGGGGCCCCAGTGGATGGCGGCCCAGCCACCCTCGTGCAGCTTCTTCTGCCACCGCTGCCGACGCTTCTGGCTGGCCTCGCCGCTCAGCTGCGCGTCGTCGCCGAGGGCTTCCGCCTCGAGAAACGGAGGGAGATGCTCGTCGAGCCACGCCCGGAGCTCGTCGCGGAACTTCTCGTCCTCGGGCGCCAGGGCGAAGTCCACCGGGGAAGAATACCGGACCGCCGTGTACTGTGACACTGGTGTCAGGGACCGGTCGTCGCGTGGGCGCGCACCGGCACGAGCGCTGAGGCGCACGCGGGGGAGGCCGTGGACTTCACGTACGACGAGGGGCAGCTGGCACTCCAAGAGGTGGCGCGCGCCGCGATCGAGCGTGCCTGTGACCCCCAACTGCTCCGCCGCCTCGCCGACGACGACGCCGGGGTCACGCCTGAGCTGTGGTCCGCACTGGTCGAGCTCGGATGGACCGGGCTGCTCGTTCCCGACGAGCTCGGCGGTGCCGGCGACAGCGCGGGACTGCTCGAGGTGTGCGTCGTCGCGGAGCAGATGGGTCGTGTCCCACTGCCCGGCCCGTTCTTCTCGTCGGCGGTAGCGGCCACCTTGGCCGCCCGCGCCCTCGGCGCCACCGAGCTGCTCGCTGACCTCGCGGCCGGCACGCGGCGCGGGACCGTCGCCTTCGGAGAGCAGGGTCACGGCGAGCCACTCGGCACGGTGCGGGCCCGGGCGCGACGCAAGGGCGCGCGCTGGGTGGTGAGCGGCCACAAGTCTGCGGTCGTCGACGGCCACACTGCGGACTGGGCCATCGTCGTGGCGCGCAGCGAGGAGGGCGTGCGCTCGTACCTGCTCGACTCGCCCGCCACCGCCGCCGGTGTCTCGGTCGAGATCGTCCCCTCCCTCGACCCCACGCGGAAGCTGGCCCGGCTGGTGTTCGAGGACGCCCCGGTCGTGCCGCTCGGGCCGCCGCGGCAGCCAAAGCGGGCTGTGGGAGAGGGTGCAGGACGACATGGCCGTCGTCCTGGCTGCCGAGACGGTCGGCGCCGCCGACCGCGCCCTGGGCGACGCGATCACCTACACGTCCGAGCGCGTCGTCTTCGACAAGCCGGTGGCCACCTACCAGACGGTCCGCCACCGTCTTGGTCGAGATGTTCCAGCAGGTCGAGATGGCTCGGGCCGGTTTCCAGTTCGCAGCCTGGGCCTCCGACACCGAGTCGCCCGAGCGCGCCCAGGCGGCGGCCATGGCGGCGAGCTACGCCGCCGAGGCTGGGGTGCGGGTGACGGGCGACGACATCCAGCTGCACGGCGGCGTGGGCTTCACGTGGGCCAACGACGCCCACTTCCTCTTCAAGCGGGTCAAGCAGAACGACGTCCTCTCCGGCGGGGCGGCCGCGCAGCGCCGCCGGCTGGCCACCATGTTCATCGAGTCGGCCTCGTGACGACCGCTGTCACTCGCCACTCGCCACGCGCCACGTCGCCACTCGCCACTCGCCACTCGCCACGCGCCACGTCGCCACTCGCCACTCGTCAGTGGTCATCGGTCATAGAGTCGACCTGATGGCCGCCGCGTTCGTCGAGACCACGAGCTCTTGGAGCTCTTCGAGTCCTGATGGCTCCGGCCTCCGACCTGCGCGCCGGGCTCCGGCCGATGCCACCGCATCTGGCGAGCCGCTACCTGGCCGAGGGTGCCTGGGACGACCGTTCACTCGGACAGTTCCTGAGCGACGCCCTCCTGCAGGACACGACGCGGCGAATCCGGATCTGGTCGCCCACGAACCCGCACATCGGAACGGTGGGGGAGGTCTACGACGAGGCGCTCCGCGTGGCGGGCGGACTCCGGGCGCACGGCCTGGGCCCCGGGGACATGGTCGCGTTCCAGCTGCCCAACTGGGTCGAGGCCGCCGTCACCTTCTACGCCTGCGCCCTCCTCGGGGTGACGCTGGTGCCGATCGTGCACTTCTACGGGCCGAAGGAGGTCGGCTTCATCCTGCGCCAGAGCCGCGCCCGCGCCCTCGTGATCGTGGCGCGCTACGCCAAGCGCGACTTCCTGGCCGAGCTGGCCACCGTTCGCGACGGACTCAACGACCTGGAATCGGTGTTCGTCGTCGGCGACCGGGCGGGGGTGCCCGACGTGCTGGGCTTCGACGACCTGCGAGGCGCAGACGCGATCGGCGGGCCGGCTGAGCTCGACCCCGACTCACCGGCGCTGGTGGCCTACACCTCGGGGACCACCGCCGACCCCAAGGGCGTCGTGCACACCCACCGAACCCTCGGCTGCGAGGTGCGCCAGCTGGCCGGCCACCAGGCCGTTCGCGACCGGCCGGCCCTGATCGGCGCACCGGTCGGCCACGCCATCGGCATGCTCGGCGGCCTCCTGTGCCCCCTCGTGAACGGTCGCCCGCTCTACCTCATCGACGGCTGGGATCCGCCGACGGTCCTCCGCGCCATGGTCGAGGAGCAGATCTCGGCCGGCAGCGGCTCGACCTACTTCTTCACCAGCCTCTTGGACTGCCCGAGCTTCGGTCCCGAGCACATCGAGCTGATGCGCTACATCGGGCTCGGCGGGTCGCCGATCCCCGACGCGGTGGCCGAGCGCGCCGACCGGCTCGGCATCTCCCTCGTGCGCGCCTACGGCAGCACCGAGCATCCATCGGTCACCGGCTCCGCGCACGAGGCGCCGCGGGAGAAGCGCATCCACACCGACGGCTGCCCGCTCGAGTGGGTGGAGGTGAGGACGGTCGACGAGGACGGACGCGACGTCGGCGTCGGACGGCCCGGCGAGGTCGTCACCCGCGGGCCCGACCGATTCGCCGGCTACACCGATCCCGCGCTCACGGCCGAGGCGGTCGACGACGAGGGCTGGTTCAGCACCGGTGACATCGGCGTGCTCGACGAGGACGGCTACCTCACCATCACCGACCGGGTCAAGGACATCATCATCCGGGGCGGTGAGAACGTCAGCGCGGCCGAGGTGGAGCAACTGCTGGCGCACATGGAGGGCGTGGCCGAGGTGGCAGTGGTGGCCGCGCCGGACGAGCGGCTGGGCGAGCACGGGTGCGCCTTCTTCCGTATGCAGCCCGGTCACGAGCCGCCGGATCTCGCCGCGTTGCGGGCACACCTCGATGCGGCCGGGCTGGCCCGCCAGAAGTGGCCCGAGGAGATCCGGTCCGTCGACGAGCTGCCGAGGACCGCGTCGGGCAAGGTGCAGAAGTTCGCCCTGCGCGAACGCCTGCGCGCCGGGGGCTGACCCGGGTACGCTCCCGGCACCGGTCCGGTGGGCTGCACCGGAGGGAGGGGAGGCGGTCACATGCGCAGTCGGATCCCGAAGAAGCAAATCACTCTTCTCGGCGCGGTGCCCCTGTTTGCCGGGTGCACACAGGGCGAGCTGCGCGCCATCGCGCAGCTCGGGACGCCCGTCACCGTGGGCGCGGGCACCGTGCTGACCAAGCAGGGCGAGCCGGGTCGCGAGTTCTTCCTCGTCCTCGACGGAGACGCGTCGTGCCGGGTGGGGAAGAAGGAGGTCAAGCGGTTCAAGGCCGGCGGCTACTTCGGGGAGCTGGCGCTCCTGCACGGCGGTATCCGCACTGCGGACGTGGTCGCGCTCACCGACATGGACCTTCTCGTGTTCGACGCACGCGAGTTCCGCTCGCTTCTCACGACCACGCCGGGCATCGGCATCAAGATGCTGGCCAATCTGGCCGAGCGGCTCACGACCGCGGGCTCCCAGCCGACCGACTGAGACCCCGACGGGGTCAGGACGTCGAGGGCTGCCGGGCCGCGTCCTCGAGCACGGCTCGCATGAGGCGGAGCTCCTTGCTGATCTGCGCCAGGCCGCTCGCCTCGACTGCCGCGGCCACGTGGTCGGGAACACCGGGCGGGAGGGACACCCAGAGCGTGAGCGTGGCCTCGCAACCACCGCCCCACCGCGCCGACCACCGTCCCCCGACGCCGGCGGCACCCGGCGTCTCCCGTCGGGCGGACCGTGAATTCCTCGTAGGCGTCGCTGGCCCCCGTCATGGCGGCCGCCACCAGCGTGGGCTCGACCACGGTGACCGGCCAGAGCTCGACCGGGTGGGTGACCCCGGGCTTCGAGGCGTCGGCGAGGCGGAAGGTGTAGCGGGCGCCCGGCCCGAGCACGCCCCCCGTGCCGCCGGGATCACCCTCGGCGATCCGTTCCACCACGCTCACATCGGGGTTGTACTCGGGCAGGTTGGTGAAGTCGAGGCGGTAGCGCCACACCTCGATGGCCGGTGCGGCGAAGGTTTCCACGGCCACGGCGGTGGGAGGCCGATCCGGAGTCGGCGGCGCCGTCACGGCGCAATGATCCGTGCTGCCTCCGCGGACCGCTTGGCGACCAGGGCGGCGAGGTCGTCGCCCTCGTTGGGCAGCGCGCCGGCGGCGTGCTGAATGAACAGACCGACCACCATGGCGCTGATCAGGCGTGAGACCTCGGCCGCGCCGTCACGCTCGTCGAGGTCCGGGCGGTGCGTGCGCACCCACTCTTCAATGGAGAGCTCGAAGTTGGAGAACAGATCGAGCCCGACCGAACGCGCCGTCGCCTCTCCCCGCATGGCTTCGCCCACCATGAGGCGCACGAAGTCCTCGACCGCCAACATCGAGTTCAGGATCGCTTCGATCAGGCCGGCCAGGTCCGACTCCGCCGCGGCGTCGGCGGCCGCGATCGGCCGCTGCATCGACGACGGCTTCGGCCGCGGTGTCGACGACCGTGTCACCCGGTGTCACCCGTCCGTCCTGGTCGGGAGGGCCGCCCCTCTCGGGCCGTCCGGAGCGCGGCCGCACCGTGACCTGCAGCGGGAGGAAGCCCTGCTCGACCAGGACGGACTCGAGCAGAGTCCCGCTTCGAGGGGAAGTAGTGGTAGAGCGACGCCACGTTGAGCTCGGCGGCGGCGGCAAGGTCGCGCATGCTGGTGCCGTCGACCCCGCGCTGGGACATCAGCGTGAGGGCGATGTGCAGGATCCTTCTCCTGGTCGACGAGCCGTTGCCAGGGCCGGCCGGCGACCCGTGGCCGGGCGCCGCCGACGACTCGTCGCCCGGCGCAGCCGACGACTCTTCGCCCGAGGGCACCGACGACTCGCGACCCGGGCCTGGTGGACGTCCCCTCGCCGGCACCGGCCCCGGGGGCGAGATCCGGTTCCGCCTTTTTCATGGTCCGTCCATCCTTCGCACCAGCACGCGCCCTCTCGGCGCCCCCGCTGTCGAGCCCGGTCGAATCGGTCTTGGTTCCCCGACCCGGTCACGAGCGTTGCTACGAGTGCAGATCGACTCCCGAACGATCGTTTGATATACATGACGCCGATGTCAGGGAATCGTTCCGCTGTTTCATCAATCTAGGGGGTATGGGGCACAGATGCCAGGTACAGAGACCGCGAGCTCGGCCGTTCCGTTCGATCCGTTCGAGCTCAAGGACGTCGTCTCGGGCAACATCCGCGACCCGTTTCCGCTGCTCCGCGAGCTTTTGCGCGAGTCGCCGGTGCACGTCGGCCCGATCGACCTGGGCGAGGGCGCCGAGATCGGGGACCCCACCGTGCCCCCGCCGGTGACGGTGTTCGGTTTCGACGAGGTGGTCCAGGTCCTGCGGGACACCGAGACCTTCTCGTCCGTCGTCTACGCGGACATCATGGGTCAGGTGATGGGTCGCACCATCCTCGAGATGGACGAGCCCGAACACCGGCTCACCCGCGCCCTCGTGGCAGGCAGCTTCCGCTCCAAGGTGCTCGAGCGCTGGGAAGAGGGGCTGGTCGCGCTCGTGGTCAACGAATTGGTCGACTCCTTCGTGGAGCGGGGCCGGTCGGACCTGGTGCGCGACGTCACCTTCAACTTCCCCGTCCAGGTCATCGCCGCGCATCTTGGGTCTGCCTCGGTCCGACTACCAGCGGTTCCAGCGCTGGGCGATTGAGATCACGAGCGTCGCGGCCAACTGGGAACGGGGCGTTGCCGCCTCGTCGGCCCTGCGGGACTACTTCGCGGAGGTCATGGCGGAGCGCCGCTCCTCGCCCGGCGACGACCTCATCAGCGACCTGGTGCGGGCCGAGATCGACGGCGAGCGGCTGAACGACGAGGAGATCTACTCGTTCCTGCGCCTGTTGCTGCCGGCCGGGGTCGAGACCACCTATCGCGCCTCGGGCAGCCTGCTGTTCGGGCTGCTTCACGACCGGGCGCAGCTCGACGCGCTGTACGCCGACCGCTCCCTCTTTCCGCAGGCGTTCGAGGAGGCCATTCGCTGGGAGCCGCCGGTCACGGTGATCCTGCGGCGCGCCATGTGCGACACGGAACTGGCCGGGGTCAAGATCGACGAGGGGGCGGACGTCGCGCTGATGATCGGTGCCGCCAACCGGGACGAGCGCAAGTACGCCGACCCCGACCGCTTCGACATGTTCCGGGAGATCCGCCAGCATGTCGGCTTCGGCTTCGGGGTGCACGTGTGCCTGGGCATGCACCTCGCCCGCATGGAGTCCCGGGTGGCGATCAACACCCTCTTCGACCGGCTCGGCCCGTTCCGGCTCGATCCGGACGCGGAGCCCCCGCACATCGAGGGTTTGGCGTTCCGGTCCCCGCTCTCGCTGCCGGTGGTGTTCGACCGATCCTGACGCTCTCGCCGTGAAGACCATGGTCACCTCGGGCAGGGCAGGCCGACGAGCGCCGTCCTCCTGCGTGCGGCGTAGCGCGCGAAGATCGCTGGGACGTCCCATGACCGAACCACTCGACATCCGCATCGACCGGGACCGCTGCATGGGCTCGGGCAACTGCGTGTTCTGGGCTCCCGCCACCTTCGACCTCGGCGAAGACGGCCATTCCGTCGTGCTCGACGCGGCGGCGACCGACGAGGACCGCCTGCGCGTCGCTGCCCAGGGGTGCCCGGTGGGCGCGATCTCGCTGTGGCGGGGCGGCGAGCCCGTCGAGCTCGAGGAGCGGCGCTCGTGACCATCGCGGTCAGCGAGGAGCACGAGGCGCTCCGCCTCACGGCCCAGCGCTGGCTGGCTGCGCACTGCCCGCCCTCGGAGCCGCGGGCCGCGGCCGAGGGCGCGACCGCGACGCTCCCCCCGGTGTGGGAGAAGATGGCGTCCCAGGGCTGGCTCGGGCTCCACCTCTCCGAGGAGGCGGGCGGCGAGGGTTTCGGGCTGGTCGAGCTCGCCGTCGTGCTGGAGGAGCTCGGTGCCGCGCTCTTCCCCGGACCGCTCTTGCCCACGGTGCTGGCCTCAGCCGTGCTGGCGCGGGTCGGTGGTGCCCGGGAGAGGGAGGACCTGCTGCCCGGCTTGGCCGACGGCTCGCTCACCGCAGCCGTCGCGTTCGGCCGCGGTCACCTCGCGGCCGAGCCGGCCGGGGGCGGCGCACTCCGGGTCGATGGGGCGGTGCGGCCCGTGCTCGGGCTTCCCGAGGCGCGGGTGCTCCTCGCTGCCCGTCGGCGCCGGGCGATGGTTGCTCGTCGACCGCGCGCGCGTCGGCGACGCGGTCCGGGCGGAGTTCCTGGCCGGGCTCGACGCCACCCGCCCCGTCGCCGCGGTCGCCGTCGAAGGCCTCGTCCTGCCGGCGGCGGAACAGGTCTTCGCCTCCGACGAGCTCGTCCGCGGCCTCGCGCTCGTGCTCGGAGCGGCGGAGAGCGCGGGGATCGCCCGCTGGTGCCTCGACACGGCGTCGGAGTACGCCAAGGTGCGGGTCCAGTTCGGCCGCCCGATCGGGCAGTTCCAGGCGGTCAAGCACGCGCTGGCCGACATGCTGGTCGCCGTCGAGCAGTGCGCCGCCGTGGCGTGGGACGCCGCGTCGGCGTGGAGCGAAGAGGACAGGAGCGGACGAGCCGATGCGGGCGACGGCGCCCGCTTGGCGGCGTGCATCGCCGGCTCGGTCGCGCTTCCCGCAGCGGCGCGCTGCGCCAAGCAGTGCGTGCAGACGCTCGGCGGCATCGGGTTCACCTGGGAGCACGACGCGCACCTGTACCTCAAACGCGCCGTTTCCGACCTGCAGTTGCTCGCCGGCGGGGATGCCGGCGCCCTCGAACAGGAGGTCACCGCCCTGGCCGTCGCCGGCGCCCGCCGCGAGCTCACGAGCGGAGCTGCCCGAGGAGGCGGAAGCGCTGCGGGCCGATGTCCGCGAGGCTGGTCGAGCAGGTGGCAGAGACGCCGGAGGGGCCTGAGCGTCGCGAAGCGCTGGCCGAGTCCGGCCTGATCATGCCGCACTGGCCGGCGCCGTGGGGCCGGGGTTCGTCGCCCCTGGAGCAGCTCGTCATCGACGAGGAGCTCGCCCGCGCCGGCGTGTCCCGTCCTCACCTGGCCGTGGGCGCGTGGGCCCTCCCCACCCTCATCGCTCACGGGACGGCTGAGCAACAGGAGCGCTGGGTACGTCCGACCCTGTTGGGCCGCCTCTCCTGGTGCCAGCTCTTCAGCGAGCCGGGCGCCGGCTCCGACCTGGCCGCGCTGAGCACCAGGGCGGACCGGGTCGAGGGCGGGTACGTGCTCACGGGCCAGAAGGTCTGGACGTCGCTCGCCCAATCGGCCGACTACGGGATCTGCCTGGCGCGCTCGGATCCCGACGCGTCCGAAGCACGCCGGGATCACCTTCTTCGTGGTCGACATGCACGGCGAGGGCATCGACATCAGACCGCTGCGGGAGCTGACCGGCGCGGCCATGTTCAACGAGGTCTTCCTCGACGACGTGTTCGTTCCTGACGACGCTGTGGTCGGCTCGCCGGGCGACGGCTGGCGCATCGGCAGAACGACGCTCGCCAACGAGCGCATCTCCATGTCGTCCGGCGCGTCGTTCGGCAACGGTGTCGAGTCGCTGATCCGGGCCGCCGCCCGGGGTGACCGGAAGGACGATCACCTGGACGGCCGGCTCGGTCACCTCGTGGCCGAGGCGCACTCGGTCGCGATACTGGGGCACCGGGCCACTCTGCGCACGCTCTCCGGCGTGGACCCGGGCAGCGGGTCGAGCGTGCGCAAGCTGCTGGGCGCAGAGCACGAGCAGCGGGTGCAGGAGCTCGGGATGGCGTTCTACGGCGCCGACGGCGCCGTCCTCGACGGCCGGGCCCAACGCTGGGAGGAGGGGTTCCTCGCGACCCGCTGCATGACCATTGCAGGTGGGACGAGCGAGGTGCAACGCAACGTCATCGCGGAGCGCATCCTGGGTCAGCCCAAGGACCCGGAACCCGCCTCCTGAACGCGGCCGGCGCCACCGTGCCGCTCTGCCTTCGCCGGTAAGGTGACGCGCCGATGAGTCTCGAGCACGAAGACCCCGACGAGGCTCTCGACTACGACGTCGAGGAGGACGTCTGGCCCTTTCCGTCAGAGCGCCTCCTCGGTGAGTGGGCGCCGGGCGTGCTCCAGGCCCAGAACGCCTGGATGTCCTCCATCGACTCGCTGCGCGCCCCGGACCGCAAGACGCACGAGCTCATCCGGATGGTGTGCACCGTCATCGCCCGCCAGCCCGGCGGCGTCCAGCGCCACGCTCGTCTCGCGGCCGAGGTCGGTGCCACCTGGGACGAGATCGCCGGCTCCATCCTGTTGACCGAGCCCGCCTTCGGCATCGTCCTCGCCATTCAGGCTCTGCCCGCTGCCCGGCGGGGCTACAAGCAGGGCGCGGAAGGTTTTCCGGCCGACTGACCGCCGTGTCATAGTTGGCCATGCGGCTCGCTCCTGACGACGCCCTCGTCGCGTTCCGAGACGAGTTCGAGTCCTGGCTCGACGAGCACCTGCCTCCGCAGGCGGTGATGGACGCCGAACCGAGGCGGTCGTCGGCGCACCTGCCCGACTGGGCCCGGACCTTCCAGCGCGCCTTGTTCGATGGCGGATACCTGGTCCCCGGCTGGCCCCCGGAGCTGGGAGGACGCAACGCCACCCCTCAGGAGCAGATGACGTACTTCGAGGTGATCACCGAGCGCATGGTGCCGCGCTCGCTCAACTCTCAAGGCCTGTCGATCTGCGCCTCGTCCATCGTCGAGTTCGGGAGCGAGGATCAGAAGGAGCGCTACGTGCTCCCGACACTCAAGGGGGAGATCACGTGGTGCCTCGGCATGAGCGAGCCCAACGCCGGCAGCGACCTGGCCTCGCTCACGACAAGGGCAGAGCGGCAGGGTGACACCTTCGTGGTGAACGGACAGAAGGTCTGGACGTCCGGTGCCCACGACGCCGACTTCTGCCTCTGCTTCGTCCGGACCGATCCCGCAGCGCCCAAGCACCGCGGCATCAGCGTCCTGATCATCGACATGCGGTCGCCCGGCATCACGTGCCGCCCGCTGCCCGAGCTCACCGACCCGGTGCACGCCGACTTCAACGAGGTGTTCTTCACCGACGTCGAGGTGCCCGCGGCCAATCTGCTCGGCGAGCTGAACAACGGGTGGGTGGTGAGCCAGGGCTCGCTCCGTCACGAGCGGGGGATGCTGTGGATCACGAACGTGTCGAGGATCCAGCGGACGCTCGACGGCCTCGTTCGGCTGGCCCAGCATCCGGCCAGTGGTGCGGACGGTCGCACGCTCGGCGACGACCCGCGTCTGGCCGAGGCCATCGGCCGTCTCGCCACCGACACGATGGCCATGCGCTGCTTGGGCTACCGCGGCTTCGCCAAATCGACCCGCGGGGCCGTATCGCCCGAGCACGTCGTGCTCAAGCTCTTCAGCAGCGAGGCCGAGCGGCGCGCCTGCCTGCTCGCCCAGGAGGCGTTGGGCACCGAGGGCCTCGACGTCGAGGGCCCGGGGCCCTACGTGGTCACCGAGTGGGAGCGCGAGCACCTGGGGTTCGCGCCGATTCAGATGAACGCCATGAACAACTTCTGGGATGGCTCATGGGCGGTCCAGTACCTGCGCTCGTTCGCCGGCACGATCGCCGGCGGGACGTCGGAGATCCAACGCAACATCGTCGCCGAGCGTGTGCTCGGCCTTCCTCGCGGCTGAGACGACCGTGAGCGCGCCGGTCGATCGGCGTGCCCTCGAGAGGCTCGTGACCCACAGCTGAGGGAGGACTCGACCCGTTTCAGGCGCTGCTCGTCACACGACGCCGCGCTCGACCAGGTCGTCCAGCTCGGCCTCGCTGAGACCCACCAAGCCGCACCAGACCTCGCGGTTGTGCTCACCCAGGCGCGGCGCACCGGTGGGTGCGGGGGCGGGGTGGCGGGCCAGGCGCGGGTAGGGAGCCTGCTGGCGCACCGTCCCGATGACCGGGTCCTCGACGGGCACCAGGTCGCCCCGGGCGGCCATGTGCGGGTCGGCGAAGATGTCCGCCGCGCTGTAGGCGGTGCCCACGGGCACGTCGTGGGCGACGCAGCGTTCCGTGATCTCCCCGGCGGTGAGCGCCGAGGTCCAGTCGCGGACCAGACCGTTGATCTCGTCCCCCCTCGAGGCGCGCTCGGCCAGGCTGGCAAAGCGCGGGTCGGTGGCGAGATCGGGCCGCTCCATGGCGGCGCAGAGCCTCCGGAAGTTGGCGTCGGACCCGGCCACGATGCACACGAAGGACCCGTCGGCGGTGGGGTAGTTGTCCAGTGGCGCCGAGTGCGACAGGCGGTTGCCCTCGCGCTGGCGCACGATACCCAGCCGGTCGTAGCCGGCCAGCGTCCACTCGAGGACGCGCAGCACCGAGCCGTAGAGCGGCGCGTCGATGATCTCGCCGCCCCCGTCCCGCGTGTCGCGGCCGTAGAGCGCGGCCACGGCGGCGAAGGCGGCGAAGGTCCCGGTGAGGTAGTCAGAGATGGTGACGCCGGGCCGGACCGGCGGGCGGTCGGGCTCCCCGGTCAGGTGCAGCAGTCCGCCGAACGCGATGCCGAGGCGGTCCAGGCCCGGGCGCGGCGCGTACGGCCCGCTCTGGCCGAACACGCTGATGCGCACGTAGACGAGTTCCGCCGGGAGGTCGTCGGGACCGAGTCCCCAGCGTTCCATCGTGCCGGGGCGGAAGTTCTCGCACAGGACGTCCGCCTTCGCCACCAGCCGCTTGAACAGGTCCTGGCCTTCCGGTCGGCGCAGGTCGCACGTCACGCCGCGCCGGCCCCGGCCCTCGACCGCCCACGAGAGGGAGTAGTCGGGCTCCTCGTCACGGTGCACGAAGGGCCCCATGGTGCGCATGAAGTCGCCTTCGCCCGGCAGCTCCACCTTGATCACCTCGGCTCCGAGCTCGCCGAGCAACCCCGCGCAGAACGGTGCCGAGATCCGCGTCCCGGCGTCCACCACCCTGATGCCCGCCAGGGGGCCCGCCATGTGCTCGTCGGCCACGTCGGGGTCAGGACCGGGGGAGCCCGAGGACGCGCTCGCCGACCAGCGTCCGCTGGATCTCGTTGGTGCCGGCGAAGATCGACGACGCCAGGTAGTAGAGCCATGAGCGCTGCCAGGCGCCGTCGTCGGGGTTGTCCGGAGCGCCGTGCCAGAGGGGGGAGGCGCTGCCGAGGACGTCGAGGGCGGTCTGGTGGAGCCGTTTCGACATCTCGCTCCAGTAGAGCTTGAGGGCGCTCCCTTCGGGGCCGGGAGCCTCGCCCTTCGAGAGCCGGGTCAACGAACGCCAATTGTGCAGCTGGAACAAGCGGACCTCCGTCGCCGCCTGAGCCAACTGCTGGCGCAGTCGCCAGTCGTCGAAGCTGCCGTTCTCGTCGGCCAGGCGCACCAGCTCCTCCACGAGCTGGGAGTGGATGACGAGCTGGCGCGGGTTGATCCCGCGCTCGTGCGCCAGCGTCGAGCCGGCGACCGCCCAGCCGGCGCCCTCCTCGCCGACGCGTCGCGAGGCGGGTACGAAGACATCGTCGAGCTCGACCTCGTTGAACTCGGCCTCTCCGGTCGACTGCACGAGCGGGTGGACGTGGACGCCCTCGGCATGCATGTCCACGACCAGGGCCGTGATGCCCTGCTGCCGCTTCGGCGCATCGGGGTCGGTGCGGGTCAGGCACAGGCCCCAGTCGGCGAACTGCGCGTAGGACGTCCAGACCTTGCGCCCGCTCACCCGGTAGCCGCCGTCCGCCGCCAGGGCGCGGGTCGTGAGCGAGGCCAGGTCGCTCCCGGCGTCGGGCTCGCTGAAGAGCTGGCACCACAGCTCGTCGGCCGAGAGGATCAGCGGCAGGAAGCGCTGCTTCTGCTCCGCCGTGCCGTGGGCGAGCAGGGTAGGCCCGACCAGGTTGATCCCGATGCGGCCGACCAGCTCCGGGGCGCGCGCCCGGGCCAGCTCCTCGATCACGACGTAGTTCTCGAGCGCACCCAGTCCTCGGCCCCCGAACTCCTCGGGCCAGGTCAGTCCGACCCACCCCGCGGAAGCCAGGTCGGACTGCCAGCGCCTCCCGAACGCGACCGCATCGGCCAGGTCGTCGAAGCGGGGTGGGAGCCCGCGGCCATAGGGCCAGGGCAGGTGTTCGTGCAGCCAAGCACGGAAGGCGCGACGCAGCTCCTCCTGCTCCGCCGTCGTGCGCAGATCCACGTCGCGCAGCATGGCACAGGCGGCCCCGACGGGTGACGCCCGTGTCAGGGTCGGACCGTAGACTTCGCCGCCGTGGACTTCGACCTCTCGCCCGACCAGGTGGCCCTGCGCGAGGCCGCGGTCACGTTGCTCGACCGGTTCGCCGGGCACGACCAGTTGCGCGCCCGGGTCGGTCCGGGCGTCGTGGTCGGGACCCTGCCCGGGGCGGGTCAGGTCGACGAGAGCGCCGGCGGGGACCGACGCCGGAGCCGGCCTCGCGGCGGACTCGGCGACGCGCCGAGCGGGTTCGACGCCACCGCCTGGGCGGCCATGGCCGACCAGGGGTGGCTGGCGCTCGAGGTGCCCGAGGACGAAGGTGGTCTCGGCCTGGGCGCGGTCGAGGTCGCGGTGCTGTGCGAGGAGGTGGGTCGTCGGCTGGTCGCCGCACCGTTCCTGTCGTCGGTGCTCGCCCTCGGCGCGCTGGCGCGCCCCGAGGCTCGTGCCGTGGCGTGCGACCGAGGAGTGGCGGCGGTGCCATCGCTGACGGCTCCGCCACCGGCTGCCTCGCCTTCGTGCCCCGAGGCGGGCGTATCCGGGCCGAGGTCGACGGGCGCGGGCCCGCAGGTCCGACTCAGCGGCAAGGCCGGACCGACCGTCTTCGCTCCCTCGGCGGACGTGGCGGTGGTCGTCACCGGGACCGACGTCTACGTCGTCGACCAACGGGAGCAAGGACGACCGCGGCCCGTCGCGGCCATGGACCGCACGAGGGAGCTCGGCGTGCTGGCCTTCGATGCGACGCCCGCGCTGCACCTCGGCGGAGCCGAGGCGGCCCGGTCTGCGCTCGACCGTGCCGCGCACGCTCGCCAGCGCGGAGATGCTGGGTGCCGCAGACCATGTCTTGTCGCTGGCCGTCTCCTATGCCAAGGACCGCGTCCAGTTCGGCAAACCCATCGGTTCGTTCCAGGCCGTCAAGCACATGCTCGCGGACGCGCTGGTCGACGTCGAGGGCATGCGCTCGACCGCGTACTACTCCGCCTGGTGCACGGCGGCGGACGATCCGGACCGCTCCATGTCGGCGAGCATGGCGAAAGCGTGGTGCTCCGATGCCTCGCGGCGCGTCATGGCCACCGGGCTCCAGGTCCACGGCGGCATCGGCTTCACTTGGGAGCACGACATGCACCTGTACCTGAAGCGCGCCCAGCTGGACCAGGTGAGCTACGGCGACGCCGCCTTCCACCGAGACCGCATCGCGGAGCTGCTCCGTGCCGGCCTGCGTTCCGCGGAGGACGCGCCAGCCGATTGACGGCACGTCGACGTCAGCATCGATGGCGAGACCGGAGACCCACGGTCACTCGTCGGCCACGAGCGACCAGCCAATCCGGCGGCTGGTCGCGGCTTCGCCCCAGCCATCGTGAAGCGGATTCCACGCCTCCACGCATATTCCAGGCATGCACCTTGACGAGCGCCTTCAACGGACCCAGACTCAACCGGCGTCGAGATTGCGAAGATTGCGACCCCATGGCGGGTTCGTGGGGTCGTGTGCCCATTCCTCTGTTCGTGCGTGCTCACCGAAGGACGGATCGATCGAGGGGTTGAACTTGACGTTCGGCCGACCGCTTCTGTTGTTTCAACCGTCGTTGACGAGCTTTCTTTGCACGGACGCTGGCATTCGTGACGATTGCCATGTATTTTCTCCATGCCCAGCGAGGAATACTCGATCGGCTGGGGCGGAGCGTAACCACAAGGAGGTTGGAAAGTATGGGAGTACTGTTGAATCGCGTCGCGCTTGTCGCGGCTGGAAGCATTGCTTTGGCGGGCGGCGCGATCGCCTCCGTCCCCGCGGGCGCTGCGACCCCGGGTGTTCATGCCGTAGCACGAGCAGCGGCATCGTCGCACGTCGTCCCCGCGACGACGCCATCGTCGAAGATCAAGGGCCAAGGCAGCACGGCGAAATACAAGCCAACCGCGTTGACCGTTGCAGAGGACACGAGTGGAGGAAACTGCGGCGAGTCGACCCCACCGGTGTCCTTTACGATCAAGAACACCGGAACGAAGAGCGCCTACGTGACCTTTGAAGGATCGCCGGCGTTCAAGCTCCCCAAGGGCCAAACCGAGGACATTTGCCTCTACGGCGGTGCAGCGGGAGACCAGGCGACCCTTGGTCTCTCCAACAAGACGAACACCGTGACCTACGCGTCGACGTTGACCATTACCACGTCCGACTAACAGGACACAGTGGGGGAGGGCGAACAACGCGCCGCCCTTTGCAGTGGTTCGAGGCGGGGCACCTCGTCATGGGGTGCCCCGCTGACGAACCTTACCGCGTGCTGTGCCCCGTGGCGCTGTCGTGTGGGAGATCGATCAAGCGGAAGCAGTGGCGGCTGGAGCGAGGATTCGGTGGCGGCTCGAGCGCGAAGCGCGGCCCGGTCGGCTTTGCCCGAGCCGAGCAGCGGGAGATGCTCGAGGCGCTCGACCTTCTCGGGGGTCTTGAACTTCGCCACGCCACGACGCTCGAACCAGGCCCGGCACTCTTCAAGGTCGAAGGGCTTCGCCGACTCCACGAAGGCCGCCACCCGCTCTCCCATGAGCGGATCGGGATAACCCACCGCGGCGGCGTGGCGCACCGCGGGGTGCGCCTCGAGCACCGCCTCGACCTCGGACGACGAGATGTTCTCGCCGCCTCGAATGATGACGTCCTTCAGCCGTCCGACGATCGTCAGCCATCCGTCGTCGTCCACGGTGGCCAGGTCGCCCGTGCGGAACCAGCCGCCGGGTGCGACGACCTCGGCCGTTTGGGCAGGATCGGCGTACCCGGCGAAGAGCTCCGGTCCGCGGACCCAGAGCTCGCCGCGGTCGCCCGAGGGCAGCGGCGTGCCGTGCTCGGGATCGGACACCCGCAGCTCGACCTCGCCGACGGCCCGTCCGTCCGTGTCGCGGGCGCGCTCGAAGGGGTCGGCGTCGGTACTCGTCGTCACCGTCGGCGCCTCGGTCGACCCGTAGGTGCGCTTGACCCGGCAGTCGAAGATCCGCGCCGTGTCCTCGACGAACGCGGGGGTGACGGAGGATCCGCCACTCGAGACGAGGCGAACGGTCGAGACGTCCGTGTCTGCACCGCGCTCGCTGAGCATGGCGCCCATGGCGATGAAGAAGGTCGGTGGGCCGGCCATGAACGTGACCCGCTCGCGCTCGACCAGCGACAGAGCCCGATCGGGGTCGAAGCGGCGCACGAGCACGGCACGCATGCCCGAGGCTCCCGGCACGAGCACGCCGTTGAGCAGACCAGAGACGTGGGCCATCGGTGCCGGCATCAAGACGGCGTCGGCCGGCCCGAGCGAGTGCACCCGCGTCATCAGCGCGGCCTTCCAGCTGAGCCCGCGTTGGGTGTGCAGTACTGCCTTGGGTGTTCCGGTCGAACCAGACGTGAACAGCACCAACGCGACGTCGGAGGTTCGGGCTGGGCAAGTCTCGGCTGGCACCGGGTCCCCGCCCAGAGTCTCGGCGAGCACAGTCGGACTCGACAGAGCGCTGTGCTCGAGTTCGACGACGAGGCGCGGCTCGACCTGGGTCAGCGCGGCCTCGACCTCGGACACGCCCGAAGGTGTGCAGTACCGGCGCGGCCACAGCGCCGAGACGCCAACAGGCTCTCGTCAGCACCATGGCGGCCAGGCTGTTGGGCAGCTGCCAGGCGACGGTGTCGCCCCGCCGGACCCCCTGGGAGCGCAAGCCCCCTGCCACTGCGGCCACGAGGGCGTTGACCTGGGTGGCGCTCACTCGGGCGTCGCCGTCCACCACCTCGCCGCCGTGGGCAGTAAGGAGCGCATCGAGGGTCGGAACGTCCCAGGCGCCGCCGGGCTGTCGGTAGGTCCGACCTCGACGCGGCAGCCACGTCGCTCGCAGCCGGGTCGCTCGCAGCCGGGTCGCCATGGCGGCGACCATACCCGGGTGGCCGCTACGGTGGCTCAGATGCCGAGTGCAAGCGTGGGAGCGGCGTGGATCTCGCCTTGAGAGCGGAGGACGAGGCGTTCTCTCCGTCGTTCCGCGAGTTGGCTGGCCGAGCACGAGCCTCGCCCGCCGGCGTTCGTCGACCTGGCCGACGAGGTGGCATGGGGCCGTCGATGGCAGGCCACGCTGGCGGCGGACCGTTGGGTCGGCGTGCATTGGCCGAGCCGCTACGGAGGGCGTGACGCGACACCGGTGCAGGTCGCGCTCTACCAGACCGAGTACGCCCGCTCTCAGGCTCCTCAGCCCGTCAACCGGGTGGGGATCAACCTGGTCGGGCCCACGCTGTTGGTCCACGGCACCGAGGAGCAGCGCGACCGTTTCCTGCCCGAGATCCTCTCGGCCGGGGAGATCTGGTGCCAGCTCTTCAGCGAGCCCGACGCCGGGAGCGATCTCGCATCGCTCACGACGAGAGCGGTCCCGGTCGAAGGCGGGTACGTCGTCAGCGGGCGCAAGGTGTGGACCTCGTACGCCCAGTTCGCCGCCTGGGGCCTGTGCCTGGCCCGCACCGACCCGGACGCACTGCGGCCACAGCAGGGCATCAGCGCGCTCGTCGTCGACATGTCGTCGCCCGGCGTGGAGGTGCGGCCGCTGGTGCAGATGACCGGGGACGCCGAGTTCAACGAGGTCTTCCTGACCGACGTCTTCGTGCCGCGTGAGCACCTGGTCGGGTCGGAGGGCCAGGGCTGGTCGGTCGCCGGATCCACCTTGGCCCACGAGCGCGGGACCAGCTTCCCGTTCAAGGAGCAGGTCGTGCACGAGACCTACCTGGCCCGCCTGCTCGACGAGGCGCTGGCGAACGGTGCCATCGACGACCCCCTGGTGGCCGACGCCCTGGCCCAGGCCTACGTCGAGCTCGGCGTGCTCCGCCTGCACAATTTGCGCACCCTGACCCGGCTCGGTCGGGGCGAGGAGCCGGGGCCGGAATCGAGCTGGGTCAAGCTGGCCTGGACGTCCATGACCCAGCACATGGCCGAGGCCGCGTTGCTGGTGACCGGTCGCGACGCGTCGTCCTCCCGGTCGGGTCCTTGGAGCAGGCAGTGGCTGTGGAGCAAGGCGGCAGGGATCGCCGGAGGCACGTCCCAGGTCCAGCGCGACATCATCGCCGGGCGGATTCTCGGATTGCCGCGTTCCTGATCGCCGGTCTCGGTGCCCGTCGACGGCGACGTGGACGGGTGGATCTCAGCGAGGCGTCGTCGGATGGCCCGACGTGCATCGCACACGAACCCACGCGCCATTTCGTGCCGGCGGTGAGAGCGGTCGGCCAGTTCCCGAGCCGACTCTGGGCGATGGTCCGAGGCCTGACCCGAAGTGAGGCCACAGGCGAGCCTCTCGCCCGGACGAACCTGACACGAGTGTCAGGGTTCGCGGCGCTCGGGTACCCTTTGGTCCATGTCACGGCCGGAATCAGCCTCGGCATCGTTCGACCCCGAGGCCGTCAACGCCAAATACATTGCCGAGCGGGACAAGCGGCTCGTCGAGGGCCGGGCCGACATCAGGGACCTGAATCACGACGACGTCTTCCGGCACTATCGGGACGACCCCTTCACGCCCTTCGTCGAGCGCGAGCCGGTCAGCGACGAGGTGGACGTCGTGATCCTCGGCGGAGGGATCGCGGGGGTGCTGGTCGGCGCGGAGCTCCGCAAGCGCGGGGTGGAGCGAATCCGCATCGTCGATCAGGCCGGAGGGATCGGTGGCACCTGGTATTGGAACCGCTATCCCGGCGTCATGTGCGACGTCGAGTCGTACATCTACATCCCCATGCTCGAGGAGTTCGGCTACATCCCGACCCGCCGCTACGCCTCGGGTGACGAGATCCGAGGCCACCTCGAGCGCATCGCCGAGCGGTACCGCCTGGCGAACGAGGCCCTCTTCCACACGGACGTGACCCGGGCCGAGTGGCACGACGAAGAGGCCCGGTGGCACGTGTTCACCGACCGCGGCGACGACGTCGCCTGCCGCTGGTACGTGCTGGCCGCCGGGATCCTCAACCTCATGAAGTTGCCGTGCATCCCGGGGATGGAGGATTTCGCAGGGCACTCGTTCCACACGGCACGCTGGGACTACGACTACACCGGCGGCGGGACGGATCGAGCCGCTCGACAAGCTCGAGGGCAAGACGATCGCGCTTCTCGGCACGGGTGCGTCGGGCATCCAAGCCCTGCCGCCCCTGGTCGAGTCGGCCGAGCACGTCTACGTGTTCCAACGCACGCCTTCCGCCATCGGCGTCCGGGACAACCGCCCCACCGATGACGCTTTCGGGCGGGACCTCGAGCCCGGTTGGCAGAAGCGGCGCATGGACAACTTCCAGGCCGTCATGCTCGGACGGAAGGTCGACCGCGACGACGTGGACGACGGGTGGACACACCACTACGCCGTCGTCAACAACCCCCCCTACGTCAAGGGCATGACCCGCGAGGAGTTCCAGCAGAGCGCGGAGGAGCTCGACTTCGGGATCATGGAGGCACACCGGCGGCGGGTCGAGGACATCGTCGCCGATCACGCCATGGCCGAGATCCTCAAGCCGTACTACCGCTACATCTGCAAGCGCCCCTGCTTCCACGACGAGTACCTGACGGCCTTCAACAGCCCCAACGTCACGCTGATCGACTGCCCGGCCGGCATCGAGAAGATCACCGCCCAAGGCCCCGTGGTCGACGGGAGGCAGTACGAGGTCGACTGCCTCGTTTACGGCACCGGCTTCGAAGCCGAGCGCACCCCCCTCTCCCGGCGCGTGGGGCACGAGATCGTCGGCCGCAACGGGGTCACGTTGGCCGAGCGGTGGGCCGACGGCCCGGTCACGCTCTTCGGGATCTTGAGCCGCGATTTCCCCAACATGTTCGCGATGCCGGCGCCGACCCAGCAGTCGGTCGTGACCGTCAACTACACACAGCTGGCGGTGCTGGGGGCCGAGTTCGTCGGCACCACCATCGGCCTGCTCCGGGAGGCGGGGGTCGAGGTGTTCGACGTGAGCGCCGAGGCCCAAGAGTCCTGGGTGCAGGAGATCGTCGGGACGTACACCGACATCAGCCGCGTCATGTCGGCCTGCACGCCGTCGCGCATCAACAACGAGGGGCATCCCGAGACCGTGAGCCCGAAGGCAGGCAATTACGGCGGCGGCTTCGGCGACTGGTTCGCCTACCGCGATCTCCTCGAGAGGTGGCTCGCGGACGGCCGCTTCGAGGGCCTGGAGCTGGACCTGCTGTCGCCGTCGGCCACGCCGACCACGCCATGAGCCGACGTCATCGGGTCGCCGTCGTCACCGGCGGCGCAGGCGGGATCGGCGCCTCCATCGCGGAGGCGCTCGGCCGCGGCGGCTGGTACGTCGTCACCCTCGACCCGCTCGTCACCCTCGACGGCACCGAGCAGCTGCCCCAACCGCAGGACTCCACGGCGGCCCGCATCGTCGCGGCCGGCGGGTCGGCGCGCGCCTCGTCGGCCTCGGTGACCGACGCGAATGCCGTCACCGCGCTCTTCCAAGAGCTCGCCGACGAGCACGGCGGCCTCGACGCGGTGGTGAACGTGGCCGGCATCACCCGGCAGAGCTATTTCGCCCGCGGCACCGAGGAGGACTGGGTCTCGCTGCTCAACGTGCACCTCTCGGGTTACCTCAACGTCCTCGATGCGGCCCTGCCCCTCATGGCCGAAGCCGGACACGGCCGCATCCTCGGCGTGACCTCGGGTTCGGGATGGCGAGCGGCCGACGCGGGCGGGTACAGCGCAGCCAAGCGGGTCGTCGCGGCACTGACCTGGCAGCTGGGGCGGGTTGCCCCCCATGGGGTGACGGTCAACGCGCTCTCGCCCATCGCCAACACCCGCATGGTGGCGGCGGCGCTGGAGCGGGCGCGCGCCGAAGGCCGGGCCGGCGGCGGGGGCGGGCTGTCGCTCGACGCGATCCCGGGCCCCGAGAACCTGGGCCCGCTCGCGGCGTACCTGGTCTCGGACGAGGCCGGGTGGTGCAGCGGGCAGGTCTTCTTCGCCGGCGGGCCCGAGGTGGCCGTCGTCGACCAGCCCCGCCTGGTCGAGGTCGTGCGCACGGACGGCGTCGCCTCCCTGGCCGGCGTCCTCGACGCCGCGCTGCCCCGTGCCTTCGTCACGGCCGAGACGCAAGCAGGCGACCGACGGCGGTGCGAACCCCCGGTTCGGATCGATCTTCGACGCCCCAGCTCCGGCCGATCTGGTGGCGGGAGACGTGCAGTCCTGCGCGATCGTCAGCGAGCGGGCCGACCTGACCGCCGCCCTCACCGCGGCGCTCGAGGCCAGGTCGATCGCGTGCCACACGGTCGCGCCGGCGCGCAACTTCGTCGGCGCGGCCAGCGCGCTGCGGGCCGCCACCGCCGTGGAAGGGTCCGGACCGCTCGACGCCGTCGTGGTCGCCCTGGCCGGGCACGCCGCCGGCTCCGCCGGGACGCGGCGCTCCGCCGGTGCGGCGCCTGCGGCGGAGTGGCAGGCCGTCCTGGCCGACCACCACGGGCTCATCGCGCACCTCCTGGCCGACGCCGCCTGGACGCGAGCCGCCGCAGACTATGCGGCCGAGTCGGAACGTCCGGTACGGATCGTCACGCTCACCGACGCCACGACGCCGGGTGGCCGAAGCCGCGCCCAGGCCTCGGCCCAGATCGCACGTGCCGCAGCCGGCGGGACGGGCCGGCGGGTCACCGCGCTGGCGACGAGCCTCGAGTCGTCCGAGGCGGGCGCGGACGAACGGTCGGGTCAGCTGGTCGCGCACCTCCTCGCCCACCCGGAGGCCGGCGCCCTCGCCGGCGCGGAGCTCGTGGTCGGGCCGGGGTGGCTCGGCCTGCGTGCGCACCCCCGGCCGATCGGCACCGTCGTCTACGGAGGGCCCGAGATCCCCGGTTGGTTGGACGGCGCGCTGCGCGAGATCGTCGGTGCCCCCGGTGCCGGCTCGGAAGAGCAGACCGGAGGCCGGATGACCGACACGCGCCAAAAGCCCACGCGGGTCGTCGACGCGCACGTCCACCTCTGGGATCCCGCTCGAACCGACTGGTACCCGTACCTCTCGCAGCCCGGGCAACTGGGCCAGGAGGGCATCAAACGCGAAGGCGCCTCGGGCATGTTCCGGCGCTTCGACGCCGACACCTACCGCGCCGAATCCGCGCGCATGGAATGTCGAGAAGTTCGTCAACGTCGCCGCCGCCACGGGGCCCGAACTCCATCGACGAGACCCTGGAGCTGAATCGCAACGCCGCCGAACAGGGCGGCCCCACCGCCATCATCGGGGGCCTCCCGCCGACCAAGACGGTGGCCGAGGCGGTCGCACTCCTCGACCGCCAGATGGCCGCCCCACGATTCCGGGGCGTCCGTCCGATGGGTCCGCTGGGTGATCCCGTCCCCGACGACGCGGTCCTCGGGGCCTTGCGGGACCGCGAGCTCGTCTTCGAGCTGATGGCGCACCCGGACCAGCTCGAAGCGGCGTCGGCCCGGCTGGCGACGTTCCCGGACCTGACGGTCGTGGTCGAGCACACCGGATGGCCTCGCGAGAACTCCGACGAGGAACGCGCCGTGTGGCGCAAAGGGATCTCGGCTCTCGCTGCGCTCGGTGAGCACGTCGTCTGCAAGCTCTCCGGCCTGTCCATGCCCTTCGGGACCATGGCGGTCGAGGCCTTCGCGCCGTGGCTCGAATTCGCACTCGATGTCTTCGGGGTCGACCGGTGCATGTTCGCCAGCAACTTTCCGGTCGACTCCGCCGCGGGAAGCTTCGACGATCTCTACACGACCTTCAGCGCCGTCACGGCCCGGCTTCGACCCGGCGTCACGCGAGAAGGTGTTCGCCGCAACGGCTGAGCGCATCTACCGCATCTGACGACCGTCGACCCGGACCGGCTGAGGGTCGGCTGGTGAGGCGGAGAAGAGAGTCGCTCGGCGCCACGCGTCCAGCCCTCGGCCCGGCCACCTGAGCGCCGCGTCCTGACCTGACATGGGCGTCAGCAAACGGGCTACCGTGATCCGGTGCCGGTTTGGATGAGCGAGCGCGCGTACGCCACCCTGCGCGCCGCCTGCGCCCAATTGATGCCCTCCGACCAGGGCGCTCCCGGTGCAGAAGAGGCCGGTGTGGCCGACTACATCGACGGCTTCTTGGGCGCCTTCACCTTCGACCCGCCGCGGATCTGGGCGGGCGGCCCCACGTCCGGTCGCCACGGCGGAACGGCGGCCTTCGCCTCGTTCCACCGGTTGTCCCGACTGGACGAGCTGGCTTGGCGCACGCGCCTCGAGGGGTCGCAGGGCAAGCCCGAGCGCGAATTCAACGGGCCGGTCGTCGGCCTCCAGCAGCGATACCGCGACGGGCTCGCCGCGCTCGGAGAAGACTTCGTGGAGGTGGACGGAAAGGAGCAGCGGCGGCGGCTGCGCGCCGATCAGGCGTTCCTCGACCTGCTCTGGGAGCACTGCTGCGAGGGCATGTACGGTGCGCCCGAGTACGGCGGCAACCGGGCCGGGGTCGGCTGGGAGTACATCGACTGCGACGGCGACGTCCAGCCCCGCGGTTACGCGGACGCCGAGGTGGCCGGACCGTGAGCGCCGACGCCGTCGTCATCGGATCCGGACCGGGCGGCGCCACCGCGGCCGAAGTGCTCACCCGCGCCGGCTGGTCGGTCGTGATCTTGGAGAAGGGGCGCAACCACCTGCTCGATCCCGACGATATGACGAGGCCCGCCGGGGACTACTCCAACGACGAGATCAAGTTCATCACCCGGTGGTTCCTCGGCCCCGACCCGCTGGTCGAGCCCCGCGCCTTCCGGCGTTCGGTGGACGAGGGGGAGCACTCCCACGTCGGGGAGGTGAACTCCATCCCGACCACCGTCGGAGGTGGGGGGACCCACGCCGACGGGAAGGTGCCGCGCTTCCGGGAGGAGGACTTCCGGATGCGCTCGACCTACGGGCCACAGCAGGACGCGGACGTGCTCGACTGGCCCCTCGACTACGACGAGCTCGAGCCGTACTACGCCGAGGTCGAGCGCGCTATCGGCGTCGCGGGGCGGGAGGGCGCCAACCCCTTCGCCGCCTGGCGGTCCGGTCCCTACCCGATGCCGCCGGGCGCGCCGATGTACGGCGCCGTGCTGTCGTCGGCCGCGGCCGAGCGTGTCGGGCTCCACCCCTACGAGGCACCCACGGCCGCCAACTCCATCGCCTATGACGGCCGCCCGGCATGCAACAACTGCGGGTTCTGCGCCTTCTTCGGCTGCCCGATCCACGCCAAGGGCGATCCCGTCGCGCTGCTCACCAAGGCCATGGCGACCGGCCGCGCCGAGCTCTTGGCCGAGACCTACGTGAGCCGCATCGTCACCGACGGCCGGCGCGCCACGGGCGTCGAGTACATCGACGCGGACGGTGAGGTCCACACGATGGACGCCGGGCTCGTCGTCGTGGCCGGCGGCGCCATCGAGACGCCCCGGCTGCTCCTGCTCTCGGGCCTGGAGCACCCCGCCCTCGGGCGCCACCTCATGGTGCACTTCCAGACGATCGTGGTGGGTCACTTCTCGAAGCTCCGCCTGCACCCGCAGAAGGGCCGCGCCGTGACCCACGTGCACGACGACGCCATGATTCAGGACGACGCCTCGCGCGCCGCGGCCGCCGCAGCCGGACTGCCCTGGCTGCGGGGCGGCATGGTCGAGCACAGCGGCGGCGGCCTCCCCATCATGGAGGCGCGCCACTCACCGTGGGGGCGCCACCATGCGCGGACGATGCGCGAGTCGAACCTGCGCGAGCGCATGTGGGCCTTCATCATGCAGGGCGAGGACCTCGCCTATCCGACCAACACCGTGGACCTCAGCCCCTCGGTGCGCGACGCCCGCGGCTTCCCGGTGGCCCGCGTCACCTACCAGCCCGGGCTCACACGAGCTGGCGGCTTCGAAGCACCACGGCAAGATCCTGCAGTCGGTCCTGGAGGAGATGGGGGCCGAGTGGGTGCTGCACACGACCTCGCCCGGTGTGTCCTACCACGGCGTGGGGGCCACGCCGATCCCGGAGAGCCGGCACGTGATGGGAACGGCCCGCATGGGCGACGACCCCGCGACCTCCGTGGTCGATCGTTGGGGCCGGGTGCACGAGCTCGACAACGTCGTGGTGGCGGACTCGTCGGTGTTCCCCACCTCGAGCGGCTACGGGCCGACGCTGACGCTCGTCGCGCTCGCCGCCCGCGCCGCCCACCATCTCGCCGGCACGAAGCCGGACGACGTGGCGGTCAGCTCGCGCACGTGATGCCCTAACGCACGCCCCGCGTCAAGAGCATGGTGCCGGCGATGGGGCCGCCGCCGTTCGCCACCGCGGCCACCTCGGGCACCCGGCCGCCGGGTCGCACCACCTGACGCTCGCCGCCCTCCCCGCGAAGCTGGACGCACGCCTCGTGGATCAGCCCGAAGCCGTGCAGCCGCCCGCCCGAGAGCTGCCCGCCCGCGGTGTTGAGCGGGACCTGCCCGTCGCGGGCGATCGATGCTCCCCCCTCGACGAAGGGTCCGCTCTCGCCCCTCCCGCAGAAGCGGAGCGCCTCGAGCCAGACCATGGTCAACACCGAGAACCCGTCGTAGAGCTGGGCCGTGTCGACGTCGGAGGCGGTGAGCTCCGTCCGCTCCCACATGGACGCGGCGGCGTCACGAGCGGCCATGGTCGTCATGTCGTCGAACTGGTCCCAGCTGGGCCGCCCCCGCAGGGCGGTGCCCACCGCGTTGACCTGCACCGCCGGATGGTCGAGGTCACCGGCGACGTCGCGGTGCGACACGATCACGGCGGTCGAGCCGTCGCAGGGTGCGTCACAGTCGTAGAGGCAGAGGGGAGTCGAGATCATGCGCGCCGCCAGGTAGTCGTCCATCGACATCGGCGCGGTGTAGATGGCCTTGGGGTTGAGGGCGGCGTTGCGTCTCCCGTTGAGCGCGATCTGGCCCAGCTGCTCCCGGGTCAGGCCGAACTCGTCCATGCGCCGCTGGGCCACGAGCGCGAGCCAGTTGGCCGCAGAGACGGCACCGTAGGGCAGGGTCCACTGCAAGAACCCGCCGAAGCGGGGCACACCCCGCGCCCCTTCCTGTCCGTCGGCGGGCGGACGGCCGCCCATCGGTTGACGCCCACCGACGCCCTGCGCGGTGCCCTCGCTGACGGTGCGATAGACGAGCACATGGCGGGCCAGGCCGGCGGCGACGGCGAGCGCCGCCGCGATCACCGCCCGCATCTGGCCCGGACCCTCGCCGCCGCCGTCGTGCCAGTTGAGCGAGAGCCGCAGCGCGTCCTGTACCTCGGGGGTGGTAGGCCCCCCGAAGCCGGGTGTGCCGACGCCCATACCCGGATAGGTCGACAACCCGTCGATGTCCTCGCGCCGCAACCCGGCGTCGCCGATCGCGGCGAGCGCCGCCTCCACGGTGAGGTCGAGGTCCGACCTTCCGAGCCGCCTCCCGATGTCGGACTGGCCGATGCCCGAGATCACAGCACGCCGCTCGAGCGGCTCAGCGCTCACGTCGCCTCCGCATTCGTCTCAGCCGGAGTGAACAGCGGCAGGAAGACGTCCTCGTTCTCCTCGAAGACGACCCGCACCGGCATACCGATCCTCACGTCCTCGGGCTCGACCCCGACCAGGTTCGTCGTGAGCCGGAGATCGGGCTGCTCCTCGACGGAGACCCAGGCGATGATGTAGGGATCGCTGCCCGGGATCCACTGCTGGTGGTTGACGGTGAAGGACTCGACCCGGCCGCGGCCGCTCACCGCCTCGGGACCGAGGTCGCGCGACAGGCACCGTGGACAGACGGGGCCGGGGGGGTGGACGTAGTACCCACAGGCGTGGCAGCGCAGCAGCCGCAACGTGCCGTCGGCGCCCGACGTCCAGTAGAAGGCAACGTCGTCAGCCAGGCGCGGCAGGAGACGGAGCAGGGGACCGTGTGCGACCACGGGCGGCATGTTGGCACACGCCGTCTCGTGCCCGCACCACGAGGTTCCCTATGCTCGTGGCGCTCGAGGACCCGAGTCCCGCTGGAGCGGCCCGGCCCCCGACCCGAGCGAGCGATGAGAGGCGAACCGTGAAGCTGTCCACGACCATGAGCTACGCCGGCGGCTTCGAGGAGTCCGCCCGTCTCGTTGCCCGATTGGAGCAGGTCGGTCTCGACCTGGTGTGGGTGGCCGAGGCCTACGGGTTCGACGCTCCGAGCCTGATGGGCTACCTGGCCGCCAAGACGGAACGGGTGGGCATCGGGTCGGCGATCCTTCCCATCTACAGCCGAACACCCACCCTCATCGCCATGACGGCCGCCGGCGTCGACGCCGTCTCCGGAGGACGCTGCGAGCTCGGGCTCGGGGCTTCGGGACCTCAGGTGATTGAGGGGTTCCACGGCGTTCCCTACGACCGCCCCCTGGCGCGGACCCGCGAGATCATCGAGATCTGTCGCGCCGTCTGGGCGCGCGAAGCGCCGCTGACCCATGACGGCGCGGCCTACCAGGTCCCGCTGCCCGAGGGTCGCGGCACCGGTCTCGGCAAGGCACTCAAGATCATCAACCACCCGGTGCGACCGCGCATCCCCATCTGGGTCGCCGCGCTGGGGGAGAAGAACGTCGCCCTGACGGCGGAGGTGGCAGACGGATGGTTGCCCGCGTTCTTCCTCGCGGACAAGGCGAAGGAGGTCTTCGGATCGTCACTCGCCGCGGGGACGGCCAGGCGCGACCCCGCACTCGGCCCGCTCCACGTGGCTGCGGGCGGACTCCTGGCCATCGGGGAGGAGTCGCAGGTGGCCGGCGTCCGCGACCTGGGGCGGGCCGGCGCCGCCCTCTACATCGGGGGCATGGGCGCCCGTGGCCAGAACTTCTACAACGCGTTGGCACGCCGGTATGGGTACGAGAAGGAAGCGGCGGAGATCCAGGACCTCTATCTAGCCGGCAAGAAGGACGAGGCCGCGGCCAAGGTCCCGGCCGACCTGCTCGAGGGGATGTCGTTGTGCGGGCCCGAGGGTTACATCAAGGAGCGGGTGGCCGCCCTGGCCGAGGCCGGAGTGACCCATCTCAACGTCACGCCCGTCGGTCCGGACCCGGTGGGCATGATCGAGCAGCTGCGCAGCTGGGTGTAGTCCCGCCCGGGCGAAGCGTGCGGCCGCCGGCACGGAGCTGCAAAGCTGGGCCGTATGCACGACCTGGTGCTGAGGGGTGGGACGGTCGCCGACGGCAGCGGCGGGCCGGTCCGACAGGCCGACCTCGCCATCGACGGGGGCATCATCTCCGCCGTCGGTGACGTCGAGGGGCGTGCTCGGCGCGTCCTGGACGCCCGCGGCCTCCTCGTCACGCCGGGGTGGGTCGACATCCACACCCACTACGACGGGCAGGTGACCTGGGACCCGGAGGTCTCCCCTTCGGGCTGGCACGGCGTGACCACGGTCGTCACGGGGAACTGCGGCGTCGGATTCGCCCCCGCCCGCGCCGCCGACCGCGAGTGGCTCATCGGGCTCATGGAGGGCGTCGAGGACATCCCCGGCAGCGCTCTGGCCGAGGGGATCAACTGGAATTGGGAGTCCTTCGGCGAGTACCTCGACGAGGTCGAGCGGAGCGCCCGCATCCTCGACGTCGCCTGCCTCGTCCCACACGGTGCGCTGCGGGCCTACGTCCTCGGCGAGGGCCGGCCCAACGACGTCGCCACGGCGGAGGAGATCGCCGAGATGAGCGCCCTCGTGCGCGAGGCCGTGCGGGCAGGAGCGGTGGGGGCGTCGACCACCCGGACCGTCCTGCACCGGGCCAAGGACGGAGAGCTGGCGGCGGGCACCACCGCGCCGGCCGACGAGCTGATCGCCATCGGCGAGGCGCTCGGCAAGGCCGGCCACCGGGTCTTCTCCGTGGCCAGCGACATGCGGGACCTGGACCACGAGTTCGCCTGGATGTCCGAGATCTCGCTGCGGGCCGGCATCCCCGTCACGTACCAGGTGCTCCAGGCGGACTTCGCGCCCGACCTGTGGCGCGAGTGGATCGACCGTGGCGTCGCCGCCAACCGCCGCGGAGCCTGGCTGGTGCCCCAGGTGGCAGGCAAGCCGGCGTCGCTGATGGTCGGCTTCGAGTCGACCACGCATCCCTTCGCCCACCACCGGGCCTACCAGGCGATCGCCGAGCTCCCGCTGCCCGAGCGGGTGGCCCGGCTGCGCACCGACGAGGTGCGGCGCGCCATCCTCGACGAGCCGCCGCACCCGGGGGGATTCGTGGAGCTGCTGCGCCGCAACCTGCACAAGCTCTTCCCCCTCGGCCGGCCACCGGACTACGAGCCCGCACCCGAGCGCAGCGTGCAGGCGATCGCCGAGGCCGAGAGGCGGACGACGGACGAGGTGCTCTACGACCTCATGCTCCAGCGCGACGGGAAGGAGCTGCTCTACCTCCCGTTGTTCGACTACGCCTCCGGCGACCTCGACGCGGTGCGCGAGATGCTCACCCACCCCGCCACCGTCCTCGGCCTGGGCGACGGCGGCGCTCACTGCGGAGTGCTCTGCGACGCCAGCCTGCCCACCTTCATGCTGACCCACTGGGCCCGGGACCGCAGCCGTGGCGAGCGACTCTCCGTCGAGGAGGTGGTGCACACGCAGACGCGGCGCACCGCGGAGCTCTACGGCTTCCGCGACCGCGGCCTCATCGCACCGGGCTATGTGGCCGACGTCAACGTGATCGACCACGACGCCCTGACGCTCGAACCGCCCGAAATGGTCTACGACCTCCCCGCGGCGGGCAAGCGCCTCGTGCAGCGAGCCCGCGGCTACGTCGCCACGGTGAAGTCGGGGATCGTCGTGCGCGAGCAGGACGAGTCGACCGGGGAGCTCCCGGGCCGGCTGTTGCGCGGGCCGCGCCCCCAGCCCAATCCCTGAGTGCCGTTGCACCGACGGGCGTCCGCGACATGACCGGCGAACTGGGCCAGTAGTGGCTCCGTCACACCCGTCCCGACTGGCATCGGTACAGGCGGCGTTGCTAAGCCATGGGAACGCGGGAGGTCGAGATGGGCTTCGAGGTTGTGATCGGCATCAATGCTTCCGAAGAGCGAGTGTGGGCCGCACTGACGGACGTCGAACACTGGCCCGACTGGACGTCCTCCATGACGTCGGTCGCCCGGATCGACAGCGGATCATTTGGCGTTGGCAGTCAGGCGCGCATCAAACAGCCCAAGCTCGGCACAATGACCTGGACGGTCACGGAACTCACGCCTGGCCACTCGTTCGTCTGGGAGGCGAAGCGTCCCGGCCTGACACTTGTCGCGGGCCATTACCTCAGCTCGGGAGATGGTGCGACCGTGAACCTCAAGCTCACGTTGCAACAGAAGGGTCTGGTTGGTCGACTGTCTGAGCCTCTCACGGAGAAGTCGGCGAAGCGATACGTCCAACTCGAAGCCGAAGGACACAAGCGACGGGCCGAGACGCCCGACTGACGCTGCATCAGGCAGCAGGTGGGAGCCTCAGAGCAACCAGCTGCGCCGGGGAGCCGACCGGCACATAGATCTGGTCGCCCACGACCGACATCCATCCGTTGACCAAGCCTGGCCCGCGGTAGCTCCACACCACTGCGCCGGTCGCTCGGTTGAGGGCGAGCACCTCTCCCTGATAGGTCGCCGTGAGCACGAGGTTGTTGACGATCGTCACCCCACCGGTCGGATCACCGGGGACTTTGGTGTCCCATGCGATCGTGCCGGTGCGAGCGGACATGGCCACGATGTCGCCGTCCATAGTGCCGACTCTGCCGCCGAAGTACGAGGTCTGATCAGGCTGCAACGTCGAGGGGGCATTCAGCGCAGCCGCATAGACGATGCCGCCGGCGGAGGCAGGCGGTGTCAGCACACCGCCGTAGGTTCCGGGCCAGATCGTGGTCGGCCCGGTCAGCCGCGGCAGGTCGCCGTTCCGGTGGATCCCCACGGCCGTCTTCCACAGGAGGCGACCGGTCACGGGATTGAGCCCCAGCACGTAGCCGCCTTTGCCGGTGCTGACCGCGACGAGGCGTGACCCGTTTACCGATGGTCGGACGGGCACGAGCATGGCGTGCACCTGGTCACGGTCGTAGAGGTCATGGGGGAAGGCCTGGTGGTACCACAGGAGCCTTCCGGTCGTCGCGGAGAGGGCCACCATGGAGTCGGTGTAGAGGTTGGCACCGGGCCGGCTCGAACCGTTCGGGTATCGGGTGGTGCCGACGAAGGGAGCGGGATTGGCCACCCCCCAGTAGAGGATTCCCGTCTGCGTGTCGATGGCGGGTGGATACCACCCGCCCCCGCCCGAGTTCACCGCAGGGTTGCCCCAGAGATCCCTCGACTTCACGGTGTCGAAACGCCAGTCGACCTTCCCCGTGTTCGCGTCCAACGCCTCGAGGTAACCGATCGAACCTCCCGTGTAGAAGTTGCCGATGGCGACCGGCACGGTGGCGGTGTAGACCCTCCCCCCGTAGGGCAGCGTCTGGATGTCGACTCCCTGGCCCGGTGTCGTGGTGATGCGACGGTTCCACAGCTCGGTGCCGTCCGACAGCGTGAATGCGGCCACTCCACTCGGTGTGGACGCGAACAGCTTCCCCCACCCGACCGACACTCCGTAAGGGCCGATGCTGAAGCCGAGAGCCCTCGTCTTCCACTTCACCCGGCCAGACGAGACGTCGACGGCGTAGACGGTCCCCGATTCGTCCTGCACGTACGCCGTTCCGGCGACGACGATCGGCGATGTCGAGGCGCCGACCGTCATGGGCACGCTCCACGCCGGCACCAGACGGGAGACCGTCGAAGCGCTGATCGGCGACACACCGGCATCCCTCGTATTCGAGTAGTCGTGATCGGGCAGGGGCCATGCGTCTCCCTCACCGCGAACTTCGGGAGGGGTACCGAGCTGTTGCGCCATGTGGAGCGATCGCCCGCCTGCACCGGCGCTGTTGCCGAGACCCAGAACCGCTGCGGTGAACAGAACGGCGAGAGCGACGACGCCACCCCGCAGCATGAACGTCTGTCGCTCGATGGCTCGCAAGGGGCCCACCCTCCCTTTTTGGGGAACGATAGCGACTGGGCTTCGTCCGGTCGCAGATACGGGCGTGAGGGTCCGTTCGACGTGGACGAGAGCCAAGGTCACGGGGGCCATCTGTGCTCACTCCGCCGATCTGGGGCACAATGATCGCCATGGCGAGTTGGGCGGAGACGGCGCGAACGGCAGCGCGTCAGGGTCGCGCTCTGCAAAGGCAGGGACATTCCAAGCGAGGACTACGGGACTGTTCAGAAGGTGCTCGAGCAGGTGCGTTGGAACAGGCTCTTGGCGGTTTGCTATGCCGCACTCTTCTGCTTCTGGCTCGGGTTTTTCCTGTTGGGGCACGGAACCCTTCGCTGGACGGCAGCCCTGTGGATGTTCAGCACGGGAATCATGACGTGGAGCCTTCTTCGGAACCGCAAGAGGATCGTCGACGGAGCGACCAAGTTGGGATTCCGTCGAGTCGGATAAACCCCCGGTGCCTCCGAAGTCCGGGTCGTTCCAGCGACCGGGGCGGTCGGTGGATTCACGCCTATTCGCAGACCACACGGCTTCGTGGCCGGCAAGCGAGATCACTCGGGACAGTTCGACTCGGATGTGTCGGTGGATTGCACGAACGGCCCCGTCGGGTACATCCGCTCCCGAACCTGAGCCAGCGTGATCGTCTGCGGAACGGGCAGCTCACGCCCGGGCAAGGGTATTTCGTGCCGTCCCGCTGCAAGCAATGTGGCCGACTGAGAGCTCGGAGCGTACGAGTAGAGCGTCGAGACGCAGGGACCGCCGCGCCAAGACGAGAGGAAAACGAGGAACTGCTGACCCGGTGTCATGGCGGGGAAAGAAAACGGTCCCTCGGGAATCGGTTGCGACGCTGATCCGGTGCTCTCCAACGTTCGGTCCACTTTGAACAGGACCGGGACTTCGGGCGTCGGTTGGGGATTCGGGTACGCGGTGACGATGGTCACTGAATTCGAGGCGGACGCGAGCCATGTGATTGCGTCGTAATCCGATGGGAGGCTGCACCCGGGAGGACAGGCACCGGCAATCGGCGCCGACGCCTGGGGTGCGGTGGTCGTAGTGGGAGAAAGTGTGGTCGTCGTCACTATCGAGGTTGGGGCGAGAGGTCCACTGCTCGTATTCTCATCAACGACGTGCGTCGATCCACACGCAGACAACAGCAGTCCGACCGGCATACAGGTGATGGCTAGCCTCAACAGTGGTCGTCGTCCCATGGCGCCGAGCGGATGCACAAGCCCGGCGACGGTTCCTACGCGGTGGTCGCGTTCAGGGCTTCCGTGATGTCGTTGATCGCTGCCTGCTCGGCGTCGCTCACTTCTTGACCGTGCTCTCGGTGAGCCGCAGCGACTTTCTGCGACAGCGTGACGATGAAGCGGCGATACTCGTCCACCTCCGCCGGCGTCGCCTTGCCCGCGAGCAGGGCGACCGAATCACGCAGGTGTTGCAATCCGTGCTGCTTGAGTTCCTCGAAGGAGTGATAGTGCGTGTGATCGCGCTCAGGTTTCGCCGCGACGATCTCGTCCAGAAGTTCGCTCTCGCCGTGTTGCTGACGCGCCTCGGCGTAGGCCTTGGCCATGGCGATGGTCTCGCGAAACGAGCCGCCCCGTTGAGCGGTGACCACGATCATCCCGGCACTTGGTGGCGCTTCCAGGATCAGCTGCCATTCCTCAGCCGTGAAATCAGACTTCGAGGTCATCTCCGGTCTCCGATTCTCGCGCATCCGCTGACTCGTTCCTTGCCTGCACCGTAGCGTCCTGTCACCCAGGCGTGCCGCATGCGGAAGTCGTGAGCGGCCAGCCGACTGCCACCGAGACCCGCTCGCGAGGTTCCGACCCGAGGATGAGAAACTCCACGTATGCCTTCGATCTCGGGTCGAATGGAAGTCAACCTGACTGTTCGCGACCCAGGAACCAGCGCGTCGTGGTACTCAGCCCTACTGGACTTGGAGGTGCTGTACGACTTCACCGCGGCCGACCACCGGATGCGCTACGTCGCCCTCGTTGAGCCGAGGACTCAGCTCGTCCTCTGCCTCGTCGGCCATCAGGGCAATCAGGGGGAGCGCTTCAGCGAGTTTCATACCGGCCTGGACCACCTCGAATTCTTGGTTGACCGACGAGAAGACCTCGACGAGTGGGCAGAGAGACTGGATCAGTTGGGCATCGAGCACTCAGGGGTCAAGGAACCCGAGTACACACGGAACGCCATGCTCGCGTTTCGCGATCCGGACAACATCCAGCTGGAGTTCTTCTGGAGATCACCCGCCGTGTGATCCAACCACGTTCCGAATCTGGGCTGGTCAGGGAACACCTCCGGACGGAACAGGCGGAAGCCCGTTGACTTTCCTGATTGGAAAGTAGTAGAGTTTCCAACCAGGAAAGTGAAGGGATTGTGACATGAACAACGAGGTCACAGAGGCGGAGGCCCGTCTCGCGTTGGGTTCGATCGAACAGAGGCGCCAGCAGGTGATCGCCGAGATCGACGTGCCTCCGTGGTACTGGGTCAGTGTTGCCGGAGGGTGGGTCGTGCTGGGCGTCCTCGCGGAATACGGGCCGCCGTGGGCGCTCATCGCCGGCACAGTGGTCTTTGGGGCTGTGCATTCTGCGCTTGCCCCCCGCATTCTTTCCGGCCGGCATGCTTCGCCGCATTTGAGCGTTCGTAGTGAGCTCGTGAGCCGCCACGTACCCGCGTTGGTCATTGGTTTCTTGATCCTCATGACGATTGCCACCGTTGCGATCGCCCTGATCGCCAATGCGGACGGCGCCCGTCATTCGGCGATTTTGGCCAGCGTGGTCGTGGCCGCACTCGTTCTCATCGGCGGACCGAGATTGATGGACACCGTGCGCCGACGGGCCGAGCAGCGCCTCGGTGGTTCGTGAGTACCGCCAAGTTCGACGAGATCATCCATCCCAGTACCCGTCTGTCAATCGTCGCGCTCTTGGCTTCAACCGATTGGGCGGATTTCTCGTTCGTGCGTGATCGGCTGGGTATGTCTGATTCGGCTCTGTCCAAGCAGTTCTCGATTTTGGAGGACGCGGGATATGTCACGATCGAACGGTTGGTGACCAATCGCAGACGACGAGTTCGGGTCTGCCTTACCGACATCGGCCGGAGGGCCTTCGAGGGACACGTCGCGGCGTTGCAGTCCGTCATCGCTATTGCGGCTGAACCCGTATCTCCCTAGTCGAGGAGATGGCGATCGCACCGGACATGAATCGAACGATGGCCGTCGCGTCCGACGGGTTGACCGGTAACTCAGAATCTCGGCATTCAGAAGAATGGTACGGGGATGTCTTCGGGGACACCCCACGGCAACGTGGCGATCGGATGTTCATTCGATGCGAAGGAGGTCCCTGCATCAGCCGCCTGGAGACATTTCCGCCGCGGACAGAGATTCGAGAGGGGAGCGGACTCTACGTCCTGGTCGACGACGGGCCGCTCGAAACGTGGATGTACCAGTTCGTCGCCTCCATCGACCGATAAGTCGTCTTGGACTCGAGCAGCGACGCGGGCAGACCCGTCAGATCGTTCCAGCGACCCGACCGGGATCGACCGAGCCGTGGGTCGGCCGAGACGACTGATCCGTTGGGCTGCCGTTCCCGGCCGAGGCCAGGGCGATCCTCATCTTCGCGACCAGCGCCTCGAACATGGGATAGCCACCCACGCCAACCATGCCTTCTATCGACGGCTGCCACATTTCCCAGCGCGCGATCAATGTTTGTCCGAGAAGCAACTTGATCAGTTCGAAGTCGAAGGCGCCGACGTGTTCGAGCGCGGCCAGCTGCTCGAAGTAGTCGAGTTCCCGGTACAAGACGTACGCCTCATCCGCATTGGACGCAATGAAGGCTCTGAAGGCCGCGCTCAGCTCTTCTTTCGTTTCGAACGTCGCGACGAGGCGGCGTGTCTCCAACAGCGCGTCCTCGTTCCATCGACGGAAGAAGTCAGCTGCGATCTGGGATTCCCGCGCCTTTCTGGCTTCTTTGACCTGTTGACCGGCAAACACGGCAGCGCCGAGGGCGCCCAGCAGCCCGAGCGCACCGACGGCGGTCGCGATCGCCGTGACTTGCTCGGCCCAGTTCGGTCCAGGCATCGTCAAACCCCTTTTCTGTGGCTGTTCAGGCTAGCGAGGCATCGCACTCGGCCGCCGTTGCGCCTGAACCATGTTGACGAGAGGCGGCCCGCAAATCCGGCAGGGGCGGAGAGGTCGGGTGCAATCACGAACCTCAGGGCGGAGCGGCCCGACGAACAGAAGTCTGATGGCGGAGCTCGCGGACTATCCCCGCGCCGCTGTCACCAGCGCTCCCACCTCACCACGTCCTGCAGAGGGCGTCGGCCTGTCGGTAGCTCAGGTCGGGAGCGCTCGCCGGGCACGGGGTGCCCGACGGCAATGGCACCGATGGGCTGGTAGCCCTCGGGCACGCCGAGGGAATCCATCAGGGCTCTCTGACCCTGAAATATCCCGAAGAACAAGGCGCCCAGACCAAGGTCGACCGCGGTGAGCAGGATCAACATGACCCCGAAACCCGTGTCGATGTCCCAATAGGGCACCGGCCACTGCGCCTCGCTCGCGAGTGGAGTGTGAGCCTTGTCCGGGAGCGCGTAACGGTCGAGATAGGCCTGCTTGTGGGCGAGCGGGATGATCACCACCGGCGCTCGCGTCAGAGACTCGGACTCGGACTCGCCTCGCCACTCCGGACCACGGGTCGTTTCCCAGAACAGTTGCCGCTGTCCCGGGTCGGTCACGACGACGAAGGCGAACCCCTGGCTGTACCCGGCCGATGGTCCGCGCGTCGCGTTCGCCATGAGCTGGTCGAGAAGAGGGCGTGCGACGGGTTCGTCCGTGAATTCACGCACCATCCGCCTTCGCAGGACGACATATTGGAAATCCATGGCCGGCACCGTACCGGCCCACTCTCCGAGGTGGAACGCCCTGCGCCGGCGAAGTGACGGTGGTGGCCGATCCGCCGGTGAATCCCGGCCAGCGAGTCCTGATGACGTGATTTCGGATTCGCGGGTTCCGCGGATATGGGTAGAACCGACAGCATGGAGCCGCATGCGACGGGAGCCGGCACCTTCCCGACTTCGAGCCCGAGGCGTAGCCAGACTCGCCTTGGCTAGCTGGAGCCTCCGTCTCCGCGCACCGACCTTTCGGCCGCGCGGAGCGCGGCTCTCGAAGCCGCGCACGTGCACCGCGGTGATCCGGTCGCCTTCGGTCTCGAACACGTCGCGGACCACCGAATCGGTTCCACCGAGGTGTACCTCTATCTCCACCGTCACCGAGGTCCCCTCCACCTGCAGCTCGCCCGGGTCGGGCCGGAAGTCCTCGTAGGTGAACGTGTGCTCGGCGTAGTAGGCCAGCACGGAGTCGAGCCCGACACGCCGTTCGCCGTCGACGTCGAGGACGGCCCCGGGGGTGAAGACCCGGGCGAGCAACGCGGGGTCCCGCGCGGTGACGGCGGCGAAGTAGTCGTCCACCGGCGCGGCCGGGCCGGTGTGACGTGAGGGGAGGCCGTAGAGCTCGCGGGCGTTCAGACCGAGCACGCGGGCCTGGGTGGCCGTCGGGCAGGGCGCCACGGTGGCGCGTATGGCGTCGACCGCTCCGGGGAAGGTCGCGTCATGGTGGGGGTAGTCGCTTCCCCACACGATGCGTTCCGCTCCGACGAAGGGCGCCAGCGCGGGCAGGGTGCGCTCGTCGACTTCGAAGCTGACCGCGCACTGCCGGGCGAAGTACTCCGACGGGCTGAGCGCCATGTCGGGGCAGTAGCCCCCGAACGAAGTCACCTGCTCATTCAGGCGCTCGAGCCAGAAGGGCACCCATCCGCCCGAGGACTCCAAGAAGACACAGCGCAGCCCGGGGTGGCGCTCCAGCACGCCGAAGGCGATGAGCTCCGCGCAGGCGAGCATCTCCTCGAACGGATGCGACAGGGCGTGCAGCACGAGGGGATTGAACGGACGGTCGGCCCCGAGCGTCGGTACGATCACCGAACTGCCCTCGTGGATCCCGATCGGCACGCCGAGATCCTCGGCCGCGTCCCACAGCGGTTCGTACGCCCGATGGCACAGCGATCGGCCGAGGCACGGGTTGGGCCGGACGAAACCGGCGACGAACCCCAGCTCGCCGACGGCCCGCCGCAGCTCGCGCGCCGCGGCCGGCGGGTCTTGGAGCGGGAGCATGGCCGCACCGAACAGCCGTCGCGGTCCTGCGCGCGCAATAGGCGGCCAGCCAGTCGTTGTAGGCCGCGGCGAGGCGCACCGCGGTGGCGGGGTCGGGGACCGCGCTGAAGTACAGGCCGATGGTCGGGTAGAGCACGGCCTGGTCGATGCCCTCGGTGTCCATGTCGGCCAGTCGCGCCACGGGGTCCGCCCCGCCCGGCTGCGCCTCGGCGAGCGGCCGGAACTCCGAAGGGTCGTCGAACCTCGAGCCCGGCCGCGCCAACGTACCGAGCGGCACGGCGAGGATTTCGGTCCCGTCGACGGTGACGTGCTCGTAGCCGTTCCCGTCCCGCTCGATGGTGGGTCGACAGCGGTCGGGCAGTCCCGCCCACGCCGCCTCGGGCTCGACGACGTGGCCGTCCGCATCGACGATCGGCCCGCAGCACGGCGCCAGGGGGACGGCCGGGCTGGTCACTCCACCGGCGAGCGCCAGTCGTCGCGCTCGGGGAGCGGGTGGCGGAAGAGCGCGGCGGCGTTCCCGCCGGCCACGGCGCGCAACTCGTCCTCGGGCAGCGCGCCCAGGTCTGGGCCAGCACGCGTTGTGTGTCGGGCCACGTCGAGTCGGCATGGGGGTAGTCGCTCTCCACCATGATGTGGTCGACGCCGATCACATGGCGCTGCACGACGGCTGACGGGTCGTCGATGGAGCAGAACCAGAAGTTGCGTCGCAGCACCTCGCTCGGCAACAACGTGGTGGGCCACGCGGTGCTCTCGCGACCGGATGCGGAGTGGCCGACGACGTAGTCGGCGCGGTCCATCAGCATGGGGACCCAGCCGATGCCGCCTTCGGACAGCGCGATCTTGAGCTCGGGGAACCGCAATGGCACCCCGGACCACAGCCACTCGCCGGCGGCCAGGAGGGCGTTGACCGGGAACAGGGTGGGGAGCAATTCGAACGGCGGGTCGGGGGAAGGCAGCGGCGCCCAAGCCGACGCCCCGGTGTGCAGGCACACCACGGTGTCCGTCTCCTCGCAGGCGGCGAAGAAGGGATCCCACCGCCCGCTGAAGATGGAGGGCAAGCCGAGCTGGGCCGGGAACTCGGGGAAGCTCACCGCCTTGAAGCCGCGGGCGGCGTTGGTCCGCAGCTCCGAAGCCGCCACCCCGACGTCGGCCAGCCACGGCAACTGCAGCGGAATGATCCGCTCGGGATGCGGTCCCGCCCACGCGCTCGAGGTGCCAGTCGTTGAACGCGCGCAGGCACGCCAGGCCGAGCGCACCGTCGTCCGCGCGTGAGTACACCGCTCCACAGAAGCCCGAGACCAACGAGGGGAAGCAGAGCGACGCCCACACGCCGGCCCGGTCCATGTCGGCCACCCGCGCCTCAATGTCGAAGCAGCCCGGACGCATCTCGTCGAATCGGGCCGGGTCCATGCTCCATTCGTCGGTGGGCCGCCCCACGACCGCGTTCAGCCCGACGTTGGGGTACATCCGGCCTTCGAACACCCAGGCCTGCGTCCCGTCCTCCTCTTCGACGACCCGGGGCGCGCCCTCCTGCAAGGCCGCCGGGAGGCGCCCCTCGAAGAGATCGGGCGGTTCGATCAGATGGTCGTCCACGGAGATGACGGGCACCAGGATCTCCCTGGGCTCGGGATCGGGCAGCAGCGTCACCCCGCCTCGCGGCTCGGCGGTTCCCACGAAAAGGTGACACTATCGTCAGGGTTCAACCGCCGGGCGGGGAAGACCGTTCCGCACCAGGCTCAGGGGGTGTCGTGACCACACACGCCGAGCCCGTGACGACTGCCATGGGCCTGCTGATCGACGGCGACGTCGTGGCCGGGGAGGATCCTTCGTATCCGGTCACGAACCCCGCTCGGCCGGGCGAGGTCGTGTTCGAGGCGCCGTCGACGTCGCCGGCCCAACTGGACCGTTCCGTCGCCTCGGCCCGCCGGGCCCAGCCCGGCTGGGCGGCGCTCGACATGGAGGCTCGGGCGGTTCAGGTCGTGGCCGCGGGCGACGCGGCGGCCCGGGCGGTGGAGGCACACGACCTGGCACGCCTGCTCACCCGGGAGCACGGCAAGACGCACATGGAGGCGATCTTCGACACGGCGACCATCGGGGGCATGGCCTCGGCCTTCGCGCCCTTGGTGGCCACGTCGCTCGCACCGAGCACGGTGAGCGGCGGTGCGACCCGCATGGAGTGGGTGCCTCACGGCGTGGTGGCGGCGATCCTCCCGTTCAACTGGCCGGTCTCTGTCATGGGCAACAAGGTCCTCCCGGCGCTGCTGGCGGGCGACACGGTCGTGGTGAAGGCGCCTCCTACGTGTCCGGGCGCGGTGCTGCTCGCCGCGGCGGCGATGGCCGGCGAGCTGCCGCCGGGAGTGCTCAACGTCGTGAACGGGCCCGGCGCCGGCCTCGGGGCCGCGCTCGTCGCCCACCGCGGTGTCGACATGGTCTCGTTCACCGGCGGCCCGTCGACCGGGCAGGCGGTGATGTCCGCCCTGGCTGCCACCACCCGCCCCGTCGTCTTGGAGCTCGGTGGCAACGACCCCGCCATCCTGGCCCCGGACATGGAAGCAAGTGCCGAGCTCGCCGACGCGGATTGTGGAGGCGGCCTACGTGACGAGCGGACAGGTCTGCATGGCGATCAAGCGGCTCTACGTCCACCGCGATCGGCTCGACGAGACAGTGGACGCCCTCGAGGCGCGCCTGGCCGAGGAGCTGGTCGGCGACGGCTTGGCCGAGGAGGTGACCATGGGTCCGGTCCACACCGCCGCGGCGCGCGACAGGGTCGAAGCGTTGGTGGCGGCCGCGTCGGTTGGCGGTGCGACCGTGCTGCGACCGGGCCGGGTGCGAGAGGAGGACGCGGCGTCAGGCGGCTATTTCGTCTCGCCCGCGCTCGTCGTCGCTCCCGAGCCGCGATCGGGCATCGTCCGCCAGGAGCAGTTCGCGCCGGCGCTGCCGGTGATCCCCTACGACGACCTGGACGACGCCGTCGCTGCCGCGAACGACACCGAATACGGGCTGTGCGCGTCGGTGTGGAGCAACGACGAGGCGCTGGCCGACGACGTGGTCTCCCGCCTCGCCGCCGGCACCGTCTTCGTCAACGCCCACGGGATCTCGGCTCTCGACATGTACGCCCCCATGGGAGGCTGGAAGGAGTCCGGCTTCGGCCTCGAGCTCGGGACCGAGGGCATGCAGGCATTCGCCCGCCGGCGCGTCCAGGTGCGCCGCCCGGTCCCGTCAGTGGCGTCGTGAGCGTCGTCATCCGGGGCGGAACGGTCGTCGACGGCACCGGCGCGGAGCCCGTGCGGGCCGACGTCGCCATTGAGGGTGAGAGAGTCGTCGCCATCGGCCGCGACGCCGCGTCGCGGGTCGACGCGGCGGTGGTCCTCGACGCCCGGGACATGCTCGTCGCACCGGGCTTCGTCGACCTCCACACCCATTACGACGCCCAGCTCTTCTGGGACCCCGATGCCAGCCCGTCGCCCCTCCACGGGGTGACCACCGTCCTCGGTGGCAACTGCGGGTTCTCGCTGGCTCCGCTCGCCCCCGACGGGGTGGACTACATCACCCGGATGATGGCCCGGGTCGAAGGGATGCCGCTCGCCGCGCTGCGAGCCGGGCTGCCCTGGGACTGGACCTCCTTCGGGGACTGGCTGGACCGGCTCGACGGGAGGGTCGCGGTCAACGCCGGCTTCTTGGTCGGGCACTCGACCCTGCGTCGGCTGGTGATGGGGGAGCGGGCCGTCGGCGGCGAGGCCACGCCGGCCGACCTCGACGCCATGGAGGCGGCGCTGCACGCCGCCCTGGCCGACGGAGCGCTCGGGTTCTCCACCTCCCAGGTCCACACGCACAACGACGGGGACGGGCGTCCCGTCCCCTCCCGTGCCGCGGGGCGGGCCGAGATGGAACGCCTCGCCTCGGCCGTACGCGACCACGACGGCACGACGGTCGAGCTCATCGTTGCCGGTTGTCTCAACGGCTTCACGGACGAGGAGGTCGACTTTCTCGCTTCGATGTCGCTCCTGGCCGATCGTCCCGTCAACTGGAACGTGTTGGGAGTCTCGGCCATGAACCCGGACGGCGCGTGGAGCCAGCTGGCCGCGGGCTCGGCGGCGTCCGAGCGGGGGGCGACCGTGGTCGCGCTCACCTTGCCCCACACCATGCAGTTGCGTCTGAGCTTCGAGCACGGTGCCATCCTCGACGGCCTCCCCGGCTGGCGGGAGGTCTTCGCCCTGCCGATCGACGAGCGCATCGCCGCACTGTCGGACCCCGACACGCGACGCCGGCTCGACGCCGGCGCTCAGTCCGACGAGGCCGGGATCCTCAGGCATCTCGCGGTGTGGGATCGCCTCGTCTTCGAGGAGACCTTCGCTCCCGAGAACGCCGACCTCGACGGGGTGACGGTGGGGGACGTCGCTCGCCGGCGGGGCGTCACCCCCTTCGACGCGTTGCTCGACGTGGTTGTGGCCGACCGGCTGCGCACCGGCCTGCGCCCACCCATCGGCGAGTCCGAAGCGGACTGGGCACTGCGGGCCCAGGCGTGGCTCGACCCGCGGGCCGTCGTCGGCGGATCCGACGCCGGGGCCCACCTCGACACCATGTGCGGCGCCATCTACTCCACGTCGATGCTGGGCGACGGCGTCCGCGCCCGCGGGCTCCTCAGCTGGGAGCAGGCCGTGCAGCAGCTGACCGAGGTCCCGGCCCGCCTCTACGGCCTGCGCGACCGTGGCCGGCTGGCACCCGGTGCGTTCGCCGACGTCGTCGTCTTCGACCCGACATCCATCGGCCACGGTCCCGTCCGGACGCGTGACGACCTGCCCGGCGGTGCCAGCCGGCTCTACGCGGAGGCGAGTGGGATCGAGCACGTCCTGGTCAACGGGACCGAGATCGTCCGCCAGGGCTCCTTCACCGCGGCCCGCCCGGGACGCGTCATGCGCTCCGGGCGTGACACCGACACGGTGCATGCCGGAGCGGCGCCGGCCGTGGCCTGACGCACATCAGCCGAGCAGCCGGGTCGGGAGCGGCTCCTCCCGGGTCGTGTCGCCCGAGCGGGTCAGCGAGTACGCCACCTTCCCCTCCTGCTCGGTGAAGGCCTCCTGCAGCTCGGTGCCGAAGAACACCAGGCCGGTCCCGTTCTCGGTGGCGTAGCCGTCAGGCAGGACTCCCTCCGCGATGAGGCGGTGCACGAGGGGACGCCGCTGCTCCTCGGCGTCGTGGTGCGGGCTGTTCGAGTAAGGAAGGAACGCCAGCCCGTCGGTCACCGGTCGCAGGTCGGGCCCGAACGAGTCCGTGGTGCCTCCCACGTGCCAGCACAGCGACCCGGCCGAGACGCCCTTGAGCACGATTCCCTCTTCCCAGCACTCGCGCAGGATCACGTCGAGACCGTGCAGCCGCCACAGCGCCAACAGGTTGGCGGTGCTCCCTCCTCCCACCCAGATGACGTCCTGGGCGAGCAGGTGGGCGCGCATGTCGGCCACGTTGGGCATCGGGAACAGCGCCAGGTGCGAGCTCACGAAGCCGAGCTTGGAGAAGGCGTTGTGGGCTGCGGCCAGCCGGGTGGAGTCGTCGCCGACCGCGGTGGCGATGATGCACAGTCGGGGGTGCTCGCCCGCGCCGGCCAGGTCCGCGGCCAGACGGTAGGACGGGCCCGGACGCAGGTTCGTCGGGTCGGGACCCTCCGCCTGGAATCCGATGCTGGTGGCGATGATCGTCGGTTGGCGAGCGACCACGTCAGTACGCGAGGACCTCGGGGTTGACGATGTGCAACGGCCGGGCACCCGCCATCAGCCGGCAGAGGTCCTCGGCCACGATGCGGGTGTGGTTGGCCTCGGTGTCGTAGGTGGCGCCCCCGATGTGCGGTGTGAGCACCACCTGTGGGAAGGACGTGAGAGGGTGGTCGATCGGCAGGTGCTCCCCCTCGAAGTGGTCGAGCCCGGCCGCAGACACCTTTCCCGACTCCAGAGCGGAGACCGAGCGCGTCGGTGTCGTGGATGCGCGCCCGCGCCGTGTTCAGGTACACGACCCCGTCGCGCATCTTGGCGAAGGCGTCGGAGTCGATCATGCCGGAGGTCTCTTCGGTGACCGGGGCGTGCACGGAGACGACGTCGGAGCGGGCGAGCAGCTGCTCAAACGTGCTGGTGGCGTCCGCGGCGTAGGGGTCGTAGGCGAGCACCTCCATGCCGAGCCCGCGCAGGCGCCAACGCAGTGCCCTCCCGACTGCCCCGAGGCCGACGAGGCCGACGGTCTTGCCCGCGAGCTCCCAGGCGCGGTAGCGCTGGTACGGGATCTTGCCGTCCCGGTAGATCTGGCCCTCGCGCACGTCGCGGTCGGCGGGCACGACGCCGCGCGTCGCGGCGAAGAGGAGAGCCACGGCCAGCTCGGCCACTGCGTCGGCGTTGCGGCCCGGTGCGTGGAGCACGGGCACCCCGGCCGCGGTGGCCGCAGCCACGTCGACGTTGTTGGGGTCGCCCCGGCAGCTGGCGACGGCGACCATGGGCTGTTCGTAGAGCTCGGGCCCGCACACGTCGCTCTCCACCACGACGATCGACGCCCCTTCTGTCGCCACCCGCTCGGCCAACTGCTGGCCGTTGTAGATGCGGAGCGTCGGCTGGTCGAGCCACGAGTCGAGCACGAGGTCGGCCAGCTGGCGGAGCAAGTCCAGGCCCGGACCGCTGACCGCGGCGGTCACGAGGGCCTTCGGCCGGGTCGACGTCATGGCCCCACCGGCCTGTCGTTGCCGTGGTGGTCGGGGCGGGGCTCGCGGGCGTCGTCCATAATGACGTGATCATGACACGTGCGTCAGGTTCGTGAGCCCGAGCGTCACCGTCGGCGTCGACATCGGGACGACCTCGGTCAAGGCGCTGGCCGTCGATGCCGACGGGGCCGTCCTGGCGCGGAGTCGCGTGCCCCATGCCGTGATGGCACCCGAGCCCGACATCCTCCGCCACGACGCCAGGCGAGCGTGGCGAGCCGGGCCGCGCAGGGCGTATGCCGAGGTGACGGCGCAGCTCGGCCGGAACGAGGTCGCGGGCGTGGCCGTGGCGTCGATGGTGCCCTCCCTCACCGCGGTCAACCGTAAAGGCGTGCCCTTGTTGCCGGGCGTCCTCTACGGGGACCAAGAGGGAAGGCCCGAACCCGACGCCGCGGCCAGGGTGTTGTCCCCCGGCGCCATGCCCGACGCCGAAGGCTTCTTGCGGTGGGCGGCCACCGAGCAGCCCAAAGCCCGCGGCTACTGGCCCTGCCAGGCCGTGGCGACGTGCGCCCTGTCGCGGATCCCGGCCATCGACACGGGCGTCACCGCCGCTCTCGGCGCCTTGCACGAGCGCGGACGGTGGAACGCGGATCTCCTCGCCTCCATGGGGGTGGACGAAGCGCAGATGCCGCTCGTCGTCCCGATGGGAGAGGCCGCGGGGATCCTTCCCGGGACGAGCACGGTGATCACGGGCGGCACGATCGATGCGCTGTGCGACCAGATCGTCGCCGGGGCGACGGAGCCCGGGGACGTGCTGGTCATCTTCGGAGCGACGTTGATCGTCTGGGCGGTGTGCGAGGAGTGGATCGTGGCGCCGGGCCTCGTCAGCTATCCGCACACGACACCGCAGCGGTTCCTCATCGGTGGGCCGAGCAACGCCGGAGCGCTGTTCGTCGACTGGGCGCGGGGGCTCGTGCGCGGCGTGCCGCGCCCGGGACCCGAGCGCGAGCGCCTGAATCCGCGCCCCGGGCTCCCCGGCCGCGTGCCGGTCTGGCTGCCCTACGTCCGCGGTGAACGGACACCCTTCGAGGACCACACCCTGCGCTCGAACCTCTACGGCCTCGACATCGGCTCGTCGCCTCACGACCTTGAGCGCGCCGCCTACGAAGCGAGCGGTTTCGTCGTCCGGCGCATGCTCGACCGGGCCGGCGTGCAGGCGAACCGCATCGTGGCGAGCGGGGGCGGATCCCGAGTCACGGCCTGGCTGGCCGCGGTGGCGGACGCGACCAACCTCCCCGTCGACGCGGTCTCGGTGCCCGAGGGCGCGGCCTTGGGCGCTGCGTACTTCGCCCGGATGGCGGCAGGCCTCGAGGGCTCGCTCGACGACTCGGCGCGTTCGGGCCCGCGTCGGGCGCCGGATCGAACCCGATCCGGCGTGGGTCCGCCCGACCGAGGCGCGCTACGAGAGGTTCAGCGAGCTCGGAACGGGCGCGTAGCGTTCATCCGTTCGGGGTGAACGCGACCTTCAGCGCGCCGCTGCGGTCCTGGCGGGCAAGCGACTTGAGTGCGGGCCACCACTCCTCGAGGGCGAATCGGTGCGTGAGCATCGGTGTGATATCGAGCCGGCCGTCGCCGACCAGTCGGAGATAGTGAGAGATGGCGTGCTCCCGCCGGCCCTCGAAGTCCTCCAGGCCGAACGCGTTCGAGCCGGCGATGGTGAGCTCTTTGAAGTAGATCGGTGTCGACTCCCACCGCGCCGGCGTGGCGACGCCGGTGTAGACAAGCCGGCCGCGCTCGGCCAGAACGCGGACGTCCACCTCGAGGGTCTCGGCCTTGGCGATGGAGTCGTACACCACGTCGATATGCCCGGGATGGGTGACCGGGAGTCCGTCGAGCGGGGCGTGAAGGACGGCTCCCGACCATTCGGCCAAAGCTTCCACGAGAGCCAGGCGCGGCTCGTGGTCGAAGACGGCCGCCGCCCCGAACTCCTCGGCCATGGCGCGCTGGGCCTCGAAACGGGCGACGACGCCTACCTCGACGTCGGGGTAGAGCGAGCGCAGGATGGCCACACTGGTCAACCCGAGCGCGCCCGCCCCGTAGACGAGCACCCGCCCTCCCGGTGGGGGCGGATGGCGCACGATGGCATGGAACGATACGGAGAAGGGGTCCGCCAGCACCGCAGCCTCGTCCGACACCCCGTCGGGAACGGGGATGAGCATGGAGTCGTGTGCCGCGAGCTGCTCGGCCCACGCGCCGGGCGCTCCCGTGATGACCCCGACATGCACGCCGGGCCCGAGGTCGCCCATGGTGAAGCTCCAACACAGGCTGAGGTCCCCCGCCTGGCAGGGAGGGCACATCGGGGAGATGCCCCTCGGGGCGCAGGTCAGCCAAGGGTTGAGCACGACACGCTGTCCTGGTTCGAGTCCCGTGGCGTCCCGACCGAGCGACACCACCTCGGCCACCACCTCGTGCCCGGGCACGTGTGGGAGAGAAGAGAAGGCCGCCATCGGGTTGTCGATGTCGCCCGTGTTGAAGTCGCCGAGCACGAGCTTGGCGTCCGAGCCGCAGATTCCGGACAGGATGGGTTTGGTGATCACCCAATCGGGCCGGACCAGGCGCGCATCCTCCAGCTCGTGCAGGCCGAAGGGGATCTGCGCCATGGAAGCCTCCAGCTCGTTCTGGGGGGTCGGGCGGACCTCGTCCGGATCGGGCGGGGCGCCGAAGAGGAGGGCCTTCACGCGCCGGCCTGCTGTGTGAAGGACCGCATCCCAGCCATGAAGGTGTCGATGTCCGTCGTCTTCGCCTCGACGACCGCCTTCATGTCGGGCAGGTAGTGCTCGAATGGCTCCGAGTCGATGGCGTCCACGAGTGCGGCGGCGATGGACTCAGGCGGGTCCTTCGGGCCGTCGTAGAGGGGCGCATCGTTGCCGGGTTGGTCCCAGATCTCCGTGTCGATGGCCCCGGGCAGGACCAGCTTGATCCTGACGCCTGTCCCGTCGAGGTCGAGGGCCAAGGACTCGCTCCACCCGGCAAGGGCGAATTTCGAGGCCGAGTACGCCGCTTCGGTCGCGATGCCCAGGCGTCCGCCGAGGCTCGACACGTTCACGATCGTGCCGCTGCGGCGTTCGAGCATTCGGGGCAGGACGGCGAGCGTCACGGCCGCTGGTGAGAAGAAGTTGATCCGCATCGTTCGCTCCACCTCGGCGGCGGTCAGCCGGGTGGCGTGACGCCGCATCGGGACGGCGGCGTTGTTGACCACGACATCGAGGCCGGCGTAGTGGTCCCAGATCCGGAGGGCCAGTGCCGCCGCGGCATCGGGGTCCGAGAGGTCCGCGGCCCAGCGCTCCGAGGCCGGTGAGGTGGTTCGGCAATCGGCCAGCACCTGGTCCAAGCGGTCGGCGCGGCGTGCCACCAGAGCGACGGTGTCGTGCCGGCTCGCGAGTACGCGCGCCACGGCGGCGCCGATGCCCGAGGAGGCACCGGTCACCAGGACCGTCCGTCCACTCGCCGCGCTCATTGCATCACTACTCCGAGAACACTGCATCGTTGCCGTGACCCGTCACGGGTTCGGCACGGTTCGGGTGAGCGAGGGGTCTCGAACCCCCGACCTCCAGGACCACAACCTGGCGCTCTAACCAACTGAGCTACGCCCACCGAGGGAGCCAAGTGTGGCACACCCGAACCCTGGGCTATGCCAGGCTGGGGACAGCACGGACGAGCCCCGGTGGCCGAGCGGACGTAGGCAACGGACTTCTAATCCGTTTCACGCAGGTTCGAATCCTGCCCGGGGCGCTCGGGGATTTGCCTAGGGATGTGGGGGATACGGCGGTTCGAACGCACCATCCCCGGCGACCCGAGGTTCGAAAGCCGGGCCGATGCGGCGATCCCGACTCGCAGCGCTCCCAGGGACAGCGAGGGTGGTCGTTTTGGTGGAGCGATGTGTGATCCTGGCCCGGTTCGGCACTCCGATGACATGGGTCATCCCAATGTCCCTCCTCAGCGCATTTTCCTAGAATTGACCATCGCCTCAGGAGACGGTGGTGGCAGCTCTCGGGGTGACGGGCGGCGCCTGTCGACGTTGGCTCTTCTGGACCAGATGAGTGACGAACCGCGCCACTTGATCGGTGGGCAAACCCTGGGTCGTCACCTGAATCGAATCGCCATCTTCCACCCACGACACGTCCACATTGAGATTGTGAAGAGCACCTTGTGTGTAGCTGTAGAGCGCGACCTTTCGGTGGCCAAACTTGGCGTTGGGAGTGGCGGGTCGCGGTCCAGCCGACTTCGCCGTCGTTGCCATAACCCTGATGGTCTTCGATTCGGGATTGTGATCGCTGTAGTACGTCAGCGTGAAGAGCACAGGAACGGTGGGGTGCTTGTTCGAGCCCACGATCAGGACGGACGCCGTTCCGGTGTTGGGATAGACCTGCAGTCCCCCAGGGGGGCTTACCAAGCCACCCCCCGAGGCCGAGAAACCACTCGGTAGCCAAGTCGGTTTCAGGACGAATGTCACGCGGACGGGTGGTCGTCCCGATGCCGACGCGGTGGCGTGGAGCCCGGAGGCTGACATGACCGTCAGCACCGCAAGAGTGAGCAATGCCACGCTGCGCCCATGAACCACGCTCCCAGTGAAGCACAGCTTTACTCCCCGGATTCAAGGGAAGAACCACCAGGGTCGTGACCCGTCTGCTGTTCGGGATCGCCGTCGCTACCCGGCTTCTGCCGACGATTCGGGCCGGAACTTCGCAGGCCCGTTCCGAGGCATCCGACTTCGATCTGGAGGACACGCCGAAGGATGTGTCATCGGGACGTCGGAGCGCGCCGAGCCCTGAGCCCTCAGAACCAAGGGACTGTCTTCGCCTCGGCGCCGGCCTCGGCGGGATGACGGGCCGTCAATGGCTCGACCCACTCCGACCGGCCGGTTCGTTCGAGCCGCTCGAGGTACGCCCGCAGGTGTCCTCGCACGTGCATCGGACCGCCCTCGGCAAGCACCGTGTCAAACGGGTCGACCGGTGAGAGCGAGCGACACAATTGCTCTGTCGTCCAGTTCGCCAGCAGGGCACGCGCTCGGTCGAGTTCGGCCGGTTTTGAGCCCGCGAGGTCACGCTGCTCATTGGGGTCTTCGCTGAGATCGAAGAGCATCTCGTCCGCCCAGTGGGGGTGGTAGCCGTCGTGGACGGTTCGCAGGTAGAGCCAGGTCCCGAAACGAGCCGCCCTCTGGCACGACCAGGCTCCCTGGCTCAAAAAGAGCGCCTCGCGTCCGCTCGAATCCACACCGGACTCCAGGTCCGACCGCATGGACTCCCCGTCCCAGTGGTCGGGCAGGACCGCGCCGGCGAGGTCCGCCACCGTTGCGGCGACGTCGAGGTGGTAGTGCAGACCCTGCTGCACGCCGGCGGGGAGCCCGGGCCAGACGAGGACTGCTGGTATGTGGGCCGTCGCCTCGTCCGCCGCCTGGTGGTCGGCGTACACCCCTAACTCGCCGAAGGCCTCTCCGTGATCGCTGCTGACCCAGATGGCCGTCTCGTCGACCACGCCCAAGTCGGTGAGCTTCGAGCACAAGGTGGCCACGGCGTCGTCGGCGTAGCGGATGCCGACGTCGTACCCGTCGAAGATCAGGCGGACGTCATCCATGGAGGCGAGGCTGCGGGGATGACGCGACGGTGCCTGCCTCGATTCGTCGGACTGAAACCCCCCGGGCTCCTGGGCCGAGTGCGGACCAGCCAAGGACCAGTTACGGGCACGGACCTCCTCGGAGTGCCATGCCGGGCCGGGCTCGCCTTCGAAAGGGTTGCCGTACTCGTCCGGTGTGTTGTACGGCGTATGCGGGTCCCAGAGGTGGACGTGCAGGAACCACTTGTCCGACCGTCCGCGGCGCTCGAGCCAATCGAGCGCGCCGGGCAGGACCTCGTCGGCCCGCTCGACACCCAGACCGCGCATGAGGTTCATCGACTCCATGAACCCTGCGGTCCACCAGGTCGCACCGTGTCGCAATGGAAAGCTCGACAACGAGGCCGTGTGGTACCCGGCCCTCAGGAGCGCGCCGGCAAAGGAGTGCCATGCCAGCTGTGACGTGAACGAGCGCTCGGACCCCCACGGGCGCAGGTCGGCCGCCTGACCTCCGTGGTTGACCACCCCGTTGCGGATGCCGAACATCCCGGTGCTGAGGGCGGTACGGCTCGGCAGGCATGGGACGTCCGAGGCGTAGACGTTCGAGAAGCGCACCCCGCCTGCGGCAAGCCCGTCGATCGTCGGGCTGGTCGACCGGTGGTACCCGTAGCAGCCCAGATGGTCCGGCCTCAGGGTGTCGATGTCGATGTAGAGGATTCTCATCGGGCCCCGCTCACCCGGCTCGACTGATGCTCGTCGGTGGTGGGATCGTCCCCGGTCCGGTGGTGGAGCAGGCCAAGGCGCGCGGAGTGTCACCGGGAGCGTCGAGGCTCGGCAACTCCGCAAAGGTCGGCCGACGACCGGACATGGCAGCGACATCGAGCATGTCGACCAAATCGTTGGCATTGGCGTCTCGCCAGGTCATAGCGGGAAGGTTCCACTTGCGTTCGACGAAGGCGAGCACCGATGTGTGGTCGTAGACGGTGTGGCTTACATGGCGGCGCTTGGCGTAGGGGGACACGACGAGGCCGGGCACCCGGATCCCGTAACGCCAGAACCCGTCATAGACGCTCTCACCGGCCGCGACGACCGGCTGAATGTCGTCGGGCGCGAGCGCAACCGGCGGAGGCACGTGGTCGTAGTAGCCCCCGTGCTCGTCGTAGGTGACGATGAGGATCGTCCGGTCCCAGCGAGGGCCCGCTGCGAGCGCGTGCACCACGCGGGCCAGAAAGGCCTCGCCGACCACGATGTTCTGTGGGTTCTCCTGCGACTGGGTGTCGTAGTTCGGCTCGATGAAGCTGAACTGCGGGAGGGTTCCTGCCTGGGCGTCGCGAAAGAACTGCGCCGTCAGCGCTTTTCGACGCCCGGTCAGAAGCGGGCCGTCGTCGACGGGGTACAGCTCGGGAGTTGCTCCGATCGGGAACGACGCGGCGTAGTCGGTCCAGGCGATGCCGTGTGTTTCCAACCGCTGGAAGATGGTCCCATTGGGCGGGGCGGCCAGAAGCGTGTCGCGGCCGGGGCTTTCGAGGTTGACGGAATTGAGGTCGTCGGTCATACCACTCGAGGTCCCGGCGAAGAGATAGCGACGATTGGGGTCCGTCTGGCCCAGCACGGAACAGAACCAGCGGTCAGCAAGTGGGAAGTGGGTGGCCAGGCTGTAGGTGAACGGAAGATCCCTCCCCGTCCAGTAGCCCATGGCGACTCCGGCGACGGGTGCGGTGGACGCAGCGACGAAGCCGTCCATCTTCCCCCCGGCGTATGCGGTGTGCGACGCCTTCCAATCCTGGCCGGGCGCAGCGGACAGCTGGCAGGTGGTCGGCATGCGGAAGGCGTGCTGCGTCCGGCCGTCCGGATAGGGGTTCGAGGCTGTCGGCCGGCCGTTCGAACCGAGGGTGAAGCCGTCGCCCCGGCCCAGCATCCCCAAGAAATTGTCGAACGAGTGGTTCTCCATCATCAGTACGACTACGTGCTCCACACCGGGCATGGTGTCGGTCCCCGCAGGCAGGTCGGGAAACGGGAGCGAATCGGGCCGGCGGAGCGTCCGGCGCCCGAGCACCCGGAGGGCCTCGCGTTGAAGGGCCGAGGGTTCCACAGAGTTCGCACTCGAGCCCTGCCCTTCCATCGCCCGGGCGAGTGCCTTCCCCGCCAAGGCGGGGCCGAGTACCCCCGTGACGACGATGCCCACGCCGCTCCCGAGGAGAGCCCGCCGGCTCAGCCGGCCATGCGACAACGGCGGGTTCCCCGCTCGACCGGGCTCGCCGTCCACGGTCGACAATGTACCGGCGTCGTCCTCTCGGCGCGAGATGACGAAACGGACCAGGAAGGCACCGCCAATCGAGCACGCAGGAACCGAGCGCATATTGGTGGATGCGCGTGCGCATTGAGCGTCGCGGACTGTCGGGAGCCGGACGCAAGCCGGCGGTTCGTCTACCTCTTTGGACGTAGACGAAGAGCGGGGGACATTCACGATGTTCGCCGGGCCAACTCTTCTTCGACGGGATGCCCCTCGTACCGGTCCTCGGGCGGGCACAGAGGAGCAGGCGTCCTCGTCGGCCACCTGGGGCTTACTGATTCGAACGCGAATCGGTTGTCGCGGCCGAGTGGCCGCCGCTCATCGAGTGGTCGGCCGGAGCATGACTGGTGGAGCGCTGCGGACCGTCGTCGTGACGTCAGTGGATCCTACGAGGGCGTCGAGGAGCTCGTCGGGGTCCTCGGAGACGACCAACGCGTCGAGCTGGCGGGACTTGATGAACCCGTTGGTCACGGCGTGGCGGATGAAGTCGAGCAGCCGGTCGAAGAACCCGTCCACGTTGAGGATGCCGCAACGCTTCTCGTGCAGGCCGAGCTGGGCCCAGGTGACGGACTCCATGAACTCCTCGTAGGTGCCGAAGCCTCCCGGCGCCATGACGAACGCGTCCGAGAGGTCGGACATGAGCGCCTTCCGCTCGTGCATGGTGCTGACGATGTGAAGCCGGTCGAGGTCAGAGTGTGCGATCTCGTGACCGGCCAACGCTTCGGTGATGACGCCGGTGGCTGCTCCCCCGGCAGCGATGACGGCGTTCGCCACGACTCCCATCAGACCGACTGACGCTCCTCCGTAGACGAGGCCGATGCCGCGAGCCGCCAGGATCCCTCCGAGGCGCTCCGCCGCGGCGGTGAACGCCGGGTCGGATCCCGGGCTCGACCCGCAGAACACGCACACGGTGGTCACGCAACGCGCTCGGGCTGGGGGACCCGCAGTGCCGCCCTCGGCGTACGGGCAGACCGGCCTCGTCGCACGATCGTCTCCGCGGCATCGCTGTCGTGAATCGTCAGCGCGAAGCCCGCAGCAGCGACGGCGAAGAGCGCCGCGGCCAGAAAGGCGAGGTGGTACGCGGTTAGGTCGGGTGAAGCGGAGCCGCCCGAGCCCTGAGACGACCCGACGCCGATGAGCACCGTCGAGAGGACGGCGACTCCTGTCGCGCTCCCCACCTGGCGCATGGTGTTGAAGAACGTCGAGGCACGACCCATCGACTCCGGCGAGATCATCGCGAACGAGGCGGCCTGGTTCGGCACCATCACCTGCGCCATCATCAAGCCGAGCACGAACATCAACCCTCGGATCAGCCAGAGGTTGGTGGCGAGGCCCACCTGGGTCAGCGCCAGCATCACCAGCGCCAAACCCGTGAGCCCGCCCGTGATGTGGCGCCGCGGTCCGATTCGGGGGTAGATGAGACGACTCGCGCACTGCGCGCCGATCATGACGCCGAACGCCTCGGGAAAGGTCGACAGTCCCGATTGCAGCGCCGTCATGTGCCGGGCGTCCTGGAAGTACAAGGGGATGAGATAGAGCGTTCCCAGGAAGGCAGCTGCCGCCAGGAACATCACGCCGTTGGTGGAGCGGAAGAGCCGTCCCGAGAGCAGGCGGAGGTCCACCATCGGCCTGGGGGTCCGGAGCTCGACGAAGACAAGAGCTCCCAGCAACAGGACACCGGCCGTACAGGTGATCACTATCTCGGGGGAGGCCCACCCCTTCAGCGGGCCCTCCGACACGCCGTACATGAGCAGACCGAGACCGATGCCGCCCAGCAGGAAACCCGGAAGGTCGAATCGTCCCGCGTCGATCGGATCGGCTCGCTCCAGGACAAGGGCGCCGAAGAGGATGGCCGCGACGCCGATCGGTACGTTGACGAAGAAGACCCAGCGCCATGTGAGGTTCGTCACCAAGAACCCACCCAACACCGGTCCGAGGGCCGGAGCGAGGGTCGTGGGGACGGTGATGATGCTGGCGACCCGGATGCGCTCAGACGGCGGGAAGGCCCGGTACAGCATGGCCATGCCGACCGGGATCATCATGCCGCCACCGGCGCCCTGGACGACCCGGAAGGCGACGAGCTGGGTGATGTTCTGGGCCACGCCGCACAGCGCAGAACCAATCGTGAAGACCACGATGGATACCAGCAACACCCTCTTGCCGCCGAAGCGGTCGCCCAGCCAGCCCGACGAGGGGATGAAAACGGCGAGGCTGACGAGGTACGCGATCACGATGCCGTCCACCGCCGTTGGCGGGATCTGGAAGTCGCGCCCGATCGTGGGCAGCGCCACGTTGACGATCGTGACGTCGATGATGTTCATGAACATGGCGGACACGAACACGGCGCCGACGGCGATCTTCTGGTTCATGCGTTTTCCCTGGTCAATGGGCATGTTGTCATTCAGCTTACTTATCGGAGGTCGCCTCCGTTACCCCACGTGCCTCATGGGTAGTGCCATGTTTGGTGGCACGTAAGTGGGCATTGCCTCCGGATTCTGTGGCGTTCGCCCCAGGGTGACCGCCGGCGGCAGATGTGGGCCTGTTCCGATCAACTCGACGTGGCCCGGGAGTTCGCACGGCGGCGCTCGGGGCCTCGTCTACGAGGATCAGGCCGTCAGCAGGTAAATCCTTTATAGGACCCGACAGCTCCCTTGACCAGCTTTGCCTTGCGTTGCCGGAGCTGACCGACCCTTTGTACTCGACCGGCGTCGTGGTGGAGAGGAAATGGCCGCTGAAGGTCAGCCCGTTGTCGGCCCCGGTCGTCCAGGCCATGCTCACCGTCCCGTCACGCGCTGCTCCAAGTTCCGGAGTCCGCGAAATTGTCCGAGACGAACGTGTGGCTGGCCGTGCTGAATTGGTCGTGTTCACACCCAGGAACACCCGGGATTTCGAGCGTCCATATCGCATTCGGCTTGATCTGCGCAGGTGCCGCTGCCGAAGCGGGGCCCGCGCCCGCCAGTCCGAAGAGCGTCGCCATGGTGAGACCTGCCGCCATCACTCCCGCTCGTCGCAGACATCATGGTTTCCTCCTTGGATCGCCGCCGTTGGAGGATCCGTACTTCACGCCGCCTCCGCCCGCGGGTGTACAGGCGACGACAGTTTGCCACGGGAACGAACAGGTCCGCTGTTGGGAGCTCCTCGAGCCTCGTGGTACCAGCCTCCGCATTGCTGGCGAGCATGTGGTCGTGCACTATCACCCAACGTCGGCCCAAATCGGCTATGAAGCCGGGGAGAGTTCACCGGGTTGGCCGCATGGGCGAGATCATCGCACCGAAAGACTCCAGCTCTATGTTGACGCCGGGCTGTATCGTTCCGGCGTCCAGCGGTGTCTGTGCCGAGGGAGGAACTCATGGTCAAGTCGATTCGCGGCCTTGTCGCGCTTGGTTTCGTGTTCGGATTGTGCCTTGCCTTGCTACCTGCCACCACCGGTCAGGCGTCAGGCCCGACCTGGCATTCCCTCGCGCCGATGAACCAGGCGGCTTACGGCGAGAGCGCTGGCACGCTCGACAACGGTGAGGTGATTGCAGCCGGCGGTGTGGCCTGGCCCCACGGTGGAAACCCACAGTGGCTAAACGCGGCGGAGATCTACGACCCGAACTCGAACTCGTGGTCACCGACGACCCCGATGCCTCAGCGGACAGCGATCGCCGGCTCAGCTGTTGGCACTGACGGCAAGTTCTATGTCTTCGGCGGTGAAAGCAAGGAAGATCTGTATCTTTCGACGTTACAGATCTTTGATCCTTCGACGCAGACCTGGACGGTCGGTCCTCCAATGCCAATCGCCGTCAGATACGTATCGGGTGCTGCTCTTCTGAATGGCGACATTGTCGCGATCGGAGGGGGCGCCTTCAACGGGGGGATATTCATCGGCGATGTATGAATACGATCCATCGACTCAGACCTGGTCTTCCTTGGCGCCTCTGCCGAACGGTTGTCAGTCGGTAGGTGCAGCAACCGCTCCGAACGGTGACGTTTACGTCGTTGGGGGTGCATGTGGACCTGGGACTGTGTGGTCGAAACAGCTGCTGATCTACAACCCCTCATTGAACTCCTGGACCTCGTCCACACCGATCCCCAGTGCCGTGCTTGGCCAGCCGCAGTCTTCGGCCCGAACGGCAACCTTTATGTCATGGGGGGCTACAACAGCCACGGTCAGCTCGCAAGTACCTGGAAGTACGCCACGAAGAGCGGAAAATGGTCGAAGGTTGCCCAGCTGCCGTTCGCCGAGTATCAGGCCGCCGCTGTCTCGGGCTCTGCGGGAGTTGTTCTCCTCGGAGGATGCGGCGGCCACGGCGGTGGTTCTGCCAAGTGCCCGTCCGACCAAGCGCTCCTACTTCCCTTGCAAATGAAATGATCGTGTATCTGGCCGTGATCATCGAGACGTAGCCGACGAGGATGAGCGGTTGCTCCATCGTCCCGAGGTGACACGCCGGCCGGACCGCATGGGCCGAAGCGACATGGGCCGACCTCCGCCATGTCGCGGCACGTCATCCTTCACCGAGCTTGGGCATCTACGCTTGGGCTCTTGGGAAGGCTCGGGGCGATGGGCCGATCTGGTGTGATGGGCCGATCGGGCGTGAAGCGGTCGTTGTCGGCGCGACGTGCCGTCCGGGCATTTGCTGCGGCGTTGACGGCGGGCATTCTGTCGCTCCTCGCCGTAATCCTCGCCCCTTCCGTGGTCGACGCCCCTGCTGCCGGCGCCTCGACCAGCTCGGGCACGGTCTGGCTGTGCCGCCCGGGCACGGCGCTCGATCCGTGCACCTACAACGAAGCGTCGACCAGCGTGAGCGCCAGCGGCGCGACCAGCGTTTCGCCGAGCCCCGCACCGTCGTCCGCCGCCAAGCGGTTCGACTGCTTCTACGTGTACCCGACGGTGTCCGCCGAGACGACCGACAATGCCGAACCTAGTGGTCCAGCGAGCGGAGATCGCGGCTGCGGTCGCACAGGTCTCGCGGTTCTCCCAGGTCTGCAACGTGTGGGCGCCCATGTACCGGCAGGCCACCAGTGCGGCGCTGGCACACGGCTCGGCTACCAACCGGACCGTCGTCAACGTCGCCTACTCCAGCCTGCTCTCGGCGTGGCGCGACTATCTCGCCCACGACAACGACGGGCGCCCGATCGTCTTCATCGGCCACTCTCAGGGCGCAGCAATGCTGATCAAGCTCCTGCGCTCGCAGGTCGACCCGTCGTCGAAGCTCCGCCGGCAACTCGTGTCCGCCATCATCCTGGGAGGCAACGTCCAGGTCCCTGTCGGACGCGACGTGGGTGGCAGCTTCTTGCACATCCCCGCCTGTAGCTCCGCTTCTCGCACGGGCTGCGTCATCGCCTATTCGACCTTTCCGTCCACGCCACCCCCGCTCGCCGTGTTCGGTCGGCCGGGCCAGGGCGTCAGTCTCCAGTCAGGGCAGACGGCCAGGGTGGGGCAGCGCGTCCTGTGTGTCAACCCGGTCACGCTGTCGAGCGCACCCGGGGCGTTGCAGCCCTATTTCATCACGCCGACTGCGCCGCCCAAGGGCGTCAAGGTCACGACCCCATGGGTGACGTACCCCCGCCTCTACACGGCGACGTGTGAGACCGCCGGGAATGCGACGTGGTTGCAGGTCGACGCCGCGTCGGTTCCCGGTGACCCACGGCCCACCGTCACCGAGACCCTGGGCCCACTGTGGGGGTACCACGTCTCCGACGTGAACCTGGCCCTGGGCAACCTCGTCGGAGACGTCGCCGCCCAGGAGGCGTCCTTCCGCTGAGCCGGGCCCGGACTCGGCCTTTCCCCGCCCCGGGATTCCACAGCGCCGCCGATCCGAGCGCTCTCTAGACTCTTGCGATGGTCAAGGTCGTCGCCGTCGCGAACCAGAAGGGCGGCGTGGCGAAGACCACCACCGTGCAATCGCTGGGGGTCGCCCTGGCCGAACAGGGGCACCGGGTGCTCGTGGTGGATCTCGACCCGCAGGCATGCCTGACCTTCTCGCTCGGATTCGACCCCGACTGCCTCGATGCCTCGCTGCACGACGTGCTGGTCCGCCGCACCCAGCTGGCCGAGGTGGTGCGCCACGTTCCCGAGGCAACCGGGCTCGACCTGGTCCCCGCCACCATCGACCTGGCCGGGGCCGAGGTGCATCTGCTCAGCCGGACCGGCCGTGAGCACGTACTCGCCCGGGCGCTCGAGCCGCTCCTCGTTGACTACGACGCCGTCTTCGTCGACTGCCCTCCATCCCTCGGCGTCCTCACCATCAACGGTCTCACCGCGGCGGAAGGGGTTCTCGTGCCACTCCAGTGCGAGGCATTGAGCCACCGCGGGGTGGGACAACTGCTCGAAACGGTCGACGACGTGCGCGAGTTCGCCAACGAGAGACTGTGCATCCTGGGCGTCATTCCCACCATGTTCGACGCCCGGACCACGCTCTCGCGCAAGGTGCTCGCGGAGGTCCAGGAACGCTACGGGCTGCGCATGTTCGAACCGCCTGTGCCGAAATCGGTTCGGTTCGCCGAGGCACCAGATCACGGATGCTCCGTGCTCCACCATGCGCCGACCTCGCCAGGTGCGCTCGCCTACCGGATGCTGTCGACATCGGTGTTCGACGCCATGCAGAATGCCTGAACGAGGAACCACGCGGCGCGATCAGCCGCCCGACCCTCTGGGAAAGCGCGCCCTGTTCTGGGTGCCCGCGCCCGCGGGCGAGCCCGGAGGTCAGCCCGGCCCCGCGGTGCCGCTTCCAGTCGGCAAGCGAGCGCTCTACTCGGGCGTACCGCAGGAACCGGACGCCTACGTCAGTGCGTTCGGACAACCCATTGGTAGAGAGAGGTGCCTTCGGCGTCGTCTGCCAGCGGTGCGGCCACATGTCGCGTATCGGGCTGATGGACCTGTTGATCTTCCAGCTACCGATCGGGGTGTGGCTGCCCCGGGGACGCTTCGACCACCGGATGACGTGCCCGAGCTGCCGTCGACGAGCGTGGTGCAGCGTGACGCTGCGGCGTACGGCCGGAGTCGCCTGACGGCGTTCTACGCCGCGACGGCAGGTGAATCGGCGTCCGGTGTCGCGGCCTTGGGCTGGCGCGTCGGCAGTCGTCTCGTCATGACCAGGCCGAGGAGGGCCAAGAAGGCCAGCACCGCCAGCGCGGCGCGGAGCCCGTTGATCCGGCTGGACGCGTTGTCATCGACAATGGCCTTGGCCGTCGACGGAGGCACACCGGCTTTTTCCAGCGTGGCGTTGAGGTCGGCGTCGCTGACGAACGGGATTCCCGCCGAGAGCTGGACCTGGGCTTGAGAGGACATCTCTTTGGGGACGGCCGGGTCGTTCGCCAGGGTCCCGAGGAACGTGGTGGTGAGGACGGAGATGAGCACGGCGCCCGCCAAGGCCGTCCCGATGGATGCGCCGAGGTTCGTGATCGTGTTCTGCACACCGCCCACGTCCCCGCTCTGGGAGTCGGGGACGGCGGACACCGTCACCGCGCCCAACTGCGAGGCCAGCGCACCGACGCCGAGGCCAATGAGAAGCAACGGCCACGTCACGACCTCGGGACCCGAACCCTGGTCGAGCACCGCCAGCAGCACGACGATCCCGAGGAAGAGCATGGCGAAGCCGACGCGAACGACCCGCCGCGGCATGGCGTGGGGGAAAAGGCGGGGGACGCCGACCGCGGCCAGCAGCAGGGTGACCGACAGCGGCAGCAGGCGGACGCCCGTGGCGACGGCCGAGAGTCCAAGTGCCACGGAGAGGAACAGGGGGATGACGAAGAAGAGGCCGGCTCTGAAGCAGGTATTGGAAGAAGAAGGAGGTCAGCCCCGCCTGGAGCACCGGCGCACGGAGCATCGAGGGGTCGATCAGGGCGGCACGCACCGAGCGCGTAGCTGCCGGCTTTCCCACAGCGCGAAGAAAACGAGGACGACGCCGCCCCCGAGGATCAGCCAGACCACCGGTGACATCCCGAGCCACACCGGAGCGTCGGCCTTCGGAAGTACGAAGCCCCAGGTGCCGGCGCGGATCACGCCGAAGACGATCATCCCCAGGCCGGCCGCCGAGAGCACTGTCCCGACCGGATCGAGCCGCACGCCCGAGACGGCCGGTGCATCCGCCATCCGACGGGCGAGGAAGAGGATGGCAAGGGCGATCACGACCTCTCCCGCGAACACGACCCGCCAACTCAGGTAGGTGGTGCACAGCCCGCCGACGAGCGGTCCGACGGCGACGGCGATAGCGGCCGCCGACGCCACCAATCCGTAGGCCCGGGGGCGATCCGGCCGCCCGAAGTTCGTCGCCACGAGCGCGACGACCGAGGGGAGGATCAGCACCGCGCCGATGCCTTCGAGGAAGGACCAGCCGAAGAGCAGCACCGGAAGGGATCCCGCCAGTGCCGTCGTCAACGAGCCGCAGGCGTAGATGACGCAGCCGATCATGAAGGCCCGCTTGCGCCCGAGGATCTGGCCGACCTTGCCGCCTGTGATCATGAACGCCGCCATGACGAGGGTGTAGAGGGTGATGGCCAGCTGGATCCCGGTCACGGTGGTCCCGACGTCCTTGGCCACCGTGGCGATGGAGACGTTCATCACGGAGCTGTCCAGCGCCATGAGGAACTGGGCGGACGCCAAGGTGAGCAGGACGATCTGCCCTCCTGCCGAAGGGGTGGCGGCGCGCTGTTCCACGGGCCCGCATTCTGGTCGATACCCGCGAGCGCAACGCGGATGAGCGTCCGGGACACGTTCGGGTCGAAGCTGTGCACGGTCTCCGGTCTTGAGGGCCGCGAGGTCTCAGGCCGTGCGGTTCTCGTCCGTCGTGTGTCGTCGTCGGGATGGCCGGATTCGAACCGGCGACCTCCTGCTCCCAAAGCAGGCGCGCTAACCAAGCTGCGCCACATCCCGTGAAAACTGGCCCGAAGCCTAGGCGACCTGGCGACCCTCACCCCCTTCCTCCCAGAGGTCGCTGCGGCGCGCTCGAACAGGTCTGCTCAGACGGTCGCCACCCGCCTCCGAAAGCGGCCAACCAGGACGTCGCCGCCTACTGGGGCCACGCTCCCGATCTCGGCGAACTGACTCGGATCTTGTTGTCGTACCCGACCCGGGTCGATCTCCTTTCCGGTCGGTTCATCCGCTCGATAGGAGAACGCCTCTGGGCAGGCTTACGCTCGACGTACTCCCTTCAATCGGGCGGCTTTGTCGCTGGGCGTCTTTTGGGACTCAACCCAGTCTCGACCGCGAAGGACAGAGCGACGTCACAGGGAATGGCAACGCCATCCTTCGACGCCATCACCTCCGCTGACACGCTTTATGCGGGAATCCGAGAAAATCACTGAACAGATTCCGACCGAACACATTCCGACCGAACAAATGTCCGTTCTGCACAAATTCCGAATGAAGATATGATCGAGGTCGCGGATCCGGGTTTATTTGCCGGCGACTGCGTTCGAAGTGCATAACCAACTTCGCGGCTGTGATATCATCGTAAAGCCGGTAAGCCGGGGCGGGCCCGAGGAACGGATCGGCAGTGGGCGCGGATATCAGGATGTGGAAGAGGCGTCGCGATGGCGAGAAGGGTGTACGCGGAGCCACCATATGCTCCACCGGGTCACCGAACCTCGCCGATCCCGGGACACCATGAAACGGCCTGGGCGCTCCGGCCGCAGCCACCAGTTGCAGAAGTGAACATCGACCCCGAGGCATCAGATCGCCCTCATTCAGGAGACTTGCTGGTCTATGGGACGACGTCCCTGACGCCCGAGGATCGGTTGGCGGTATTGCTCATCGGACATGTTCCAGCCAGCCGACGCAACGTTGTATTTCGCGTCGTTGCGCCATCTTCGACCAGCGGCGGTTGTTGGAGGTGGGCTCGGGCTACAGCTCGGGCCTCGCCTTGGACGCCCGAGACCGCCACCTTCCGGACCTCAAGACCACGTTCATCGAACCCTATCCGGCCCGGCTTCAGCGACTGTTAAACGACGACGACCTGGAAAGCGCAGAGATCGTCGCCGAGCCGGTACAGGACGTTCCACTGGAGATATTCGACCGACTCGAATCCGGCGACGTTCTCTTTGTAGATACCGACCACTTCACCAAGGCCGGGTGCGAGGTCAATTGGACTGTTCTTCAACGTCCTGCCGCGACTGGCTGCCGGTGTCATCGTCCACATCCACGACGTCTTCTGGCCATTCGAATACCCGAAGAACTGGGTACGTCAGCGGCGGGGCTACAACGAGCTGTATCTGCTGCGAGCGTTTCTCATGTACAACGATGCGTTCCGGGTCAAACTCTTCTCGAATCTGATATGGAAACAACATCGCGAGCTTTTCACTGGCATCCGGCCCGGCGAATCCGCCTGAGCGAGTCGGCGGCTCGCAGCCTGTGGTTGGAAAAAGCAAACTGATCGGCCGATGTCTTTCGTCGGCTGGCTGTCATGACGGAAGCCATTGGTGATGGTCGTGTCCGGCCCTGATTCTGTGGGGCCGAGATGCCCCCTGAAGACCAGAACGACCGACAACCGCCGCTCTCGCGTGTCGAGGGTTTCGCAAAGCCAGCGGTCGAAATCGTCGGGCACCATGGAGAAGCCATTCAGACCCGGCTAAATGACACACCGAGGCCGACGTTCAGGCCATCGACGGTCTGGTCGACCGAGATCATCAGTCCGTGTTGAGGACCAGCAGGTCGCCGGGGTCCGAACTCAACGACGGATAGCCCCGTGTGACTCCAGTTGCCCACAAGTACATGGTGGGCGGAACGTCCACACCTCGGTCCGGGAAGAATCTCGTAGAGGCTGTTTAGAATGGCAGACAGTCGATGGAGAGTACCCCTCGCCAGGGACTCAGAGCCGAAGCACCTCTTTCACCTCGAACCCGGCGCCCCCCGGAATCCGATCGAAGCTCGTCAATATCGCGAGTCCGATGGCGGCGAGTGCACCGGATGAGCAACCGGCGCGGACGGACCTCCGGGTGGTCCGTTACTAGCGGAAGGCTGGTCCGTGCTCGTGGCAATCGGCACAGAGCACTCCCCGGTCCGCCGGGGGGGCGCGACCCGAGGGGAGTAACCGGGATTCGACTCGCATGGGATTGGAGATGGTGCCTCCTGATTGAGACACTGTTCGGAAAAATATGAGCAGATCAGTGGCTAAATAGCCCCTCTTGAGGGTCCGGTTATCGCGTAGCGTTGGGTATGGAATCGGATTCGGTTGCAGTGGCGCAGACCTGGCGAACGACGCACGGCGACATGAGCGATGACGAGTGGGAACTCATCGCCGATCTGGTCGCTCCGTATTGGACACCGGGGTCGATGGGCCGCCCGGTCAAGGTCGATCGCCGCCGTGTGGTCGACGCCATCTTCTACGTGGCGGCGACCGGCTGTCAGTGGCGAGCCCTTCCCGAGTAGCTATCCGAACTGGAACACGGTGCACCGCTATCACCTCGAGTGGTCGAGAGACGGCACCTGGGAACGCATCGCCGAGCGACTGGCCACGGCGGTGCGCGACAAAAGAGGGTCGCGACGGCGAACCGTCTGCGGGCATCGTCGATGCCCGCTCGGTGCGCGCCGCAGCCACGGTGAGCAAGAAAACAAAGGGATTTGACGCCGGAAAGAAGATCAACGGCCGCAAGACCTTCGGGATCGTCGACACCCTCGGACTCCTGATCGCGGTGGTCGTCGTGGCGGCGAGCATCTCGGACAACGTCGGTGGGATCACCGTCGCCGACCGTGCCCGCGACCGCTCCGCGCGCTTCGCCAAGCTCTGGTGCGACTCGGGCTTCAAGCGCACCTTCATCGAGCACTGCCGGAACCACCACGTCGGCGTCGAAGTGGTGAAGCGCATCCACCCCGGCCGATTCGAAGCCCTCCCGAAGCGCTGGATCGTCGAACGCACCTGGGCCTGGCTCATGAACAGCCGACGTCTCCAGGTCGACTATGAGCGCGATCCGATCGTCACCGAAGGCTTCATATGGGCCGCCCACAGCCGCTATCTGCTGCGCCGACTCACCCAGTCACCGATCACGTGATCGCGCTGGGGAAACAATCGCGACAGTCACTGAGATCCCGCGAGCAACCCGGAGCAGGAGCCGCCCCACCGCGGAGGATGGGGCGCTCGAGAGGGGGGCTCGTTCCGAGGTTGCGGTTGGCGCCTCCGTCGACATGAATCTCGCGCCAAGGCGGTCCGCCGGTGCGGGCCTTGACCGAGGGGAGAATAAATTTTATTCTCACATCGGTGAACGTCGATCCCGCGGCGGAGGCCGAGGCGCCCTCAGGCGGCGTTGACGACGCCATTCGAGAGCGTTTACTGGTTGCCGCCTCCAGGGTCTTCGCCCGACAGGGCTACGAGGGGACGAAGATCTTGGACATCGTCCGTGAGGCCGGCCTCTCGACCGGGGCCGTCTATGGCCGCTTCCGGTCGAAGAGTGATCTCTTGCGGGCGGCGATCGTCGAGCAGGCCCGAGATGTGGCGCATCTGGGTCAATCCGGGGGGACCCGGGTGGCAGATCTCATCGCCCAGTTGGGGCAGGCGACGAGCGGCGAGCTGAACAACGTGGAGGCCGTTCGTCTTGAAGCCTTCGTCGCCGCGCGCCGTGAGCCAGAGATCGCACAGGCCATCGGCGAGGCCAGCATCGCACTGAGGACGTCGATGCAGCCGCTCGTCGAGGCCGCAACCGTCGACGGTACGGTTGCCGGTGACATCGATCCCGAAGCAGTCGTCTTCTTCATTCGGACCGTAGGACTGGGCCTCTTGCTCCAGCGGGCTGCCGGCCTGCCCGTCCCCGATCCCGGAGCATGGAGCGTCCTCGTCGAGAGGGTGGTCGACAGCTTCGGCGACAAGACCACATCAACCAAGAGCCGCTACGAACGGGGGATCCCAGCAATGACGACGACCGAGCTGCCCGACTCAGCCGAAGTCGATGCCAGTATCAAGCTGATCACGGACAACGCCCAGCGAATCTTCTTGTGGGATTACGACCGGAGCCGTGAGCAACTCGTCACGCTCTACAACAAGGCCATGAGCTCACAGTGGAGCTCGGTGAGAGATCTCGATTGGTCGACCGAAGTCGACCCCGAGGCGCTGGTGGCCAGCTCGCCGCAGCAGAACCTGATGGTGGCGATCGCGCGAGGAGCGGCTGATCTTCCGGGATCACCGTTTGCGAAGTGGAGCGAGAAGGAATTCGTCCAACTCGGCATCGAGTCCCTCAAAGCCTCACTCAGCCAGTTCATGCACGGCGAGCAAGGGGCCATGATGGTGGCCGCGAAGATCGTCGAGACCGTGCCGTGGATCGATGCCAAGTACTACGCCGCCACCCAGACGATGGACGAGGCGCGTCACACGGAGGTATTCGCAAAGTACCTGCACACCAAGTTGGGCGAGGCCTACCCCATGAGCCCGTTCCTCGAAGAGCAGATCGATGCGCTGATCAGCGACAGCCGCTGGGACATCGCCTACCTCGGCATGCAGATCGTCATTGAGTCCCTCGCCTTGGCGGCGTTCGGCAACATGCTTCGGTCCACGGATGAACCCCTGCTCAAGAAGCTCCTCCGCTACGTGATGTCAGACGAGGCTCGCCACGTTGCCTTCGGTGTCCTGAGCCTCAGCGAGTACTACAAGAGCTTGAGCGAGGCCGAGCTCGTGGAACGCGAGGAGTTCCTGCTGGAGGGGACGCTCAACAGCCGGGCCCGTTCGATGACGCCCGAAATCTGGCAACGGATGGGCACGACGGTCGAAGAGGTACTGCCGTTCATGCTGGAGTCGGCGCAGAAGTCGAAGCTCGACCCCTTCACGTCGTTCCAGCACGGCTTCTTCGCCAAGCTGGTACCCAACGTTCGCAAGCTCGGCCTGCTCAATGCCAAGCGGGGCAAGCTGCGAGAGAAGTGGGGCGAGGCCGGACTGCTGAACTTCGAATTCGCCGACGATACCGCCACGGACTACGAGGAATACGACGAGGTCGCCAAGGACCGCGCCGGCGTTCGGTAGGAGAGGGACGTTCGTGCGCATCGGTCTCCCCGGAACAGGTGCGACGGTCGACCACGTCGTTCGTCAGGCGCAGCGAGCCGAGAATGACGGGTTCGCGAGCCTCTGGTACACGAGCGCCGTCGTGGGTGACTCCCTCCTGGCCATCGCCCTGGCCGGGCGGGCCACGTCCTCAATCGAGCTGGGTACGGCTGTCATGCAGACCTATCCCTGCCACCCCGTGCTCCAAGCCACTCGTGCGGCGGCTGTCGGCGCCGCCATCGGATCGGCCGGGCGCTTCACGCTCGGGGTCGGACCTTCGCACCGGCCCATCATCGAGGGGATGTTCGGCCTTGCCTACGACACCCCAGGTCGGCACACCGAGGAGTACGTGCAAATCCTGACCGGCCTGCTCGACGGTGAGGCGGTGCGCTTCAAAGGTGACGAGTTCCGGGTCAACGCCGGGTCCGTTGCCGCTGGCCGAGCGTGTTCCGGTCCTCGTCTCGGCACTCGGTCCTCGCCTTCTGCGGGTGGCCGGCACCTTTGCCGACGGCACCGTCTTGTGGATGGCCAACGCGACGGCGGTGGCGCAGCATGTCACACCACGGATCACCGAGGCGGCAGCGCAGGCGGGCCGGCCTGCACCGAGGATCGTCGCCGGCTTGCCGGTGGCCGTGCACGACGACGTGGCCGAGGCGCGCTCGGTGGCGGCAGATCTGTTCGCGGTCTATGCCGACCTGCCCAACTACCAGCGGATCCTGGCTCACGGGGGTGTGAGCAGCCCTGCCGAAGCGGCCATCGTCGGGAACGAGGAGGCGGTGAGCAATCAGATCGAGTCGTTGTTCAACGCAGGTGCGACCGACGTGTGGGCGGCGCCGTTCCCGGTCGGTGAGGACAAGTCGGCTTCGAGGGCCCGAACCCGTTCCTTGCTGATGGAGCTCGCCCGCAGCTGACGCAGACCGCGTCACCCTGGCGGGGCGGTTCGCGGTGCCGGTCCGGGGTCACGCCCGGCGCACGACCAGGAGCTGCCACTCGCCGGGCACTCCCTTGAGCGCATGATGACCGCGGTCGTCGAAGTCGATGCCCGAGCCGACGGTCAGGTCGCGCACGGTTCCGGTCGTGAGCACCTCGCCGGGACCCGCCATGGCGCTTACCCGCGACGCGATATGGACGGCCAGGCCACCGATGTCGTCCCCTCTGAGCTCCATCTCGCCGGCGTGGACACCGGCGCGCAGCTCCAGGTCGAGGGACGACGCGGCCTCGACCATGTCCGCGGCGCAACGGAGGGCCTGGGTCGGCGTCGCGAAGCGCGCGAGGATCCCGTCCCCAGTGGTCTTGACCAGGACGCCGTCATGTCGCCCGAGCAGGCGTTCAATGGTCACGTCGAGCTCGTCGAGCACGCCGCGCCATCTCCGGTCGCCGTCGTGGGCCGCCCGTACCGTCGAGTCCACGATGTCCGTGAAGAGGACGGTCGCCAGCACGCGGGTCGCCGACCTGCGCGGCACGGGTCCCGGTCACGAATTCCTCCACCTCGTCGGCGAGGGCATCGAAGTCGCCCGCCCATGGCAAGAGGTCTGAGCCGGGGAGGGTGACGAAGCGTGCGCCGTCGATGTGCTCGGCCAGGTACCGGCCGTGCTCGCTCAGTCTCGGCGAAGGCCTCGGTGCGGCTCACGACAAGGGTGGGGCAGCCGATGGCTGACAGGAAGGAGCGCATGTCGGCCGAGAAGGTGACGATGTTGAACGCCGTCGCCGTGGCCGGACTCGCGCCGCGCCGTGCGGCTCGCTGCCACCACTCGCGGAAGCCGACCCGGTGGGCGAGGCTGGGTGCGAAGACGGCGATGTCCTGGGGTACCCCACCCTCGACTTCGGGCACATCGATGTCGGCGGCGACGGCCGTGAGCTCGGTCGGCACGCCGAACCCGTAGTCCTCGGCTTCGCCCACCCTCGCCGTCCCGTTGATGACGACGAGTGACGCCACCCGTTGGGGGTGGGTCGCCGCCAGCCAGATGGCGGGCAGCGCGCCGCCCGTCTGGCCGAGCACGACGGGGCGCTCGCATCCCGCTGCGTCCATCACGGCGAGCGCATCACGTCCCCAGCCTTCGATGGACGGCGCGATGCCCGGAGCGAGGGGGTCCGACAAGCCGAGGCCCGCGGCGTCGAAGCGGACCAGGCGGCAGAATCCGGCGAGGCGCTCCGTGTAGCGGAGCCAATTCGGCTCGTCGACCGTCTCGTCGATGGAGATCATCAGCCCGCTGTTGAACTCCAGGACGTCGACTGGGCCCGCGCCCCACACCTGATAGCCGACATGGGTGCCGTCGCGCACCGCGTATTGGGTGGGCGGGGACTCCATACCGATGCAGTTTGCCGCGACGACGGGATGTCGCGGAGCCGAGTGACCCGGGTCCGAGCGACTCCGCGGCCCCGCGGCGCAGCCGGTCAGCGTCAGCGTCGCTCGCGCGCGCACCAGCCGGCCGGGATGCTCCCCGGTGGGCTCGCCGTCCTCGAACGTGACGGCCCCCTTCTTAATCGTGGCCCGGTACCCGACGGCGCGCTGGAGCAGGCGGCGGCCACCGGCCGGGAGGTCGGCGGCGACGTAGGGGCGCTGCAACGAGAGCCCCTCGTAGTCGATGAGGTTCAGGTCCCCGAGCGCGCCCGGCTCGAGCGTCCCGCGGTCGGACATGCCGTAGAGGCGCGCCGTGTCGTGGGTCTGCTTCTTCACGATGTACTCGAGGGGAAGGGTGCTTCCCCGTGAGCGGTCGCGTGTCCAGTGGGTGAGCATGAACGTCGGCATCGATGCGTCGCAGATCGTCCCGGTGTGCGCCCCCCCGTCGGCCAGGCCGAGGAGGCCGCGCGGGTGCAGCAGCATCTCGTGCACGTGGTCGAGGTCACCCGTCGCGTAGTTGAGGATCGGGATGTACAACAGCCCCTGACCGCCCTCGGCGGCCATCTCGTCGTAGGCCACCTGGAGCGGCGTCATACCACGCGCCGCCGCCAGGCCCGCCAGAGAGCGCTCCGGTCCCGGTTCGTAGTCGGGCGGGTCGCCGAGGACGAAGGTGCGGTGGAATGCCTTCTCCATCGCCTCGGCCTGGGCCGGTGTCGAGGGCGTCCACGACGTGATGCGCCGACGCAGCTCGGGGTCCTCCAGCGCGACGGCCAGCTCGTCCATGGAGAGATGCCTGGCCCGCAGCTCCCGATAGGCCGGGATGTCCGAGAAGAGGCACAGCGTGGCATGGTGACCGGTGAGGAGTCCCGTCGGCCGCCCGGCGATCTGTGGGAAGAGAAGGGCGCCCTCTTCACACGCCTCGAGCGAGGCGGCCAGCTGCTTGCGCCACAGCTCGGGGTCGTCGTCCACCTGCAAAAGAACGTAGGACACCGGCCGCCCGATGGCGGCCGAAAGGCGTCGCATCCAGTCCACCTCGGCGAAGGCGTCGTCGAGCATTTCCCCGGCCGAGCCCAGCGGTGCGAGCTCGAACACCCCGGTGCCGGCGTCGGCCAAGGCGGCACCGATGCCGAAGAGCTCGTCCTCGCCCGCGTAGGTGCCCGGCACCAGCTCACCGTCGATGGCGCGGTGCCCGAGCGTGCGCGAGGTCGAGAAGCCCAGCGCGCCGGCGCGCAGCGCCTCGAGCACGATCGCGCGCATGGCCTGAATGTCGTCGGCCGTTGCGGCCTCGTTGCGCGCGCCGCGCTCGCCCATGACGTACGCCGCGAACGGCGCCGTGCGGGATCTGAGCCCCGACGTCCACCGTCCAACTCCTGCGCTCCAGCGCGTCGAGGTACTCGGGGAAGGTCTCCCATTCCCACTGCATCCCCTCGGCGAGCGCCGTGCCGGGGATGTCCTCGACGCCTTCCATCAGACCGATGAGCCAGTCGTGGCGGTCGGGAGCCACGGGTGCGAACCCGACGCCGCAGTTGCCCATGACGAGCGTGGTCACCCCGTGCCACGACGTCGGAGCGAGCTCGGGATCCCACGTGGCCTGGCCGTCGTAGTGGGTGTGGACGTCGACCCATCCCGGCGTGACGAGCAGTCCTTCGGCATCGATGGTCCGGGATCCGCCGCCCTCCACCCGGCCCACCTCGGTGATGCGGCCCTCGTCCACTGCGACGTCGGCCTGGCGGGGCGGGACTCCGGTCCCGTCGACCACGGTCCCTCCGGTGATGATCAGGTCGTGCATACCCTGCATCGTCTCACGCCGGCCGGCGTCGCGTCGCGCCGGAGCACCTCGGGATGCGCCAGGTATCCGGGCACGGGCGCGATGAGCCCAGGGCAGGTATGGCGCTCCGACCGCCAGGCCAGGTGGCGCAGACCTGGGGTCGGATTCCTCGGCCGGTCGGAGCGCCCGGGTTCGCGTGCCCGTGCGGATCGCCCGAGGTCAGACCTTGGCTTTGCCCAGGATCCGATTCATGTTCGTGCCGCACACGGGGCATTTTCCCTTGGCGGCCCGGCGCCCGTTGCTGAGCTCCACCTCCTGGCCGTCGAACTCCCTCTTCTCGCGGCACTTCACGCAGTAACCCTCGTAATTCGCCATGGGATCTCCCCTCTGGTGTCTGAATCGCCCGGGGCATCGGGGATCCGGGATGTACCGGACCTGGTCCCGGACGGGTCCAGAAGCCCGGACGGGTCCAGAAGGTAGCGGTGAGGTCTCCTGAAGCGGTGGATGGTCCCCCGAGGGCCGCGAGAAGTGCGCTCGCTCGGTCCGGGTGCGCCGGGGGGGCCAGGGCTACTGTGCTGCTGGTGAGGGGAGCTGCTGGTGAGGGAGCTGCAGGTGAGGGCGTGCTGCAGGTGAGGGCGTGCTGCAGGTGACGGAGGGCGGGTGGGAGGAGATGGGTCGGGAGGCCAGCGACGCCCTGGCCGAGACCTGGGGTTCGCTGGCTGACGTCTGCCACGAGCTCTCCGCGAGCGAATGGGCCCTTCGGACCGAGTGTCCGGGCTGGGACGTCAAGGACCAGCTGTCCCACCTGATCGGGATCGAGCGCACCATCATGGGGGAAGCCGCCCCGGCCTGGGATCGGCCGCTCGGTTCGCACGTGAAGAACGAGTTCGCGGCGTCGAACGAACCGTTCGTCGCCGTGCAGGCGCGCCCGGAGCGGTCCCGAGGTGCACGCTGAATTCGTCGAGGTGACCACCCAGCGCCTCGCCCAGCTCGACGCGCTCACGGAGGCGGATTGGGCGGAGGTGGGATGGAGCCCCCTCGGGCAGCGTCCACGCGCCGTCTTCATGGAGGTGCGCGTGTTCGACAGCTGGGTGCACGAGCAGGATGCCCGGCGCGCCCTCGACCGGCCCGGGGGATGCGGCGGGCGTGCGTCCGCCAAGTCGCTCGACCGGGTCCAAGGAGCCATGGGATTCGTGGTGGCCAAGCAGGCGGGGTGCCCCGACGGCACCACGGTCCGCTTCGACATCAGCGGACCCGGTGCCGATGCACGCACGTTCAGCGTTGCGGTCGAAGGTGGACGTGGCGTGCTGTCGGATCAGGGGACGTCCGCCGGCGGCGCAGAAACGGCAAAGGACGGTCCCGGGACGCCGACGGTGCGCATCTCCCTCTCGGCGCTCGACTTCGTCCGCCTGGGCTGCGGCCGCGCCACGGCGGAGCAGGTGGAAGCCGCCGGGGGGATCGGCATGGAAGGCGACGCGGTGACCGGACGAAGCGTGCTCGGCCACATCAACTTCATGTTCTAGTGAAACCTCCCGGCATGGAGACCCCCTCGTTCAGGCTTCCCCGTCGATCAGGTTCCGCTCCGGCACGCGGCCGGCCGTCGCGGACCTCCGCGCCGGTCCGGGAGAGCCGGGCCGGTAGTGTGGTCGGTCCGTGATGCGCGCCACCACCGAAGCCCTCGAGGGCAACCTCGTCCGCCTCAGCGTCGAGATCGACGAGCCCGAATTCGATCAGGCTCTGACCGACGTGGTGCGCGCCCTGGGAAAGCAGGTGAGCGTACCGGGCTTCCGACCCGGCAAGGTGCCCCGCCGGGTGCTCGAGGCGCGCATGGGCGGTGCCGGAGCGCTGCGCGAGGAGGCGTTGCGCGAGTCGCTGCCCGACTTCTATGCGCGCGCCGTCGTCGACACCGAGCTCGACCCGATCACGCAACCCGAGATCGACATCACGAGCGGCAAGGAAGCGGGTGCCGTCGCGTTCGACGCCGTCGTCCAGGTCCGGCCACGCGTCGCCATCCCCGGCTACGACGGCCTGCAGGTCACGCTGCCCACCCTCGCCGTGAGCGACGAGGAGATCGACCGCCAGCTCGACCGTCTACGCGAGAACGACGCGGAGCTCCAGACGGTCGACCGGCCGGCGATCGACGGCGACGTCGTGACCATCGACCTACACGGGACCGACCCCTCCGGGGCCGAAGTGGTCGGCGTCGACGACTACTCCTACACGGTCGGCTCCGCGAGCATCGTTCCCCAGCTCGACCCCGAGCTGCACGGATCAAAGGCGGGGGCCATCCTCGCCTTCGAGGCGCCGAACCCGAACGACCCCGAACAGGCCATCTCCTTCCGGGTGCTGGTCAAGGAGGTCAAGTTCAAGAAGCTTCCGGACGCGACCGACGAGTGGACCGCCGAGAACTCCGAGTTCGAGACCCTGGCGGAGCTCCGAACGGACATCTCGGACCGGATCTCCCGGGTGAAGCTGATGACGGCCCAGCTGGCGCTGCGCCAGAAGGCGATCGAAGCCGTCGCCGGGCTGGTGATCGACGAAGACGTGCCCGAGGTCCTGGTCGACGAGGAGGTCTCCGAGCGCGTCCACGACTTGCAGCACCGGTTGGAATCGCAGAACGTGAGCGTGTCCGACTACCTCTCGGCCACCGGTCAGGGACCCGACGACCTGCTGACCTCGGTGCGGGCGGACGCTCACGAGGCGGTCAAGGCCGACCTGGCGCTGCGCGCCCTGGTCGAAGCCGAGGAGATCGCACTGAGCGACGAGGAGCTCGACGCCGAGGTGGCGATCATGGCCGAGCGCATGGGCACGTCCGCCGGCCAACCTGCGCCGGCAGCTCGACACGTCCGGCCGGACCGGCGCGGTACGCTCGGAGCTGCGCAAGCGCAAGGCGCTGCAGTGGCTGCTGGACAACGTGGATCTCGTCGACGAGGAGGGCAACCCGATGTCACGGGACGATCTCAGGGAGGACGCGTCGACGGAGGTCGACGGCGGGGGAGACGGCGACACGGCAGCGGACGAGGCGAACGAGGAGAGCGAATGACGATGCTGAGTTCGGGGGACGCAGCAGCCCGGCCGGGCCTGCGGGCGTACAACTATCTCGTTCCGACGGTGATCGAGTCGTCCAACCGCGGCGAGCGCGCCTACGACCTCTACTCGCGGCTGCTGCGTGAGCGGATCATCTTCTTGGGCACGCCGGTCGACGACGCGGTCGCCAACCTGATCTGCGCCCAGATGCTCTTCCTCGAGTCCGAGGAGCCGGACAAGGACATCCACCTCTACATCAACTCGCCCGGCGGAGAGATCACGGCGCTCTTCGCCATTTACGACACGCTCAAGTTCATCAAGGCGGACGTCTCGACCTTCTGCTTCGGCCAGGCGGCCTCGGCCGCCGCCGTCCTCCTGGCCGCCGGGGCCAAGGGCAAGCGCTTCGCGCTCCCGCACGCCCGCGTGCTCCTGCACCAGCCCTGGGGCGGCGTCGAGGGGCAGGCGAGCGACATCGAGCTCCAGGCCAGGGAGATCCTGCGCATGCGCGACCTGCTGTCACGAATGCTGGCGGAGGACACCGGGCAGACCTCCGAGAAGGTGGCCCAGGACACCGATCGGGACTTCATCATGACGGCGGACGAGGCGGTGACCTACGGCATCATCGACGAGGTCATCACGGCGCGGTCGATAGCACCGCTCGAAGCCATCGGCGCGGCGTAGGCCAGCGATCGTCGGAACGGAAAGCGCACGGGAGAAGCGATCGGGTGGCGAAGTTCGGGGAGGGCGGGGATCTCGTCAAGTGCAGCTTCTGCGGCAAGACGCAGAAGCAGGTCAAGAAGCTCATCGCCGGTCCCGGCGTGTACATCTGCGACGAATGCATCGACTTGTGCAACGACATCATCGCCGAGGAACGCGACGAGTCGACCGAGCTCAGCTTCGAGGACCTGCCCAAGCCGCGCGAGATCTTCGACTTCCTGAACGACTACGTCGTCGGGCAGGAGTACGCCAAGAAGATCCTCTCGGTCGCCGTGTACAACCACTACAAGCGCGTCCAGGCCGGACCCCCCTCGCAGGAGGACCTGGTCGAGCTGGCCAAGTCCAACATCCTCCTCCTCGGGCCCACCGGCTGCGGCAAGACGCTGCTGGCGCAGACGCTGGCCCGCATGCTCAACGTTCCCTTCGCCATCGCGGATGCCACGGCGCTCACCGAGGCGGGCTACGTGGGCGAGGACGTCGAGAACATCTTGCTCAAGCTGATCCAAGCGGCCGACTACGACGTGAAACGAGCCGAGACCGGGATCATCTACATCGACGAGATCGACAAGATCGCCCGCAAGAGCGAGAACCCTTCGATCACCCGTGACGTCTCGGGCGAAGGCGTGCAGCAGGCGCTGCTCAAGATTCTCGAGGGCACGACGGCATCGGTCCCGCCCCAGGGCGGGCGCAAGCACCCGCACCAGGAGTTCATTCAGATCGACACCACGAACATCCTGTTCATCTGCGGCGGCGCGTTCGCCGGGCTGGACAAGCTGATCGAGGGCCGCATCGGCAAGCGGGGTATCGGCTTCCGGGCCGAGGTGCACCGCAAGGACCGCGACGACGGCGAGATCCTGCGCCACGTCCTGCCCGAAGATCTGATCAAGTTCGGGCTCATCCCCGAGTTCATCGGTCGCCTTCCCGTGGTGAGCGCGGTCGCGCCGCTCTTCAAGGACGCGCTGGTGCAGATTCTGGTCGAGCCCAAGAACGCGCTGACCCGGCAGTACGAGCGAGTGTTCGCCCTCGACAACGTCGAGCTCGAGTTCACGCCCGACGCGCTCGAAGCAGTGGCCGAGCAGGCACTCCTGCGGGGCACCGGCGCCCGCGGGCTGCGCGCCATCCTCGAGGAGGTGCTGCTCGACGTGATGTACGACCTCCCCAGCCGCACCGACGTGGGCCGGTGCGTGGTGGACCGTTCGGTCGTGCTCGACCGGGTCGCGCCGACGCTGGTGCCCCTCGGCGGCGCGCCGGTGAAGTCGACCCGGTCCCGCCGCGCCGCATCCTGACCCGGCGCGACGCCGTGCCGGCGTCACCCCCCTTCGACAGCGTGGCCGACGCCATCGAGTGGCTCGACTCGCACATCGACTTCGAACGGCACATGCCGCGTCGACGTGCGCTCCCCACGCTCGACCGGATGCGTGCGCTCACCGCGCTGCTGGGCGAGCCGCAGGAGTCCATCCCGACGGTCCACGTGACGGGCACCAACGGGAAGGGCTCCACCTCGGCCATGATCACCGCCCTCCTCATGGCCCAGGGCCTGAGCGTGGGCACCTACACGAGTCCCAACCTCCACGTGGTGGGGGAGCGCATCGCCCGCAACTTCGAGCCGATCGACGACGAGTCGCTGGCCGCGGTGCTGACGGAGCTGGCGCTGCTCCAGCCGCTCCTCGACGAGCGTCCGACCCGCTTCGAGCTCCTCACCGCCGCGGCCCTGGCCTGGTTCGCCACCGAGGCCGTCGACGCCATGGTGGTCGAGGTCGGCCTGGGGGGGACGTGGGACTGCACCAACGTCGTGCACGCGGACGTGGCCGTGCTGACCAACGTCAGCTTCGACCACACCGACGTCCTCGGACCGACCCTGGAGCTGATCGCCGCCGACAAAGCGGGCATCGTCGATCCCGGGAGCTCCGTCGTCGTGGGCGAGACCCGGCCCGAGCTGGTGGCCCTCGTCGAGGAGCGCGCGGCGGCGCAGGGTGCGTCCCCGGTGTGGGCGGCCGGTCGCGACTTCGGCTTCGGGTCGAACCTCGTGGCCGTCGGGGGACGCCTGGTGAGCCTGTGGACGCCCGGCGGGACCTACGACGACGTGCTCGTCCCTCTCCACGGGGCCCACCAGGGGGCGAACGCGGCCTGCGCACTGGCGGCGGTGGAGGCCTTCTTCGGTGCACCGCTCGACCCCGAGGTGGTGGACGAGGCGTTCGCCGTCGTGCGCGTGCCGGGCCGGCTCGAGGTGCTCGGCCGTCACCCGCTGCTGCTGGTCGACGGCGCGCACAATGCGGCCGGTATGGCTGCGCTCGGGCAGGCGCTGAGCGAGGAGTTCGACGTCGAGGGCACGTCGGTCGCCGTCGTCGGGATGCTGAGCGGCCGCGACCCCTCCGCCATGCTGGCGCCGCTGGTCACCGCCGGGATATCGACCGTGGTGGCATGCGCTCCCGTCTCGCCACGCGCCATGGCACCGACCGAGGTGGCCGACGCCGCCCGTGCGCTCGGCCTGGGCGCGGTGGTCGAGCCCGACGTACACGATGCGCTCGGTGTCGCGCGCGGGATGGTCGGCGCCGACGGCCTGGTCGTCGTGGCCGGCTCGTTCTACGTACTCGGCACGGCACGGGCAGACGTGCTGGCGTCCGCGGTGCCCTGGGAGGAAGCCGGCCGCTGAGCGCCGTGTAGTGTCACACGGTCGTGGACCGGACCCTGGTGATCGTGAAGCCCGACGGGGTCGAGCGCGGCCTGGCCGGCGAGATCGTGACGCGCCTCGAGCGCAAGAAGCTGCAACTGGTGGCGGCCGAGCTGCGCACCATCACCAAGGAGGTGGCCGAGCGCCACTACGCCGAGCACGCCGAGCGGCCGTTCTTCGCCGACCTCGTCGCCTTCATCACCCGGTCGCCGTCGCTCATCATGGTGGTCGAGGGGCCGAAGGACACGTATGCCGTCGTCCGCCTGATGATGGGCGCGACGAACCCGGCTGAGGCGGCACCGGGCACCATCCGGGGCGAGCTCGGGATCGAGACGACGGAGAACCTGGTGCACGGCTCGGACTCGCACGAGTCGGCGGCGCGCGAGATCGCGCTGTTCTTCCCCGACCTGGCGGGGTAGCCCCAGGTCAGGGCCCGGAACGCCTGCTTCCGCCTTGTGAAGGCAGTCGGGTTCCCGTAGCCTTGGTGCAGCCACCCGGCACCGGACCCCGGTGCCGACCCGTTTTCCCTCGAGAGAGTCCTACCTATGGCCGACAATCGCCTTTCGCTCCTTGGCCGTGACATGGCCGTCGACCTCGGCACAGCGAACACGCTGGTCTACGTGCGCGGCCGGGGCATCGTCCTCAACGAGCCCTCCGTCGTCGCCGTCGACATCAAGGACGGGCGCCCGCTGGCCGTGGGAGCCGAGGCCAAGCGCATGATCGGGCGCACGCCGTCGAACATCCAGGCCATCCGGCCCCTCAAGGACGGCGTCATCGCGGACTTCGAGATCTGCGAGAAGATGCTGCGCTACTTCATCCACCGCGTGCACCAGCGCCGGTTCGCCAAGCCGCGGATGGTGATCTGCGTGCCTTCGGGGATCACCGGTGTCGAGCGCCGCGCCGTCATGGAGGCGGCGGAGTACGCCGGGGCACGGCGGGCCTACATCATTGAGGAGCCGATGGCGGCCGCGATCGGAGCCGGGCTGCCGGTGCACGAGCCGACGGGCAACATGGTGGTCGACATCGGCGGCGGGACGACCGAGGTGGCCGTGATCTCGCTCGGCGGCATCGTCACGAGCCAGTCGGTGCGCATCGGGGGGGACGAGCTCGACGACGCCATCGTCTCGTTCGTCAAGAAGGAGTTCAGCCTCGCGCTGGGGGAGCGCACGGCCGAGGAGATCAAGATCACCCTCGGTTCGGCCTACCCGTTGGAGCAGGAACTGCACGCGGAGATCCGCGGACGCGACCTGGTGAGCGGGCTTCCCAAGACGATCGTCGTGTCGACCGAGGAGATCCGCCGCGCCATTGAGGAGCCGGTGTCCGCCATCGTCGACGCGGTCAAGGTCACCCTCGACCGGACCCCGCCGGAGCTGGCCGCCGACATCATGGAGCAGGGGATCGTGCTCACCGGGGGCGGCGCGTTGCTGCACGGGCTGGAGTCGCGGCTGCAGACCGAGACGGGCATGCCCATCGTCGTGGCCCGGGACCCGCTCAATTGCGTCGCCATCGGCAGCGGCCAGTGCCTCGAAGAGTTCGAGGCCCTGAAGCGGGTGCTCATCACGACCTCCACCCGCTGACGAGAGCAGTCCGGGTTTGGCCAGGTCCCGGCGGTCGCGCCGCACGTTGACGGTCGTCGTCCTGGTCGTCGTCTCCCTGTCACTGATCTCACTCGATCTCAACGGCCGCACCCACAACGTGACCTCGGGGGTCAAGTCCGTCGCGAACAGCATCTACGCGCCGTTGCAGCAAGGCACGCTCGACATCGTGCGCCCGATCGGGAGCTTCTTCGCCGGGGCGGTCAACTACGGCGCTCTGCAGTCCGAGAACGAGCGGCTCCAGCAGACCATCGGCCAGCTGCGCGCCGCTCAGGCCGAGCGCAGCTTTGAGAACGCCCAGCTGCGCCAGCTCACCGCCCTCGAGAACCTGCCCTTCCTCGGCTCCCTCCCGACCGTGCCCGCGCAGACGATCCAGGAGTACTCGTCGAACTTCACCGCCACCATCACCATCGACAAGGGCCGCGACGAGGGCGTCGACGTCGGCTACCCGGTCGTGGGCGAGGGCGGGTTGGTGGGGCAGGTGATCCAGCGCTTCGCCCACACCTCGGTGGTCCGCCTGATCACCGACGGCCAATCCAAGGTCGGGGTGACCTTCGGCAACCAATTCACCGGGATCGTCGACGGCCAGGGGCCCGGCAACGACCCGACCCTGGACCTGGTGCCGCCCGACACGCCGGTGCACAAGGGCGAGAAGGTCTTCACCAGTGGGCTCGACGCGGCGGCCTACCCGCCGGGGATCCCGGTGGCCACGGTGGAGAGCTTCCACACGGCGTCGGGCGCCAGCCAGGAGAGCATCGTCGTCGAGCCCTTGGCCGACCTGAGCCAACTGGCCTACGTCGACGTCGTCCAGTGGGCGCCCCCGTCGTGAGCGCCCGCACCATGGTCCGGCTGGCTTTCGTGATCTTCCTGGCCCTGATGGCCCAGTCGACCGTCCTGGTGGCGCTGCGCATCCACGGCGTGCACCCCGACATCGTGTGGCTGCTGCCGATCACCGCCGCCCTGCTCGACGGCCCCGAGACCGGCGCCATCGTCGGGTTCTGGTCGGGCCTCGCCTTCGACTTCGTCCTGCCCACGCCTTTCGGCCTTTCGGCCCTGGTGGCGACCCTCCTCGGGTACGCCGTGGGGTCGCTCACGACGTCGGCGGACCCCCGGGCCTGGTGGCCGAGGCCGGTGGCCGCGTTCACCGGGAGCGTCGCAGCGGACATGCTCTTTGCCGTGCTCGGCGCGATCGTGGGACAAGAGCAGATGGTGAGGGTGAACTTCGGGGCGCTCGTCGTCGTGGTCGGGGTGTCGAGCGTCGTGCTGGGCCCCGTCGTCTACACCCTGATGCGCTGGGCCCTGGCGGGGACGTCGAACCGGCGGTCTCCGGTGGGGTCCCAGACCGAGACGGCGGTCCGGTGAAGCGCACCTTGCGCCACCCCATCCGGGGTGACCGGGTCCACCCGAAGCCCTCGACCAGGTCGCCGCGACGGTCGGCGTGGCGCTCCGAGGCCCGCCAGCCCCGCATGCGCCCGCGCAAGGGCGTCCATGTCGGCGCGCTGGTCGGCTCGCCCGAGGAGGAGGAATCGCGGCCGAACCTACGGCTGTACATCGTCGGCCTCATCGTGCTCGTCCTCTTCGGCGTGCTCGGGCTGCGGCTGTGGACGCTCCAAGTGCTCGAGGGCAAGACGTACGCCGCGGCCGTGACGCGCAACGAGGTGCGGGTGGTGAGCATCCCGGCGCCGCGCGGCGAGATCGTCGATCGCGACGGCACGGTGCTCGTGACCAACATTCCCCAGCAGGAGATCCTGCTCTCGCAGAGCGAGGCGGCCCAGAACCCGGCGATCATCGGGATGGTCGCCGCGCTGGTGGGCGAGACGCCGGCGCAGGTCAAGACGGCGGTGAACAACAAGCAGTACAGCCCCTACGAACCCATACCGGTGGCGGTGGGCGTCTCGACCGCGACGGTGCAGTTCCTCCAGACGCACCAGAGCGAGTACCCCGGGGTCAGCGCGCAGACGGTGACGCAGCGCAGCTACCCCCAGGGCGGCACCATCGGCACCCACGTGCTCGGGTTCTCGGGCAACATCACGCCGAGCTTTCTGGCCGCGCACCCCAACGACGGCTATACGCAAGGCAGCCAGATCGGCCTGTCGGGCATCGAGGCGCAGTACGAGCAGTACCTGCGCGGCACCGCGGGCCGCCAGGCGCTCGCGGTCGACGTGCACGGCGACGTCGTCGGCACGCTCAGCACGACCGCTCCCAAGAGCGGCGACACCGTCGTGCTCAACCTCGACGCAGGCCTGCAGGCGGAGGTGCAGAACTACCTTCAGCAACAGATCCTGTCCGACCGCCAGACGGTCGACGCCGTGGACGGACGCATCCCGCCTGCTCCGAACGGCGCGGTCATCGTGATGAACCCACAGAACGGCCAGGTGCTGGCGATGGCGTCGTACCCGACGTACAACCTGGACGAGTGGGTCGGCGGCATCTCCGAGGCCAACTTCGCCGCCCTGCAGGCCAGCCAGGCCGAGAACAACTGGGCCATCCAGGGGTTGTACACGCCCGGGTCGACCTTCAAGCTCGTCACCGCGACGGCGGCGTTGCAGGACGGGCTCATCACACCGACCACGCCGTACGACGACACCGGCAGCTTCAGGATCCCCGGGTGTCCCTCGCCGGGTGTGACCAATGACACCAATTGCGTCCTCAGCGACGACCCGGGCGACAGCGGTGGGATCTACGACGTCTCCGGGGCGCTCACGGTGTCGAGCGACTCGTTCTTCTACAACCTCGGCGACATGTTCTGGAACGACCGCGCCACCTACGGGGACTACCCGATTCAGAACGAGGCCGCCGCGTACGGGGAGGGGACGATCACCGGTATCGACCTGCCGGGCGAGGCCCAAGGGCGCGTCGACAGCTACCTGACGGAGGCCCACCTCCACGCCATTGCGCCGAAGGGCTTCCCGAACCCGCCGACGTGGTACACCGGCAACAACATCGAGATGGCGTTCGGGCAGGGCGGGACGGTGCTCACACCGATAGAGCAGGCGGTGACCTACGCCACGTTCGCCAACGGCGGCACGCGGTATGCGCCGCAGGTGGCCAACGAGATCGTGGACCCCACCACGGGCCGGGTGGTCAAGAAGCTGCGGCCCCAGGTGACGGGGCACGTGACCATCTCCCCGGCCAACTACGCCGCCATCCTCACCGGTCTCGAGGGCGTGATCACCAAGGGGACCGCCGCCCAGGACTTCCAAGGCTTCCCGACGTCGTGGAACCTGGCCGGCAAGACGGGCACGGCCTCGAACGGGTTGGGGCCGAACGGGCAGAAGCTCGAGCCCAACAGCTGGTTCGTGGCGTACGGACCCAACCCCAACCCGCAGTACCTCGTGCTGGCGGTGATCGACCAGGGCGGCTACGGCGCCCAGGCGGCGGCGCCGCTCGTGCGCAACATCTTCGACTACATCGCCACCAACGCGGTCAGCCCGACCGTGAGCACCCCCACGCCGGCGCACCCGGCCAGCGAGGCCGCCCCGAAGACGAACCTGCCCCTCGGGACGCCGACGACCACCACCACGACGGCGCCGGCCCCGCCCGGGGCGGGCGCCCCGACGACCACCGCCACGACGGCGGCCGGGAACGGCGGCTGAGCATCGTAGGCTCATTGGCCCATGGAGACGATCTGGCCCGAGGTCGAGCGCCTGCTGCCCGGCGTGTCGAAGCCCGCCCGCTACATCGGCGGTGAACAGGGCGCGGTCTATCCCGAGCACGGCCCGGGACGGGTGGCCTGGCTCCTCGTCTACCCCGACACCTACGAGATCGGGCTGCCCAACCAGGGGCTGCAGATCCTCTACGAGATCCTCAACGAGAGGCCCGACGCGCTGGCCGAGCGCTCCTACGCGCCGTGGGTCGACATGGAGGAGGCCATGCGGGAGGCGGGGGTGCCTCTCTTCAGCGTGGAGCAGCACCTGCCGGCCGCCGCGTTCGACGTCATGGCCTTCAACCTGTCGGCCGAGCTCGTCTACACGAACGTCGTCAACCTCATCGACCTGGCCGGGCTCCCGCTCCACGCCGCGACCGGGGCCCCAGGGACGCGCTGGTCGTCGCGGGCGGGCACTGCGCGTTCAACCCCGAGCCGCTGGCCGACTTCGTCGACGCCTTCGTGCTCGGGGACGGGGAGGAGGTAGCCGGCGAGGTGACCGAGGTGGTGCGGGACTGGCTGGCCCGGCCCGAGACCGAGCGGTCACGCGACGGGTTGCGTCGGGACCTGGCCGCGCTGGAGGGCGTGTACGTGCCGGCGCTCTACGAACCCGAGTACGCCGGCGGGCGTCTGGTGGCGACGCGTCCCGGTCGACGCCGGCGTGCCGGCGCAGGTGGACAAGCGCACCGTCGCCGACCTGGCCGATTGGCCCTACCCGGCGCGACCGCTCGTGCCCCTCACCGAGGTGGTGCACGACAGGCTGAACGTCGAGGTCTTCCGCGGCTGCACCCGCGGCTGCCGCTTCTGCCAGGCCGGCATGATCACCCGGCCCGTGCGCGAGCGCCCCGCCGAGCAGGTGCGCGAGCTCGTGCGGTCGGGGCTCGAGTGGAGCGGGCACGACGAGGTGGCGCTGACCTCGCTGTCGACGGCCGACTTCTCGGGCATCGAGGACACGGTGCGAGACGTCATGGAGGACCCCGGCCACGACGGTCGGGTCTCGGTGAGCCTGCCCTCGCTGCGCGTCGATGCGTTCACCGTGGCCACGGCGGCGCAGATCCAGTCCGTGCGCCGCACGGGCCTCACGTTCGCCCCGGAGGGCGGCACGTGGCGGATGCGCCGGGTGATCAACAAGCTCATCACCGAGGAGGACCTCTACGGCGCGGTCGACGCCGCGTTCAGCCAGGGCTGGCGGCGGGTCAAGCTCTATTTCCTCATCGGATTGCCGACCGAGCGCGACGAGGACGTCCTCGGCATCGCGGAGCTGGGGGCGGGCTGCGTGGAGATCGGGCGGCGTCATCACCCCTCGGTGACCGTGGTGGCCTCCGTCGGCGGGTTCGTGCCCAAGGCCCATACGCCGTTCCAATGGTTCGGCCAGGACACCGTGGCCGAGCTCGAGCGCAAGGTGGGCCTGCTGCGCGACGCCGCCCGTCGCACCCGCGGCCTCACCGTGCGCTGGCACGAACCGTCGGCCTCGGTCGCCGAGGGACTGGCCAGCCGGGGGGACCGGCGGATGGGGGCCGTGATCGAGCGGGTCTGGCGCGCCGGGGGCACGTTCCAGGAGTGGTCGGAGCGTTTCGACCTCGCGGCGTGGACCGAAGCGCTGGAGGCCGAGGGGCTCAGCTACGACGAGGTGTGCCACCGCGAGCGGGACGAGGACGAGGCGCTGCCCTGGGACCACATCTCGGCCGGCCTGCACCGCGACTTCCTCTGGGGCGACTGGCAGGACGCCCTCGGCGGCGGTGCGGTGGAGGACTGCCGATGGACCCCGTGCTACGACTGCGGTGCCTGCACGGGGCTCGGCCTCGAGCACGTGGTGGCATCGCCCGTGCCGCCGGCGGGCGGGAGCCAGGGGACGGGCCAGGACCTGAGCCTCGGCCACCGGATCCCCGTCCGCCTGGGGAGCCGTGGCTGACGGGCGACGCCGCCTGCGGTTCCGCTTCGCCAAGACGGGGAAGATCCGCTTCACCAGCCACCGGGACGTCGCCCGCATGTGGGAACGGGCCTTGCGCCGCAGCCGGCTGCCGGTGGCCTGGTCCCAGGGCTTCTCGCCGCACCCGCTGCTGAGCTTCGGGCTGGCCCTGCCGACCGGGTGCGAGTCCGCCGGCGAGTACCTCGACGTGCGCCTGGAGCCGCCGGTCCCGGGGGAGCCGGGCCCGGCGCGCTCCCCGGGCTGATGAGCGCCCTCCTGCCCGACGGGATCGACGTCCAGGTCGCCGCCGAGGTCGAGTGGTCCGGGGGATCACTCCAGCAGGAGGTAGGATCGTGCGACTGGGACGTGGAGGTGCTCGGAGTGCACGGTGAGGAGTTGGTGGAGCGGGTCGAGCGAATGCTCGCCGCTCCCTCCCTCGTCGTACAGCGAGAGCGCAAGGGCCGTCCGACCGAGGACGACATCCGCCCCGCCATCCTGGGGCTCTCCGTGGCGGACCCTGAGGGCCGCCTCCGGGCCGAGTTGGCCACGCATCCGCGTGGTGTCCGGCCGGGCGACCTGATCGTGGCCCTGGGCGCGGGAACGCCGGGACGGGCCTGCAGAACGCATCAATGGATCGAGCACGACGGCGCCCGGTTCGAGCCACTGCCGCTCGGCGGGCTCGGGACCGCCGCCGCGACACAGTACGCAAGGAGGGTCCTCCCTCATGTCCGAGACGGAAACACCCCAGGCCCCGGAGGGTCGCGGCCCGGAGGCAACGGGCACCCCTGACCCCGCGGCCCCGCCGCGCCCCGTCCCACGCCGCAAGCCCCAGATCGGGGACACCCGCCCAGCACCGCCGACCCCCCCACCGGGGCGCCGAGGCGCCGGAGGCGGCCGGCGAGCCGGCGGCCCCGGCCGCGCCACGGCGCCGCAGCCCGCGGCCGCGGTTGCGGAGGCCCCCGAGGACGCCGACCGTCCCGGGCGACGCCGACGGGGGAGCGCGGCGGTCGCGGAGCCGTCGCCGGTCCCCCCGGGAACGGCGCTCCAAGCAGGTCGGGCGCTACCTGGTCTGCGTGCACGTCAAGCCGCAGATGACCCAGATCGCCATGCTCGAGGGCCGGTCCCTGGTGGAGCACTACGTGTCGCGGGCGGCCGACGACACGAACCAGATCGACGGCAACGTCTACCGGGGCCGAGTGCAGAACGTGCTGCCCGGCATGGAGGCGGCCTTCATCGACATCGGGATCCCCAAGAACGCGGTGCTCTACCGGGGCGACGTCCGCTACGACACGGAGGACGTCGAGGGCGGGTCGACCCAGCAGCCCCGGATCGAGGACGTGCTCAAAGCGGGCCAGACCATCCTGTGCCAGGTGACCAAGAACCCCATCGGGGCCAAGGGCGCCCGGCTCACCCAGGAGGTCTCGCTGCCCGGGCGCTTCGCCGTGCTGGTGCCGAACTCGAGCGCGTTCGGGATCTCGAAGCGACTCGGGGACACCGAGCGCCGCCGCCTGCGCCGCATCATCGACGAGGTCAAGCCCCCGGGCCACGGCATGATCGTGCGCACCGCCGCCGAGGGCGTCTCGGCGGACGAGCTCCGGCGGGACGTGGAGTCCCTGCTCGACCAGTGGAACGCCATCGAGGCCGAGGCCAAGCGCTCCGACGCCCCGGGCCTGCTCTACCGTGAGCCTGAGCTGTCGGTGCGCATCCTGCGCGAGGAGCTCAACGCCGAGTACCGGGGGGTGGTCATCGACGACCCCGCGCTCTTCGAGCAGGTCCGCGACTACGTGCGGGCGGTCAGCCCCGAGCTCTCCGACCGGGTCGAGTACTACGACCCCGAGGTGGAGGGCCTTCCCATCTTCGAGCGGTACCACGTCCACGAGCAGCTGCACAAGGCACTCGACCGCAAGGTCTGGCTCCCGTCGGGGGGCTCGCTGATCATTGAGCGGACCGAGGCGCTGACCGTGATCGACGTGAACACGGGCAAGAACGTCGGCAAGACGAACCTGGAGGAGACGGTCTTCCGCAACAACCTCGAGGCGGCCGAGGAGGTGGCCCGCCAGCTGCGGCTGCGCGACATCGGGGGCATCATCGTCATCGACTTCATCGACATGGAGGTGCGGGACAACCGGGACAAGGTGGCGGCCGCGCTGCGCAACGCCCTGGCCCGCGACAAGACCCGGACCCAGGTCTTCGACATCTCCGAGCTGGGTCTGGTCGAGATGACCCGCAAACGGGTCTCCGAGGGCCTGCTCGAGACGCTCTCCTCCGAGTGCGCCGTCTGCGGGGGGAGGGGCGTGACCCTCGACGACTCGGCCCTGCGCTAGGATCTGCGGCTCGTGTACGCCGTCATCAAGTCCGGAGGGAAGCAGGAGCGTGTGGCCGAGGGCCAGCGTGTCCGCGTGGAGCTGCTCGGGGAGCCCACGGGGGCCGAGGTCTCCCTGGAGCCGGTTCTGATCGTCGACGGTGACACGGTGCTGGCCACGCCCGAGCAGCTGGCCGGAGCCACGGTCACGGCCCGGGTCGTGGGCGAGGAGAAGGGCCCCAAAATCAACGCCATGACCTACAAGTCCAAGTCGAACCAGCGGAGGCGGTGGGGCCACCGCCAGCACTACGCCACGCTGGAGATCACCGCCATCTCGGCGGCTGGCTGAGGAGCCCGACATGTCCAAGACCAAGGGTGGCGGTTCCACCCGCAACGGCCGTGACTCGAACGCGCAGCGCCTCGGGGTGAAGAAGTTCGACGGCACCGCGGTGTCCGCCGGCGCCATCCTGGTGCGCCAGCGCGGGACGAAGATCTACCCCGGGACCAACGTGGGCCGGGGCGGCGACGACACGCTCTTCGCCACCGCCGACGGAACCGTGAAGTTCGGGGAGCGCCGCGGTCGCAAGAACGTCAGCGTGCTTGCCGGCTGATCCTGAACGTGGATCTCGGGCCTACCATCGGAGGAATTGGCCTCCGAGGATCCGCACGTCCTCGCCGATGGTCCATCCGGTCGCGATGTCCGACCTGGCGGAGCCAGATTCGCGAGGCCGCCGTCAGGATGTTCGTGGAGGGCTGACGACCCGGGGCCGCCCGAAGTTCCGGTGAACGCCACCGTCCGGGCCGCCTGCGCTGACTGCTCGGAGTGGGAAACGGCCACTCAAACCGCAAAACGAGGTCTTGACGACCAAAAGGTCTGTTCTCCTCGCCAATGACATGTCAAGGTGGTGTCAGCGGACGCGTTCCGTCAGGCTCCCCCGCCGAGTCCAAGGCAAAGGCGGTGAGCGATGAGTGGAGCAGCACGCATACCAATGTTGACGAAGGGAGAGGGGGCCGGTTTCCGCAGTGAGTTCACCCTTGTGCCGATGCTCCTTTTTGTCCTTGACGCTCCCCGGGATGACCGCATCGGCTGACGCGGCGACACTGGGCGAGGTCGGAGGAGTCCAAGTGGCGCCCAACGTATCGCTCGACGCTGTCTCCTGCGTCTCCAAGGCGCAGTGCGTCGCCGTTGGCTCGATGCCTATTCCTCCCCCCTCCCAGACGGTCGTAGCGGTGATCGTGACGATCACCGACGGGGTACCGGGCCCTGTTGTGGAGGTGGGGAGCACGCTCGGACTCACGTCGGTGGATTGCGTCAGCACGACGACTTGCTACGCCGCAGGCACCGACCCCTACGCACCTCCAGGAGCGCCCTACCCCAACACAGGCGGAGTGATCGTCACCATAGAGAACGGCAGCGCGGCCGACATCGCCGGAGTTCCGGTCCCCAGCTATGGGCCAGGGATGCCCGGCTACGCATATCTCTATGGCATCGGATGCTCGGGCACCACGACGTGCATGGCGGTCGGGTACGCCGGCGCGTCGGGCGGCTTCGCCGTCAACCTCAAAAATGGACAACTAGGAAAAGAAGGCGACCTGCTTCCGATCCGTGAGGACAGCGTCAACGGAATCGAATGCGTACAGGACGATTGGTGCGTGATCAACGCCCGGACGGAGAAAGGTCGGGACAGTGCGGTCGGGTTCACCGAGAAGGTGAAGATCGGGCTTCGTCGAGGACTGCCGGTCATTCCTGGCCCGAGCGTCGCGAATACAAACCTGCAGGGGGGCGATGGCCACGACAACCACTTCCAGTTCTGCATGGTGGCAGGATCGCCGGTCCGGACCGGACCCTGTATCGTCCTCCTTGTCAACAAGGGGCGGGCCGTACAAGTGCCGGGAAATGACCTTCTCGACGACATCTCGGTGCGCCGGCGAGTACTGGTGCGTCGCCGTCGGCCAGAGTTCGTTCGGCGAGGGGACCCTCGTGCCGATTGGTTGGGAGGACCCGATGGGGGTGCACTCGGTGGCGGGAACATCGACATTCAACGGTGTGAGTTGTGCCGCGACCGGATACTGCGTCGCCGTTGGTACCGCACCGACGGGTGGTGTGGTCGACAGCTTCCGAGTCTGGGGCTGAGCGGAACCCTCATGCCCTCATGCGGTCGGGGGCGGTCCCGGTCCGGAACGGCCCGGTGGCAATCAACCGCGAAATGGCTTCCGTCAGGTCGGGGACGCCGGCGCGCCTGCCTTGACGTACGAGGTCGCCTCCGATCGGACGATCCTGACGAGATTGCCCATGGCAAGGTTTGGATCGTCCACGTGCAGACCCCAGCGCGGATCGGGATACGGGTCGGTGGTGAAAGCCGGAGCATGCGGCCCGGCAAGGACCATGAGTATGTGTGCGCTGGTCCTTCGTCACGCACTCTCCGGTGTACTGATCGTCGTATTCGACCCACGGTGTCGATACCACCGGAGTGGCGCCGGCGAGGACGCCCTCGCTCGAACTGCCGGCCACCTCCTGTGTCGGAAGTCGGATGCGATACATGGAGATGAGGGTGCCCGCGCCGCCGCCCAAGGACGCTGGATTCGTGCAGACAGTCTCGACGGCGTGGCCATCGAGGGTGGAAGGCACCTGCTTCCCGAAGACGGTGTCGGGCGGAGGAGCCTCGGAGAAGGCGTTGAAGTCGACGCCACACATCCGGTCTGAGCATCCGTTCGACAGGGGCCGATCGTCTTGAGCGGCCCGAATCCGCTCTTGAACACCTGGAGGTCTTCGGCGGCGATGAAGACGCCGGACTCTAAGAGCCTTCGATGCGGGAGCGTCCGTCCGACGTGACCCTAAAGGTCGCCCGGCCATTCCGGCAACCACCCTCGGAATGACCGAGGAGGACAAACCCTCTCCCATGGTTGAAGTGCGCCAAGTAGTCATGCCAGGCACTGATGACGCTCCTCTCGGCGATCTGCTCCGCGCTTCGATCGAGGGGATCCCTGCCGGTGTCTTCTCGGTACATCGGCGCGTACACGTGACAGTCTTGTGAGAATGGCGACGCCTCGAGCTCGGCGATGGCCGTCTCTTGGGGGTCGATGTCCAGATTTGCGTTCGCCGTTTCCTGGGTACTGACATTCGGATACAGGTAAAAGCAGTCGATCGGCGGATCTGCGGCCGGTGTGTAGTCGACGATGTGCCTTGACCCGTTGCTCCCTATCACGGTCGTTCTGAGTGAGGCGGTGCACGGGTCGGGTGCCTCACCGGGACGGCAGAGCCAGATCGTTCCGGCAGAACCAGAACGGGGCTGCGACGCGTTCACCGGGGACCGCCCCAGGGACTGCTCGCCGACGGCCAGGAGCGTGATCAGGACCAGTCCGACGAGAAGCTTGGAACGCCCCGCCCTCCGCCGAATCATCCGACGATTCTGTCATTTTCGATCTCGCGGCAATGGGCCCGGTGAACTGTTGTCAAGGGGCCGGAGCCGGGCCCGGCTGCAGCAACCGGGCGTCGTGTTTCGGCGGGCCCGAGCAGATCCCAACGATTGCCGGCGACGTCCAGAAATACCGTGACCCTGCCGTAGGGCTCGTTGCGTGGAGGCGTGACGAACTCGACCCCCCTCGACACCATGCGGTCGTAGGCCTGATCGAAGTCGTCAACTCGCAGGAAGAAGCCGACACGACCCGCCACCTGACGTCCCGCTACCGAAGCTTGGTCCTCGCCATCGGCCTGCGCGAGCAGGAGTCCGGTCTGACCTCCGGGCGGACGCACTACGACCCATCGTTTCGGCCGTCCGTCGTTCGTCACGGCCGGAGAATCCTCCACGAGATCGAAACCGAGCCTCTCGACGAAGAACTGGAATGCCATCCTCGTACCTCTCGACGACGAGCGTGACCAGACTGAGAAGAGCCATTGCGCAATTCTCCACCGAGAGCAGGGACTTGGAGCCCGTGCCATTCGTCGCGTAGAAGGCAACAGGCCGTGCGCCGGCGGTGTGGACACCACTGGAACGGCAGGTCCCATCGTGAGGCCCGTTCTGCTGCGCCACCGTGGAAAGCTGCGACCATGAGGGCGCGGTGGATGCGGTTCGCCGGCGCCGCCCTCGGTCTCGCCGTCGTGCTCGCCGGGTGCGGAGACTCGACGCCCTCCGACGAGGCGGCGCCCGCGGTCCAGCCCGGCCGATCGACTACGGTGACCTATTGCCACGAGCAGACGGCGAAGATCACCGAGCCCGACCACCCGGGCACCGCAGCCCCGGCCGCGGTGTACCTGCACGGAGGGTCGTGGATTCAGGGTGACAACACCAGCGGCGGCTTCATCATCGACGACATCGGGAAGTCCCTCAACGCGCAGGGATTCGTCACGATGGCTGTGAACTACCGGTTGGGGCCGGAGGAGCCGTGGCCGGCGCAGATCGTCGACGCCAAGTGCGCGGTGCGCTACCTCAGGGCGAACGCGAAGGCGTTTGCACGTGGACCCGCAACGAGATCGGCGTCTGGGGGCACAGTGCAGGTGGCCACCTGGCCAGCCTGGTCGGGCAACCGCACCGCCCTCGGCCGGCTGGGACACCGGCGACTACCCCGACGAGTCGAGCCACGTCGAGGCGGTGGCAGACCTCGCCGGGCCGTCCGATCTGGTCGCCCTGGAGGACGAGGGCGGTCCGGGTCTGGTCAAGGCGAACTTCGTGTCGCTCCTCGGTCACGTCCCGGCGAACGAGCTGCCGGCAGCCCTCAAAGCCGCCGGCCCCATCACGTACGTCTCGCCCGGAGACCCGCCCTTCCTCATCGTCCACGCCGACAACGACGGGATCGTCCCCCTGGGACAGTCGGTGGCGCTGGCCGACGTGGTCGAAGCCGCACAGGTGCCTACCACCCTCGTGGTCGTCCACGGGGGTGGCCACGGACTCGACGAGCCGGACGCGAGCCTGTCTTCACCGAAGGAGATCGAGAACCTCGTGGTGGACTTCTTCGTCAAGGAGCTGACGGGGGAGAAGGACCGCTCGTGACCAGGTCTGCCCTCAGGGCCGTTGGTGCAGCTCGATCCCGTTTCCCCAGGGGTCCGAGGTGAAAGCCTGGCGCCTCCCGGTGCCACCGACGGGGACCGGATCGGTCACCTCGAGCCCCCTCTCCCGGAATGCAACCCACGACCGCGTCGAGGTCGTCGAAGACGAGGGCGAAGTGCTGGCCGACGTTCGGGGGGGCCGGAAGCTCAATCAGGTGGACCTGCTGGCCGCTGGCGGTGTCCAGCCAGGCGCCGGCGAAGCCGAAGTCGGGCCGGGTGGAGTTCTGGACCAGGCCGAGCTTCTCGGTGTAGAAGGCGATCGCCCCGGGCACGTCTGGCACGTTGATGGCGACGTGGTCGACGCCGGCAGGCGCCACCGGGCTGGTCACGGGAGAAGAGCTACGACGTGGCGCACCACCGAGGCCATGTCCGGCGTGGCCCCGACTCCGACGGACGAGATCGCGGCCCACATCGGTCAGGATGCCAGACGCCGCGGCCTTGTTGGTCACGAGGGCGAGCCCGAGCACCTCGGCACCCGCCGTGACGGGCGGCGATCGTCTCGATGGCCATGGACATGCCGACGACGTCCGCGCCCGGGCTGACCGCAACATGCGCACCTCGGCCGGCGTCTCGAATTGCGGGCCGTGGCACCTGGGCGTAGACCCCCGGGTGCGACGCCACGACCGACGTGGCCGGTCTCGGGCGCCCCCAGCGCGATGGAGCGGAGCGCCGGGGCGTAGGCGTCCACCAGGTCGACGAAGGCCGGCCCCTCCAGGGGGCTCCTGCCCGGTGAGGTTGAGGTGGTCCTCGACCACGACGATGGAGCCTGCCGCCAGGTCCTCGTGGACCCGAGCCGGCCGTGGAGCTCGAGGATCACCGTGGAGCAGCCCTCGGCGATCTCGGTGCGCACCGGATGGACCCCCGGCGGCCGGCCCGAGCCCCTCGTAGAGGTGGCAGCGACCACCCATCACGAGCAGCCGGCGGTCGCCCATCGGCACGGACCAGCCCAGAGGGCGGCGGCCGCCCCTGCCGAATTTGGGGGGAAGAAGGGCAAGGTGTCGAGCGGCAGCGGGTCCCCGCCGTCGCTGAGGATCTCGGCCGCTCCCGACAACCCTGTGCCCAGGACGACGAGGACGTCGTGATGATCGACCCCTATCCGCCGGGCCAGCTCACGTGCGCTGTGGGTGGCACGGTCAAGGGTGTCTGGCATGCGGCTCCTCCTGGTTCGAGCGGCGACGGAAATGGTAGAGGGCCGTCGTCGGGCGGCCGCATAACATCGACCGGGATGCCCACCGCTCCCGCTCTGCACCCCCTGGCGCCGCCTGACCGGCGACGAGATCGCGGCGGCACGCGAGCTGGTCCTGGCCTCCGGGCGGGCCGCCGTGCCGCCCGGGGACATCCGCTTCGCCTACGTCGGGCTCGTTCGAACCGCCCAAGGAGACCGTGCGGGCGGCCGACCGCGGGCGAACGGCGTGGCGGTCGACCGCCAGCTGAGCATGGTCCTGCTCCAGGGGCCGCGAGGCGGACGTGGTGGAGGCCGTCGTCTCGGTGACGAAAGGTGAGGTCACTCGAGTGGGACGAGCTTGCTGATGCAGAAGACAGTCGCTTCTTCTTCGAAGAGTCGATAAGCACGCGATGAGCGCCGTGCTACGCACCGGAGATCCGGATTGGCGTGCAGCGATGAGCCTCCGTGGGATCGAGGATTTCGGACACAGGTTCAGATCGACCCTTGGCCGGCGGGCAGTTTCGGTCTCCCGTTCGAAGAGGGCAGGCGCATCTGCAGATGCCTCTGCGTACGTCCGCGAGAGCAAGCCGGAGGACAACGGGTACGCCCGACCGGTCGAAGGGCTGATCGCGTTCGTGGACATGGGACGGGGCGAGGTGCTCGAGGTCGTGGACACGGGGTGATTCCGTTGCCCCCGAGGCCGGCAGCTACTAGCCCGAGGACAACGGGCCGATCCGGAGGGACCTGAGGCCGCTGGAGATCGCCCAGCCCGAAGGGCCGAGCTTCACGGTCGAGGGCAACCTGATCCGGTGGCAGAGGTGGTCCCTGCGGGTCGGCATGGACCCCTACGAGGGACTCGTCCTCTGGCGGGTCGGCTACGAGGACGATGCCGGATGCGCCGTCCTCTACCGGGCCTCGGTGACCGAGATGGTCGTGCCCTACGGCAACCCGGGCCCGATGCACGCCTGGAAGAGCGCCTTCGACGCCGGCGAGTGGGGGCTCGGCCGCATGGCCAACTCCCTCGCCCTCGGCTGCGACTGCCTGGGCGAGATCCACTACTTCGACGACGCTTCGCCGACGAGCGCGGCCAGGTCCACACTGAGCAGAACGCCATCTGCATGCACGAAGAGGACTACGGCATCCTCTGGAAGCACGTGGACATGGTCTCGGGCCGGACCGAGGTACGCCGTTCTCGTCGGCTCGTCGTGAGCTCCATCGCCACCGTCGGCAACTACGAGTACGGCTTCTACTGGTACTTCTAGCTGGACGGCACCATCCAGCTCGAGGTGAAGCTGACCGGCATCATGTCGACCATGGCCGTCGACGACGACGGAACCGGCGACCACGCCAACGTGGTGGCGCCCGGGCTCGCCGCGCCCTACCACCAGCACCTCTTCAACGTGCGGCTCGACGTGGAAGTCGACGGGCCGGACAACGCGGTCTTCGAGGTCGACGCCGTCGGGCGGGACCGCCGGGGCCCCCGGAGAACCCGTGGGGCAACGCCTTCGGGAGCGACGGCGACGCTGCTCGAGAGCGAGCGGCGGCCCAGCGGACGTCGGATCACTCGCGCAGCCGGAGCTGGAGGATCGTGAACCGAGGCGTGCCGCAACGGCTGGGCCAGCCGACCGCCTACAAGCTGCTGCCGGCGGCCGCCCCCACCTTGCTGGCCCATCCCGAGTCGAGCGTGGCGCAAGCGGGCCGCCTTCGCACCCACAACCTCTGGGTCACGCCGTTCGCGCCGGAAGAGCGCCCGCCGCCGGCGAGTACCCCAACCAGCACGCCGGCGGGGCGGGCCTGCCCGGGTGGACGGCGCAGGATCGCGACGCTGGTCGACACCGACGTGGTGCTGTGGCACACGTTCGGGGTGACCCACGTCCCCCGACCCGAGGACTGGCCGGTAATGCCGGTCGAGTACACGGGCTTCAGCCTCATCCCGTACGGTTTCTTCGATCGCAACCCCGCGCTCGACGTGCCGCCGGACGGCCCACTGCGATGACGGAGAACCAGGAGTACCACCCTCCCGTCGAGGAGTACCTCGAGACCATCCTCGGCGCTGGACCGAAGAGGGAGTGCCGGTGATCCGGGCCCGGATCGCCGAGCGCCTCGGAAGGTCCGCCCGTCGGTGTCCGAAATGCTCGAGCGCCTGATCGAGGACGGGTACGTGACCCGCGATGGTCGGCGCCTGTCGCTGACCCCCGAGGGCCGCACCCTGGCCGAGAAGGTGGTGCGCAAGCACCGGTTGGCCGAGCGCCTGCTCGTCGACGTGATCGGGCTGGAGTGGCACAAGGTGCACCGCGAGGCCGGCGCTGGGAGCACGTCATCTCCGACGACGTGGAGGCTCGGCTGGTGGCGCTGCTCGGCGACCCGGCCACCTGCCCCCACGGCAATCCCATTCCGGGTTCGCACTCGGCGACGCCGTCGTCAGCGACGCGCCCGTTGGCCGAGGTGGCCGAGGGGGAACAGGTTCGCCTGTTGCGGATCAGCGAGGAGGTGGAGCTCAACCTGGGTTCGCTCACCTTCTTGGCGAGGGCGGCTTCATCCCCGGCGTCGTGGCCCGCTTCGGTGCGTGTGACGGTGAGGGAACCTCGAGGTGGTCGCCGGGAGGCCGGACCATCGTGGTCTCGCCGGAGCTGTCGGACCGCCTGTTCGTCGGCACGCCATGACCGAGCGGCTGGTGGCCGACGCCGTTTTCACCGTCGATCCGACCGACACCGTGCTGGCCCGGGGGCCGTCGAATTCGAGGAGGGCCGCATCACCTGGGTCGGTGACCTGGGAGGTGCCGCGGCACGGGCACGGTCGTCCATCGTTCGACGGCATCCTCATGCCGGGCCTGGTGAACTGCCACGGCCACTCGCCATGACGCTGTTGCGCAGCGCGGGAGACGGCTTGCCGCTCGACCGCTGGCTGACCGAGTCGATCTGGCCCCGTGAGGCCGGATGAGCGACGAGGACGTCTACTGGGGGATGCTGCTCGGCGCGGCCGAGCTGCTCTGCAACGGGGTGACCACCGCCTGCGAGCAGTACCGCCATCCCGAACCGGTCACCCGCGCCCTGCTCGACTCCGGGCTGCGGGCCATCTACACCCCGGCCATCTTCGACGTTCCCGGACGGGTGACACCTGGGCCACGCTGCTCGACGCGGCCTGCCACCTCTTCGACGAACGGGAAGGCAAGGAGGAGCGACTGCACTTCGGCTTCGGACCACACGCCGCCTACACGGTGCCTCCGGAAGGGTTGGCCGCCACCGCGTCCGAAGCGCGCGAACGCGGACGCCCTGCTCCAGATACACCTCGCCGAGACCGGGCCGAATGCGATGTCGTCCGGGACCGCTACGGGGTGAGCGCCCTCGGCTCTTGGCCCGAGGGCGTGTTCGACGGTCGGGTCCTGGCGGCCCATGCGGTGTGGCTGGACGAGGAGGACCTGGACCTCATGGCCGAGCACGACGTGGCCGTCGCTCACTGCCCGGGATCGAACGGCAAGCTCGGTTCGGGCGTCGCCCCGCTGCGAGAGCTCTGGCCCGTGGCGTGCGGGTCGGCCTCGGGACCGACGGACCCGCCTCCAACGACGACTGCACCTGTGGGACGAGATGCGCCTTGCCGCGCTCCTGGCCCGGGCCACGCGGCCGATCCCGGCGTCGTCAGCTCCAAGGCGGCGCTGCGCCTGGCCACCCGTGGCGGCGCCGATGCCCTCGGTCTCCCGGTCGGTTCCTTGGAGGTCGGCCGCCAGGCCGACGTGATCCGGTTGCGCACCGACGACCCGCATTCGCCCGGCGTGAACGACGCCGAGCTGCTCGGCCACCTGGTGTGGGCGGGCGCGGGCTACCTGGTGACCGACGTCTGGGTGCACGGCGAACCTGCCGTCCAGGACGGTCGCTGCACCCGCTTCGACGGCGAGCGGCCCGGGTCGAGGTGGCCCAGCGCGCCCGCCGGCTCGTCGGCTCGTAGGCTTTCTCCATGTCCGGATTCGTCGATCAGGCCCAGCTGCACGCGCCCCGGCGATGGCGGTGCCGGGGCCGTGTCCTGGCGCCGCGAAGCGCACGTCGATCGGGGTGGTCCCGACGGCGGCGACGGCGGCCACGGCGGTGACGTGTGGCTGGTGGCCACGGTGAACGAGTCGTCGCTGCTCGGATTTCGTGACCACCCCTTCCGCCGGGCCACCAACGGCACCCACGGCTCGGGATCCAAGCGCCACGGCGCCCGGGGGAAGGACATCGAGGTCCCGGTTCCCGTCGGGACGGTGGTCCGCATCGCGACGGGGAGGTCCTGTGCGACCTGGCCGCCGCGGCGCGCGTGCGATGGTGGCCGAAGGCGGCCAGGGCGCCGGGGCAACGCGCGCTTCCTCTCGAACCGGCGCCGGGCCCCCGCCTTCGCCGAGCAGGGCGAGAAGGGTCAGGAGTTCTGGTTGGACATGGAGCTCAAGCTCATGGCCGACGTCGCCCTGGTCGGGTTCCCCAACGCCGGCAAGTCGACCCTGATCTCGACGGTGTCGGCCGCCAAGCCGAAGATCGCCGACTATCCCTTCACCACGCTCGAGCCGCACTCGGGGTGGTGCGCGTCGGGGGAGCGCGGGACAGCACCGAGTTCGTGATGGCCGACATCCCCGGGCTGGTCGAGGGGGCGGCCGGGGGCAAGGGTTGGGGAACCAGTTCCTGCGCCACATCGAGCGGGCCCGCGTGCTGGTCCTGCTGCTGGACCTCGGGGCACCGCTGTCATGGCCGAGCCGCCTGCCGACCAGCTGCGCGTGCTGCTCTCCGAGCTCGGCTCGTACCAACCGAACTGCTGGAACGTCCACGTCTCGTCGTCGGCAGCAAGGGCGGACATGGCCGACGACGAGGAGGGTGTGTGCGACCTGGTGATCTCCGCCGGGACCGGCGACGGGCATCGACGCCCTGACCCGGCGGCTGGCCGCGCTCGTCCACCAGGCCCGTGAGGAGGCGGAAGCGGTGGCGTCGAGCGAGGTGGTGGTGCACCGACCCGTTCCCGAGGGCGTCGAGGTGCAGCGGCGGCGGGTGGCTGGCTCGTGCTCGGGCGGGCCGCCGAGCGTGCCGTGGCCTTCTCGGACCTGAACGACGGGGGTGCCCAGACGGAGGCCATGCGGCGGCTGCGCCGGCTCGGCGTCGACCGCGCCTTGCTGCGGGCCGGTGTGCGGGAGGGCGACGACGTCACCGTGGGCACGATGACCTTCACCTGGGAGCGACCTCGTGATCGTCGTCGTCAAGGTGGGGTCGAGCTCGGTGACGGTGGAGACCGTGCAACGCCTGGGAGGGGAGATCGCCTCGGCGCGGGCCGAGGGCCACACGGTCGTCGTCGTGACCTCCGGGGCCATCGCGGCCGGTTGGTCTGCTCTCGACCGCGGGGCGCAACGCCCGTCGGACCCGGCCGTCCTCCAAGCGGTCTCCGCGGTGGGCCAGCACCGGCTCATGCGCCTGTGGCAGGACGCCTTCGATCCCTACGACCTGCTGGCCGGTCAGGTGCTGCTGGCCCCGCTCGACTTCGTCCACCGCACCCAGTACCTGCACGCCCGGGGCACGTTGCGCCATCTGGTCGACCTGGGCGTCGTTCCCGTGGTCAACGAGAACGACGCCGTGGCCGACGAGGAGATCCGCTTCGGGGACAACGATCGCCTGGCCGCCCTCGTGGCCCATCTGGTCGGCGCGCATCTGCTCGTTCTCCTCACCGATGCGCCCGGTCTCTTGACCGCGGACCCGCGCCACGACGCAGAGGCGTCGTTGATCGAAGAGGTGGTCGAGATCGACCACCAGCTCGAGCAGCTGGCCGGTGGGCCCGGAAGTGCCGTGGGAAGCGGCGGCATGGCCTCGAAACTCGCGGCGGCGAAGATCGCCACGTGGTCGGGGGTCGAGACGGTGATCGGCGATGCCGCCCGACCCGGCGTGCTGGCCTCGGCGCTGGCCGCGAGCCCGGGGCGGGCACGGTCTTCCGGGCCCGCAAGAGCCGCCTGTCGGCCCGCAAGCTCTGGATCGCCTTCGCCCTCGGGTCCTCGGGCCGGCTGGCGGTCGACGAGGGGGCGATGGCGGCGTTGGTCGAGCGGGGCCGATCGCTCCTCGCCGCCGGGGTCGTCGGGGTGGCCGGCACCTTCGCGCCACCGACGCGGTGGAGATCGCCGGTCCCGACGGCACGGTCTTCGCCAAGGGCCTGGTCCGGGTGGCCGCCCAGTCGGCGGCCGACTGGATGGGGCGGCGCAGCCAGGTCGTCGTCCATCGGGACGACCTTGTTTTAGTAGCCTGAACTGATGACCTCGCCGGAATTGGAGCAGCTGGCGGGCCGCGTCCGTGAGGCGGCCCGGGTGGTCGCCCGTGCCTCGAGTTCGGTGCGCGACGATGCGCTGGCGCTGGCCGCCGACCTGCTCGACGAGGAGTGGCCCGCGCTGATCGAGGCCAACGGGCGTGATGTGGCACGGGCCGGTGCGGCCGGGATGACCGACGCGGCGACGGACCGGCTCCGGTTGAGCGAGTCACGGGTGCACGCCATGGCAGGGGGGTTGCGCAAGGTGGCGGCCCTGCCCGACCCGGTCGGTGAGGTCACCGAGGGCTGGGTTCGTCCCAACGGACTGCGGGTCTCCCGGGTGCGGGTGCCCCTCGGAGTCGTCGGCGTGATCTACGAGAACCGTCCCAACGTGACGAGTGATGCCGCCGCACTCTGCCTCAAGGCGGGGAACGCCGCGTTCCTGCGCGGCTCGTCGTCCGCCATCGACTCGAACCGGGCCATCGTCGCCGTGCTCCGGCGCGCTGCGGTCAAGGCGGGTCTGCCCGAGGACGCCATCGCGCTGGTCGAGGACACGTCGCACGAGACGGCGGTCGCCTTCATGCAGCTGCGGGGGCTGATCGACTGCCTGATCCCGCGGGGCGGACCGGCGCTCATCGCATCGCTGATCGAGCACGCTAGGGTTCCCTACGTCCTCGACGGCGACGGCAACTGTCACCTCTACGTCGACGGCGCGGCCGACCTGTCCATGGCACACGATATTGCCGTCAACGCGAAGACGCACCGCTTCGGCGTCTGCAACGCGGTCGAGACGATCCTGGTCCACCAGGGCGTGGCCGCGGCGTTGCTGCCCCGCCTGGGAGAGTCGCTCGCCGCAGCGGGCGTCGAAGTCCGAGGTGACCAGCGGGTGCAGGCCATCCTCCCCGGGGCGGTGCCCGCCACGGAGGACGACTTCGCGGTGGAGTTCCTGGCGCCGGTAGTGGCCATCGGCATGGTGGACGACCTGGACGGCGCCATCGCACACATCACCCGTTACAGCTCGGGGCACTCCGAAGCCATCGTGACGTCGGACGTGGCAACGGCGGACCGGTTCGTGGCCGAGGTGGACGGGGCGGCCGTGTTGGTGAACGCGTCGACGAGGTTCGTCGACGGCGAGGAGCTGGGGCTGGGGGCCGAGGTGGGCATCTCGACCCAGAAGCTGCACGCCAGGGGACCGATGGGAGTGAAGGAGTTGACGACGGTGAAGTGGGTCGTGCGTGGTGACGGGCAGGTGCGCCGATGAGCACCAGTGCGGCTTGGGGCTGCCCGACAGCGGACCACCCCGGTTCGAGTCGCTCGACGCCGTGCGGGCCGGGCTGGCGCGACGTCGGCTACCTGGCCGACGAGTCGATCAGCGGCGTGGTGTACCTGGCGGACCGGCTGGCCAAGCCGGTGCTGGTCGAGGGGCCGGCCGGGCACGGGGAAGACGCAGCTGGCCAAGTCGGTGGCGGAGCTGACCGGCGCCCGGCTCATCCGCCTCCAGTGCTACGAGGGCCTCGACGAGTCCAAGGCGCTCTACGAGTGGAACTACCGCAAGCAGCTGCTGCGCATCCAGGCGGGGGAGCACGGCCAGGGCGAGGACGAGGGACCGTCGTGGAAGGAGCTCGAGGAGGACATCTTCTCCGAGGACTTCCTCCTGGCCCGCCCGCTCCTCGAGGCCATCCGAGCCACGCGATCCGGTCGTCCTCCTCGTCGACGAGGTGGACCGGGTGGAGCTCGAGACCGAGGCGCTGCTGCTCGAGATCCTCTCGGAGTACCAGGTCTCGATCCCCGAGCTCGGAACGGTGCGGGCCACGCAGCTGCCCATGGTCTTCCTCACCTCGAACAACACCCGGGAGCTCTCCGAGGCCCTGAAGCGGCGCTGCCTCTACCTGCACGTCGACTACCCCGACCTCGAACGCGAGCGCGACATCGTGCGGGCCAAGGTGCCCGGCATCAGCGAGGAGCTGGCCGATCAGGTGGCGCGCATCGTGCGCTCCCTGCGCACCATCGAGCTGCGCAAGGCCCCGTCGGTCTCCGAGACGCTCGACTGGGCCCGCACCCTGGTGCTGCTGGGGGTGGAGACGATCGACGCCGCCGGCGCGAAGGACACCCTGCACATTCTGTTGAAGTACCAGGCCGACATCGATCGGGCCGCCAAGGAGCTTCTCTCCGGCCGAGCTGACGTGCTCGACCTCCTCTCCGGCTTCGTCACCGAACTGCGCCGCTCGGGGCTGCCGGTCTCGCTGACCGAGCACCTCGACGCGGCCGAGGCGGTCAAGCACATCCCCCTCGAGGACCGGGAGGGGCTCAAGTACGCGCTGGCCGCGACGCTGGTGAAGTCCTCCTCGCACTGGCGCGCCTTCGAGACGGCCTTCGAGGTCTATTTCGCCGTGCGGACCGGCGGGCCGGCGGGGTCCGCCGACGGGGACGAGGAGATCGGGCGACCAGGACCAGGACGAGCGAACGGGCGAGGGTCGGCGGACCGGGCCAGGGCCGCTCGTGGAAGGGCGGTGGGGGCGAGGGCATGACGCCCGAGGAGCTGGCCGAGCTGCTGTTCAAGTCGCTGATCTCGGCCGACACCGCGCTGATGAACGCGGTGGCCCGCAACGCGGTCGACCGCTACGCCGGCATGGAGCCGGGGCGACCGGTCGGCGGCACGTACTACCTCTACCGGACGCTGCGGAATCTCGACCTCGACGGCGTGCTCGAGCGGTTGATGGAGCAGGCCCAGGCCGGTGCGGTCGGGGGCCTCACCGATCTCGAGGAGCGGCTGGCCCCGGACGAGTTCAAGGCGCGGATCGAGAAGTTCCGCCGGGCCGTCGAGACGGAGATCCGGCCGCCGCCTGGTCGAGGACCGCGGGGCCGAGGCCCTGGCCCGTTCGGTGCGCAAGCCGCTGCCCGAGGACATCGACGTCATGCACGCCACCCGAGACGAGCTGGCCGTGCTGCACCGGGTCCTCCAGCCGCTCTCGCGCAAGCTGGCCGTGCGGCTGGCCCGCAAGCGCCGGCACGGTCGCAAGGGTCCGCTCGACTTCCGGGCCACGATGCGACGGTCGCTCTCGACCGGCGGCGTGCCCATCGAACCGCGGTACCGGCATCCCCAGCCGGCCAAGCCCGAGATCTTCGTCATCGCCGACATCTCGGGTTCGGTGGCCAGCTTCGCCCGCTTCACCCTGCACCTGGTCTACGCCATCTCCTCGCAGTTCTCCAAGGTGCGCAGCTTCGTCTTCGTCGACGGCATCGACGAGGTCACGCGGTTCTTCGAGGGCGTCGTCGATCCGGCCGAGGCGGTGGCCCGCATCAACACCGAGGCCGACGTCATCTGGGTCGACGGCCATTCCGACTACGGGCACGCGCTGACCGAGTTCCACCGGCGCTGGGGCGACCAGGTGACGTCGCGCTCGAGCGTCATGGTGCTCGGCGACGCCGCGGAACAACTACCACGCCTCGCAGTCCTGGGTGATCGAGGATCTCCAGGCCCGGGCCCGCCACGTCTACTGGCTCAATCCCGAGCCCCGCGACTACTGGGGTCGGGCGACTCCATCGTGGGTGAGTACGCCGCCCACTGCGACGACGTGGTGGAGTGCCGCACACTGCGCCAGCTCGAGCATTTCGTCGGCAACCTGGCGTGACGACCCCGCGGCGGCCACGCGGGGGTGCTGCGCATCTTCCGTCGGACCCGAGGCGTGACCGCGGATCGTCCTGATCCGCCACGGCGAAGCCGAGTGCAACATCAACCGCGTGGTCGGCGGGATCGAAGGGCTGCACGGGACTGACCGACCTGGGGCGCCGCCAGGTCGCGGTGCTGGCCGACCGCCTCTACGAGTCGGGCGAGCTGCGCGGGGCGACGGCGCTCTACTCGTCGGTGCTGCCGCGGGCCGATCGAGACGGCCGAGCGACTCCGGCCGGTCGTCGGCCCGGGACCCGACGCGCTCGGGCCGGTCCGACAGCGCTGCGACCTCTGCGAGCTGCACCCCGGGGAGTGCGACGGCATGGGGTGGGACGACGTGGTGACGACCTTCGGCGTGCCCGACTGGGACCGCGACCCGAGCCAGCCGATCGCTCCGGGCGGGGAGAGCTGGATCGTCGTTCGTGGCCCGGGCCTCCGACGCCGTGCGCGCCGTGGTGCGTGCCCACCCTGGCGAGCTGGTGGTGGCCGCGGTGCACGCCGGCGTGATCGAGGCCACCATGATCTCGTTCCTCGGCGTGGCCCCCGAGATGTACCGGCGGGGTTGGGTGCGCATCGCCCACGCGTCGATGACCGAATGGGAGTGGGTGCCCGGAGGAGCGACCGCTGGGTCCTCCTCCGTTTCAACGACGCCTGCGGGGTGCCCCGGTCTGACCGAACCGCCCGTCGCCGAGCGGCAAGGCAGTCGGCCGAGCGGCGTCGGGCGCGCAGGCCAGCCAGGCGTCCTCGATCGCCTCGCGCAGCGGGCGCTTGGCCACCTTGTCCAACTGGACCAGCACGGCGGCGAAGCCGTCGAAGTGCGCGATGGTGAAGAAGCCCTTGGCGCCCATGGCGAGCACCGCCTCTTTGTCCTCGAGGTCGCGACGTGCGCAGCGGCCAGGATCGGTCCGGCCGGCGGGGTCGCGTCTCCGAAGCGTTTCAGATCGGCCTTGGAGAAGGGACGTTCCCAGGCGAAGGCCTTCCGCCCACGAACCACGTGCGGTTGCCGTGCCGTTCGCCCTCGGTCACCTCGGGAAGACCCGTCGCGATCCGCTCGACGTCATCGAAACCCGCCATCGTGCGGACTGTACCGCTAGGGTGCGCCACGATGAGCCGGCTGACGCTCGACGACCAGGCTCCGCTGCGGCGCGACGCGATCTTCCGCATCGCCTCGCTCTCGAAGCCCATGGGCGCCGCCGGCGCCATGGCACTGGTCGACGACGGGCTCGTGGCGCACGACGATCCGGTCGAGACCTACCTCCCCGAACTGGCCGATCGCCGCGTCCCGCGCAGCCTCGAGAGCCCGCTGGACGACACCGTGCCGGCGGAGCGCTCGATCTCGGTGGAGGACCTGCTGACGTTCCGCCTCGGGTTCGGTGTGGTGATGGTGCCTCCGGGCACGTATCCGATTCAGGACGCCGAAGCCGAGCTGCAGCTGGCTACACTCGGTCCGCCCTGGGCACCGCCCGGGTTCGGCGCAGACGAATGGATCCGCCGCTTCGCCACCCTCCCCCTCATGGACAAACCCGGCACCACCTGGCGCTACAACACAGGGCTGCAGGTGCTCGGCGTCGTGATGGAGCGGCCGAGCGGCCAGTCGCTCGAGCGGTTCCTGCGCTCGCGGCCGTTCGACCCGCTCGGCATGGCCGACACGTCATTCAGCGTGCCGCCCGCGAAGCAGCCGAGGCTGACCGCGGCGTATTTCCCGGATCAGGAGACGGGGGCGCTGGCGCTGCTCGACCCACCGTCTGGGGGGTGGTGGAGCGAGCCGCCCGCCATGGGCAATCCCGCCGGCATGCTCGTGTCCACCCTCGACGACGTCTGGGCCTTCGTGTCCATGCTGCTCGCCGGCGGCACGCACGGCGGTGTCCGGGTCCTCTCCCCCGAGTCGGTCGAGGCCATGACGAGCGACCACCTCACCGACGGCCAGCGCGAGTCGGCCACGGTCTTCCTCGGCGCCCAGGGCGGATGGGGCTACGGCATGGGCGCACCGGTCCGCTCGTGGGCGAGCCGCCGGTGCCATGGGGTTTCGGCTGGGACGGGGGGACGGGCACGACGTGGCGGAGCGACCCCGGGCGCGGGATCACCGGCATCATGCTCACGCAGCGAGCGATGACATCGCCCGAACCACCCCCCCACTTCGTCGAGTTCTGGCACGCCGCATACGGCGCCCTGGTGGCCCGACGATGGCGGAGCGGTACGTGCGGCGCGGGCGCCGCAGACGTCGAGGAGGACCCATGTTCAAAGTGATCGCCGTCGGAACGGACGGCAGCGAGACGGCCGACCAAGCGGTCAAGGCGGCGGCGGAGTTGGCGCGCGATGTCGGCGCCGAGCTGCACGTGATCGTCGAGTACCGGCCGGACCGATCCGGCATGGCGCAGGCGTCGGGTGCGCCGATCGTCGAGACGGGCGCGCACCGTGCGCTGCGAGTCGAGGTGGCCGCCCAGGTGGGGCGTCGGGCCGTCGACACATGGGCTGCGGGCCTGCGGGCGGAGCACCACGAAGCCGAGGGAGACCCGGTGGACGTCATCCTCGACACGTCGGAGGCGGTGGGAGCCGATCTGATCGTGGTGGGCAGCAAGGGCATGCGCGCGCGTTGCCGCTTCATCGGGAGCGTTCCGAACTCCGTCGCCCACGCCGCCACGTGCTCCGTGCTCATCGTCAAGACGGTGTGACGAACCGAATGCCGCAGGACCGTCAGGCGAAGCCCAACTACTTCGACGCGCGCATCGCCGCGACCTACGACGACGACTCGGGCGGTCAGTTCGATGCCGCGGTCGTGGGGCGAACCGTCCGCTTCCTGGCCGACCTGGCCCGAGGTGGGCGCGCGCTCGAGCTCGGCGTCGGCACCGGCCGGATCGTGTTGCCGCTGGCGCAGGCCGGCGTCGAGGTCCACGGCATCGACCTGTCCGCGGACATGGTCGCCCGGCTACAGGCGAAGCCCGGTGGCGAGGACATCGGGATCACGATCGGGGACTTCGCCAGCGCCTCGGCCGGAGGCTCCTTCCGGCTCGCTTACCTCGTCTACAACACCATCGAGAACCTGACGACCCAAGACGACCAGGTGGCGTGCTTCTGCAACGTGGCCCGGCACCTCGAGCCCGGAGGGTGCTTCGTGGTGGAGGTCGAGGTTCCCCAACTCCGGCGGCTGCCGCCGGGGGAGAGCGTCCGACCGTTCCACGTCAGCCCGGAACGGCTCGGCTTCGACGAGCTCGACCCGGCCACGCAGGCGGGGGTGTCGCACCACTACTGGGTCGAGGGCGGCCACATGGCCACGTTCGCCATGCCCTTCCGCTGGGTGTGGCCCTCCGAGCTCGACCTGATGGCGCGCATCGCCGGCATGCGGTTGCGCGAGCGCTGGGCTGGGTGGGGCCGAGAGCCGTTCACCTCGGACAGCGTGTCCCACGTCTCGCTGTGGGACAAGGTCTGAACTGGGCGAGGACCCCGGCCCCAGGGCGGCCGGGGAGGAACTACGTCGGGAATCAGTTCATCGAAGCGGGGCTCGACGGCGATGAATGCACCAGGTCTGCTCGAATGGAACCGAACCTCCTGCCAATCGGACGCCCTCGACGACGAGATGAAGACATGCCGACGACGTGTCGGGGCCGCACCAGATCAGCTGCTCAATCGCCCCGTTGCGGCCGGTGCAGGTCTCTGATCCGTCGATACCCGTTGCCTGGCCTTGGTCTCCGTTGACCGGCCTCGTCGGGATGACGGTGGAACCGGCCTGATGGGGCACGAGTTCCTCATCGAGCAGCTGATCGGGGCAGTCCCGAGGCTCGACTGGCCGGCGTAGCGTCCGGAGATGGGAGTGCGCCGTTGCTATCTGATATGTGCCAACGCGCGCTGCGGGTCCACGCTGTTATCCCGTTCACTTTCGGATACCGGAATTGCTGGCCACCCGGACGAGTACTTCGTCACCGGGCCCCCGGAGGCCTTTTCGCCGGGGTCTACCTTTTGGGAAGACGGACCATTGGCCCGCCAGCATGGAGTCGACGAGCGCGAGGAGTTCCTCCGGCTGGTGTATCGGGTCGGCTCAACGCCCAACGGCGTCTTCGCGGCGAAGTTCATGTGGAACTACGTCGGGTGGGCGACGGAGAACTTTCGGGAAATGCCGCGCTTCTCCCGAGCACGCGTCGAGGAGATCTTCGCGGTGATGTTTCCTGAGCTACGCGTCGTGCACGTCGTCCGTCGCGATCGACTACGCCAAGCCATCTCATGGCTGCGAGCAGCCGAAGACGGCGTGTGGGTTGTCTCGGAGGATGAGCCGGCGCGTCCCGTCCGTAAGCCAGTCTTCCAATACGACGTGATTGGCGGAATGATGGACTTGATAGCCAAGGGTGAGAAGGCCTGGCTCGAGTTGTACGAGAAGCTGGGTATCGAACCTCTCGAAGTCGTCTATGAGGACTTCTCGACCACGGATGGGTACGAGCTGACGGTTCGCCGTGTACTGCGGCACCTCGACCTTGACGACACGATTGAGATTCCCGGTCCGAGAACGGATCGGCAGGCGGACGGCATCAACGATGAGTGGGTGGAGATGTATCCACGTCCCGGCGAGCGAAGGCTTACCGACAAACGAAGGCGCCCGCCCCAGTAGTGAATCTCAACTCACCGTCTGCTGAGACCGCCGCACTTGCCAGCTCGTGAACGCGGCGGACGACGTCTGCCCAAGGAATGTCCACCTCGGACTCGTAGTGGTCCGCCACGCTGGCCACATATTCGGCCACTGCACCGACATCCGTCACCACCAGGTGACTCGGGGGGCAATCGAGGCGGAGAACCGACTCGAACGCGGACGACAGCGGCGCAGCTCCACTCTCCATGCTGAAGCGTTGGTCTGATGGTCGGAGCATCCTCCAGTCCGTGCCAACCGCCGCTTCGACGAGGGCTCTGAGTTCTTGAAGATTCGAGACGCTGTTCGTGACCGCGACGAACAGTCCATCTGGGTGAAGGACACGCCGAATCTCCTGGGCTGCAGCCTCGATGTCGGGCACGTGGTACAGCATGTGAGGTGCAAGCACGAGATCGAAGCATCTGCGCGAGAAGGGAAGGGCCTGAACGTCCGCCAGTACGGGCACAGCATCCGTGACGATTGGCAGCATCCCGACGGAGAGGTCCAACGCCACCCGCGGCGCTCGGTGCCCTCTCTTGACGAGTGCACGCTCATATGCGCCGTTGCCGCAGCCGACATCCAGAACGCTCTGGGTGCTTCCCTGAGTGACCCCGGCGAGGTCGAGCACCCAAGAGAAGAGGTCGAACTCGGGGACCCGACGGCTGGTCCACCACAGTCGCTGGCGTGAGGCGAGGTTGTGGTCGGTCGCATACTGAGTCGACGGGTTCATTGCCATTCCTTGAGCTTGCCTCCGCTGGGACGGACAGTGCGAGCAAGGAGGCCCGCGGTCGACGTGGTGCGGCTCGGCCTCGCCGGGATCACCGACCAGCGGCTTATGTTCGCCTACCTCCCGGAGAGGGTTCGTCGTCCTCGTTCCCGTGGGGGAGGTCGATTTCGCCGCCCACGTTGATCGCGATCCGGAGTTCCTCGCCGCCTCCGGGAGGCGCATTCCTGGTCGAACCGCGTGCTGTCCGGTTCTGCTTGAGTGTGGGCACCGGTTGCATCTGACGACAGCGGTATTTTCGGCCACGTCCGACCCGGTCATCCTTCGACACTCGCGGTGCACAACGTCGGGTTGCGGCCGAACACCCCGGTGCTTCTCAGCAGGAGTAGTCCTCGTCGTACTGCGCACTGCCGTACTGCACGACCTCGAGCGGCCCGAACGGAAGCCGCTCCTGCGCGAACCAGCGCGCGTAGTCGGCGCACGAGGCCGGTCCGCTCGGCGGGTCGAGGTAGTCGGCCATCCAGTAGGGGATGTCGGGCTGGTAGTCGCCGACGATGCTGTTCCACACGCCGGGGCTGGCGTAGATGCCGACGTTCGCCACCCCCTCGGTCTCGTGCAGGGCGGTGAGCGCGCCCTTGATGAGCGCCACGTTCTCCCCGGGGTTCCCCGACCAGTGGCCGTCGCCTTCTACGTCGAGCCACCAGGAGACCGACGTGTCCACGCCGGCCGCCCGCGCGTCGTCGAACGCGTGGATGCCGGCCGCGTACCCCTCGTTGCAAGCCTGGTCGCCGTTGCATCCCGGCTCGGGCGTGGCCGAGGTGCCGTAGGTCAAGAAGGTGTAGAGGTTCAGCCCGCCGCCCGCCCACGCCGCCTCCTCGCCCAGGCACGGGTTGGTCGCCGCCGCCGACGCCCCGTCCACCTGCACGATCGCGATCTGGTGATCGCCGGTCGGCAGGTTCCCGCACTGGTAGACGCTGACGTCGTAGCCGTAGGCCCCCGGAGGGTACGGGTCGCCCTCGAACGTGCCGTTCCCCGGTCCCTCGGCCATCCCGACGATCGGCCGGTTGAGCGGTGAGGGTGCCGAGCCGTCGTACTCGGCATAGCCGAAGTTCGACACCAGTCCGGCGTCGTCGGTGAACCAGTACCCGTTGCCGACGTAGTTCGACGCTGCCGCCACGATCGGGTCCCTGAGCGGCAACCCCCCGAGCGAGCCGTAGAACGGCGCGGACCCGAAGCTGAAGGTCCCGCCGTCTGCCGCCACCATGAAGTAGCCGGCGCCGTTCGAGGCCGTGACGATGCTCACGATCGGCTTGTCGAGCGACTGGCCGGGCTTGAGGACTGCCGGGCACCGAGCCCCAGAACCCGGCGTTGCCGAAGGCGAAGACGCCCCCGTCCGCCGCGACCAGCCAGTACCCGTGGCCCGACTGCGTCGCCGACATGCCCACGACCGGCTGATTCAGGTGCAGGCTCCCGGTCGATCCGTAGAAGAACGCATCACCGAAGCTGAAGATCCCCCCGTCCGAGGCCACCAGCCAATAGCCACGCCCGTCGGGTGTCGACGCCATGCCCACGATCGGCGCGTTCAGATGCAGGCTGCCCGTGGACCCGTAGAAGTGGGCGTCGCCGAAGCTGAAGATCCCCCCGTCGGCCGCGACCAGCCAGTAGCCACCCCCGTCGGGCGTCGACGCCATGCCCACGATCGGCGCATTCAGGTGCAGGCTTCCGGTCGAGCCGTAGAACGGCACACCGCCGAAGCTGAAGATCCCTCCGTCCGAGGCGACGAGCCAGTACCCCGGCGTCTGGCGCGACAGCGCGCCCGCGGGCTTGGCGTGCTGGGTCGCCACGACCCCGGTCAGCGCGGTGAGGCTGAGCGCCGCCAGCAGGACGGCGAGCGCCACGCGCCGGATCACGAGCGGAGGAACTCGGCCACCCGGAAGGCGAGGTCCAGCGACTGGCGCGCGTTCAGGCGCGGGTCACACGCGGTCGTGTAGCGCGCGTCCAGATCTCCCTCGAAGATCTCCTCGGCCCCGCCGAGGCACTCGGTGACGTCCTCGCCCGTCAGCTCCACGTGGACCCCGCCCGGCCACGTTCCCTCGTCGCGGTGCACGGCGAAGAACGAGCGCACCTCCGAGAGGATGACGTCGAATCGTCTCGTCTTGCGACCACCGTCGCTGGTGAAGGTGTTCCCGTGCATCGGATCGCACACCCACACCACCGGGTGTCCCTCGCCCTCGACGGCGCGGACGATCGGCGGCAGGAGCTCTTCGATCCGGCTCGCGCCGAAGCGGGTGACGAGGGTGAGCCGACCCGGCAGGCGGTCCGGGTTCAGGCGGTCACACAGTGCGACGACGTCGGCGCTCGTGCACGGACGGGCCGATCTTGCAGGCCACCGGGTTGCAGATCCCGGAGAAGAACTCCAGGTGCGCGCCGTCGAGCTGCCGCGTGCGATCGCCGATCCACACCAGGTGCGCCGAGCAGTCGTACCAGTCGCCGGTCAGCGAGTCTTGCCGGGTGAGGCACTCCTCGTAGGGCAGGATCAGCGCTTCGTGGCTCGTCCAGAAGTCCACCTCGTGCAGCCCCTCCTCCGCGCCGAGGTCGATGCCGCAGGCCGCCATGAAGCGAAGCGCACGGTCGATCTCCGACGCGATCCGCTCGTAGCGACGCCCCTCTGCGGACGACGCGACGAACTGCTGGTTCCACAGGTGCACCTGGGACAGGTCGGCGAAGCCGCCCTTGGTGAAGGCGCGCAGCAGGTTCAGCGTCGATGCCGACTGCTGGTAGGCCGCGACCAGGCGCTCGGGATCGGGGCGGCGGGCCTCGGCCTCGAAGGCTTCGTCGTTGACCATGTGGCCGCGGAAGGAATCGAGCTCCACGTCGCCGATCCGCTCGGTGGCCGCCGAACGCGGCTTGGCGAACTGCCCGGCGATGCGGCCGACCTTGACCACGGGGACGCCGGCGGCGTAGGTCAGCGCCACCGCCATCTGCAGGATGATCTTGAGCTTGTCCCGGATGGCGTCGGCCGAGAACTCGGCGAAGGACTCGGCGCAGTCGCCGGCCTGGAGCAGGAAGGCCTCGCCGTTGGCCACGTCGGCCAGCTGCGATGTGAGGTGACGGGCCTCGCCCGCGAAGACGAGGGGCGGGACGGCGGAGAGCCTCGCCTCGGCCTTCTTCAGGGCGTCCGCATCGGGCCACTCGGGCTGCTGCGCCGCGGGAAACTGGCGCCAGGACGCGGGTGTCCACGGGGCAAGGGGGGTGGGGCTCGTCACCGGAACAGGTTAACGCCGTAGGATCGCCGCCATGGCCGCTTTCCGGTTCGCGCTCCAGGCGTCGCACGCGGCATCCCCTGGTGCATGGCGGGAGCTGGCCCGCAAGACGGAGGACCTCGGGTACGCGACCCTCTACGTTCCCGACCACCTCGGCGACCAGTGGGCGCCGATGGTCGCGCTCACCGTGGCGGCCGAGGCCACGACGTCGCTCCGCGTCGGCACGCTCGTCCTCGACAACGACTTCCGCCACCCGGTCGTCATGGCCATGGAGGCGGCCACGCTCGACGTCGTCACGGGCGGCCGCTTCGAGCTCGGGCTCGGCGCGGGGTGGATGACGACCGACTACGAGCAGTCGGGCATCACGATGGACCCGCCCGGTGTACGTGTGGCGCGCCTCGCCGAGTGCATCGAGATCCTGCGCGCGTTGTGGGACACGGGCAGCGCGACGTACGAGGGCGAGCACTACCGCGTCCGCGACGTGCGCTGCGTTCCCCGCGCCGGTCACGCCTGGCGGTCCGCCGTTGGTCATCGGCGGCGGGAGCCGGCGCATTCTCACCCTGGCCGGCCGTTTCGCCGAGACGGTGAGCGTCGTGCCCAGCCTCGCCGCCGGCCATATCGGCCACGAGACCGCGGCCGAGGCGGTCGTCGAGAAGTACGCCGAGCGTGTGCGCTGGGCCCGCGCCGCGGCGGGGGAGCGCCCGTCTCGAGCTGCAGTGCTGGACCGTGGCGGTGCAGGTCGTCCCGAACGCGCGCGAGGTGACGGAGTCACTCGCCCCGGCGTTCGGGCTCACGCCGGACCAGCTGCGCGCCACCCCGGCCGCCCTGATCGGCACGACCGGGGAGATCGTGGACACGCTGCGCGTCTCGCCGCGACGCGCTCGGCTTCTCGAACATCGTCGTCCACGAGGCCGAGATGGACGCCATGGCTCCCGTGATCGCCGAACTTGCCGGCACCTGAGCGCATCGGGATCCTCGGGGGCACCTTCGATCCTCCCCACGTCGGGCACGCCGCGGCCGCCCGCGCCGCCATCGCCACGCTGGCCCTCGACCGCTTGCTGCTCGTCGTGGCGAACGACCCGTGGCAGAAGTCGGGTGCCCGCCGCGTCTCGGACGCGGAGGACCGCTACGCGTTGACCCGGGCCCTGGCCGCCGAGATCCCGGGCGCGGAGGCCAGCCGGCTCGAGATCGAGCGCGGCGGCCCGAGCTACTCGGTCGTCACGGTGGAGGAGGTCCTGGCCGCCGCGGGCGGAGCCTGCGCCCGAGGTCTTCCTCGTGGTCGGCGCCGACCTGGTGCCCGAGCTCGAGACGTGGGAGCGGCCCGAGGACCTCAAGCGGCTGGCCACCCTGGCCGTCGTCTCGCGCCCGGCCAGCCCCGCGCCCGAGGCTCCGCCGGGGTGGCGGGTGGCGCGGGTCGACGGTCCGCGCGTCGATGTGTCCAGCTCAGGGGTGCGCGAACGCCTCGCCGCCGGCGAGAGCGTCGCCGGTCTCGTCCCGGACGCGGTGATCCGTTGCCTGGAGCGCCGCGGTATGTACGCTGTGCGCAGATGAGCGCCTTGCCGGCCAGGGTCACGGAGCTTCCCATCGCCGCTCCGGCGCCGGTTGCGCCCCTGGGGCGGGCCGAGCGCAGGGCCGAACGGCGGGCACAGTTGAAGCTGGCGCGGCGGAGCAGGCGGCGTTGGGCCGTGCTGGCGTGTTCCGTCCTGGCGGGGGTGTTCGGGCTGACCGTGGGGATCCTGGACGTGCTGCATTGAGCCCGGGCGCCGAGGCGGGTTGCCGGATCCCTCCGGCTGCGGCCACTGCCGCGGAGTGGGCCGACACCAAGCTCGGACGTGACACGGTCGTCCTCGCCATGGGCGAGCTCTTCGGCGTGGTCGACGCCTTCGTCATCACGAGCGCGCAGAACACGCGCCACGTGCGCACCCTGGTCGAGGAGATCGAGCGCCGGGTGAAGGAGTCGCACGGCGTGGCGCCGGTGCGGACGAGGGCGCGCAGGACGCCACCTGGGTGCTCATGGACTACGGAGACTTCATCGTTCACGTGTTCTTGCAGGAGACGCGCGACTATTACGACCTCGAGCACCTCTGGTCGGGTGCGCCCCGGGTGGCGTGGCAGCGCGACGTCGAGAACGCCGGCTGACGAGAGGAGCGATCAGGGCGTGACGCCGGCGAATTCGAGCAGGTAGACGGGCCCGGACTCCAGCGAGCCGTTGGCCACGGGCACGCTGAGGTGCTGCCCGCTCGATCTCGAAGAGCACTCCGGTGGTCGGGCCGTACGCCGCAGCCACGGTGGCCACCACCTGGGCCACGGCCTCCTCGGCGTTGTTCCCGGTGATGGCGCCGAACGCCGAGTTCATGTTCACCGTCACGACGAGGTCGCCGTCGTCGCCGTGGAGTTCGCCGTGGCCGAGATCACGGCGACGTTATTGGGGATGGCGGTCGCGATGCCGCCGGCCGCCTCCGCCTTGGACGGACCGGCCAACATGGCGGCGAGGATGGCCGTGAGCGGGGCCGGCGTGGGTACGTTGCGCTCGACCGGCTGAAGTTGGTTGGTGGGCCCGAAGAAGAACACCTTCACCGGCACGTACACCCTGGGACGGGATGGTCGTCGTCGTGGGCGGGTGCTTGTCGAGCAGGCCGAAGGGCACGTGTGACGCGCGGGATGGCGCTCGGCGCGCCCTGCGTCGGGATGGAGCAGCCGGCCGACGCCAACGCCGCCAGGACCAACGTGGCGAGCGCGCCCGCCCGGCTGGCTCGTCGGGTCCTCACGTCTTCACCGCCTTGCCACGTCCGCCCCATTGCCGCCGAGCGACGCCACCGCCGTCGCCGATGCCGCGACCGTCGTCGGCACGTGCCGTCACCGTCGCCGTCGCTCTCACCCGTCTCGTCGTAGGTCTCGCCGCCGATCACCGGCAGCGTGACCACGAAGCGGGCCCCGCCCGCCGGCGACGACTCGACGCGCACGTCGCCGTTCATGGCGTGCATGTGCTGGGCCACGAGCGCCAGCCCGAGGCCCGTCCCCGTCCCGGTGCCACGTCGGCCCGCGGCGGAGCCGCGGTAGAAGCGCTCGAAGATCCGGTCCCGCTCCGCCGGGTCGATCCCCGGGCCGGCGTCGTCGACCACCACCGCGACGGCCCGTTCGTCCGGAGCGAGGGTCACTGCGATGTCGGTCACCCCGCCCCCGTAGTGCGCCGCGTTCTCCATCAGGTTGGCCATCACCCGTTCGAAACGCCGCTTGTCCGCCCCGACCCGCGACCCTCGCACGGCCGGGTCGATGCGCACGTCGGGCGGCGGCTCCCCGCGCCGCCGTCGCGGCCCCGCGCCCCGGCCTCGACCGATCGCTGCACGAGCTCGGCCACGTTCACCTCTTCGAGGACGAGGTCCACCGATCCCGCGTCGGCCCGCGAGATCTCGAGCAGGTCCGACACCATGCGCTCGAAGCGCCGCAGGTCGTCGCCCAGCAGGGTCAGCGCACGCTGCGAGCGCGGCGGAAGCTGGTCCCGGTCGGCCTCGAGCACCTCGAGGGTGGCCGCCAGCGTGGTCAGGGGCGAGCGCAGCTCGTGGCTCACGTCGGAGTTGAACCGGGCCTCGCGCTCGATGCGCACCTGGAGCTCGTCGACCATGGTGTTGAACGACTTGGTGAGGCCCTCGAGGTCGGGGTCCACCGCGTCGGCGTCGAGGCGGGTGTCGAGCTCGCCGCCGGCGATCGCTCCCGCCGCCTGCGAGACGTCGGCCAGTGGGCGCAGCGAGCGTGTGGCGGCGAAGCGGCCCAGCCCGACGCCGAGCAGCGTCGTCACCACGCCGGCCCCGAACAGGGTGAGGGCGAGCACGCGCAGCGTGTGGGCGAGGTCGGAGAGGTCGAACACCTCGAAGTAGACGGCCCGGACCGAAGGGATCGGGACCGCGACCACGATCTCGGGCGTGCCCTCCTGCATGGCGCGGTAGGTCTGGGTGGCGGCGATGCCGTGGAGCGCCTCTTGGCGCAGGGGCGCCGGGATGGACGACTCGCCCACCGACAGCGAACCGGCGTAGGGCTTGGAGTCGAAGTAGAGCACGGAGTGGGCGGCGGTGCCGGCGTTGGCGGCGTCGATGGACGCGAGCAGCGGGACGTATCTCGTGTCGCCGGTCTGAAGGGAGCTGCGCACCAGCGCGGCGTTGGCGAAGGCCTGGTGCTGGGCCGCCGATTCGCGCTCGGCCAGGAGGAAGTGCCGGGTCGTGAAGTACGAGAGCCCGCCCATGAGGATGGAGAGCAGCAGCGCCCCGAGGCCGAAGACGGCGGTGACGCGGGCGCCGATGCCCAACCGCATGTCAGGGCACCAGCTTGTAGCCCATGCCCCTCACGGTGAGGATGTGCTGGGGCACCGCCGGGTCGCGCTCGACCTTGGTGCGGAGGCGCCGGATGTGCACGTCGACCAGGCGGCCGTCACCGAAGTAGTCGTACCCCCAGACCCGGTCGAGCAGCTGCTCGCGGCTCAGCACCTTGTTGGGGCTGGCGGCCAGCTCGCACAGGAGGCGGAACTCGGTGCGCGTGCAGTGGACCTCCTCCCCGTCGACTCGTCGCAGCACCCCTTGCTCGGGGAGCAGCACCAGGTCGCCGAAGGTGACCGCCCCGGGCTCCTCTTCCGCCGGGCGGGCCCGCCGCAGCAGGGCCCGGATCCGCGCCGCGAGCTCTTTGGCGACGAAGGGCTTGGTGACGTAGTCGTCCGCACCCGCCTCGAGCCCGGCCACCACGTCGTGGGTGTCCGAGCGCGCCGTCACGATGATGATGGGGACCGCGCTCGAGCGGCGGAGCGCCCGGCAGCACTCGAACCCGTCCATGCCCGGGAGCATCAGATCGATCAGCGCGACGTCGGTCGGCGCCTCGGCGAAGAGGTCGAGGCCCTCCTCGCCGCTCGCCGCGTCCTTTACCTCGTAGCCCTCGCCTTCGAGGGCGAGCCGCATGGAGGACCTGATCCGCTCATCGTCCTCGACAACCAGGATGCGACCGCTCACGTGCCTCCGGCTAGCTGATCCATATCTGCGTCGGCCAGATGCTGCCGCCGATCATCCCGTACGCGGCCTGGCCTGCCGGCGTGGTCGGGTTGTCGAAGTTCTGCACCGTCGGGTTGCCGATGACGGCCCACACCGCCCGGTCGGTCCACAGGTAGGGCAGGTCGATGGCGAGCCGCCGGTTCACCGTCTTGTAGGCCGCCTGGCGCACGGACCGCTCGGTGCTGGCGCGCCCCGCCTGGAGCGCGGCCTCGATCGTCGGGTCCGAGTTGCGGGCCATGTTGATCGACAGGTCGCCCGAGCTCACCGTGGTCGTGCTCCAGAAGATGTAGTTGAGGTCCGGGTCGACCGCACCGAACTGGCGCCAACCCAGCGCCTGGTACTTGCCCGCCAGGGCATTGTTGATGATCTCGTTCTGCTCCACGATCGTCGGTTTGACCTGGAAGCCTACCGACTGGAGGGCCTGCATGACGTACTCCTGCGAGCGCAGCGACGCCGGCGAGTTCGTGGCGCCGTAGGTGAACGAGATCGGACTTCCCAGCTGCTTCTCGGCCGCCTTGACCAGCCGCGCCGCCTCCGCCGGGTTGTAGGCGGGGTATGGCGTCGGCGCGTAGTACTGCGAGCCGGGCACGAAGAGGCCGTTGCTCACCGGCAGCACGTTGGCGTCGATGACCCGGGCGTACTGCTGGCGGTTGATGGCCAGGGCCGCGGCGCGGCGCACCGTGGCGTTGTTGAACGGCTTGGCCAGACAATTGAGCTGGATGCAGTTCATGTCCGGTTCGCCGGCCACGTGGGTGCTGTCGTCGATGTAGGAGTAGCTCCGGTTGCCGCGGAACTGCTCGATGATCTGCGGCGTGTCGGTGATCATCAGGCCGATCGTGCCCGATTTGAGGGCTTCGGCCCGCGACTCCTCGTTGGGGATCGGCCGGTAGGTGATCTGCGAGAGGTACGGCAGGCCGGGGCGCCAGTAGTGGGGGTTGGCGACGGCGGTGAAGTGGTCGTTGGGCACCCACTGCTTGAACATGAACGGCCCGGTCCCCACGGGATGGCTCGTGCCGTTGGGGTTGGCCAGCATGGACGGGGCCACGACGTACGCGATCTGCCCACCGATGCCGCCGGCGAGGTAGTAGGGGAACGGCACCCACGGCTTGGCGAAGGAGATGGCGACCGAGAGCGGCCCGGTCTGCGTGATGCCCTTGAGCGTCGGGTTGATGACGATGCCGGTCAGCAGCGACTTGGACTGGGCCTGGAGGTTCGTCAGGAGCGCGGCGCCGTTGCACGGGGTCCCGTCGTGGAAGAGGACGTTGGGCCGCAGGGTGATGGTCCACGTCGTGTAGGAGGAGTTGGGCACGACCGACTCGGCCAGGTAGGGGGCCCAGTCGCCGTTCGCCAGAACGATCGTCAGCGGGTCGAACACGGTGCGGGCGTACATGACGCCGACCTCGTCGAAGCGGGCCTGCGTGGGGTCGAAGCCCGACTCCTCGGCGTCGACGCCGAAGACGAGCGAACCGCCGCGCTTGGGCGTCGCCCTGGACACGCCGTTGCGGCCGGGCCCGTTCGTCGTCGCACCAGCCAGCGCGTCCCACCCCAGGCCGAGCGCCGAACCCCCGGCGATCCCGGCCGCGGCCGCGCCCGCGCCGGCGAGCAGCGTGCGGCGATCGAATCTCGAGACCATGGCGGGCCCCCCTTTCTGGCCAAACCTGCGGACTGCCCGGAGGCTCGGGGCGACGTTAGTTCCCAGGGTTGCCGTCGTGGGGGCGCTACCGTTCCTCGGGAGTGCCGAGCCCACCCGTGCCCACCGCCTGGGACCTGGCCGGCTTCGAGGCCTGGCTGGGTGGTCGCGCCGCGTCGACCCGCACGGCTTACCTCGCCGACGTGAGCGCCTTCGCCCGGTGGGCCGGGCGTGGGGGAGTGGACGTGCCCGAGCGCGTCGACCGCGTGCTGCTGCGGCGCTACCTGGCCTCGCTCTCCACGCGCCGCCTCGCCCGGGCCACGGTCGCCCGTCAGGCGGCTGCGCTGCGCTGCTACTTCTCCTGGCTGCTCCGGCAGGGTCGCCTCGGCTCCGACCCGGCCCGCGCCCTGCGCGCTGCCGAGCGGTGGCGGCCGGTTGCCCCGGGTCCTGTCAGCGGCGGAGGTTGCCGGCCTGCTCGACGTCGAGGCGCCGGCGCCCGTGGACCGCCGCGACCTGGCCGTGCTGGAGCTGCTCTATGCCGCCGGCCTGCGGGTCTCGGAGCTGTGTGGGCTCGACCGGGGTGACGTCGACCTGCGCGCCCGCACCGTCACGGTGATCGGCAAGGGCGCCAAGCAGCGCCGGGTCCCCGTGCACGACGCCGCCGTCGCCGCCCTCCGGGCGTGGCTCGAAGGGGGACGTGACGAGATGGCCGGCCCGCCCGACGCGGTCTTCGTGAACCGGCGCGGCGGCCGGCTCGGGCCGCGCGATGTCCGGCGCATCCTCGATCGCCGGGCCGTCGCCCCCACCCACCCCCACGCCCTCCGCCACACCTACGCCACCCACCTCCTCGATGGCGGCGCCGACCTGCGGGTCGTGCAGGAATTGCTCGGCCATGCCAGCCTGGCCACCACCCAGGTGTACACGCACGTGAGCAAGGAGCGTCTGCGCTCGGTCTACGGGAGCACGCACCCGAGAGCGTGAGCGAGGCGTCGGGTCGTCGGCGTGCCGACCGCGCCGGCGCCGCCTGCCGCGGGACCCCATCGGCCGAGCGGCTACCATGGCAAGGCCCACCGGCCGGTGGGCGGACGCACACGAAAGAACATCACTTGTCGCGATCCACGGTCGCCGCCCCCCGGGCAGCGCTGCGGCAGGGGAGCAACCGATCGGAGGAGTACCACTATGGCCGTCGTTTCCATGCGGCAGCTGCTGGAGGCCGGAGTCCACTTCGGCCACCAGACGCGACGATGGAACCCGAAAATGAAGCGCTTCATCCTGGGTGAGCGCAACGGGATCTATCTCATCGACCTGCGCCAGACCCTCGGCGGCATCGAGACCGCGTACGGCTTCGTGCGCGACCTCGTGGCCGACGGCGGGACCATCCTCTTCGTGGGGACGAAGAAGCAGACCCAGGGCCCGGTGGCCGACTACGCCGAGGCCTGCGGCATGCCGTACGTCAACCAGCGTTGGCTGGGAGGCATGCTGACCAACTTCGCCACCGTGTCGGGCCGGGTGAAGCGCATGCAGGAGCTCCGGACCATGCAGGCTGCAGGCGATTTCGAAGGGATGCCAAAGCGTGAGGCGCTCCAGCACACGCGCGAGCTCGAGAAGCTCTCGAGGAACCTCGGCGGCATCGCCGATCTGGACCGGCTGCCCAACGCGGTCTTCGTGATCGACACGAAGAAGGAGGGCATCGCGGTCACCGAGGCTCGCAAACTCGGTTTGCCGGTGGTCGCCGTGGTCGACACCAACTGCGACCCCGACGTGATCGACTACGTCATCCCCGGCAACGACGACGCCATCCGTTCCGGTTCCCTGATGTGCCGTGTCATCGCCGACGCCGTCGTCGAGGGCCGCTTCATCGCCCAGCACCGGCGCCAGGCGGCTGCCGCGGCCGGAGCGGACGACGATGCCGCGGCGACCCACGCCCCGCGGCCGCGCCGGGTGCGCGCCCCCGAGCCGGTCGAGGTGGCCTGAGCATGGCGAGCTACAGCGCCAAGGACATATCGACCCTGCGCCAGATGACCGGAGCGGGGATGCTCGACTGCAAGAACGCGCTCGAGGAGGCCGGCGGCGACCTCGAAGAGGCCGCCCGGATCCTGCGCATGAAGGGCCTCGCCGGCGCGGCCAAGCGTTCCGACCGCGACGCCGGCGACGGTGCCGTGGCCGCCGTCCGCAACGGCGATGCGGCTTCGGTGGTCGAGCTGCGCTGCGAGACCGACTTCGTGGCCAAGTCGGCCGAGTTCGTCGCTTTGGCCGACGAGTTGGCAGCCCTCGTGGCGGCCAAGGGGGAGGACGCCGCCAGCGAGCTCTCCGACCAGATCGACACCCTGCGCTCCACGCTGAAGGAGAACATCTCCATCGGGCGGGTGCGCCGCCTGACGGCCGAGCCCGGGCAGGTGGTCGACACCTACCTCCATCAGCAGTCCGGCCGGGGCGTCAACGCCGTGGCCGTGGTGATCGAAGGAGGCTCCGAGGAGCTGGCGCACGACGTCGCCGTGCACATCGCGTTCGCCAAGCCCACCTACCTGAGCCGCGACGAGGTGCCCGAGGCCGACGTCGCGGCCGAGCGGGCCACCCTGGCCGAGATCACGCGCAACGAGGGCAAGCCCGAGGCCGCGCTGGACAAGATCGTCGAGGGCCGGATGAACGGATGGTTCAAGGAGCGGGTGCTGCTCGACCAGTCCTACGTCAAGGACGAGAAGCAGACAGTCGCCGCCATCCTCGGGTCGGCCCGCATCGTCGCCTTCGCGCAGGTCGTCGTCGGCGCCTGAGAGCCGAGCGGGCGCACGTGGGAGAGCCGCACCGCATCGTCCTCAAGATGTCGGGGGAGGCGCTGGCCTCTGCCGCCTCCGACGAGACGATCGACGCCGCGACGGTCGAGCGCATGGCCAAGGAGATGGTGCGCGCCATGGACGGAGGCGGGCTCGAGCTCGCCGTCGTCGTCGGAGGCGGGAACATCTGGCGCGGGACGACGGGGGAGAGCGGCGGCATGGACCGCGCCACCTCCGACACGATGGGGATGCTCGGCACCGTCATCAACGCGCTCGCGCTCCAGGACGCGCTCGAGAAGCAGAACATGCCCACGCGCGTGTTCGAGCGCGCTGTCCATGGCCGAGGTGGCCGAGCCCTACATACGGCGCCGCGCCGTGCGGCACCTCGAGAAGGGTCGCATCGTGATCTTCGCCGCGGGCATGGGCAACCCGTTCTTCACCACCGACACCCCAGCTGCGCTCCGTGCCGCCGAAATCGGCGCGGAGCTCCTGTGCAAGGGAACCCATTCGGGGGTGGACGGGGTCTACTCGGCCGATCCCAAGCTCGACCCCGAGGCGACCCGCTACGACGAGATCTCGTTCATGGAGGTGATCAGCCGTGACCTGCGGGTCATGGATCTCACCGCGATCACTTTCTGCAAGGACAACAACCTTCCGATCCGGGTGTTCGACCTCATGATCCCGGGCAACATCGTTCGCGCCCTCGGCGGCGAGCAGATCGGTACGCTGGTCCGCTGATGGAAGAGGACGACCTCGCGGGCCTGGTCAAGGAAGACACCAGGGACAAGATGAGCAAGGCCATCGACCACGTGCGGGCCGATATGGGCAACGTGCGTACCGGAAGGGCCTCCTCCGCCCTGATCGAGTCCCTGTCGGTCGACTACTACGGCACGCCGACGCCCCTGCGCCAGCTGGCCGGGTTCAGCGTTCCCGACGCCATGTTGCTGGTGGTCTCGCCCTACGACAAGGGGTCCCTCGGGGCGATCGAGAAGGCGATCATGGCCTCCGACCTCGGTATCAACCCGAGCAACGACGGGACCGTCATCCGCTTGGCCTTCCCGCCTCTGACCGAGGAACGCCGCAAGGAGCTGGTCAAGGTCGTGCGGCACAAGGCGGAGGAGGGGAGGGTTGCCGTGCGCAACCTGCGCCGCGCCGGGCGTCACGAGCTCGAGGGTCTGCAGAAGGACGGGGAGCTCTCGACCGACGAGCTCGAGCGCGTCGAGAAGGACTTGGAGAAGATCACCCACGAGCAGGTCGCGCTCATCGACCAGCTGCTGGCGCAGAAAGAGCGCGAGCTGCTGCAGGTCTGAGGAGGGCAATGGTCGATCGCGACGGGGACCTCTTCGGGGGCATGGAGGGCACCGAGGAAGGTGCGGACGCCGGCGGGGGCGCCCATGCCCGGCGACGTCCCTACGACGAGGAGCTGCCCTACGACGAGGAGCTTCCCTGGGACCTGAACCACGACGATGTGACGGTCTCCGATGCGGGAGCAACGCCTGCTGACGGCGTGGAGGCTGACGGCGTGGAGGAGGAGCCGCCGGGCTACCACTCGGGCCGGGTCCGCATCATCGGCGCCGAGCCGGCCGGCGATACCGTCCGCGAGGTCACGGGGCCGGTGGTGGACGACCACCCCGACCTGCTGCACTGGAACGACGCCCCGACGGGACAGGTGCCGGCCGTGCTCGACCGCGGCGACGGCGAGGACCAGGCCATGGCACCGCCGGCCTGGCGCGAGGAGGACACCGACTGGGAGGCCCACGAGGAGCTCTTCGAGCCCTCCATGCTCTCCGACGACCTGCCCGCCGTGGGCGCCCTCCTCCAGGACTCCGGGCCCGAGGCCGACGTGGAGCGCCAGCCGTGGCATTTCGCGCCCGACGACACGTTGGTGATCATCCCCGAGCCCGGCGACCTGCCGGGGGAGCCGGCAGAGGACGAGGCCGTCGCGGAGCCCGAGCCGGTCGTCGGTGGCCCCTCCGGACGTGGCGCCGGCGACCGTGCCGCCGCGTCCGCCGCCGCGGCGTCCCGGCTCAGCCCTCCCCAACCGCCCGAACCGAGGACCCGCGCCACGCGCACCTCGCGCTCGGGCGGGTCCGCCCGCACCGGAAACGTCAGCACGGCCAGCACCGGCGGGCGCGACATGCGCGTGGCCGTCGGCTCGGGCGTGGTGCTCGGCATCATCGCCCTGGCCTGCTTCGCGGCGGGAACCGTCGCCACCATGGTCATCGCCAGCATCGTGGTTCTGCTGGCGAGCGCCGAGGCCTACGCCGCTTTCCGCCGTTCGCATTACCACCCCGCCACCTTGCTCGGCCTCGTCGCGGTGCTGTCCCTCATGATCGAGGCGTACAACAAGGGTGCGGCCGCGCTGCCACTGGTGACGGTGCTGCTCGTGGCGGGTGCCTTCATCTGGTACCTGGCCCGGGTGGAGCCGGCGGCCGAGCCCGTCTCCGGCATCAGCTCGACGGTCTTCGTCTACGTCTGGGTGGGCGTGTTCGGCTCGTTCACCGCGCTGTTGCTCGACCCCAACGTCTTTCCCGACCGCCACGGCATCGCGTTCGTCCTGGCCGCGGTCATCGTCACGGTCGCCGACGACATCGCTTCGTTGCTGGTCGGCTCGGCCATGGGCCGCCACCCGCTCGCACCGTCCATCAGTCCGAACAAGAGCTGGGAGGGGCTGATCGGAGGAGCCCTGGCGGCCATTCTGGTGTCGGTCGTCGTGGTCCACTTCATCCATCCGTGGACCGTGTCGAAGGCGCTGGTCTTCGGTGTCGTGGTCGCCGTGGTCGCGCCGTTGGGCGACCTCAGCCAGTCGATGATCAAACGCAACCTCGGGCTCAAGGACATAGGCCACCTCCTGCCCGGGCACGGAGGCGTCCTCGACCGCGTCGACGGCCTCCTCTTCGTCATGCCGGCCACGTACTTCGTGGTCAAGGCGCTGAACCTCGGCTGATCCGATGCGTACGGTCAGTCTGATGGGCTCGTCGGGCTCGGTCGGCACCCAGGCCCTCGACGTGGTCCGCGCCGAGGGCGACCGCTTCGTGGTCCACGCCCTCGGGGTGCAGCGATCGACCTCGACGCTCGTCGCGCAGGCGGCCGAGTTCCGTCCCGCCATCGTGGTGGTGGGCGACCCGGACCTGGCCCCGGCCGTGCGAGACGCGGTGCCGGCTGGAACCGAGGTCCTCGTCGGCCCAGAAGGCATGGCCGAGGCGGCGCGGGGGGCCGACGTGGTGCTCAACGCGGTCGTCGGTTTCGCCGGGCTGCCGGTGACGCTCGCCGCGCTCGAGGCGGGGCGCCGGTTGGCGCTGGCGAACAAGGAGTCGCTCATCGCCGGCGCCCCGGTCGTCCAGAAGGCGCGACGGACCCCGGGCGCCGAGATCGTCCCCGTCGACTCCGAGCACTGCGCGCTCCACCAGTGCCTGGCCTCGGTCGACGGGACCAGCGCGGTGGCCCGGCTGCTCCTCACCGCCTCGGGAGGTCCGTTCCGTGGCTGGCCGGCCGAGCGGCTCGGCTCGGTCACGGTGCAGGACGCACTGGCCCACCCGACCTGGTCCATGGGCCCGAAGATCACGGTCGACTCGTCGACGCTGATGAACAAGGGCCTCGAGGTGATAGAGGCCCACGAGCTCTTCGGCATCGACTACGACCGCATCGAGGTCGTCGTGCACCCCCAGTCGGTCGTGCACTCCATGGTCGAGCTGCGCGACGGGTCCACCCTCGCCCAGCTGTCCGACCCGGACATGCGCCTGCCCATCGGCTACGCGCTGGGCTGGCCCGACCGGGCGGCCACCGCCTTCGGGTCGCTCGACTGGACCAAGCCCCGCGAGTTGACCTTCGAGCCGCCTGATCGCGCCGTCTTCGGGTGTCTCGACCTGGCCTACGAGGCCGGACGGCACGGGGGTTCCGCTCCGGCGTGGCTCAGCGCGGCGAACGAGATCGCGGTGGAAGCCTTCCTGGCGGGCGCGCTGTCGTGGGATCGCATCGTCGACGTGGTGGCCGAGACCCTCGAGTCATGGCGAGACGGCGAGGTCGACGACGTCGAGGCGGTCCTGGCCGAAGACGCAGAGGCCCGGGCCACAGCCCGTCGAGTGTTGGCGCGACGTCAGGCCGCGGGTGGTGCCCGGTAGCGTTGGCATCGCCATGACGCTCACCGAGCAGGCGGCCCCGCCGGACCTCACGCCGCACCACGACGACCCCGGCCAGCCCGGGAGCGCCCGCCGCGTCCTGCAGCTGATCCTCGCGTTGGCGCTCCTCACCGCGGTGTTCGTGCTGCTGGGCTGGGGAGACCTGCTCCTCTTCATCGCCATCCTCGTCGCCATCGTGATGCTTCACGAGCTGGGCCACTTCGCCACGGCGAAGTGGGCCGGCATGAAGGTGACGGAGTACTTCGTGGGCTTCGGACCGCGGCTGTGGTCCGTCCGCCGCGGTGAGACGGAGTACGGCGTCAAGGCCATCCCGGCCGGCGGCTACGTACGGATCACCGGATTCACCTCCACCGAGGAGGTCGCGGAGGAGGACGAGCCGCGCGCGTACCGCAACCAGCCTTTCCACCAGCGCATCATCGTGGCCTCGGCCGGCTCGGCCATGCACTTCCTCATCGCCTTCGTGCTGGCTCTGGTCCTGGTCGTCGGCTTCGGGACCGCCAGCAACAACTACACCGTCTCCTCGCTCGAGCACTGGAGCGGGGTCGCGACGACGCCGGCCATGGCGGCCGGGCTCCGGCCGGGGGACACCATCGTTTCCGTCGACGGCAGATCCTTCTCGAACCCGAACTCCATGACCGACGCCATCCGCGACTCGGTCGGGCGGCCCCTGGTCCTCGGCGTCGAGCGCGGCGGTCGGCTGCTCCGGCTCACGGCGACGCCCGACAGCGGGAAGGGCATCACGGCCGACGGCCAGGCGCTCTCGAACAAGGGCTACCTGGGCATCGAGATTCAGCAGGCGACCCGTTCGGTCGGGCTGGCCGGGGCCATCCCCGCCTCCTTGGCCACCATCTGGCACGTCGCCGACCTGAACCTGAGCGGCCTCGGGCAGACGTTCTCGCCGCACGGTGTCGCCTCGGTGCTCCACGAGGACACGAACGCCAAGGCCGCGACGGCCGCGGCCGACAACCCGGGCTCGGCCCCGCGGCCGGTCTCCATCATCGGCATCGCCGGCCTCGGGGTGGACGCGCAGCACGAGGGACTCGCCGCCGTGCTGGCGCTGCTCATCGCCATCAACATCGTCTTCGGCATCTTGAACATGCTGCCGATGATCCCCCTGGACGGCGGCCACGTCGCGATCGCGGCCTACGAGTGGATCCGCACCAAGAAGGGCCAGGTCTACTACCGCGCCGACATCACGAAGCTGTTCCCCGTCGCCTTCATGTTCCTCGCCTTCCTGGCTCTCTTCGTCCTCTCGGGTGTGTTCCTCGACATCACGCACCCGATCCAGTATCCATAGGTTGCTGTGGAGCTCTCGCCGTCGCTGCTCTCGCCGCGCCGT
>CAWGHA010000005.1:0-164344 GCA_963822265.1 uncultured Acidimicrobiaceae bacterium
GGATCGACAACCCAGCGGTCAGTAACTGGCGCGGCGCTCTGGCGGGCGCCCTGCACCGCACCGGAGCTTCGAGCGAGGCCTGGGAGCTGGCACAGGAGCAGGTCTCGGTCGCCCGCGCCTTCGGCGCCGCCTGGTCGTTGGGTGCCGCTCTACGGATGGCCGCCACGGTGGCACCGGCGGCGGAGCGGCTCCCGCTCCTCGCAGAGGCAGTGGAGGTCCTCGAACCATCCGGCGCGACCTTGGAACTCGCGCACGCGCTCGTCGAGCTGGGCGCGTTCCTCGTCGCCCGGGGCGACGACAAGGACGCGGCACGCGAGGTGCTACGGCGGGGAGCCGATGCCGCTTTCCGATGCAGTGCCACGCCACTGGTCAACCGCGCCGTGCAACTGCTCCGCTCGACCGGAGCCCGGCCCCGACGGGTCGCCCTGACCGGGACGGGGGCACTCACGCCGATGGAACGCCGGGCAGCCGAGTTGGCCCTCGCCGGGCACGCCAATTCCGAAATCGCCGAGATGCTCTTCGTCAACAACAAGACGGTCGAGGCACACCTCTCGCGGGTGTACCGCAAGCTCCGCATCCGGTCGCGCCGCCAGCTCCCGAACAGCCTCGCTCGTGCCCGGGAAGAGGAGAGTGAGCTCGAGCTGACCGGCTCGGACGGCAAACCTTAGAGACCCGGAGATTGGCTACCGAGGGATTTCGGCTGATCGGATGTCCCTGACGGAGGCCGCTTCCAAAGGACGAGGTGCCGGGCTGGTCACCCGAGGAGACACGCTCCTGGGCCGGCTCGACCGCGGGACGAAACGGGGCCTGAAGAAGCCGAAGACCTGAGGCTGAAGAAGTCGACCGCGGCCGTCGTTCAGCGCACCGCGTGGAGGCGGGGGGGACGGGGCAAGACGAAGGGAGCCACTTGCGCTGAGACGGGTCGGCATCCTGTCGAGCGAAGAAGAACACCGTCAGTTGTACGGGTTTACTCGCTGCTGGATTCTGGCTCTGAAAGCGAACCTGCGGGCTCAGTCTCGTGATTGGCCAGTCCTCGTTGCTCGGGATCGAGGCCGATCAAGCGATGGATGGATGCAAGGAGCCCAGTGTTCCAGTCTCCTACGAGCTCCCACGCTCGCCCGATCCCGATGAGGAGCGAAGCCACGAGCACGTACCCGACGTCGGCAAGGGCTCCCACGCCATAGGGGTGAATGATGAGGTCGACCCCGAACAGAATCTGCAGGCTGAACAGGACGAGCAGCGCCAGAATCAAGGTTGCCTGCGGACGGCGATGCCGTAACCGTGCCGGGAGCGAGATCGTGGCGCGAACGCCGGCGGCCACGAACATGACTCCGATTACTCCGATGATTGCCGCTGGGTAGCCGATATTCGTCCCGGGCACCAATCCAAACATTGAGACGGCAAATGGATTCGTGAACGCCAAAAGCGCAGCGGCCGCCCTGAACTCGCGTACGAGCGGTGGATGGGCCTGCGATCGACCCTTCGACACCGATACAGCGACGAACAACAGACCAATCAGTGTCGCGGCGGAGGTCGCGATGACTACGAACAGCTCCCTGTAGGCACCGACCACCACGTTTTCCACCATAGGGCGCGCGCCAGGGCGAGCAGATCCGGGAGCGCGAAGCCGTCGGCTTAGCGGGGGAGGAGCGAACCCCAGTGCGGCGACGCCGGCAAGCACGGCGATCACGGTGAAAACGGCGAATGACTCGTCCACCGAGGAGCGGAAAGCATTCGAATCAGGAGCCCGTGCCGACTCGCAACCTCCAGCGGCGGTCTCAGCTATGTTTCGTGAGGACTCCTTGCACGAAATCGCCGGCCCGGCGGTATACGTCCCGGCTCTCCTTCGTCCAGGGGAGAAGGAACGGGAACACGTGGAACATCCCCTCGACTTCTAAGGCGACATGAGGCACTTCCGCGGCTTGGAGCTTTCTCACCAGAGTACGTATCGCATCGCGGAACATCTCATCGCCGCCGTAGACGACAAAGGTCGGAGGCCAACCTGCGATGTCGTCGAACAACACGTCGACCCTCTCGTCGTCGGGTTCCACACCATGGAGATAAGCGTCGACCGGTATGTTCCAGGGAAGCACATCAAGCGCTGCGTTGTCCGTAACCGAATCCTCACTCAGGGTCAGGCTGACTTCGGGCGAGAACAACAGAGCTCCAGCCGGTCGTCCCAGTTCATGTTTTTTCATGCGATAGAGGACGGTGCCGAGCAGTCCTCCGCCGCCCGAGTCCCCGGCTATGAACAGTTGCTCCGAGGCCAGCCCCTCACGCTTCAGATATTCGATCACCGAGATGATGTCGTCGACAGCCGCCGGAAACGGGAACTCCGGTGCAAGCCTGTAGTCGGCAGCGAACACCGCACAGCCAGTGACTCGTGCCAGATGCGCCATGAAAAGGGAGTACATCCGCGGGGACGTTCCGATGTAACCACCCCCATGCAGATAGACAATCGTGCTCGACCGTGCGACATTCTCGACGCCCAACGGGGCCTGTTTCTTCGAAGCCGGATGGAACCAAATCCCCGGCACGCCGCCGATCCGATCTGGCCGGCTCGCAACCCCCTGCAGCGCCACAAAGGGGGGAAGAACCCGGCCGGCGATACCGTCGAGAACCCGTTCCAATGACCGGAACTCGTCGATGGGTAGCGACGACGCGTATCCGATCAGGGACCGAACGAGCTCTCGGGTTGTCGACACCGCCAAATTGCGAGGCGGAAGGCTCGGACCCCGCCAAGGATCGCGAAAGGGGAGGCGGCCGAGGGCCCCCACGAAGTTCGAACCCAGGGTCGCGACATCAACTGCCGCAATCGGCCACGATGCGGTCTTCACTTCGGGTCGATCGGACATCACCATGGTGGCTCAATCCTAGGAACTCGCGGCGCTGAGAGCCGACGTGCGTACCTCACAGTTCAGCTCCACCATACCGGCAGCGCACGCGACGGCGGCTTCCACAGGTCTGCTTTCGTAACCGCGGGTATCACCACCCGCTCGGCCACGCGACATGTCACGCGCGGCCTGCCCGCAGAGAGCTTTGAAGTTCCCGGAGCCGGAACGGATCTTCGAGTCGAGCGTACGGGGCCCAGAGCTTATGATGGTCGGCAACCACGAGGAAGGTGCAGATTGTTGATCGTTCGAGGTGACGCTCAGACGCTGCCGTCGGAACTGAACAAGGCGGCCACCGGCGAGGTGTGGTTCGACCGATCTTCCCCAAGACAGACGGCGTGGACGTCGATACCGTCGTTTTCTCACCCAATGGGCGGACGGTGTGGCATCAACATGAGCACGGGCAGTTGCTCCAGATCACGTCTGGTTACGGGTTCGTCTGCAAGGGAGGCGAGGCACCGCAGCGGGTGCGCGCCGGCGACACGATATGGATCGCACCCAACGAACGGCACTGGCACGGCGCGACGTCGAGCACGCTGATGTCGCACACCACGACCACGATCGGCACGACTGAGTCCACGAGACGGTGACGGACGCCGAGTATGCCGCGGCAAACACCTCCCCTCGAACATAGGACACAACGACGCTGAAGTGAGTCGTGATACAGACGGCACTCCACAGCGCTGGATACGTGACAGAAAGTCCGAGCGTGGGACGCCCGTTGCCAGCGGGGAAAACGCTGGTCCGCAAGTTCTGGGCAAGCCAAGCGTCTCGTACGCCCCAAGGTAGCGAGCCAATAGGTTCACTACCTGCAGCCGCGTCGGCAGCCCCTCGCCGCTGCCGCGTCCATTCAGTAAGGTCCGGTGCGAATGTCAGCGAGTCGCCCTGCTGGCGAGCACGGCGTCGACATCGTCAGCGCCCTCACCGAAGGAACCAAGCCCCGACTCCGGGCCTCGATCGAGGTCGCTCTCACCAGCGCCCACCGCGAACTGGGCAGCTCGCGGCCCTGGGCGCCGGACCACCTCGGTTCAGCGCCGTCGACTCCTTCGTCGCGGCCGTCCTGGCCGGTGACGCAGACGCCGTAACGCACACTCTCCTGGGTTGCGGCGACGGCACTACTGAATCTCAAATCACACCTGCAACCGACGCGGGACAACGACAGGTGGACACTCGGCGGAACGCTAAACGCGGGTGAGCAGCTTCTCCCTGATCTCGTCTGCGAAGCAGGACGCCGGCGCCAGCTCCGGCCCGCATGTCATGGCCGCCACCAGCATGAAGAGATCCGGATCCTGCACCATCATGTCCGAGCGGCGCCGCCGTTCGGACACTCTGCCAGGCCCGAGCGGGATATGAGCGTCAGTGAAAACCTGAACGGCGAAACGCAGACGACGCATCCGCTCTGTCCGCTCCTCTACATACGGCGTGAACGCCTCCACGGACCAGTCTTCACCACCGATGACGACGTCGCGAATCATGCGTGCGTCGCGCAGAGCGACCGACAAGCCCTCTCCGATGGTGGGGTCGCTGAAGCCGGCGGCGTCACCGGCGAACACCACGCCATCGGCGACGACGGCATCGGACCAGGAGTCGAACATGGGATAGGCAGCGCACGGCCCGGCCGGCCTCGCATCGACGAACCGCCCGCAGTCGGGGATCGTGTCCACGCGGAAGGCCTCGAGCAAAGTCTTCGCCTTGTCGGCGCCTGCCAATCGGGTCTTCTCCTCTATCGAGTAACCGATGTAGAGGCGCGCCTTGTCCTCACACTGGGGGAATGCGTAAAGGATCGAGTCGCCGGAGGTGCCGATCAACGAGTCGGTGCTGGGCCAATCGCGGACGCCGTCGACGAGCATGCCGGCGAGGAAGATGCGGGGGTCGGTCTTCTCCATCTCGATGCCGAGCTGGCGCCGTGTCGAGGATTCGCGTCCATCGGCGGCGACGACGAGGCGCGGTCGGACCTCGTGTTCGCGTGCCGCCGTGCACGTACCGGACCGCTGGACTCTCGCCAGCCGTCACCTTGACCTGTTCGACGCCGCGGAGAGCTTGCGCGCCCGCCCGCACGGCCGCGTCGAAGAGGGTCTGGCAGGCCACGGGGTGTCCGATGCCGAGGGCGCCCGGGACGCCGGGCAACAGGTCGGCGAGAGGCAAGGCGCTTTCCTCAGCCTCCACCAGGGAGTAGGCCTCGTCGTAGGCGACGAAACGTGAGATGACGTTGCCGCCGGCGTTGATGAGGTCGTCGTGCAGCTCGAGCTGCATGGCTTCAGCCACCCCCCAAGGGTGCATGTACTCGCCTCGCACGTGGTCGACGAATTGCTCCGTCCGCTCGAGGACGAGGACCGGGACCCCGGCGGCCGCCAGTGCGGCGGCCAGCGCACCCCCGGCGATGCCGGATCCGACGATCGTGACCGCCGGCTGATCCGTATTCATGATGGGTCCAAGGGTCGGAAATGGCCCGAAGAAGCCGACTATCTGCTGAAGCCGCCCGTCTTCCGCCTGACGTCCGTAGTCCATGCCTTCGAGTACCGCCGATCCGTCAGGGCCGTGCATGACCCAACCGAATCGCAGGTGGCCGTCGTGCGCGTCGGCGCCCGTCACCAGGTCGATCGTGTGGCCAGGCATGGCGATCTGCAAAGCGCCGATGTGGGCGACAAGCGCCTCTCTGCCTTCGACGTTGGCAGTCGGGTCGCAGTAGGTGCCATGGTCCGCCCAGGCGGACTCCAGCAACTGCCGGCGGGCGGCCTCGTCGGGCTCGTTCCAGGACGAGGCGTACGCGGTTACAACCGCTCCAACATCCATGTTTCCTCCCCTCCGTGCGGACATCGCCAGAGTAGTGGAAGTGTGGGCGGGGCACTCAGGTCGCGGCTTCGCCCGGGCCGTCGTGACCGCAGCGCCAGCAAGTCGACAACGCTGCCGCGCGGCGTAGACCGCAGAGGATCGGCTCCGAGTTGGACCCGGGACTTGCCGTTCAGTAGACCTCCGCTGGGAGGAGGTCGACGTCCAAGTCCGCGGCATACGCATCGGCGTCATGCTGCCGCGGATTCACGTTGATGAGCACTCCGGCGATGACAGCGGCAAGGAGGAAGATCCCTGCCACCCAAATACTGGCCGTTGCATATCCGTGCACCGTCGCCTTGGATTGCACGCCACCGCCTCGTGCGTGCGAAGCCAGGTAGCTCGCCGTGGCGGTGGCAGCGATGGTGTTCAGCAGGGCGGTCCCGATGGAGGCGCCGATCTGCTGCGAAGTGTTCGTCATGGCCGAGGTCACCCCGACGTCCTCGGGCTCGGCGTTCTGGGTGGCCGTGCTGATGCAGGGCACGACGGCGAGCCCGAGTCCGATGCCAAGGAGGAATTCGCTCGGCAGCACGTGGGTCACGTAAGAGGCGCCGGGGGTCAATGTCGTGAACAGGGCGGCGCCGATGGCCGCCAGCAACAGGCCGGGAACGATCAGCAACCGTGTTCGCACGTATGGCATCAGCCGGCTGGCGAGTTGCGTGGCCGCCAGGCCGTTGAGGACCAACAGGGGCAGGAAGGCGACTCCGGTCAGTAGCGGTGAATAATGGTCGATCGTCTGGAGCAGGTAGGTGAGGAACAGGAAAGTCCCGAACATGCCCGTGACGGCGAGCATGATGGTCAGGAACGACCCGGCCCGGTTCCGGTTTCGCAGTACGCGTAGCGGGAGGAGGGGGTTTGGCCCCTTGCTCTGCCACAGGATGAAGCAGCCGAGCAGCACGACCGCCAACACAAGGGCGACGATGACATGGGTGGCCCCCCATCCGCTGGTGCCGGCCTCTCCGAGGCCGTAGACGAGGGAGACCAAGCCACCGCATCCGAGGATCACGCCCAGCACGTCCAGCCTCACGCCCTGGGTCCCCTGACGCTCAGGAATCATTTTGAATGCACCGAGCAGGACCAGCACAGCAATGGGCAGGTTGACGTAGAGGCACCAGCGCCAGTCGACGTACTCCGTCAGGAAGCCCCCGAGGATCAGCCCGAACGCCGAGCCGGCGATGGCGATGGTCGCGTAGATCCCGAAGGCCCGACCCCGCTCGCGGGGGTCACTGAAGGTCGACGTCAGGAGCGAGAGCACCGAGGGGGCCAGCAGGGCGCCGAACAGTCCCTGCAGGCCGCGGGCGCCGATCAACATGATGCTTGTCTGAGCGGCACCGCCGATGGCCGAGGCCAGGGCGAAGCCGACGACCCCGATCATCAGCGTCCGCTTGGGGCCGATCATGTCGCTGATGCGTCCACCGAGCAGGAGGAATCCGCCGAAGGCCAACGTGTAGGCGGTGACGACCCACTGTCGATCGGTGTTCGAGAATCCCAGGGCGCGTTGTGCCGAGGGCAGGGCGATGATCATGATCGTCGAATCGAGCACCACCATGAGCTGGGCGCTCGCGATGACGACCAGGATCCACCGGTGAGCCCGGGTGACCGCTTCGGAGTCGGTTTTCCGGCTGGCGTCGTGGCGAGTCGTCATGGGTTCACCCCGCTGGACCTCGCCGACGACGGCAGATTGCGCTTCGAGAGAATCCGGTCGACCTCGTTCTGGCCGAGGGGACGGTGAGGCAGCTCGGAGTCCTCCGGCCGCATGCCGGCGATCAATAGATCGAGATGCCGCCTCCAAGCCTCGGGGGCGTTGGTGCCGGTGGTCTCGAGCACGCCCCGGATCGACCACATCACGAGCGAGATATCAGTGCTCGTCAGATCGGAGCGGACCCAACCGTGCGCCTGCGCGTCGGCAAGGAGTCCAGCAATCAGGTCCCGCGAGGTCCTGACGAGGTGGTGGTCCGTGTTCCACAACTTGGGGAGGCAGCCCAAGTGCTCCGCTTGATACGAGCTCGATGCCTCCAAGAAGTGCTCGAGCCCCGTACCGTCCGGACACTCCGCCGCCTCGCGGGCCATCGCGATCGTTGCCTCCAGGACCTCGGAGACCAGCGCCTCGATGAGGGCGTCCTTCGAGGAAAACCGTCGGTAGAGGGTGCCCATGCCGACGCCCGCGACGCGCGCCACGTCGGCCACGCTGGCTTCGAGTCCCTTCTCCTCGAAGACCTGGCCGGCTGCCACGAGCAGACGCTCCCGGTTCCTCAAGGCGTCACGGCGAATCGGTCGGCTTGCTGTCGATGCCGTAGACGCGCTTCCCCCGGCTGCCGGCTTATCCGGAGATTTCACTCCGCTTACGATACGTCAACCGGAGTGATCGGTCCATTTCGCGCCGGCGGGTCGACACAACCCGCGGAAGCCCGAAAGGCAGAGAGGGAATCCCACTCGCCGCGAGAACCAGCCCGAGATCGCTCGGTGAACCCGTGAGCTCGAGGACGAGCCAGCCTATGGCCGTCTGTTGCAGGAAACTGCCGCTGGCCGAGACGACCTGTCCCCCGAAGTAGAGACGGAACGGGCGAGACCGCAGGGCGCGAAACGAGCTGCGGCCTTTGGCCCTCGTCGCTGTCTCTCCCCCCGGCACGGGTCCTGCCTCGGGCATGGCGGCCAAGGCATCACGGTCCATTGCGCACCGGGAGCCGGAGTGCCGAGGTCTTCGACTGCTCCGCGGGCGAGGCTGCCCCGGTTAGCCGCTGAATTTGCGAGCGGCGTCGAGGCGAGCGGCCAGCCTCTCGAGCTCCTCGGGCAATCCGTCTGGAATGTCTGCTGCAGCTGCTCCCTCGTCGCCCAGCGCATCGATGGCGCGTAACAGCCCGCTCATCGCATCGGTGAGTTTCGAAGCTGCAGTCTTGATGTCGTCATGCTGGTTGCTCATGAAGTACGCCTCCTGTCATTGTCGTCACTTGTATTTGTGCGTCATGTCGAGGTCCGTCAATCTGTTTCGCCGCATGCCGAGCGTCAGATTCCCGTGTGCTCGGCTCGGATCGGATCAGGGTCCGGTACGTGTGGCATCAGCGCGTTCGGCGGAATCGTACCGAAGCGACCGGCCTCGAAGTCCTCCAATGCCTGCCCGATTTCTGCACGGGTGTTCATGACGAACGGTCCGTAATGCTCAACAGGCTCGCCGATCGGCTGACCGCCCAGGAGCAGGAGCTCGAGGTGGTCCGTGCCAGAGCTCTGGTGGTCGTCAGCGCGGACGGCCACCCAGTCTCCCGGATCGAACGCGACCAACTGGCCGCCCTGGACGGGCATCCCATCAGTTCCGGCACGCCCGGATCCGGCAAGCACGTAGGTGAGAGCGTTGAAATGAGGGTTCCAGGGCAGCTCGAGCAGCGCTCCAGCAGACACGCTGGCGTGCATCAGAGCCATGGGCGTATGAGTCGATCCCGGACCACGATGGTCACCGATTTCGCCGGCGATGATCCGCACGAGAGCGCCGCCGTCGCCGGAAGACATCAGGACCACGTCGTCGGCCTCGAGTCCTTGATAGGCCGGTGGAATCAGCTTGTCCTTGGCCGGCAGATTCACCCACAGCTGGATGCCGTGGAACAGGCCACCTGAGACGACCAGATCCTCAGGGGGCGTTTCGATGTGCAGGATGCCACCACCGGCGGTCATCCATTGTGTGGCCCCGTCGGTGATGAGGCCGCCGCCACCCTGCGAATCCTGGTGGGCAAAGGTTCCGTCGATCATGTACGTCACGGTCTCGAACCCCCGATGAGGGTGCCAGGGCGTTCCCTTCGGCTCGCCGGGCGCGTAGTCCACTTCACCCATCTGGTCCATGTGCACGAAGGGGTCGAGGTCACCCAAGCTCAGACCAGCGAAGGCACGGCGGACCGGGAACCCCTCTCCCTCCAACCCGCTCGGTGCCGTGGTCACCGATCTCACCGGGCGCTCGACCGCCCGGTCCCGATTGAGCGGCGGAATCTTCGGTAGCCGCGAAAGATCGTTGATGGTCACAGCGGGCATGGACGACTCCCATCGTGTTCACCGGCTACCCGTATCGCAGCCGTAGTCGAAGGCTATTCGCGGTTTGAGTCAATGTTCTACTGTGGATCGGCGATGCGCGGCGGCAGGACCCGGAACGGTGTTGCCAACCGCGCTTCGGCCGTTCGGGAGAGGCAGGACCAGATCCGCCACCTCGCCCGGTCCAACGCAGCTCGTCTCCGAGGAGTGCTCTGTCTGACACGGTGGACCATTCCTCTCGAGCTTCATGGGGAGATGGAGCGGTAGCGTTTCAAGATCCGAAGGTACCCAGATTTCGAGAGCTGAGCCGTTGTGGACGATGCGTCCTCGACCTCCGGCAGTTGATGGTCCTCTTCTGAAGACTGGAGCACAGGATGAATTTTCAGGGTGTCATTATGAACGTGGCTGATCTCAACCGATCGATTGACTTCTATCGCCAAGTGCTCGGTTTCACAGTGCTGTCCCGAAACGAGCAATTGGCGACGGTGAGCGCTCCACAGAGCGACCGACCTCAAGTCATCGTGTTGAGAGCGTTCGGGAGCAGTCGTGTAGGAGGAGCCCGCCACATCGGTCTGCGAGCCTTCGTTTTGGAAGTCGACGGCATCGATCATCTGGAGCGGATCGCAAGTACCTTGGACTCGCGAGGACTCTTCATCAGCCGGCGCGATCACAGCGAATGGACTGCCGTGGTAGGCCGCGACCCGGACGGGGTGGCGGTGGTCGTGGCGTGCGTCCCCGGATCCGGCCGGATCACTGTGGACAGTTGGACAACACTCCATGACCTTCTTTACGGTATCGGTGAGTAGGCGAACCCAGAGATGCGCTCCGGCCACGATCGCATCGGAGATATACGAGCCGGTCTCACCCACTAGATTTTCGTGCGGACCCAACCAAGATTGAGAGCACTCATGGAACATGCGAGAGCGAAGGAGTTGCTGCACACGGAGCGTCTCCATGTCGAGCAGCTCCTTGCGGAGATGGAGGAGGTCGGCGAAGCTGACCGCAGCGCCGCGAATCAGTCCGGGGACATGTATGACTCGGCAGAACCGCTCATCGAGGAAGGCACCGACGAAGCGGTCAAGACGGAACTGCAAGAAAGGTTGGCGGCGATCGATCGAGCGGAACGGCGACTCGAAGGTGGCAAATACGGTTACTCGGTTCGCAGCGGACAACCCATTCCCGACGATCGCCTCGAGGCCGACCCCGCTGCCGAACTCACCGTAGAAGAAGCTCGGCAAGTCACCTGAATCAACGTATTGAACGTTGGGGGGACCCTGGACCGATTCATAAGCCGGGCGCCCGGGTTCAAAACGGAAGGTCGGTCAAGACAAGTACGAATCGACATCGGAGGCGACTCCTCGTAGTGCTGGAAGAGGAACCCGTGAGCGAGTCGGGGTAGATCTTCAGCGACGAACCGCACGCGGCTCTCGCTCCCCGCAACCTCGGGACAGCTTGGGTTCATCCGTCGCCACGCAGTTCTTCGGGTGTGACGATCACATCGACGAGGGCTTCGGATCGGAGAACCGTCAAGGCCAACGGTTGACCGATCGCGTCGCCGAGCATCAGTCGCTGCAACGACTGCGCGCTGGTGACTGCCTCACCATTCGCACTGACCAAAAGGTCGTGGGCCTGCAGTCCGGCCTTTGCCGCTGGTCCTTCCGTGACGACCTGTTCGATGCGCATTCCGGTCTTCTGATTGAGTCGAATGGCCAACGACGGAGGAAGCGGGGCGGGGGTCCCCGCCAAGCCCAGGTAAGCCCGTCGGACACGGCCCTCCGCCATCAGGGTCGCGACCATCTGTCGCGTAATTCCGTTGATCGGAATGGCCAGGCCGACGCCAACTCCGGCCACCGCGGTGTTGATGCCCACGACGTCACCCGAGGCGACGACCAGTGGCCCTCCCGAGTTCCCCGGGTTCAGCGCGGCGTCGGTCTGAATTACGTCGTCGACGATGCGCATGTTCTCCCCCGCTCGAGTCGGCAGTGAGCGGCCCAAGGCACTGACCACTCCGGCGGTGATGGTCCCGGCCAATCCGAGCGGGTTTCCGACCGCCACCACCAGTTGTCCCACTCTGAGCTGCGAGGCCTCACCTAACCGCGCCGGTGCCGGCGTCGCGCCGTCGGCGCGGACGACGGCCAGATCGGACAGAGGGTCACTTCCGACGACGCGGAACGGGACGGTGGTGCCGTCGGCGAAGGCAGCCTGACCAGCCTCTGCCTTGCCGACCACGTGTGCATTGGTCAGCAGGAAGCCGTCGCTCGTGAACACCACCGCCGAGCCTGCACCGCCCGCGACGCTGCCGTCGCGGCGTCGTCGGGTGACCTGCAATGCAGCAACCCGAGGGGTCAGTTCTTCGGCGACTGAGACGACGACCTGGGAGTACGCGTCGAGTGCCGCGAGTTCCGGGTCGGATGAGCGGGTAAGGGTATCGGCCATCGGGTTCCTCATTACACGATTACAGAATTACTTATACCGGAAACCTGGTTCCTCCCGAACGGTCGACCTTTGGCTGAGGCAGGACGTGGATCCGAGCCATGTTCACGGATCTCGCCGAGCAAGCCGGCGCTGCCGATCCGGCCGGCCTCGGACGCCAGCTCCACCTCGTCTACGACGGTGCGGGACTGGCGGGTCGTATGGACCACCACGATCCCGCGATCGCACCCTCCGCCCGCGATGCCGTTCAGGCGCTCCTACAGGCCGCGTGCACACGAACCGGCCGGGCGGCCAAGCAGCGTTGATCCGGCGCGGAGTTCTCTCGAGTCATCGGACCTGATGGTCGACCGTCCGCTGCTTCAGATTCAACGACACGCCACCCGTATGCGGCATGTGTGCTGTCGAGGCGCGACGTCGGGTCCGGCGTCGGCCGTCGCGATCTGAGGCCCGGCGGCCAGCGCCGTCAGGCCACCGGGCCGCAGCACCAAGCCGGCGACGACGGCTCCGGCCACGAAGATCAGGGAGGACCACAAGAACGCCGTCGTGTAGCTATGGAGGAGGGCCTTCTGGAGATTGGCCGGGTTGAGAGCCAGGCCGGCCAAATAGGACGTTGCCGCGCTGGCCGCGATCGTGTTGAGCAGGGAAGTGCCGATGGATCCGCCCACCTGTTGGGCCGTGTTGAGGGTGGCCGATCCGACGCCGGCGTCCTGGGGTGCCAAACCCAAGGTGCCGGTGCTGAACGAGGGGGCGACGCTGAGTCCGAACCCGATTCCCAATACGAGGAGATAGGGCAGCACGTGGCTGACGTAGGAAGAGTGCAAACCAACCAGGTGGAGCCCGAAGAGGGCCGCAGCCGACACGAGCAGGCCGATCGGCACGATCGGCTTGGGCCCAAAGCGCGGTAGGAGGACGCGGTTGGACACTTGGGCCGTCGCGGCCAACGCGGCCACCAGGGGAAGAAAGGCAATGCCGGTTTTCACCGGGCTGAAGCCCAGCGTGCCCTGGAGGTAGTAGGTCAAGAACAGGAACACACCGAAGATCCCGACGCTGGCGAAGAGCATGGCGAGCATGGAGCCGCCACGCGTGCGGTTGCGCACGACTCGGGGCGGGAGCAGCGGATACTTCGTCCTGGTCTCGAAGTAGGCGAAGACCGCCAGGAGGACGAGACCCGCCACGAGGAACCCGATGGTGAAGGGATTGCTCCAGGCTGTGGTCTCGGCATGCGAGAAACCGAAGACGAGGCAGAACAGGCCCCCCGCGACGAGGAAGAGACCGGGCAGGTCCAAAGGATCGTGGTCAGCGCCCTCGTCGCGCTCGAGCCATAACGAGGCGCCGGCGATGGCCGTGGCGGCGAAGACGAGGTTGACGAAGAGCGTCCAGCGCCACGAGGCGTACGACGTCAAAATGCCGCCGAGCAGGAGCCCCAGCGCGCCACCCGCGCCGGCGATGGCCCCGTAGATCCCGAAGGCCTGCCCACGCTCGTCCGGATTCGTGAAGGTGGTGGTCAAGAGGGCGAGCACCGACGGGGCAAGCAAGGCCCCGAACGCGCCCTGAACGGTCCGGGCGATGACCAGCATGGCGAAGTTGACCGAGGCCCCGCCGATGGCCGAGGCCACCGCGAAGCCGACGAGTCCGGTGATGAGGGCCCGCTTGCGTCCGACCATGTCCCCGATGCGCCCGCCGAGGAGGAGCAGGCTGCCGAAGGCAAGAGAGTACGCGGTGACGATCCACTGACGATCGGCGTTGGAAAAGTGCAGATCGTGCTGAGCGGTGGGCAGGGCGATGTTGACGATGGTGCTGTCGAGAATGACCATCAGCTGAGCGATCCCCAAGACGCCGAGGATCCACCATCGCCGGCCATAGTTGGCCACATCGACCGGGGTCTGGTCCGCGCCCCCGTGCTCCATCGTCATGAGTGTGGTCATCGGTTTGCTCCGTTTCTGCAGAGGGACCCTATCTGCGCGCCCACCGGGTTCGGGCCGCCCGACATCGGACTGTTTGCCCGCCCGTTCCGAGCGGTGCCAACGACGCCAAGGGTGATGGCCGTGGCAACCTTGTCGTGATCCTCACCCTCGGCGCGAGAGGAGAACGTCGGAGAGATACCGCCGTTCGGTTGGGAGCAAATCGGCACGACTGTTGCGTCGCGCTGTTCAGTTGCGGTCTGCGGCGAACGGTGATTCGACTACGCGCCGACTCCCGAGGGTTGCCCGCTCGCAACAGGATGGGATTGCCCAACCAGCACCGCGAGATCCTCTCCGGATATCGTCTCCTTCTCCAGAAGAGCGGCGATGACCGCGTCGAGGGAGGGACGATTGGCGCTGAGCAAGGTGCGTGCCCTGTCCTCGGCCTCGCTGAGCAGGCGGCTCACTTCTTGGTCGATGACCTGCTGGGTGCCCTCGGAGTAAGGACGTTCCCCGAACGGAGGGCCGCCGAGCTGCGCGGGCTGGTCCGATCCGTATCCGACGGGTCCGAGCCGGGGAGAGAGACCCCATTCCGTCACCATCTTGATGGCTAACTGGGTGGCACCCGAGAGATCGCTGGCCGCTCCAGTGGAGGCTTCACCGATGACGATGAGCTCCGAGGCGCGGCCGCCGAGGCGGACCGCCAGGGAGTCGGACAGGTAGCTCTCCGAGTAGAGGTGTCGCTCATCGACCGGAAGCTGTTCGGTGACTCCGAGGGCTCGGCCGGCGGGCAGGATCGTGATCTTGGCCACGGGGTCGGCGTGCTCGGAGAGAAAGGCAACGAGCGCGTGCCCTGCTTCGTGAATGGCCACAGACCGTTTCTCTTCGGGGAGAAGCGCGTTGGAACCGTCGCGTCGGCCCAGGAGGACGCGGTCCCTGGCCTCGTCGATGTCTCGGGCAAAGATGACATCCCGGTTGTCGCGGATGGCAACGATGGCCGCCTCGTTGATGAGATTCGCCAAGTCTGCTCCTGAGAATCCCGGCGTGGCCCGGGCCACGGTGTCGAAGTCGACATCGGGAGCAAGGTGCTTGCCCTTGGCGTGCACGGCGAGGATGGCGGATCGTTCGGCCTGATTCGGCAAGGGGATCTCCACTTCACGGTCGAAGCGACCAGGGCGGAGCAAGGCAGGATCGAGAACCTCGGGGCGGTTGGTGGCGGCCATGACCACCACGCCGGTGGCGGGATCGAAGCCATCCATTTCTGCCAGGAGCTGGTTGAGGGTCTGTTCGCGCTCGTCGTTGGAGCCGAAGGCCGAGCCTCCTCGACGCTGCCCGATGGCGTCGATCTCGTCGATGAAGATGATGGAGGGGGCCCGCTTGCGGGCATCGGCGAAGAGGTCCCTCACGCGTGATGCGCCTACTCCGACGAACAGCTCGACGAAGCTCGATCCGGTGAGGGCGAGAAACGGGACGCCCGCCTCGCCGGCCACGGCCCGGGCCATGAGGGTTTTACCGGTTCCCGGTGGACCGACCATGAGCACGCCTCGAGGTCCGACCGCACCAGCGCGGGCGTAGCGTTCGGGATGGCTCAAGAAGTCGACCACTTCGGCGACCTCTCGCTTGGATCCCTCATAACCGGCGATGTCGGCGAATCGGGTCGTCGGCCTCTCCTCGTCGTAGACCTTGGCCTTCGACCCCCCGAAGCCCATGATCCCCCCCGACAATTGCTTGGCGTTCCTCCGCCCGATCCAGATGAAGAAGGCGACGAAGAGCAGCAACGGGAGAAACGAGAGCAGATCGGTCAGGAGTGCTGAGCCCGCTCCGACGCCGGTGATGTCGACACCATGGGCCTTCAAGGTCGGGGCCAGCTGGGTGTCGCCGAGAGCTGTCGGGATCTGGCTCGTGTAGTCGTCACCCCCCTTGAGCGCGCCGGTGATTCCGCCGCCGGGGTCGACCGACGCGGTGCGGACGTCGCCCGAGGCGACTTCGGACAAGAACTTCGAATACGTGAAGCTCTTGGTAGTCGTGTTCGACATATGGGGAACTAGGAACAGGAGAAGCGTGATGAAGATCCCCGCCGGCAGAAGCCACATGCGCCAGCGCGGCGGAGGAGGACCCGCCGGCGCAGGCGTTCGATCGTTGGGCGGGCCTGGTTTCGCTGCCCCCGTGAGATGACGGATCCTGTGCGCCATTGAAGACTCCTTCCGCGTCCACTCTTCCACTTATGCGGTGATGTTGTCGGATTCCCCGGACGGGGGCCGGAACTGACTCCAGCCGCCTGGCAGCAGTGTTTGCCCGACTTCGATCAGGTGGCCGTAGGGGTCGCGCATTTGGCAGCGGATCTCCGTTTGGTGCTGCTTCGGTGGCGTGAGAAATTCGGTGCCACGCGCGCTCCACGCCGCGTGGACGGCGCGGATATTCGGCACCCGGATGTTCGAGAAGCTGCTCGTGCGGTCCGGATCTGGAGGCGTCTCGAGCGTGACCGCGGGCTTGTTGTCGGTCGGACCACCACCGACGTTGATGATGAGGTCGTACCCAGATGAAGCCGTACCCTAGATTCGGCCGTTGCCGCCGTCGACGCCATGGTCGCCGACCTTCGCTCCGGCAGAGTTCACCGTGACCCTGCCGGAGCATCGGGACGGGCGACCGCATCGAGGAGAGGGCCAAGCTCAAGGACGAGCGCGTCGAGTGGAGTGAGGTCCCGTCGGATCCGGGCCAGGATGATGGCCCCTTCAAGGGCGGCGACGACCACGATGGCGACGTTGTCAGAGCGATCGAGGGGCACGCCGAGCTCGACCAGGCTCTCGGAGAGGGGTTCGAGCCAACCGTCGAAAGCACGCCGAAGCACCTGCCGAAGTTGCCTGCTCGTTGCCGCCGTGTCCGCCGCAGCAGCAACGAGCGGGCACCCGGCCGAGAAATGCTCGTTGGTGAGATCACGTCGCCAGGTGTCGACGATGGAAGCCAGTAGAGCGCTCGGTGTTCTCGATTCCAGTTCGCCGGCACATTGTCGGATCCGGCGGGCCGCCACGTCGCCCATCCAGAGCAGGGCGTCGGAGACCAGTTCCTCTTTGCCGCCAGGGAAGTAGTGCTGGAGCGATCCTCGGGGCGCGTCCGCCTCCGTCACGATCTCTCTCATCCCCGTCCCTGACACGCCCTGGCGCCGGATGAGTTGTGCCGCGCTGCGCACCATCCGCTCACGGGGGGGAAGTGCCCGAGGACGAGATGCTCGGGTCGCCGTCACGGAAGCTCCGATCCGCCCTGGGCCGAGAACGGGCCTTGACTATGACAGATGTCATGATCCATACTCACATCATATGACAGGTGTCATAATGAGGCAAGCGCCGGGCGTCGAACCCCGCGCCGCGAGCGAGGTGAAGGTTCTCACGCCCGCCACGTCGGACACCGAAGCCGTCCTCGCCATGCTGGGCCGCTGCTCGCGTGCCAGCCTGTTCCACCGGTTCCATGGTTTCACCGACGGCGTCAATTACTTCGCAGCGCTGCTTCGGGATCGGCCGCTCGAAGAAACGCTTCTCGCCTGGTACGGCTCGACCTGCGTGGGCGTTGCCACGCTCGGTGTCGGCGCAACGGGAATCTTCGATCTGGGCGTACTGGTCGAGGACGCCTGGCAGCGCCGGGGCATCGGAACACGGCTGACCGCGTCCTTGCTGGGCCGCACACGGGCAAGAGGTCTGGGTAGCGTCCACGCCGATGTCCTGGGCGACGACTTGTTCGTTGTCCAAGCCCTGCGCCGGGTCGGTCCGCTCACCGTGTCGATCGAATCAGGGATCTTTTCGATTGACATCGACCTCTGCTCTCAGTCGAGATCGCGGGAGAACGCCGGTCTGCCGACGCGAACCAGTTCGTGAAGAGCATGGAGGAGCCCATCCGTCGCTCCGGCTCAACCCGGCGCATCGCCCTGCGCCGTTGGTGGCGTTCCACCTCCGGCCGTAGGGTGCCTGGCACCCGAAAGGAGCGCTCTGATGGTGAGTTCGGATGTCCTGGTCGATGCTTTTGAAAGGATCCGTGATGCGGTGTATCCCGCCGCCGACGGCCTCTCCACCGAACAACTGGCGTTCCGGCCCGAGGGCGAGTCGAATTCGATCGGCTGGCTGGTGTGGCACCTCACCCGCATCCAGGATGACCATGTCGCCGGACTGCACGGAGGGGAGCAGGTGTGGACGGCGGGAGGGTGGTTCGAGCAGTTCGCGCTCCCCCTCGACCCCTCCGACACCGGGTACGGCCACGGGCCCGAAGATGTGGCCAAGGTCACCGTCGAGGCCGCACTGCTCCTCGGCTACTTCGAAGAGGTCCACCAGAAGACGGTCGCGTACCTGCACACCCTCTCCGAGGCTGACCTCGAGCAGGTGATCGATGACTCGTGGGATCCGCCGGTCACCATCGGGATCCGGCTGGTGAGCGTGATCGCGGACGACCTGCAGCACGTGGGGCAGGCGGCCTACGTGCGAGGTTTGGTCCAGCGCCTGGGTGACGCGGCGGGCCGATGAACGTACACGCGCGCTCCAGCCCCGAGTTCCGCCGTGCGGTCCCTCCCCGGGCTAATGCCGGATCAACACGATGTTCTGGTAGGCCGATCCGGCCACGACCGCGTCCCGCTCTCCGAAATCCGCGACCTTCCCGTTGCTCAGGACCAGGAGCAGGTCGCACTGCGACGTCGTCTCGATGCGATGCGAGATGATCACGACGGTGACGTGGCCCCTGAGCTCGGAGAGGGTCTGGCGGATGAGCTTCTCGGTGCGTCCGTCCACCGCGCTGGTCGGCTCGTCCAGGACGATCAGCTTCGGGGTGCCGATCAGCGCCGCGTGCGATGGCGAGACGCTGCTTCTGCCCGCCCGACAGGGAGCCACCACCCTCGCCCACGAGAGTCTCGTAACCGTCGGGCATCTTGACGATGTCCTCGTGGAGGTGTGCCGACTTCGCGGCCTCAATGACCTCCTCCTCCTCGAAGTCCCGGAAGAACTTGATGTTCGCGCTCACCGAGGCCTGCAGGAGCACCGGTTCCTGGGGCACGAGCGCCACTATGTTGTGCGCATCGCCCTTGGAGATCGCCGCCGCGTCCACGCCGCCGATCGTGGCCTGACCACTCGTGGGCTCGCGTAGACCCAGCAGGATCTGGCTGATGGTCGTCTTGCCGCTGCCCGAGGGTCCGAGCATTCCGACGATCTTCCCCTGCGGGATGTGCATGGTGATGCCGCCGAGGGCGAGCGCCATCCCGTCGTAGGAGTACTCCACGGACTCGAAGTCCACCTCGAAGGACTCGGGCAGGCGGTCTCCGACACTGATTCGAGCGTCGTCGAAGCGATGGATGTCGTACGTCAGGTCCTCCAGCATGCCCTGCGAGGCACGGACGCCCTGGACGGCGCCCTGGAAAGTCGAGCCGTAGCCGACGGATCGCAGCACAAGGATGAGGACGACTCCGTTCTTGGCGAACGTCGCGTGCGAGGCACCCACGAACACGACGACGCTGACGATTCCGAGGGCGACGGTCTGGTACACGATGGGCGCGATGCTGCCGAGAATGCTGGCCCGGCGGTACATGTCACCGGCCTCCTCGATCAACCCGCGGAGCGTGTCCATGACCCGGCTCTCGACCCCGAACAAGCGGAAGTCCCGGCTGACACGGGTGTACTCGGTCACCCGGGTGGCCATGGATCTCGTGAACTTGGAGAGGTCGCGGTTGGCCTGCTTGCTGCGCACCCTGATGGGCCTGAGTATCTGCAGGAGCACGAAGCCGATGACGATGACGCCGATCGCCGCCGCGGGATCGACGGCCAGGGCCACTGCCAAGAGCACCGACATCATCAAGAACGACTGGAGGCCCGACGACAGGCTCCCGACGGCGCCGGCGGTGGCCCCGCTGTTCATGGTGAGGAGCTGTTGGAGGTGGCCGAGCCGCTCGGTGGATTGGAGGGACCAGTTGGAGCGGAAGAACCCGGTGACGACGCGGGTACGGGTCACGTTCAACGCCAACTTCGAGACAGACGTGCTGAGCAGGGTGCTCAAGATGCTGCTCGAGAAGAAGAGCACCAAGGACACCATCAAGACGATGAACGCGGTCTTGTGCGAGAGGGAGGGACCGATGTCATGGAACAAATGCTTGCCTTGGACATCGGCCACCGCGACCTCGGCGATGACCAACAAGAGGACCGCTTGGCTCAGAGCGCCGATCATGGAGAGGAGGGTGAAGGCCACGATCTTCATCGTCAGGCTGCGGCCGCCCAGGCCGAGCAGCCGCATGACCGATCGCAGGGACTCGGTCGGTGCGTTCTTGGTGCTGGACGGCCGGTTCCTTGAGAAAGGTCTCTTCACTGGTCCTGTTTCGGCGGCGGGGGGCGCTCCTGAGCGAAGGATCGCGGAGCGGGATTGTAGTCTCTGGGGCAATTAAGCGGCCCCGGTATAGCCCAGTTGCACGGTGTTCCGGCGTCGCCAGCTGCCGTTTTTTCCGCGCGCTCGGCCGCGATCCGGTGAGCCCTGAACATCCACGTCTTCTTTGCACACGTCGAGTAAACGACCGCCACGACCATCGGCTCGACGCGAGGCCTGAGACGTTCACACGGTGAGGGCCCGGACATCCTTCAGGCCCACGAAGACATCATGGTGGCGGGGGGAGGATTTGAACCTCCGACCTTCGGGTTATGAGCCCGACGAGCTACCAGACTGCTCCACCCCGCGGCGAAGAGCGCAACTCTACACCTCTGGTGCTGTGGTCGGCACGGCAGGCGGCGCCCGATTCTCTGCTCCGCCCGGGCCTGCCGCCCTACAGCGTCTGCGCCTTCGGCGGCGGGGGCGGCGGGGACCCCGGGTCGGCTGCCTTTGGAGGTGGAGGGAGCGGTGGTGGTGCAGCGGAAGCCGTCGAAGAAGCTGCGGAGCCTCCGGCTGTACCGCCATCTCCGGCCTGATCGTTACCGACCGGAGCAGCGGTCGGGGCGGCCGCCGGGGACTCCGGGGCGAGCGTGATGGCCCCGTGCTGGGACTCGTGCCCTTGGAGGGCCGCCACCAGATGCTCCATGTCAGCGTCGGTCGAAGGGGTGGCGCGCCCGGTTTTCGTCGCGTAGTAGGCGGCGCCGAGATCGCGCAGCATGCCGTCGGCCGCCTTCTTGGCCTGCACCTCGTCGAGCTTCGCCTGTCCCTTCGCCGCCGCGTCCTTCGCTGCTTCCGTGGCCGTCGCCGCCGTGGCCTTGACCTTGTCGAGAAGTCCCATGGCACCTGTCCTTTCGTCCCGGCCGCGCACCCGCACCCTCATCATGGGTGGCCCGCGCACCGGCCGCAATCCCTCGATCCTACGGCCCCGGCCGGATGGGCACTCTCGGCCGGCGCCGGCCCGAAGGCCTGCGGGCTCAGCTCTTGGGGAGCGCCGAGGCCAGTGAGGTGCTCGTGGTGGAGGCCGGCTTCGGCGACGTCGTGGGGGTCGAGCCCCTCGGCTCGGTGCTGGTCGGCACCGAGGAGCTCGTGGTCGAGGTCTGCTTCGCCGACTTCACCTTCTTCGCGTGCGGCACCGTCGTCGTCGTGGTCGTCGACCCCGTCTTCGTTCCCGTCGAGCTGAGCACTTGTTGGGCCTGGGTGATCTGCTGCTCCATGGCCTGAATCGCCGCCTGGAACGCGGAGAGGTTCTGCTGCTTCAGCGCGGCGAGCGCGTTGGTGTAGTCGGTCTGCGCGGCGCTGAGGTACCCGGTCACCGCCGACGGCACCGTCCCGGTCGAGGGGCCGCCGTTTCCGCTGGGGAGGGACACACCTGCCTGGAGCAGATCGGAGAGCACCGACGACAGCGACGATTCGATCTGCACGTTCTTCCCCAGCACGGCCACGACGTACTGCAGGTTGGGCTGCGGGTTCGTCGTCGAGGCCACGTACAGCGGGCGCAGATAGACCATGGAGTCGGCGATCGGGACCATCAAGGTCTCGCCCAGGAGCACCTCTGAGCCCTTCTGGTCGAGCAGCGAGATGTCCGCCGACACCGTCTTGTTGGCCGAGATCTCCGCGTCGGCGTTCGCGGGCCCGGGGGTTCCTTGCGGGGTCTCGTAGACGTCCAGCCGGCCGTAGGTCGCGGGGTCGGACTGACCGACCATCCACGCCGTCAGGTTGAAGTTCTGGTTCGAGCCGTTGACCGACGACGATTGAGACGCCGGGACGAACCCGTTGGAGATGGTGAAGGTCGGCTGCGTCGTGCCCGGCAGCGCGTACACCTGGTACTGGGGGGCCATCCGGGCCGGCGTGGTCGAGACGAGTTGCCCCTGGCTGTTGTAGGTGTTCTCGGCCAGCAGGGCCTGGGATTGTGGGCCGGCGCCCGCCGTGGGCGAGAGCTGCCACGCGTTGCTCGCGGCGTAGAACGCCTGGGGGTTCGTGAGGTGGTAGCGGCCGAAGATGGCGGACTGAATGGAGAAGATGTCCTCGGGGTAGCGCAGGTGGGCCTGGAGCTGTGGGTTCATCTTCGACAGCGGCGTGAACATGTGGGGGAAGGCCGCCTCGTAGGCCTGAATGATCGGATCCCGTTGATCGACGACGTAGAAGGTCATTTGGCCCGTGTACGCGTTGATGATCACCTTCACCGAGTTGCGCACGTAGTTGTAGCTCCCGGGGAGGGTGCTCCCGACCGCCACCTGCTGGCTACTCGCGTTCTGCGAGTACGGGTAGTTGGCCGTCGTGGTGTAGCCGTCGACCACCCAGTCGATTTGACCGTTGTTGATGACGGCGTAGGGGTCGTGGTCGAAGCTGAGGAACGGCGCCGCTTTCTCGGCCATGGCGAGCGGGTCGCGCACGAACATGATGCGCGATTTGGGAGTGATCTGGCTCGAGATCAGCAGGTTGAAGTCCCCCAGGCGGAGCGCGAAGGCAGCGCGCTTGACCAGGGAGGACAGCTGGACGCCGCCCGTGGCGTCCTTCCCGGAGTAGTGGCTCTCCACGGCGCTTCCGTCCTGCTGGTAGTCCACCTCGAGCTGCTTGGTGTCCGCCACGACGTAGCCCGTCTCGCCCAGACCGAAGTAGACCGATGGTTGCGTGATCGCCGGCAGGCCGAGGGAAGAATTGGGCGGGATCCCCTGCACGGCGTACACGGGGTTGTTCGAGTTGGTCTGATTTGCCAGCGCCACCACCGCGCCGTTGCCGTGCGTGTACTGGAGGTGGGTGTTGACCCACGACGGCGACGGGATGTTCGACGCGGAGATCTCACGCACGCCGATCAGCACCGGGGTGACCTGGCTCTTGCCGACCGTGTAGCGGTCTACTCCGAGGGAGGGGAAGGTGTAGTAGGAGCGGATCGCCTGCTCGCGCTGGAAGGTCTGCAGCGTGATCGTCGGGTCCGGGTCCCATTGGCGGATGGTGGAGATGGTGGGCCCGGCCTCGTGCACCTGGCTGGCGGAGATGGTGTTCGAGGCCGCGAAGTTGTGGACGTGCACGTCGTTCAGCCCGTAGGCGTCCCGCGTGGCCGTGATGTTGCGCTGGATGTAGGGCGCCTCGAGCGAGCTCTGGGCCGGCGTCACCTTCAGCGTCTGCAGCAGTGCCGGGTAGATGATCCCCACGGTCAAGGCGACGAAGGCCCAGATCCCGATGGCCAGCACCGGGAGGGTCCAGCCCTGGCGCCGGATGTTGAAGAGCAGGATCCCGGCCGCGAAGATCGACACCACCACCAGGAGGGTCTCGGCCGGCAGGCGGGCGTGGATGTCGGTGTAGCCGGCACCGTCCACGTAGCCGTCTTGCGAGTTGACGATCGACCACCGTTGCAGCACGTAGCCCGCGGCCTTGTCCAACGCGATGAGGGCGAGCAGCACGGAGAGGTGGGCCTTCACCGACGGGCGCACCCGGGGCAGGCCGCGCTGCGGCTGGATCCCACCGTTGAAGTAGTGGAAGACCACCGTGACGGCGAGCGTCACGATGAGGATGGCCAGGGTCCAGTCGACCAGGAAGGTCAGGAAGGGGAGGTCGAAGACGTAGAAGCCCACGTTCTTGTGGAACTGCGGGTCGGTGGCGTCGAAGTTTCCTCCGTGGAGGAACAGGATCCAGTTGTTCCACTGGCCGATCGTCCCCGAGGCGCCGATGAGCGCCAGCACGAACGCCAACGCCACATAGATGCGGCCCGCGTACGGACGGACGTATTGCTGATAGCGACGCACCAGCTCGTCCTCCTGCGCCAGGACCACGTCGCGGCCCGCGATGCGATCGCACACGACCAGGTTCACCCAGAGGACGACGAAGAAGATGGCGCCGAAGACCCCGAAGAGCCCGAGCTTGATGGCGAGCAGCGTGGAGAAGACGTTGTGGTAGCCGACGGAGGAGAACCACAGGCTGTCGGTGTAGATGGTCGCCAGCGAGCGCAGCGACACCAGCAGCACGATGAAGACCACGACGATGCCCGCGATCCACCACCTGGCGCGGCGCCCGCGGCGCGGCGGCTTCTCAGTGGCGAGGTCGCGGGGGATGCGCACGGAGTCGCAGCCTAACGTCCGCACCTCCTGTGACCGCAGCCGCCCCCGCCGAGGCGGGTACGGCGAAGCCTCCTGCTCAGGCGCTTTCCGTCGTGATCAGACAGCGACAGCCGGGGTGGGCCGGCGGATGCACGTGGCCCGTCGGGAACGCCTCTCGGGGCGCCACCGCACCGGCCAGAACGTTGTCGTCGCAGTCCGAGCATCCCGAAGAGGTGAGCACCCAGCGCACCGGGCGTTCGGGGCCGGCGGCCGCCCTGACCCCGGCGGAGAACGCCTGCGTCGCGTAGTCGCCCACCAGGCGCTCGACGCGCTCGCCGCGCCACTCGCGGAAGGCGACACCGACGCGGTCGGCCGCCTCGTCGCTGCCCTCGGTGATCCGGCGGCGCAATGTCGACACCACGGACCGTGCCAACCCGTCGGTCGCCTGCTCGACCGCATCCCCGGTCGCGACCGATGCGGGGTCCTCTCCCGCAAAGGTGACCCCGGCCGCGAACGCTTCGCCGAGGTGGCCCCGAGCCGCTGCCGCGTACCCGGCCAGGTGCTGCTCCTCTTCGCCCACCACGGCGTCGTCCGGAGCGGCGGGCGAGCTGCGCAGCGCGTCGAGGAGCCGATTCTGGTCGTCGGCGAGCGCGCGCTTCGACACTGCGCGTGAGCCGCGCCTCGACCGGATGGAGCAGCTGGTCACGCCGCGCCGACCAGTTCTGGGACGGGACCGTCTCTCGTCCTCCCTCCTCGGCGCGAGCCTCGCCGGGCTCCTCCGCGTCGGTGGGCTCGTCCGCCCCTTCGGCCCCGGACGTCTCAGAATCCGAACCGGCCCGGATGCGGGCGAAGAGCTCGTCGACCGACGGGGGGCTGTTCAGCACGCCCGACTCCGCCGCACCCCCTTCGCCGGCCGATCCCTCGTCGCCACCATGCGCCGACGTGGACGCATCGCTCCGGTCGGCCTCGGTGTCACCTTCACCCTGAACCGGGGCGCGTCCGCGGTCGCCCGCCTCGGTGGCGGGGCCACCGTGCAGCCGCGCCTGGTCGCCCACGGCCAGCGCCGCCGCCCTCGCTTCTTCGTCGGTGCGCTTCAACTGGCCGAGGATCGCGTCCACCCGGTCGCGCACGCCGTGCACCGACGCCGCCATCTCGTCGCGGGCCGCTCGCAGCTGCTCTATCTGGACCCCCATCTGGCGACGCCGCGCCGCCAGGTCGGCCAGCACGCGTCGGCGTGCCTCCTGGACCTGTTCGAGCAAGGCGCGACCCTCGTCCTTGGCCTTGGCCAGGACGGCGTCGCCCTCGGCCGCGGCCTGGGCCAGGATCCGGTCGCGCTCGGCCCGCGCCTCGGTCTCGGCGTTGGCCACGAGCAGCTCCACCTCCCCCACCCGCTCGGCCGCCGATGCCTCCGTACGGGTCTGCAGCTCCTCGACCTGCTTCTGCGCGTCGCGCAGCATGGTCGCCGCCCCCTCCTGCGCCTCGGCGACGATCCGGGCGGCCTCCTCGTGGGCGTGGCGGAGGACCTGGGCGCTGTGCTGGCCGAGCGACGCCGTCAGCGTTGCCTCTTCGATCACCGGGTTCGCGGCCCGCTCCTCCGCGTCGGCCAGGGCCGCGCGCAACTCCTGCTCGTGCTCCTCGAGGGACTCCACGCTGCGCGCCACCGACTGCAGGTATGCCCGCACCTCGTCCGCGTCGAAGCCGCGCCGGACGATGGCGAAGGAGTGTCGGGCGATGTCGCCTGTTGCGATCCGTGAGGACGAGATGGGAGCGCGGCCTTCGACCATTCCCGAGAGCCTACGGCGTGGCCTGGGCCGACACCGGTGTTCTCGCCGGAACGGTGCCGCCGAGGCGCCGCAGGATCCGCAGGACCTGGTCGAGGTTGCTCACCGCGTAGACGTGCAATTGTGGAGTCGCCTTGGAGTCGGCCGCGCCGAGCTCCTGGGGCGGCACGAAGAACACTGTCGCCCCGGCACGTTCGACGGCGATGGTCTTCTCGGGCACACCGCCGACGTCGCCCACGTTGCCGTACTGGTCCATGGTGCCGGTCGCGGCCACGACACGGTTCCCGGTCAGCCGCCCACTGCTCAGCCGGTCGATGACGCCGAGGGTCATGGCCAGCCCGGCCGACGGACCACCGATGTCGGTCGTGTGGATGGTGACGTGGATCGGGAAGTGCCAGTCCTGCTGCGTCTGGGTCAGCACGCCGAGGTAGGCGGTCGGCTTCACCGGCTGACCGCACCCCGAATCCACCAGCCCCTTGGGCGGACGGCCGAGGGTCACGGTCTTGTGGAGGAGCGGGCCGGGGACGAAATCCCCCTGGGCGTTGATGGAGGAATCCTCGACGGTGAGCGTCGCCGTCGAGCCGGGCTTCAGGCCGTGCAGCGCCCCGGTCAGGGCGCAGTCGGTCTGCGTCGGCGTCCCGTCGACCGCCGTGATCACCTGTGCCACCTGGAGCACGCCTGACGACGGCGAGCCCTCGGGGATCCCGTAGACCAGCGCACCCACGTTCGACGAGCTCACCTCATAGCCGAGCCGGGTGAGAGCGGCGGCCGTGGCGAACGACTGGGCCTGCGCCATCTGCAGGTAGCCCTGGTTCAGGTACTGGCCCTCCGTCGGCGCCCCCCCCAAGAGCTCTGCGCCGGGGTAGATCGTGCTGTTGGAGCCGAAGAGCCGGTACCGCAGGTAGCTCAGCGCGTTCAGCTGGCTGACGTAGACGTCCGTGAGGAGGATCTTGCCGGTCAGGGGGTGGTCGAGGTGCGCCGGCACCTCGATGTACTGCGATACGGGCGTGGCGTCGCCCGGCGTGATGACGTAGTCGTTGACGTTGATCCTCGCCGCGACGAACCCGGCGACCAGCACGATGGCGACCAGCAGGCCCAGGACGCCCGGCCACCGCCGCGACCGCGCCCTCGGTGCGGACGCGGGGGCTGAACCGACCCCGCCGTCGGACCCCGGCGACGGCGCGGGCGGACGGGAGAAGTCGGGATTGAGGGGGATCGCCGGGTCCCCGCCGGCAGCATCGTTGAGGTCGGACATACTCGGAAGCGGTGAACGACGATCCTGCCACGGTTGCGGGCAATTCTCGCGGCGCGAAGAGCCGGCGTCGCCGTGTCGCCCTCGCCGCGCACTCCGGCGGGGACGCCGTCGCCCGCCGCGGCCTGCTCGATCCCGACCCCGGGGTTCAGGTGGCCGCGTTGGGTGCGTTGGACCGTCTCGGCCTGCTCACGGCCGAAGACGTGATCCGCGCTCTCGGCCGGGGTGACATCGCGCTTCGTCGCCGGGCAGTCGACGCCGCGCCCACCGTGCGAGGCCGCGGGTCACGCGCGGCACTCCCGGCGGCGATCACCGGGGCGTTGGCCGACCCCGACCCGCTCGTCGTCGTGGGGGCAGCGTGGTACCTGGGCGAGCGCCGCCACCGGGCCGCCGTCCCCCGGCTGGTGGCGACGGCGCGCCACCATGCCGATCCACGCTGTCGCGAAGGAGCGGTGGCGGCCCTCGGCGCCATCGGCGACCCCGCCGGGCTCCAGGCCGTCCTCGACGCGCTCGGCGACAAGCCGGCCGTGCGGCGCCGGGCTGCCGTGGCCCTGGCCGGCTTCGACGACCCGCGGGTCGAGACCGCGCTCGTGGCGGTGGCGGCCGACGACCGCGACTGGCAGGTCCGTGAGGCGGCCGGCGAGCTGCTGAATCCGGCGCACCGGGTTGCCGGGCCCGACGTCGGTGTCAGTCGTCCTCGGTGAAGAGGCGCTTGAGTTTGTCGAACGACTCCAAGCAGATGCCCGCGCCCTGGACCACGCATTCGAGCGGCGTGTCGACCAGGTGCACCGGCACCGCCGTGGCGTCGGCCACGCGCTGGGTCATGCCTCGCAGCAGCGATGCCCCACCGGTCAGGTGGACACCTTGGAACATGATGTCCTGGGCCAGCTCGGGCGGCGCCTCGCCCAGGCAGTTCGCTGCCGCTTCCAATACCGCGACCACGTTGTCCTCAATCGCCTCGCGCACCTCGGCCGGCGAGAGCACGACCGTTCTCGGGCGGCCCGTCGCCACCTCCCGGCCTCGGATCTCGGCCTGCTGCTCCCCTTCGTAGACGAAGGCGGAACCGATCGCCATCTTCACGGCCTCGGCCGTGCGCTCGCCGATGGCCACGCCGTACCTCTGACGGACGTGGGCCTGAATCGAAGCGTCGAAATCGAACCCGCCGCAACGGAGTGCCTGGAGCGCAACCACCCCGCCCAGCGAAATCACGGCCATCTCCGCCGTGCCGCCGCCCACGTCGACGACCATGTTGCCGACCGGCTCGGAAATGGCCAGGCCGGCCCCGATGGCGGCGGCCATCGGTTGCTCTATCAAGAAGCTGGCCGAAGCACCGGCGCGGCGGGCTGCCTCCTTCACGGCGCGCCGCTCGACGGCCGTGATGGCCGAGGGCACGCAGATCAGCACCTTGGGCCGGTTCAGCCGGCTCACCCCGACCCGGCGCAACAACACCGAGAGCATGCGCTCGGTCACCTCGAAGTCGGTGATCGCCCCGCCGCGCAGCGGGCGCTCGGCCACGATGTAGCCGGGGGTGCGCCCGATCATCTGCCAGGCGTCGGTCCCGATGGCCAGCACGTCGCGGCTGCGCGAGTCGAGGGCGACAACTGTCGGCTCGTTGAGCACGAGCCCCTTTCCCTTCGCGTAGACGAGCGTGTTGGCCGTGCCGAGGTCGATGGCCAGATCTCGGGACATGGGGCCTCATGGTACGGCTCGTCCCGCGTCCGACGGCATTCTCGTCGCTGCTCTCGGTAGCCTCGCCCCTCAGTGAGCGATGTGCCGGAGGAGCCAGGGCCCGACGGACCAGGACACACCGAGGGGGAGGGTCCCGAAGGACCCGGACACACCGAGGGGGAGGGTCCCGAGGGTCCGGACGCGCCCCTGCGCGGCTGGATCGACCCCGATGATCGGGTCTGGCGCCACCCGAGCGAGCAGGCGACCGGATCCCGAGAGGAGCCCCTCCTTCTCGAAGCCCCGCCTCGCCATCGCTGGCGCGGCATCGTCATGGTGGCGGTCGGTGCGGTCGCTGTGATGGCCGTCGTGGCCTGGGTGGTCCTGCTGCTCTCCCCGGCCTCCGACCATCCGATGCCCTCCGCGACGGGCGACACCCAGGAAGGCTCGCTGACGACCCTCTCCGGACCGGACAACGCGGTGCCTCTCGCGGCCGACGCCGCCGGACGCGCCATGGTCGAGCTGCGCGCCGGCACGGATCACGGCGAGGTCACCGTCTTCGGGATCGCGGTCGCCGAGGGCGGCGTGGTCGTCACGACCGCCGTACCCCTGCAGGGCGCGGTGTGGGTCGACATGGTCGGGTCCGGAGGCCGCCTCCAACCTGCCAGCGTCGCAGCCATGGACAACGGCTCGGACGTCGCTCTCGTCGACGTGCCGATCGACCTGCCTGTGGCCCCCTTCTCGGACGACGGCGGGCTGAGCCCGGGAACGCCTTCTCTCACGCTGGGCCTGGTCCCCGACGGCAGCTTCAAGCTCGCTCTCCACTCGAGCGCGGCCACGGTGGCGTCCGTCGCAGGAGCAATTCTGAGCGGTCCGGCGCGTGGCCTGGCCGGGATAACCTCGCCGGCCGGCGCGTCCGGCACCCCGGGCGAGCCCCTGCTGGACTCGGGAGGGGCGGTCGTCGGCATGCTCTGCGACCCCGCCACCGCGACGTTCCTCCCCAGCGACCTGGTCCTCGCCGTCGCCGACGACCTGCGTTCGAAGGGTCACGTCACCCGGGGCTTCCTCGGGGTCGAGGGCACCAACGCCCCCCAGGGGCCCGGAGCCGTCGTCGAATCGGTCCGCGCCAACGGGCCGGCCGCCGGTCGGCTGAATCGCGGCGAGGTGATCAAGGCCGTCGACGACCAGCCCGTCCGGTCGATGGCCGAGCTGTTGACCCGCCTCTACGCGCTCAATCCGGGCACCGCGGTGCAGCTCGACGTCCAGAACGGGAGCCAGAAGAGCTCGGTGGGCGTCACCTTGGGCGCGACGTCCTGAAGTGAGGGGCCGTCTTCAGCTCCTGGCCGGTCGGGCTCGGCAACGGGCGCCTGGCTCTTCAGCTCTCCTCCGGCCGTAGCATGGGTTGACCATGTTCGGCTCCATCGACCCTGACAACCCGATGGGAGGCCTGCTCGGCGACCTGCTCAAGGTCATCGGATCGGGGTCGCCGGGGAGCGGGAGCGACAGCTGGTTCGAGGCGGCCCGCACCCTCGCCTTCGGGGTCGCCACCGACGGAGGGGTGGACGACAATCCCGACCCCCTGGTGCGCATCGCCTTCGAGGAGCTGGCCCGGGTGGCCGAGCTCCACGTCGCCGACGTGACCGGCATCACCGCCACCGCTCCCGGTGCAGGGGCCGGAGGCGGGGTCTCGTTCGAGGCGGTCGGACCGGGCCAGTGGTCCTTCAAGGTGCTCGACGCCTATCGTCCGGTCCTCAGGTCGATGGTCGAGGCGCAGCAGCAGGGCGCCGCCGCCGTGCCCACCACCATGGACCTGAGCGAGCTCGGCGAGGACCCGAACAACGGCCTCGGCGCCTTGCTCTCCCAATTCGCCGTCACCCTCGGTCCGGTATTCCTCGGTATGCAGTTCGGTTCGGCCGCCGGGCACCTGGCGCGGCGCGCCTTCGGCCAGTACGCGCTCCCCCTGCCCTGGCCCGAGTCGACGACCCTCCTGCTCGTGCCGGCGAACGTGGCGCGTTTCGCCGACGACTGGAGCCTGCCGCTGCAAGAGGTCCAGCTCTGGATCTGTCTGCGCGAGCTCGCCATGCACGCGGTTCTGACCCGCCCGAGCGTGCGGGCGTCGCTCTCCACTCTCTTGGCCGATGCCTCCGCACATGCCGCCGCGGCCCAGCGCTCCATCGTCGAGCGCCTGGGCGAAGGTATGGGCGACCAGGCCTCGCTCGAAGACGCGCTGAGCGACCCCGAGGCCCTTCTCTCCGACCTCATCACGCCCGAGCAGCGCAGCCTCTCTGGGGCGTTGACCGCGCAGACCACCGCACTCGCGGCCTACGTCGACCACGTCACGGCTCGCATCGCCGAGTCCCTGACGTCGGCCCCCGCGGCGCTCCAGGAGGCCTGGTACCGCTACCGGATCGAGGAGGGCAAGGGCGAGCAGGCGTTCGCGGGGCTCTTCGGCCTCGACGTGGGGCGAGACGAAGTGGACCGCGGCCGCTCCTTCGTCCAGGGCGTCATCGAGCGCAAGGGCGACGACGCCCTGACCCACTTGTGGGAAGACGAGTTCAGCCTGCCGACGCCGGCCGAGGTGGACGCTCCGGGCCTCTGGCTCGCCCGCATCGGTCTGCTCGACTGATTCCGGTCAGGCGACCCAGCTCAGCTCGAACCGAGAGAGCGCCACGGTGACGCGCCCGCCGAACACCAGCGTCTCGATGGTGCCGTCCCACGTCGGCGCAATGGCGAAGACGTAGTCACGCATGGTCTCGTCCGTGCGGATGGTGGAGATCAGGTCGGTGAGGTCCAGCAGGTGCTCGGCTTCGGCCAGACGGTCGAGCCTGGCCGGCGTCAGCGTGCGCACCAACGCCGCCTCGTCGTCGGAGATCTCTCCCACGCGGCGGCGCACGGTACGTACCACCGGCGCGTCGTCCATCGTGTACATCTTCGCCACTGCTGCCTCCCCTGCTGCGGGCATCGATCTCCTGCATCTCGTCGACAGCGCATCATTGCGCGCCTCGTGTCGCATGTCGCGTCAGCCGGCGGATGTGGTCCGCCGTGCCGACGTACGCCATCGATTCTCCGCCACCGGCCCTCAGTCGGGACAGGCCGAGGGCTTCAGCCTTCGGCTGCCTCGTCGTCGTAGTCGAGAACCCATTCGAGCGCGAGTTGCTCGCGCTCGGCGTCACGCACCACGCGCTCGCTGTTGCGACGAAACTGCGGGTCGTGCGGCGGCAGGAGAACGAGCCGGGCCAGCACTCGCTCACGGAACTGCTCGATGACGTCGGGCGGGCCGTAGTCCGATTGCACCTCCCAGTGCGGAGCCACCGGGCCGAGATAGACCACGCGTGCGTGTCCGATGGGTTCGACCAACTCCTCTTCTTCGACGACCTCATCGCTCTCGGGCGGCATGCGGCCCAGCGTAGCGCCGCGAAACTCATTGACATAAACCCTGGTGAGAACCTGATTCGAGCGTTGAAATCTTATGAACTTCCTATGCCCCAGATCTATGCCTGAGCAGGCTTTTTCCGTAAAATGGTGCGTGAAAAGGGAGTCGAGCGATGAATACCGAATGGATGGCCAGGGGCAAGTGCAAGGAAGTTGCACCCGATGTTTTCTTCCCGAGTGACGGGATGGGGGTCATCGTCGCCCAGCGCATCTGCGCCGATTGCCCTGTGTCGAACGAGTGCTTGGAGTACGCGCTCGAGAACCACATCGACCACGGGGTGTGGGGCGGAGCCTCCGAGCGTGAGCGCCGCCGCATCCTGCGTCGCCGCCGCACGTCGCACGCGGTCAGCGTGCCGGCGCTCAGCGCCCACGCGTAGACCCTCGGGTCTCGACGCGGGGAGTTCTCCCGCACCTTCGGCGGACCGTTTCACCCGCTTCTTCCCGGCCCAGCAGGGATCGTTCCGAGAACGTCGATCTTCCCGGTGACCCTCGTCCTCGCGCCGGGTGTGATGCTGGCCCGATGACGATGACCGGCGAGATCGTCGAGTGCGTGGTGAACGTCAGCGAGGGCCGCGACGAGGTGGCGCTGCAGGAGTTCGCCCAGGCCGCCGGCCCGGCCCTTCTCCATCGGCACCGCGACGCCGACCACCACCGCAGCGTGTTCACGCTGGCGGGACAGCCGGAACTGGTGTCGGTTGCGACCAGGGCGCTCGCCGCGACGGTGGTCGCTCGCCTGAATCTGCGTGACCACCGGGGTGCGCATCCACGCCTGGGAGCCCTCGACGTGGTCCCCTTCGTCCCCTACCGGCTGGGCGGTGCGCCCCCGGCCGACCTCTCCGGAGCGGTCGAGCTGCGGGACGGCTTCGCCCGTTGGCTCGGCGCCGAGCTGGGAGTGCCGGCCTTCCTCTACGGCCCTTACGGCGCTTCCGGCCTTCCGGCCCAGGGCGCGACCGTCCCGATCGCACGCTCCCGGAGGTCCGAAAGGGCGCGTTCCGAAGCCTGTCCCCCGACTACGGCCCGAGAGCGGCCGACCCGCGGACAGGCGCCACCGCGGTCGGGCGCGCGCCGGGTGCTCGTTGCCTACAACGTCTGGGTCTCCTCGGCTGAGCTGGCCCGGAGGGTCGCGGCGAAGGTCCGGTCCCGCGACGTCCGAACGCTCGGGCTGGCGGTCGGGGCCCGGGCGCAGGTCTCGTGCAACCTCGTCGACCCGGTCCGGGTCGGCCCCGCGGACGTCTACGACGAGGTGCTCCGCCAGGTCAGCGCACTGGGCGGGTCGGTGCTCGGCGCCGAGCTGGTCGGCCTGGTCCCCGAGATCGTGCTCGCAGCCGTGCCCCGCTCCCGGCACGCCGAGCTCGGCCTCTCCGACGGCGCCACCGTCGAGGCCCGCCTCTCGAGCTGATCTGCCGCCCGAGCCTGGCTGGCCGTTAGGCGGTGGCCACGTCGCGTCGTGCCATGGCGCGGGCCCGGCGCACCCGCCGGCGCTCCCGCTCGCTCATGCCCCCCCAGATCCCGAACTTCTCTCCGTTGGCAAGGGCGTACTCCAGGCAGTCCTCGCGGACGACGCAGCCGCGGCAGACCTCCTTCGCCTCGCGAGTCGACGCTCCCCGCTCGGGAAAGAAAAGGTCCGGATCGACCCCCATGCAGTTTGCCTGCAGCTGCCAGCTGCGTTCTTGGCGACCGTAGAGCGTGGTCAAAATGTCCACTTTCACTGGTACGCCCTCCTTCTTCGCCTCAGGTGGCAATCGTGTAGTTACAACGATGTGATCTCTATCTTTGTCCACCCCGACCCCCGAGCGCAAGACCTGAAGGGCCCGAAGGGGCACGAAACGTGTGTTCGGCCTGCCTGTCATTCGGCGGAAAATTGCATGAAAACCCGAGTTCGGAGCCGTTTCACGCCGGTTTGCTCCGCCTCACGGCGGCCCAGATGACGCTCGCCCGCGACCTTCGGATCCCGTTCTCTGTCACTCGAGGTGCGAGAACCGTGTCCGCGGCACAGCGGACCCTTCGCCATGCAGGGCGGGGGGGCGGGGGGGTCGGTGCTCAGCCGGCCGGGCGCATGACCCGGCGGTGCTGCAGGAAGTCCACCAGGACGTAGCCGCCCAACGCGTCGGGCGTCGTGTAGAAGGTGCGACCACCGTTGACGCGGGCGATCTGCTCGACGAAGGGATAGTGCGTGCGCTGGAGGTCGAGCGCGAAGGTGTTGATCACGATGCCCGCCCGGGTGCAGCGGATGACCTCGGCCATGGTGCGGCGAAGGGTCTCGGGCACCGGCGGGTAGTTGAAGAAGACCTCGCCGTAGTCGTCGACGTGCGCGGTGGGCTCTCCGTCGGTGACCACGATGATCTGCTTGGTCCCGTGCTGGTGCGTCAGCATGCGGCGCGCCAGGGCGAGCGCGTGCTGCAGGTTGGTGCCGTAGACGTAGTCCCACATGGCCGTGGGGACCTCGTCGGGCCGTATCTCGCGGGCGACCTCGGAGAAGCCGACGATGCCGAGGTAGTCCCGCGGGAAGCTCGACGAGATCAACGTCTGCAGGGCCATGGCCATCCGCTTGGCGGGCACGAAGTTGTCGCGCATCGGCATCGACATCGACAGGTCGACCGCGAGCACGGTGGCCGAGCGGCTCAACGCCTCGACCTCGACCACCTCGAAGTCCTCGGGCTTGAGGCGGACGGGGACGCCTGAGCCACCGCGCCGCACCGCGTTGTGGACCGTGGTGGAGAGGTGCAGGTTCAGCGGGTCCCCGTACTCGTACGCCTTCGTGGTCTCCTCGCGGTCGTGGCCCGACCCGGTGCGAAGGGCGGAATGGTCGCCGATGCGGTCCTTGTTGATCTGCCCGAAGAGGTCGGCGAGCGCCTTCTGGCCCAGGCGCCGCACGCCCTGCGGCGTGAGCTCTATGCGCCCGCCCTGCTGCTCGATCAACCCGGCGTCGGCCAGCGTCTTGGTCAGGTTGGCCAGTCGCTCGAGGGCGCGGGCGGCGTCCTCGCCCATGTGGCGACGGACCTGGTCGACGTCGATCTCGCCCAGCGCAGCCGGGGTCGAGGCGCTCTGGAGGACCTCTTCCATACGGTCGAGCTGACCCAGCCGGCTGGCCAGGTCGGTGGCCTGGCTCAGGCCCATCGGGTTGTCGCCGGTGAAGTCGTAGGAGCGTTGCCAGCCGGCGTCGGGCACGGCGCGCTGGAGGTTCTGGGCCAGGCGCTCGACCTGCCAGCGCAGGTCCATGTCCTCGAGCACGGCCTCCATCAGTTGGCGCAGCTGGGCCTGCTGCTCGGGTGAGAGCGAGTTCCAGACCGCCTGGGCGGCCGCCATGCGCTCGGCCAGCTGCTCCAGGAGCTCGTCGAGGGTCTGCGGGTTGCCCGGGAACATGTCGCCGTACTCGGCCATGAACTGCTCGAAGCTCGGATCGAGCTCCTCGCCGCGCTCGCGTTGCTCGAGCATCTGGTTGAGCGCGCCGTAGGCGTCGCGCATGCGCTGCATCTGCTCGGGGCTCATGTTCGAGAGCGCGTCGGAGGCCCCCTCGAAGAAGGTGTCCGCCATCTCGCGACGGAGCTCCTCCAGCAGCTCCTCGAAGCGCTCGCGGGCCTCGGAGGACACGAAGTCGTAGTGCTGGAGGGAGCTGATGCGCCCGGCGGGGTCGTCGGGCTGCAGGTCGAGGGCCATCCGGCGTTCGGTGGCCACGTCGTCGGTGACCTCCTCGCGTCGGCGGTCGCCCGAGGAGCGGGCCTCCTCGAGGAGATCGTCGATGGCGGCACGCTCGTCCTGCTCTATCTCGTCGAGCTGAGCGGTGAGCTCGGCCATGCGGCCGTCGGGGTCGCCCTCGGCGAGCATCTCGGCCCGCCGCCGCCGGAGCTGCTCGAGCAGGTCGCGCAGGCCGGCGATCTCCTCACCGTCCGGCGTGCGCATACCGCTGCGCAGGAGCCGGCGGAGCGCCTCGTCGAGGTCGCCGCCGGAGAGGAGGTCGTCGGTCAGTCCGGCCAGCAAATCGTCTGGGTCGAGGTCGGCGAACTGCTGAGTGCCGTCCCACTCCGTGTAGTCGTAGCCAACGCTCACCGGTTCACTCCTACGCTCGCCGCACGATTGCTACTTCCGCCCGCGATAGAGGGCGCGCGCCCCGGAGGCGTCCTTGTTCAGCCGCTTGGTCAGGTGGAGCCCCTCGAGGAGGAACTCGAGCGCGCTCGCCATCAGTGCGGGCGACTCCGCCTCCGCCGCCTCGGGACCGGCCAGCTTGCGGGTGGGGGGCTCGAGCTCTGGGATGTCGGCGAGGACCTCCAGGTAGGTCGACGACGGCAGGTCGTCGCCCACGTGGACCACCACCTGGTCGTGGAAGGCGCCGACGATGGCGGCCGGGTCGTCGAGGGTGACGCGACGCCGGAAGACCGACAGCGTGGCCGCCGCCACGAGCTGGGCCACCACCTCGTCCTCGTGGCCCTCCTCCATGGCCTCGACCTCGATCTTGCCGGTGGTCGACGGCACGAGCGAGGCCAGGTCGCTGATGCGCGGGACGGCCACGGGCTCGCCCGTGCGCAGAGCGCGCCGCACGGACGAGGCGACGAGCGTCTCGTAGTTGGCGATGGACAGGCGGACCGAGACGCCGCTTCGCTGGTTGAGGTGCGTGCTGCGCCGGGCCAGCTGCGAGACCTCGGCGATGACCTCTTTCATGTAGGACGGGACGGTGACGGGGACGCCGGCGGTGGGCAGGTCCGCCTCCGCCTCCATGATCTTGACCTCGGTCTGGGTCTCGAACGGGTAGTGCGTGCGGATCTGCGCCCCGAAGCGGTCCTTGAGCGGTGTGATGATGCGACCGCGGTTGGTGTAGTCCTCGGGGTTGGCCGTGGCCACGAGCATGATGTCGAGCGGCAGGCGGATGCGGTGCCCGCGGATCTGCACGTCGCGCTCCTCGAGGATGTTGAGGAGGCCGACCTGGATGCGCTCGGAGAGATCGGGCAGCTCGTTGATGGCGAAGACGCCGCGGTTGACCCGCGGGATGAGGCCGTAGTGCAACGCGAGCTCGTCGCTGAGGTATCGGCCCTCGGCGATTTTGATCGGGTCGACCTCGCCGATGAGATCGGCGATCGACGTGTCGGGTGTGGCCAGCTTCTCGCCGTAGCGCTGCGAGCGGTGGACCCAGCTGACCGGGGTCGCCTCCCCGAGCTCGTCGACCCGATCGATGGCGAAGCGCGAGACGGGATTGTAGGGGTCGTCGTTGATCTCGGAGCCCTCGACGATGGGGAGCCATTCGTCCAGCAGGCCGACCAGCGACCGGATGACGCGGGTCTTGGCCTGGCCGCGCTCGCCGAGGAGTATGAGGTCGTGTCCCGCCAGGACCGCGTTCTCCAGCTGGGGCACCACCGTCTCCTCGAACCCGAGGACACCGGGGACGAGTGGGCGGTCGGCCGCGATGAGCTTGGCCGTGTTGCGCCGCATCTCCTCGGCCACCGGCACCGACTCCCAACCGGATGCGCGCAGGTCGACGATCGAACGGGGCAGGTCGGCCGGGGGCTTGAGCAGGCCCGGGTGCGGCGTCACTGACGGGTCGGAGGCATGGCCGGTCATGGACGAAGCCTAAACCCCATCCTCCCGATGCGGCGCGTGGCGGCGGCCCAGCAACTGCTGGGCCAACGCACGCGCCGGGCGGGCGAGCGCGCGGTCGCCGCGCTGGGCCAGGCCGATGGTGCGGCTGAGCGTCGGGCGCGTGAACGGCACCGCGACCAGCGTCCCGTCGGTGGGCACGGCGATGGCGGGCACCACGGCGGCGCCGAGGCCGGCGGCGACGAAGGAGAGGACCCCCGCCATCTCGCCGCCCTCGCTGACCAGGCGGGGCTCCACCCCTGCTTCGGTGCAGGCCGAGAGGGTGACGTCGCGCAGGTCGTAGCCCTCCCGGAACATGACCAGGTCGAGTCCGTCGAGCTCGTGCACCCGGACGCCGCGGCGCCGCGCCAGCGGGTGGTCCGGCGATGTCGCCAGGACCAGAGGGTCGTCGAAGAGCGGCGTGGTCGTCACCAACGGGTCGATCGCCGGCAGCACGACGAGCGCGAGGTCGACCTCGCCCGCCGCGACCTGGGGTACGAGCTGGTGCGAACCCGCCTCCACCACGGAGAGGACGATCCCGGGGTGCTGGCCGTGGAATTCGACGAGGGCAGGTGCCAGCACGCTCGTCACCAGGCTGGGCGTGGCTCCCACGGCCAGGCGGCCGCGCGCCATGCCCGAGAGCGCCCGGGCCTCGGCCCCCGTGGCCTCCACGTCGGCGAGCACTCGCTGCATGAAGGGCACCAGGGCCTGCCCGTCGGGCGTCAGCGTGACGCTCCCCTGACCCGGTCCACGGTTGAAGAGCACGACGCCGAGCTCGTGCTCGAGCAGCCGGACCTGGCGCGACAGGGAGGGCTGGGCCAGGTGGAGCCGGTCGGCGGCGCGGGTGAAGCTCCGCTCTTCGGCCACGGCCAGGGCGTACGTGAGCTGGTGGAGTTGCACCGATTCAGAGCTTACTGCTCTGAATTTCATGTTCATTATGTCTTTGACGTTGCGGGTGACACCTCGTAACGTCTCGTCGTCCGGCCCGGGCACCACGCCCCGGGCAACGGAGGCGCGTCGCCCGCCCGACGGAGGCTCGGGCGAGCCGGCCGCGATGACCGGTCCGGGCAGCGAGGAGGTCCGAGTGACGACGACGGTCGAGAGCACATCCGCGACGCCCGTGACCATCGGGTCGCGCCAGAGCGGACCCGACCGGCCCACCCTGCGCCAGGACACCTGGTGGGTCGAACCGGTGATCACGGTCGTCGTGCTGACGTCCTTCGTCATCTATTCGACCTGGGCCGCCTTCGTGAACAAGGACTACTACGCCGGTGCGGACCTGCACCGGAACCTGATCTCGCCCTTCTACTCCCCCTGCATCGCAAACAGCTGCGTGACGGGCAGCCACCCGTTCGGCACGTTGCCGTTCTGGAACTTTTCGCCGGCCCTGCTGATCCTGATCTTCCCGCTGGGTTTCCGCCTGACCTGCTACTACTACCGCAAGGCCTACTACCGCTCCTTCTGGTGGTCGCCCCCGGCGTGCTCCGTGGCCGACGCCCACGGCAGCTACAGCGGCGAGGCCCGGTTCCCACTCATCCTCCAGAACATCCACCGTTACTTCTTCTGGATCCTGCTCCTGTTCAACTGCATCCTCACCTACGACGCGATTCTCGCCTTCCGGCAGCCCGGCTACGGGATCGGCGTCAGCGTCGGCACCGTCGTCCTGTGCGCCAACGCCGCCTTCCTGTGGCTGTACTCGCTCTCGTGCCACGCCTGCCGCCACTTCTGCGGCGGCCAGGTGCGCTCCTTCGCCAAGCACCCGACGCGGCACAAGCTCTGGAAGTTCGTGACGCCGCTCAACGCCCGGCACATGATCTTCGCCTGGATCAGCCTTTCCGTCGTGGCGCTGACCGACCTCTACGTGCGCCTCGTGGCCAGCGGCACCATCCACGACCCCGGGTTCCATTTCTAGGCTCGGGGACGGGACTCCGGCGGGCACAGGATCAGACGAAGTCGAAGACGAGAAAGAGCGATTCGAATGGCCGAGCAGACTGCCACCGCCGATTACGAGACCCACGACTACGACGTCATCATCATCGGCGCCGGAGGCTCCGGCCTGCGCGCCGCCATCGAGGCGAAGGAGCGCGGCCTGCGCGTGGCGCTCGTCTGCAAGTCGCTCCTCGGCAAGGCGCACACGGTCATGGCCGAGGGCGGCATGGCGGCCGCCATGGGCCACGTGTGGCCCGAGGACAATTGGCAGGTCCACTTCCGCGACACCATGCGCGGCGGCAAGATGCTCAACAACTGGCGCATGGCGCAGATCCACGCCATGGAGGCGCCCGACCGGGTCTTCGAGCTGGAGCGCTGGGGCGCGCTCTTCGACCGCACCAAGGACGGCCGCATCACCCAGCGCGACTTCGGCGGCCACCGCTACGCCCGCCTGGCCCACGTCGGTGACCGCACCGGCCTGGAGCTCATCCGCACGCTGCAGCAGAAGGTGGTCTCCATGGGGACCGACGTCTTCATGGAGTGCAAGATCCTGCGCCTGCTGCCCGACGCCGAGGGCCGCATCTCGGGCGCCGTGGGCTACATGCGACCGACCGGCGAAATGGTGCTCTTCACCGCCAAGGCCTTCGTGCTCGCCACCGGATCGATCGGCAAGGCATGGAAGTACACCTCCAACTCGTGGGAGTCGGTCGGCGACGGTCACGCCATGGCCATCTGGGCCGGGGCCGACGTCATCGACATGGAATGCGTGCAGTTCCACCCGACCGGCATGGTGTGGCCGTTGTCGGTGCGCGGCATCCTCGTCACCGAGGGCGTGCGCGGCGACGGCGGCGTGCTGCGCAACTCCGAGGGCACGCGCTTCATGTTCAACTACGTGGCCGACATGTTCCGGGCCGAGACGGCCGAGACCGAAGAAGAGGCCGACGCCTGGTACGACGACCACATCAACCACCGCCGCACCCCGGACCTGCTCCCGCGCGACGAGGTGGCCCGCGCCATCAACTCCGAGGTGAAGGCCGGCCGGGGCACCCCTCATGGCGGCGTCTACCTCGACATCGCGTCGCGGCGCACGCCCGAGTACATCAAGCGCCGGCTCCCGTCGATGTACCACCAGTTCATGGAGCTGGCCGGCGTCGACATCACCGCCGAGGCCATGGAGGTCGGCCCGACCTGCCACTACATGATGGGAGGGGTGCGGGTCGACGCCGAGACCCAGGCGGCGACCGTGCCCGGGCTCTTCGCCATCGGCGAGGTGTCGGGCGGCATGCACGGGGCGAACCGCCTCGGTGGCAACTCGCTCTCGGACCTCATCGTCTTCGGTCGCCGGGCCGGGATCGGAGCGGCCGACTTCGCGGAGGGCCGCACCGGCTCGCCCAGCGTCGACGCGGCGGAGATCGCCTCGGTGATCGACGAAGCGTTCGCGCCCTTCGGGCGTGAGGACGGTTACAACCCCTACGGCGTCCACGAGGAGCTGCAGGAGACGATGCAGTCGCTGGTCGGAATCATCCGCACGGGGCCTGAGCTCGAAGAGGCGCTGGGCAAGCTCGAGGATCTCAAGCAGCAGACGGCCAAGGTGCAGGTGAAGGGTGGCCCGGCCTACAACCCGGGCTGGAACATGGCCACCGACCTTCCCTCCATGATCACCACGTCGATCGCCGTCGCCCAGGGTGCCCTCAACCGCAAGGAATCGCGCGGCGGGCACACCCGGGAGGATTTCCCGGGTCCGGACCCCGAGATGGGCAAGGTCAACTTCGTGCAGCACCAGACCGGCGAGAAGGGGTACCTGGCCTCCATCTCCATCGCGCCCGAACCGCTGCCGCAGATGCCCGCCGAATTGCGCGAGCTCTTCGAGGAAGGACACTGAGTCCCCATGAACGACAACCGGGACGAGAAGGTGACGATGCGGGTCTGGCGCGGGGACGGCGGGGGCGGTGAGTTCACCGACTACGTGATGCCGGCCGTCGAGGGCGAGGTGGTGCTCGACGTGATCCACCGCATCCAGGCCTCCGACGCGCCGGACCTGGCCTGCCGCTGGAACTGCAAGGCGGGCAAGTGCGGATCGTGTTCGGCCGAGATCAACGGCCTGCCCCGGCTGATGTGCATGACACGCATGGACACGCTGCCCGATGGCGAGCCCGTGACCGTGGCCCCCATGAAGGCGTTCCCGATCATCCGCGACCTCGTGACCGACGTCAGCTTCAACTACGAGGTGGCCAAGACCGTCCCCGCCTTCAAGCCGGGCCCCGAACCCGAGGGCGGCTATCGCATGATGCAGGTGGACGTGGAGCGCGGGCAGGAGTTCCGCAAGTGCATCGAGTGCTTCATGTGCCAGAACGTCTGCCACGTCATCCGCGACCACGAGGAGAACAAGCCCAAATACGCCGGCCCCCGCTTCTTCATCCGGTTCGCCGAGCTAGAGATGCACCCGCTCGACGTGAACGACCGCCGGGAGCTGGCGCACGACCGCGGACTCGGCATGTGCAACATCACCAAGTGCTGCACCGAGGTCTGCCCCGAGCACATCAAGATCACCGACAACGGGATCATCCCGATGAAGGAACGGGTGGTCGACGCGCGCTACGACCCCGTGGCCTGGCTCGGGCGGAAGATCACAGGGCGCAAGAAGAAGAGCGCCGAAGAGGCCGCCGCCGGCTGAGCCGGCAAGCCTGCACCCGATCGCCGCGCCCTCCCGCCCTCACCGATGGCCCGCTACCTTTCGCCCGAGTGGGTGCGTTCGTTCGATCAGCTGCTCTCGGCCCTCGACCTGTCCGCGGCCGTCGCCGATGCCGCCGCCACCTCGCTCGCCGCGGCCGACGGCGCGTTCGCGGTGGCGCAGATCGTGACGGGCGCGCCGGCCGACCTCGTCGGCACCCGCGCCGACGCCGGTGATCAGGCCGTCGTCCGCACCGTCCTGACCGTGTCGGGCGGCCAGGCCCGCCTGGCCCTCGACCCCGAGGGGTCCCTCCACGCCGACGTCACCCTCGTCGTGGGCTACGCCGACGCCTCCGCCATGGCGCTCGGCGAGCTCGAACCGGCCGACGCGCTCGCCGACGGCCGGGTGCGCGTGCGGGGGGACCTGGCCGCGCTGGTGGCGGCCCAGGCGGTGCTGGCGTCGGCATCCGAGCAACTCGGGCCGGCGCTGGCGGCGTTCACCGATCCGGTCTGAGTGCGGGTGCCCGGCCCCGCCGCCCGACCTCCGGCGTTCGGCGGGCGCTACGCGGGGTCCGTCGCCGTCGTCACCGGGGCATCGGCCGGTTTGGGTGCGCAGCTCTGCCGTGACCTGGCCCGCGCCGGCGCCGTGGTGGCGGGCCTGGCCCGTGACGGCGAGCGGCTCGCCGCGGTGGGACACGACCTGCGAGGGCATTCGCCCCGCTCTCTGACCATCACGTGCGACGTCGCCGACACTCGGGCCCTCCGAGCCGCGCTCGCCCGCATCGCGACCGAGCTCGGGCCGATCGACATCCTGGTCAACAACGCCGCCCTCGACCCGGCCGTCCGCCTGGCCGACATCTCCGAGGAGGACTTCCGGAGGACGTTCGACGTGAACTTCTTCGCGCCGCTGGCGGCGACCCTCGCCGTCATGGAGTCCATGGTCGAGCGCGGGCGCGGGACCATCGTCAACGTGTCCTCCGACGGGGGCCGGCTCCCCTCCCCCGGACCGGGGGCCTACCCGTCCTCGAAGGCGGCGCTCTCGGCCTTCAGCGAGTCCATCTCGTTCCGCCTGGCGTCCAAGGGCGTCCGGGTCCACGTCGTCTACCCGGCGTTCATGCCGACCGAGCTCGGGCTCGGCGCCCTCGGTCGGGGGCTGCGCCGTCCACCCCGGCTCACCATGCGCAGCGTCGAGACGGTCTCGCGCCGGATTCTGGCGCGTGCCGGCGGCCCGTCGCTCCAGATCAGCGTCTCCGGGCTGATCGACGCGGCGACGGTGTTCCGGGCCCTGATGCCACGCACGTATCACCGACTCCGCCGGTCGTGGTGATCGATCCGTGCGGTGGCCGGGGGGCGACGTGTCACCTCGGCGAACGACACGTGACGGAAGTAATCTGACGGGACCGGCTCGCAGAGGTCGGGCCGGCAGGTAGGAGGACGACGTGCACCAGCCGATCGACGACCACTTCCTTTCGAAGTATCGGGCCCTGCTCGACGCCGAAGACCTGGCGTTCGACGAGCTCGAGCACGCCTGCGAGGAAGGCGATCGCATGCAGTACGACAAGGACATGATCGATTGGCAGAACGCCCTCGAGCACAAGCTCGTCTTCCTGCAGAACGCCGGCATCGAGGTTCGGCTGCCCATCCTCGGCTGAAGCCCGCCGCGCTTTCTGGCCGGCGGAGGCGGGGCGCGCACCTCGTCGGCCGCGGTCGAGGTTGCGCACAGAGGTGTGCGTGCGCTCGGCGCGACCCGTCGTGGGCCGACGTGACGACACCCGACAACGGTGCTGACCGGTGACGTCCGCGGGCGAGGAACCGGTCGAGCCGCATCACCATCGCGTTTCCTTTCTCGCAGATCTGGACGCAAGAATGGAGACGAGCGTGCATGTCGATCAGCTGATACGGATCTGAAAGCATCACCTGCGCTGGTAGATTCACTCAATCATCAGCGTCGTCGTGCCCGTACGCGACGGGCTTCCATGGCTCAATGATCAGCTGGCGGCGCTCGCGACACAGCAATGCGACGAGCCGTGGGAGGTCATCGTGGCCGATAACGGCTCGCGTGACGCGAGCGTGGCCCTGGCACGCGATTGGGCGAGCCGTTGCAGTGCCATTCGAGTGATCGACGCCTCGGCCAAAGCCGGACCGGCCGCGGCGCGCAACGTGGGAGTGGACGCGGCGCGGGGTGAGTTTCTGGCGTTCTGCGACGCCGACGACGTCGTCCAGCCGGGTTGGTTGAACGTGTTCGCCACTGCCCTGGCCGATGCTGACGTGGCTGCCGGGATCTTCGACCTGCACTCTCTGAACGATGCGGTCGAGAGTGAACTCGTTCCTGCGGCCACGAGCCAGCTCGGTTTCCTGCCGGCGGGCCTCGCGGCCAACTTGGCCGTCCGTCGGGAGGCCTTCACGGCTGTCAGTGGGTTCGACGAGGTCCTTTTCGTGGGCGAGGACATCGACTTCTGCTGGCGATCGCAGCTCGCGGGGTACCGATTCGTCGTCACGGAGTCGGCGGTTGTGGCCAAACGCGAGCGGACAGATCTTCCAGGGGTTTTTGCTCGTGCCCTCGCCTACGGTAGATGCGGACCAAATCTGTACAGGCGCTACCGCGGACAAGGGGCGACCCAGGACCTCGCGGGGGCAGCAAGATCCTGGGTCTGGTTGATCGTGTCGCTTCCCCGGCTCGGACGCGCCGATATCCGTCGGCAATGGGTTCGCGCCGCTGGCGTTCGCCTCGGCCGTCTATCGGGGTCTCTGAGTCAGCGCGTCTTCTTCCCTTGACTCCACAGCAACCTCAAGGCGCATCCTGAGCGTGGCGGGCCCGAAAGGTGACGCTGATCGGAGGCCCATCCTATGAGCCGCCGGGGAACCGGCCCGGCGCCCAGGCGCTGCGGGCGCGCGCACCACCTGAGCGCCTGTCACGTCCGGCCGATGCACGCGCGCTGTCAGGTCAGGCCGATGGACGCGGCGACGTCACGCGTCATGGCCACGAACAGCTCTCCCGGATCAGCATGGTGTTGCGCCAGTGCCCGAACACCTCGAGGCTGACGGCGCCGATGATCGTCGTCCAGGCTTCGATCGCGACGACCACCTTCTCCACCGTCATGTCGGGCAGCAGCGCCTCTCGCACCGGGGCGATCGCGTCACCGAGTGCATCGGGGACCGGCCGCGCCGGAGCGTCCATCCGCAACCGCCCCGCTGCTTTGGCCTCCACCACCGGGCGCAGCAGCGCCGTGGCAATCCGGGCGTAGGGCGTGACGGTGTCGTAGGGCGCGTGGTAGCCCGGTACCGGGGAGCCGAAGACGAGACCCCACTCGTGCGGGCGGGCGAGGGCCCAGGCGCGCAGCGCCCGGGGGACGGCCTGCCACCGCTCGGCATCGCTCCACATGGCACGCTGCGCCTCGTCGGCTGCCGCCTCGGCGGTCTCGGCCAGCGCTTCGTAGGCCGAGAAGATGAGAGCGCTGAGCAGGGCGTCCCGTCCGTCGAAGTAGCGGTACAGCGCGGAGGGTGCCATGCCGAGGTCGCGGGCCACCGAGCGCAGGGAGAGGGCGGCGGCGCCCTCTTCGGCGAGGTGGCGACGGGCCACGGCGAGGATCTCCGTAGACAGCTCCTCGCGGACCCGGGCGCGCGCGGTGCGCGGGGCGGACGGGAGGAGCGGCACGGAGGGAACGGAGGGTGGGCCCGGCATCCGCGCCAGTGTGACGGCTCCAGACTGCGAACACAAGTACTTGACACGAACACTGTTCTCGTTTACGATCACTGTTCGTAAGCCTGGTGCACCCGGCACCGGAGGATCGAGGAGGTCACGATCGTGACGACCGACACCACGAGCATCGAGCCGGAGAGCGACGAGACCGGAGCCCACTACAAGCGCCCCGACTGGGTCACCCGCAATGTCTTGAACAAGCTGACGGCCGGCCTGACCCGACTCGGCGTCAGCGTCCACGGGTCGCGGGTGCTCGAGCATCGTGGCCGGACGACGGGCGAGCTGCACCACACCCCGGTCAACCCGCTGACCATCGACGGCACCGAGTACCTCGTGGCGCCGCGAGGCGAGACCCAGTGGGTGCGCAACGTCCGCCATGCCGGAGGGCACATGGTGCTGATCCTCGGCCGGCGCCGCCGGGTCTGCACTGCGGTCGAGGTGCCGGTCGCCGAGCGCACCCCGATCCTGCGCGCCTATCTGCGCAAGTGGAAGTTCGAGACGGGCATGTTCTTCGACGGCATGACGCCGGACTCGACCGACGAGGAGTGGGCCGCGGTGGCGGAGCGCCACCCGGTCTTCGAGATCCACTGACCGGTTCGTCGTCCGTGTCCTCGCCGCGCCATCATGGCGACGTGGGTGACCGGTCAGAAGAGTCAAGGCACGTCGACTCCCGCGACGAGGCGACCCTCGGCCACCGCAATCTCGTCGCCTTCAACCGGGCGCTGACGCGCTACGCGACCACGCGGCGCGCTCGAAGAAGGTGGAGGCGTCGTCCTCTGTGCGGGGGGTTCATGGATCCCGGCGGTCGGCAACAGTGCGTTCCGGACCGGTGAGGACGTCGAGGCCGCCGAGCTGGTGGCTCGCGCCGAGTCCTTCTTCGGGCGGCTGGGACGCGGCTTCACCGTCAAGGTCCGAGACGACGGTTCTGACGAGGATCTGAGAGCGGCGGCCTTGCATGCCGGCCTCGAAACCTTCGGAGAGGGCGCGCCGCAGATGCTGGTCCGCAAGCCGCTCGACGATCCACCGTCGGTCGAGGGCGTCGAGCTGCGCGCGGTCGACGATGCCGTCGGCGTGCGCGGGTTCGTGGAGGTCAATGGGGCCGCCTACGCCACCTACGGCATGCCGGCCGGGGTGCTCGTCGACCTCTTCGACCGGCCGGACGCGGTGCTCGACGACCCCGCCGTGCACGTGGTGGTGGCGTGGCGGGGGCCGGATCCGGTCGCCGCCGCGCTGGCCTACGAGAGCGACGGCGTGGCCAGCGTGCAATGGGTCGGTACGGTGCCGCACGAGCGCGGCCGCGGTCTCGCCGCCCTCGTCACCGCATGGACCACGAACGTCGCGTTCGACCGCGGCGCCTCGTCCTGCACGCTGCAGGCGTCACCTATGGGCGAACCGGTCTACAGGCGGCTCGGGTACGAGACGATCTACCGCTACGAGGACCTGGTGCGCTGGCAGGCGCCGGGCCCGGGCTGAGCCGGCGCCGACCCCGGGACGCACGCCGGCGGCGCCCACCGCCGCCGGTCGGGCCCCGGTCAGGACTGCTCGAGCTGGATCAGCCCGCGTACGTAGGCCGCCTGGCCGGCGTGCTGGATGCAGTCGTCGGCGATGCTCACCAGGCGCACGCCAAGGGTGACCGGCGGGTCCCAGCGCCGGTCGACCACGCGGTCGAGGTCGGCTGGGGTCACGGTCTCGAGGAAGCGGTTCGTCCGGACGTCCACCTCTCGCAGGTAGCCGAGGAGGGCGTCGGGGCCGTCGGGCTGCACGGCGCGCACCTGGTCGGTGCCGTGGCCGTAGCCCGTGTTCGACGGGTCGGGTTCGAGCCCGCAGCGCTCGGCCCACGTTCCCGAGGCCCAGATCTGGGGCTCGTCGAGCAGCTCGGCTACGTGGTGGTCCTGGACGCGGGTGAGGTGCCAGACGAGCCAGCCGACGGAGTTGGCCCCCGGTGCGGGCGTCCAGGCCAACTCCTCGGCCGTGAGCCCTTCGACCGCGTCGGCGGCCAGCGGTGGGATGCGGCCGTAGAGCTCCAGAAGGAAGGGTCCGATGTCCATGGCCTTAGGCTACGGGTGACCGGAGCGAACGGCCCCTGCGTCCGGCGGGGTCAGGTCCCTCCGGCGATCTCGGCCCCGGGCGACTGGATGTCGTAGCGGGCCCGCGCCGTGTAGGCCACCAGCAGCACGACCACGCAGGTCAGGACGAGCGCCGTCTGCCAGTCGCCGAAACCGGCGCCGCTGATCTGGTGCCCCTTGCTCAAGTAGTCGGCGAAGGACGCACCCACGGGCCTGGTGATCACGTAGGCGAACCAGAACGAGAAGATGGCGTTCCACTTGAGGAACTTCCACCCGGCCCAGGGGATCAGGATCACGCCGCTGAAGAGAATCGCGGACGACAGGTAGCCGAGCCCGATGGTCGTGGCCGCGAAGTCGCCGACCGCCGTTCCCAAGGCGAAGGTGGAGAAGACGACCGCCCAATAGAACTTCTCGCGCCGGTTGGTCGTGATGGAGTGGATGTCGAGCGTGTGCTCGCTGCGGTCCCACGCGAAGAAGACCACGGCCAGCACGACCAACCAGAACAGCGTGGTGACGGCGTAGGGCATGCCGAGCACGAGGTGCATGGTGTCGGCGACTCCCGTGCCGGCCGTGGCGATGGCCAGCGCGAGGAACCAGTACGGGATCGCGGCGTAGCGGCGCGAGGCGAACTGGAGCACGAGCGCGACGGCGAACATCGACACCTCGACCACGACCCCGAGGGCCTTGCGGTTGACGAACATGTCCGAGATGGCCTCGCCGGCCGCAGTCGTGGAGATCTTGATGACCCAGAACATGGCCGTGACTTCGGGGACCTTCGCCGCCAGCGGTTGCTGATTGAAGATTCGCAGCAGTGAGCGCACGCTTGGGGGAGCTCCTCTCGTGGGTCGCTTCGGGGCCGGCCCTCGAGGAACGAGGGAGCGCCGGACGACGCAAGCGAAATCGTAGCCTTGCCACCCCCGCGGCCGGAGGCGGGTACCGGTATGGCTCACGCCGGTGACGAGCGGTTTCGCCTCGTTTTCCGACTTCGGGATGAGAGCTCCGCCGCCGAATTCATCCTCGAGGCGGAGGCGCGGTCCACGGCGTGATGATCCCACCGAGGCGCCGCCTTACAGGTAGTGCAGCAACGTCGGCTCAACCGAGTGCACAAAGGCGTGTCAATGCGCCGCCGCGTGCGCATTCAGTCGATCTCGACCGGCGTCCCCCTTGCCGCCGCGGAGCGGTAGGCGGCGTCGACGAGACGGTGCGCCACGAGCGCCTCACCGAGGCTCGGCTCGGGCGTCGTCCCGGCCGAGACCGCGTCGAGGAATCCCCGGTCCGCCTCGACGTAGGCCCGGATGGCCAATCCGACCTCGTCGTCGGCCAAGGGGAGTGCGTCGACCCACTCCGGTGAAGGGCAGAGACGGACGGCTGTCTCCGCACTGGTCTGCACGTGGAGCGGCCCCCGGAACTCGTCGTCGAGCCAGATCATGCCTTCGCGGCAGAACAGCTCCACGCGGCGTGTCGAGCCACGACTCAAGATGTCGTGCCACACGCTCGTGAGCTGTGCCTCGAGGCCCGAGACGAACGACATCGAGACGCTGGCCAGGTCCTCGACCCCCTCGTGCCCCGAGATGTTCGCCGTCCTCGCCGCCACCGCCGTGACCTCGCCGAAGCAGAAGCGCAAGATGTCGACGTCGTGAATCGAATGCTCAATGAGGCAGCCGCCACCGGACTGGGTCACGTCGCCACGCCACTTCGAAGCGTACCTGCCTTGAATCGGGAAGTACTGGTCGTCGCGGAACACGGCGGCCATGGGCGGGCCAAGCTCACCCGACGCGACGAGATCGCGCAATGCCCGGAAAACCGGCGCACTGCGCAGCACCAGCCCGCACTGACTCGGTACCCCTGCGAGTTCCACCGCCTCCACGAGGGCCGTCGCGGCAGGCAGGTCGACGGCGAGGGGCTTCTCGCAGAAGACAGCGCGGCCGGCCGCGAGGGCCGCGTCGACGGCGTGGCGATGGGCCGCAGTGGGCGTGCACACCCAGACGGCGTCGCACCGCGCCGCCACCTCTGCCGCGTCCGCGACCACCTCGGCACCTATGGCCTCGGCCAGGGACCGGGCCTGCCGCTCACGCTGGTCGTGGACCACTTCGACCGAGGCATCGATCACCCCGGCGTCGATCATGGCCTTGAGCCCCAGCGCGTGCGCCCACGCGATGAGGCCTGCTCCTACGAACCCGACGCGCACCATGGCGGCGACGTTACGCGGTGCTGTTGTCGCCTCCGCCGCCGAGGGCGGAGGCCAGGCGCGAGGCGACCGTGACGAGCAGCGTGATCTCGTGACGTTCGCGGCGCCTGATCGCGGCCGGTCTGCCCCCGCAGAGCGTGTAGCCCGTCCCCGGGACGGGCTCGACGAAGACCCCGGAGCTCGTGGTGTCGTTGGCCGGGTCCGTTCCGCTGCGCGAGCCCTCGGTGAACGCCGCGACCCACTGGACGGTTGGCGCGTCCTCGCCCCGCACGTCGGAGAACTGCCTCAGCTCGGGGTCGGCCAACGCCAGCCAGGACAGTTCGAAGAGCGACGTGAGGCGCGACGCCAGCGTCTCGACGGCCTCCTGCGGCGTCGCCCCCTCCAGGATGGCCGCTGCTGCGGCGAGAACGGTGTCCTCGCGGTCTGGGGCCTCGCCCACCAACTCCGTCACCTCCTCCACTCCTGCGCCGGGAACGTTGCGCACGCCTCGGCACACCGCGTCGAGGACGCCGGCCTCGTCCGGCAGCTCGACCACCAGCTCGTCGATGGCGACGCCGGCTTCGCGCTCGAGCACCTCGAGGCCGACCACGTTTCCCTGCACGGCGCCGATCTCCGCCGCCACCGCGCCGAGCACGCCCGGGGCGTCGGGCAACCAGATGCGCATACGGGTCAACACGGCGCTCCCGGGGTCAGTGCGTACGCGTGATGCGAACGGCTACCCGCATGGCGTTGTCGGCGTTCCCGGCGTAGATCCCCTTGACGGGAGGCACGTCGCCGTAGTCGCGACCACGTCCGACCGCGACGTGACGCTCCCCCACCTCGACGTCGTTGGTCGGGTCGTAGCCCCACCACTTCCCGGTCCACACCTCGACCCAGGCATGGCTCTCCCCGGTGAACTCCTCGCCGATGGTGGCGTCGGCTTCGGGATGGAAGTAGCCCGAGACGTAGCGGCTGGGCACGCCGGCGGAGCGGATGAGCGTGAGGGAGAGGTGGGCGAAGTCCTGGCACACGCCGACGGCGTCGGCGTGTGCCTCGGCGGCGGACGTGAGGACGCCGGTGACCCCGCGGCGGTACCGCAGCGCGTCGTGGGTCCAGCCGAAGATGTTGCGCACCGTCTGCAGCGGCCGGCCGGCGCACAGTCCCTCGGCGACGGCGGCGAGCTCGGGGGTGGGCGCGGTGTAGAAGCGATGGCCGAGGTGGTCGGCCATGGTCAGCGACGCGTCCGCCACGTCGTCCCAGCTGCAGTCGTCGGGCGACTCGGCGTTCCAGGGTGTCGACGAGCGCGTTACCGGTGATGGAGAGCATCTCGTGTCGCCGGTCGACGTTGAAGGCGACCACGTGCGTGCCCCAGTAGTCGACGTAGGAGTACTGCTGGGCGGCCGGGACGGTCACCACCCTCGTCTCGAGTGCCGTCTGGCGCAGCTCGGTGCGCGGAGTGAGGCGGAGCTCGTTGTACGACGCACGCGCCGGCCCGTCGTAGTCGAACCTCGTCTCGTGGGCGACGCGCAGCCGCCAGCCCGGGCGGTTCACACGCCACCACCTCCCTGCCGCCACTGCGTCGGCAGGTCCTGCGCGAAGTAGCGCGCCGGTCACGGCGTCACTCACCGAGGAGATGGACGACTGGAGCCGTTCGAGCCGGGTCTCGAGGCCCCGGGCCAGGGTGGCGGGGGCGGAGTACTCGAGCTCGGCCCGCGCCAGCCCGATCAGGCCGCGGGCGTCCTCCCAGGTGTCGTCGCGGCCGGCGTTGATCTGGTCCAGGCAGTCCTCGGCCAGGGTGAGCGACGCGAACGCCGAGCGCGGAAAGAGCCGGTCCCGCAGGAGGAAGTCGAGGACGCGCCCGGGCTCGACGACGCCCTGCGACAGGCGAAGGTAGGGCTCGTAGCCCCCGCAGGACCGCAGGAGCAACACGAGGCCGCTGTCATGAACCTCGTCGAAGGCGACGGTGGCGAGCTGGCGGGCCACCACGTCGGTACGCTCGAGGCAGCGACCGAGGGTGAAGAAGAGCCACGTCTGGTCCCGGCTCATCATGGTGTCGGCCAGCCCCATCATGCCGGCGCACTGGGTCTTGACGAAGGACAGGTGGGAGGCCGGCCCGGCTTGGCGGCTGGCCTGCCACTGCAGGGGCAGCTCGGACCAGGTCGCGTTGATGTGCTCCCAGAACTCGACGGGGACCACGTGGCGCACCGCTCGCGTGTTCTCGCGCGCTGCGGCCAGTGCGCCGGCGATGGAGGACCGGCTCTGTGGATCGGTGGCGAGTCGCTCCGTCGCCTGCCACAGCGTCTCGGTGCCGCTGTCGGGCAGTCCCATCACGGCGAGCAGCCGGCGCGCCGAGGCCGACCCCTCCACGTCGCTCTGCTCGAGGGCCTGGTACACCGACACGTCGAGGATCCGTGCCGTGCCCTCGGCCCGCTCCACGTAGCGGCCGACCCAGAAGATGGACTCGGCCACCCGGCTGAGGAGGGCCCGCGTCATGGGCGCCCCACCGGGACCTGCGGCGCACTCTGACTCTGACTCTGACCTTGCTGATGAGGCTGCTGTTGCTGCTGCTGTTGCTGTTGCTGTTGCTGCTGTTGCTGCTGTTGCTGCTGCACGCCGTGCTCGGAGTCCGGCTGCGGTCCGGAGTCCATCGGTGGCCCTGCGCTGCGGAGCACGATCTGGCGCGGCGGGAGCACGGGCATGGAGGGGCCTCCGCCCACGACCCAGGTGTCCTTGGACCCCCCGCCCTGGCTCGAGTTCACGACGAGGCCGCCCTCGCGCAGGGCGACCCGGGTCAGTCCCCCGGGCAGGACCCAGATGTTCTCGCCGTCGTTGACCGCGAAGGGGCGCAGGTCCACGTGGCGCCGCACCATCGACTGGTCCACCCAGGTGGGGGACGTCGAGAGCGCGACGACGCGCTGCGCGATCCAGGCCCGGGGGTCGGCCTCGACGTCGAGCACCAGCTCGTCGAGCTCGGCGCCGGAGGCCGCGGGGCCGATGACGAGGCCCTTGCCGCCCGAGCTGTCCACCCGCTTGAACACGAGCTGGTCCCGGCGGCCGAGCGCGTCCTTGCGCACGGCGTCGTCCACCAGGTGCATCGTCTCGACGTTGTCGAGGATGGGATCCTCGCCGAGGTAGTAGCGGATCATGGCCGGCACGTAGGTGTAGACCATCTTGTCGTCGGCCACTCCGTTGCCGACGCCGTTGGCAATGGTGACCCGTCCCGCCCGGGCCGCGTTCATCACGCCGGGACAGCCGACGAGCGACTCCGGTCGGAACTGCAGTGGGTCGAGGTAGTCGTCGTCGATCCGCCGGTAGATCACGTGCACCGGCACCTCGCCCTCGGTCGTGCGCAGGAAGACGTCGGTCCCATGGCAGATGAGGTCTCGCCCCTCGACCAGGTGCACGCCCATGAGCCGGGCCAGCAGCGCGTGCTCGTAGAAGGCCGAGTTGTGCACGCCGGGGGTCAGGACGACGACGGTCGGGTCCTGCACCGTGGAGGGGGCGGCGCGGCGCAGCGCGTTGATGAGCCGTGCCGGGTAGTCGGTCACCATCTGAATGGGCTGGCCCCAGAACAGCTCGGGCAGGACACGCGCCATGGCCGCCCGGTTGGCCAGGACGTAGCTCACTCCCGACGGGCTCCGCAGGTTGTCCTCGAGCACCCGGAACTCGCCGTCCTCGTCGCGGATGACGTCGATGCCCGCCACGTGGATGCGCACCCCGTTGGGTGGCGTCAGTCCGAAGGCGGCGCGGACGAAACCGGGGGAGCTGGTGACGACATCGTGCGGGATCAGGCCGTCGCTCACGATCCTGGCCCCGCCGTAGATGTCGGCGAGGAACTCCTCGAGCGCCCGCACGCGCTGGGTCACACCGTCGGCGACCCGCGTCCACTCCTCCGCGGTGAAGATGCGCGGCACGACGTCGAGCGGGAACGGCCGCTCCTCGCCGTCGAGGTCGAAGGTGACGCCCTGATCCATGAAGGCCCGCGCCAGCCGGGTGGCCCGGACCGAGACGTCTTCTGGTCCCATCTGGGCCAACGACGCGGCCACGCCCGCGTACGGCGCCCGGGCCGTGCCGGAGCGGTCGACCATCTCGTCGAACGCGTCCTCGGTCAGTCCTCGGGCGGACTGGCCATAGCCGTCGAACAGGTCGCCCACGGGCCTCAGCGTGCCAGGCACGTGTTTCGCCGACGTTTCGCCACCGCGAACGGACGGTGACGGGCCTCAGCGAGACGGCCTCGGTCAGGCGGGCGGCACGGGAACGAGGAGGCCAAGGACTCATCGTACCGAGGGTGCCACCGAGGACGTTCAGCGCCCATGGCAGGGCTGGCCGTTCGCGAATACCTGCGCCGGCGACGTCGAACGTCGCCCCGGCCGGTCGGGAACGCGGCCTCGCTGGCCTGCTCCGGCGTGATCCCTATGGTGGGACCGAAGCAGGCCAGCACAGTGTCCCCGACCGGGTCACGTCACGATGATGGTGAACGTGGCCTTTGCCTTCTCGGGCGTGGGGGCGGTGCTGTCCTTCACCTTGACCTTGAAGTCGAGTTCGCGGCGGGGGAAGACGGCGTGCCGGAGATCGTCCCGGAGCTGTTGTTCAACGTGAGCCCGGCGGGAAGAGTCCCGGAGGTGATCTTCCACTTGTACGGAGGCGTGCCGCCGGTGGCCGCCAGCGTCGCCGAGTAGGGCTGTCCCGCTGTGGCGTCGGGGAGCGACGTCGTCGTGATCTGCAGAGGGCGTGGGTGGACGTCGAAACAGCCGTCGGTGCTGGTGTCCGAGGCGACCGCGTAGTTCGAGTCGCCGGTGTAAGTGCTGTTGGATGCACCAATAGCCTGGCGCGTCGGGCGTCAAGGGGGCCGAGGTGGCGGTGGAACTGTCACCGGTGCCGGCGGACACCTCGACGGTGCTTCCGAGCGGATCGGCCGAGGCCGAGCAGGCGGCGGGGGTCGGCAGTGGGCCGCATTCGGTGAAGCTGACGTTTCCGGTGGGAGGTCCGCTGGTGGTGTTGCCGGTCACCGTGGCCGTCACCGTGTTGCTGGTGTCTTCCGCGACGCTCGGGCTGGCCGGGGCGGCCGTGATGCCAGGCGTGTAGGTGCCTGCGGGTTCGGACAGCTGGCCGAAACCGTTGCCCGAAGCGTCGATGGGCCCGGTGTAGATCTCGAGCTGGCCCGTGGAGCTGACGCGGCTGATGGGCTCCGCTCCGGACGCCGCCAGAGACAGGCCGTCGATGGTCGGAATTGCTGAAGTTGAGGCCCCCGAAGCTGGGTGGCGGATAGGCGTCGCCCGTGTTGTAGTCACGCGAGCGCGTCGATGCCGACGGACATGTAGGTGCCCACCATGCCTCCCGACGCGTTGGTCGTGTTGGAGTAGTTCTGGGTGGGATCGTCGACGGTCACCGAGGTGTTGCCCCCGGTTCCTCCGGTGGACGTGACTTCGACGTCGGTGCTGGGTGGCGGATAGACGTTGCCCGAGTTGTCACGCAGCGCGTCGATGCCGACGGACATGTAGGTGCCCACCATGCCCCCGGCCGCCGTCGTCGTGCTGGTGAAGCTCTGGGTGGGATCGTCGACGGTCACCGAGGTGCTGCCCCCGGTTCCTCCGGTAGACGTGACCTCGACGTCGGTGGGACCGTGTCCCCGATGGCCGGCGTCAAGGAAAGGATGGTGGGGACGTTGTTGATGATCGCCTCCGAGCTGTAGGTGACGACGCCGCCCGAGCACTCCACGACGACCCCGCCGGCTGACACCCAGTTGCTGATTGAGCTGAACACGCCGGTTCCGTCGATCATGCCCGACGTCGCCGCCCCGCAGCTGACATTCGGAACGGTGAACGTCGTGGCTGCCGAGTACGTCGTGCTCTGGTTGGGACCTACGTTGGGTTGGCTGGGGCCGCCGTTCGTGATGAGGGCGACGCCGGCGTAGTCCGTGGATCCCGGCAAGGCCGCCACGTCGACGCACTCTCTGCGTCGAGTTGTCAGAACTCGAGTAGTAGTTGCTGTCGCCCGAGTAGGAGTTGTCGAAGCACCACCAGCCCGGGCGAGGTCGGGGTGAAGGGAGGCGAGACGGCCTTGGACGTGTCGCTTCTCGACGGCGTCAGGGAAACGGGACTGCTCGACTCGTCCGTGAGTCCCGTGCAGGGAACAGGGGGAGCCGGGTTGGGCAGGGGTCCACACAGGGTGAACGTCACCGTGCCGGTCGGAGCACCACGGGAGGTGTTCCCCGTCACCACCGCCGTGTCGGTGAAGCTGGTGCCCTGCGTCACTCGTCTTTGGGGCTCGGCGTGGTCTTGACCGTGGTGTGGCTGCCCGAGGAGAGGATGGTCAGCGACTCGGACCCGCAGGCACTCTGGGACGGGGCGTTGTTCGAGTCACCGCTGTAGCTCGCCTGCACGTAGTAGGTGCCCGGCGTGCTGACGGTCACGGTCCCTGAGGAAGGCAAAACGCCGGGTGTGGTGATCGATATCGGGCCCGTGGACCCGACGAGCACCGAACAGGCCGTGTCCGAATACACGTTATAGGTCACCGATCCCGTGGCACCGGCGCCGGTCCCGTTGGCGAAGGTGGCCGTGTCGCTCACCGCGGTTCCCGGAGGATCGGTCAGCACCGGTCCGACGGTCGTGCCGGCGGACAGGGCCGTCGAGATGGCCGTCGGCACCGGCTGCGCCGCGGCCGGAGAGGCGGACAAGGCGCACGCAGCCGCGCTCACCAGCGCAGCGACGGCCAAGGCTCGATATGCACGTGAGGTGCGTAGGTAGGAGAAGAGGTGCAGGCTCATCGATGTCCCCGCTTTCCGCTCGATGTTCCGACGGAGGGAGCATCTGCTTCCCCCCGGAGATGCGACTCCTGACACTAGATCTGCAGGTTTTGCTTGGCAACCGCGATTTCGACCGACCCAGGGCGACGTCGCCCGTCGCCTCAACCGAGGAATTCCGCCAGGGGAAATGACCGGTGCAGACGTGGGGGCACCAGGAAGTTCTGCCGGTGCGTGGTCTGGAGGACTTGGTTGAACGGGCCGTGGACCGTTCCGGGCCCGAAGGGCGGGTTCGAGCCGTACTGTCCGTCCATCGCCTGCCTCATGGCGTCGAAGGAAGTGCTGGTGGGCATGAACACCACGAAGTGCAAGCCAGCGGCCGGGTTCGAGACCACGTGGTCGACCGCCGTATCGGAGCTGTAGGCGAACGGGTTGTCGAGCGTGTTGAAGTCGGCGCGCTGGGAGACTGCGGTTCCGGCTGGGAACGTCGTTCCGTAGTTGTCGGTCACCGGACCGGACAGGCGCGACAAGGGTTGCATCGACGACGAGTGACCGATGAACCCGTAGCGGCTGAATTCCGACTCGACCTTCGCCAGCGAGGCGACGCGCCCGCGCCCTTCTGGGAGGGTGATGGTCTGGGACGTCACCCTTGCCTCCACCTGAGGTCGGAAGGCGAAACCCGCCCGTTGCTGCGTGGAGGCGCCGTACCACGCTTCGAGGTCTTCGAACAGGTGGGAGAGGTGCATCGTCGTCCCGTTCGAGAAGTATCCGTTCGGCCACTGGTTGGTGACCCCGGGTAGTGCCTCGAAGTTGGCGATCACCGAAGGCCCGAGAGCGGCGCGCTGGGTGGAGGTGAAACCCAAGAACAGTTCGGCGGATTCGGGTATGGCCTTGGCGCCGGGGATGTCGGCTTCGAGTGCCATGGTCTTGGTCAGGCTGCGACGACCCGAGCCCATGGCGGCGCCGTCGACGAAGCCTCGGCGAATGCTCGTGATGCTCATGAGCTCTCCCACCGGGCCGTTGAAGACGGTGTCGAACGCCGTCTTGATGTGCTCGAGGTAATCGCTGGCCATCACGAAGGCCACGTCGTTTTGCTCGAGGATCGTGCCCGGTGGATCGCTGGCGAACGTGATGGCATTCAAAATGGCGAGCGTTGTCTGTCCGGTCTCGTTGCTCGTCACCAGATCGACTGGGAGCCACGCCTCGGACACGGCCGGAGGGAGAGCGTCGAAGTAGGGCAAGCCCCACGCGACGGCCAAGCCGAGACCGGACGGCGTGAAGGTGAGCAAGCCCGACTTCTCGAGACCTCGCAGGGTGGACTCGAGGGTGCTCTGCGCCTCCTGCAAGGCCGGATCGGAGAGAGGAACCGTGAGCATGGCCGTGACGACCATGTGATGGAGGGGAGGAACCGTCACCACCGTGTCGTTGTCGACCACACGAGAGAGATCTGAGAACAGATGCTGTTCGAGGGGAAGGTGCTGGTGGGATGGCGACGTTCGGGGCGACGGCGGGCGACGCCTGGCCGCGTCAATCAGGTGATCGATGCGGTCGTAGGGCGAAGCGGCGATCAGGCCGGCTGCAGCGGCGTGCTTGATGAATTGGCGACGACTCAGCCCCATGCCCGCTCCCAGGTCGCCCGCAGCCTACGTCGTAAACGTCCCGAGGCCGCGAGCGACCCGCGACTCTCAGAGGCGGATCAGATCAGCCCGAGGGCCTTGACCTCGTCGCGCTCGGCGAGGAGCTCGTCGGAGGTGATGCCGATGCGCTCGCTGGCGAAGTCGTCACGGGCGAAGCCCTCGACCACCGACCACCCGCCCTTGCCGTCGGAGGCCACGGGGAAGCCGAACTGGAGCCCCTCGGGCGCGCCGTACTGGCCGGTGCTCGCCACGGCCACCGAGAAGCAGTCCCCGGCGGGCGTCTCGGTCCGCAGCGAGACCACGGTGTCGATGGCCGCGGCCGCGGCCGAGGCGGCCGACGACGAGCCACGGGCGTCGATGATGGCGGCGCCCCGCTTCTGCACGGTCGTGATGAAGTCGCCCCGGAGCCAGCTTTCGTCGCCGATGACCTCGGGTACGGGCTTGCCGCCGATGCGGGCGTTGGCGAAGTCGGGGAACTGCGTCGCCGAGTGGTTGCCCCAGATGGCGAGGTTGGTGACGTCGGCCACGAGCGCGCCCGCCTTGCGGGCCAGCTGCGCCTTGGCCCGGTTCTCGTCGAGCCTCGTCATGGCGAACCAGCGATCGTCCGGGATCTCCGGCGCGTTGGAGCGGGCGATGAGGCAGTTCGTGTTGCAGGGATTGCCGACGACGAGGATGCGGACGTCGGAGGCGGCGTGCTCGGCGATGGCCCGGCCCTGCGGCTTGAAGATGCCGCCGTTCACGTTGAGCAGGTCGCCGCGCTCCATGCCCGCCTTGCGCGGCACGGAGCCCACGAGGAGCGCCCACGTCGTGCCGTCGAAGGCGGTCTTGAGGTCCGAGGTGGCCACGATGTCGTGCAGGAGGGGGAAGGCGCCGTCGTCGAGCTCCATGCACACCCCCTCGAGCACCTTCATGGCCGGCTCGATCTCGAGCAGACGCAGCACGATGGGCTGGTCCTCGCCGAGCAGCTGGCCCGAGGCGATGCGGAAGAGGATGGAGTAGCCGATCTGGCCACCAGCGCCGGTGACCGTGACGTGGACAGGAGACTGGGCCATGGGGAGGGTCCTTTCTGGTGGGGGTTGGATGCCGCCGCGGGGACGATCGGCGCGCTAGAGGCGGTCGACGATCGCCGCGGCGAACTCGGAGCACTTGACCTCAGTGGCACCCTCCATCAAGCGGGCGAAGTCGTAGGTCACCACCTTGTCGGCGATGGTGGCCTCCAGGGCGTGCACGATGTCTGATGCCGCCGCGTTCCAGCCGATGTGCTCGTACATGAGGACGCCCGAGAGCAGTAGCGAGCCGGGGTTGACCTTGTCCTGCCCGGCGTACTTGGGCGCGGTGCCGTGGGTCGCCTCGAACACGCCGTGGCCGGAGACGAAATTGATGTTGGCTCCCGGAGCGATTCCGATCCCGCCGACCTGGGCGGCCAGGGCATCGGACAGGTAGTCGCCGTTGAGGTTCGTGGTGGCGATGACGTCGAAGTCGGAGGGACGGGTGAGCACCTGCTGCAGCGTGATGTCGGCGATGGTGTCCTTCACGAGGAGCTTGTCGCCGGGATCGCCGTCGCAGTCGTCCCATCCCACGGCCACGTCGGAGAACTCTTCGCGGACGAGCTCGTAGCCCCACTCGCGGAAGGCGCCCTCGGTGAACTTCTGGATGTTGCCCTTGTGGACGAGCGTCACCGAGCGCCGCTTGCGATCGAGCGCGTACTCGATCGCGGCGCGGATGAGTCGCTTCGAACCCATTTCGGAGATGGGCTTGATCCCGATGCCCGAGCCGTCCCGGATGGGCCAGCCCATCTCGGACCTCAGGAACTCGGTCAGCCGGTCCGCCTCGGGTGTCCCCTCCTTCACCTCGTAGCCGGCGTAGACGTCCTCGGTGTTCTCACGGAAGATCACCATGTCGACCAGCTCGGGGTGCACGACGGGCGAGGGGACGCCGGCGAACCACCGGACCGGGCGAAGGCACACGTAGAGGTCGAGGATCTGGCGCAAGGCCACGTTCAGGCTGCGGATGCCGCCGCCGACGGGAGTGGTCAGGGGGCCCTTGATGCCGATGAGGTGGTCACGGAACGCCTGGACCGTCTCGTCGGGCAGCCAGCTCCCTGTCTCGTCGAACGCCTTCTGCCCCGCCAGGACCTCCTTCCAGGCGACGGAGCGGCCGTGCTTGGCGGCCGCCGCATCGAGGACCAGCTTGGCGGCGGGCCAGATGTCCACGCCGGTGCCGTCGCCCTCGATGAACGGGATGACGGGCTCGTCGGGGACGACCAGGTCTCCGTCGTCGCCCATGCGGATGAGATCTGCCATGCCCGGGATGCTATGGGGCGGGGCGGTGGACCTCCCAATTCGGCCGGCCTGGTTCCCGTCGACCGCGCTGCCGTCTTGATCCCGGGCCACCACGCGGCAGACCCACCAGCACACGTTCCGGGTCGACAAGACTCCACCCGCGGTGCAGCCGTTTCCAGCGCGGGAGGGGTGGTGACGGTGCCTCGAGCAATGGCGGCCTCGCGGAACGATCAATTCGGGATCGCCCGGGGACCCTCCCGTGGGCCTGCCTGGCGCCACGACAGAGCGGAGACGATGATGGAACGCTTGTGCCCGTCCCCCGGGGGCGGAAGCGCAGATAGTCATCGGAGAGCGGAGTTGGAGACACTCGACACTCACGGCGCGGCCGGCACCGGAAGCACGGCGCCCGGGCCGGATGCGGACGCGTCCGCGTCCGCGTCCACTCCAGGTGTCGCCGGCTCGCCACGGCGGCGCATCCTGGTGCTCATCAAGTGCATGGGCCACGGCGGCGCCGAAGCAGCTGCTGGTGCAGATGATCCGCCACCGCGACCGCGAGCGGTTCGACTACGAGGTGGCGCTACGTCCTCGAGTCCGAGGACGCGCTGGTGCCCGAGCTCGAGGCCGCCGGCGTCCCCGTGCACTCGCTCGGTGCCCGGAGCAACCGGGACTTGGGTTGGATGCTCCGGCTCCGCGCGCTCCTGCTCCGGGGGAACTTCGACGTCGTCCACTTCCACCTGCCCTACACGGCCGTGCTCGGCCGGATGGTGGTCCTCACCGTGCCGCGGCGGCGGCGCCCAGCGCTCGTCTCCACCGAGCACACCCTGTGGAACTGGCTCGCACTCGGCTGGAAGGTGTTGCACCGGGCCACGATCGGGCTCGACGACCGCGTCCTCACCGTCTCGGAGGCGGCGCGCCGTACGCATGCCCCGGAGCCTCCAGCGCCGCGTCCAGGTCGTCGATCCACGGTATTGATCCCGGCCCCGTCGCGCGCCGAGATGCAGCAGCGTGAGACGCTCCGCCGCGACGTGCGCGCCGAGTTCGGGTTGCAGGACGGGGAGCTGCTGGCCCTGACCGTGGCCAACCTGCGGCCGGAGAAGGCCTACGACGTCCTCCTGCACGCGGCGCGCCTGACGGCAGAGCGCTCCGTCCCGGTCCGCTTCGTCGCGGCCGGGCAGGGGCCGATGCGCGACGAGCTCGAGGCGGAGCGGCGGCAGCTCGGGCTCGGCGACCGCTTCCGCTTCGCCGGCGAGCGCTCCGACGTGCTGCGTCTCCTGGCCGGCGCCGACCTCTTCGTCCTCCCCTCGCGCCACGAGGCGCTCCCCGTCGTGATCATGGAGGCGACGACCGCCGGCGTGCCCCTCGTGGTCACCTCGGTGGGCGAGCTGCCGTTGCTGTTCACCAACGGCGTCGACGCCCTCGTGGTCCCGCCGGACCAGCCCGAGGCGCTGGCCGACGCCGTGGCCGCCGTGGCGGCCGACGGCGACCTCCGCCGGCGACTCGCACGCGGCTCACTGGCCCGGGGCGAGCTCTTCGACGTGACACGCTGCGTCGCGCGAGGTCGAAGCCGTCTACGACGAGGTGCGCCCGCCCGTCACCCGAAAGGGCGCTTGAAGGACCTCACGGGCCTCCGGTCGTCCGAGTCCGTTCAGATCTCGGCACCCCAGCCGGTACTCGACCAGTCGGCTCGGGCCCCCTCCGCGAACTGGCTCTCCCACTGGACCGTCGCCATGCTGTGCACCACGGAGTCGGTGGGCACACGCTCATCGAGTCCCGGCCCGAGCCTGGTCTTCTTGTGCTTGGCCCGGCGCACCTGCCAGGGGTACGGCCGCTCTCCGGGCCGAGCCACCGGGATGGCCAGCACCGTGAAGAGCAGAGGGAGGACGAGGGTGCGCTCCCGCGTGATGAGGCCGAGGTTCCCCAACGCAGCGAAAGCGTAGAAGAAGCCGAGGCAATAGATCAGCGCCATGAGCACGTAGGGCCGCCGGGCGCAGAGCCCGGAAGAGGTAGCGCAGCCGATTCAGGGAGTAGACGACGACCGCGAAGATGAGCGTGTTCTCAATCGACGCAATGATCTGGGTGATGCTGCGGGCGTTGAACCAGAACGGGTCGAAGAGCACCGTGTACACATCGCGCGGGTAGTACAGCGGGTTCGGGGAATACGGGACTGCGCTGCTCACCGGATCACGGTAGCCACCCCGCGCGTTGTTCTGGTTGATCTTCGACAGCGCACTGCCGAGCCCGCCTTTGGCGCTGGTCAGCGGGTGGATCAGGTGGCGGGCGGTGAGCCCCACGATGGCGACGGCTGCAACGACGAAGATGAAGGCCCCGATCATGCGGAGAGGGCCGCGGCCGGCGCACCTGCTGTGACCTGGCCCCCTCGGACGAACGCCCGCACGACCATGGCGATGGCGAACCCACCGACCAGGAGCACGAGCTCGTTCGGGCGCACCACGATCCCGACCGCCCCCCCGATCAGCGCATAGAGGTAGCCGCGGTTGATCCGGGCGAGCACCATGGCCATGCCGTAGGCCGTGAGGCCCAGCGCGAACAGCATGGCCGACTCTTTGCCCACGTCCGCCGTCCAGAAGAGGATGGAGGGGAACAAGAAGATCAGCCATGCGTAGAACCGGCGATCGACGCCGGGGAAGGTCACGGAGAAGGCCTTGTAGAAGAAGACGGTCCCGACGAAGGCGAGCCACGCCGCGACGAAGAAGGCAGCGAGTTGGTCGGGGCCGACCAGAGTCATGATGATCCCGCCGTAGACCGAGACCGAACCGGCGTTGACGAAGCCCCGGTCGTTCACGGCACCCAACACGAAGTGACCCTGCCGCCAATCGTTCGCGAGGATCGAGCCCTGATGGTCGTAGAGGTTGAAATCGGCCACCCCGTTGTAGAAGTGATGCACCACGAAGATCTGGAGCGGGGCACAGAGGAGGTGGAGGAGGACGCTGGCCACTATCACGTTGCGCAACAACGGGTACGAGTCGCGAGCCGCCACGCGCCTCGCGATGAGCATGCCGAGCCAGAGCATGATGACGAAGACCACGATGGCGACGGGCAGGTCCGTCCCGACGGCGCCCGAGCTCACGATGTCCCCGGCCCTGGTCGTCGAGAGCGCCGCACCGTGCCGGTCGTCGTTCGCATGGAGCGCGTCACCGCGCCCGTGAGCCGGTCACCGAGGTCCACAGGTTCACGTCGAGGTCGGGGGCGAGGTTCGAGAGGAGGCGGACGTCAGCGGCGTAGACGTCAGCCAGCCGGCGGCAGCGCGTCGCGAACTGAGTGGCACCAACTCGCCCGATGCGCTGACCCGAGCGTGCAGCCCCGGGGGGCTGAACGGCGAGAGACCCAGGAAACGGTAGGTCCGCTCTATCTGCCCGCCCGGGTCAGCCACGCAGCGCTCGTACTGGAGGACGAGGATGCGCTCCGGCGGGAAGTGCTCCAGCCAGAGCTCGAGCCAGCGGCCATACAGGCCGCGCACGACCGCGTCGGCGTGGACGTCCGTCGTGAGCCGTCCGCTGTGGCGGAGGTGGTGGGAAAGGCCGGAGCGGAAGCGCTCGACCGGGTCGCGCACGAGCAGGAGGAGGCGCGCGTCGGGCGCCGCCTTCGCCAGCAAGGGGGGAACCCACGGCTGATGCATGTAGTCCGGCGTCCACTCACCCGTGACCCGGCTCTCGGGTCGCGGGAACCACGAGTGGTACGACTCGGTGTCCGACTCCTCGAAAGAGCGGGTCGCGAAGCGCCCGAAGAAGTGGCGCTCCTTGTGGATGTCCTCGCGACAGGCGACCTCGGGATGCGCCGCGATGAGGTCGTACCACCAGGTGGTGCCCGACTTCTGCGCGCCGATGCCCACGAAATCCGGTGGGCCGATCACCTCGCCCGCGCCGAGTGCGGGCGCCGAGAAGTCGAACCCGTCCTCCCAGGGCGCATAGCGGCCGAATGCGTGCAGGACGACGCGGCGGGCGGGCACAGGGAGGGCGGCCAGAGCGGGCAGGGCGACCCGGCGCAGGCGTTCGGCCGCGCCAGCGGAGCCGTTCGAGGCGGTAGGCACCGTCACCGGCTAGCGGAGGGTGGACGTCGTGCGGCGGCAGTTCGCCCGGCCGCCGGAGGCCTGGCCCGGTCGCCGGCCGTTGTCCCTTCGGGCTCCGAGAGGGGCAGAATGCGCACCGTCATCGGTTCCCCGGACATCATGCCCTCGGCGGTCGGCCGGGGCGCCCGGGTGTTCGCCCGAGCGCTGGTCCACGAGCTGGGGGGTGCTCATGAGGGCCATCGGCCGGCCAGCCTAATCCAGGGCCAGAGGGGCATCGCCGTCAACCTCGGGCTGGACTTTCCGCCCGGCGGGCGAGCTGCGCCCGGAGCGTTCACCCCCGAAGTAAGGGCCGGGGCCGGCCGTCAGTGGCCCAGGATCTGAGGGTGGGCGCCGCCCTCGAGCGCGGCGCCTCCCAAGGCTTCGTCGAGGGAGGCCATATCGCCGGTCGCCTGGTCCTCGCCGGCGCGGATCAGGTCGCTGCCGCCATTGGCGGCGACCACGGGCTCAATCCGCTCGGCCTTCTGGGTCGGCGCCTCGTCGGGAGGCTTGTCGTAGGACTCGACACCCCCGTCACGCACGAGCTTCGTGGGCGTGCCGTCGGAGAACCAGCGTGCCTCGTGGGCGCCGTACGGATCGGTGTACCAGCCCTCCTCGTGCTCGGACTCCATACGCACTCCCTTCCCGGGGCGGGACCTTTCGCCACGCCACGTCGCGTCCGTCCTGTCCTCACGTCATGGCCGCCGCGGCACGGCCCCGATCGCACCGTACCGCACCGGCCGGCGGGCTCGGCGCCCGGCGCTGACCAGCGTCCACGCCACCGCGTTGCTCACTGATTGATTGACGCGATGACGCTTCGTTTCCCACTGGGGAGCCGGGGCAACTCATCGAGATATTCCAGATCTACTGGGATGTCTCCCATCCTCTCCCGGATGTTTCTCAGGAAGGTCGACAGGTCTTCTTTCTCGAATCGCTCCCGGTCGGCGACGATCTCGATACGTAAGCGTCCATCTTGGAGGCGACAGCGAAAAGCGATCACCCAATGAAGGTGCTTTACGCAGTCGCCGATCTGGGCTGCGAAGATCTTCCCTCGGCCTGGGATCTCGAGATAATCGGATTCGCGTCCCTCGATGGAAGCGGCCAACGGGGTGTCCCATCCGCACGGACATCCGAGCTCGGGCGAGAGAGCGAGCCGATCCCCGATCCGATAGCGGATCAGCGGAGTCTGCTTCATGTAGAAGCTCGTCACGAGCAGTTCGCCCTCGCTGGCCGGTCGATCATCGGGGCCGATGACTTCGAACACACCGCTGGTCACATCGATGTGCAGCCGGCCATGTCGGCACTCCATGATGAAAGGAGCGCCTTCTGACGAGGCGTACTGGTTGCGAACGGGACACTTGAAAACCCGCTCCATGACGTCGCGCTGACTTCCGGTCAGGGTCTCACTGGTCGTAAAGATCGCTTGCAGATCGAAGGACCCGGCCGCCCCCGTCATCTCAATGAAGCTCGCCAGCTCACCGATGGCCGAAGGGAAGCCGTTGATGAACCGCGGCTTGAACTTCGCGAGATCTTCTGCGTAGTAACGCAGGGTGCTCGGAGCCATATGGAAGGTGCTGTAATACCGAATGCGCTCGAGGAAGTTGTTCCGCCAGAACCGCTGCGCCGAGACGTCGTTGGCACCGATCAGATGGCGACCCGAAAACCAGGCGATGCGATCGCGACCGAGCTTGTAACCATGCATCGCCCACATGGCCTCTTGTCGAGCGAACCGCTCTCCATCACTGTCTGACGAGCTGTAGACGACCAGCGACTTTCCCGTCGTGCCACCGGTGTAACACTTTCGAAGTTTGCCATCTCCGTGAACGACGATGTCCTCGATGTGCGCCCTGAGCTCTTCCTTCTCCAGAATCGGGAGGTCCGCGAGCTCCCTCGAAGAAGCCTGGGCGTATTTGGCCGCGTAGTACCGCGATCGTGTCGATGCGTGAGAGATGATTTCGTGGGTTCGATCAGTCTGGATCTTGAGAAGATCCTCCTTCGCGAGCTCCCTCGCCGAATTCCAACGGATCAGCGATTCTCGGAACTCCCTGCCTCGACGCCGCCTGAACAGCGACACTCCGGCAACGGTCACGACGACGTCCTTGAAGACCGCGGGAGCGTGATCCATGAGACTTTGTTTGACTTCGGTCGTCAACGTCTGAAGCCACGCCCGTAGCGACGACAACAGCTTCATCGTTCTGACCCCGGGCCTACCGAAGCGTGCACTGTACGCCACGCCGACCGGCTCGGGGCCCAGCGCTCACCCATGGTCGGCCGCTGCTGCGGATCGCTCAATCGCTCCGATCCATCCCTTTGGTGGTCGGAAGGGCCTGCCCAACACCGAAGGGATGGTGCCGACATCCGGGAAGGTCTGCTCGTCCCACCGGACGCTGCATGACGTCCAGCTACGCAGCGGCAGATCCATGGACGAGTTCATCGCGTGAGAGAGGAGGGGAATACGATCCGGCTCGTATCCCATCAACTGGGCGCACGCGACATCGGCGGCAACCGGATCGTCACTGAAGAGAACGGTCCCTGCGAAAACCGGCGATGGCCTCAAGGGACCGTCTCCTTCACCGGCGATTATGCCGTCGACGAGTACGAGGTGCGCTCTTTGGGGCGTACTCGCGATGGATCCGTCGGGACGCGCGAACCGGAGGATCCGCGCCACATCCAGAGTCATGCGCCACGCCGTGTCGTTTCCGGCCCAGGCGCCACCCATGATTCCGTGCTGGCCCATCCGGGCCAGTCGAAATGCTGACTTTCCTGCGATTCTGGTTGCGTTGCCGAGCCACGTTTGTGGTGCAGCGTACGACCGGTCGGAGATCTCGGACGCAAGCGACCGAAGTGGGTTCCCGAGAGGATGCTCGTCACCGTGGCCGTGCCGGCTGTCGTGGCGGTAGTGCGCAAGGCACTCCTTCCGGGTAACCGTTCCGATGGTTCCCTTGAGCGCGCACGTGATGCCCACCTTCTCGTGGGTCTTGAGCTTCGGGACGCTGATGATCACATCGGACTCGAGCACATCACGGTGAATGGTGTAGATATGCCGTCCCTTCGAATGAAACGACAACGTCTCACCCGGGGCGTAATCACCGACTCGGAAGTCGACGCTGGCCTCCCCTTGGTAGAGCTCGTTGAGGAAGCTCAGTGAACCGAGGTCCACCTCTACGGTGGGAACATCCCTCGAGTCCCGCTCCAGGAGTGCGCCGTACTTGCTCCAGACCGTGGCGACACTACGAAGGTCCTTCGGCTGAATTCCTGCGGCGGCCGTCAAGTCGTCCGACGGGCCGTCTGTGAAGCCGGCCTCGCGGGCGGCCGCGGCATAGTCGCACCCTTGCAGCGGCGCCGAACCCACGGTGACCAATCGGCTGTCACCTGCCGCCTCGACGGCGTGCGCCAGCAGGGGTTTGACGATCGACCCGTTCGTGCACTTCGCCAGAAAACGCGGCATCGATTCGCCCCGATCCATCCGACGATTCATCACCAGGTTGGGGAGAACGAAGACGCGCTTACCAGGGTTTATCCATTCGCCCAGAAGTGGCCGCCCGGATTCACCGCCGGCGCCGGCGAGCCGCAGAACTCGCTCGATCATGTCGTTGACGACCGAGCCGTCACCGTTCACGAAGTCGGCCGAGGCCGCCGAGTCTCCGATCGCCGCCTCGGGGTAGCGCACGGCCGGGTTGCTCACGACCGACACGCGTGCCGTTCCCCTCATCGATTCGCCCTCGAGTCCCACCGACAAACCTCTCTTTTCAAACGTGCATTGTCCCGGAGTTCCGCGGGCGTGGCCAGCTGGCGAGCGGTGGTCGACCATCCCGGAGGGACTCCCCTTCCGGTAAGACACCGAGCAAAGGCGCCCGGTGCCGAGCCAGGCGAAGGTGGTGAGCAGGCCCGGATTCGCCGTATCGCTCGCTCCTTCCCAGGGTCTGAGGAGGTTGCGCCGTACCAACCAAGGCCGGAGGATCGTACCAGCTGCAGACGTTCGAGAATCCCCAGGAGCGTATGCCGTTCGTGCACCGTCCCGGTCGCGAACTTCCGGGCAGTTGGGTCGTCGGCGACAGCGCCACCTCGACCTCGTGCGGTCGCGGTTTCAGGAACTGGACCGACTGCGCGCGCGTCCGACGGCATGCCGTCGCTGTCGATGGCGGTCGTCTGCGACACGGGCGCGCCGGTCACCTCGCGGTGTGGGGCGAGCCGGCAGGCCCGGTCGGTCCCCTGTCGCCTGACGCCGCGGCTCACTTCCCTGTGATGGAGGTGAACGGCACCGCGCCTGACGGCGCGGTCGGATCGACGTTCTCGCCCCACTTGCCGTAGACCGACGCCACCCGCTCGGTGGTGGTCCCGCGGCCGTCGCGCACGACGACCGTCGCGCTCAGAGGGAGATAGGGGGCCGTGGTCGAGACGAAGAGAGACACGCCGGCAATCCCGTTCGTCGGCGGGGTTCCGGGACTTCCCGAGACCACGACCACGGGGTGGCCGTCGACTTGGTTGACCCCGTCCACCCTCAGGTGGGGCTCCTCGGGCACGAAGGCGACGATCGCCGCGCCCGGCGAGAGGTTGGCCGCGAGGCTCGCGTATCCCGGATCGCCTTTGTGGAACGAGATCCACTTGCCGGCATACGCGGCCGCCGTCGCCGCCGAGAGCTGGAGCGCGCCCTCCAAGAAGGCGGTCGAGCCCCTGATGTAGACGGTCTGGTCGACCAGGATGGCGTCGAGCGCCGGGGTGCTTCCGCTGCGGACGGACTCCGACGCCGCCGTGGCACTGGCCGCGCCGATCTCGGTGGTGGTCTGCGAGGAGGACACGGTCTTCGTCACGAAGTGCACCGACGACTGCTTGTGGTACGCCTTGATGGAGGTCGTGAGGATCTGGGTCGCCGTCTTGCCGGCCAGCGCTCCTTCGCTCGGCCCTCCGCCGCCGCAGGCGGCGAGCGTGCACGCCACCGCCGCGGTCGCGGCGAGCGCCGCCCACCTCACGGAACGCCGACGCGCCAGAGCGGAGCGCGCACCTCCCTGGTCGTTGAGGGAGGTCATGAACCGTTCAGGGTAATCCGGGCGCGCGCGTACGAGGTCGGGGCCGGTGACCCGGCCGTCATGGTCGTCGTCGTGGTCGGCGCCGTCGTGGTGGTGGTGGTCGTCGGCGCCGTGGTGGTCGTGGTGGTCGACGAGGTCGTGGTGGTCGTCCCCCTGGGCCTCGTCGTGGTCGTGGTCGTCGACCCGGAGCCGCCGCCGGAGGCTCCCCGGTGCCGATGGCCGCCGCCCGAGCCGCCACCGCCCGAGCCCGAGCCGCCCGTCCCGCTTCCGCCGCCGACGCCTCTGGGGGAGCTCGTCGTCGTCGTCGCACGGCCCGCGCCCGGCGCCGGGAGGCCCGATCCGGGCGGCACACTCGGTCCGACCGGAGGCACCCGTGCCGGCGGCGCACCGCCGTCGAGGACGGCCAGCAGCGAGTCGTTCGAGCCTTCCATCCCGAGAGCCCAGGCTCCGATGCCGAGGAGGCCGGATCGGTCCGCCAGCTCCTCTTTGAGCGCCAGCGTGTTCGCGTTGTCGAAGTAGACCTGGTGCCACTGCCCGCCGGATTGGTAGGACGTCCACGCCGTGCCGCTCGCCGCGTCCCAATACGTCGGGCCGGACGCCATGGCCTGGGCGTCGGTCACGGGCTCGGCCGGGCCGGTCACGGCGTCGCCGAGCGCGGGCCCGGCCGTCGCCATGTCGTAGCCGAAGAGAGGCACGCCGAGGATGACCTTCGACGCGCCCACGGCCGAGACGTACTGCTCCATGTACTGCGCGTCGGAATAGGGCCCGCTGCCCGCAGAGGGTCCCGTGGCGGGGCCCTGGTTCACGTCGTACGCCATGACGAAGAAGGCGTCGACCGAGCGCGCCAGGCCCCGGATGTCGTAGAAGCCGACCGGGTCGCCGGCGGATGAGGCGTAGGTGGCCATGGTGAACTGGTAGGTCGGGTTGGCCGCGCGCAAGATCCCACCCACCTGGGCCACGAGCCGGTCCAGACCCGTCTGGTCGGCGCTGCCGTTGCCCTCGAAGTCGAGGTTGACCCCGTCGAGGTGCTTGGCCTCGACCAGCGCCAACAGGCTCTGGCCGAGCACACTGCCCGCGGACGGGTCGTGGGTGATGGCATTGAGGGAAGGCTGCGAGAAGTCGGTGGCGGTGAGCACCACCCGGTCACCGGCCGCGTGCGCCCGGGAGACCAGGTCGACGAGATCCTGGCTCTGGTACCCGTCCCAGCCCGGGCCCGTCTGCTGCACGGTGCCGTCAGGGTTCACGGCCACCCCGAAGTAGGCGAGGGTCGAGAAGTCACCGACCGGGAAGCCCCGCTGCTGCGGGAGCGACCAGTACGGCGCGTACCCGAAGACCTCGTGCGGCGCCGTCGCCGCCGCCGCCACCGACGGCGGCGCAGGTGTGGGCGCCGTCGTGGCCCGTGGCAGATGGAGGGTGGCGGTCGACCCCAGCAACCGCGGCTCGACCGGATTGGCCACCTCGTGGTCGTGGTGTGGCCTCGGCGGCGTCGGTGCGCTGCGGGCCGGGATCACGCCGCCGGAGACAAGGCACCCTCCAATGAGGAGGAACACGCCCAGTCCGGTGGCGATGGACGCCCGGCGGAACCGGCGGGACCGCCTCCCACCCGACGGGCCGGGCGTCCCCTCGGTCGGCGACTCGCCGCGGAGCCGAGGCGGCCCGGGGGGCCCCGATGCCCCGGACCGCCCACGTTCACGGTCAGGATCCGAGCTCGCCGGCCCTGCGACGACCTCGTCGGGGACTACGACCGGTGACTCGACCGGGATGGGGAGATAGGCGGGACCCGTGTCGTCCACGGGTTGACTGGCTTCATCCTCTTCGACGAGCTGCTCGGGTCGCCGGCCCACCGGTCCCACGATGGCGTCGAGGAGCTCCACCGCGTCGGGACCGGCCGGCGCGACCGGCTCGTCGGCGGCTTCGTCGAGTGCGTCGAGAAGGTCGAGAGCGCTCCCCCAGACGAACCCGGGCGGAATCTCGACGGTGGCGAGCAGGTCGAGGGCGTCGGGAGGGTCCTCGGCGCGGGGCCCGATCGCACCAGGAGGATCCGTACCCGCCCGCTCCGCATCCACCGGCTCGACGCGCGCGGGCGCTGCCGCCCACCAGTCCGCATCCGATGATTCCGCACCCGGCGGCGACGACCCGGCGGACGCCTCGGCGGTCGCGGGTCCGAGTTCTCGCCAGTCCGATGAAGGCGGAACGCCCGCCGCCGGGAGTGCGGACGCCTGCTGGCTCTGCCAGTCCGGGAGTTCGCCCAGGACGTCGATCCCCGTGCGCGAGGCGGGCGGCAGTTCGGGCTCCGCCGGGTCGGTCATGTAGGCCGTCAGCGAGATGGTGTCGAGCAGCGGCACGGTGCCCACGGCCGGGCGGCGCCGGCCTGGCCACACGAAGGGCCAGCGTCGCCCCGTGTCTCGCTGTCTGGACATGCTTGGGGTCGTCCTCCGCCCGACGCCGTCGGAGACGGGCCGGGATGCGTCGTGGGCTCTGATGGGGCTGGCAGTTCCGGATCGGACTGCCCCGGGGCGCGAGGTCGTCCCCGGGACCCCGCTCTCAGCCCGCGAGGCTAGGTCCAACAGGTGAACGCGTCTCGACACGGGCGTAACAAGGAAGTGAACTCCTCCTCCGGCCCTCCTCCGGCCCCGCTCCGACCGCTCGGACCGATTCAGACCGCCCGTCCGACGGCGCCGTCGATCTCGGACAGCAGGGCGGTGAACGCAGCGTCGTCGACGTCGAGCGGGCTCCTCACCGCCCTGGCCGCAGCGGCGAGCGATCCGGCGGTGGCCGAGTCGCCCGACCTCGCCGAGACGAGGGCGAGCGTGAGCACGGCCTGCAGGGCCGACCCCTGCGTCCGCCCCGAGCGCCGCTCGTCGGCCAGCCGCCCGAAGGCGTCCACGGCACGCCGGGCCGCCTGCATCGCCTCGTCCAGCCGGCCCTGACGGAGCCGGAGCAGCGCCAACGACGACCAGAGGCGCGGGTTGGCCGGGTCCAGCTCCTGCGCCAGCTCCAGGTGCCGACCGGCGTCGGCCAGCACGAACGGGTCGTCGCGCCGGCCGTGGTGGGCGAGGTCGGCGTGGACGAGCAGGCACCAGGCCCGGCCGTTGGCCATCTCGAAGCGCTCCTCGTCGGAGAGGTCGTGGCGTGCGTCGCCGGTCCGGGGTGCCTCGAGCGCCTGACGCGCCATGCCCATGCCGTCGATGCGCTGCCAGGAATTGGCGCCGAGCATGAGCATGGACGCCAGCGAGACGTCGAGCCGCGGCGTGTAGTCGTCCTCGCCGACGTCCGACGGACCGAACCAGTCCGGCGCTCCGGCCTGATCGTCGGCGCGATCCGGTTCGACCGCCCGCGCCTCGACCCACGTCGGCGTGTCGGTGCCCGGCGCTGCGTCCGGCTTCTGGCTGCCACGTCGCTTGGCGTGCCTGGCCACTCCTCGGAACTTAGCCCTCACGTTCGACCCTCCTTGCGGGAGCCACCGCCCGGCGCGGCGACCGGCGCTCCCGGCGGCCTCCACATGCTCCGAGACGAAGAGGAGCCCGGCCGTCGGCCGGGCTCCTCTTCACTGCTCAGTGTGCTGCTCCGGCGGAATCCGGCTCCGGGCTGCGGTTCGAACCCGCAGCCCGCAAGGCCGGACCCGCCGGTGAGTTGCCGGCTACGGCTTGCCGTTGCCGTCCGTCGTCAGGACGAGGCAGTAGCCGACAGGGTTGGCGGGGGTGGCGGTCACCGAGGCGTTGGTGTTGCCGTCGTCGTAGACGCCGGTGTACGCGCCCTGGATCGCCGAGGCGTCGGTGTCCTGGTCGGCCGAAGGGAAGTTCCACGCCGAGCTCGGACCCTCGAGCGCCTTGTTGTAGGACGACGAGCCCAGGCCGTCGTCCCACGCCGGGTTGCCGATGCCGCTGGCCGTCGTGTTGTACAGCGGGTTGCTCGTGACACCCTCGCCATCCTCGACCATCAGCGGCAGCGGGTAGAAGCCCTGCCCCGTGATGATCTTCTGGATCTCGGTCAGGTAGGTCGAACCGGTGTTCGGGTCGACGTCGTTCTTCGTCGAGGGCTTGCAGAGGAACCCGTCCTCGCTGATGGCGTTCATCGTCGCCGGTGTGGCGGCGGCGATGTTCGACGAGTCCGAACCGTCCGAGTACACGTTGTACAGCAGCCGGTCACCGGGGAACGGAGTCCCCGACGCGCCCGGGAGCTGCGCCGCGATGGAGGTCTTGCTGACCGTGACTCCGTTCATCTCGCCCAGCCCGATGGTCGAGGTCGAGCTCCCGGAGCAGAAGGTCGGGTTCGGGGCGCAGATCGACTGGTACTTGCCGTACGAGAAGAAGAACAGAGCGTTCGACTCGTCGCCGTTGGCCAGGATCGACCCCGTCTCGTTCTCGAAGATGACGTGGTTGGCGTCCTCGCCACCGAACGGGAAGGTGTCGCTGGACGGGATGTTCAGTGCGGAAACCCAGGTGGCCTCCGTACCCGAGCCGTTCTGGGCGATGTAGAGCGCGATGGGCTCACTCGCCGGGGTCCCTTGGCCGCCGTTGAAGCAGTACCAGTTGTTCGTCAGCGTCACGCCGCCGGGCCCGGTGCAAGTCGAGCTGTCGGTGTAGATCGCCTCGAGCTGCGACGTCGACAGGTTCGTCACGCTCGCGGACGGCGTCGCAACACCAACGACCTTGGTCCAGTGGATCCACGTCACACCGTCCATCGCGTAGGCGACGAAGTTCAGGCCGTCGTAGTCGACCTTCGCCCCACCCGCGAGGTTCGGCGCACGCGAGGACCGCGCCGCACTGATGGCCGACACGTTCGGGCTCGACGGCGCGTGGGCCTGCAGCTCCTCGAGCTCGGCGATGCCGTTGGACGAGCCCAGTGCCGGCTCCTGTACGAGCACGTCGTTGAACGGGTTCTCGTTGCCGAAGGGGATGAAGCCGTTCTCACCGACCGCTGGGGTCGTGACGACGCTCAGCGCGTCGCTCCCGACGGTGGCGGTCGCCGCCGTCTTGAGCTTGAACTTCGTGCCGTTGGTGATGCTGGCGATGGTGTCACCCGCCGGGATGCCCGTTCCGGACACCTCGTTGAACTTGAGCAAGCCTGACGTACCGGGGGACACGTTGGAGACCGTCTTCGACCCGCTGGCGATGCTCCCGGTGACGTTGGTCACCACGGGCTGCGACAGGGTCGTGCCCGCCTCGCCGTTGAGACCGGGGCAGCCGTAGTCCAGCGGCTGCACGGTACCGCTCGCCGCCACCAGGTCGCAGCCCGGCGCCTGGTTGAAGATATCGGACAGCGATTGCATCATCAGGTAGGTGGTGTTGGAACCGCCCATCACGATGAGGTTGTTCGCTGAGTTGGCGTTTCCACCCGTGGGCACCTGCGGCGAGAACGCGAAGGCGGGGGCTGCAAACCCGATTGCCAACGCGGACGCGCCAACCAGTGCCGCACCCAGCTTCAGCACGCGGTTGCGTGCTCCCAGCTTTTTCAGCATGTCCTTGGGTCTCCTTGTTTGTCGGTTCGTTCCGGTACCGGCACTCCACGCCGGCCCGCGGCTCGCGGTCCCCGAGGGGACAAGGCCCCAAGCGCACGCGCCCTTCATGCGCCCGCTGAGAACCATTGCCGGGGCGCACGTTAGGCACTGCGGGTTAACTTTTCGCGAACTTCGTACACCGCCACGAAGAAATGTTGGTGATGACTTGGCGTGGTTCAGCAGCCCCGGCACCCCGACACCCCGCGACTGCGCCCGACGACGCTCCTGCCTGCCCGTCGACGCACCTGCCTACAGACGCATTACCGCAGCGATTGTCGCGCCAACGGTGCAATCTCTCGCTCTCGCCGAAGTTGCCATACGTCGTTCCCGGACACCCCCGGCCGCCTCGCGGGAGCTCGTGTGCCCGCGGCTGCGCTCGGGTCTCCTCGCCTTTCGCGCTGCACCCGTTGCTCAGATCTGCGCCTGGTTCACCGCGAGTTTGCAGACCTTGCCCGACGGCTCCAGCCGGTAGTTCATGATGACGGCTCCGCCCGGGGTCCACGTGAACGTGCCGCCTGGAGGAATGGTCCCCGAGTCGACCGGGAAGTGCTCGAAGACGACACGCTGGGGCTCCTTGGAGAGGTTGTACCACACGATGGGCGCGGTCACGCTTGCCTGGAGCTCCTGTGGGAAGCACCCCTGCTTGAGGACGACGATGTTCTGCCCGGGCGACACGACGGGCTGAATCGGTCGTCCGTCCTCCGACGGCAGGGTCGTCGTGGGGTCGGACGGTCCGACGGTGCCGCGGCCGTATTCCACCTTGGTCGGCGCGTTGGTGGCCGACTCGCTCGAGCGCTGCCCGGAGTTCCCGGCCGCGGCGCTCCCGGCCGTGGTGGAGCCCGAGGTGGCCCGGCCGGCCGAAGGGCTGCCCGGGGAGGACCCGCAGGCGGCGACGCCAATGGCGAACGCCAGCGCCAGCAGTCCGGCGGGCACCCATGGGAGGCGTCGGTGGGTTGCGGTTGCGTTCATACCGTGGCCGGCAGGTAGCCGATCAGGCTCTCGCAGGCGAACAGGGCGACGACGAGGAGGACCGGCAGCGTCAGGAGGTAGACGACGATGGGCTGGTCCCAATGGCGTAGCAGCCAGGCCGCCCCGCTCAACAGGACGAAGAACAGGATGCTCCACAAGACGAAGAGCAAGCCCGAAATGGGGTCGCCCGAGAGGCCGAGCTCGGACGCGGCGACATGGAATCGCGGCTCGACCGTGCCCGGGAACGGCTTCCCGTCCAGCTTGGCGATCACGGCCAGCCGTCCTCGCGGGAAGAAGCCCGACGAGGCCGTCGCCAGGGTGAGCCGGTTGGAGTCGGTTGGCGTGACGACGTCGTGCCTGCCGCCGGTCGCGTAGACGACCTCCGAGACCCGGTAGTGATAGGTGCCGTAGCCGTCGACGACCGTGATGACGGCTCCCCGGTGGAGGCCGCCGATCGCGCCGAAGGGCGAGCCGTACGTTGCTCGTCTCGCCATGATGACGGCGTTGCCGGCCTGTCCCGGCAGGGCGGTCGAGGGCAGGTGACCGGGCCCGTTGCGCAGGTCCTGGGCGTTCGTGCCCTCCACCACGGCCTGGTCGAGGTGCAGGGACGGGATCTCGAGCACGGCGACCGGGCTGCCCTCGGCCGGGATCTTGCCCACGGCGAGGTCGAAGGTCCTGGCCGGGTTGGCGGTGATCTCCTGGAGGAGCGTGTGCTGCGCCGCGCTGCTCGCTCAGCGGAGTGAACACATAGACGTAACCGAGCAAAAGGAGGATGAGCACGCCGATCCCGAACACGAGGACTCCGGCGACCCGCGGCCGCGCCAGCACGGAGAGACCGCGGCGGACGCCGTCGAGCGATCTCCTGAGGAGGCTCGGCGGAGGCGGCTCCTCGGGTGACGCCCCCGGGCCGAGCACGTCGGCCACGTTGAGCGGCGGGGACCCGTGCGACGCCGCGTCCGGTTCGTCGATGTCCTCGGCTGGGCTCGTCCCATCGCCCGGCGCGCCGGGGCCCGTCACGGGTCGGCTCTGGGCCGCGAGGTCGGCCGTCCGGTTCTCGGCAGTCGGGTTCTCGGTGCTGGGGTCGAGGTAGGCCAGCGAGTCCATCAGCCGTCGGGCCCCGGTTCGGGAGCCGACGGATCCACACTTTCGCCACTTTCGCCCTCTCCCTCCGCGCCCGCGGAGGCCTTCCTCAAGGAGGGCGACAGGTACAGGAGCGGTCCGCCGATCAAACACAGCAGGGCCAGGAGCAAGAGGCCGGGGATGAAGAACCGGCTGTCTCCGACGGTGACGGTGATGAGGTGGCCGAGGTAGTCGCCGCTGCCGCCCGACGGCGTGCCCGAGGCCCCCGACGTCCCTGACGCCCCCGAGCCGGAGCGCACGCCGTTGTCAAAACGGAACGCGGTGCCCGAGCTCGATGCGGCGACGCCGGACTGGCCGGCGCCGGGCGTGCCGGAGGACCCGGTCCCCGTCGAGCTCCCGGGCGAGGGGGGTGAAACTCCCCCGGGGCCGACGACGTCCTGGGCGATGTCGGCCATCGCCTCCTGGTAGAGGTTGTCGGGCAGGGGGACGTAGCCCGACGGCAGGGGGTCGGTCGTGCCCACCCCCGCGGTGTGCGAGTAGCCGACCAGGTTGGTCAACATGTCCTTGAGCGCCGAGGCCTGCTCCATGCTCGGCTGAGGAGCGGTCGAAACCAGGGCGTAGGTCACCATGGGCAACGGGTACGCGCTGGAGTCGCCGGTGTCGCCGAAGTTCGGGCTCAAGGTGCCATCCGGGTTGGTCGTCTCGTCGTTGAGCGCCGCCTGGACCGACGACGGGGAGGGGAGTTGGAAGCTTCCCGCGGCGTTCTGCAAGCTCGCGGGGAAGAGGCCGAAGAAGTTGGCCTCGGAACTGTCCATGGCGGTGAAGGCGAACCCGCCCGACCCGGTGTAGTTGGAGATGGCGGCGTCGAGGGCGTGTGCTGCGGTGAGCGGTGAGCTCGACGGCTGGAAAGTCAGCGCGGCTCCCTGGGTATCGGGCGCGAAGTCGATCGGCAGCGTGGACAGGGTCTGGCACTTCTTCGCCTTCTGCGTCGTGTACTGGTCCAGGCTCGTGGTGACCGGGGGCGGGTACTTCTGGACCACGATCGGTCCGTTCTCGGCGTTGGAGAGGACCTGCTGGCTGCTCATGATGTCGTTGACGGTGGCGGTGACGCTGGGGGCGTCGGTGAAGTGCGCCGTGACCGTGTAGGGCACCTGCGGCGCCGCGCACAGCCACCCGGTCAGCTCGGATACGGAGCCGCTGCCCGTCGACGGGAACATGGCCCCCAGCCAGCTCTCTTGGATGGTGGGGCCGCTCGTGGTCAACGGCCAGGGGTTCAGCAGGGCGAAACTGGTATCACCGTTGAAGTACTTCACGCTGCCCGGCGTGGTTCCGTCGGCGTAGTTGTCGGAGCCTTGGTAGCTGAACGTCGAGAACGGCAGCGACTCGTTCGTCTCGCCTGAAGCATTGGCGACGTCGATGTTCTCGTATTTGCCGTTGACCGTCTCGACCAGCAGGTTGTTCCGGCTCGTCTGCGTGGCTTCGACGCAATGCGCCTGTCCGGGCAGCTGGCCGCACAGGTCGTCATCGGGCTGGCCTGAGCCCTGCACCACCGGATTTTTCCAAATCTGGGTCAGCACGCCCGCGACCTCCGCCGGGGTCAGCTGGTAGGAGTCGAGCGGGATGGCCCAGTGGGCGCCGCCTTCCGAAACCCCCGCCTCACCGGTGAACGCGATCTCCGTCGACGAGACTGTGATCGGGATGTAGGCGAACTTCCCTCCGGCCGCCTTGAGCTCGGCCACGGTGGCCGGGTCCTCCGGGTCGTCGGTGAAGGTCGCGGGGACGTTGTCGTCGACGACGTCGGTGATCGGGCAGTGGGTGCCCGTGCCCGTGGAGCATCCGGGGTCGTCGACCGAGGGCAGGTCCGTCGGGATCACGGCCACGCCCCCGGGATCGGTGCACGTCGCGGCCGCGGCCGCCGGCAGGAACTGGGCCGCGCTGTAGGCGGCGTCGACCTGCAGGATGGGGACCGAGCCGCAGCCATTCCCGCCCTGGTTGAACGTGATCGGGATGACCACGGTGTTCGATGAATTCATGACGAAGGTGGTGTTCTTCGGGGGAACCCCGTCCGTGAAGAAGCCGGACCCCTTCGGGATGTCGGTGACCTCAATACCGCACGGGTCCGTGGTGTTGTCGCAGAAGAAGGAGCCGTACTGGTTGTTCTCGGCCTGTGTGATCGTCTGGGAGGTGATCGGGACCGCGCCGGGGGTGCCGGGGTCGTAGTCCGTCCCGATGGAGAGAACGGTGTCGTTCGAGATCGTCTGGCCGTAATCCCATTGCGAGCGGGCTGTTCGAGTTGACACACGCCCCGGCGCCGGGCGTCCCACAATTCGGCGGCGGCGGAATGCTCGTGGCGCACGTGGGGTCACTCTGGACCTGGTCCCCCCGCGCCAGCGAGCAGTAGGCCAGGCCGATGTCGTCGCCGAGAGGCACGCCGTTGACGTCGACGTAGACGGCCTGGTTCTGACCGACATTCGTGACTGGGCCTGCACCGACACTGCACGCCGGACACGGCCCGCGCACGTTGACACAGCTCGTGGTCTCCGAGGGACACGGGGTCGAGGCGGCCGGTGTCGTGGCACGGGCGACGCTTGAGTGCCCGGCCGAGAACGCGAGCAGGAAGATGACAGCGACGGCGAAGGCGGCGGCCAGACGCCATGCGGGACGGGGCTGTCCCGTTCTCATGCGGCCCCTGGTCGTCGCCGGCGTTGCCAGAACCACACGCCCAGGGGGACCGCCACGAGGACGAACAGGAAGACGGTGCTCCAGAGGGCGACTTCCGCCGGCGACCAGCCCCCGAGTCCACGCGTCGCGGCGGCCGTGAGCGCGTCCTGGCGCGGGTACGCCTGCGCGGGGTCGGTCAGGGGGTTCACTGCCGCCTTCTTCACCACCACCACCTTCCCGCCGGTGGCGGACGCGGCGGAGGATCCGGGGCCCGACACCCCCGGCCCCGTGGCCACCGCCGCAGCTCCTCCGCTCGCCGCGGCCGACGTCGTGGCGGCGGGGGCGGTGGTGCCGACGTCCGAGCCCGGGTTGGTCTGCCCCGACTGGCCCGGGCCCCCCGGGGACTGCAGCTGGCCGGTGATGTAGGGGTTGGGGCAGTTCTGCGCATTCGGGTACGGCGGCGTCGTGCCGCCTGGCAATCGTCCCGCCGCCTGGAAGTCGTCCCAGACCAGGTTGGGGGGAATGGGCGAGTAGCCGAGCTCGGCCATCTTGGATTGGCCGAGGCAGGCCACGAACGCGATGAATTGCGACAGCTCGGCCCCCTGTGCCGTGCCCATGGTCACATTCCCCCCGCTGTCACACGAGAAGCTCTGGGCCGCTGCCTGCGACGGCACGCACTGGGCGATGAAGTAGCTGTAGGCGGAGATCGGGTAGGTGTCGGGATTGGTATTGGTGTACACGCCGGCCAGGTTCTGGGTGAGGTCGGAGTAGAGGATGGCGCCGGTGAGCGCCACCGCGACGTTGTAGGAGGACGGCTGCTGGGCGATGCCGGCCGCGTTGACCACCGAGGCGACCGGGAAGCCGACGTTCTTCGCGTAGGCCGTCTCGACGTAGGTGATCCCCCCCGGGGTGTGCACGGGGCCCTGCGAGGCGGCGTCGGATCCGTTGACTCCCACCAACCCCGGCGGCGGGGCGTGGGGGTACTCCGCCCAGTACGCCGACGGCGACCCGGCTGGGTTCACCGACGCCTGCTGCTGGAAGGCGGTGAACGGCCCCGGGTCGGTGTGCAGGAAGTAGTCACCCAGGAGGTAGCTCTCTCCGGAGGGGTCGCTGCGGAAGTAGGCCGTGATCGGCTCGTTGGGCAGACGGAGGTCCGGATTGAGCGCGGCGATGGCGGGATTGTCCCAATTGGTGATGGTGGCGCTGAAGATGCCGAGGAGGGTGGGGGCGTTGAGGACGAGGCTGTTGACCTGCTGGCCGTTCTGCCCGGTCAGGTTGTACTCGAAGGACAGGCCACCGGCGACGTCGGGCATGTACTGGAACGGGTAGGGCACCTGGTTCGTGGTGCAGCTCGACTGGTTGGTGGCGTACGAGATGTCGGTGGCGCCGAAGTCGACCGTCTGGTTGCAGAACGAGTTCATGCCGAGGACCGAGTTCGAGACGGTGAAGTTGATGTTGCCCCCGTCGAGCTCGTTGAACTGGCCCTGCCACTGGGAGATGGCGACGCCGGCGAAGCTCGATCCGGTCGAGTTGAGCTGCGGCTGCGACGCCGACGCTGGGTCCACCGTGTCGAGGGTCGTCCCGAACATGCCGGCCGCGCTGCCCAGGGTCAGCGCGACGATGGAGCAGATCACCCAGCGCAGGCGGATCATCCGAACCTGCCGTGGACGTAGTCGGCCGTGCGCGGGTCGTCGGGGTCGGAGAACATGACCTCGGTCTCGCCGAATTCGACGACGCGACCCGGCTGGCCCTCCTCGGCCAGGAAGAAGGCGCAGCTGTGCGAGACGCGCTGGGCCTGTTGCATGTTGTGCGTCACAATGACGACCGTCACCTCGGACGCGATGTCACGGATGGTCTCCTCAATTCGGTTCGTCGACGTCGGGTCGAGAGCGGAGCACGGTTCGTCCATCAGCAGCACCCGCGGGCGCACCGCCAGGGCGCGGGCGATGCACAGGCGCTGTTGCTGGCCACCCGAGAGCGAACCGCCGAGCTCGCCCAGGCGGTTCTTGACCTCGTTCCACAGGCCGGCCTTGGTGAGCATCTCCTCGACCAGCGACCGCTTCGCCTCCCCCGAGAGCTTGGTCCGCGAGAACTTCAGCCCGGACATGACGTTCTCCTCGATCGTCATGGCAGGGAACGGGTTCGGCTTCTGGAAGACCATGCCGATGTGACGGCGGGTGTCGGTGGCACGCAGGCCCCCGCCGTAGATGTCGACCCCGTCGAGCTCGACCCGGCCGGCCAGCTGGGCGCCGGGGACGAGCTCGTGCATACGGTTGAGGATGCGCAAGAAGGTGGACTTCCCGCACCCCGAGGGACCGATCAGCGCGGTGACCATCGACCGCTCCATCGTCAACGAGACGTTCTCGAGGACGAGCCGGCCGCTGAACCAGGCGCAGACGCCGTGGGTGTCGAGCTCCGACGCCGGCGCCTGCTCCACGATGGCGACTGGCGCGGTGTCGTCGGCGGAACCGGTCAAACCCGGTCGAGTGAAGACGCCCATGAATGAGATCAGACCTTCCTTGCGGAGCGCACCTGGGCGCTGACGAAACGGCGGAGCCTGCCCTTGTTGGTCCGGCGGCGGCCCAGCAATCGGGCCAGGACGAACAGGATCAGCACGAGCATGAGCAGGACGAAGGCGGCGGTGAACGCGAGCTGGACCACGACGGCCTGGGCCTGGAAGATGTCCTCGTAGAGTACGAGCGGCAGGGCGCCCTGGGGGCCGTGGAACGCGTTCAGGTTCAGGTCGTTGTTGCCGAACGCGGTGAAGATCAACGGCGCGGTCTCTCCCGCCGCGATGGCGACGCCGAGGAGGACGGCCGTGATCAGGCCCGAACGCGCCGTCGGGAGCACCACCTGGCGCACCGTGCGCCACTCCGAGGCACCGAGGGCGAGCGAGGCCTCGCGCAGCCCTCCCGGCACGACCCGGAGCACTTCCTCGGTCGTGCGGGTGATGGACGGGAGCATGAGCACGAACAGGGCCATGGAGGCGGCGAAGCCGGAGTAGCCGATCACGTGGGGGACGATGAAGATGGCGTAAATGAACACGCCCGCCACAATGGACGGGACGCCGCTCATGGCCGTGACGATGGTCCGCACGAAGCGCGTCCCCCAGCCGCCGACCTCGTTGAGGAAGATGGCGGTGAGGAAGGCCAGCGGCACGGCGAAGAGGGCGGCCAGGCCCACCTGCTCCAGCGTCCCGACGATGGCGTGGCCGACGCCGACGTCGCTGAAGAGGTGCGGGTCGGCCGGCTGGTAGAAGGCCATCGTGCGCCACAGGAATCCGATCGTGAAGTGGCCGATGCCCCGCACGAAGACCCAGACGATGATGTAGAGCAGTGCGCCCATGACCAGGCCGGTGCACGACGCGACCAGGGTCGTGGCGACACGGTCGGTGGCGGCGCTCCGGTCGACGGTCAGGGTCGTCACCACCCAGTACATGGTGAGGAAGCAGGCGTACCAGCACAGGATGAAGCCGAAGGCGCCCGACAGCAGCGTCAGCTGGTAGAAGAAGATCCACACCACGGCCCACGACGACACGGCGCTCGCGACGAGGACGGCCACACTGCTGGCCCCGAATTCGCGGGTGCTGCGCGGCAGCCCGGTCCGGACGCGCCGCACGTTCCCGGTCAGGACGGCTTCGCTCATGGTGCCGTCGCGATTGGCGCGACCGTCCTCGTCACCGGCGTTCGCCGGTCGGCGCTCACTCGGCGTGTGGAGGAGGTCCTCCACCTCGGGCATGACGTGCGTCACAGCTCGACCCCTGCGCCGCTGCGGGACCGATTCACGATCAAGGACGCCAGGAGGTTGACCACGAGGGTGAAGGTGAAGAGCACGAAGCCGAGCATGAGCAGGTCCGAGGTGCCCAGCTTCCCTCCTGCGCCGAACTCCGCCGCGATGAACGAGGCGACCGAGGTCCCACCGTGCTCCAGGATGTGCGGTGAGATCGTGAAGCTCAGTCCGAGGATGACGTAGACCGCGATCGTCTCACCCAGGGCGCGGCCGAGGCCCAGCATGGAGGCGCCGATCATCCCGCCGCGCCCGAACGGGAGCACCACGGTGCGGATCATTTGGGACCGGGTCGCGCCGAGGGCGAGCGCTCCCTCCTTCTCGCCGGGCGGCGCCAGGCTGAACACCTCCCGCGTGACGGAGGCGACGATGGGGACGATCATGAGCCCGACGACGAGTCCGGCGATGAAGAAGGAGGCGTTGAACGGGGGGAATTCGCCTGGAAGAGCGGGATGAACGAAATGTGGCGGGTCATCCACGACGTGGTCCCGGTGATCTGAGGCTGGAACTCGTGCAGGGCCCAGAGCCCGAAGATGATGCTCGGGATGGCGGCGCCGAGGTCGACCATGGCGATCAACGCCCGGCGGGCCCGGGCCGGTGCGTACTCGCTCAGGAAGAGCGCGGTCCCGATGGCGACGGGGACGCCGAAGATGACGGCGATGATGGAGATGACGATGGTGCCGTACATCTGGGCCGCGGCGCCGAATTGGTACGGCTTGTGGGTGGTGCCGTAGCCCGAGGTGATGAAGTAGCGCGGGCCCATCGCCCGCACCGCCGGGAGCCCGCGCAAGAGGAGGAAGAACCCGATCAGGAAGAGGATGACGAATACCGTGAGCCCGGCGATTCGGCATACGAGGCGGAAGATGCGGTCCTCTCGCGACCGGTCGTTGGGGACGATGATCGGCCGTGGGACCGCGCCGGAAGCGCTCTCCAGAGTGTCGATGGACATCGCCGGTTCTTGATCCTGCTCCAGGGGGGCTGGGTACGCGGATCAAGCTAGCGGGCGGACATTACCGGGAATGGGCGTGGGGGTGAACGCAGGGTTACACCCCGGCGTCGACCCCGGCCGGGTCCGTCACAGTCGGTCGGGGTCGTCGGTCAGGAGGGTTGAGGGATGACGTTGACGCTTCCGCTCCCCATGGAGCCGTCGTAAACCGAGTCGCCCGAGTACAGCGCCGTGATGGTGTAGGGCGAGTCGGCCGCCGATATCTTCCCGGTGATACTGCATCGGGCGACGCCCTGGTTGGCCCGGTTGGTCCCGACCGGGATCACGGGCGTGCCGGTCTCCAGACATACCAGGCTGTCGCCCGAAGCGCCGGTGATCCTGAAGGTCACGGTCCCCGAGGGTCCGCGGAGAGAAGAGGTCGCACGAGGGTCGGCCGTGATGACGCCCCGGAGGACCAGACGCCCGCCGTCGTAAGCCGGGTTGCGGCTGGGCACCACCGAGAGCGTGGAGGGCACCTTCGTCACCAGGAGGGAGCTGGACGTGCTCGGGCTCGACCGGTAGCTCGAATCACCCACGTAGATCGCCGACACATCGTAGAAGCCCGGCTTGAGCACGCCGCTCGGGAGGGTGAACGTGATCTGGTTCTCGTTGAGGGCCTGCTCCGCCTGGGTCGGCGCCGGCAAGGTGGAAGCGCCACTGGGGTGCCCGTGGCAGGGCGGCAGTTGATTGTGCGGGCAGACGGCGAATTGCATCGACCCGGCCGGGGATCCAGTCCCAGGTGAGACGTCCCGCACGGTCGCCGTGAAGGTGAAGGCCTCACTGGCGACGACCGACCCGGGAAGACCCGAGATCGTGGTGTCCGTCAGCGCCTTGCGGATCTGCTGGACCAACGTGGCCGTCGGTGCCGTGTAGTTCGGGTCCACCAGCGTGCCCGAGACCGTGTAATACAGCGCGCCGCCCAGCAGTCCGCCCGCGAACGAGCAGGTCGCCGTGGTCACTCCGCCCGAGGTGGAGACGGGCTGTGTGTCACCGCCATTGCAAGTGGCACCAGTGCCGTCGGCGCCGACCACGGAGAAAACGATGTCACCGGTCACCGGTCCAGGCGAGGCGGCCACCGTCGCCGTGAAGGTGACCGCTTGTCCCGTCACGAGCCCAATGCCGGGCACCGAGCTCGACAGCGTGACGGTGGCCGGACTCTTGCTCCCCACGGCCAAGGCCGGCGCCGCGGTCAGCGCAGTGGCGACCAACGCCAGAACCGCCCCGATGCCGGCCACCCGAGACACGGTCCGACCTTTGACGTTCTTGGCTGTTGGCATGCCCCCTTTCTAGCGCTGTGCCTGTCTCCGGTGCTCTCCTCCTCGTCCGCCCGTCGGCTCCCCCGCAAATGGGCGTTTCCTGGGCGTTCGGATATTCGCCCGCCGCGCGGCACAACTGAAAAAGACCGGGGGTGAACGCAGGCTCACACCTGCGTTCACCCCCGGCTGCGTCAATCCGGTTTGGTCAGCCAGTCAGGTCACGGCTGGTTGACGGCGGAGACCGACCCGTTCCCGCTCGAACCGTTGTAGACCGAGTTACCCGAGTACACCGCGGTGATGGTGTACGGCGAGTCGGCCGTGAGTACCTGCCCGCTGATGGTGCACCGCGCCACCCCCTGGTTCGCCGGCTTGGTGCTGACCGGGATCACACCGGTACCCGTCTCCTGGCAGACGAGGGTGTCACCCGAGGCACCGGTGATGGTGAAGGTGACCGTGCCCCCGGGCCCACCGAGCGACGCGGTTGCCCGCGAGTCGCCCTTGACGACGGCCCGGAGGACCTCACGGCCGGCGTTGTAGGTCGGGTTGGCGCTGGCCACCAAGCTGAGCGTGGTCGGCACCGGCGATACCAGGATGAAGCTGAAGCTGCTCTGGCTGGACCAGTAGTTCGAGTCACCGACGTAGTCGGCCGAGACGTTGTACAAGCCCGGCTTCATCACGCCGCTCGGGAGGGAGAACGTGATCTTGTTCTCGTTGAGCGTCTCGTCGTTCTTCGTAGGCGTCGGCATATCGACGACGCCGCCGGGCGCCCCGGAGCAAGTTGGTGCAGTGACCAGGCAGAAGGCGAACTCCATCGATCCGGTCGGAGACCCTGTACCGGGGGAGACGTCCTGGACCGTCGCGGTGAAGCTGAGGGGCTGGCTGGCGATCACGGACCCGGGCAGGCCCGAGATCGTGGTGTTGGTCAGCGACTTGTCGATCTGCTGGACCAACGTGGCCGTCGGTGCCGTGTAGTGCGGATCCACCAGTTTGGCCGAGACCGTGTAGTACAGCGGCTTGCCCAGCAGTCCCTTGGCGAACGAGCACGTGGCCGTCGTGACCCCGCCCGTGGTCGAGACGGGCTGCGTGTTGCCACCGTCACAGGTGGCAACGGTGCCCTCGGAGCCGACCACGGAGAAGACCACGTTTCCGGTCGCCGGTCCGGGCGATGCTGTCACCGTCGCCGTGAAGGCAACGGCTTCCCCGGTTACCAGCCCGCTGGGCACCGAGCTCGACAGCGTCACGGTGGCCGGACTCTTGCCTGGACCGGCCAAGGCCGGCGCCGCGATCATCGCGGTGGCAACCAACGCCAGGGCCGCCCCGATACCGGCCACCCGTGACATGGACCGGCCTTTCCCGTTCCTTGGTGTTGTCATATCCCCTCCGGTTCTCTTTGTCATGTTCTCTTGTCGCTCTCTTGTCGTGTTCTCGTGTCGTCCACCCGTTAACGCCCGATCATGGGAGTGGGTGGTCGCTGTCCTTGTTCGCCCGCAGGCGACTCCGATGAGCGATAACTGGGGATGAACGCAGGCGTTGCACCTGCGTTCATCCCGAATCGATCAATCAGGTTCGCTCAGGGTTGGTTGATGACTTTGAGCAAGCCGAGCCTGCTCGCACCGTTGTAGACGGAGTCACCCGAGTACACCGCCTTGATGGTGTAGGGCGAGTCAGCCGACGACACGTCTCCGGTGATGGTGCACCGGGCGACGCCTTGGTCAGCCGACTTCGTGCCGATCGTGATCACCGGGGTCCCGGACTCCTGGCAGACCAGGGTGTCACCGGACTTCCCGGTGATGGTGAAGGTGACCGTCCCCGAGGGTCCACCGAGCGACTCGGTCGCACGCGAGTCCCCCTTGATGGCGGCCCGAAGGATCTCACGGCCTCCGCTGTAGGTCGGGTTGTCGCTCAGCACGAGGGACATCGTGGTCGGGACCTTCGTCACCAGGAGGTAGCTGAAGCTGCTCTGGCTCGACCAGTAGTTCGAGTCACCCACGTAGTCCGCCGAGACGTCGTAGAAGCCTGGGGTCAGGACCCCGCTCGGGAGGGAGAACGTGAACCGGTTCTGGTTGTGGGCCAGGTCCCACGCCGTCGGCGGTTGCATCTCGAAGACGCCACCCGGAGCCCCGGTGCAGGTCGACGCGTAGTACGGGCAGACGGCGAACTCCATCGACCCGGTCGGAGACCCCGTGCCGGGGGCGACGTCCCTGACGATCGCGCTGAAGGAGAAGGCTTGGCCGGCGAGCGCGGACCCAGGCAGCTGCTTGATCGTGGTGTTCGTCAGCGACTTGCCGATCTGCTGGGTCAACGTGGCTGTCGGTGCCGTGTAATTGTGGTCCTTCAGCGTGGCCGAGACCGTGTAGTACAGCGCCTTGCCCAGCAGGCCCGCGGCGAACGAGCACGTCGCCGTCGTCACGCCGCCCGTGGTCGAGACGGGCTGCAGGTTGCCGCCGTCACACGTGGCGACGGTGCCCTCCGAGCCGACCACACCGAAGCGGACGCTCCCCGTGGCGGGTCCCGGCGACGCAGTGACCGTCGCGGTGAAGGTCACGGCTTCTCCGGTCACGAGCCCACTTGGCACCGAGCTCGAGAGCGTGACGGTGGCCGGGGCCTTTACTTTCGTGACCGTCGCGGCCGTGGTGTTCGAAGGGGCGGCCGTCGTGACCGCCGTGGCCGTTGCGCCCGTGACGGCGTGTCGATGAGCGCCGGCGACGTGGCCGTGATGGTTCACAGCCGCCATGCCCCTGTCACCGGCAACGGCCGGCGCGGCGATCACGGCCGTGGCAACCAATGCAAGGGTCGCCCCGATGCCTGCCAGCCCGGATATGGACCAGCCCGACTTTTTCTTAGATTTCCCTGCTGTTGCCATGTCTCTCTCCAGTGTTCGCTTCCCTCATTCACGCATTGGCTATTGATTCCCCCGTCGCTTGCCTCACTCGCCTGATCCCGGCTCCCGTGTGGTGAAACCCTGGGGGTGAACGCAGGGTTGCGCCCTGCGTTCACCCCCAGCCGAATCAATCAGGTTCGGTCAGGTCCGGTCATGGTTGGTTGATGACCGAGACGCTTCCGCTCCCGCTCGAACCGTTGTAGACCGAGTTGCCCGAGTACACCGCCTTGATGGTGTACGGGGAGTCGGCCGTGTACACGTCCCCAGAGATGGTGCACCTGGCGACGCCCTGGTCGGCCGGCTTGATGCCGACCGGGATCACGTCCGTACCGGTCTCCTGGCAGACGAGCGTGTCACCCGAAGCACCGGTGATGGTGTAGGTGACGGTGCCCCCCGGCCCACCCAGCGACTCCGTCGCCAACGGCGAGGCCTTGATGACGGCCCTGAGGATCTCACGGCCGGCGTTGTAGGTCGGGTTGTCGCTGGCCACCAAGCTGAGCGTGGTGGGCACCGAGTCCACGAGCAGGTAGCTGAAGCTGCTCTGGCTCGACCAGTAGTTCGAGTCACCCACGTAGTCCGCGGAGACGTCGTAGAAGCCCGGCTTCAGCACACCGCTCGGGAGCGAGAACGTGACCTTGTTCTCGTTGAGCGCCTCGTCGTTCTTGGTAGGCGTCGGCATGTCGATGACGCCACCGGGGCCTCCGGTGCAGGTCGACTGGTAGTACGGGCAGACCGCGAACTCCATCGACCCGGTCGGCGACCCCGTGCCGGGGGAGACGTCCTGGACCGTCGCGGTGAAGCTGAACGCCTCGCTGGCGATCACGGACCCGGGCAGGCCCGAGATCGTGGTGTTGGTCAGCGACTTGTCGATCTGCTGCGTCAACGTGGCCGTCGGTGCCGTGTAGGCGTGGTCGTGCAGCGTGGCCGAGACCGTGTAGTACAGCGGCTTGCCCGGCAGTCCGTTGGCGAACGCGCACGTCGCCGTCGTGATGCCGCCCGAAGTCGCGACGGGCTGCGTGTTGCCGCCGTCACAGGTGGCGACGGCGCCGTCGGAGCCGACCACGGAGAAAACCACAGTTCCGGTCGCCGGTCCGGGCGATGCTGTCACCGTTGCCGTGAAGGCAACGGCCTGGCCGGTTACGAGCCCACTGGGCACCGAACTCGACAGTGTCACCGTGGCCGGGCTCTTGCTCGGACCGGCCAAGGCCGGCGCCGCGATCATCGCGGTGGCAACCAACGCCAGGGCCGCCCCGATGCCGGCCACCCGTGACAGGCCCCGGCCCTTCCTGTTCCTTTGTGCTGCCATAGTCCCTCCGTGCTCTCTTTCTCGCCTACCATTTACGCCCGCTTAGCGGACTCTGGTGGTCGCTCGCCTGATTCGCCTGCTCGCAGGGGCCAGAAAAATAAACCCGTCCCGCCAGCGCCTTAACTATGGTTCGCCGGAATGCCACACCGAAAGTGTCACAAGCCGGATTCTTGTCATTTCACCGAGATTTTGCTCCGGCTTCACCCATTGTTAGCAGAGCGTGCGACGGGCGTCCATTGTCTGGCCTGAATTCGGACCCCAGAGGTGGTCAATGCATGCGCTGTGGGTGCAACTCGGTCCATGTTCGGCGACGAAAACGCGGTCCATGTTCGCCGACGAATTGGTTCGCCGACGAATCGCGCCTCGAGCACGCGGCCGGCCGGTTGGCGGTCAGCCGGGAGACAGCCCGCTGAGCGACGCCCGAAGGTCCGGGTTCGAGCGTGCCTGGAGAGAGGTTCTCAGCTGTGATGTCGCAGGTGAGAGCGGTGTTGCCAGCGCCGCCGTTTGCGAAGTTGTGGCCAGCCTGAGAATTCCTCGTTGACCGTTCTGTTCGGATCCAAACGTGGAGTCGCTCGCGGCCACCTCGGAGTGCGTGACTCTCACACATGGCCGTGTTGGCCGATCCCTTCGCAGCGAACGGCGTCACGGGCGGAGTCGGACCCGACTCCTTGAGAATTCCTCGGTTCTCACTTGCAGGACCCGTCGCTCATGGCGCCGTTCGCGCCGTAGCTGTTCCCGCAGTCGGTCACGGAGGTGTTGCCCGACGACTTCGGGTGCAGTACCCCCAGCGCGCCGTCGAAGGCGTTGCCGGTGAGGGTCAGCCCGCGGATCCCGTGAGCCTTGAGCGCAGCCAGGTAGGGGTGGTCCGGGAAGTAGTGCCTGGTGCCGTCGTAGACGGGAAACGTGTTGCCCGTGATCGTGACGTTCGTGACGTTCTTGATCGTCATGGTCGACCCGACGAAAGGCCGTGTCGGTGATCCGCCGCCAGTGGAGTGGGCCGGAGCCGTGGCCTTGTTGTCGATGAAGCTCAGACCGATGTTCTCGTGCTCCGGCGTCGTCTTGGCCGGGTCGGTCCCGACGACCTGAACGAGGGCGTTCGGCCGGGACAGGGTGTTGTCCTCGAAAACGATGTTCTGCTGCTGCACCCCCGGGCGCTGCCCCTGCTGAGAGGTGAACCAGTCGGGACCCCAGCCGTCGAAGGTGTCGTGAGTGAAGGTCACATTGTCCTGGGCGGCGAAGGCGGGCTGGCCGTTCACGATCGCGGTCGAGTAGATGTCGTACTCGAAGTCGATCGCGTCTTCGTGGCAGTTCGTGAACGTGTCGCTCTCGATCGTGGCGTGGTCGACGGCCTCCATCGAGACGCACATGTAACCGATGTTGTCCCACGAGGAATGGGCCACGGTCACGTTGGTGTTCAAGGTGTTGCGAAGCGGGCCGGCTTTCTCGACGAAGTTCGGCTGCAAATCGAGTCCGTCACCCTGGGTGTTCGACACCGTCACGTAGTTCAGGGTGACCGTCGAGTCGCCCTCGAGCTCCACCCCGCTGTAGTCCTCGCAGTGCACGCCGCCGTTGTGCCCGCTCAGGGATCCCTGAAGGTGGATGTGCTGCACCGTCAGGTCGGTGTTCTCAGTCAGGAAGAGCATCGGGTGGTTCGGGCACTCCGTCGCGTCGGTGCCGCCGTTCTTGCCAGGGATGTTCTGCTTGAGAGTGGTTCCGTTGCCATCGATGGTCAACCCGGTGCTCTTGTTGATGCGAAGGATTCCGGTCACGGTGTAACACCCGTCGTGCGGCAACTCCACGGTCGAGCGGGCAGGCAGGGACTTGAGCCACTTGTGCAGCGCGCTGCTCACGTCCGTCGAGCAGTTGGCGGCGATCGTCGCGGGCGGGGACGTCGTCACGCCAGCCGGGCCGGCCACCGACGGCGAGCTGGTCGGACTGCTGGTCGGTGGCGGCGTCGTGGTCGGTGGCGGCGTCGTGGTCGACGGCGTCTGCGGTGCCACGCGGGGGGCCGATTGCCCGCTCGGCGACGACGAGCAGGCCGCAACGATCACCGTCAAGAGGCCGAGCGTCCCAGCCATCACGAGCCTCGAACGGGCACGGACCGGCTTCACGCGGGGGACGCTATCGTGAGCCGCTTCGCCGCGGACGTCGGGGCCGAGGGACGAAGATGGAGGGTGACGACGTGCCGCCGGCTCGCTGCAACGTGAAGGAGGCCACCCGCACCGACGTCGACATCGTTGCCGCCTTGCATATCGCTGCCATCCATGAGGGCTTCCTGGCCACGCTCGGTGCGCGCTTCCTCCGCCATCTCTATGCCCGCATCGTCGAGTCGCCACACGGCTTCCTCCTCGTCGCCCAGACCCAGCCGGACCCCGGGCGCGGCCCGGTGCAGGTCAGCGGGTTCGTGGCCGGCGCCGTCTCGGTGCGGAGGCTCTACCGCGAGTTCCTGTTGCACGACGGGCTCGTTGCCACGGTGACATCGGCGCCCCAGCTGGTGCGTTCGCTGCCTCGCGTCTTCGAGACGCTGCGCTACGGCTCCCGAGAGCACCCCGGTTCGGAGGCCGCGCCGGTTCCCGAAGCCGAGCTCCTCTCGCTCGCCGTGGCCGATGACAGCCGCCGGCAGGGGGCGGGTGCTGCCCTCGTGGAGGCGTTCCTGGCCGAGGCGGCCCGGCGCGGCTGCACTACGGCGCGGGTGGTGGTCGGGGCGGACAACGCCGCCGCCATCGCCCTCTACGGCCGGGGCGGCTTCGAGGTGGCGCAGACCCTCGAGGTGCACGAAGGGACTCCTTCTCTCCTCATGCGCGCCCAGCTCGGCCCGGCCGGTCATCGGTGAGCACCGGCGTGGGCGCCGCGGTCGCGGCCGGGGCCTTCGTCGCGTCTCTTGCGCTGACGCCGGCGGCCGCAGGCGTCGCCCGCCGCGTCGGCTTGGTGGACCATCCGGGACCGCTCAAGCCGCAGGCGCGGCCTACGCCCTACCTCGGTGGGGTCGGGGTCGCCGCGGGCGCGGCCATCGGCGCAGCGGTCTTCCGCCCGTGGCTGCTCGTGCCCCTCGCCATGGCGCTCGTGCTGGGCACCGCTGACGACCTGCGTCCGCTCCCCCCGGTGGTGCGTCTCGTCGCCGAGCTGGGCACCGGTGCGGTCCTCGCCTGGGTGGTCCCCACCCGCTTCGGCGGCGTGGGCGGCGACGTGCTGGTCGTGCTGGCCGCGGTCGTGCTGATGAACGGCTTCAACCTCGTCGACGGTCTCGACGCGCTGTGTGGGACGGTCACCGTGGTCGCCTCGGTCGGGTTCGCCATCCTCCTGGGCGGGGACGCCCGCGCCTTCGCGCTGGCGCTGGCGGCCGCCACCGCCGCATTCGTGGTGTTCAATCGCCCGCCGGCGCGCGTCTATCTCGGTGACGGCGGGGCCTACCTCATCGGGACGGCCGTCGCCGCGCTCCTGGCCGAGGCGTGGGGTCCGCACCAGCCGCTGGCCACCGGGATCGGGGCGCTCGCCCTCGTCGTGGTGCCGGCGGCAGAGCTGGCGCTGGCGGTGCTCCGGCGGGCCCGCACCCGGACCTCCCTCCTCCACGGCGACCGCGACCACCCCTACGACCAGCTCGTGCGCCGGGGTTGGGGCGCCGCCCGGGTCGCCCTGGCGTACGGCCTGGTCGGGCTCGCCCTGCTCGGGGTCGCCGTCGGTGCCTCCCATCTGCCCCCGCCGTGGGCCGTCGTGGCGGTGGCGGCAGCGGTGGCGGCACTCGGGGCACTCGTCCTTGAGGCAGGATTCCTCTCACCGCGCCCGGCCGGCTCGTCCGAGGGCGCCCCGCCTTGACCCCCCACCGCAGCGCCCCGACCATGACCGCCCCCCGGACCGAACAGCCGTGACCGCCCCCCGCATCTACATGTCTCCGCCCGACCCGGGGGCCGAGGAGCGCGCGCTCCTGCTGAATGCCTTCGACTCCAACTGGATCGCGCCGCTCGGGCCTCACGTCGACGCCTTCGAGTCCGAGCTGGCCCGCCGGGTCGGCCTCGGGCACGGGGCCGCCCTCTCGAGCGGCACGGCCGCGCTCCACCTCGCCCTGCTCCTCATGGGGGTCGGACCCGGCGACGAGGTCCTGGTGCCGACGCTGACCTTCGTCGCCACCGCCAACGCGGCACGCTACGTCGGCGCCGAGCCGGTCTTCGTCGACTCGGATCCGGCCAGCTGGAACGTCGACGTCGGCCTCCTCGCCGAGGCGATGCGGGAGCGGGCGAGGCGGGGCCGCAGGCCGGCCGCGGTCGTGAGCGTCGACCTCCTCGGTGGGTGCCCGGACTACGACGAGCTGACGAAGGCGTGCGACGAGTTCGAGGTGCCGCTGATAGAGGACGCCGCCGAGGGGCTCGGTGCCACGTACCGGGGCCGGCCGGCCGGTTCGTTCGGCGCCTGCGCGGCCTTCTCGTTCAACGGCAACAAGATCATCACCACGAGCGGCGGCGGCATGCTCGTGTCGAGCTCGGAGGAGCTGGTGGCACGCGCCCGGTTCCTGGCCAGTCAGGCCCGCGAGCCCGTCGCTCACTACGAGCACGAGGAGATCGGCTACAACTACCGGCTCTCCAACCTGCTCGCCGCGGTCGGCCGCGGCCAGCTGCGCGGGCTCGACCGGCGCATCGCACGGCGGCGCGCCGATCTTCGAGCGCTACCGCAGCGCCTTCGAGGCGGTCGACGGCATTGAGATGATGCCGTTCGGCGCCGGCGTCGAGCCGAACTACTGGCTCTCGTGCGTCCTGCTCGACCCCGCGCTGCCCGCCGGGCGCGAGGAGGTTCGCCTCGCGCTCGAGGAGCTGAACATCGAGGCGCGCGCCGTGTGGAAGCCGTTGCACCTCCAGCCCGTCTACCGCGACGCACCGACCGTGGGTGGCCGGGTGGCCGAGGGCATCTTCGAGCGCGGGCTGTGCCTGCCGAGCGGAACCGCCCTTTCCGCCGAGGACCAGGAGCGGATCATAGAGACGGTCCTGCGGGTGATCGGCGCCGGCGCCGGTGGATGAGAGCGAGGGCGCGGGCTCAGGCGCCGCGCCGCGCTTCGCCTACCTGATCATGACGCACAAGGACGTGCGCGACGTCGAGGAGCTGGCGGAGCGGATCGTCACGTTGAGCCCGGCTGCCCACGTGGTCGTGCACCACGACGTCGAGGCGGCCGGCCTGCCGTGGGGGGGAACCCGCCGGAGCCTTTCCACCTGGTCGAGCGGGCGCCCGTGCGCTGGGGCGAATGGTCGATGATTCAGGCCACCGAGCGCCTTGCTGCGCTACGCCGTGGAGGAGCTCGACGCCGACTGGTCCGTGCTCCTCTCGGGCGAGCACAGGCCGGCCGTGGACCTGGCGCGCTGGGAGCGGGAGGTCGCGGCGTCCGGGGCGGACGCGCTCGTGCGCGCCGACGAGCTCCCGGCCCGCCTGCGCTTCGGCTGGCGCGACTTCGAGGCCAACCGGTACCTGGCCCGCGGCCGACACCGGTGGCGCATGGTCCCCCGCCCGCGCTCGGACGCGGCGCACCGGGCGATCGGCGGGGTGATGAAGCTCGGCCGCGGGCTGCATCCTTTGCTGGCCATTGAGTACGCCTTCCGGCCCAACGCCTGGCTGGTCGGTCTGCGCCGCCGCGCCGGAGCGATGCACGGGCGGCGGTTCTGGCGCGGCTCGCAGTGGCTGGCGCTCGACCGCCGCGCCGCGGACGCGGTGCTGCACCCTGATCCCGCCGTCAGAGCATGGTTCGAGCAGAGCTGGATCCCCGACGAGACCTACCTGCAGACGCTGCTCCGCATCACCCCCGGGCTCACGGTCGCCGACCGGGTCACGACCTTCGTGCTCGACGAGCCCGAGCGCCCGAAACCGGGCTGGATGCTTCTCTCGCCCGACGACCTGCCGGCAGCGTGGGCGTCGGGCGCGGCCTTCTTCCGCAAGGTCGACCGCAGCGGGCGTCCCGAGGTGGTCGAGGCCATCGACGGAGCCGTCGACCGGCAGCGCTCGCCCACGCGGCCGGCGACGGCGCCGCCCTCGGATTGATCCCGGGTTGCGCCAGAAGGCCGTTTTCCCGCTGGTCTACACTCCCAGGCAAATGGGCCGGCTGGCCGCCATCCCCCGCCCGGGTCGCGGTCACGAGAGTCGTCACGTTCGTCGCGGTACGGATCATCGGTGAAGGGGTCGTCAGTGGAGGCTGCCATGTCCAGGGGGCGCGCCGGCTGCCGGCGCCGCGCCCCGAGGTCGCCTCCCCGCTCCTCACCCGTGAGGACCCCGCGTGACCACCGCACCCGACGGCGAGGCTCGGTTCGCCTACCTGCTCATGACGCACCGGGACGCGGCGCACGTCGAGGACCTGGTGGAGCGGGTGCTCACGCTCAGCCCTCGCGGCCACGTGGTGATCCACCACGATGCCGACGCCTCAGCATCCCTCCCCTACGGTGGCCGCGGTCCCGAGCGCGTCCACTTCTCCGAGCGCAGACGGATCCTCTGGGGTGACTGGTCGATCGTCGAGCGGACGCTGCAGATGATGCGAGACGCGATCCGGCTGGTCGACGCGGACTGGTTCGTCGTCATCTCGGGCGAGCACCGCCCGATCACCGACCTCGCGCAATGGGAGCGGGCGACCGCCGCCTCGGGCGCGGACGCGCTGGTGCAGGCGGACGCGTTGGCGCCGCGTCTCCGGTTCGGGCCGCCCCACGGGCGGGCCGACGAGGACGCCCAGATGTTCCTCGCCCGCTGCATCCACCGGTGGGTGGCGATGGACCAGCCCCGGCACGACGTCGCCCACCAGGCGATCGGTGGGCTCTGGAAGCTCTCGCGCTGGGTTCAGCCCCTGGCCGCCATCGAGTACTCGCACCGGCGCAGGACATGGTTCTTCGGGCACGCCGCGCCGGCGTGGCCCGCTGGCCGGGTGGACCTTCTACAAGGGGACGCAGTGGATCGCCTTCAACCGGCGCGCCGCCGAGACCGTCCTCGGGACGGACCCCGCGGTGACGGCGTGGTTCAGCCATGGTCACATCGCCGACGAGACGTACCTCCAGACCCTGCTCTATCACGAGCCCGGCCTCGACGTCCGCAACGCGGTCGTCACCTACGTCCCCGAGATGGTGAAACCGCCGGAGGGAGGCGTGGTGCGGTGGATGGTCCTCGACGACGAGGACATGCCGGCGGTCTGGGCTTCGGGCGCAGCCTTCGCCCGGAAGGTCGACCCGGTCGAGCGGCCCGGCATCATCCGGGACATAGACCAAGAGGTCGACCGCCGTCGCGCGCTCGTCCCCGAGACGGCGGGCGAGCGGGCGGGACCGCCTTCGTGAGCGCGCCGGGCGGGCGGGAGGATTGGGCGCCGTGCGTTGCCGTCGTCGGCATGCACCGGAGCGGGACCTCGGCGACGGCCGGGTTGCTCGTCGGGCTCGGCCTCGACGGTCCCAGGGAAGACGACCTGGTCCCGGCGGACAGCTCCAACGAGCGCGGCCACTGGGAGAGCGAGTCGGTCCACCAGTGCAACGCACACGTCCTCGTCGCCCGCGGCGCCACGGCTTACGCGCCTCCCCCCGTCGAGACCGGCTGGGAGAGTGCGTCGCGCTTCGACGACGCGCGGCGCGAGGCGGCGCAGTGGTTCACGTCGACGTCGGCCGGGCGCCCGCTGGTGCTGAAGGACCCCCGGCTCTGCCTCACGCTGCCCCTGTGGCGCACGGCCATCCCGGCCCGCCTGGGCGCGGTCCTCGTGCTGCGCGACCCCATGGAGGTGGCGCGCTCGCTCCACGCCCGCGACGCCATCCCGGTGATGCTCGGCCTGGCCATGTGGGACCGCTACCTGCGCTCGGCCGCGGCCGGTCTGGCCGGCCTGCCGACGCTGGTGGTCGAGTACAACGCGATGCTCGCCAACCCGGTGAAGGCCACCGAGTCGATGAGCGACTTCCTCGAGCAGCTCGGTGTCGGGGCCGAGGCCGGAACGCGGGACGCGGCCGCCGGGCGGCTCGACCCGCAGCTGCGGCACCAGGACACCGATCGCGACGACTACGACGACGTCGTGCGGCCGCTGCGCGACGTCCTCGGCGTGCTGTCCGAGCGCCGCGGCAGCCACGACGCGTGGCAGCCGCCCGACCTTCCCCCGTCACCGCCATGGGTGGACGACGTGCTGTTCCTCCGGCGCGAGTTCGCCTCCGCCGTACGTGAGTTGTACTGGCTCAAGGAGTCCCGGGCCTATCGCCTCGTCTCGGGGTTGTGGCGCCTCAAAGGAGGCGGTGCGACCGGCGCTCGAGGGCTCGGCGTCGGGTTCCCCCGGCGCGGCGGACTGGTGAGCGCGGTGACGACAGGCCGAGGCGAGGCCGCGGGCCGGCACGCCGTGGTGGTGGGCATGCACCGCAGCGGCACCTCCGCCGTGGCGAACGTGTTGTCGCGGCTCGGCCTGACCGTGCCCGACGAGACCGATCTGATCACCCCGGGCCCCTACAACGAGCGCGGGCTACTGGGAGAGCCGCCGGTTCGTCACCTACGACGACCGCGTGCTGCGCCACCTCGGCGGCACGTGGTCGGCGCCGCCCGCACCCGCCGCGGGCTGGGAGCTGGCCGACGACCCGGCCATGGCCGAGCTGCGCGCCGGCGCCCGGGAGTTCGTCCGGGTCGAATTCAAGGACCCGCATCTGGTGCTGAAGGACCCCCGGCTCTGCATCACGCTGCCCCTGTGGCGCACGGGTGTTCGAGCCGGCCCCGGTCGCCGTGCTGGTGCTGCGCGACCCGCTCGAGGTGGCGCGCTCCCTCGAGCACCGCAACGACTTCCCGCTGACGCTCTCGCTGGCGCTGTGGCGGCGCTACGTCCAGCAGTCGGTGGCCGCGGTCGAGGGTCTCCCGGTCCTCGTCGTCGAGTACGGCGAGCTGCTGCGCCACCCCGCGCGCGGGGTGGACGCGCTCGGTTCCTTCCTGGCCGAGCACGGCCTGCCCGTGGGCGCGGACATGTCCGCCGCCGTCGAGGCGCTGGCACCGGACCTGCGCCATCACCGCGACGAGTCCGACGCTGACCTCGTGACGCTCGAGCCGGTGCTTTCCGAGCAGCGCGAGTTCGCCGCCGCACTCGTCGAGCACGGCGGCGCGGCCGAGTGGTCCCCTCCGCCGCTGCCGGCCGAGCCGGCGTGGGTGGGCGACCTCATCGGCCTGGTGGCGGCCGGCGAAATGGTGAGCTTCGCCCACGCCGCGTCGCGGCGCGAGCTGCGCAACATCAAGCGTTCACGCCTCTTCGGCGCGACGCGGGCGATCTGGCGCGCCACCTCCAGCGGCCCGGCGCTCTCCGACGACGCCGTCGAGACGGGCGCCACGGAGACCGGCACCAGCCGGAACGCCCGCGGCACCGGCCGGAACGCCGTCGAACGGTGCCGCGGACGGGTCCCGGCCGTGGGGCGAGACGCTGGTGCGTTGGTCCGGGTCGGCCCGGAGCATCCTGCGCGGCCACGGACGCCCGCAGGCCGGCGGGCAGATGCCCCACGAGGACAACCCGCCGGGACCCTCGACGCTGGACGGGTTCCTGCTGATGGCCGTGATCAAGACCTGGATGGACGAGGACGTGATCGGCGCCACCGTGCAGAACCTCAAGGCCCACGGGTTCGACGCGGTGTACCTCGTGGACAACGCCAGCACCGACGCCACCGTGCCCAACGCCGTCAAGGCCGGGGCCGAGGTGGCCGAGGTGTACGAGACCGAGTTCTTCGACGGGCGCCTCGTCCAGCCCCTCGTCAACGCGGTCATCGCCCGCGAGTCGCTTCGCTCCCGCGCCGAGCACGTCTGGTGGCTCCTCCTCGACAGCGACGAGTTCCCCGAGGGTCCCGGTGGCATGTCGCTGCGCGAGTACCTGTCCGGACTGGACCGGCGCTTCCGCGTCGTCGGCGCCAGCTTCATGAACCACGTGCCGAGCAGCAAGCCCGAATACCTCGAGGGCTTCCACCCCATCGACTTCCAACCCTTGTGCTATCCGTTCGAGCCGGCGAACCACCCGCCCTGCGACCTGGGCCACTGGAAGCACCCGCTGCAACGGTTCGACCGCCACGGCCAGTTCGTCCTGAGCAACGACGGCGCCCACACGGCCTTCGCCTCGGAGCGGCTCGTCGAGCCCTCGGTCGGGATCGTGACCCACCACTTCCAATACCGCGACGAGGAGCGGACGAGGGCCAAGCTCGAGCTGGTGTGCGGCACCTCCAGCCCGCGCTCGGGGCTGCACAATTCGGCGGGATTCAGCGGCTTCGCCCGGCGGGAGCGCTCCCTCGACGCCGTCTACGCCCGGCGCTGGGCCGACATGGACGTGCTCCCCAACCGGCAGGCCGGCGCGAGCATCAGGCCCCAGCCGTGGCCCGGCGTCGCCGACGTGCGCCGGTGGTACCCGCGCCAGGAGGCCGAGGCAGCGCGGCGCAACGAGGCGGAGGCGGAGCGGGACGCCGGATGGTGACGTTCCTCTCCGGGCGCGCCTACCCCCCCAAGATCGATCCGGCTCTCGGCCCGGTGGTCGTCGGCGGCGTCGGGGGCAGCGGGACGCGCGTGGTGGCCGAGATCATGCGCGACGTCGGCATCTACACCGGCGCGGTCCTCAACAAGGCGGGCGACAACAAGTGGTTCTCGCTCCTGTGCAAGCTGCCTCGATTCAGCCTCGACGAGTCGTCGCCCGACGCCGCGCTCTTCGACCAGGCCGTCGGCCTGCTGGAGCGGGCCATGACGGGCCAGCTCGGCCCCGACCGGGCCGACCGCCGGCTGATCAACCAGCTGATCGATCGCTGGGCCACCATGAAGCGCCAGCACCCGCTGCCCGACGACCGGACGGTCGAGTGGGTGCGCGGCCATGCCGCATCGCTGCAGCGGTCGCGCGACGAGTGCCCGGAGGGGGCACCCATGTGGGGCTGGAAGGAACCCAACAGCCACCTCTTCCTGCCACATCTGCAGCGGCATTTCGGCGACCGCCTGCGCTACGTGCACGTGATCCGTCACGGCATCTACATGGCCTACAGCCGGAACCAGGCCCAGGCGGTGCGCTGGGGGCCCCAGTTCGGCCTGGCCGACTGCGCGCCCTCGCCGACGCCGGCCGCCGTGCTCGACTACTGGATCGCCTCGAACGAGCTCGCCATCACCCGCGGGCGGGCCATGCCCGAGGGCTCGTTCCTGGTCGTCAACCACGACGACCTCTGCAACGAACCCCGAGAGGGCGTGACCCGCTTCGTCGAGTTCCTCGGCTTCTCGCCCACGCCTGAGGAGATGGAGCTCCTGGTCGCGCTCCCGGAGCGGCCGAAGTCCCCGGGGCTCTCCCTCAGCGAGATGCGCGAGCAGTTCGGAGACGAGCGGCTGGCTCGGGTCAGGGACCTCGGGTTCACACTGGACGGAGCCGCCTGACGCAGGGTCAGGAGGCGGCGCGGCTGCTCTGCTCCTGCCCCGTCTTCTCGAAGCGGCGGTAGAACTCGGGGTCGACGCAGATGTCGCGGTAGATCTCGTCGGAGCGCCGGCCCTCCTTGCGGATGTAGGCGTTGAGCTTGCGTGCCTTGAGCCCGTCGCGCGCCAGGCGCGCCAGCTGCGGCGCGTGGCGCGGCCGCAGTTGCCGGATCGACTTCCCGTGCGCCTTGGTCTTGAGCCACAGGTAGTCCTCGTTGTCGGCCACGGGGACGTTCGCCTCGTCCGCCCGGGCGATCGGCGGTCGGAAACCGGCGCCGTGGTGGTACACGTGGTGCTCGTAGACCGCGTAGAGGACCGGGTGCAGGTCCACGGCGTTCGAGCGCAGGATCGGCCGCCACTCGATTGAGCGCTCCTCCAGGATGGACAGAAGGGCGCCGCCCACGTCCTCGGCCTCGACACCCTCGGCGGTGAGCCAGGTGCCCGGGCGCCAGTCGCCTCCGATGTCGTTCCAGAAGCCGACGGTGGTGACGCAGAAGCACGGGTGCGGCTGGACGTCCCCGGCGTTCTCGTCCCGCCGCACGGCGGCGAGCGGGTGTTCCGAGAGCAGCTCGGCCATCCACGCATCGAGGGGACGTACCGGGAACGCGTCCCCGTCGAGGAAGACGATCAGGTCTCCGGCCTCGGCCTGGGCGGAGATCTCCGCCGCCAGCTCGTTCAGCTTGTCCGGATGGGTCCCGTCCGAGCGGGTCACGAAGTCGAAGCGCGCGTCGTAGCGGCGGTCCTCCACCCCCTGCAGGTTGGCGAACACCCGGAAGGGCGCGTCGAGGCAGGCTTCGAGGTAGCGCCGCTGGGGCTCGACCCACTTGGGATCGACCCAATGGACGGTCGCGACGTAGATCACGCGCTGATGGACTCGGCCGCGCTGGCGGCTCGCGCCGACCACTCCATGGTGGCGCGCAGGCCGTCGCGCAGCGGCGTGGGCGCCAGGTCCGGGAAGATGGAGCGCAATCTGGTCGAGTCGGCCTGGGAGTCGTGGACGTCGCCCGGACGCGGCGCACCGTGGGTCCGCTCCAGCGGGTGACCGACGAGCTCCTCCATGAGCGCCACCAGCGCGAGGAGCGAGGTGTTCGTCCCGAAGGCCAGGTTGACCGGGCCGTCGAAGGTGACCCGACGCGCCAGGGCGTCGCACACGACGGTGGCCACGTCGCCGACGTAGGTGAAGTCACGCGTCTGGGTGCCGTCGCCGTGGATGGCGAGCGGGAGCCCGGACTGCGCCGCGCTCGACGAAAGCCGGGATGACGGCGGCGTAGGCGTGGTCGGCCCTCTGGTGAGGCCCGAAGACGTTGAAGAAGCGGAAGGCCAGCACCGGCAACCCGAACGAGCGCGCGAAGGAAAGGGCGTAGGCCTCGGTGGCCAGCTTGCTCGCCGCGTAGGGGCTGGCCGGCCTGGTCGGGTGGTCCTCGGGGGTGGGCATGGCGACTCCCCGCCCGTAGACCGAGGACGACGACGCCACCACCACCTGCGCGTCGTTGGCCCGGGCCGCCTCGAGCACGACCACGGTGCCCGTCGCGTTGGCGTCGTGGCTCGCCCGGGGATCCTGGAGCGAGCGCGCCACGGCGGGGACCGCGGCGAGGTGCACCACGGCGTCCACCCCGGCCACCAGCCGGCCCACCAGATCGGCGTCGAGGATGGTGCCCTCGACCAGCTCGACGTCGACCCCCGAGAGGTTGGCAACGAGGCCGGTCGAGAGGTCGTCGAGCACGACCAGCTTCCCGGCCAGCCCGCCGCGGCGCAGCGCGGCGCAGACCTGGGAGCCGATGAACCCGGCTCCCCCGGTGACGAGGACGTCCACCTACAGCCGTTCCACGGTCGGACCCTGAATCCGCCCGCGGGTGTCGAGGAAGTAGCCGGCCCGCGCGGCCAGCAGGTCGAGGTCGAATTCGTCGTGGTCGGTCACGAGCACGACGGCGTCGGCCGTGGACGCCTCCTCGGCGGTGGCGTCGACCTTCACCGCGGGAGCTCCGTCGCCGAGCGCGTCGGCGAGGGACCCGAGGTCCTCCACATGGGGGTCGGCGACGCGCACCTCCGCCCCGGCCCGCCGCAGCAGCTGGGCGATCACCGCGCCCGGGCTCTCGCGCGCGTCGCCGGTGTTGCGCTTGTACGCGATGCCGAGGACGAGCACCCGGCTGCCCCGCATCGGCTTCGAGGCCCGGTTCAGTCCCTCGGACAACCGCTTGACGACGTACTCGGGCATGTGGTCGTTGACGTCGTTGGCCAACTCCACGAAGCGGAACGTCTGGCCGAGCGAGCGGCGCACCCGCCACGAGAGGTAGCTCGGGTCGATGGGCAGGCAGTGCCCGCCCACCCCGGGGCCGGGCTGGAACGACATGAACCCGAAGGGCTTGGTGGAGGCCGCCTCGATGGCGGCCCACACGTCGATGCCGAGGTCGGAGGCGTAGACGGCCAACTCGTTCATCAACGCGATGTTCACGTGGCGGAACGTGTTCTCCAGGAGCTTGGTGAGCTCGGCCTCGCGCGTACCCGAGACCGGGACGGTCCGATCGACGATGGTCTCGAAGAAGCCCTGGACCGCGGCCAGCGACGCCTCGCTGACGCCGGAGACGACCTTCGGCGTGTTCAACAGGGTCCACACGGGGTTCCCCGGGTCGATCCGCTCGGGGCTGTAGCCGAGGTGGAAGTCGACGCCGGCCCGCAGGCCCGACTCCCCCTCGAGAATGGGCGCCACCAGCTCCTCGGTCGTGCCGGGGTAGGTCGTCGACTCGAGGATCACCACGCACCCCGGGCGCACGTGCAACGCCAGGCTGCGCGAGGCGCGCTCGACGTGCGACAGGTCGGGTACCCCTTCGCGCAACGGCGTCGGCACGTCGATGACGGCGACGTCGAACCCCTCGAGGTGGGCCTCGTCACCGGTCGGGCGGTACCGCCCGGTCGCCAACGCCTCGCGCACCTCGTCCGCGGTGACGTCGGTCACGAAGGAGTCGCCGTCGGACAGCGCCTTGACCCGGGTGACGTCGGGGTCGAAGCCGACCACCCGGTGGCCGACGGCGACCGCCCGCATGGCCAGGGGGAGGCCGACGTAGCCCTGGCCGAGGATGGCGACCGTGCACGGGCGCGCCGCGCCCGCGGTGGTATGGCTGGTGTCGTTGCTCGTCATTGGCTCCGGATCCGTCCGCTCAGCCGGGGCCCTCGGCCCGGGAGACCGATTCTGGCTGACGCTGGGGGGGCCTCGGGCGCGGGCCGGCGACGGCGAGGGCGACGGCGAGGACGACGGCGACGGATGCGCCTCGAGGCGTCGCCGGTCACGGGGGTGCGGCCGGTAGGCGCGGCTCCAGGCCGAGATGGGGACGACGTCGGGCACGGAGAAGGTGGCCCAGGCCATGTTCACGGCCTCGGCCAGCACGGCCTCGAGGCGCCAGGCCGAGGCGAGCGACTCCATCCGGCGCAGGCTCAGGTCCTCGCGCAAGGTGAGCTGGACGACGTCGCGCTGCGCCAGCAGGTGCCCGGGCGGGTCGACCCGGGCCTGCACGCACGCGGCCAGCAGCCGCTCCTCGGGGCCGAGCGCCGCCAGGCTGACCCCGCGCGGGGTGAACCGCACCCGGCTGGCGAACAGGTCCCGCACGGCGACCGGCCCGCCGATGCCCTTCGGCGCGAACGACGAGTGGATTCGTACCGGCACCCCGTGCCTCGACGTGTGGGTGACGGCGCGCCGCCGGCGCGACCAGGACCGGTGCTCGGCCGGGAGCAGGATCCCCTGCTCCTCGAGGATGGACACCGCCTCGTCCTCGTGCTCGGGCGCTACGAGGATGTGCACCGCGTCGTAGAGCCGAAGGGAGGAGGGCTCGTAGTCGAAAGTGGAAGTGGCGGCCCCCCGGATCACGCAGGACTCAATGAGGCGTAGGGCGAGGGCGGAGACGATCTCGTCGATGCAGCGGGCCGCGGCGTCGCGGCGTCGCTCGGCCTCGGCGGCGTGTTCACGCAGCTGGTGGCGTTGCGCCGACGTGACCGGCAACATGTCGGTGTCGGCCGCCGACTCGGCGAAAGCCAGCAGCAGCCCCTGGTCGAGGTGCCCGAGCAGCTCGGCCCAGTCGTCGTCCCCGAGCGGCGCGTCGGCGAACCGGTGCGTCGAGGGATAGAGGCCGTAGCCGGCAACGGCGACGAGGAGGTCGAACCGGCTCACGCCGGGATTTCGTCCTCGACCGCGAACGCAGCCGGTGCATCGAGCTCGGCCGCCTGGTCGACCGCACCGGTGTCCCCGACCGTCCCGTGCCCGTCGACCGCCGGCGGGACGCTGTCCTCGGCCACGAGGTCGAAGAGCACGCGGCGCGTCCGTACCTCGTTGCGATCACGGGTCGCGGCCCGCAGCTCGCTGAGGCCGGCGCTCAGATGGTCCGAATCCTCCTGAACGGAGCGCTCCAGGCGCAGGAGCGACGGGTGCTCGGTCGGCACCAGGTGCTCGTCCTCGTTGTGCAGGTGCTCGTGGATCTTCTCGCCCACGCGTGGGCCGGTGATGCGGATACGGATGTCGGTTCCCGGGTGGAGGCCCGACAGCCTGATCATGCGGTGCGCCAGCTCCAAGATGGAGAGGGGCTCGCCCATCTCGAGCATGTAGACGTCACCGCGGTCGGCGAGCACCGACGCCTGGAGCACGAGCTGCACGGCCTCCTCGACACTCATGAAGTAGCGCGTCATGTGCGGGTCCGTCACGGTGACCGGGCCTCCGGAGGCGATCTGGCGGCGGAAGGTCGGGATCACGCTGCCCCGGCTGCCGAGCACGTTGCCGAAGCGGACGGCGCAATACGGAAGGCCCTCGGGGGCACGGTCACCCAGCAGCTGCTCGCCCAGCCGCTTGGTCGCACCCATGACGCTGGCCGGACGGACCGCCTTGTCGGTCGAGATGAACACGAAGCGCTCGGTCCCGACCTCGGCCGCCAGTTCAATCACGTTGAGCGTGCCCATCACGTTGGTCGTGACCGCCTCGACCACATGGGTCTCGAGGATGGGGACGTGCTTGTGCGCGGCGGCATGGAAGACGACCTCGGGCCGCCAGCGCGAGAACACCTCGGCCAACGCCTCGCGGCAGGAGACGTCGGCCAGGATCTGCTCGGTCTTGCCCGACGTCGTGGCGGCGACGTCGTGGAGATGCGTCTCGTCGTGGTCCAACATGACGAGGACGTCGGGCTCGGCGCTCGCCACCTGCCGGCAGATCTCAGAGCCGATGGACCCTCCGGCCCCGGTCACCAGCACCCGGCGTCCCTCGAGGGCGCGGCGTACCGCAGCCAGGTCAGTGACCACCTCGCGCCGCCCCAGCAGGTCCTCTATCCGGGGCTCCCGTGCCGTGCGCACCGACACCGGTGCCGGATCGGTGACGGTGCCGACGAGCTCGCGCAGGTCCGGCACGATCTTCATGGTGATCTCCGCGTCCTCGGCAGCACGCAGACACCGCTCGACCAGCGCGGTGGACGGGTTGGGCACGGCGAGCAGGATCTGTTGGATCTGGAGCTTCTCGACGACGAGCGGAATGTCGTCGATGCCCCCGAGGACGGGCACCCCCATGAGCGAGAGGCCGTGGGTCCGGCGGTCCTCGTCGAAGACGGCGACCGGGAACAGCCCCGCGGACGGGGTGCGCAACATGTCGCGGATGACCGCCGCGCCCGCGTCCTTGCCGCCGACGACGCCGATCCGCAGACCCATCCCCCGGTTGGCCCGCTGCCAGCCGAGCAATCTCGAATGGAAGCGCAGCAAGCCGATGCCCAGCATCGTCAGCACGCACCCGAGCGGGAGGGCGATGAGCGGCACCTTGGTCACGTGACGCCCGAGGCCGAAGGGATAGAGGATCAGCATGATGACCAGGGTCGTCAGGCACGCCGCCACGATGTTGCGCGCCTCGTCGATGCCGGCGTACTTCCAGATTCGTCCGTAGAGCCCGAAGCACCGGTTGGCGACCAGCTGGACCACGAGGGCGACCGACAGGAGCGGGACGAGCTTGGCGGCGTAGTCGACGGGGGCCCGGTCGTGCAGTGTGATCACGAGCGCCAGGAAGTAGGCCGTGACGATCACCGCGCCGTCGAGAGCGACGAACACCATCTTCGAGCGCACCTTCGTCGCCAGCACGCTGAGGCGAAGGGCGCTAGAGGCTCGCGGCTCGGTTGACATCACGCTCCCTGGGGTCGATGCGCTGTGGGGTGTCGGCTCGCTCCGTCCGCGGCCGTGGGACTCCGTGTGTGACGCATCCGTCCTCCTGTCCACCTCCAACCCACGGATGCGGGTGTCCACACTTTTGAGCAATCAGGTCCGCACCAGATTGCATGGAAGGGCGCCCACGGTCAAGTGCCCGCCGGTGCCCTTATGCAGGGGTTACACCAAGATAGCAAACGTTCACCGAGACGTCCCCTCGCGTTCGCGCCTGGTTCGCACTCGCCCCGACCGGGACTTCCGTCCGTCGGTGGCACAACCGGTTTCACGCCCTGTGACAACATGGGCCCACAAGAAAGGGCCAAATCCAATTGGGATGCTATTGAGGTTTCATTAGCGATCGGCCATGATTTCCGACGAGCCGGCGGCGGATTCGCGTCCTCCCGTGCGTCGGCGGGCAGGCGGAGGGCGTACGCAGCCGAAAAGATGCAAAAAGGTAGGGCTATCTCGTACCCAGGTGAATTCCAGTTCCCCTATGGCCTGGTTTAGTATCCGCGTCGTGGCCCGAGCTTTGGCAACTCGGCGGCCGGCATCTTCTCGTCTCTCTACCCCACCCCCCGGAGGTTGAGTTGGAGCCCATCTCCTATCTGAGAGCCCCACTCCGGCGGTGGCCGGTGGTCGTCCCCTTCGTGGTGATCCTGGCCATCGTGGCCGTGCTCATCCCCTACAGCCCGAAAGGGAAGTACCCCGTCAACACATGGGAGGCCCCGTCCGACCTGGGCCTGACACCGGCGTTCCCGGGCAACAAGCTCGGGGCCAAGCTGGGCGTCAAGCAACTCGAGTTCTACGTCCACCAGCCCGCGGTGATTGCGGCGGCCGCCAAGGCGGAGCACGTGAAGGTCACCAACAAGCTACGCAACGACGTGGTCATCGCGAAGTCCAAGAAGTCGACCGTGACCGAAGGGGACAAGGAGGCCATCGTCGCCGTCGCCGTGCTCCAGCGGAAGAAAGACGAGGCGGTCAACTTCACCAACACGTTCGTGGTGGCCCTGGACAAGTACGCACAGCTGCAGATCGATGAACAGCAGAAGAAGTTGATCGCCACCGAGACCGCATACGTCCACAACCTGCAGACCGCGATCGCCGACCTCCCGCACAAGACCCACACGACCCCCACCACGCACCCGACGACCACGACCACGCACCCGGTGGTGCACCACGCCGTCCACCACACGCACCACCACACACACGCGACGACGACCACGACCACGCACCCGGCGGCTGCCCCCAACGCCCCGGCAAGCACGTCGAGCACGTCCCGTCCCTCAGGCCATCGCATCCGATGCTCGGGCCGGCGCGTCACTCTCCGCCTACTCGTCCTCGGCGGGCACGGCGGCGCAGACACCGAAGATCGTCCTGGTCGAGGAGCCGGCACCGACCACGCCAACGACGGTGCCGCCGTCCTTCACCTCGGTCCCGGGCCAGCCCGTACCGGTGGTGATCGTTCCTTCCACCATTCCGGGCCAACTCCCCGTGACGACGACGACCGTCGCGCCTTTCGAAAAGCTGATCACCACGGATGAGGAGAGGGCCCTCGGCAATCAGCTGGCCCAGGCGCAGATCACTCTGCTCAAGCTGGAGGCGGCGGGAACACCGAGCACCGACCTCCGCGTGGTCCAGGTGGCGATGCCGGCCAACGCCGTCTTGGTGAGCCCGAAGCCGACCCTCCTCGAACACCGCTCGGTCCGGCTTCTGCTCGGCCTGCTCATCGGTCTTCTACTCGGCCTCATCACGGCCTGGCTGCTCGAAGGCTTCGACCGCCGGCTGCGGACGTCCAAGCGGGCCGAGGAGGTGTTCGGCCTCCCGGTGGTGGTCGAGGTCCCCGGATCGAATGCCAAGACGCTGTCGGTGATCCCAGTCGTCGACATCGTCGTGGACCCCTACTCGGACGCCTCGGAGGCCTACCGCAAGCTGCACGTGGCGATCATGAACGCGCCCCCCGTCACCTGGGTCAAGCGCGGTTCGGGCTACGAGGAGGAGCCGTGGACGATGCCGGCCTACCGTCCGCCGCGCGAGCTCCCCCCGGCCATCCCGGCTCCCGCCGCGGCGCCGACGGCCCCCGACCCCGCCGGGGCGGCCGCCCCACCCGCGGGCCCCGGCCCGGCCGGCGAGCCCACCTCGGGCGCGCCCACGAGCGAAATGCGTCTCCCGGTTGCGGCGCGGGCAGGCTCGCTGGTGTCGCCGCGGCGCTCGCGGTTCTCCATCCTCGTCACCTCGCCGACGGACGAGCCGACACGGTCCCTCGTCGTCGTCAACCTCGCCGCGGTGTTCGCCGAGGCGGGAGACCGGGTCCTCGTCGCCACGACCGGCGGCATGCGGGCCGAGGTCGAGGGCAACGGAGGTCCGAAGGCCTGGGAGGGCCCGGACGAGGACATGGACGCGTCCGAACTGGTGGCCAACGCCCGACCGTCGCAGATCCCGGGCGTCTCGAGCCTCGCGCTGGGACAGGTCTTCTCCAATCCCAGCCGCTTCGCGCTGCAGGCGCCGGCGCTGGTCGAGGCGGCCCGGGACGTGGTCGACGTCCTCCTGCTCGAGGCACCGCTGCTCTCGACGCAGGACGGCGCGGCCCTGCTGCCCGCCGCCGACCTGGTGGTGGTGGTCTGCGAGGCCTGGCGCACCACCGTGGCCGACGGCGTCCGCACGCAGCGACTGCTGGCCCAGCGGCGCCCGCCCGTCCTCGGGCTCGTGATGACGGCCATGCCTCCCGACCGGCACAGCATTCACGCCAAGTCCTGACGTCGCGGCCCGGAGCGCGCCCCCGGGCCGGCCCGGCTGCTCAGGCGGGGGTTTGCTCGTGCTCGCCCACGGCGCGCAGGTACCGCGGGTGGGGACCGTAGCGTCTGCGCACGCCGTCGACGAGGCCGTGCAGCGTGGCGCGCCGCTCAGCCCCGCTGCTCGCCAGCTGCATGCGCCGGACCGAGTAGGCCAGGTGCCAGGGGAACCAGTTCGCCGTACCGTGGGCCCGCGCCAGATGACAGAAGTTGCGGCCGACGTAATAGGCGCGCCAGGGCTCGTCGGCGTCGACCGGCCGATCACCTGAAAGGGCCTGGTCGCGGCCGGACAACGTCTGCACCTCCGCCGCGACGCGCGCCGAGTCGGTGTCGACGAGAACCTCGAGGCCGGCGGCGCGCACCCGGCAGAAGAAGTCGAAGTCCTCGTAGCCGAAGAACCAGGCCTCGTCGGGCAGCACGCCCCGCTCGAACACCTGACGCGAGACGAGGGTCGCCCCCCAACAGGCCACGTCCACCGGCATCAGCGGGGGGTCGGCCGCGGTCGGGACGACGTTGACCGAGTGACCGCGACCGACGAAGCGACGGCCGTACCCGACCACGGCGCCGGTCGTCGCATGCGAGGGGTCGCCCTCGAGTAGCCGGATCAGGCGCGCCACCCGCGGAGTGGGAAGGTCGAACAGCCCGACGTCGTCCTCGCACAGGTAGGCCCACCGGACATCGGGATCCTCGAACGCGGCCAGGAGGCCAGCACGGAACCCGCCGGCGGGCCCGGTGTTGCGCGCCAGGCGGACCATACGCACCGAGTCCTCGAGGGCGGGGTCGTCGAGTCCCCCGCCGCCGTTCACCACGACGACGACTCGCGCCGGTTCAAAGCCCTCTTCGCTCAGCAGCGAGCGGACGACGCTCCCGGCCAGCCGAGGCCGGAGGTGCGTGAGCACGACGGCCGTGACAGCGAACGCACTCGCGGGCTCGGGCAGCGTCACCGGACATCGGGGGCACCCTATCGCCCGGCCGGACGACCCTCGTGCGCAGCACACCCCCTTCGGAGGAGCTTTCCGGCGCTTCCGGGAACGCGCGGGGAGCCGCTTACTCGACATCCAAGACCCATGGCGGTCCCATCCCCTGCCCGTGCTCCCGGTCAGCCCACGTGCCGGTTGCCCTCGTTCGACACCATGACGAGCAGAGGCGCACGCAGCGTTCGGGTCACGACGTCGTGACAGGAAACAGTTCCGCGCAGAGGTCGAGGAACTCATAGTCCTTGGCGTACCACTGCCTGAGGTTCTCACGAGCCAAATCGGAAAGTTCTGGTTTCGACCCCGTGGCGCGGTGGGCGGCAACTGCGTCTTCGGGCATGGTCAACTGATCGACACCGAGTGCAACGGCAAGTGACGCCATGTCCAGCGACTCCTGCCGCCCGATCCAAAGCAGATCGTCTCGTCGGCTTTTGAAATACTCCGGATCATGGAAGAAATCCCAATACGATGACTGCACATGCTGGATTGAACGCATTGCATGCTCAGCGTGACGTTGTATGTCGCCCCCAGCGCTGAGGGAAACGGCCAGGTCCTCTGGCGATTCAAAGTGGGAAAAGGCCCGCTCTTCCTCTTCGGTCCAGGGAACGTAGTAGCGGGGTTGATCTTGGCGCTGCCGGGCAAGAAATCCACTCGTATATCGACCGATCGGATCCCGGACGCAAAAGAAGAATTTTCCCCCACGGGGATGGCATCGAGACGGGCGAGACGGGCGCCGTGCCCGTGGAACACCGGGCGGTACCTGGTGGTGAGCCGAACGTCCCACAAGATGAGTCGCAACGCGGTGCCCGCGGTCTTGCCAATGTGCATGAAGTGTGCGACGGGACGTCGGTCAAATCGGTTCCGGGTGCGCCTGACTGTCTTCTTGATCTTCTTGTTCAGCCGTGCCCTACTCCCTCCCATATCTACCTCTCTCCGTCCGGGCGCGAAACGAGCACAGTGTAGAAGGTGGCCCTGAGGGCATGTCGAACGAGCTGTCGAGCAGATGCCGTGAGGATCAGTGGGACCCGCCGGCCCACCGGGGCCGCCCGGTGCCTGTGGCTCTGGGCGGTCTCCTTCTCAGCTCCCGAGTCGTTGGGCAAAAGCCTGCGCTACGAGGCTGATGGTGGTCCGAGGCCGAGCGCGGCGTAGATCTCACGCGTCGCGCTCGAGGTGTTGAAGGTGTAGAAGTGGAGCCCCGGCACGCCGGAGGCGAGGAGCTTCGGAGGACAGCTCGGTGGCCAGCTCGACTCCCTCCTTGCGCACGGCGTCGGTGCCGCCGCGGTCGTCGGCCGCGCGCAGGCGGTCCTCCATCCACGCGGGCGCGGCCGCGCCCATGCCACCGAGCCGGCCCATGGTCGACAGCGAGGTGACAGGGAGGATGCCCGGCAGCACAGGTGTGTCGACACCGCGGTCGCGCAGGTCTTCGACGAGGCCCAGGTATTCCTCCGCCTCGAAGAAGAACTGCGTCACGCCGAAGTCGGCCACGGCGAGCTTGGCCGCCAGGTGGTCGCGGTCGCTCTGGAGGTCCGGTGAGCGCGGGTGGCCGGCGGGATGGGCCGCGACTCCCACCGAGAAGCCGCCGATGGCGCGGGCGAGCTCCACCAGCTGGCAGGCGTACGCCAGCTCGCCGGGTCCCGTTGCGGGGTCCTCGGGTTGGTCGCCGCCGAGCGCCATCAGGTTCTCCACGCCGGCCTTGCGCAACGAGACCAGAATGTCCGCCAGCTCCAGGCGCGTGTGGGCGACGCAGATCAGATGCGCCATCGGATTGAGCCGGGTCGTGTGCAGCATGCCCGAGACCAGGTCGTAGGTGCGCTGGCGCGACGCCGCCCCGCCGCGATAGGTCACCGAGACGAACGAGGGCTCGAGCGGCTGGAGCTCGCCGATCGTGCGCGCCAGGGTGGCGAGCTCCCGGTCGTTCTTCGGTGGGAAGAACTCGAACGAGTAGGTCGGCCCTGCATCGAGCAGCTCGCGGATACGCGTCACGTCGGGCCTTCCTCCCGTCCGTAATCGTCCTCGAGCCGGACGATGTCGTCCTCTCCGAAGTACGTGCCGCGCTGCACCTCAATGAAGACAAGGTCCGTGTCCCCGATGTTCGCGATGCGGTGCGCTCCTTCGAGCGGGATGTCGACGGACTGGCCTGGGCCAAGCTTCGTCACCACGCCGTCGAGCGTCATCTCCGCGGTGCCGGCCACCATGAACCAGTGCTCCGCCCGCTTCGAGTGCCGCTGGTAGCTCAGGCGCCGGCCCGGGTGCACGACGATGCGCTTGACCTTGTGGTCCGCCGCCTCGTCGCTCAGCACGGTGTAGCTGCCCCAAGGGCGCTCGTCGTGCTCGCGCCCGTCCGGGCCGCTCACGGCGCCGCCAGCTCGGCCGCACGGACCGCGTTGCGCAACAGCATCGCCCGGGTCATCGGTCCGACGCCGCCGAGGCGCGGCGTGATCCACCCGGCCACTTCGGCCACGTCGGGATGCGCGTCGGGAATCAGCCTTCTGCCCTCGAAGGTCGAGCCGGCGGACACAACGGCGGCACCTGGCCGGACCATGTCCGGGGTGAGCAGGTGAGGCCGGCCGGCCGCGGCCACGACGATGTCGGCGGTGCGGGTGATGGCGGCGAGGTCGCCGGGAGCGACACCGGTGTGCACGACCGTCACGGCGGCATTGCACCCCGGCCGCTTCAGCGTGAGTAGGTTGGCGAGCGGCCGGCCGATGGTGACCCCGCGCCCGATGATCACCACGTGGCGGCCTTCGACGGGGACGTCGTAGGCGTGCAGCAGCTCGACGATGCCGGCGGGCGTGCACGGCAGCGGGCCCGGGGTGCCGAGCACGAGACGGCCGAGGTTCACTGGATGGAGACCGTCGACGTCCTTGGCCGGTTCGACGGCCAGGAGTGCGCGTTCCTCGTCGAGTCCGTCGGGCAGCGGGAGCTGCACGAGGAACGCGCTGACCTTCGGATCGGCGTTGAACCGGGCGATCACGTCCATGAGCTCCTGCTGAGTGGCCGTGGCCGGCAGATGTTCGCCGACCGAGTGGATGCCCAGCGCGGCGCAGTCCTCGTGCTTGAGCGCCACGTAGCGCTCGCTGGGCACGTCGTCGCCCACCAGCACGGTCCCCAGGCCGACGTAGCACCCCCTCCGCGGCCAGTTCGCCCACGCGCTGCGCCACTTCGGCGCGGATCCGGGCGGCCACCGCCTCTCCGTCGAGCAGGATGGCGCTCATCAGTGCCGGAAATGCCGCTCGCCGGTCGTGACCATGGCCAGGCCGGCGGCATCCGCCGCCGCGACGACCTCGCCGTCTCTCACGGAGCCACCGGGCTGGACCACGGCCGTCACACCGGCGTCGGCCAGGACCATGAGCCCGTCGGGGAACGGGAAGAAGGCGTCGCTCGCCCCGGCTCCGCCCTTGGCCCGCTCGCCCGCCTTCTGCACGGCGATCTCGGCGGCCACCACCCGGGACTGCTGGCCCGCGCCCACACCGACCGCCTGTCCACCGGTGACGACGGCGATGGCGTTGGACGTTGTCCGGCCGCAGACGCGCCAGGCCAGCACGAGATCCCGCCACTCGTCGTCGGTCGGCGCGCGCTTCGTCACGACCGCCCACTCCGAGCGCGGCGACACGAAGGCGTCCACGTCTTGCACCAGCACGGCGGCGCCGAGGCTGCGCAGGTGCCGGGTCTGCGCCTCGGGCGGCGGGCCGGAGAGCAGGCGCGTGGCCCGGCGCCGGGCGACCAGGGCCTCGAGCGCTTCGGGCGCGTAGGACGAAGCGATGATCACGTCGGCCTGCGGGCCTGCGGCGACGGCCTCGGCCACCTCGGGCGTCACGTGCCCGCCGACGGCGACCACGCCGCCGAAGGCCGAGACGGGATCGCACTCGAGGGCGCGCTCGTAGGCGGCCACGAGGTCGCCGGCGACGGCTGCGCCGCACGGGTTGGCGTGCTTGATGATGGCCACCGCCGGCTGCCCGGCATCGGCTGCCAGCTCGTGCACGAGCCTCCAGGCCGCGTCACCGTCGAAGAGGTTGAGGTACGAGAGCGGGCTGCCGCCGTGCTGCTCCACGGCGTCCCACCAGCTCTCCGCCCCGGCCACGCGGTAGCGGGCGCCACGCTGGTGCGGGTTCTCCCCGTAGCGCAGCACCTCGGCGCGCTCGAGCGTCAGGTGCAGGGTCGGGGGAAGCACGGCATCCTGGGCGGCCTCGGCCACCGCGCCCTCGGCAGCGCCCTCGAGACCGGCCGTCGGTGACGGGCCACCGGCGTCGAGCCAGGCCACGATGGCGGCGTCGTAGGCGGCGGTGTGGGAGAAGGCGGCCCGAGCCAGGCGCCGGCGTGTGGCGTCCGAGAGCGACCCTCTCGTCCGAATCTCCGTGAGCACCGCGGGGTAGTCAGCCGGGGACGTGACGATACCGACGTGCTCGTGGTTCTTGGCGGCGGCGCGCACCATCGTGGGACCGCCGATGTCGATCAGCTCGACCGAGGGGTCCGTGGAGAACGGGTAAAGGTTGCAGACCACCAGGTCGACGGCTTCGATCCCGTTCGCCCGAAGGTCCGCCAGGTGTTCCGGCTTGGACCGGTCCGCCAGGATCCCGCCGTGGATCTTCGGATGGAGCGTCTTGACCCGGCCGCCCAGCATCTCGGGGGAGCCCGTCACGGTCGCCACCTCGAGGTGCGCGATATCGGCTTGGCCCAGCGCCGCCGCGGTGTTGCCGCTGGCCACAAGCTCCCAGCCGAGCCCTGACAGCCCGCGAGCCAGCTCGACCAGGCCCTCCTTGTCGTAGACCGACAGCAACGCCCTCACGGCACCATGACCTCGTCCACTCCTTCCGGGGGCGGCCCACGGTCCGCGCCGGCTGCGCTCTTCCGACAGTGGCCCGCGGAGATCCACTCCTCGCCGGCTCGAAGGTCGCGGCGACAATTTCAGCCCTTACCTCAATCCCCCTGGCCGTTGCCTCGATTCACCGATTTTGAACCGTGAACGGGGCGGCTCCACGAGGAGGGGCCTCCGTTGCGGCCAGGCCGGGCGTCTCGACCAGTCACCCCTTTGGGACCTGAACGACGGTCCGGCCGGCGCCTCACGCTGGGTCCGGGACCCCCTTACGGCGTTGGGCCTGAGTTCGGCGATGGAGCGATCCGGGCATTTCAGCGCCCGATCCGCAGAGAGCCCGATCGTGGCTGGGGCAGGCCGGCCCGGGCTCCGTGGTCACGTATCCCAGAAGCGCCGGCCGAGGAGCTCGAAGAGCTTCTCGTTGTGGGGCTCGAAGAAGCTGCGGAGGTCGCACAGCGCCTTCTCGTCCTCGGGGTTGTGCGCCGGGGACGCGTTGAGCGACGGAAACGGCGTCTCCATGGGAGGAAAGCCCAGCCAGTCGAGCAGCTCCGCGGCGACCTCGGCGTCGTCGAACAGGCTCTCGCTCTCGACGACCTTGACGCGGCCGGGGCCGACCGCTTCGTACCAGCGCGAAATCTGTTCGGCATAGATGCCACGCGAGCGATACGAGAACCATTGGTGTGAGCGGCTCCGTTCGCCGTCGAGCACAATCGCCTCCTGACCCAGCAGGCGCTCGTCCTCCGCCTCGAGCGCATCGGAGAAGGACTTGCTCTCCCGGCCGAGCGAGCGCTCCAGCCGGTAGTGCGAGAGCGCGCGTTCGGCCGGCTCGCGCAGAAGGACGACGAAGCGAGTGCCCGCCGGCAGGTCGCGCCCGGCGCGTGCCGGGGCGAGCGGATGGAAGAGCATGTACGGCGACGTCTCGACCAGGCGGTGAGGCCGCAACCGCATGGGGAGCCGTATGGGGAACCGCGACCTGTACCAGTGCTCGCCTCGGTCGTAGTAGTGGTCGAAGTAGTGGACCTCTCCGAACTCGAGGACCTTCACGCTGGGATGGTTGCGAAGCCACGTCCGCATGGAGGTCGTACCGCCGCGCTGCGTCCCGACGATCATGGTGTCGGGTAACGGGCGCAGCGGTGACGTCGCGAGGCGCCAGGCCGGCACCGCTTCGCGTCGCCCACGACCGTCGCGTGGGTTCCGACCCCGTCCCTCCCTCCCGATGGAGAAGTCCGTCTTGGGGATGGCCCCGACGGGCGGCGCGATCTCCCGGCCCGCCTCGAGCTCCTCCAGCGCCCAGGCGACCGTGGCCGGATACAGGATTCGCTCCACCATCTTGATGCGCTCGTGCAGCGTCTCGACGGTGTCGCCGGCGACGACGCGCACCTCCTTCTGGGCCAAGATCGGCCCGGCGTCCATCTCGAGCGTGGCCAAGTGCACCGTGCAGCCCGTCTCACGCACGCCTGCGGCGAGGGCGTCGCGGACCGCGTGCCAGCCGGGGAACTGCGGGAGCAGAGCCGGATGGGTGTTGAGGATCCGGTTCGGGAACGCGCGGTGCACCGCCTCGGTCAGCACCGTTCCGAAGCCGGCCATGGCCACGAGGTCGACCTGGTGGGCCACCAGCGTCGCAGCAACGGTGGCGGTGAAACCCTCGCGATCGAACGTCTCGCCGTAACCCCCGTAGGTGCCTCGGTCGACGAGCTCGACTGCGGCGCCGCGGTCGGCGGCCAGCGACAGCGCAGCACAGGGCCGGTCGGCGAGCACCACGGCAACGGGGAGTCCCGCCTCGAAGAGTGCCTCCATGATCGTCCCGGAGCCCGAGACGAGAACGGCGAGTCGCATCGGACAAATCTACTGAACCCCGTCACAGTGGTCGCCGGCGGGGTGCGGCTTCCTCGAGGCCGAGTTCGCAGAGGGGGGCTAGCATGCGGCGCCCGTCCGAGATCGAAGCCGGAGGCCGGAGGCCCATGGCCTGTCCCGCTCCACCGCCTGATGCCGGTGGGCCCAGTACGCCGCCCGCGAGCCCGGACGATGACGAGCTCGACCTCGCGCTCCGGCCACCCGAGACGCGGCCGGCCCAGGCAGCGCTGTTGGCCCGGGCCGCAGTGGGCGGGTTCCGGCACCGGCGCGCGCTTGGCGAGGTCGAGACCTTCTTCCTCGTCCTCGGGTACGCCCGGAGCGGCAGCACGCTGGTGGGATCGCTGCTCAACGCCCACCCGAACATGGTCGTCGCGCACGAGGCCGACATCCTGCGCTACGTCCATACGGGTGTGTCGCGCCGCCAGCTCTTCGCCATCCTCCTCGAACGCGATCGCCAGTTCGGGCACATCGACCGTCAGTGGCACGGATTCGGTTACTCAGTCCCGGGAGGCTCCCAGGGACGGTTCACGACACTGCGGGTCGTCGGCGACAAGCACGCCGGCCGCGCCACCCGTCGCCTCGGCCGCGACCCGGAGCTGCTGGGTCGTCTGCGCGCCCTGGTCCGCGTACCGATCCGCGTGCTGCACGTGACGCGGAACCCGTTCGACAACATCGCCTCTATCGCGCAGAGCCGCAGTCTCGCGCTCTCGGATGCCATCGACGTCTACGAGAAGTTGAGCATCATGGCGGACGGCGTCCGGAGCCGGCTCGCGCCCAGCGAGCTCCTCGACCTCAGCTACGAGTCCGTGGTCGCCGACCCAGCCGGCCGTCTCTCGGACATCTGCACCTTCGTCGGCGTCGAGGCCCCGGCCGACTTCCTCGAAGCGTGCTCGGCCATGGTCCAACCCAATGTGAGTGCGCGGCGTCGCCGAGCGGAATGGTCACTGGAGGAGCGTCGGCGCGTGGACGAGCTCATCGCCGGCCGTCCGGTGCTCGCGGGATACTCCTTGCAGCCGTAGAGCTTCAGCCTTCGCGTTTCCCCTGCGGCTTACCCGCCCGGCGGATGGTTCTCCCAGAGTCGGCGGCCCAGGAGGGTAAAGAGCGCCTCGTTGTACGGCTCGAACCAGGCCGCTAGCTCCGCCGCGGCATCGGCCGTCTCGGCGGCGGCTCGCGGAATGGCGTTGAAGGACGGGTACGGCACCGTGCTCGGCGGCAGGCCGCACCACTCGAGCACGTCGGCCGAGACCTTCGGGTCGCGGAAAATGCGCTCGCTCTCTATCGCCATCACACGATCGCGCCCGACGGCGTCGTACCAGCGCTCGAGCTGCTCCGCGTAGAGCCCCCGAGTGCGGTAGGAGAACCAGCGGTGAGCCTGGCTCCCCTCGCCGCGGCGGAGTGCGTCGAGCGCCCCGCGCAATCGCTCGTCCTCCATCTCGAGGGCATCCGCGAACGATTCGTGCTCACGGCCGAGCTTGCGGTTGCGCGAGTAATGGGAGAGCGCACGCTCCACCGGCTCACGCAGCAGAGCGACGAAGCGGCTGCTCGGGGGAAGGTCCCGCGCCGCCCGCTCGGGGGCAAGCGGGTGGAGCATCATGTACGGCGACGCCTCGACCTGGCAGCGGAAGCGGATGCGCATCGGGAGTTGGGCGCGGTACCAGCGCAGGCCCCGGTCGTACTTGCCGTCGAAGTAGTGCACCTCGTCGATTTGGAACGGCGCCACCTTCGGGTGGGAGCAGAGCCAGGCGTGGAGCGAGGTCGTGCCGGCGCGCTGGGCTCCGATGATCACGAGGTCGGGCAGCGGTCGCAGATCAGCCGTCGCCAGCCGCCAGGCCCGCGACGTGGCCGACCGGGCCGGCCGCGGTTTGACAGTCCTCGGGTCCGCGAGAGACGGCGCGGGAGCGCTGCGAGACGCCGCAGGCTCCGAGGGGAGGGAAACCACGGGCGCGATGCTAGTGAGGTCGAGCTGGACCGAATCGGGCTCCGACCAGCCGTCAGAGCCCATCGACGACCGTCTTGACCCCTTTGGTGGGCGCCGTTAGCGTCAGGCCACCCCCCCGAGCGAATGGAATTCGCGGATCCGATGGCCACAGGCGAAGAAGAGGTCGGAACCGCTTCTTCGACCGGCAGCGACACACCTCCGAACGGCGCTCCCGGCAACGACCAACTGGCCAAACCGAAGTCGCGACCCGAGTTGGCCAGGTTCGTCGGACGCGCCACCCTCGAGGGCTTCCGTCATCGTCGCGCTTTCCGTGACGTCGAGCGCTTCTTCTTCCTCGTCGGCTACCCGCGGAGCGGGAGCACGCTCATCGGGTCGCTGCTGAACGCGCACCCCGAGATGGTGATCGCACACGAGGCGGACTCCCTGCGCTACGTCCGACCGGGCATCACCCGCAACCAGCTCTTTGCCATCCTCCTCGAGCGCGATCGCGAGTTCGCCGCGCTGGAGCGCCGCTGGAACGGCTTCGACTACTCCCTGCCAGGTCTGGACCAGGGCCGCTTCACCCGTTTACGGGTCATCGGGGACAAGCACGCCGGCCGGGCGGCACGGCGATTGCGCGACGAGCCCGGACTGCTGGACCGGCTGCGCGCCGTTGCGGACGTCCCCATAAGGGTGCTCCACGTCACCCGCAACCCGTTCGACAACATCGCCTCCATCGCCCGGAACCGGGAGCTCCCCCTGGCGCAGGCGATCGAGATCTACGGTGACCTCGGGGTCGCTGTGGACGGGGCGCGAGCGCTGCTGTCGCGCGAGGAACTGCTCGACCTGTCCTACGAGTCGATCCTGAGCGACCCCGGGGGCGGAATCTCCGCCATCCTGCGCTTCATCGGGATCGGCGCGTCGGCCGAGTACGTCACCTCATGTGCGTCCCTCGTCGATCGCGGCGGCCGTCGCGGCCGTGCCACGCTCGAGTGGTCGACCGACGAGCGGCGCCAGGTCGAGGAGATCGTCGCGTCGCGCCCATTGCTCGCGGGGTATCGCTTCGAAGACTGACGCGCGACGGCCGCCGGGGACGGCACGTCACGGGACAAGCGTGCAGCGATCACGCCGTTGAGGCTCGCAATTGCGCCGAACGACCCTTGACTGGGAATCAGCTGGGACAACACAACTGGAACAAACAAACCGCCTCGGACCTTGTTGCTCAACTCGTCGGTCACTATTATCCGACCCTTAATGAAGACGCCCGAGAGGGCGACGAGGGGTTCATGGGGCGATGAACACAGGATCGGGATCCGAGACCCGGATCGAGCGCGCAGATCGGTCGAAGGCCGCAACCGTCACGACGCCGAAGCCGGCGCCGATGGGCACGGAATGGGATTTTCCCCGGTCGCGCTCGGGCGTGGCACGCGACCTCGGCCGTGCGGCTGTGCACGTCGCGCGTGATCGTCGCGACTTTCGCGGCCTGGAGCACTTCCTGTTCTTCGTCGGGTACCCGCACAGCGGGAGCAGCCTGATCGGATCCCTACTCAACAGCCACCCGGAAGTCGTCGTCTCGCACGAGGCGGACGTTCTCCGCTACGTGAAGCCCGGCATCCCCCGCGCGCTGTTGCTCGAGATGGTCCTCGAGGGTGACAGGCGCTTCGCGAGGGTCGGCCGGCGCTGGATGAACATCGACTACGGCTTCGCAGGAACCTGTCAAGGTACATTCGTCCGCCTCCGCGTCCTGGGCGACAAGAAGGCGCAGCGGTCGGTGCGGCGGGTTCGGGACGATCCGGCGATCCTGGAGCGGCTGCGACGCACGGTCGGGGTGCCGATCCGCGTGCTGCACATCGAGCGGAACCCCTTCGACAACATCGCGTCGATGGCCCGACGGCCCGAGGAACCGCTCTCCGGGGTGATCGACCACTATCGCGGCGTCGCTGATGCCGTCGACACCGTGCGGAGCTATCTGGACGAGAGCGAGTTCTTGGCCGTTCGATACGAGTCGGTCGTCGCCGACCCGGCCGGCCAGATGGCGGAGATCTGCCGTTTCGTCGGGGTCGACGCCCCAGAGGCCTACCGCGCTATCTGCGACTGCACGATTCATCCGGCCCGTGGGCGCAGCCGGGACCGGTTCGAGTGGTCGCCCGAAATGCGACACGAGGTGGAGGACCTGATCGCCGCCCATTCGATGCTGGCCGGGTACACCTTCGAGGACTAAGGCTCCGAGGACGACCTTGCTGATTCGGGGACGGGTCCAGAGGCCTGGCCGCTCCCGGCGCCGGGAGGTTCGGCGCCGAATCTGGTCCTGGCCCTGTTGAAGAGCAGACGCACGACGGCGCCGATGAGAGCGAGGTCGAGGAGCATCTGCGCGGAGACGATCAGACGCGCCGTGTCCGATTTCGGCACGATGTCGCCGAAGCCCACGGTCGAGAACACGGTGACGGTGAAGTAGAGGGCGCGGACGTGGTCGAGCGGCTCCGAGAAGTTGCTCGGGAGGCTGGTGGAGAGGCCGAGGTACAAACCGGAGAAGGCGCACAGGAACAGTGCGACGACGATCCCGAGCGCCTCGACGGCTCGGACCTCGGGGACGTCCGCCGTCTCGATGCGGCGTATCTGCCACGCCACGACCGCCGCGACCACGGCGACGTCGAACCCGAGGCGTGTGAAGGCCCAGGTGCCCGAGCGCTCCCCGATCGGGTTGAGGAAGTAGGCCCCGAAGATGACGAACCAGGCGACGAGCACCCTCAGCGCGGAGCGGGCCATCTCCACGCGGCGTTCGGCCGGCGGCAGGTCGCCGAGCCGGCGCGCCACCCGTGCCTCCATGGCGAGAACGCTAAACGAGAGGCCCTTGCCGCGGGGTGATCCGGCAGCGGCGTCTGCCGAAGGCTCACCGGCAACTCCCCGAGACCGCCCGGCAGGGAGGCGCCTCCGGCGTTCGGTGCGATGATCCCCGTCCACGCGAACCTGCATTTGTTAGCGTCAACGCCCGTGTACCTTGACCTCCTGGTCATCGGGCTTGTCATCACGCTCGAGCCCATCCCCCTCACCGCTTTCATCCTGATCCTCCAGTCCAAGAACGGGGTGCGGAAGGGGGCGGCGTTCATCTTCGGCTGGCTGGCCTCCCTCGCCGTTGTGGTCGTGATCACGGTCCTCGCCACCGGCAACTCGCCGCCCAAGCCGAGCACGGCGCCCTCGCTGGGCCGCGCTCGCCGCGAAGATCGCCATCGGCGTGGCACTGCTCCTCGTCGCCCTCCGCCAGTACCGCAGGATGGGCCGGCCCAAGAAGCCCAAGAAGATCCCGAAGTGGCAGACCGGCGTCGACAACATGAGCCCGCTCTACGCCATGGGCATCGCACCGCTGGTCCAGCCCTGGGGCCTGATCGCTGCGGGGGTGGCAACCATCATGGAGGCGAAGCTGGAGAAATGGGAGGACTACCTCGCTCTCTTCCTCTTTTGCCTGATCTCGACCGGCGCCTACCTGGCGATGGAGATCTACGCCGCGGTGGAGCCCGAACGCACTCAGGCCCTCCTCTCGAGCATCCGCACCTGGATCGACACCCACAAGGACCAGGTCATCGTCGGCGTCTCCCTGGTGGCCGGTCTGTACCTGATCGGGGCGAGCGCCTACGTGCTCGCCACTTCCGGCTGAACGGTCCGGCTGCTCCGGGAACCCAGACCAGTGCCGACATCGGACCGCGACGGTCGGGGACTACGGGTAGTGAGGGCGCGGGATCGACGGGTCAGCCTCTCCACCGCGGCGTCGATCCAGTAGGTACGGGGGACTGGAGTCTCCGCAGCCTGTGGTCCCGGTTGACCATCTCGGTTGATGTGTTGGCGTTGCATCCACCTGAGGTAGGTCCCTGGTTCGGCCGGTGGCGGTAGGTCGGACGGGCTAGGCCACGGCGGTTTCCCGGACAGGGCGGTCTCCTTCTCCCCATGGCTGCGCCACCTGTGCACGCAGCCCAGAACCGTACGGAATGCGGGGAAGTATTGCTCGCCGTCGTCCGGGAATTGGATCTGTTGCACCGTCGCTCCCTCTCCCGTACGCGCCGAGGCCGGTTATCATCGGCCCGAGGCGCGGGGAGCAGGGATCGGGACGCGAATGGCACTCGGCGAAATGGCACTGGAGGGTGGACCGGTCACAACCCCGCAGGTTGACGACTGGTGTGTGGCCGTGGTCGGCATGCATCGGAGCGGGACGTCGGCAACCGCCGGGTTGCTGGTCAACCTGGGATTGACCGGTCCACGGCCAGACGACCTCATCCCTGCATCGAGCGCGAACGAGCGCGGGCACTGGGAGAGCAAGGGCATGCATCGATGCAACGAGAGCCTTCTCCGTGCCGTGAGCTGCGCGAGGTACGCGCCGCCACCGATAACGCTTCGGTGGGACGGCGTCGCCGGCTACGAGGAGATCCGCCGCGCCGCTCTCCGCTGGTTCGCGACCACCTATGCCGGCGGGTCAATGGTGGCGAAAGACCCCAGACTTTGCCTCACGCTGCCCTTCTGGCGTGACGTCCTGCCGGCGCCGATTGCGGCGGTGTTCGTCCTGCGCGACCCACTGTCGGTCGTGCGGTCGCTTCAGGCTCGAGACAAGTTTCCCGTGACCTTGGCCTTGTCGATCTGGGACCGATACGTCCGCTCCGCCTCGCTTGTCCTCGAGGGCTTACCCACTTTCGTGGTCGAGTACGACTCCATGATGGCCGATCCCTCGGGAGCGACCGAAGAGATCAGCCGGTTTCTTCGGCATGTCGGCGTTCCCCTCGAGCCCGCGAATAGCGACGCTGCCGTGAGTTTCCTCGACTCAGGGTCTACGCCACCAGCGCGCCGAGCTTGACGAGTACGAAGGCATCGCCCTGAGCCAGCGGCGGGTGTTCGACGAGCTCTCCGATCTGAGGGGAGCGCACGAATCGTGGATGCCACCTCTTCTCGCCGAATCGCCGTTTTGGGTCGATGAGGTACTTGGGATGCGCCGAGATTTCACGAACAGGGGTAGGGAAATGAGGAGCTTGCAATCCTCCCCTACGCACCGTGCGGGTGCTGCAATGAAGCGCATTGCTGATCGCGTGCACGCGAGTTCCCCAAGGCAACCCTGCGCCCGGGTGGCGCGAGAGGCGAAAAGTGAGGGGTGACCGCTCAAGTCGCGGCTGAGGGAGTGCCTGGGTAACCCTCAGAGGTCCCTGACCGATGGCATGATTTCCGCCGCCAGGTATTCAGGCTCGGCGTCAGACGCAATGTTGTTGCACCGAAATACCGCCTCCTGCAGCCCAAAGCGCGCGTACTTGGCGAGTTCGTCGATCACCTGCTGTCGACCCCCAACCACGAAACCCCCCATCCTCGGCTGAACGCTGAAGTTCGTCTTCGACGCGATCGGCCGGATCTTGCTCGCGTGAAGGACTTGCTTTGCGGTTCCCCGAAGAATCTTGCGCCCCGTCTGGACAAAGTCTCCGGTGACTACCATCGAGCGGCGGATAGAAGCCGGGTCGCGCGAGACCGATTCGCAGTGCCGCTCGAGCACCGCCACTTTTCGGGCGTAGTCCTCCACGGACAAACATTCCGAACACCATTCGTCGGCGTACTGGGCGACGATTTTCAGCGTCAACTGCTCTCCGGTGCCACCGATGATGATTGGAACACGCCCGGCTACTGGCTTCGGTCGACAGTCGACATCCTTCAACGTGTAGTACCGACCGTCGAAGGTCGCAGGCAGTTCGCCCCAGATCAGCCGATAAACCGCGATTGCTTCTTCCAGGCGCTCGAAGCGCTCGCGGACCGGAGGGAAGGGTATGCCATAGGCGTTGTGCTCACGCTTGTACCAACCGATCCCGATCCCGAGCACGAATCGACCGCCACTGAGGGCGTCGATTTGCGCTGCCATGCGGGCGACGTCCGCTGGGCGACGAAAGGTTACCGGAGTGACCAGTGAACCGAACCGCAGCCTTGTTGTCTCGGTTGCGGCAAGGACCAACGAGAGGAACAACTCCAGGGAATCCCTCTGGGGTCCGACGTAGTAGTGATCGGATCTGAACAGCGACGAGAACCCGAGGTGGTCGACCCGAGAGAGGATCTTGCGCCACCTCGGCCAGTCGAGGCCGTCTTGCGCTTGGATGTCGAGCCCGATTTTCATCCGCTCACGTTACCGCCGGGGTTGGTCCGTGCTTGCCGAGCATCGATCACGCGCTGCACAGAACCCGCCTCAATTCGTCGGCGAGACGTATGGCGAGCGCCACCACGGTCAGCGTGGGATTGGCGTTACCCCCCGTGGGAAAAACTGAGGAACCGGCCACATAGACAGACGACGACCCGTGGACTCTACCGTCGCGATCGACGACACCGTGGCGGGGAAGGTCATGCATTCGCGTCGTGCCAAGAAGGTGGTGAGAGGTTCCCGGGCCGGGACGTGGCGCCCCCTCGCCTCGAGGGAAGATGTCGTCTTCTTCCTCGACGACATCTGCCACGCCAGACGCTCGAAGCTCAGAAGCCAAGATCTGCCCCGCACGCCGGATGCTGAGAAGGTCGATTTCGGACCACCGCCAATAGAGGTGTGCGATCCGGTAGCCAAGGGCGTCCCGCCGCTCGGAGAGGGTCACTCGATTCGCGCGGTTTGGAGCCTGTTCCGGTTGATAGATCAGCTCGAACGACCTCGCGACCACGCCGGGCTGCTCTGCGGAACCCGGGGCCGGCTCCTCAGAGCGGTTCAGGTAGCGATGCAGGTGGTGCCAGGCGAGTGAAGGCGCTTGACGGCTGGCCATGCGCAGATGTCCCCGAGCGGCTTGCAAATTTCGTCTGCGTTTGATCGAATTGATGGCCATACGAGCTGACCTCATTGCATGCACTTGCGGCGTCGACAAGCGAAGACTCGGAGTGAAATAGGCGCTCCCGTTGAGCAGTTCTTCGCGACGAAGCACTCTCTCAGAGAGCTTGAGCTTCCCTTCGACGAGTTGCCCTCCGAGCATCGTGCGGCTCATACAGATTCATGGCCCCGAGTCGAAGAAACGAACCGCGACCCAGTAAGACTCGAGGGTGTTCCATAAAGAATCGGCCTACATTGTCGAACTGGTTCCCGAGACCGGTGGAATACTCAGTCGTCGAGTTGAGGAGCAGACGAGCGTTCTCAATCGCTCCCCCCGCCAAGACCACAGCTCGACTACGGATGGTGAAGGGGCGAGCGCCCGGGGTTCGCACCGAAGTGGTTGCCATACCGTCGTCGGTGCCTTCTGCAGATATGAGTTCGACTGCGACCGCGTTCGTCACCACATGAACTTGGTCGGACCTGGTCAGTTCATCGAGCGGTCGACTGGTGAAAGCTGTTGCTGATCCGAACTGGTCGAGCCGAGTCACCAACTCCCCTGAGGGACTTGACAACGGTATTCGGCCGGCCTCGGGCAGCGGACCGTGGAAATCGAAGGACTCGATGCCGCACAGCTTGCGGGCACGGTCGTAGTACGGGCCCATCTGATCAAACGTGATCGGCCATCCGCTGTGCGGAACCCAGTATCGGGTTTCGAAGTCGATTGGATCCAATGGCAGGTAGCGTGCACGGCGATTGGCGTCGAGAAAGCGGTCTCCAAGTTGCCGCCATGCCACCGAATTGAGGGCGGAGAATGGTGTGTGGAAAACGAAAATGGGGACTCTCGAGCTCCAGGTCCGATTGCAGATCGGCTGCTGGCGGGTAGGTCAAATCACCACGCTCGATCAGGAGGATCTTGAACCTGGAACTCAGTTCGTGGGTAATTGCGAGACCTGCTGGCCCAGCTCCGATAATGCACAGATCGACGACAAAGACCGTGTTGGCGGGAATATTTCGACCGTCGGTCAGCACGTGGAAGAACGTAGCAGTGACCGCCGCGTCGCAGAGTAGCGCAGGCAGTCCGCCGGGCACTCCGAGCGAACGTCAAGAATTCGAACGTGATCCGAGAGGCAGCTCAGGCCGACCCACTCATCGCGCAGATTGCAGAGTACGAACGCAAAGACGCGGCGGCCATCGATCTACGAGCCGAGTCCCCGCACGATGGCGACCATCTTCTCCCCGCACTCGGTCGGGTTCTGTGCCACCTGCACCCCGGCGGCCGACAGCGCATCCATCTTGGCCTGCGCCGTGCCCTGGGAGCCCGAGATGATCGCGCCGGCGTGCCCCATCTTGCGGCCCGGCGGCGCGGTGACCCCCGCGACGTAGGCGGCGACCGGCTTGGTCATGCTGGCGGCGATGAACTCGGCCGCGCGCTCCTCCTCGGAGCCTCCGATCTCGCCGATCATCATGACCGCCTTCGTCTCGGGGTCGTCCTCGAAGGCACGCAGGCAGTCGATGAAGTTGGTCCCGGGGACCGGGTCCCCACCGATGCCGACGCAGGTCGTCTGGCCGATGCCCTGCTGGGAGAGCTCGTGCAAGGCTTGGTAGGTCAATGTGCCCGAGCGCGACACGATCCCCACCGGCCCGCCCGCGAGCGCGATGTCGCCCGAGGTGATGCCGATGTTGCACTTGCCCGGGCTGATGATGCCGGGGCAGTTGGGCCCCAGCAGCCGGGTGCCCGGGTAGTCCTCGACCAGCCGGTTGTACGCCACCGCCTCGTCCTGGGCCGGGATCCCCTCGGTGATGCAGACGATGAAGGCGATGCCGGCCTCCGCCGCCTCCACAATGGCGTCGGCCGCGCCGCGGGGCGGCACCGAGATGAACGACGCCGTCGCCCCGGTCTCCCGCACCGCGTCGGCCACCGAGGCGAAGACGGGGATGCCCTCGATCTCCTCGCCCCCGCGCTTGGGATTGGTTCCGGCCACCACCTTGGTGCCATAGGCCTTGTTGCGCAGGCCGTGGAAGAGGCCCTGGCTCGTGGGGCTGATGCCCTGGATCACGACCGTGGTGGTCTCGTCGACGAAGATGCTCATGCTTTCCTCTCTGTGGTTTCGGTCAGTTGTGCCGCGTCGCCCGGCGCTCAGGCCTGGGCCAGGGCGACGGCGTGCCGGGCGGCATCGAGCATGGTGGGCTCGGCGATCAGGGTGTCCGAGAGGTGGTCGGCCAGCAGGGCCCGGCCCGCCTCGGCGTTGGTGCCGTCGAGGCGCATGACCACGGGAGAGTTCAGGGTGACCCGGCTCATGGCCTCGATGATCCCCTTGGCCACCTCGTCCACCCGAGTGATGCCGCCGAAGATGTTCACCAAGATGGACTTGACGGCCGGGTCGGCGTTGATCACCTCGAGTGCGGCGGCCATCACGTCGGCGTTGGCCCCGCCTCCGATGTCGAGGAAGTTCGCCGCCTGTCCACCGACCTGGGTCACCACATCGAGGGTCGACATGGCCAGGCCCGCACCGTTGGCGATGATGCCCACCGTCCCCGAGAGCCCGATGTAGTTGAGGCCCTTTTCCCTGGCCATCTTCTCCCTGGGGTCGACGTCGCTGTCGTCCTCGAACTCCTCCCACTCGGGGTGGCGGAACGACGCGTTCTCGTCCAGCGTGACCTTGGCATCGAGCGCGTGGACGTTGCCCTGGGGGGTGAGGATCAGCGGGTTGATCTCGGCCAGGTCGCAGTCGCCCTCGACGTAGCAGTGGTAGAGGCGCACGAGCAATGTGGCCGCCTGCTCCCGCGCCTCGGGGTCGAGCTCGGCCCGGTCCACCCACTCGCGCGCCGCCTCCTCGGTCAGGCCCACGGTGGGATCGACGTGGATCTTGGCGATGGCGTCCGGGTTGGTGGCGGCCACGTCTTCGATCTCGACGCCGCCCTCGGCCGAGAGCATCCCGAGATGGAGCTTCGCCGGCCGGTCGAGGGTGAAGCTGGCGTAGTACTCCTTCTGAATGTCGGAGGCGTGCTCCACCCAGAGCCGCTTCACCACGTGGCCCTTGATGTCGAGCCCGAGGATGTTGCCGGCATGGAGGCGGACCTCGTCCACGTCGGCGGCCAGCTTGACCCCGCCCGCCTTGCCTCGGCCTCCCACCTTCACCTGCGCCTTGACGACGACCGGGTAGCCGGCCGCCTCCGCTTGCTCGACGGCCTCGTCCACCGTGTCGGCCACGCCGCCGGGCGACGTCGGGATGCCGAACCGGGCGAAGTACTGCTTGCCCTGGTACTCGTAGAGGTCCACTTCGGTGCTGTCTCCTTGTGTCGGTGTGTCGGTGTGTCGGTGTCGTGTTCGGTGTCGTGTCGGTGTGGCGGTGTCGTGTCGCGTCTGGCCCGCCCGACGCTGATGGGGAGGGGGGCAGCCGGCCCGGGGCCTCGCCCCGGGTTCAAACCTCGAGCGCCTCCTCGCGAGCGTCGAGGGCGTCGGCCAGCCACGATCCGATGGAGTCGAGCGGCGCCCCGGGGGTGAACACCTGGGCGACCCCGTGCTCCTTGAGGACCGGGATGTCCGCCGCGGGGATGATCCCTCCGACCATGACGAGCACGTCGCCGCGGCCCGCCTCCTCCAGCTCGGCGACCACCCTGGGCACCAGCGTCAGGTGGGCCCCGGACAGGAGCGAGAGCCCCACGGCGTCGGCGTCCTCCTGCACCACGGCTTGGACCACCTGCTCGGGGGTCTGGTGCAGGCCGGTGTAGACCACCTCGAACCCGCTGTCGCGCAGAGCACGGGCGATGACCTTGGCGCCCCGGTCGTGACCGTCAAGACCAGGCTTGGCCACGACCACCCGGTAGGGACGTTTCATGAGGGCCTAAGGATACGGACGCCTTCCGCCCCGGCGCCAGACAGGGTGGGCCCGGGCCGGCTGGGAACCGCCGCACCTCCTCCCCGGCCGTCTCGGGTCCTCGGCGCCGGCGACCTGGCCGGCGTCGGTAGCGTCACGCAGCCGTTTTCGCTCCGCGCCCACCCGCGAGGTCAGCAGCCGGTCATGGCCCCCTTGACGACCACGCCTGGGTAAGGACCAGGTGAGCCCGAGTAGTCGAGCTGTCCCTTGTACTCCTTCGGCGACGTCTCCATGAAGGTGCCGTGGAAGGAAAGCCCCTGATTGCTTCCTTTGGTCCATGACATGCTCAACGTCTTGTAGCCGCCGCTCCATGTGCCTGAGTCGTGGAAGGTGTCGCCCTTGAAAGTGCCATTGGAGGCAAAGGTCTCAACCTCGCAACCGCTGAAGTTGTGGGGCCGAATCACCAGTGTCCACGCTGCGCCATTCTGAATATGGATCGCCGGTGCCGCTGCCGAAGCCGCACCCGTTCCCGCCAGTCCGAAGCTCGCTACCGCAGCGACTCCCGCTACAGATGCTCCCACCCGTCTCAACATCATGTCGCCTCCCGCCTCGCGGATTCTCCCGTGACGTCATTGTGCCACGGCCATTGCCCAATTTTGGTTGTCGTGCCAGAACCGAGTTCGGTGGTGCGACGCTGAGCCTGCAGTGGATTCAAGGAAAGAAGACGCGCTCTTTCAGGGACCCCGAGAGACGGCCGAGGCGAACGGCAGCGGCGCGGACCCACTGCTGACGGATGTCGGCACGCCCCAGCCGGGGAAGCGACACGATCAACCAGACCCAAGATCTCGCGGACCCCGCGAGATCCCGGGTCGCCCCTTGTCCGCGGTAGCGCCGGTACAGATTCGGTCCGGACCTCCCGTAGGCGAGGGCACGGGCAAAGACCCCTCGAAGATCAGTCCGCTCGCGTCGAGCCACGACCGCCGACTCGGTGAGGACGAATCGGTATCCCGCGAGCTGCAATCGCCAGCAGAAGTCGATGTCCTCGCCCACGAACAGGGCCTCGTCGAAGCCACCGACCGCGATGAACGCGTCCCGACGGACCGCCAAGTTGGCCGCGAGGCCCGCCGGCAGGAAACCGAGCTGGCTCGTCGCCGCAGGACCTGGTTCACCCTCGACTCCCCCGTTCAGAGAGTGGAGGTCGAAGTACCCGGCAACCACGTCAGCATCGGCGAGCGCAGTCACATATGCGTTCAACCAACCGGGCTGGACGACATCGTCGGCGTCGCAGAACGCCAGCAACTGACCCCGCGCCGCGTCCACTCCCACGTTGCGTGCCGCTGCCGGCCCGGCTCTGGCCGAGGCGTCGATCACCCGAATGGCTGTGCACCGGCTCGCCCAATCGCGGGCCAGGGCCGCGCTTGCGTCACGTGAGCCGTTGTCGGCCACGATGACTTCCCACGGCTCGTCGCATTGCTGTGTGGCGAGCGCCGCAAGCTGGTCACCCAGCCATGGAAGCCCGTCGCGTACGGGCACGACGACGCTGATGATCGGGTCAATGTACCAGCCCAGATGACGCTTTCAGATCCGTACCGGCGAATCGGTTGCACGTGGTAGAGAGGTTCAATGGGTATTCGCGGGACACGAAGGTTGGTCTACTCGGCCATCACTTCGCTCGACGGCTACACCGCCGACGAGGGCGGCAACTTCGACTGGGCGGCTCCCGATCCCGAGGTCCTCGCCTCCGTCAACGACCTCGAACGGGGTTTCGGCACCTACCTCTACGGTCGTCGGATGTACGAGACCATGTTGTTCTGGGAGACCTTCGAGGGGGGCGAGGACCAGCCGCCGTTGGTCCGTGACTTCGCCGAGATCTGGCTTGCCGCGGACAAGGTCGTGTACTCCACAACGCTGGAAGCGGCGTCGAGTTCGAGAACCCGCATCGAGCGAGCCTTCGACCCGGTCGCGGTACGCCGGATGAAGGACGAAGCGGGACACGACCTGTCGGTCGGAGGACCGGAGCTGGCAGGTCAGGCGTTGACGGCGGGGCTGGTCGACGAGATGCACCTCTTCGTCACACCCGTCACGGTCGGGGGTGGCACGCGTGCCCTCCCGGGCCGGTTCCGTTCCCAACTCGAGCTGCTGAATCTCGACCGCTTCACGGATGGGGTGGTCCACCTCCACTACCGCATCGGCCGCTGAAGGGGCCCCCTCGGCTCTCGGTCTCGCCGTCGAATGCCGGCAGCGGCTCAGGCCCGCCGCAGGGGAGTGGCGGAGAGCAGCAGGTTCTTCTTTCCTACCGAGTCGAAGTCGACCGTCGCCTGCGCCCGGGAGCCCTCCCCCTTGGCGGCGAGCACGACGCCGTGCCCCCAGTGGTCGTGGACGACCTCGTCGCCCGGGGGCGAGGTTCAGGTCCTCCGCTCCCGTGCTGCCACGTGGTCCGGACCGCCGGCCGGCCGACGCCGCAGACAGCGGGACCGCGGGCGCGTACGTCGCTCCCCGGAGGTGCTCGTCCGCCGAGAGCGTCTCGTAGCCGGTCCCCTTCCTGGGCGAGCCCAGGCCGACGTCGTCGACCAGGTGCGAGGGGACCTCACCCACGAAGCGGCTCGGCATGGCCGGCTGGGTCCGGCCCCAGGTCGTACGCGACCACGCATGCGAAATCGCCAGGTGACGCCGGGCCCGCGTGATGCCGACGTAGAAGAGCCGGCGCTCCTCCTCGAGCTCGCTCGGCTCCGAGAGCGAGCGGAAGTGCGGGAAGATCCCCTCCTCCAGCCCGACTACGAACACGGCCGGGTACTCCAGCCCCTTGGCCGTGTGCAGCGTCATGAGCGAGACCCGGGTGCCGTCGCTGTCGAGCTCGTCGGAGTCCGCCACCAGCGCGACCGTCTCGAGGAAGCCGGTGACGTCGTCGAACTCGCTCGCTTGGGTGGCGAGCTCAGCCAGGTTCTCTATGCGCCCGTCCGCCTCGTGGGTGTGCTCGGCCACCAGCTCGGCCAGATAGCCGGTGCGGTCCGCCACCAGCTGCACGAAGTCCGCGGGGTTGACCGTCTGGACCAGCGGGCGCAGCTCGGTCAGGGTTCTCGACAGCTGCTCGGCCCCTTTGAGCGCCTTGCCGGTCAGCCCGGCCTCGGCCGCACGGTCGATCGCCTCGGTGAAGGAAGTCCCGTTGACCTGCGCCCACGCCGCCATGCGGGCCACCGACGCGTCGCCGATGCCGCGCTTGGGGACGTTGACGATCCGCCGGGCCGAGATCTCGTCGTCGGGGTTGGCCAGCACCCGGACGTAGGCGAGGATGTCCTTGATCTCGCGGCGGTCGTAGAAGCGCGCCCCGCCCACGACCTTGTAGGGGATGCCGCTGAACTTCATGGACGTCTCGAGCGGGAGGCTCTGGGCGTTGGTGCGGTAGAAGACCGCGACGTCGCCCCACGTCAGCCCCTCCGAGGCGTGCAGGCGGAGGATCTCACCCGAGACCCACGACGCCTCGTCACGTTCGTCCTCCGCCCGGTAGCGCTTGACCGGTCCCCCGGAGTCGCCGACCGTGAAGAGCTCCTTGGGCTGGCGGCCGACGTTGTTCGCGATGACGGCGTTGGCCGCGTCCAGGATGGTCTGCGTGGACCGGAAGTTCTGTTCCAGCACAATGGTCGTCACGTCGGGGAAGGCGCGCTCGAACTCCAGGATGTTGCGGATGTCGGCCCCGCGCCACCGGTACACCGACTGGTCGGAGTCACCCACCACGCACACGTTCCCGTGCGCCTGGCCCAGCAGCTTGACGATCTCGTTCTGGGCGTGGTTGGTGTCCTGGAACTCGTCGACCAAAATGTGGCGGAACCGTTCCTGGTACGACGTGCGCACGTCGTCGAAGGCCTGCAGCAGGTTCGCCGTGACCATCAACAGGTCGTCGAAGTCGAGCGCGTTGGCGGCGTGGAGGCGTTCCTGGTACTGCGCGTAGACGTCCGCGATGCGCTTGCGGAACGGATCCGGCCCGCTCCGCGCCTCCTCGCGGAAGGTCTCGAAGTCCACCAGCTCGGACTTGGCCTGGCTGATCACGCCCTGCACCGCCCGCGCCGGCAGCCGTTTCTGGTCGAAGCCGAGCTCGGCGGTGATCACCTCGACCAGGCGTCGCGAGTCGGTGTCGTCGTAGACGGTGAAGGCGGAGCGGTACCCGAGCCGGTCGGCGTTGGTGCGCAGCATGCGCAGGCAGGCCGAGTGGAAGGTCGAGACCCACATCTTCTCGGCTGTCGGGCCGACGAGGTCGGCCACCCGGGTGCGCATCTCGCCGGCCGCCTTGTTGGTGAAGGTGATGGCGAGGATGCCCCACGGCGCGGCGTCGCCCGTCGCCAGCAGGTGGGCGATGCGCCGGGTCAGTACTCGGGTCTTGCCCGAGCCCGCGCCGGCGACGATCAGGAGCGGCCCGCCGCGGTGCTCGACGGCGGCGCGCTGGGGCAGTGTGAGGTCGTCGAGCAGGGCCGAGGGCTTGCCGGCGAACGCGCCCGCCCCGGTGGGCGAGCGCCGCGCCCGGCGTGGCGAAGAGCGGGGACCGTCCTCGTCCTCGTACTCGGCCTCGGGGTCGTGCTCCTCGGCCGCCGCCGCTGCGCCCGCCGCCGCCTCATCCGATCCGTCGAAGAGCGACGCCTGCGCCTCGCTCGGCTCCGCGGTCGCCGCCTGCTCGCCGCTCCCCGGCGCCACGGTCACTCCCACTCGATGGTCCCGGGCGGCTTCGACGTCACGTCGAGCGCCACCCGGTTGACGCCCTCCACCTCGTTGATGATGCGCGAGGCGATGCATTCGACCAGGTCGTAGGGCAGCCGGGCCCAGTCGGCCGTCATGGCGTCGTCGCTCGTGACGGCGCGGATCACGATGGGGTAGGCGTAGGTGCGCCCGTCGCCCATCACCCCCACGCTGCGCACGGCCGGCAGCACGGCGAAGCTCTGCCACAGGTCGCGGTAGAGGCCGGCGCGGCGGATCTCCTCGACCACGACGGCGTCGGCGTGGCGGAGGATCTCGGCCCGCTCGGGCGTGACCTCGCCGATGATGCGCACCCCCAGGCCCGGGCCGGGGAAGGGCTGGCGCCAGACGATCTCGTGCGGCAGGCCGAGCTCCTCGCCGACGGCCCGCACCTCGTCCTTGAACAGCAGCCGCAGCGGTTCGACCAGCTCGAACGCCAGGTCTTCGGGCAGCCCGCCCACGTTGTGGTGCGACTTGATGTTGGCCGCCGTGTCGCTGCCGGACTCGATCACGTCGGGGTAGAGCGTCCCCTGGACGAGGAAGCGCGGCCCGGCCCCCGTTCCGCCTCCGGCCCCGTCCGCGCCGAGGTCGCGCGCCACCTCCTCGAAGATCCGGATGAACAGCTCGCCGATGATCTTGCGCTTGCGCTCGGGGTCGGTCACTCCGGCCAGGGCGGCGAAGTACCGGTCAGCCGCCTTCACGTGGACGAGGTCGATCTTGAACTGGCGCCGGAACGTGTCCTCGACCTGGTCCGCCTCGCCGGAGCGCATGAGACCCGTGTCGACGAAGACGCAGGTCAGCTGGTCGCCGATCGCCTTGTGCACCAGAGCGGCGGCCACCGCCGAGTCCACCCCGCCGCTCAGCGCACACAACACCCGGTCGGAGCCGACCTGATCGCGCACCGCCGCCACCTGCTGCTCGATGATCGACACGTGGGTCCACCCCGGAGCGCACCCGCACACGTCCATCAGGAAGTGGTCGAAGAGCTCGCTCCCCCGCTCGGTGTGGACCACCTCGGGGTGGAATTGCACGCCGTACAGCCGGCGTTCGGGGTCGTGCATCGCCGCCACCGGCGCTCCGGGGCTGGTCGCCGTGGCCACGAAGCCCGCCGGCACCTCGGTGATGGCGTCGCCGTGGCTCATCCACACGCCCGACGTCGAGGGCCAGTCCGAGCACAGCGGCGAGGCCGCGGTCAGCGTCAGCTCGGTGCGCCCGTACTCGCCCTGGCCCGTCCGCGAGACCGTCCCTCCCAGCTGAAGGGCCATCAGCTGAGCGCCGTAGCAGAGCCCGAGGATGGGAATGCCGAGGTCGTAGACGGCGGGGTCGATGCTCGGGGCCGGCGTCTCGTAGACCGACTTGGGGCCGCCGCTGAAGATGATGCCCTTCGGCGCGCGGGAGCGGATCTCCTCGGTGCTGATGGTGGGTGCGACGATCTCGGAGTAGACGTGCGCCTCGCGCACCCGGCGAGCGATCAGGCGGGCGTATTGCGCCCCGAAGTCGACGACGAGGACGGAGTCGGTCACCGACTCCTTCTTAATGGCCCATGCCGACGCCCTGGGACCGCTGGAAGAACTTCCCCTCGGTCTGCAACGACGGGGCGACCATGACCTCGGCCTTCTGGAACTCCTTCACCGTCTCGTAGCCGCACGTCGCCATGGCGGTGCGCAGCGCGCCGAAGAGGTTCATCCGGCCGTCGTTCTCGTGGGCCGGGCCGAGCAGGATCTCGCGCAGGCTCCCCCGCACCGACGTGCGAACCCGGGCTCCACGGGGCAGGGTCGGGTGGAAGGTGGCCATGCCCCAGTGGAATCCCCTCGCCGGGGCCTCGAACGCGGAGGAAAGCGGCGACCCGAGCATGACCGCGTCGGCGCCGCAGGTGATGGCCTTGGCGACGTCTCCGCCCTTGGACATGCCGCCGTCGGCGATCACGTGGACGTACACCCCGGTCTCGTCGAGGTGGCGCATCCGGGCGCCGGCCACGTCCGCGATGGCGGTGGCCTGGGGTACGCCGAGGCCGAGCACGCCGCGGGTGGTGCAGGCGTTGCCTGGGCCGACGCCGACGAGGACCCCGACCGCTCCCGTGCGCATCAGGTGCAGGCCTGCCTGGTAGGACGCGCACCCGCCCACGATCACCGGGATGTCGAACTCGCGGATGAAGCGCTTGAGGTTCAGGGGCTCCGAGGTCTTGGACACGTGCTCGGCCGAGACCACCGTCCCCTGAATCACGAGGAGGTCGAGCTCCGCGGCCAGGATGGCGGGTGCCAGCGCCTGCGTGCGCTGGGGCGTCACCGACGCCGCAGTGGTGATCCCCGCCTCCTTCATCTGGCGGATGCGCGCCGTCACCAGCTCGGGAACGACCGGCTCCTGGTACATCTGCTGCATGCGCGCCGTCGCCTTGTCGTCGTCGAGCTCGCGGATCTCGTCGAAGAGCGGCGTCGGGTCCTCGTAGCGGGTCCAGAGGCCCTCGAGGTTCAGCACGCCGAGGCCCCCCAGACGGCCCAGCTCAATGGCTGTGGTCGGGCTCATCACGCCGTCCATCGCCGCGCCGAGCAGTGGCAACTCGAACTGGTAGGCGTCGATCTCCCACGAGATGTCGACGTCCTCGGGGTCCCGCGTGCGCCTGCTGGGGACGATGGCGATGTCATCGAAGCCGTAGGCCTGCCGAGCCGATTTGAAGATGCCGATCTCGATGTCTGCCACTTTTGCGCCCTCCGGCATTCGTGGGCCGGCAGGCCACCCACCATGCCGGCTGTCTGTGCGACTGGGAATTCGAACGCCGGACCGACTCGCCGACGATCCTCCACTCTACTCTCCGGGTCCTTCGTTCCAGGCCCATCCGGCGCCCCGAATCGTCCGGCGTCACCCCGCACCGCAGCGCCGCCGAAGGTCGAGGAGGGCAGGATCGCCCCGGTGCGCGAGACTTCCTCAATGCCCGACCGAAAATCGGCCGGAGGGCAAGGCGGCCCCGATGCGAATCCCGCAGGCGACGATGCTGCGGTCGAGCGAGGTATGCGCGCCCTGCTGGCCCGCCGCCAGGCCGAGCTGGCGGGCGGTGCCACCGCCGTGGGCTGGAAGATCGGCTTCAACACGCCGGCCATCCAGGCGCACTTCGGTCTGAACGACCCCGTCGTCGGCTACCTGACAGACACCGGAGTGACGCCGGACGGCTCCACGGTGACCCTGGCCGGCTGGACGGCGCCGGCCGTCGAGGTGGAGCTGGCCGTGCGGGTGGGAGAGGACGGCGGCGTGGCCGGGATCGGCCCGGCCCTCGAGCTCGTGGACCTCGACATGCCGATGGCCGACATCGAGCCGGTGCTCGCTGCCAACATCTGCCAGCGCGGGGTCGTGTTCGGCCTGGAGGTCCCGGGCGTGGATCTCTCGGAGGTCGCCGTCGCCGTGACCAAGGGCGGCGCGCTCGTCGCCGAGGGCCGCCCCGAGGAGGACCCGGCCGAGACGGTCGCCTTCGTCCGTCGGTTCTTGACCGAGCACGGCGCTTCGCTCGAGCCAGGGCACCGCATCATCGCCGGGTCGATGGTGGCCCCGGTCGCCGTCGCGCCCGGAGACGAGCTCAGGGTCGAATTCGGCCCGCTCGGCGTCCTCAGTGTGCGCTTCGCCTAGCGCCCGCCGACCAGGCGCAGGCGGCGGGCAGAGCCCGGGGTGGCCGCCACGACCTGAAGGCGACGACTTTCGTGAGGCCACGGACGTAATGCGGTTCGGGCGGGGAAAGCGGACCGAGGCGAGCTCCGCACGAGGGGTGTTCTCCTGTGTCGTCGACGCGGATCGCCGCTTCCATCTCGAAGCGCTGCGCTGGTACGCCACGTTGGTCGGTGTGATCGGCGTCGATCCGGCGGACCTTGTCGTCCACGCCGTCGGAGGCTCGGAGTCCGACGTGCTGGGCCACCTCCGCGACCGGGGTGTCGCGGTGGTGGACGTGGAGTGCTTCGACGCGAGCGCACCCCACTGCAACAAGATCTCGGGCGCGCTGAGCCTGGCCCGCCACGGCGTGGACGGGGTCGCCGTTCTCACCGACACCGACATGGCCGTGGTGGAGGACGCCCGGAGTATCGCTCTGGACGCGAACCAGGTGGGCTTCCGCCCGGTCGGTGCGGGGAACCCGCCTCTGCACGTCCTGGAGAACCTGTTCGAGGCCGCGGGCGTGAAGCTTCCCCGTCGCGTGCCCATCGAGTTCGCGCCCACGCGCGGCCAGCGCACGCTGTCCGGACACGGGAACGGCGGGCTCTACGTCGTGCCGGGACCGCTCCTCCCGACGCTGGCGGCGGTGTGGGCGGGCTGGGCGCACTGGATCCTCGAACATCGCGACCTGCTGGAGACCTGGTCCGTCTTCGTCGATCAGGCGGCGATGACCCTGACCCTGGCCGAAGCGGGGATCAACCCCCGCCCACTCGGTCTCGAGTGGAATTTCCCGACCGACAATCCAAGGCGGATCCCGGCGCGCCCTCCCGAGCCGGCCGCGCTCCACTACAAGGCCAACGTCACCGCGGACGGTTTGCTCGGGCTCTCGGGATCCGCCGTCGTCGATCGGCGGATCGCCCTCGCCAACGATGCCATCGCAGGCGTGTGGGCCGAGGTGTTCCCCGCGGGCACCTGACAATCCGTGCCGGGTCAGGCTTCCGATCCCGCCCCAGCCCCGCTCTGTCCCGTCAGCACGATCGTCAGGAGTTCGTGGAGCATGCGCGCCGTCGCGCCCCAGATCATCTCGCCCGACACCTCGAAGAACCATACGGGGAAGGAACCGTCCCCGCCGCCCGGGACGAGACGGCCGGGAATGCTCCACCGCTCCTCGTGGAAGATGCCCGGTCCCGCCAGCTCGGCCAGGGAGACGTCGAAGATTCGCTCGACCTCGCGGGGGCTCGGCGTCAGCGACGGTCGCCGCTCGACGGTGGCGAGGACCGGCCTGATCAACGACGCCGACACCATCGTCATGACGGGGTCCAACCAGCCCACGACCGTCACGAGGACAGGGGTCGAGCGCAACTTCCTCGCTCGCCTCCCGTACGGCGGCGGCCGTGGCGTCCTCCCCCGGGTCGAGCCGTCCACCCGGAAAGCTGACCTCGCCCCGGTGCGTCCGCATAGCCGTCGAGCGGCGCGTCAGGATCAGGCGCGCCTCGCCAGCCTCCTCGAACATCACCACGAGCACGCCGGCGTTCACATCCCGCCCCACCGCGACACCCGCGCCGTCGAGCACGGCGCCCGGAGTCAGCAGCTTGTCGACGCCGGGGTACGCCGGCACGGGCCCGCGCCGGCCCGAGAGGCTGAGCGCTCCCAGCACGCGATCCAACGAGATGCCCTTGCGCTCGGCCTCGGCCAACTCCTCCCAAGGCGCGGGCGCTCCCGCCCGCCACGAGGGCGGGCGAGGAATGACCTGGGGTGGGACGGGACCTGCCAACCCCAGCACGCTATAGGCGCCGTCACCGCCCGGCGGCTGGCTCCGCGAGGATCACTCCGGCGTGGGCGAGGACATCGACTTCTGCCGCCGGTCGCAGCTCGCGGGTTCGCGCCGTCGCCGTTCGCCTCGGCCGTCTGTCGGGGTCCCTGAGAGAGCGCGTGTCTTTCCTTGAATCCACTGCAGGAGTCTCGGGCCTCCCGATTCTCAGTCCATTTTGATGCTCAGATCAGTTTATTCTCAGGTTATTTCGATTCTCTGGTGATTTTAGATACTCCGTGAAATAATCGCCTAAATCAATCGAGCAGCCAAGCTGCTGTGCCGTCTTAAGGGGCGAAGATGGCAATGAAAACCACACCTCTCACTCGGGCTGCAGCTCATGCTCGAATCTCTTTGGACCACCGACCCCTCGCTCACTTTCTGCACATAGGAAAGAACGCGGGTACAGCCATGAAGGCCGCATTGAGACAAGCCCAAGGTTCAGCGAAGTACCGGGTATTGGTACACACCCATGAGGTCCGTCTTACCGGAATATCAGAGATCGATCACTACTTCTTCTGTGTGCGGGACCCGATAGAACGGTATGTCAGCGGATTTCTCAGCCGACAGCGGCAGGGCCAGCCGCGGTTCTTCAATGCCTGGAACGAGGGCGAAACCGAGGCCTTTGCGCGATTCCACTCACCGGATGCTCTGGCGGTCTCGCTGAGCGCGGGAGGAACGGAGCAGCGGGACGCCGAAGCAGCGATGCGAGCAATTCGTCAGGTGCGGACGTCGTACTGGGACTGGTTCAGGGATCCCGAATACTTCAAGAGCAGGGCGGACCACATCCTTTGGATCGGGCATCAGGAGGCTCTCGACCTGGGGCCGCTTGCAGCGACGCTCGGCCTGGAGAGCTTGGTACTGCCGACAGACTCCTGGCGAGCGAACAAGAGCCCGGATGCGAAGCCAGAGGTGTCAGATCTTGCCCGACAGAACCTGCGGGAATGGTACGCAAAGGACTATCTGTTTCTCGACCTTTGCGACCGAGCTGCATCCTCACGGGGACGATTCTCAGGATCTGGAGGCCCAAGTATCAGATCAAACCCTGGTAGATCGAGTAATGAGCCGGCGACCGTTTGCTCTCCGGAACGCAGACGCCATCCGATTGGCCCGAGTTGTACGAAGCAATCACAATTCTCACCGCAGGTTTCCTGGTCACGTGGCATTGCGGCGACTCGTTTGACTCGCAAAGGCAGCTGTCGCCCTACGTTGGCATTCGAGCCGTGTCGTCCTTCGAGCTTAGACCGTCTGCACACGAGGTCAAGGGTGCCGTCACGAGGACGCGGCGGATGGGTAGCAGAAAGCCCGCTAAATGGGGATCCGTCCGGATGAAAGAGTTCAACGTTGGCGGCCACGTCGAGCGGAGCCCGCGGGGTCGTGGCGCGGAGCACCGCCTCGAGGTCACCCGAGTACAGGGCGGCAGTACCGGTGGGTGGCGTGGCCCGCGACGTGACGGAGCGCGCTAGCCCCGTAGGTCGCTTCGATCTGGCCCGCCCGACGAGCGTCGTGGACTTTCGACAGGCGGATCGAACGGCTGACCCGCCAGATGGCCGAACTCGAGGCGCAGATGAAGCAGACTTCGAAGAAACTGTCGCGTCCACCTGCCCCGGCGCTGTACCTGATCTTCGGCCGGCACCTCTCAGTCCAGGGATAGGCGTCGCCACCGGAGCCGGCGCCGTACTCGCACTCTGGAGTCTCGGGGGAAGAACTCGGGTCCTCGGCTTATTTTGATCTTGAGTTCGGATCAGTTGATTCTCAGGTCACTTTGATCTCCAGGCCATTTTGATCTCAGGGCGTTTTGGCTGCGATAATCGCCCACATCGTCCTGCAGGGAACCGCAATGCTGTCTAAGGGGCAAGATGGCGGAGAACGCAGATCTCTAACCCGGGCCGTGGTGCGAGCTCGGATCTCGTTGGACCGTCGGCCCGTCGCTCATTTCCTGCACATAGGGAAGACAGCCGGTACGGCGGTGACGGTTGCATTGAAGGACGCTCGGGATACGGCGAGGTACCGGCTCGTGCGGCAGTCACATAGTGTCGGTCTGAAGCGGATACCCGAGATCGATCATTTTTTCTTCTGTGTGCGGGATCCGATGGACCGGTACGTCAGTGGGTTTCTCAGCAGGGAGCAAGAGAGCGCACCGCGATACCACATCCCTTGGATCTGAGGGCGAAGCCTAGGCCTTCGCGCGATTTCACTCACCGGATGCTCTGGCGGTCTCCCTGGGTGCGGGAGGCACTGAGCAACGGGACGCCGAAGCAGCGATGCGCGCCATTCAGCATGTGCAGTCGTCGTACTGGGATTGGTTCGGCGATCCCGACTACTTCAAGAGCAGAGCCGACCACATCCTTTGGATCGGGCACCAGGAGGCTCTCGACCTGAGGCCGCTCGCCGCGGCGCTCGGCCTGGAGCGCTTGGAACTGCCGACAGACCCGTGGCGAGCGAACAAAACCGCGCAAGCGAAGCCGGAGTTGTCAGATCTGGCCCGACAAAACCTCCGGCAATGGTATGCAAAGGACTATGCGTTTCTCGACCTCTGCCACGAGCTCTACCCTCGGAGGGAGGATCCCCAGGGCCTGAACGGTCGAGAAACGGGTCGAACCCTCACGGAGCGTGCCATGAGCAGGCGGCCGTTTGCTCTTCAGAATGCAGACGCCCTCCGATTGGCCCGGATCGCACGTACTGGGAAATACCGCTCCCGCCGCTAAATTTCTCAATAGATCCTCGCGTTCGGCTCAGCCGCCGAACGCGTACCCGTGGCGCTCGACGATCAGCGCGTCGCGTTCGGCCACCAGATGACGCGAGGTGTCGTCGTAGTAGTCGGTGTACGGCCGGTGCTCCGAGCGGTTCACGGCGATGTCGGCACGCTCGCGAACGGCCCGTTCCAAGGTGTCGTCGACCCGGTAGCCCGCCCGGCGCACGGCGTCGAGCAGGTCGTCCGCCAGGCGCTCCATCCGGATGAATGCGTTCGGCAGCGAGCTGGCGGCCACCGTCGAGCGGAGTTCCGCCGGGGTGCTGGCGCGGAGCACCGTCTCGAGATCACCCGAGTAGAGGCGGCAGTACCGGTAAGTGGCGTAGCCGGCGACGTGACGGAGCTCGGCGGCGCCGTAGGGCGCTTCGATCTGGCCGGCCCGGCGACCGTCGTGGACTTTCGACAGCCAGCTCCTGAACTTCTCGGGCGTGTGCGGCTCGGCATAGGTCGACCGCCAGTCGGAGGTCGGCTTCCGGAGTTCGGCCAGCAGCGGGGCGGGTCGAGGGAGAGCGCGCCAGGCCCGCCGGAGATTCCGCTGCGTGAGCCGCCGGTGCATGCCACCGTCGCCCTGACCGCCGAAGGACCAGAGGGAGACGTAGTAGTCCCAGGGATTGCGCACGGAGCCGACGACGAACGGGGCTCGCAGTCGGTCGGCAGCAGGCCGTGCTTCGGGTAGCGATGCTCGGCCCCGAAGAGGTCTACGAGGAGGGAGCCGATGAGGGTGGACGCCGTCTTCTGGAGCTCCAGATAGACCAACTTCTCGGAGACGACCGGCACCTCGGTAGTACAACACAGCGCGGTTCCATCCGGACCCAGGGACCGGTCCGTGGCTGCGACCCGGCGCCTCGCTACGCTCGCGGCTCGGTGAGACCGACCTCCCTCCGCAGAACGACCTCCCCGGCTAACGATGACCTCCCCGGCTGAACTTCAGGCCCAGGCGGACCAAATGGGCTGGTACCACACGATCGACCTCGGACACGGGGTCGTGACCAAGGGCATCGGGGTCCAGCCGACCGGGTCCGAGATCCTCCCTGACGTTTCCGGGAAGAGCGTCCTCGACATCGGCGCCTGGGACGGCAAGTTCTCCTTCCTGGCCGAGAAGGGCGGGGCCAGCCGGGTCGTGGCCCTCGACCATTACGCCTGGGGGGTCGACTTCGTCGCCCGTGGCGCCTACTGGAACGAGTGCATCGCCGCCGGGACGCTCCCCGACCAGTCGCGCGACGAGACCGAATTCTGGCGTCCCGACCTGCCGGGGCGCCGCGGCTTCGAGTTCGCCGCCGCCGCCCTGGGTTCGAAGGTGGAGCCGGTCGTGGCCGACTTCCAGACGGTCGACCTCGACCAGCTCGGGCAGTTCGACGTCGTGCTCTACCTGGGCGTGCTCTACCACATGAAGGAGCCGCTGACCTGCCTCGAGCGCGTGCGGTCGGTCACCAAGGAGGTGGCGGTGATCGAGACGGAGGCCGTGCATCTCCAGAACCTCGAGCACGAGGTCCTGCTCCAGTTCCACGCCGGCAGCACGCTGCGTACGGATTTCGGGAACTGGTACGTGGTCACGATCGCCGCGCTGCACAACCTGTGCCGGGCGGCCGGTTTCACCGAGGTCCGCACCGTGCACGGGCCGCCGGGGCCGGTGCCCGAACCTCGGCCACCGTTCAAGGTGCGCCTCGGCCGCCGGATCGCCGACATCGCGCCGCCGAGCTCGTCACCGCCGAGCGAGAACTACCGGGCCATCGTCCACGCCTACGTCTGAGCTCGGGGACATCTGGCCCGCGCCGAACGTCGGGCCATCGGGGCGGGTGACACCATGAGCGGCCACCTCGAGCGGATGCACGCCGACGAGGTCGAGGTCGACGACGACACGGTGCGAAGTCTCCTGACCGCTCAGTGCCCGGTCTGGGCCGGTCGAGCCCTCAGTCGGGTTCCCGACTCGGGGACCGACAACGCCATCTACCGCCTGGGCGACGATCTCGGGGTGCGGCTGCCGCGCATCCATTGGGCGGTCGACCAGGTCCAGAAGGAGTGGCGCTGGCTCGGGCATCTGGCCCCGTACCTCCCGGCACTCGTGCCCGTCCCGCTGTTCCAGGGCGACCCCGGTTACGGGTACCCCTACCCGTGGCTCGTCTATCCCGTGGGTGCAGGGGACGAGCCTCGACCGGGGAACCGTCGAGGGCTTGGACACGCTCGTCCTCGACGTGGCTGCGTTCGTCGTCGCGCTCCGCCGAGGCTCCGGCGGGCGACGGTCCGCCGCCCCGGAGGAGGGGTGGTCCGATGGAGCCGCTGGACGCCGAGGTCCGATGGGCCATCGGCCAGCTCGACGGACTCGTCGACACCGGTCGTGCCCTGCGGGTGTGGGAAGCCGCACTCGAGGCCGGGCCGTGGACCGAGGAGCCGGTATGGGTCCACGGGGATTTGCTTCCTGGCAACATCATTGTGCGCTACGGACGCCTGCGTGGGGTCATCGATTGGAGCGGGGCGGGGGTCGGCGACCCGGCCTGCGATGCCATGCTCGGCTGGTCCCTTCCTTCCGTGGCCCGTGCCGTCTACCGGGAGGCGGCCGGATTCGACGACGCCACGTGGGCCCGTGCTCGGGGCTGGGTGGTGGAGCAGACATCCTTCTTCATCCCCTACTACGCCTCCACACTGCCTGACGCCGTCGCCCAGGCGAAGCAACGGCTCCATTACGCGGTCGACGGTTGAGCGCAACGCGCACGAGGACGGTGCTTGCGCGGCTCGGACACCTCGTTGCTCGCACCGTCAAGGTTGGCAGTAGTAGATCCGCAGCTTCGGGGTGAGCGCTGGGGTCGGTTGGCTTTTCGGTTGCGGCACGTGCACGCAGTGGTCGTACACATAGCGCGCGCCGGGCGAAGCACCGGGGAAGCCACCAGAGCCAGGTGGAACTTCTGCTCCAGGATGCTCGATGCGACCGCTCGGGCCGACGGGACAGGCGCCGTGCCCGTGTAGCCGCCGAGGGGCAGGACCTCCTCCCCCGTGACGTAGATGTAGGGGGCCGCCACCGCCGACGTCTGGGCCGCGAACAGGTATGGAGCGCCTCGGCGCACCCGCTCGATTTCCGCCAGGCCGGGGAGCGAGGACGGAGGGGCGAAGATCGCCCTGGTGGCCTCGGTGACTCGGACGGGCTGGAAGGGCGTGTCGAAGGCGCCGAGCCCAAGGGCCACGACCGATCCACTGGCCACGGCCGGAACGAGGAGGACAGCGGCCACGCCGAGAATGCCACCCAGCGTGCTGAGGCCTTCGGAGTGGCGGCTCCGACCCGCGGGCTTGCCTGCCACGCTCACGGGCCGCCCATGCCGCCGCCGCCAGCGTGGCCGCGGCGGCCAGGCCGAGCACCACGACCGCCGGTGCCAGCCACGACGGCACTCCGGTGCCCGTGGGCGGGAGCAACCACGCCGCGAACCCGACCGTCACGAGCACCGTCGCCGAGGACACGAGCAGGACAGCCGGACGATGCCGATGTTGCCAGCCCAGCGCGACTCCGATCCCGAGGACTCCGGCCAGCGCCGGCGACAGCGCGCCGGCGTAGTACGAGTTCATGGTCGTGCTGACCGTGAAGACGACGCACAATGTGACCAACCACAGCCCCCACAGCAGCAGTCCGGCTCGGGGCAGGTCCGTGCGAGGTTCGCGCCAACGGAACACGAGGACGGCGACGAGCACGACGAGCGCGGCGGGCAGCAGCCAACCGGTGTCGTGTCCGTAACTTCCGGTGAGGAGCCGGTCCCACTTCGGAGCCGGCTCGGCGAGGGTGAACAAAGCCGTGCCGAGCGTCCGGCCCAGGAGTGCGTTGGGCGACGCCTGACCGACGCGTGAAAGCCCGTTGTAGACGAAGACCTGGTGGAAGATGGAGTCGGTCGCGCTGCCGTCGACGTAGGGCCGATGTGACGACGGGGTCAACGTCACGAAGGTCATATAGGAGACGGACAGCACGCCGGCGGTGATCCCCAAGACCGCCACTCGGCCGACCCGCGCTACGAGCGCCGCCGGGCGGCCGGCGACGAGATACGCCACGCCGAGCGAGGGCAGCAGCAGCCACGCTTCGATCATCTTGGCCTGGAAGGCCAGGGCGACCCAGACACCCGCCATGACCGCGCTGCGCCATCGACCGGTCAGGATGGCGGTGACGGTGGAGTCGGCGGCAAGCACGAGCAACAGCACCATGAGCGTGTCCGGGACGTTCCCGCGGTCGAGCGTGACGGTGGCCGGGCTCGCGGCCAGCACCACCGCGGCACTCATGCCAGCCAGTGGACCGGCCAGCCGGCGCACGCAGTGGAAGAGGACCAGCACGGTGAGGGCGCCCTCGACCGCCTGCGGCAGCATGATCGCCCAGACATGGAAGCCGAACAGGCGGACCGACAACGCCTGCAGCCAGAGGGCGCCGGGAAGCTTGTCGATCGAGACCGTTCCGGCCGGGTCGAAGGCGGCGAAGACGAAGTCGTGCCAGCTCTGCGACATGGACCGGACCGAGGCGGCGTAGTAGATCTCGACGGTCGACCCGGTGTGCCACGAGTAGGCCAGGGCGCTGAGCGCGGCCACCACCAGGAGGAGGGGCCGGGCCCATGCCGGCTGCCCTTCGGGAGATCGCCACACGGCGAGATGCCGGGTCCATCGCCCTGATGCGACGTCAGGATCGGGCTCGCCCTCGGTGCCGGTCATTCGACCCCGTGTCTCGGTCATCGACTGGACGTCTTCATCTTCGGGCGTCTTCACCCTCCCGCCCGAAATGGCGCCCGACATCGACCACGCCCATCCGAACGGCGACGCACCGACTGAATCTAATGCGACCCTCCCGTGGTGAACGGCAGCGCCCGGTCCCGCCGGTGCCGAGAAGCCCGTCCCCGTCTTCGGCCCGCCGCCGACTCACGCGAAGTGCTCGATAGTCTGCGATCCGACATCGATCCGGCATCGATCAGGCGGTCAACGCAATGGGTGGCTACAAAGCGATCGGGAACGCGACTGGAGCCGCGCCTTCCTGCATCCCGACGGGTCGGCATGCGGTCACGCACGCCGACGCTCGACGTCCGATCGCCCGAAGAGGTCGCGGTGAGCTCGAGCGCGGAAGCGGAAGCCGGAAGGGATTCGGACCAGCCTCCCGGGAACGACGGCGACGGCACCCCGCCAGCACCCGAGGAACCTCCCGCCGAGCCGGGTCGACTCGATGCCTTCATTTCGTACAAGCGCCTCCCGGAGCAGACGGAATTCGTCGACCGTCTCGCCGCCGACCTGTCGGACCACGGGAAGACCGTCTGGGTCGATCGCCACTCCATCGAGGCCGCAGCCCAGTGGCGGGCCAGGATCGAGCGCGGCATCGGGCTGGCCAAAGCGTTCATCTTCGTTCTGAGCCGGGACTCGGCCACCTCGGTCGACTGCCGGAAGGAGCTCGAGATTGCCTCGAGGCTCACAAGCGGATCGTCCCCGTCTTGTTCGAGGACCTCGGTGACGTCGAGCAACCCGTTGAGCTCGGCGACACCAATTGGATCGATTTCCGTCGAGAGGACGACCACGACGTGGCAGTCGCCAAGGTCCTCGACGCGCTCGACTCCGACCTCGAATGGCGCGATGCGCACACGCAGCTCGGCCTGCGCGCCGCGGAGTGGGCGGGTTCCGCAAGGGATGCCAGCTTCTTGCTGAGAGGTAGCGAACTCGGCGCAGCCGAGGCCTGGTCCGACTGACGCAGACAACCACGAAGAGCGTCCGACGACGACGCAGCTCGAATTCGTCCGAGCCTCACGTCAAGGAGCGACGAAACGCCAGCGGCGTGTCTTCGGCGCGGTGAGCGTCGCGCTGGCCGTGGCGATCGCGCTCAGCGTGATCGCCCTGATCCAACGTGGCCAGGCCGTCGCCGGGAGGGATCAGGCGCAGGCGGAATTGAGGAACGCGCAGTCGGTCACGATGGCGGCCGAGTCCAACGGCCTGGCCCAGTCCAACGTCCCGTTGTCGGTCCTCCTGGGCATCGAGGCGCGCGAACGAGCCGGAACGCCGCAAGCCGTGGACGCACTCGCGGCCTCGCTGACGCAACCTCTCGCCGGGATCGAGCCCATCGACAGTCCGGTCATCAGCGTCGCCTTCAGCTCGAACGGCGCCCTGCTCGCCACAGGGGACGACAAGGGATACGTCGATCTGCTGAACCGGCGGACCGGATCCCTGACGCACCTGAACACTGCGCTCCCGCTGGTGAGCGGGGTCGACGCCGTCGACGGCGTGGCCTTCAGCCCCGACGGATCGACGCTGTTGTGGGGAGACCAGGGCGGGTCGGTGTCGCTCGAGGATCTCCGGACGCGATCCGTCTCCACCCCGCTCAACGACGACGGTCTCGTGTCGAGCAGCGACGGCTCGGCCAACGCCGTGGCCTTCAGTCCCGACGGCTCCATGATCGCCGCCGGGTTCAGCGGAGGACAGGTCGTCGTCTACGACCTGACGACGAAGACCGGGACAGTGCTCGACGACGGCAGCTCGGTCGGCGGTGTCGCCTTCAGCCCGGACGGATCGACGCTGGCGAGCGGCGACAGCATGGGCCAGGTGGTGCTCTACGACCTGGCTTCGAAGACGACCACGATCCTGAACGACGGCAGCTCGGTCGACGGTGTCGCCTTCAGTCCCGACGGATCGACGTTGGCCAGCGGCGATAACGGCGGTCAGGTGGTGCTCTACGACCTGGCCTCGAAGACGACCTCGACGCTGAACGACGGCAGCCCGGTGAACGCGGTCGGCTTCAGCGACGACGGATCGACGTTGGCGAGCGCCGACAGCGGTGGCCAGGTGGTGCTCTACGACCTGGCCTCGAAGACGACGACGTCGCTCGGAGACGGGAGCATCGCCCTCAGCGTCGCCTTCAGCCCGGACGGTTTCGTCGCCAGCGGTGATGCCGGCGGGCAGCTCTTGTTCTTCGACCAGAACAAGAACAACAAAGTGCGGACGACCCTCTACGGCGGGACCCAGCACTACCCGGTCTACACGGTCGCTTTCAGCGCCGACGGATCTCTCGTGGCGTGGGGCGATGCCGCCGGGGATGTCGACCTCTACGACCGCACCACCCGGACCACGACCACGCTCCATGACAACAGCCAGATCCTCAGCATCGCCTTCAGCCGTGACGGCTCCATGCTGGCCTGGGGAGACTACGGCGGGGACGCCATCCTCTACGACCGCAGGACCGGGACCATGACGACGCTCGATGCAAGTTTCCCGGTGCACGGCGTCGCCTTCAGCCCTGACGGGTCGCAGATCGTGTTCGGGGATGCCGGGGGGACGGTCGTGCGCTACGACGTGCGGACCAAGGCGTTGCACACGATCTTCGACGGCAACCAGCTGAATCCGGTCTTCACCGTCGCCATGAGCCGGAACGGTTCGGTGGCGTGGGGAGACGGTGCAGGCCGCGTCGAGCTCTACGACCCGAGGACCCAGAAGACAACGACGCTCGCCCGGGAGCCTCGCCCGATCAACAGCGTCTCGTTCGACCGGACCGGGAACATCCTCGCCAGCGGCGACGCCGCGGGCCGGGTCGTCCTCTTCGACCTCAAGACCGGGACGACGACCACTCTCGACGAGGGAAGCCCGGTCAACGGCGTCGCCATCAGTGCCAACGGGTCCACCGTCGTCGGAGGTGACAACGACCAGCATGTCGTCCTCGTCAACCGAGCGCGGCGAACGAGGACGACGTTGGACCTCGGCAGTCCGGTCAACGGCGTCGCCATCAGTCCCGACGGATCGACGGTCGCCGCCGCGGGCACCAGCGGCGAAGTCGTGCTGTTCAACTCCGACATCTGGTCCGCGCCGTTGGCAGCGGTCAAACGCCAGCTCTGCGCCGAGCTCGGCGGGACGTCCATGACGGCGAACCAGTGGTCGGCGTACGCCTCCGGCCTGCCGTACCACCGCACCTGCCCCTGAGATCCGTGGGGTGGCCCCAGCGCGTCCGCCCCGTACACGCGTCACAGCCGGGTCCTGAGACCCGGCTGCGGCACCCGACACGATCTCGGAATGACTACATCATGCCGCCCATACCGCCCATGCCACCCATACCGCCGCCCATGGCGGCGGCCGCTGCGGCGGCGTCGACCTTCTCGGGCTTGTCGGCCACGAGGGCCTCGGTGGTGAGCAGCAGGCCGGCGATGGAGGCCGCGTTCTGCAGAGCGGAACGGGTGACCTTGGCCGGGTCGATGATGCCCGCCTTCACCAGGTCCTCGATGTGGCCGGTGGCGGCGTTCAGGCCGTTGTGACCCTTGGCCGCTTCGACCTGGCTCACCAGCACCGCGCCTTCGAGGCCGGCGTTGAAGGCGATCCAGCGCAACGGCTCCTCGAGCGAGCGGGCCACGATGCGAGCACCGGTGGCCTCGTCGCCCTCGAGCGATTCGGCCAACTCGTTCACCGACTTGCGGGCCCGGATCAGTGCCGTGCCGCCGCCGGCCACGATCCCCTCTTCGACCGCGGCACGGGTCGCCGAGAGCGCGTCCTCAATGCGGTGCTTCTTCTCCTTGAGCTCCACCTCGGTGGCGGCGCCGACCTTGACCACGGCCACACCGCCGGCCAGCTTGGCCAGCCGCTCCTGGAGCTTCTCGCGGTCCCAGTCCGAGTCGGTGTCCTCAATGGCGCGCTTGATCTGCGCCACGCGGCCCTTCACGTCCTCGGACGTGCCCCCGCCCTCGACGATCGTCGTGTCGTCCTTGGTCACGATGACCCGCCGGGCCTTGCCCATGAGGTCGATCGTGGCGGACTCGAGCTTGAGGCCGATCTCTTCGCTGATGACCTGGGCACCCGTCAGGACGGCCATGTCCTGGAGCATCTCCTTGCGGCGCTCGCCGAAGCCGGGGGCCTTGACGGCGACCGAGGTGAAGGTGCCACGGATCTTGTTCACCACGAGGGTGGCCAGAGCCTCGCCCTCGACGTCCTCGGCCACGATCAGCAGCGGCTTGCCCGTCTGCATGACCTTCTCCAGCACGGGCACGAGGTCGTGCACGGCCGAGACCTTGGAGTTGAAGAACAGGATCAGCGGCTCGTCGAGGACAGCCTCCTGGCGCTCGGGGTCGGTGACGAAGTAGGGGGAGAGGAAGCCCTTGTCGAACTGCATCCCCTCGGTGAGCTCGAGCTCGATGCCGAAGGTGTTCGACTCCTCGACGGTCACCGTGCCGTCCTTGCCCACCTTGTCGATGGCGTCGGCGAGCACATCGCCGATGGCCTGGTCGCCGGCGGAGATGGCGGCGACCTGGGAGATCTCGGTCTTGCCGCCGATCTCCTTGGACTGCTTCTTGATGCTGTCGACCGCGGCCTTGACGCCCTTCTCAATACCCTTCTTCAGCCCGGTCGGGCTGGCGCCGGCGGCCACGTTGCGCAGGCCCTCGGAGATGAGGGACTGGGCCAATACGGTCGCCGTGGTGGTGCCGTCGCCGGCCACGTCGTTGGTCTTGGTGGCGACTTCCTTCACCAGCTGGGCACCCATGTTCTCGAACGGGTCGTCCAGCTCCACCTCGCGGGCGATGGAGACGCCGTCGTTGGTGATCGTCGGCGCGCCGAACTTCTTCTCAATCACCACGTTGCGGCCCTTGGGCCCCAGGGTGACCTTCACGGTGTCGGCCAGCTTGTTGACGCCGGCCTCGAGCCCGCGGCGTGCGGACTCGTCGAACTTCAGGATCTTGGGCATAACTGTGTCGAACTCCTCTCGAGTCCTCGAATCGTTTCGAGTCCTCGAATCTCAGGGGGGATTGAAATGGAGGCCGCCGCGCCGGCCCCGAGTCGCCTCGGGGCGGCGGGCCGACCGGGTCGGTCCGGCCGATCAGGCCAGCTTGGCGAGGACGTCCCGGCCGGAGAGGATGAGCAGGTCCTCGCCCTCGACCGTGATCTCGGTGCCGCCGTACTTGGAGTAGACGACGGTGTCGCCGACGCCGACGTCCATCGGGATGACCTCGCCGGTGTCCTCCGAGCGGCGGCCCGGGCCAACGGCCAGAACTTCGCCCTGCTGGGGCTTCTCCTTCGCCGTGTCCGGGATGACCAGGCCCGAGGCGGTCGTCTCCTCGGACTCGCCGGGACGAACGACAATGCGGTCATCGAGGGGGTGGAGCTTCATCTTGAACAGGCCTCCTTGGCGCGTCTTTAGCACTCGCGGGTTGCGAGTGCCAGAGTAGCGGGACCGGCGGGTCGAGGCAACCCGAAGCGACCCCGCTCCGGGCAATCCCGAGCGACCGGCCCCCGAACCCCGCACGGAGCAAGGCCTCGAGGCCGAGCCCAGGCCGGGTTTCGGGCCGGATTTCGGGCCGGATTTCTGACCGGATTGCTGGCCGGATTTCAGACCGGGCCCGGGTCGGATCCCGGTCTGGATTGCGAGCCGGGCCTCGGGTCGAGACTCGAACAGGACTCCGGCCACCCATCGCCCGCGTTCGACTCCGGCTCGACCCCGAGTCGACCCGTAGCCAGCCCGGAGCCAGCAGTCACGGCCGGCATGGCGGCGGGCTCAGTACGCTGCCGGGACGACGCGCGGAGCGGCGGGCCGAGCTTGCTCCCGACGCGATGGCGAAGAGAAGGCCGGCGAAGCGGCAAGAGGGAGGGTCGATGGCGCCAGCGAGCCCCAAGAGGACGAGCCCCGGACGGAAGGGAACATCGCGGGACACCGCGGCCGCGACGCCGCGCACCGCGGTGGTCGTGACGGGCGGGGCCTCCGGCATCGGCCGGGCCTGCGCGCTCGGCCTGGCCGCGGCGGGGCGCCCCGTCGCTGTCTGGGACCGCGACGGGGCGGGGGCCCGACGCGTGGCGAACCAGTGTGCGGACGACCACGGTGTGCGCGCCGTCGGGTCCAAAGTCGACGTCACGGTGACCGGGTCGCTGCGCGCCGCGGTCCGGCGCGCCCGGACCGAGCTCGGACCGGTCGGCGGCCTGGTCCACGCAGCCGGCATCGGCGGCGCCGTGCCGGTCACGCAGATCGACGACGAGAGCTGGGACGCGGTGCTCGACGTGAACCTGCGCGCCGGCGCCACGCTGACCCGGGCTCTCCACGCCGGACTGGTGGAGGCGAACCCGGGGTCGGCGATCGTGTTCATCTCGTCGATCGAGGCCTACGTGGGCCATTCCTTCCTCCCGGCGTACTGCTCCTCCAAGGCGGGGCTCCTCGGGCTGACGCGCGCCTCCGCCGCGCTCTTGGGGGCTGACGGCATCCGGGTCAACGCAGTCTGTCCCGGGGCAGTCGAGACCCCGCTGCTCCAGCCGCTCCTGGAGCTGCCCGGGGCGCGCGAGCACCTCGAGTCCCGCACCCCGCTCGGACGGCTGGCCCAACCCGAGGACATCGCCTCGGTGGTGCGCTTCCTGCTCTCCGACGAGGCCGCCTACATGACCGGGACGGCGGTCACCGTCGACGGGGGTTTGACCGCGGTGGGAGGGGTATGACGCCGGGCCCGGTCGAAAGCATGGGCGGCGACGAGTCCGGGAGCGGAAGCGGGAACCGTTCCGGACCGGACCGTTGGTGGCAGGGCGGAGTGTTCTACCAGATCTATCCCCGCTCGTTCGCCGACTCCGACGGCGACGGCGTGGGGGACCTGCTCGGGATCATCGGGCGCCTCGACCACCTGGCCCGGTTGGGTGTCGCCGGCGTCTGGCTTTCGCCGGTCACGTGCTCGCCCAACCGCGACTGGGGCTACGACGTGTCGGACTACCGCGACATCGACCCCGCCTACGGGACGCTGGCCGACCTGGACCGGCTGGTGGCCGAGGCGGGCGAGCGCGGGATCCGGATCCTCATGGACCTGGTCCCCAACCACACGAGCAACCGGCACCCGTGGTTCGTCGACGCGCTGAGCGGGCGCGACGCGGCGCACCGCGACTACTACGTGTGGGCCGACCCCGCGCCGGGCGGCGAGCCGCCCAACAACTGGATGAGCATCTTCGGCGGCCCGGCCTGGGAGATGGACGAGGCGAGTGGCCAGTACTTCCTGCACAACTTCGAGGCGGCCCAGCCGGACCTGAACTGGTGGAGCGAGGACGTCCGCCGCGAGTTCGACGACATTGTGCGGTTCTGGTGGGACCGCGGGGTCGCGGGGTTCCGCATCGACGTGTGCAACATGATGATCAAGGACGCCGAGCTGCGCGACAACCCGCCCGCGTCACCCGACGACCCCCTCGACCAGCAGTTCATGGGGGTAAAGGCGGTCTACAACACGGACCGGCCCGAGGCGCACGACATCCTGCGCCGCTGGCGCGCCATCGCCGGGGGCTACGACCCCGAGCGCCTGCTCGTCGGCGAGACCAACGTCGAGAAGCTGACCACCCTGGTGGAGTTCTACGGCGACGGGCACGACGAGCTGCACGGCGGCTTCAATTTCGTGTTCATCAACGCCCCGCTCGAGGCGGGCGCCATGCGGACGATCGTCGAGGACCTGGAGCGTCTGATCCCCGAAGGGGCATGGCCGGTCTGGACCGGCTCGAACCACGACGTCTCCCGGCTCGCCACACGCTGGTGCGGCGGCGACCAGGGCAAGGTCCGCGTGGCGCTCTTGATCCTCCTGACGCTGCGCGGCACGCCCTTTTTGTACCAGGGCGACGAGATCGGCCTGACCGACGGGCCCATTGAGCGTGCGGACGTCCTCGACGCCGTGGGCGCGCGTTTCTGGCCCTACTACAAGGGCCGCGACGCCGAGCGCACGCCGATGCCGTGGACGCGCGAGCCCGGTGGAGGCTTCAGCGCGCCGGGCGTACGCCCCTGGCTACCCATGGGCGACCCCGCCGCCTGCAACGTGGCGGACCAGGAGGATGATCCCGACTCCGTGCTCTCGTTCTGCCGCCGCGCCATCGCGGCGCGCCGCGCCGCCGACGACCTGGCCGTCGGCTCCTACCGCTCGCTGCCCTCGCCCGAGGGCGCGTGGGCCTTCGCCCGGGGCGACTCGACGACGGTCGTGGTGAACATGTCGGACACCGCGGTGACCTTCGACGGCGTCCGGGGAGCGGTGACGCTCAGCACCGACCGCACGTTCGAGGGCGCTGCGGTCGAGGGCGCGCTCACGCTGGAACCCTGGAGCGGGCTGGTCGTCAGCGGTTGACGCTGGTCGACGCCCGCGCCGCCGGGTGCTTCGTCAGCGTTCGAGGTAGAGGCGCCAACGCACGAGGAAGCCCGCGAGGCGGACCCGCCCGATCCCCTCGTCGAGAGGAGTGGTGTCGGCCAGTACGTCCTCGGAGGCCAGCAGTCCGCAACCGTCGGCCGCCCGCGCCGGGTCGCCCCACAGGACGAGGACGCGCTGAGCCGGGTCGCGCTTGGAACGCCACTCGAGGCCATCGCTGCCCGGCGCCCACCGGCGGATGGCGCGGGCCCAGCGCCTGGTCAGCGGATACCCACCCTCGTCGCACATCGTGAGCCAGTCGTCCTGGCCCAGCTGCTGCGCCGCCGCGGCCTGGGTCTCGACGACCTGGAGGTCCCGCTGGACGAAGACGGCGCTGACGACCATGCCGGCGACGCGTGCACGCGGGAGCGGTCGCGGGCCGGCGAGGGTGTAGTCGAGGTCGCGGGCGAACTTCTCAGCGAAGGCCCCCTCCTCGGTGAAGGCGGCGTAGAGATAGGCGTACGAGCCGTCGTCGGTGTCGAACCGGCCGCCGTCGACAGGGTCCTCGGGTCCGGCGGGACGCCGGACGGTCGGGTTGAATTCGTACGGCCGCCGAGCCTCTCGGTGAACCCGGAAGAGAACCGTGCCGGGCGGGACGCTCGTGGTGACCGGGCGGCCGGGGCACTCGGCCGGCGGCTCCGTCGCCGGCAAGGATCAGTAGCCGTCGTCGGTGTCGGCGGCGGCCAGGGCGACCAGCCGCCGGTCGTCGGGGTGCTCCAGCGGCCGTCGACCCGACCACCTCGGCTGGTGGGCCATCCACCACGCCATGGCCCCCCACGGATCACCGGCACTGCCGAGGACCCGGTTGACCTCGGCCACCACCGGCCGCACCTCGCGACGTTCGGCGGAGAACTGGAACTCGGGGTACACGAACGAGTTCTTGTGCTTGAGGGCAACCACGTCGGAGCGTGATCGGAGCCGGCGCAAGAAGCCCCGGACGTCGCTGACCGGCCCGAGGAGCTCGGCCACGGTGGCCGCACTCACCATGGGCACGGTCTCGAACACCTCCCGGTGGAAGTGTCCGGCGAAGGCATCGGCCATCATCTCGGTGTCGAGGAGCTGTGGCTCTCCGGCCACACGGCCCAGCCGGGACTGGCGGTCCTGGAGCAGGCGCAGGTAGCCGACGACCTCGCCGGTCGCCTCGCTCAGCTCGGAGCGCTCGAGCACCTGCTGCACCTTCTCGACGGTCGACTGAACCACGTTCACCACTCTAGTCGAAACGTGGTGAACGTGGTACCGCTCGGCTGGCCGTCTCGCCTCCCGCGTCGTGGGCACCGACGCGGTGGCGGGCTCGCCGCGGTCCGCCGACCAGAAGGGAGCCCGCAGCGAGCAGGGCCAGGCCCAGGACCACGAGGGACAGGCCGAGGAAGCCGGTGACCGGGAGCCGCGAACCGGTGACGGCGAGCTCCAGTTTGGCCAGGGTCTTGGGCGCGGCCGGCGCCGGCGCCGGCGCCGGTACGACGAGGACGGCGAGCGTCGCCGTCGCGCACAGCGATGGTTCGTTGGGGCTGCACCGGAGGTAGATGAGCGTGTCGACGCCCGTAAAGCCGCCGTCGGGGGTGTAGGTGATGCCCTCGAAGCCCGCGACGGTGGCCTTCCCGGCTGCGGGGCCCGAGACGATGGAGGCGAGCCCCGCTTCGCCTTCGTCGTTGGCGTACACGTCCACCGTCACCGGTTGACCCTGCAGGGTGAGGGCACCATCGTTGTGGAGCAGCGGCACCACCGTGATCACGACCAGGGCCTGGGCGCACAGGGGTACGGCGCCGGCCGAGCAGCGCTGGTAGCCGACGTCCTCAATTCCGGTCCAGGTCCCGTCGGGCGTGTAGGTGGCTTCGTTGCCACCCAGATTCGTCATCTGGCCGTGCGTGGGCGCGCCGATCAACGTGGCGTCGAGCGCGTCCCCCGGATCGTTGAGGGCGAGGTTCACCGTGACCGGATGGTTCGGAGTGGTCGACACCATGTTGTCGACGGCGATGGGGTAGACGTCGACCTGAATCACGGATTGGTCACAGAGTGGCTCGACGCCGCCCGGGATCCCCGTCGCGCACACCGTGTAGTCGAAGGGGTCCTGTCCGGTGAACGACCCGGTCGGCAGGTACTCGACGTTGCCCGCGGAGATGATCATGGCGATTCCGTTCGCGGGCTGCGTGATCACCGGTGGACCCACGGTGCCGTTCACGTGCGCGAAGACATCGACGCCGGTGGCGGTGAGAGCTTCGGTGACGAGGGAGATCGGCTGCGCTATGGGCAGGATGCGGACGGTCATGGTCCCGCTGTCGCAGGCCTCCGACGGGTCGCAGGCGGTGACCACGAACGTGTCGATCCCGGCAAAGGTGTTTCCCGTCGGCGTGTACACGAAGTCCCCGTCCGCGGCGAGGGCGACCGTACCCTGCGCCGGCGCGGTCGTCACCGCGAACGTGAGTAGATCGCCCTCGGGGTCGGTCGCCGGCACCGTTCCCTCGACCGGCAGGCCGGCAGAGGTCTGGACGGTGAGGTCCTCCACGACGGGCGGCTCGTTCGGCGGCGGCGGGGGTTCGACGTCGACGGTGACGGTCGTGCTCCCGCACACGGTGGGCGCGCCGAGGGAGCAGATCTGGTATCCGAACGTGTCTGTCCCGTCGAAGCCGGCGTCGGAGGTATAGAGGTAACTGCCGGTACCGGTGACTTGCGCCGTGCCGTGCTGGGGCTCGGTCGTCGTCGTCGGTGGCCCGGTCGTCGCCGCGCCCGTGTCGTTGGCCTTCACGTCGATCGTGACCGGCGTACCGGTGACGGTGACGGCCGAGTCGGGCGCCGGGCCGGGGAACACGGTCACCGTGATGGTCGCGTCATCGCACAATGGGGGCTCGCCGTTGTCGCAGCCCTCGACGACGAAGCTGTCGACCCCGGTGAACTCGTGATCGGGGGTGTAGGTGAAGACGTCGCCGGACTGGGCGACACTGCCGTCGAGGGGCGGCGAAGCGACGCTGGTCACCACGGTCAGGCCCGGATCGGACTCGCCGGCGGTGACTTCCCCCCACACCTCTTCGTTGGCCGTGGTGCTCCAGCTCTGGTCGTCGAGCACCGGGGCCTCGCGGGGCGGCGCGACGACCTGGACGGTGACGACCGCGCTGGCGCACAGGGTGGGCGCTCCGGTGGCGCACACCTGGTAGGTGAACGTGTCACTGCCCTCGAAGCCGTTGGCGGGGGTGTAAGCGACGATGCCGCCAGACTGGACGGTGGCGGTGCCGTTCGACGGCGCCTGGGAGACGGTCATGACGGTGGGGCTTCCGATCGCCTCGGACCCGACGTCGATGTCCACCGGGGTGTCGACCTGGGTGCTGGCCACGGCCTCCCTGGCGATCGGGGAGACCTCGACGGTCACGGTGTTCGAGTCGCACAGTGAGGTGTCCTCGATGCAGCCGGTCGTGTGGAACGAGTCGACCCCGACGAAGTCGCCCGTCGGGGTGTAGGTGAACTCTCCGCTGGGCGAGAGAGCCACGGACCCGCTGCTGGGACCCTGGAGGAGCGAGAACGTGACGTGCTGGCCCTCCGGCACGCTGGCGAGGACCGCGCCCGCCACCGGGACCCGGGCCACGGTGGAGACCGTCAGATCGTCGACCACCGGCGGAACCGGCGGGGGCGGCTCTTCGGTGACGGTCGTCGTCACCGAGGCCGACGCGGAGGTCCCGTCGTTGTTGGTCGGGTCGGGATCCGGAGTCGACGAGGTCGACGACACCACGTCGGTGAGCGAACCCGATTCCGGTGCCCTCCCGCTCAGTCCGAACGTCAGCGTCGAGCCGACGGCCACGGTCCCTATGCTCCAGACGGCCTGGCCGTTCGTGACGGTTCCGCCCACCGCGTCGGGCGATCCCAGCTCGGGCGGGAGCCGGTCCATGAGCACCACGTTCTCGGCCGGGTCAGGACCGAAATTCGTAACCGTGAGGGTGTAGCCAACGGTCCCGCCGGGCGCCACGGTCTCAGGCCCGACCTTCGTGGCTGCGACGTCCGCCCTCGGCACGGTTTCCCCGCCGGAGCAGTCCGGGCTCGTGGGTCCCGCCGGCGGCATGACGGTCCCGGCTACGACGTTGACCACCTGCCCGGACTGAACGTCGAAGATCCGCCCGGCGGTCGGAGTGCGGTCGTCGAAGACGATGGGATCGTTCTCCGACGTCCCGACGAAGGAGTTCTGCGTGACCGTCTGGCCCTGGAAGAGGAAGTCACCGAAGCCGGTGACGCTGCCGTTGTTGGTGAAGTTGACGCCCGAGGTCAACCCGGTCGGCGTTTGCGTGTAGTTGTTGTTGTTCGTCATCGCGCCCGTGGTCTGGACCAGACCGCTGTTCGTGAACGCAGTGGCGTTGTTGTTGAAGTCGCCGCTGAGCGAGAGCTCACAGCCGTTGAAGAAGTTGCTGCCTCCGTTGACGTTCATCCCGGCCGCGTCCACCACCCCGTGGTTCTCCACGACGCCGTCGACGGTGACCGCCGAGGTGATGTCGACGGTGCCCGCGTTCTGCAGGATCGTGCCGGTATTGAAGTTGAAGCTCCCCTGGACGTGGAACGTCCCGGCGTTGTCCATCACGGTGCCGCTCGAGGGTGCGAACGAGCTCGAGATGGTGAAGTCGGCTCCGGCCGAGTTGGAAATGCTCACGCTCCCGTTGACGTTGAGCGCGCCGAGGGTGACGACGCCTTGGTTGTCGAAGACGAACCCCGAGGCGAGGACCATGGAGGCGCTCGTCACGGTGCCGAGGTTGGACAGGGTGCCGGCGGGGTTGTTCATCCAGGCGGGGGCGAACGTCCCCCCGGGCTGGACACACACGACCGCCCCCGTCGGGAACGTGTTCAGCCCCCCGGTGAAGCTGGAGCCCGAAGGGACCGACGCCACGTCGCCGGAGGACAGCGAAACGCTTCCCGAGCCGGCGAGCGTCATGGTGGGCGACGAACAGGCCGCCGTGGCGGCCGAGGCACCGGGCGCAGAGCTCACCGTCGCGCCCGCGTACGACGCGCCGGCGAGGGCCAGGACCCCGAGCGTCGCTCCGACTCGGCCGAGCACTGGCCGACGATCCCTGACCCGACGCGCAGGCCAACCGCGAGGACCTGCCTGTGGACCCGACACGGGGTCAATCCTTGCATGGGTGTTGCAGGGTGTTGGACAAACGCCCCAGGCCAGCTCATGTAGGCACGGGACCGCGCCCGAGAGCGCGAACGCCCGAGAGCGCCCGCGCGGCCGGCCGGCCGTGTGGTTCTTTGCGGCCGAACACCTGGCCGGCGGCCGGGCGGCTGCGTGGGGTGGCTTTAGCGGTTCACCGGCGACATGTCGGCGTAGCGGTCGCCGCGGGCCGTCGCCGCACCGGCGAGAGCGGCCAAGTCCTCCTCGGTCAACTCGACGTCGAGAGCGCCCACGTTCTCCTCCAGATAGGCGCGTCGCTTGGTGCCCGGGATCGGTGCCACGTCGTCGCCCAAGGCGTGGACGAAGGCGAGCGCAACCTGTCCAGGCGTGCAGCCCTTGGCCGAGGCCACCTGTCCGACGACGTCGACGATGGCGGCGTTCGCCTCCAGGTTCTCCCCCTGGAAGCGCGGCTGGTGACGCCGGAAATCGCTCTCGTCGAGGACGTCGAGCGTGCGCAGACGGCCGGTGAGGAAGCCGCGCCCGAGCGGGCTGTACGGCACGAAGCCGATGCCCAGCTCGCGCAACGTGGGGAGGATCTCGGCCTCGGGCTCGCGCGACCAGACCGAGTACTCGGTCTGGAGAGCCGACACGGGGTGCACGGCGTGAGCGCGCCGGATGGTGGCGGGTGCCGCCTCGGAGAGCCCGAGGTAGCGCACCTTGCCCTGGGTCACCAGGTCGGCCATGGCGCCTACCGTCTCCTCTATCGGCGTGTCGGGGTCGACGCGGTGCTGGTAGTAGAGGTCGATGTGGTCGACGCCCAGCCGGCGGAGCGAGCCGTCGCAGGATTGCCGCACGTACTCGGGCCGGCCGTTGACCGACCTTTTCTCGGGGTATCCCGGATCGCGCACGATGCCGAACTTCGTCGCGATGATCGCCTCGTCACGCCGCCCGGCCAGCGCTTTGCCCACGAGGACCTCGTTGGTGTGCGGCCCGTACATGTCGGAGGTGTCGAAGAAGTTGACCCCCAGGTCGAGGGCGCGATGGATGGTGGCGACGGACTCGTCATCGTCGACGGGGCCGTAGAAGTCGGACATGCCCATGCAGCCGAGCCCCTGCCGGGAGACTCTGAGGCCCTGGGTGCCGAGCGCGATCGATTCCATGGTGCTTGGAGCCCTCCTTCGTCCCAGTCTCGGGCGACGTCGGCCGTCGGAGCGACCGGACGGTCCACCCTACGCGCTCGACAAATTTCCCGGTTGCTATCGGACGCTCAAAGGCCGGACAGCGCGCCGAGGAGGTGAGCGCGTCGTGGACGAAGTCATTCGTCGAGGATACGTAGTGCTCCGGCGACCTTGAAAGGCGATGACGGGTCGTGGTCGGGCCGGGGTGCCTCGGATCAGCCGTTGGAGGAGATACGCGCCGCCCGCATGAAGACGGCACAGCGCCGGTCGGCCGCCATGACACGGTCGAATTCCTCCCAGTCTTCGTGGGTGCCCCCGGCGGCGCGGAACACCGAGCGGATGGTCGCCGGCACGTCCTGGCCGAGCTCGGCGCCGTCGTCGGGTCCGATCAGGCGAACCGGACCCGAGACGGCCACCCACTCGAAGCCGCTCTTGAACACGAGCGTGGCGCGACCCGTGGCCCGCAGCAACTCGAGCTTGCGGGCGTTCCCACCCACGACCGCGGCGACGCCGGAAGCGCCGTCGACGGGGTCGTCGATGACGCCCGCGCTCACCACCGAAGCATGCACCGAACCGTTCGGTCGGGCGACGGCCATGACGGCGAGGTAGTGGTCGGCAGCCGCCAGCCGCTCCACGAGTGCGAGGTCAGCCATGGGGTGTGCTCCTTCCTGATCGGGTGAGACGGGACGCTTGGGTTCTGCCGTACCGGGGTTC
>CAWGHA010000006.1:0-63419 GCA_963822265.1 uncultured Acidimicrobiaceae bacterium
TCGGGTGGGTCCGGCTCGGGAGGGACGGGCTCGGGAGCCGGCAATTCGGTCGGCGCGAGCGACGGCTCGTTGCGGACGTCGTCGAGGACCGACTGGAGCCGAGCGTTGAAGTCGTCGAGGGCGGCCTCGGCCTCTTCGAGCGTGATGTCGCCCCGCCTGATCAGCGTCTCGGTGTAGAGCTTGCGCACCGAACGCTTGGCCTCGATGCGCTGGTACATCAGAGGCTGGGTGTAGCTGGGGTCGTCGCCCTCGTTGTGGCCATGCTTGCGATAGCAGACCAGGTCGATGACGACGTCCTTGTGAAAGGTCTGGCGGAAGGCGAAGGCCAGCCGAGCGGCCCGCACGCAGGCCTCGGGGTCGTCGCCGTTGACGTGGAAGATCGGCGCCTGGACCATCTTGGCCACGTCGGTCGGGTAGACGGACGTGCGTGCGGACGCGGGCGCCGTCGTGAAACCGAGCTGGTTGTTGATCACGACGTGCACCGTGCCACCGGTGCGATAACCCGAAAGACCCGACAGGTTGAGCGTCTCGGCAACCACACCCTGTCCGGCGAAGGCGGCATCGCCATGGACGAGGACCGCCAGGCAGGGGAAACCGAACGATCCCTCCCGCGTGGCGGGGGTGCCGTCGGTGGGCGGCGAAATCCGGTCTTGCTTGGCTCGCGTCATGCCCTGGACGACGGGGTCCACCGCCTCGAGGTGCGAGGGGTTCGACGCCAGCGTGACGGGGAGCTCCTCCCCCGCGCTGCCGCGGAACGTCCCCCGAGCGCCCTTGTGATACTTGACGTCGCCCGAACCCTGGACGGACTCGGGATCGAGGTTGCCCTCGAACTCCTCGAAGATCTCGCGGTACGACTTGCCCACGATGTTCGCCAGCACGTTGAGCCGGCCGCGGTGGGCCGTGCCCATCACCACCTCGGCCACGGCGGAGCCGGCAGCCGCGTCGAGCAGTGCGTCGAGCAGGACGATGGTGGACTCTGCGCCCTCGAGCCCGAAGCGCTTCTGGCCCACGTACCGGGTGTGGAGGAACCGCTCGAAGACCTCGGCCGCGTTCAGACGGTCGAGGACGTGCCTCTGCTCGTCCGGGTTGAGGGTGCTCGGCTGGCCCTCGACATGCTGTTGGATCCAGTGCTTCTGCGCGGGGTCCTGGATGTGCATGTACTCAATGGCGAGGGTGCGGCAGTACGCATCCCGCAGGATGTGCAGGATCTCGTCCAGGGTGGCGACCTCGCGGCCGGCCAGCCCGTCCGCCACGAACTGACGGGGCAGATCCCAGATGGTCAACCCGTAGGTGAGCGGGTCGAGCTCGGGGTGGATGTGCGGGGGCTCGGCATCGAGAGGATCGAGATGAGCGATGAGATGCCCGCGCACCCGGTACATGTTGATGAGGGTCTGCACCCGCACCTGTTTGACCGCCTTCTGGTGCTCGCCCTCTTCCGCTCCTGTGCCGGCGTTGTTGTCGACCTGCCAACGCACGGGCTCGTAGGGCACGCCCATCGACTCGAACAGGTCGTCGTAGAACCCGTCGGCGCCGGTCAGCAGGGCGGCGACGCGGGCGAGGAAGAGTCCCGACTCGGCGCCCTGAATGATCCGGTGGTCGTACGTCGACGTGAGGGTCACGACCTTGCCCAGTCCGAGCTCGGCCAGCACCCGCGGGTCGGCCGCCTCGTAGCCCGCGGGGTAGCCGAGTGCGCCGACCCCGATGATGGCGCCCTGTCCCGGCATGAGCCGCGGCACCGACTGGACTGTGCCGAGCGTGCCCGGGTTGGTGAGCGACACCGTCGTGCCCGCGAAGTCGTCGGGTCCGATCCGGCCGGTGTGGATCTTGCGGATGAGGTCCTCGTACGCCATCACGAACGATCGGAAGTCGAGGGTGTCGGCGTCGCGGATGCAGGGCACGAGGAGGGTGCGGCTCCCGTCGGCCTTCTCCTGGTCGACCGCGAGGCCCAGCCCGACGTGCTTGTGGTGGACCACCCCGGGCTTGCCCGATCCCTCGACGTCGGCGACGAAGGCGGCGTTGAGCGCCGGCACGTCGTGCAGCGCGCGGACGACGGCGTACCCGATGATGTGGGTGAAGCTGACCTTGGCGCCGGAGGTCCTGGCCAGCTGGTTGTTGAGGATGAGGCGGTTGACCTCGAGCAGCCGCGCCGGCACGGTGCGAACACTGGTCGCGGTCGGGACGCCGAGGCTGGCCTCCATGTTGGCGACGATGCGGGATGCTGCGCCTCGCAACACGGTGGGTGCGTCGACAGACCGGGATGGAGCGGCGATGGAGATGGCGGCGGATGGTGATGTCGGCGGATGCGGAAGGGGCCGTGCGGCGCGGATCGTGGGCCGCCGGCGAGGTGGAAGCAGGAGCCGGGGCGGCCGCCCCAAGGTCGAAGGCGCTCCCGTCCGGGGAGGACGGCGGCGACGTCGCCGGAGCGACCTGGGGTTGTGGCGCCGGGACGGGGGCGGGCCGGTAGTCGGTGAAGAACTCCCGCCAGCTGTCGCCCACCGACTCGGGGTCGGCCAGGAAGCGCTCGTACATGTCGTCGACCAGCCAGGCGTTCGGGCCGAAGGACCCGCTCGATCCACTGAACTGGGACATGGCTTTCACCCTACCGGCGGCGACGGGGCCAAGAAATGGGTGACCGGGCCAAAGAACGGGTGACGGGCCCGAGGAACGGGCAATCTGACACGGGGATTAGGGTCTGGCCTGTCCATGAGCTACCCGGCCGCACTCAACGTGGTGGTGCGGCCGTCCGTGGAGCCGGGCGCCGCCACCGTGATCTTCGTCCACGGGTCGCTCGATCGGGGCGACAGCTTCCGGCGCGTCATGCGCCGGCTCCCCGACCTGTGCACCGTGGCGTACGACCGCCGTGGGTATCAAGGCTCGCGGGACGGCGGGGTGACGGACCTGCGCGGCCACGTCTCCGACCTCCTCGCCATCGCGGGCGCGGCCCGGCGCGAGTCGGGCGGCCCCGTGGTCGCGCTCGGGCACAGCCTCGGCGGCGATGTCGTCGTCGGAGCGGCGCTGGACGATCCCGGCGCCTTCGAGTCGATCGGCGCCTACGAACCGCCCATGCCATGGCTCGGGTTCCGGCGGGACCGGCCGCCGGGGGATTCGGCGGGGTGGCCCGCCCTGGCCGACGACCCGGCGGAGGAGGCGGAGCGGTTCTTCTCGCGCATGGTGAGCCCCGAGGCCTGGGCCCGGCTGAGCGACGAGGGCCGGGCGTCCCGGCGGGCGGACGGCCCGGCCGTCGTGGCCGACATGCGGAGCTTGCGGGGTGAGGGCGCTCCGTTCGACGTCATGCGCCTGTCCGTCCCGGCCGTATTCGGCACGGGCGGGGAGCGCTCCGCGGAGCACCATCGGCGGGCGGTGGGCTGGCTCGGGGACAACGTCCCCGGCGCGACGGTGTTCGAGATTCAGGCGGCGCAGCACGGCGCGCACCTCTCGCACCCCGACCACTTCGCCGCGATGGCTCGCCTGGTGGTGGAGCGGATTACGCCGACGAGAACGGGGGAAGACCGCCGTCCTGCAGCTGATCGGCCGACGACCGGCTCGAGGTAGCGGCCACCACGCCCCCGTGGGGGTGCTTGAGGCGCCTGGAGAGCATCTCGTCGTACTCGACCCCTTTGCCCTCGCTCTTCATCCCGGTGATGAGCGGCGAATTCGACAAGAAGACGGCGCCGAGGAACATGACGAGCAACGAGATGGCCTCGAGCGGCCCGTACGGGCCTGTCGTCCGCAAGGTGTCGCCGTAGAGGGCGATGCCGAGGCAGATGCTGGCGAGCGGGTCGACGAGCACGAGTGTCGACTGCGACGCGGCGAGCGGCCCGGCGTGGAACGCGTTCTGGGTCAGGAACAGGCCCAGGAGCCCGAAGACGGCCACACCGTAGGTCTGCCAGTGGGCGAACATCGTCACCCAGTCCTTGGCCGCGTAGTCGCCCGCCGTCTTGATCAGGGCGGCGGTGAAGGCGTAGGCGATGGCGGCGGACGAGCCGAACATGGCGGCCTTCCACCAGCGTGGCCCCCAGCGGGTGGCGACCACGGTGACGCAGATGAAGAAGACGGCGCCCGAGCCCACCACTATCCAGCCGAGGTTGGTCGGCACCTCGTCCCCGCCGCCCGGTGCGGCGAAGTAGAGGAACCCGGCGAGCCCGAAGGCGATGGCGCCCGCGCCGAACCACTCCCGGAGCGAGATGTCGAAGCGGAAGTACGTCCCCAGGATCCCGACCAGGAAGAGCAGTTCCATGGTCAGGATCGGCTGCACCACCGACAGCCGGCCGAGGTGAAGCGCGAAAGCCTGCAGCAAGAAGGCGCAGATCATGAAGCCGAAACCCAGGAGCCACACCCCGCGCCGGATGGCATGGGCCATCAGGCTGAGCCTCATGGTGGTGTCTTCGGGGGCGTCCTCTACCCCCATTCGCTGGAAGACGCTGGTGAGAGCGTTGGAGAGGGCCGCCGCTACGGCGAGGACGTAGACCATCGCTGCACATTGGATGCTAACGGGCGATCGTCACGGAGCACGCAGTGGGCGCTCAGCTGGCACCCAGGTTGCGGAAGGTGCGCGACAAGCCCACTCTGGAGCACGAATCCTGTGTCCGTGACGGCCTCGCTCCGAATCGGATCTCGGCCTGGTGCGTTCCTGCAGAAATTCATAGGTCCCGCCCTATGGCCAATGTGGCGATTGGGTAACGTTTACCTTATGTTCCGGCATTCGTAGTGCCGGAAGTTGCGGGTATCGGCCGTCACCGGGGCGGCCGATGAAGATAGGGAGTGCTATGGGACTGAAGGGGTTACTCAAGCGGTCGGCCTTCGCGGCCCTGGCCGCCGGGGCATTGAGCGTGTCCGTCGTGGCCGTGTCGCCGGGCACAAGCGGCGCCTCGACCAAGGCGTCGTCGTCGGGTGGGACCGCCACCATGGCGCTCGACGAGACCCTGGCCGGCTTCAACATCAACACCTCGGCCGCGTCCGAGTTCGTCCTGCAGGAGATCATGAACATGGTCTGGCCGCAGGCGTTCATCACCAACTCGAAGCTCCAGCCCGTCCTGAACAACCAGCTGCTCGAGAGCGCGGTCGTGACGAGCCAGAACCCGCAGACCGTCGTCTACAAGCTGAACCCGAAGGCGGTGTGGTCCGACGGGACGCCGATCACCGCCGACGACTTCATCTACAACTGGCAGGCCCAGAGCGGCAATCCCGCCTACACCGACGTGGGTGGCAAGCCCTACGACACCGCCTCGTCGACCGGCTACAACCAGATCCAGTCCGTCGTCGGGTCCGACCCGTCGGGCGGCGCGGCGTGCGATCCGGGCAGCACGGCTGACCGCAACGTCGGCCTGTGCCCGAACGGCCGCACCATCACCGTGACCTTCAAGCCCTCCTTCACGGACTGGCGGTCCCTCTTCACCAACATCGTCCCGGCGCACATCTCGCGGCAGGTCGGGTGGAACACCGGCTTCGCCGGACCGGCCCAGGTCATCTCGGGCAGCTGGTTCGAGGTGCAGAGCTACAACGCCAACCAGTCGGTCGTCCTGGTGCGCAACCCCACCTACTGGGGCACGCCGGCCAAGCTCGACAAGCTCGTCTTCCAGTTCTTCTCGGCCGACAGCCAGCTGGTGCCGGCCCTGCAGAACGGCGAGATCAGCATCTTCAACCCGTCCACGGTGAACCTGTCCATCGTCCAGACGGCGAACCAGGTCCCGAACACGACGAAGGTGGTTCTCCCCGGCCTCGAGTTCGAGCACTTCGACTTCAACCAGGCTGACCCCTACTTGGCCAAGCTCCAGGTGCGTGAGGCGATCGCCCACGGCGTGAACCGGGCCGCGATCATCCAGCGCACCATCGGCGAGATCGCCCGCGGCATCAAGCCGCTCGGCAGCCGCATGCTCGTGTCGACCCAGCAGGGCTACAAGGGCACCAACTACGCCTTCAGCCCGAGCACCTCGGCGAACCTGTTCAAGGAGCTCGGCTTCACCAAGGGCTCCGACGGGTACTGGCACCCGAACTACGGACCGCAGAAGGGCCAGGACCTGACGTTCACGATCCAGTCGACGACGGGGAACAGCATCCGGTCCCAGACGGAGGAGTTGTTCCAGGCTCAGATGAAGGCGATCGGCGTCAAGATCAACATCCAGAACTACGACGCCAGCACCTTCTTCGGGACCAACCTCGTCAGCGGCACCTACCAGATCGGCGAGTTCGCCTGGGTGACCACGCCGTTCGTTTCGGGGAACCAGTCGATCTACTGCTCGTACACGGACGCGACCAACTGCGGGCAGAACTGGACGCATTCGGCCAACACCCAGGTCGACTCGCTCATGAAGGAAGGCGCGGAGGCCCCGAGCACGGCGCAGGAGATCACGGACTACAACAAGGCCGACGCCATCCTGTGGCAGAACATGGTCACGCTGCCCCTCTACCAGAAGCCGCAGTTCTTCGCCTGGACCAACAAGCTCAAGGGTGTCGTCCCGAACACCTCGAGTGTCGGGGTCACCTGGAACGCCGAGAACTGGACCATCAGCAGCTAGCCCTTCCGCGGTGAAGGGGCCGGCCCGCGAGGGTCGGCCCCTTCCCGCCGGGCCGACCTGGACCTAGACTCCGCCCATGTTCGCGTACGTCGCGAGGCGCTTACTGATCAGCATCGTCGTGCTGTTCTTCGCGACGATCTTCGTCTTCGCCCTCGTGGCCAGCTCCGGCAACCCGCTGGCGCTGCTGATGAGCAACCCCCACATCCCCCACTCCACCATCGTGGCCCGGGAGAACCTGCTCCACCTGAACGACCCCTTGTGGCAGCGCTACTGGCTCTGGCTCACCGGCGCGCTGCACGGCAACCTCGGGACCACCATCGACGGCCAGGACGTGGCATCACAGGCGATGTCACACCTCCTCGTGACCCTGCGCATGGTGGTGATCGCCACCGTCATCGCCATCATCCTGGCCATCTCCCTGGGCGTGCTGGCGGCGGTCCGGCAGAACAAGGCCACCGACCACACCATCACGGTCACGAACTTCGTCCTCCTGGCGACGCCGGTGTTCGTACTCGGCCTCGCCCTCAAGGAGTTCGTCGCCATCCCGATCAACGAGCACGTCGGCCACATCATCTTCTACACGGACGGGGAGCAGAGCCCCACGCTCGGCGGCTCCTTCATCAGCCGGCTGCCCGACTACGCCGCGCACACCGCCCTGCCCGTGCTCACCCTGATCCTGGTGTCGTACTCGTCGTGGGCGATCTACCAGCGGTCGTCCATGATCGAGACGCTCGACGCCGACCACGTGCGCCTGGCCCGCGCCAAGGGCCTGAGCCGGCGGCGCGTCCTCGTCCGCCACGTCCTGCGCAACGCGCTCATCCCGGTGACGACCGTCGTCGCCCTCGACTTCGCCGCCGTGCTCGGCGGCGCCATCATCACCGAGATCATCTTCGGGTGGCAGGGCCTGGGCCAGTGGTACCTCGCTGGCGTCACCAACCTGGACACGAACGTGATGCTCGCCTACCTGCTCATCACGGCCACGTTCGTCATCCTCTTCAACCTCGTCGCCGACATCCTCTACGGCGTACTCGATCCGAGGATCCGCTATGCCTGAACCGCTGACCAAGGAGAATTTCGACGTTCCCACCCCCCGCGGCGTGTCCACGGTCGAGGCGGGCTCCCACACGCTGGCCAGCGTCGGCGCCGGGCTGGAGCTCTCGGGGGCGGACACCCACGGGATCAGTGGGGAGGCCAAGAGCCAGTCGCGCATCGTCCTCGGGCGCTTCTTCCACCAGCCCCTGGCCATCCTCGGGCTCAGCATTTTCCTGCTGCTGGGCCTGGCGTCGATACTCGTCGGCCACTTCTGGCAGTTCAGCTACACCTCCATCACCAACGTCCTCAACGGCCCGCCGTCGGCGACCAACCCGTTCGGCACGAACTCCATCGGCAACGACATGTTCGCCCAGGTCATGGCCGGAGTGGAGAAGGACATTCAGATTGCACTGACGGTGGCGGCCATGGCCACGCTCATCGGCGTGACGGTCGGCGCCATCGCCGGGTTCTACCGCGGCTGGGTCGACTCGCTCCTCATGCGCTTCGTCGACCTCGTCCTCGTGCTCCCCGTGCTCGCCGTCCTCATCGTGCTGGCCAACAAGCTGTCGAAGGAGTCCGACAACTGGCTCGGCCTGGCCATCATCATCGGGCTCCTCTCGTGGACCTACGTGGCCAGGCTGGTGCGGGCCGACTTCCTGTCTCTGCGTGAGCGCGACTTCGTCGAAGCGTCCCGCGCCCTCGGCGCCACGAACCGGCGCATCATCGTCAAGCACATGCTGCCCAATGCCGTCGGTCCGATCATCGTGAACGCCACGCTGACCGTCGCGCTCAGCATCATCTTCGAGTCCACGCTCTCGTTCCTCGGGCTCGGCGTCCAGCCGCCCAACGTGTCGCTCGGCCTCCTGGTCGACCAGGGCCAGGACTCGGCGACCACGGAATGGTGGCTCTTCGTGTTCCCGGTCGTCTTCCTCATCGTCCTGATCCTCTCCATCTTCCTCATCGGCGACGGGCTGAGGGAGGCGTTCGACCCCAAGAAGAGCCGGGTCAGGGCCTGAGTGGCCGAACCCGCGCTCCAAGTCGTTGGACTCGAGGTCGACTTCCGGACCAAGGACGGCGTCGTCCACGCGGTCCGCGGCATCGACTTCGCGTTGGCTCCCGGCGAGGTCCTCGGCATCGTCGGCGAGTCCGGTTCGGGGAAGTCGGTGACGGCCCTGGCCTCCATGGGCCTCCTGCCCAAGAGCGCGGCGATCCGGGGCTCCATCAAGTTCCAGGGCCGCGAGGTGCTGGCGCTGAAGGAGAAGCAGCTCACCGACCTGCGCGGCACGGGGATCGCCATGATCTTCCAGGACCCGATGACCTCGCTCAACCCGGTGTACACGATCGGGTGGCAGATCGCCGAGGCCATCAAGGCGCACCAGGACGTGAGCAAGGAGGCGGCGCAGGCGCGCGCCATAGAGCTCTTGGCCAAGGTCGGCATCCCCAACCCGGCCGAGCGCGTCGACAGCTACCCGCACGAATTCTCAGGCGGCATGCGCCAGCGCGCCGTGATCGCCATCGCCATGGCGAACGACCCCGACGTGATCCTGGCCGACGAACCCACGACGGCGCTCGATGTGACGGTCCAGGCGCAGGTGCTCGCCTCGCTCAAGACGGCGCTCACCGAGACGGGAGCGGCGCTGCTCCTGATCACCCACGACCTCGGGGTCATCGCCGGCCTGGCCGACCGCGTCCTGGTCATGTACGCCGGAAGGGCGGTCGAGATCGGATCGGCCGAGGACGTCTTCTACCGGCCCTCCATGCCCTACACACTCGGGCTGCTCGGGTCGCTGCCACGGCTCGACGGTGACGGCAATGAGCGGTTGCGGCAGATCCCGGGGGCGCCGCCCTCCATGCTCGGGGACCGCACCGGCTGCCCGTTCGCCCCGCGGTGCCCGCTGGCGGCCGAGGTATGCGCGGAGTCCGAGCCCGATCTCATCGTCGTGCCGTCCGTCAGCTCGGAGGTGGGCGGACACCGCTCCGCGTGCCACTTCGCCGAGGCGGTCGGGCGCGGGGACTACGGCGGAGTCTTCTCCGACGGCGTCGTCGACAACGTGGTCGGGTCGTGACCATCTCCGAGCTCGGCGCGGACACGACGGAGCCCAGCGCTCCCCAGGCCCTGCTCGAGGTCAAAGACCTGGTCAAACACTTCCCGCTGCGCGGCGGCTCCTTCGTCCGCCACAAGGTCGGCGTCGTGCACGCGGTGTGCGGTGTCAGCTTCAGCATCGCGAACGGGCGAGACCCTCGGGCTCGTGGGCGAGTCCGGCTGCGGCAAATCGACCACGGGACGCTGCGTGCTGCAGCTGATCGTGCCGACGTCGGGCTCCGTCCGCTTCGACGGCACCGAGCTGACCGAGATCCAGGGTCGCGCCCTGCGCCACGTGCGGCGCGACATTCAGGTCGTCTTCCAGGATCCCTTCGCCTCGCTCGACCCCCGCCTGCCGGTCGGGGAAGCCATTGCCGAGCCGCTGCACATCCACGGCTTCCGCGACCGGAAAGCCATCAACCGCCGCGTGGCCGAGATGCTCAAGCTGGTCGGGCTCGAGCCCTACCACGCCAACCGCTACCCCAACGAGTTCTCGGGTGGCCAGCGCCAGCGGGTCGGCATCGCCCGGGCCCTCGTCCTCCAGCCGAAGCTCCTCGTGCTCGACGAGCCCGTGTCGGCACTCGACGTCTCCATTCAGGCGGGAGTCGTGAACCTGCTCGACGACCTGCAGCACGAGCTCGGCGTCGCCTTCCTCTTCATCGCGCACGACCTGTCGGTGGTCCGCCACATCTCTGACCGGGTGGCGGTGATGTACCTGGGCAAGATCGTCGAGATCGGCAACCGCGTCGACGTCTACGACCGGCCGGCCCACCCCTACACCCAGGCCCTGCTCTCAGCTGTGCCCGTCCCCGATCCGAGGACGGAGCGAGCGAGGAAGCACATCGTGCTCGAAGGCGACGTGCCGAGCCCGCAATCACCCCCCTCGGGCTGCCGCTTCCGCACCCGGTGCTGGAAGGCCCAGGACATCTGCGCCGCCGAAGAGCCCGCGCTGGTCGACCGCGGGCAGGGCCACCCCGTCGCCTGCCACTTCGCCGAGGTGGCCTCCGTCGTCTGAGGGCCCCGGCAGCCGGACCCGATGGCCGCTCCAAGGCAACCCACGCATGAAGGCCCAGCTCCTGCGGTGGATCGCCGAGGGGCCGTAGCCGCGCAACGCGGTCTGGTGCACCAGCGACGGATACCCCTTGTTGCGCTCGAAGGCGTACGCGGGGAAGTGCTCGGACTCGCCGCGCATGATGCGGTCGCGCACCACCTTGGCCAGTACCGAGGCCGCGGCGACCGAGGCGCAGTGCGCGTCGGCGTCCACGATGGGTCGGACCAGGCCCGCGAACGGCCGGCTGTGGTGGCGCAACAGGTCGGTCGGGCCGTCGACGATGAGGGCCGCCGGGACCAATGGGAGTTGGGAGAGCGCGCGGTGGGCCGCCAGGCCCCAGGCCTCGGTCATCCCCCACTCGTCGCATTCGGCCGCGCTGGCGTGACCGACCGCCCAGGTGTGGCACCACGCGCCGACGGCGTCGAAGATCTCCTCGCGGCGGGCCTCGCTGAGCTGCTTGGAATCGCGCAGCCAGCCCGGCATGGAGCGCAGCTGGACCCGCGGGCGCACCACCGCGACGCCGACGGTGAGGGGTCCGGCCCACGCGCCGCGGCCCACCTCGTCGACACCGCCCACCCATTCGAAGCCCTCCTTGCGCAGTCGGCGCTCCTCGCCGAGGCCGGGAGAGCAGATCACGACCGCGTGCGGCGGCTCAATACGATGGGGCCGTGACGGGGGACGACGGCGAAACGACCACACGCGTCCCGCTGTCGCCGGGGACGAAGGTGGACGTGCGCAACCGGTTCCAAGGGACGTGGGTCCGGGGGTTCGAGGTGGCGGAGGTCACCGACGGGGGGTACCGGATCCGCCGGCTCTCCGACGGGAGCGTCCTGGGCGAGCTCTTCGCGCGCGACGACGTGCGGCGCGAGCGCAAACGCCAGGGCTTCTGGTGGCACTGATCAGGCCTGGCCCGACCCCAGGACGTTCTCGACGTAGTCGTCGATCGGGATGGCGGTGAGCGTCAGCGTGCGCAAGGTGCCGCGGGAGCCGAGGACCAGGGCGACACGGGCCATCGCCGTCTCGTCGGGGGCATCGAGGATGGTGCAGAAGTCGTACTGGCCCAGCAGCGCCCATTGCGCCACGACCTTCACACCCATCGCCTCGACCTCGGCGTTCACCGCCTTGAGTCGTTCGGGGTGATCGGTCAGCGTGGTCGCCCCGTCCGGCCCCACGGTCGAGAGCATCAGGAACGTCGCCATGCGCTCACGCTAGCGCAGGGCTCGCGCTCACCCTGGGCCTCCCGGCAGCTCCAGGAGGCGGGCGCGGACGACCTTGCCCAAGGCGTTTCGAGGCAACGCGTCGACGGCCTGCACGTGGCGCGGGCGCTTGAACGGTGCGAGCTCCTCCTCGGCCAGACGGGCGAGCGCAGGGAGGTCGGGGTCCCCGTCGCGCCCGACCACGAAGGCGGCGACGGTCTCGCCCCATTCCGCCGAGGGCACGCCGACGACGGCCACCTCGGCCACCGAGCCGTGCCGGGCCAGGACCGACTCCACCTCGGCCGGGTACACGTTGTGCCCGCCGCTGATGATCAGCTCGGTGCGCCGGCCGCGGATGGTGACGTAACCGTCCTCCGCCACCGCGGCCAGGTCCCCGGTGGCGAACCAGCCGTGGGCGTCCGTCAGAGCGCCCGGTCGGCCCCAGTAGCCCCGGCAGAGCGACGGGGCGCGCACGAGCAACTCCCCCACCCCCTCGTCGTCGGCGCCGTCGAGCGCGATCTGCGCGCCGGGCAGTGGCAGGCCGACCGAGCCGGGCCGGCGCTCGCCGTGCAGCGGGTTGGACACGGTGAGCAACGTCTCGGTCATGCCGTAGCGCTCGAGCACATGGAGGCCGTTGGCGTCGAGCGCCTGCCAGAGGTCGGCCGCGAGCGGCGCGGAGCCCGACACGGACAGACGTAATCCCGCCAGCCCGGCGGCGCGCCCCGACGATGCGAGCCGGTGGTACATGGTCGGGACGCCGAAGAACATGGTGCTGGTGGCCGCGGCTTCGACGACGGCATCCTCGTCGAAGCGATGGAGGAGTGTGGACGAGGCGCCGGCAGCCAGCGTCCCGAAGAGGCCCGCGCACAGCCCGTGCACGTGGAAGAGCGGCAGGGCCAGGATGAGGCGGTCGTCGGGCTGCCAGTCCCAGGCGGCGACGATCGTCCGCACGCCGGCGAGCAACGAGGCGTGGGTGTGCACCGCTCCCTTCGGGCTCCCGGTGGTGCCCGAGGTGTAGACGACGAGCGCGTCGTCGGTCGGCGAGAGGGCGGGGACCCCGATGTCGCTCGAGGGCAGGCGCTCAGCCTCGGCCATGATCCCCTCCACCGTCCACGCCTTCGGGATCGGCTGCTCGGACACGGCCGCCGCGGGCGCCGCGTCGCTCATGACGTGCTCGAGCTCCCGCGCCGTGGCGGTCGGGCTCAGCGGCACGAGCGCCGCCCCGGCGCGCAGGATGCCGAGGAGCGCCACCACGGCGGGAACGGTGGTCCGGGACTGCCACAGGACACGGTCGCCCCGGCCGACGCCCCGGCGGCGCAGCACCCCGGCGACGCGGGCGGTGAGGTGCTCCAGCTCGCCGGCCACGACGACGGTGCCCGGGCCGTCGACGAGCACCGGCCGGCCGGGGGCGGCCGCCCAGGCGGCGGCCCAGAGCTCGGGAGGGGTTACTGCGGCTTCGGTATCGGCCGTAGTCTGGCCGCCATGACCGCTCGTCGCATCGCCATCGTTCCTCATACCCATTGGGACCGCGAATGGTACAAGTCGTACCAGGACTTCCGCCTGGCGCTGGTGGAGCTGATCGACACGCTCATCCCGCTGCTCGAGCGTGACGCCAGCTACCCGCACTTCATGCTCGACGGCCAGATGGCCGTGGTCGACGACTACCTACAGGTGCGGCCCGAGGCCGAGGAGCGCCTGCGGGCGCTCGCGGCGTCGGGCCGGCTGAGCATGGGGCCGTGGTACATCCTGATGGACGAGTTCCTGGCCTCGGGCGAGACCATCGTGCGCAACCTGCAGATGGGCATTCAGCGCGGCGCCGCGTTCGGCGGCGTCATGGACGTCGGGTACCTGCCGGACATGTTCGGCCACATCGCGCAGATGCCGCAGATCCTGCGCCAGGCCGGGTTCTCGGACACGGTGGTCTGGCGCGGTGTCCCGTCACAGGTGACGAGCAACGGCTTCACCTGGGTGGCGCCGGACGGCTCCGAGGTGAGGGCCGAGTACCTGCCCGTCGGCTACGGCAACGGCGCCGCGCTGCCCGACGACGCCAAGGCGTTGGTGAGGCGGACGCGCGACAACGTGGCCGAGGTGGACGAGTTCCTCACGGGAGACCTGCTCTGCATGAACGGCTCGGACCACCTGATGCCCCAGCCCTGGCTCGGCCGCGTCGTGGCCGAGGCGAACGACCTCCAAGACGAGTTCGAGTTCGAGGTCACGTCGCTGCCGCGCTATTTGGAGCGCGCCTCGCGTGAGGGCCTGGTGCGGGTGGACGGCGAGCTGCGCTCGGGGTTCCGCGCCAACATGCTCATGGGCGTCACCTCCAACCGGGTGGACGTGAAGCGCCTCGGGGCCGTGGCCGAGCGAGAGCTCGAGCGCCGGGCCGAGCCCCTCTGCACGCTCTTCCTCGAGCCTCGGGACTACCCCAGCCGCCTGCTTCAGCTGGCCTGGCTCGAGATGGTGCGCAACTCGGCCCACGACTCCATCTGCGCCTGCTCGGTCGACGACGTCGTCGACGCCGTGCTGCACCGCTACACCGAGGCGCGCGACATCGCCTCGGGTCTCGCCGAGCGGGCCGTCAAGTCCTTCGCCCGCTCGCTCTCCGAGCCGGGCATCACGGTGCTCAACCCGTCGCCGCGGGCCCGGGCCGGCGTGGTGGAGCTCGTCGTCCCGGCCGACGGGCCGGCGCCCGACAACGTCCAAGTGCTCTCGGAGCGCACGGGCCTGCCCGGCTCCATGGTGCTCGACGCCAACACGGTGCGCACCGTGCTCGGCATGCTCCAGGGGCCGCGGATCAGCGACGACGCCTGGGTGCACGAGGTCCGGATTCAGGACAGCGACGAGGGGTTCGACATCACCATCGCAGTCGGCACCGAGGAGAAGCCCGGGGTGCCGATCGCCGAGGCCAAACAGGACGTGTACACCCGGCTCGGAGCCCAGCCCGACGCCGTCGTGCGCGTGTCCATGGACCAACCGTCGACCCGCCGCATCGCGGCCCGGACGGCCGAGGTCCCCGGCTACGGCTGGGCGGCCTTTGAGCCGGCGCCGCTGGCGCATCCGGCCGAGGCCTCGGGGAACGTCCTCTCCAACGGGCTCGTCCGCATTCAGGTCGACCCGACCGACGGCACCTTCTCGGTGGACGGCGTGCCCGGGTACGGCCGGCTCGTCGACGGCGGCGATCTGGGCGACTCCTACAATTACTCCCCGCCCCGGCTGGACTCCCTGGTCGACACGCCCGAGGCCGTGACGGTCGAGGTCACCGAGCGTGGCCCGGTGCGGACCAGGGCGCGCGTCACCGCCACCTATGTCTGGCCCGATCACGTCGACGGGGGGTCGCAGGCACGGGTGGGCGAGCACCGCGTGGAGGTGGAGACCCAGCTGGAGCTGCGGGCGGACGAGCCCGTGGTGCGCGTCCAGACCAGCTTCGTCAACCCCAGCGGCGACCACCGGCTGCGAGTCCACCTCCCGCTTCCCGCGCCGGCCGCCCACTCGCACGCGGAGAGCGCCTTTGCCGTGGTGACCCGCGGCCTCACCGCGGAGGGGAGGCCGGACGAGTTCGGGTTGCCGACCGCGCCCGCCGCCCGCTTCGTCTCCGCCGGGCGCCTGACGGTGGCGCACGAGGGAGTCTGCGAGTACGAGCTGATCGACGTGGAGGACGGCGCGGCCCACACGCTGGCCCTCACCGTCGTGCGCGCCACCGGCATGCTGTCCCGTCTCGGCATGGCCTACCGGCCTTTCCCCGCCGGTCCGATGACGCACGTCGAAGGGCTCCAGATGGTGGGCTCGCGGGTCACGCTGCGCTACGCGCTCGCACTGGATTGCCCCGACCCGTACGCGCTGGCCGACGACGTCCTGCTCCCGCTGGAGGCGGTCTCGAGCCTCGGCGGCGGCACCCGGCCGCCCACCGGCCAGACACTCGCCGTGCACGGTGCCGAGGTGAGCGCGCTGCACCGGGTCGGCGAGGCCCTGGAGCTGCGCGTCTTCAACCCGTCGGCGAACGAGACGACCGTCTCGCTCCCGGGCCGCTCCGGCTGGCTCGTCGACCTGCGCGGCTACCCGGAACGTCCGTTCGAGAACGGCTTCACGCTACGCCCCTTCGGCATCGCCTCCGCCCGGCTCCGCGCCGACTGATCGGCTGGACGTCAGCAGCCGTTCACCCACCCCGCGCAGCTCCTCGAGATCGCGCAGCACCTCGGACAGCCGCTCCCAGCGGACGTTGCGGCGGCGGTCGGCCGCGGCGCCGGTGCCGTCCACTTCGTGGCCGGGCCGGCCGCACCACCACAGCTGCACCCGGCCCAGGTCCTTGAGGAACCGCGGCCGCAGGGGCTGGGCCGTGAACTCGCCCGGTGCCTGCGCGATCAGCGCCGTCCGGAACTCGTCGGACATGAGGACGGTCCCGGGGTTGCCGATGTTGACGATCTTGTGCGCCAGGTTGACCGTCGTCCCGAAGTAGTCCCCGTCGCGCAGGAGCACCGGTCCGATGGCGAGACCCACCCGCACATCGGAGAGCAGGTCGTCGTCCGCGTAGGCATCGGCCAGATTCAGCCCGATGCGGGCGGCCTCGGCCACACCGTCGACCACGAACATGACCTCGTCGCCGATCATCTTGACGACTCGCCCCCGCTCAGCCGTGACGATGTCGTGGGAGATCTCCTCGAACCGCCGCACGACAGCGGCGAGCTCCTCGTCGCTCAGGTGCTGGCTGAGGAGGGTGAATCCCACCATGTCGGCGAACCCCACGGCGAGCACGGGGCTCTGCCCGGGAGCGAGGCCGTGGCTGCGCATCAGCATGCTGCGCTGGATGCCGGCGGCCAGCTGGCGACGCCAGATGTACTCGAGCAGCTTGGCCATGGCGGGGACGGTGACGTCGGCCACGCTGGCGAACGCTTCGGCGGACATCACGGGGTCGATCTCCGAGCTGACCATGTTCCCCGGCACGAGCTCGGCCTCGGCGATGCGCGCCATGGAGGAGCCCATCACCCGCGCCAGGTGCAGCGCCGTCTCGGTGTCTGTCGCACCCAGCGCCTGAACGGAGCGGAAGAGCCGGACCGCCTCCAGGTCGAGATCGGTGAAGGCCGGGTCGTCGGCGTCGACGCTGGCGAACCCGAGGGCGCGCCAGAACCGTTCGAGCTTGGGCAGGTCGACGCCGGTGAATTCGGCGATTTGGCCGCGGGTGTAGCGGCGCCGCGACGGGATGAGCATGCGTTCGGCCACGAAGAGGTCGATGACCCCGTCGGCGACGGCCCGGTCGATTTCGTCGTCACCGACGCCGTGCAGGTGAAGGATCTCGCGTACCCGGGCGAGCGCGGCCTCGCTCGGACCGTCCCCGCCCGGGACCTCGGAGGGCGCGGTCACCCCGGCAGCCCTCGCAGCAGCGTCTCGTCCCATTCGGGGCGGGACGGGCGGCCCATGAGCTCCATGAGCGCCTCGGGCGGGGAGCGACGCCCGTCGACGATCGCCGCCACCTGCTCGGCGATGGGCATCTCCACCCCGTTGGCCCGCGCCAGCCCCACCAGTGGCCCGGCGCTCTTCACGCCCTCGGCCACCATGCGCATGGCGCCCACGACCTCGTCGAGCGAGCTGCCCTGGCCCAGCGCGAACCCCACGGTCCGGTTCCGGCTCTTCGGGCTGGCGCACGTGGCGACGAGATCGCCCACGCCGGCCAGGCCGCCGAAGGTGAGCACCTTGCCCCCGAGCGTCACGCCGAGGCGCCCGAGCTCGGCCAGGCCGCGCGTGATCAACACGGCCCGGGTGTTGTCGCCCAGGGCCAGACCGTCGGAGATGCCGGCGGCGATGGCTATGACGTTCTTGGTGGCTCCCGCGATCTCGCACCCCACGACGTCGGTGCCCGTGTAGGCGCGGAAGGTCCGCGTGTGCACCAGCGCCTGTACGCGCTCGGCCATCGCCTGGACGGGCAGCGCGACAACGCACGCTGCCGGGTTGCCGTGCGCGACCTCCGACGCCAGGTTGGGACCGGTCAACACGCCGGCCGCGATGCCGGGAAGCACCTCGGCGACGACCTCGGACATGCGCAGCATGGTGCCCGCCTCGAGCCCCTTGGCCAGGCTCACGACCGCTTCGACGCGACCGGCATACGGCGCCAGGTCGCTCAGCACGGCCCGGAAGCCGTGAGACGGTACGGCCATGAACACGACCCGGGCGCGGGCCAGCGCTTCCTCGAGCGACGAGGTCACACCGAGGTCGGCGGGGAGGGCAACTCCGGGAAGGTACGCCGCGTTCTCCCGTTCCTCGCGCATGGAGGCCGCGAGGTCCGACGAACGCGCCCAGAGCGTGGCGGGGGACGAGGCACCCACGATGGTCGCCATGGCGGTCCCCCACGATCCGGCGCCGATGACAGCCACCTCGTCGTTCATGGTGTCAAGAGCCTACGGCTGCGCCTTCGCCCACCCGTACACTGGCACGGTGCGGAGCACCGCCACGGCGAGCCTCGGCCCAGAAGTCGTGCTCATCCCGGTGAAGGCCTTCGCCCAGGCCAAGCGCCGGCTGGGCGGAATCCTCGACGATGGCGAACGCGTCCGGCTCGTACGCGCCATGGCCGGCCACGTCGTCGCTGCGTGCGCCCCGCTTCCCGTCGCCGTCGTCTGCGACGACGAGGACGTGGCGACCTGGGCGGAAGGACTCGGGGCGGTGGTCGTGTGGACTCCGGGTCAGGGCCTCAACGGCGCGGTACGCACGGGAGTGACCCGTTTGGCCGAGGCCGGCACCGTGTGGGTGACCGTGGCCCACGGCGACCTGCCGCGTGCACGCGGCTTGGGCACGCTCGAACACTTCGCCGGCGTCACCCTCGTTCCCGATCGCCGGGACGACGGGACGAACGTGCTCAGGGTGCCGGCCGCAGACGATTTCCAATTCGCCTACGGCCCGGGCTCGTTCCGGGCCCACCGCGCCGAGGCGCTGCGACTCGGACTTCCCGTGCGCGTCCTGCGCGTACCGGACCTGGCCTACGACGTCGACTGGCCGTCCGACGTCGAGGAGCTGGCCCGGCGTTGACGCTCGCAAGAGACCGGGGGTCGCGGCCCCCGGTCTCCGCGATGCATTTCAGCCTCGACGCGCCGCCTTGCGCGCAGGCGCGCCGGCGGACGGCCTTCTTGACCGAAGCACGCCGCTTCGCCACAGCCTTCTTGGCCGTACCACGACGCTTCGCTACGGCCTTCTTCGCCGTACCACGACGCTTGGCGACGGCCTTCTTGGCCGCACCGCGCCGCTTGGCGACGGCCTTCTTGGCCGGACCACGACGCTTGGCGACGGCCTTCTTGGCCGCACCACGACGCTTGGCGACGGCCTTCTTGGCCGCACCACGCCGCTTCGCGACGGCCTTCTTGGCCGCACCGCGCCGCTTGGTCACGCGCTTGGCGACAGCCTTCTTGGCCGTACCACGCCGCTTCGCTACGGCCTTCTTCGCCGTGCCACGACGCTTCGCCACGGCCTTCTTGACCGTCGAGCGCCGCTTCGTCACGCGCTTGGCGACGGCCTTCTTGGCCGGACCACGACGCTTGGCGACGGCCTTCTTGGCCGGACCACGACGCTTGGCCGGGGCCTTGGCGGCCTCTGCCTTCTTGGCCGGGGCCCGTTTCTTGGCCGCTTTTTTGGCCGGACCCCTTCTCTTCGCGGCTACTGCCACAGGTGCACCTCCCTAGGAGCTTGGTCACTGAATAGAGGTGAAGCCTGCGCCACGCCGAGGTCGAACTCCCCACGCCATGTGCATCGCCGCACCATTTTCTGCGACGAGTCACACGCACGAGGAGAAGTCACCGACATCACCCGACTCACGCCGACTCGTCCTCACACCCCGAGCCGTGAAGGCCGTTCACCGTGACGCGACGCGAGGCGAGGCGCGCCGACGAGCGATCCGACACGATCACTCGGCGCGCCGCACATCTCTGTGTCGCAGCACACATGAACCCTCCCTCACACTTCGGGTAGACACATTCTTCTGTTGTCAACATGCCCAGGTCAAGCATTCTCTGTTTTCGCGCTGATCTCACGATCTTGCGCATCATCGAATTTTCGGGTCGAGCGCGCGCGAATCACGCTCGCATGTGCTCGTTCGCGCCGTTCTGCACGATGACTTCGTCGCTGCTTTTCGCGAAATGTCCTCTGGAATTCTCTGTTCACCAACGCAAGCATCGGGACATGCAACGCGCTCCTCACGTCGGTGACGACACCCTCGATTCATCAGTGATGTCGTCGTCGCTGCTGCGCAGGATCCACCGGAACACGCGCCACAGCATCTATGTTGGGACGGGCGCCGGAGGGTGGGCGTGGGCTGGCGCACAGCGATCCACGCTGGTCCTCGGTCCGCCGCGCTCCGGTAAGACATCGTCCCTGGTCATCCCCAATATTTTGCTGTCCGACGGGGCCGTCGTCTCTACCTCGACCAAGCCTGACGTCATGGCCGCGACTGCAGGCGCGCGCCAGCGCGACGGTTGGACGTTCCTCTACGACCCGAGTGGCGAAGTCGAGTGCCCTCGTGGAGTCGAACCGATCGGGTGGTCGCCGCTCACCACCGCGACGCGTTGGGATGCCGCGGTCCAGACCGCCGACGCCATGGTCGGGGCCAGCCGTGCCGGTTCGCCGTCACCATCGGAGCTCCACTGGAACGAGCGAGCCGGCGCGCTGATGTCGACACTCCTGCACGCGGCCGCCGTCGAATCGCTCCCGATGCCCGAGGTGCTCCGGTGGATCGACCGTCACGACGGCACCCGCCCGCTCCAGATCCTCGCGGCGGCGACCGGGGCCGACTCGACGCCGACGGACCTCCTCGCCGGGATCGTGGCCACCGACAGCCGGGAGCAATCGGGCATCTGGTCCACCGCATCGGGCGTCCTGGCCGCGTACCGAACGGAGGCCGCCATGGCCTCGACCGCCGCACCGGCTCCGTCGTGGCACGAATTCTGCCAGGGTCCCAACACCCTGTACGTGTGCTCGACCGGACGGCGGCAGCGACAATTCGCGCCGTTGGTCGTGGCCACCGTGGGGGACGTGCGCGACGCCGCCTACGAACGTTCGCGCCATGCGAGTGCGACGGCGATTGCGCCGGCGCCGGTCCTTCTCGCCCTCGACGAAGTGGCGAACATCGCCCCCATCCCCGACCTGCCGGCGATGGTGAGCGAGGGAGCCGGTCAGGGGCTGCTCGTCCTGGCCTGCCTCCAGGACCTCTCGCAGGCCCGCGGCCGTTGGGGCACGGCGGCGGACGGTTTCCTCTCTCTGTTCGGTACGACGGTCGTACTCCCTGGCATCGCGGACACGAGGACGCTGCGCGACCTGAGCGCACTGGCCGGCGATCACAGCGTCCGCGCGGAGACGCTCAGCCGCTCGGTGGGCCCGTGGGGACGCATCCGGCCCTCGACCACGCTCGCCACCTCGCACGAGCCCCGGCTGCCGGTGGACGCGATCGCCCGCGGCCGTCCCGGACACGCGCACGTGCTCGGTCCCGACAAGGCCATGGCCGAGGTGGCGCTGACGCCCGCCCACCTGCGTTCGCCCTGGCGCGAACTCGTCCGGCCGGAACGAGATCGCGCACCGGCGCCTGAGCGCACGCAGGATCGTGAGACCGCTCGGGCAGCCGATACCGGTCGCGGCCGTTGAGTCAGCGCCCGAGCTCCAGCCCGCGAGCCTGGCGCAGGCCGAGGCGTGCCCGCGCCTCGGCGACATGGCGTTCCGTCCGCACGTGGTCGACGAGTCGCTCTACCGGGAGTGACGACTTGGGCTCGGCGCCGAGCGCATCGGGGGACCGGGTGAGCCCCCATCGCTCGCGGTACTGCTCGATCTCCTTCGCCGCGCCGCGCCACACCCCGTGCGCGTCCGGACAAAGCGGGCGCGGGCCCAACGCGCCCAGCAGGTGGCGCCCCGGGGTCACGTCGCGGCGCTGACGCATCGGCTCGGCCACACCCACGTTCCCGTTTGCGGGCAGCCACAGATCGGCCATGCGCTCGAGCGCGGTCGCGGGTGCGCCGTCGCGTGCGGCCATGGCGAAGGCGCGCACGGTATCGCGCCGGTACGCACCTCCGTGCGGCGTCTCGGAGAGAGCGGCGGCGAAACCGTGTTCGTCGAGGACCCGGTCGCGAACAGCAGGCTCCGACCGGGCCACCGTGAGCGGGGTCGCACCGACGGCTCGCGCCCGATGCGTCCATTCGGCGGCGAGCTCGGAGAATTCGGGTGCGGCGGCCTTGGCCGGACGCGTCACCGCCCAGGCCACCCGGCGTCCCCGCGCCGTCCTGGTGCCGGTCTCGGCCACGTGCCGGCGGATGTCGGCGGAGCGGGAGGAGAACTCGCCGCGGAGCTCTGGAGCGATCCCGACGATCTCGGCCGGCCCCGCCATCGGACGGGTCCAGTCGACGCCGAGGGCGGAACCCAACCCGGCGCGAAGGTGGGCGTCGTAGACCGCGCCGGCAGCGGCCCGGTGCGCCTGGAGCCCGCGCCGGTCGCACGTGCCCCAGCGGCCGTCCGCGCCGTGCACGAGGTTGGCCATCACGACGTGGCTGTGCAGGTGCGGGTCATGGTTGCGGTTCACGGCATGCGTGAAGACCCCGGCGACCATTCCGCTGGTGGGGATCACGACGCGCTCGGTCTCCCTCACGGCGGGCCGCGCCCAGGGCGTGGCGCTCGACGTACGCCACCGCTCCCGCCACCGCGTCGCGGTGGGCATCGGCGACGAGGACCGCAACCTCGGGCCCGCCGAGCGCGAACAGCACGCTCGCCGACTTCGGCGCGCTGAAGGTGAGGTCGACGCCGGCCACCTGTGCCCGGCCCGAGCCCATGGGCCGCCCGCTCCAAGGGTGACGCGACTCGAGGACGAGGCGGAACCGGTCCGCGTCGACGGGGCCCTCGAGCCCGAGACCGACGGCCGCGCCACCCGCCCAACGGGCGCCACCGGGCACGGGCAGCTCGGTCGCCAGATCGGTCAGGTAGTAGTCGGCACGCCCCGCGCCGATCCGGTGGATCCCGAGCACGAGCCGCGCCTCCTCCTCCCGGTGCCCACGGCCGGCAACAGAGCCGGCGGGGACGGAACGGTCGGCGTCGCGGTGGAGATCAGTCCTTGCGGCGGAGCTCGACCACCGGGATCACCCGCGTCGTCGACTTCTCGTAGTCGGCGAACCCGGGCATCCGCTCCTTCTGGATGGAGAAGATCCGGTCGCGCTCGGACCCCGTGACGGGTTCGGCGAGCGCGGCGAACTTCTCCCGTCCCAGCTCGACCTCGACCTCGGGGTGCGCCACGAGGTTGTGGTACCACGCCGGGTTCTCGGGCGCCCCGGCCTTGGAGGCGAAGACGAAGAGACGGCCGTCGTCGGTGGTCAGGCTGGCCAGCGGGTTCACCCGGGTCGCGCCCGACCGCGCCCCCGTGGTCGTCAGCAACACGAGCTGGGCGCCGTCGAAGGGACCGCCCACGACACCGTCGTTGGCACGGAATTCCTCGATGATCTTGGCGTTGTAATCCATCATGTCGGTCATGGCTCCGGACCCTACTCGGACGTCTTCAGCGGTAGAGCGCCAAGACCTTGCGTGCGGCGTCGGCCGCCAGGCCGGTCAGATCGGCCGGGCTGACGACCTCGGCCGTCAGCCCGAGTTGAAGCACCAGGCGCTCGAACCACGCCAAACCCGATACGTCGAGCACGACGTCGGTCACCGTCCCGTCGTCGGCCCGGCGCATGGCGCGAACCGGCACCGACTCGGCCACCCACTGGGCCTCGGGCCCGAGCCGCAGGTGCACCTCCCGGGCATCGGGGCCCGCGATGTACATGTCCTCGGGCGGCCGGGCCGGTGCGCGCCGGCGGAGCCCGGCCGCTCCAGCGGGCGGGCGTCACGGATCCGGTCGACCCGGAAGCGGCGCATGTCACCGGCCCGGTGGCAGAACGCATCGAGATACCAGTGCCCGTCGATGGTGACGACCTGCCCCGGCTCGACGTGACGCGTGGTCAGCTCGTCGCGTGACGCGGAGAGGTAGTCGATCTCGAGCATGCGGCCGGCGTCGGCCGCCTCCCGGATGACGGCCAGCCGGGGCGGCGAGTCGACGTCGAGCCCGACGACCTCGCGGGCGCCGAGCGCCGACTCGAGCTTGGTCAGGGCCCGCCCGAGCGCGTCGTCGTCGGAGCCGGGCACGGCGAGGAGCATGCGAGCCGAGGCCGCGACGGCGAAGCCCTCGGCCGGGGTCAGCCGACGGGGCCGGGCGTACTCGGCGGGGAGGAAGGCGCGCACGGCGTGCTCGGAGACCTCAATCTCCATCAGCGTGTCCGGCGTGTAGGGCGGGGTACCGCAGCACGCCGCCAGCTCCAACTCGGCCACCAGCGCCTGCTCGTCCATCCCGAACCGGCGTGAGAGCTCGGCGATGGGTGCCTCGCCCACCTGGGCCAGCCAGCCCACCATGGCCAGCAGCCGCCGCAGGCGCCCGCTCGTCTGGCTCCCGGGCAGTGCGCGGCACCGAGGCCGGATCAGCGCCGTCGTCGGGTTCCGGCTCGGGCGCCGTGAGCCCCGCCAGTGATCCCGGCCATCGGCCCGCGCGGACGGGCGTCGCGGTCAACGCCTCGAGCCACGCCACCAGCTCATCGCGGAACTCGGGCGGCTCCACGATGGTGGCGTGGTCGAGCAGCCCGAGCACCCAGGAGCGGATGGAGGCGAACGACGTCACCGCGAACGCCAGCTCCACCGAGCCGTCGTCGTGCCACGCCGCCACCCGCTCGCGGCCCACCTCGTCGGCCACCCGCGGCCCCTCGACCGCGTCGACCTCGATCCTCATCGTCACCGCGTCCTCGCCCGCGGCCTCCCAGGGCTCGTCGGGCACCGCGGCGTCCACGTCGAGGTCCTCGGGCACCTCGGCGCCGCCGGGCTCAGCGCGCTCGACCTCGCCGTCGATGCGGTCGACCCGGAAGGTTCTCTGTGCGGCGCGCTCGAGGTCCCAGGCGACGAGGTACCAGTGGCCGAAACGGAAGCGCAGTCCGACCGGCGCCACCAGACGGGGCTCGCCCCGGTACGCGAAGCGCGCCGTGGCACGGGTGCGCACGGCCTCGTAGAGCTCGATCAGCGCGGCGGAGGGCACCAGCGCAGCCACCGGGCGGACGTCGCCCAGACCGCTCGCGCCCAACTTCATCAGCGCATCCCGACCACTAGGATCGCCCGAGGTGGACGCCGGCGACGGCGAGATGCAACGCGACCTGCTCGTCCGCTTCGAGCTCGAGATCCGGCAAGTAGAACGAATCGCGCTCAATCAGATAGCCGTACTGCTCGGCTCCCTCCAGGCGCTGCGTCACGACCGGGATGCCCTCGTCGCGCAGGAGCCGCTTGTCCCGCTCGAAGGCCTGGCGCCGTGCCGCGTGCTCCGCCGGGTAGCCGGGGACCTGATTGGCGATGGCGTCGAGCGTGAGCGGTTGAGGCGCGTTCAAGAGCACCAGCACCAGATCGGTGACGCGTTCGAGCCGGTCGAGCTTCGCCGGGGCCACCATCGGCCAGAGCCTACGGCGGCCGCGAGGTCGTGACGGCCGCCGCCCGGCCTTTCGACTGGCACCTTCACCTGCTCTGGCTGTGGCCTTTGCCGGGCTGGTCGGTGCCTACCTGTGGGCGACGAGCCGCGTACCGGCTGGCGGGCGACGGCGCGCCAGCGCCTGCTCTTCCTGCTCGGCGTCGTCGTCCTCGTGCTCGCCGTGACGTGGCCGCTGGGGGACCTGGCCGCGCACTGGCTCCTGATGGCCCTGGTGCTGCAGCGCCTCCTTTTGACCCTGGCCGTTCCCCCGCTCCTGGTGCTCGGCACGCCGCAGGCCCTGATCTCGTGGCTCACCGAGCCCGCGCCGATCGACGCCGTCCTGCGGGTGGCCGTGCGGCCCGCTCCCCGCGGTGGCCATCGTCACCGTCGTCGCCGTCGGGACCCTCACCACCGGAGCCGTCGGCCTGGCCGCTCGCTCCGACCTGGCCCGGGTCGTGATCGAGCTCGTCGTCCTCGCTTCGGGCTTCGTGCTGTGGGCACCGGTGCTCACCCAGCTGCCCGGCAGCGCCCCGACTGTCGTCCCTCGGCCGCGGCGGGTACCTGATGGTCCAGTCGATCGTGCCGAGCTTCCTGTCCTTCGTCTGGATCTTCGCCCGCCGCCCGCTCTACCCCGCCTTCACCCATCAGGGAAAGGTGGCCGGGATGACGCCCTTGCTCGACCAGCAGCTGTCGGGGTTCGTCGCCAAGCTGAGCACGATCGCCGTGCTGTGGACCGTGGCCTTCGTGATCATGGCCGGGCCAAGGTGCGGACGAGCGGCAGGAGGGGGCCGACCCGCTCATCTGGTCCGACGTCGAGCGCGAGATCGAGCGGGCGGACCGTCGCCAGCGGCGCGAGGCTGGCTGGACGCCGGTGGGTTGACCCCGCACCGGCCGGGTGGAGGTACCGTCGCCCGATGTCGGAAGAACGGTCCGGATGACGGGCCGGGACGCCAGCCGTGGGCCTGCTGTCGAGACCGATGCCGTTGCCGCTGCCGACCCGCGGCGGTGCGTTCTTCTGATCGCAGCCTGCCTGGCGCGTCGGGATCGAAGGATGTGGGAAGGGCGCCGGTCAGGACAGCGAGGCGCTCCGCAACTCGAGGGAGAGCTCCGCCGTCTGGTTGCCGCCGCACTGGGGGCAGTGCTCGACGTGGCGCCACGAGCGGAGGAGGCGGGTGCCCTCGGGGTTCAAGAGGACGACGAAGGACTCCGAGATCGGGTCGATCTCCAGCCCGAAGTAGTCCCGCCAGGACGTGGTCGCCGCGTGCGCGTCGAGCGCCAGGCCCTTGAGGATACGCCGGAAGCGCATGCGCTCCGTGTCGAAGATCCAGGTGCTGTGGCAGGACTCGAGGACGAACAGTGCGTCTTCGTGTGGAGGGGCCCACGGATGAGATCATGCCCGATTCATGCCCCGGATCGGCGACGAATCCACCTCAGCTTCGTTGCGAAACTGATGACAATATACTTTTCACCAGCTGGACACCCTATTGCGGGCCCGCATCGTGCTTCCGGCCCACCACCAACTCCCGCTTGGTGCAGAGCTGGCGGAGGACGGCGCACAGCACGATCCGGGTCTCGGCCGGGTCGATCACCTGGTCGACCAAGCCCCGCTCGGACGCCGGCCAGGGGTTGAGGAACGAGCTCCTCGTAGGCCAGCTCGCGCTCGGCCCGCTCGGCCGGCTCGAGCCCCCGGTGGAGGATCTGCACCGCCCCCGAGGCTCCCATCACGGCGATCTCGGCGCCCGGCCAGGCCAGGCAGATGTCGTTCCCGATCCCCCGCGAGTCCATGACGATGTAGGCCCCTCCGAAGGCCTTGCGCAGGATCAGGCAGATACGGGGCACGGTCGCCTGGGCGTAGGCGAAGGCCAGCTCGGCGCCGTGGCGGATCATGCCGCGCCATTCGAGGTCCTTGCCCGGGAGGAACCCGGGCGTGTCGACCAGGGTCACCAGGGGCAGGTTGAACGCGTCGCAGAAGCGGACGAAGCGTGCCGCCTTCTGCGAGGCGGCGATGTCGAGGGTCCCGGCCAGGATCCGGGGCTGGTTGGCCACCACGCCCGACCGGCGGCCCACCCAGGCGGCACATGCCGGTGACGATCTGGCCCGCCCAGCGCGGCCAAAGCTCCCGGAAGTCGCCGTCGTCGGCCACACAGCGGATCACGTCCCGCACGTCGTAGGTGGCCGCCTTGCGGTCGGGGATCACGTCGCGCAGCTCGGGGGTGGGGCGCAGGATCGGGTCGGCGATGGTGGCCAGCGGGGGCATCTCGTCGGTGTGGGCGGGCAGGTATTCGAGCAGCTCGGCAACGGCGCCTTCGACGTCGTCGGACTCGACTGCGCACACCCCGCTCGCCTTGGCGTGGGCGGCCACGCCGCCCAGCTGCTGCAGTCCGACCGCCACGCCGGTGAACTCCTCCACCATCTGCGGTCCCGAGACGAAGGCCACGGCTCGGAGTTCATGACCACCAGGTCGGCCAAGCCGAGGAGGAGCGCCGGGCCCGAGACGACCGGACCGGTGGCGGCGGCGATGACGGGGACGATCCCGCTGCAACGCGCGATGGCGGCCGCGGCCTGGCCCCACCCGTGCAGCGCGGCGACCCCGTCTTGGACGTCGGCCCCGCTGGAGGCGACGATGAAGACGAAGGGGATGCGGAGATGCCGGGCCTGATCGGCCGCCTCGGCCAGCCGCACGCCGTCGGCGTGGGTGATGGCACCCCGGCGCATGGAGGCCAGCGCCGGGCGATGACGGCGTTGCGGCCGCCGATGCGACCCACCACCGAGGTGACGGCACCGACGGTACCCTTGCCGACGTCCGGCGGTGGCCTCGGCCAGTGGACTGCTCACTGCCCGGAACTAGACCCACCTGGACATCGCCGGCCCAGCCGGGGCGGCCGAAGGGGTGAGCCGGAGCTAAGGCGGGCCTCGGGACGGCGCCAGGGGCCGGAGCGGCCGCCGGACTTCTCCCACAGCGCCACGTGCTCGATGGTCATGGTGCGGTCGGCCGACTTGCACATGTCGTAGACCGTCAGGGCGGCCGATGGTGCAGGCCGTCATGGCCTCCATCTCCACCCCGGTGCGGTCGACCGTCTCGACCTGGGCCTCCACCTCGACGTAGTCGTCGCCGATGGAGAAGTTCACGGCGATCGAGCCCACCAGGACCGGGTGGCACATGGGGATGAGCTCGGCCGTGCGCTTGGCCGCCTGGATCCCGGCGATCCGGGCCGCGGCCAGCACGTCGCCCTTGGTGATGGCGTTGTTGGCCACCTTGGTGGTCGTCTCGGGCAGCATGGCGACCCGGCAGCGGGCCAGGGCCCGGCGGTGGGTCGGCTCCCGCGGGGTGACGTCGACCATCCGGGCGCCGCCGAGCGGGTCGAGATGGGCCAGGCTGCGGTCGGACACGAGACAGCAGTCTACGGCCTGGCCGGCCGGGGCACCGACGTGTTGCCTGGGCCGAGGCGATTCCCGTCGGGTAGTATTGGCAGCTCGAGACGTTGAGAGTGCCAAACCCGACGGAGGAGATCCATTGCCGACCTATGAGTACGCCTGCACGGCGTGTGGGCACCGGCTCGATGCCGTCCAGAACTTCACCGACGACGCCCTGACCGTCTGCCCCGAGTGCGGCGGGGCCCTGCGCAAGGTCTACGGCGCCGTCGGCATCGCCTTCAAGGGCAGCGGCTTCTACAAGACCGACTCCCGGGCGCGGCCAACGGCGCCGATCGGGCAACGGGGAGGCCAGGAGACCGCGACGGCGGGGACCGCGATTCGGGCGACGGAGCCGCGCACCGAGTTCGGCCCTCATCCGACGAGGGAGAGCGGGGACCAAGAAGTCGGCCGGCGGCCGACCCGGCCGGCTGGCCGATTGCGGGGCCGGCGGCACGTCCAGCCGCGCCGACGGCCATGGCGTGCGCCGCCGGCGGCCGCTCGTCACGAAACTCGGCGCCGCGGCCCCGAAGGTCTCATCGAGCTCGTCGCCGTCTGGCGCCCGGACCGCGGAGCTCGCGGACGCCGCTACTCCCCGCTGAGCTGCATGTCGGCGATGGCCAGGGTCTGGCCGGCGGCGACGCCCGGGAGCCAGCGCAGGTCGCTCCCGATCTCGACCACCGATTGGAGCATGCGCTGCAGGGTCGAGGCCACCGTCACCTCCCGCACCGGCTCGGCCAGCGCGCCGCCGCGGATCATGAGGCCCTCGGCCCCGACCGAGAAGTCGCCGCTCACCGGGTTCACGCCCGAGTGGATCCCGGTCACCGACTGCACGTAGAGGCCGTCGCCCACGGCGGCCAGGATCTCGTCGGCGTCCTTGGTCCCCGGTTGGAGCACCAGCGCCCGGCACCCGGCCGTCGGCGTCCCGGCGAACCCGCCGCGCACGGCCGAGCCGGTGGACGCGGTGCTGGCCCGGCGGGCCGACACCGTGTCGTACACGAACATGCGCAGCACGCCGTCGGCGATCAGCACGTTGCGCCGGCAGGCCAGCCCCTCGGCGTCGTAGGTGGACGCGGTGAAGGCGCGGCGGTCGGTGGGATCGTCGACCAGCGTCACCGCCGGGTCGGCCACCATCTCGCCGATCCGGCCGGCGAAGAACGAACGCCCCTTGACCACGGCCTCGCCCGAGAGGGCCGAGGCCAGGACCGACAGCAGGGTGGAGACGACGCGGCGGATCGAAGACCACGGTGCAACGGCCCGATCGGGCCTTCTGGGCCCCGAGCAGCCGGGTGGCCCGCCGCACGGCGTCGTCCGTGGCCTCGTCGGGATCGAGGTCGCCGGGACCCCGGCCCACGCTGAACCCGGTGCCGGTCTGGGTGTCGGCCCCCTCCCCGGCGATGGCGTCCACCGAGACGAAGGCGTGGTGCGGCGGGCGGCTCGCCGCGATGCCGGTCGTGGAGGCCAGGGCCAACTCCACCCGGCCGTCGGAGTAGTCGGCCGACGAGACCTGGCGCACCCGGGGATCGCCGACCGGGTGGCCCGCTCGAGCTCGAGAGCCAGGGCGACCTTGTCCTCCATGGGCGTGGTGGCCACGCCGTCGTCCCACAGGTCCAGCTCCGCCGCCGGCGCGCCGTCGGGCCGGGCCAGGCCGACGTCGGGGTCCGGCGTGGCGTAGCGGGCGTTGTCCCGGGCATCGGCCAGGGTCGGCGCGATCACGTCGGGGTCGAGGGAGCCGGCCCAGGCGAACCCAAGCGGCTCCCTTCCTCGGCCCCTTCGAGGACGACCCGGATCCCGACCCCCGAGGAATCGGCGGAGGACAGCGACTCGACCGCGCCGTCGTAGGCCCGCACCTCGGTGTCGGTGCCCCGGACGACGTAGACCTCCAGCCCCTCGCCGGGCCGGGCCCGGTCCGACCACCGAGGTGGCCAGGTCCAGCAGCTCGCTCACTACGGCCGTCCCGCCCAGCGTCACCCCGGTGATGCGCAGGGTGGCCTGGCCGCAGCCCACCGGGACGCTCTGGCCGTCCTTGCCGCAGGTGCCGGGCGTCATGTCGAAGTCGTCGGCCACGGCGTCGATGCGCCGCAGCACCTCGGGGCCGTTGCCGATCAGGTTGGCGTCGCGCAGCGGCTCGGTCACTGCCCGTTCTCGATGAGGTAGGCCTCGGTGGTGCCGAACACGAAGTCCCCCGTGGCCGTGTTGACCTGGCCGCCGCCGAGCTTCTTGACGTAGACGCCCGAGGGGGTCTGGGCCACGATCTCCTCGGCGTCGTCGGTGCCGGCCAGCAGGTAGGTGTTGGTCATCCGGACCATCGGCAGGTGCTGGTAGCTCTGGCGGCGGCCGTTGCCCGACGACGCCCGCCCTCCTGGCGGGCCCGCAGCCAGTCCCACATGTAGTCGGTGAGGACGCCGTTCTCGATCAGGACGTTGCGCGCCGGGGCGCAGCCTTCGTCGTCGACGGCGAAGTTGCCCCACTCGCCGGCCACGGTGCCGTCGTCGACCAGGGTGACCAGCGGGCTGGCCACCAGCTCGCCCACCTGCCCGGTGTAGACCGAGGCGTCCTTGACGATGTGGTCGGCCTCGAGCCCGTGCCCGCAGGCCTCGTGGAAGAGGATGCCGCCGCTGCCGCCTGCCAGCACGATCGGCACCTCCCCCGACGGGGCCGGCCGGGCCGACAGCTTGGCCAGCGCACGCGCCGGCCGCGGTCCGGGCCAGGTCCTCGACGTTGTGCCGGGCGAAGATCTCGTAGCCCTCGGTGCGGGCCAGCGACTCGTAACCGGTCTGCATGCCGGTGTCGCCGTTGGCCACGCACACCACGTTGAACCGGGTGCGGATCTGGTCGTCCTCGGCCAGCAGGCCCTCCGAGTTGGCGATGAGGATGCGGCGCCGGCTGTCCCCGTAGCCGACCTGCACCTGGACGATGGCGTCGCCGGCCCCCCGGGCGGCCTCGTCGGCCCGGGTCAGCAGCTCCAGCTTCTCGCCTTCTCCACCGTCCCGGGAAGGACCTCGGCCCGGGCGGGGTGGGCGCCGGCCCGAGCGCCACGGTGCGCACCCCGTCGCCGCCCTGGCGCGCCACGGCCGCGGCGGCGGCCGCGGCCGCGGACAAGACCCGGCCTCGCTCAGGTCGGCCGTGTGGGCGAAGCCGGTGGTCTCCCCGTCCACCACCCGGATGCCCGCCCCCCGGGAGCGGCCCGAGGAGAGCTCCTCGACCCGGCGGTCGTCGAGCATGGCGCCCGAGGTCATGCTGTCCTCGGCGAAGACCTCGGCCATCTCCCCGCCCCGGGCCAGGGCGGCGGCCAGGACCCGTTCCACGACATCGGTCTGGATCAGGGAGGTGTCGGTCACGGGCGGTATCGTAATCGTCGTGCCCGGAGCCTCCTCCGACACTGCCGCCCGTCGGGCATCCCCCCCACACCGGGCTCTTCGCCCAGGTGGAGCTCACCGTCGGCCCGGAGGACACGGCCCAGCACTTCCGCTCCGGCGACGTCCCCGTCCTGGCCACGCCCCGGCTGGTGGCGCTGTGCGAGGAGGCGACGCTGCCGGGCCACCGACGGGCACCTGACCGGGGCCCAGACCAGCGTGGCCACCCGGGTCCAGTTCGATCACCTGGCGCCGGTGGCCATCGGCATGGTGATCCTGGCCGAAGCCACCCTGGTCAAGGTGGAGGGGCGGCGGCTCACCTTCAAGGTCTCGGCGGCCCGCCTCGACGGCGACGGCGGCGGCCTGGTCGGCGCCGGCCGGGTGACCCGGGTGGTGGTCGACGAGGCCGCCTTCTTGGCCAAGGCCGGCGCCACCGGCGCGCCCTGAGCAGCCCGCCCCCGGCCCCGGCGGCGGGCCTCGCTGGTCGGCGCCGGTCCGGTGGTGGCGGCCTTCGCCACGTTCGGGCTCTTCTGGGGCAGTTGGGCCGTCATGGTCTACGACATCCAGCGCACCTACGGGATCAACGACGCCCAGCTCGGCCTGCTGCTGGCCGTGGCCATCGCCGTGGCCGGGGCGTCGAGCGCGGTCATGGCCCACCTGGCCGACCGGGTCGGGGCGCGCCGCCTCTTGTGGATCGCCCTGTTCGCCTGGTCCGTCCTGCTGTCCTGCTCAGCGCTCCGTCGAGAAGTGGGCCTTCGCGGTGGCCCTGATGCTGGTCGAGATCGCCGGGGGGAGCATCGACACCGCCATGAACGCCGAGGCGTCGCACCGCCTGATCGGCCAGCCGGCGGCGCTGGTCCGCTTCCATGCCCTGTTCAACACCGGGGCGCTGGTGGGGGCGGCCGTGGCCGGGCTGGTGCTGCACGCCGGGGTGTCCTGGCGCTGGGTCTGGCCGGGCGTCGCCGTCGTGGCCCTGGCGGTCGGGTCTGGTCGGGGCACCGCGTGGCGTGCCCGACGACGCCCGGGCGGGCCGGTGCGCAGCAGCTGGCCACCGCCGACGCCCACCCCATGCGGCGTCTGCGCCGGGACGGCCTCCTGGTGCTCCTGTTCGTGTTCGCCCTGGCCGAGATCACCGAGGGGGGCGTGGACACCTGGGGGGTCCTGTTCCTGCGCAACCACCTGGCCACCGGCGTGCTGCTCGGCGCCGGCGCCTACGTGGTCGGGCAGTCGGTGGCCGCCACCACCCGCGGCGCGGGGGGCGCGTCTCGGCCGGCTGTCGGCCCGGCGCGCCCTGATCGTCGGCGGGTGCGTGGCCGGGGGGGGCATCCTGCTCGAATCGGTCTCGCCCGGTGCCCGGGTGGCCGCCCTCGGCCTGGCCCTGGGGGCCGGCGGGGCGTCGCTGTTCTGGCCCCTGGTGATGAGCACCGTGAGCGGGCAGGCCAGCCAGGTGGTGAGCGCCGTGGGGACCTTCACCGCGGCCGGCTACATCGGCTGGGTGGCCGGCGCGCCGGTGGTGGGCTGGGTGTCGCAGACCTACGGGCCCGGCACGGGGGCTGCAGGTCCTCGCCGTGGCCGCGTTCGGCGTCGCCGTCTGCACGCTGTTCCGCCCCGGGTGCAGCCCCGGCCGGGCCGCGGTTCCCGGGGTCGGCCGAGTAACCTGGACGGATCGCCATGATCCTGCAGAGCATCGAGACGCCGGCCGACATCAAGGGCCTCGACGCCGAGCAGCTGACCAGTGGCGAGGAGATCCGCACCTTCATCGTCGACACGGTGACCACGACCGGGGGGCACCTCGGCTCGAACCTGGGAGCGGTGGAGCTCACCCTGGCCCTGCACCGGGTCTTCGACTCCCCGCGCGACGTGGTGCTGTGGGACACCGGGCACCAGGCCTACGTGCACAAGCTGCTGACCGGCCGACGCTTCGGCTTCAAGACCCTCAAGCAGGCGGGCGGCATGTCGGGCTACCCGAACCGGGCCGAGTCGGAGCACGACTGGATCGAGAACAGCCACGCGTCGACCGCCCTGTCCTACGCCCACGGACTGGCCAACGCCTTCGCGCTGGGGGGCGACGCGGGGAGCGCCGGGTCATCGCCGTCGTGGGCGACGGCGCCCTGACCGGCGGCATGGCCTACGAGGCGCTCAACAACCTCGGCCACTCGGGCTGCCCGGTGGTCATCGTCCTCAACGACAACGGCCGCTCCTACGCCCCGACGGTGTCGCACCTCTCGCAGAGCCTGACCAGCCTGCGCCTCAACCCGACCTACACGGCGGACGCGGCGGCTGCGGCACCGGCTGCGCAGGCTGCCGGCCTTCGGCCCGCTGGCCTACACGGGCGTGCACTCGGTGACCAGCGTGCTGCGCGAGATGGTCGCCCCCCACACCTTCTTCGAGGCGCTCGGCGTGCGCTACGCCGGGCCCATCGACGGCCACGACATCGAGCTCATGGAGCAGGCCTTCGCCCACGCGGCCGACTGGGACGGGCCGATCGTGGTGCACATCCTGACCCAGAAGGGCCGGGGCTACGCCCCGGCCGAGGAAGACGACATCCAGCGCCTCCACGACGTCAAGGCCACCAAGCCGGTCGCGCTCGACAACACCGTGGGCAGCTCCGCCGGGGTGGCCGTGGGCGGGTCCGCCGGCGCCGACAGCGGCGGCGTGGCCTCCCCCGGTCGACCCCCGAGGCCGAGGTGGACCACTCGCCCCCCCGGGCGGCCACCTACGGCGACGCCTTCACCCGGGCCCTGTTGTCGGCGGCGGAGGACGACCCGCGGATCGTCGCCCTGACGGCCGCCATGCCAGGGCCCACCGGGCTCCTGCCCTTCCAGGCGCGCTTCCCCGACCGCTTCTTCGACGTCGGCATCGCCGAGCAGCACGAGGTCACCTCGGCGGCCGGCATGGCCATGGCGGGATCCGCCCCGTGGTGGCCGTCTACTCCACCTTCTTCAGCCGGGCCTTCGACCAGGCCAATCTCGACGTCGGGCTGCACGGCGCCCCGGTCGTCTTCGTCCTGGACCGGGCCGGCATCACCGGGGACGACGGGCCGAGCCATCACGGCATCCTCGACCTGGCGCTGGCGCTGGCCATCCCCGGCATGACGGTCTTCGCGCCCTCGGCGGCCGAGGAGGTGGGGCCGATGCTGAAGACGGCGTTGGCGCTGCCGGGGCCGTCCACCATCCGGTTCCCCAAGAGCGTGCCCCGTCACATCGACAGCGCGACGTGGGATCGGGGCTCGGGGCCCACCGGCTGCGCCGCGGTGACGGATCGGTCTGCCTGCTCGGGGTGGGCAAGATGGTCGAGCCCTGCCTGGACGCCGCCGACGAGCTGGCCGCCACCGGCATCGAGGCCACCGTGTGGGACGTGCGCGTGGTGTCCCCCCCCGACCCCGACCTGCTGGACGACGCGGCCGGCCACGACCTGGTCGTCACCGCGGAGGACGGCGTGCGCCACGGCGGCGCCGGGGCCTTCCTCCTCGACGCCATGGCCGCCGTGGTCGAGGCCGCCGGCACCGCCGGTCCGTCGACGCGGGTGCTCGGGGTCCCCCGGGAGTACATCGCCCAGGGGCGGGCGGCCGACATCTTGACCAGCCTCGGCCTCGACGGTGCGGGCATCGCCGAGAGCGTGCGCGGGCCCGGCTGGCCCCGCGGCCGGCGCCGACGGCCGACCCGCCGCGCCTCGCCGTGGGCCCGTTGGCCCCGTTGGCGACGAAGTCGTTCACCATGTAGTAGGCGTCGATCGACTCGCCGGCGTCGCCCCAGAATCCGTCGAGCACGTCGTAGGCCATGCGCCCCTGGTGACGTAGTGGTTGTTCACATCGGTGATCTCGGCTCGCCTCGCCCCGACGGCTCGAGCGTGGGGGATCACGTCGAAGACGCCGGCGTCGTAGCAGTAGATCCCCGTCACGCGAAGTAGTGCTGAGGCCGGCACCTCGGGCTTCTCCTCGATGCGCAGCACGCGGCCGTCCGCCGAAGGACGGGCACGCCGAGGTGACGCAGGTGCTCGGTCTCCTCGACTGGGTGAGCAGGATGCGGGCCCCGTCGGGTCGGCCGGAAGGCGTCGACCATGGGCTTGATCGACCGTTCCATGACGTTGTCCGCCAGCATGACCAGCACGGGGTCGCCGTCGGCGAACCGCTCGGCGTACCCGAGGGCCTCGGCGATCCCGCCCGCCTTGTCCTGATAGGCGTACGAGAGGCGGTCGATGCCGAAGTCGCTCCCGTTGCCCAGGAGGCGCAGGAATTCCCCGGCGTGCGTGCCCCCGGTCACCAGCATCATCTCGTCGATCCCCGCCGTGACCAAGGCCTCGATCGACCAGGCGATCATCGGCCGGTCGTAGATCGGCAGGAGGTGCTTGTTGGTGATCCGCGTGAGCGGGTAGAGGCGAGTCCGGTTCCACCGGCCAGGATGACGCCCTTCATCGCCTCGACTTCTTTGCCGGCCCGGTGTGCATGGACGCGTGTCCTCTCATTCGAATCGCCAGTACGCCCAACTGCCAGTACGCCGTGCTCAATTGAACGTGAGGACGCCACGCCCACGCGGCCGGCGTGCATCTCGTCAACGACCTCGCCGAACTTTCGAGCGGCCTGGTGAGCGACACCAGCTCGTCGAGCATGAGCCGGCCCGCCTTGTAAAGGTCGATCATGAGGGGGATGTCGTGGTGCGGGCGGGCCGACCCGTAGCGGCAGCCGATGAGGGCCCGGTCCACGTAGGCCAGCGCGTTCACGTCGACCGACACCTCGGTACCCCGCGGCGGGATGCCGATGGCCACCGCCGTGCCACCCCAGTCGAGGCAGTCGAAGGCGCTGCGCAGCACGACGGGGTGGCCGACGCAGTCGAAGGCCCACGTGACCCCGCCCATCGGGAAGATGGCCCCGGCCGCCGATTCCCGGTCGGGTGGGACGAGCCCGCGGACCGCCGCGGCGGCGTCGCCCGCGCCGGCGTCGACGAAGTGGGTGGCCCCGAACTGACGGGCCAGGCCTTCCTTGGCCGCCACCGTGTCCACCGCGACGATCCGCGTCGCGCCGGCGATGCGCAGTCCCTGAATCACGTTGAGGCCGACCCCGCCCACCCCGAAGACCGCCGCGGTTTCGCCGGGGCGTACCCTGGCGCGGTTGAGCACCGTCCCCACTCCGGTCAGCACACCACAGCCGATGAGGCAGGCGGAGGTAAAAGGGACGTCCTTGGGGATGCGCACGGCCTGCACCTCGCTCACCACCGTCGTCTCCGAGAAGACGGACACGGCGGCGAAGTTGGAGGCCGGCTTCCCGTCGACGGTGAACGGCGTCGAGATGTTGCCGAGCGAGCTCCGGCACATGGTGGGGTGCCCGGTGCTGCACGCCCGGCACGCCCCGCAGCTCGCCAGCGTGGCGATCACGACGTGGTCGCCGGGCCCGACCGACGTCACCGAGTCGCCCACCGCTTCGACCACTCCCGCCCCTTCGTGGCCGAGGACGGCCGGAGCCGGGAACGGGATGGTGCCGTCGATGACCGAGAGGTCGGAGTGGCACACGCCGGCCGCCTGTATACGCACCAGCACCTCGCCCGGCCCGGGCGGGCGCACCTCGAGCCTGTCGGTGACCTCCACCCCGTCACCCGTGTAGACGATGCCTCGCACTCACTTGCTCCTCTCGTTGGTGACCTCGCGGTCGGCCCCGGCGGCGTGGCGCTCGCGTAGCTCACGCTTGAGCACCTTCCCGCCGGCGTTGACCGGGAGACTGTCGACCAGGACCACGCTCCGGGGGACTTTGTAGTTGGCCATGACGTCGCGGGACCAGCTCAGGATCGTACGCGCCAGCTCGTCGGGTTCGGCCTCGGCCGCCGAAGGGTCAGCCACGACGTAGGCGCAGCCGACCTCGCCCAGGCGGTCGTCGGGCACGCCCACCACCGCGACCTGGGACACGCCGGCGTGCCGGCGCAGGATGGCCTCGACCTCGGCCGGGTACACGTTGAAGCCACCGACCACGTACATGTCCTTGACCCGGTCGGTGATGGAGACGTTCCCGGCCTCGTCCATGACGCCGATATCGCCCGTGCGCAGCCAGCCGTCCCCGTCGATCGCCTCGGCCGTGGCCTCGTCGTCGCCCCAGTACCCGGACATGACGGTGTACCCGCGCACGACGATTTCCCCGGGCTCGCCCGGGGGAACGGCCCGGCCGGCCGCGACGGCCCGCACCTCGAGCCCCGGGATGGCGCGGCCTGAGGTGGCGGACACGACTCCGGGCGGGTCGCTGCGCCGGCACATGGTCACGGTGCCGCAGGACTCGGTCAGCCCGTACGCGGTCAGCACCGTGGTGAAGCCGAGCTCGGCCCCCATGGCCTCGACCAGATCCACCGGCACCACGGCGGCACCCGTGACGCCGAGCCGGAGCGACGAGAGGTCGTGATCGCTCCGGCGGGGATCGGCGAGCAGCGTCTGGTACAGGGTGGGAGGGCCGGGCAGCACGCTCACCCGCTCCGACTCGATGCGCTCCATGACCCGCCCGGCGTCGAAGACGGGCTCGGGGATCACCGTCGCCCCCGCCATCAGGCAGGCCAGGATGCCGGCCTTGTAGCCGAAGGTGTGGAAGAACGGGTTCACCACGAGGTAACGGTCACCCGCGGCGAGGCCGACGATGGTGGCCCAGGTGCCGAACGTGCGCAACGACTGCGCGTGCGTCGTCGCCGCGCCCTTGGGGTGGCCAGTCGTGCCGGAGGTGAAGACGAGGTCGGACACGTCGCCCGGTTGTACGGCCGCGGCCCGCGCCGCGGTCTCGTCCGGATGGACGCCCGCGCCCGCGTCGAGGAGCTCGCCCAGGCCGGTCACCGGCGCGGGCGACCGGAAGGCCCCGCGATCCTCGTCGCGCAACAGGACGACCTGCTCCAGCGCGCCGACGTCCTCGCCCTCGAGGAGGGCGGGGTAGTCGACCCCCAGGAAGCCCCGCACGGTCAGCAGCACGGAGGCGCCGGACGTACGCAGGATGTACCCCGCCTCGCCGCCCTTGAAGCGCGTGTTGAGGGGGACGAGCACCGCGCCGGCGCGCAGTGCGCCGAGCGCGGCGAGCATCCACTCGGCGCAGTTCGGCGCCCACAGCGCGATCCGGTCCCCCGCCCGCACGCCGGCTGCGACCAGCCCGCGGGCGTAGCGGTCCACCTCGGGTGCCAGCTGCTCGTAGGTCAGGCGAACCGCGCCGTCGACCAGCGCCTCGGTGCCGGCATGGCGCCAGGCGGCGTCCTCGACCAGCCGGGGGATCGTCCCCCACGTCAGGTCGGCGCGGGGGTCCTCCGCCTCCGCCGGTGCGCCGCCGATGCCGCTCACGGGTGCTGGCTGCTCACCGAGACCACCTCGCCGCTCAGGTACGACGAGTAGTCGCTGGCCAGGAAGACGATCACGTTGGCCACCTCCCAGGTCTCGGCGCCCCGCCCGAAGAGCTCGCGCCGGCGGAGCACGGCCAGGTCCTCGTCGGGGATGGCCCGGTTGAGGAAGGGGTGCTCGGCCAGGCTCGGCGACACCGCGTTCACCCGCACCCCGGCTGGCGCCGCCTCGGCCGCGGCGCACCGGGTGAGCGCCATGACCCCCGCCTTCGCCGCGGCGTAGTGGGCCTGGCCCGCTTGGGCTCGCCAGCCGAGCACCGACGCGTTGTTGACGACGACCCCGCTTCGCCGCGGCAGCATCCTGCGCAACGCGGCGCGCGTGCAGCGGAAGGTGCCGGTGAGCGTGATGTCGAGCACGGTCGACCACTGTTCGTCGGTCATCTCGACCAGCGGCACCGTGCCGCCCAGGCCGGCGTTGTGTACGGCGACGTCGACGCGGCCGAAGTGTGCCACCGCGCCGTCGTAGAGCGCGCCGACCTGGGACTCCGAGGTGACGTCGCAGGCGAGGGCGAGCACGCGGTCCTCGCCTCGCCTCCGCCTCCGGCCTCGGCTGCCAGCTGCTCCGCCGACTCGGCCAGCCGGCGTTCGTGGGCGTCGGAGACGACGACGGCCGCACCCTCTTCGAGGCACCGACGGGCGGTGGCCGAGCCGATACCTGTCCCCGCGGCGGCGGTGACCAGCACGACCTTGCCCGTCAGGAGGCCGTGCCCGCCGGGGGGAGCGGGCGGCGGCGGGGGGTCGAACGAGGCGTCGAGCCCGGGGGAGCTCATGGCGCCACCTTGGGCTCGGGCGGCAGTCCGAGTACGCGCTCGCCGATGATGTTGCGCTGGATCTCGTTGGACCCGCCGTAGATGGTCTCGGAGCGCGAGAAGAGGAAGGCGCGCTGGACGTCGTTCAGCGCGTACCCCTCGTTCTCGTCCAGTGCCTCCCCGTCGAGGACCGTGCCGGCGGGGCCGAGGACGTCCAGGGCGAGCTCGGTCATGGCGCGGTGCCAGCTTCCCCAGTAGAGCTTGGCGATCGACGCCTCCGGCGGCGCCACTGGACCGTCGACACCCGAGAGGCTGCGCAGCGTGTTGTAGCGCATGATGCTGAGTTCGATGTGCGCCTGGGCCAGCCGCTGGCGCAACACCGGGTCGCACGACCGGCCGCGCTCGCGGGCGACGCGGAAGACCCGGTCGAGCTCGCGTCGGAAGGAGAGCTGGTGGCCGAGCAGCGCCACGCCGCGCTCGAAGGCCAACGTGGCCAGGGCGACGCGCCACCCCTCCCCGACCGCACCCACGACGTTGTCCACGGCCGTGCGGGCGCCGTCGAAGAAGACCTCGTTGAACTCGCTCGTCCGGGTGAGCTGTTTGATCTGCCGCACCTCCACTCCCGGCTGGTCCATCGGCACGAGAAGGTACGACAGGCCCTTGTGGCGGGCCGAAGCGGGGTCGGTGCGGCAGACGACGAAGCACCAGTCGGCCTGATGGGCGAGCGACGTCCAGACTTTCTGCCCGGTCACCACCCACTCGTCCCCGTCGCGCCCGGCTCTCGTCTTGACGTTGGCCAGGTCGCTTCCGGCATCGGGCTCCGAATAGCCCTGGCACCACAATTCGGAGCCCTCCCGGATGGGCGGGAGGAAGCGGGCCTGCTGCTCGGGGCTGCCGTAGTGGATGAGCGTCGGGCCGAGGAGGCCCTCGCCCATCACGTTGACCCGGCCCGGCGCGCCGGCCCGGGCGTACTCCTCGTTGAAGATCACCTGTTCGGTCATGGAGGCGCCCCGCCCGCCGTGCCGGCGAGGCCAGCCGAGGCAGGTCCAACCGCCCTCGGCCAGCACCTTCTCCCACCGCCGGCGGACCTCGAAGCCGTAGGTCTCGTCGCCCGAGCCGCCGCGGCCCCCGAGCTCGGCGAACTCCCCGACGAGATTCACGTCGAGGAACCGGCGGACCTCGTCGCGGAACGCCACCTCCTCGGGACGGTCTCGCAGATCCATCGCCGGGGAGCGTAGCCAAGGCACCGCACCACCCGGCTCGCTCTCCGTGGCTGTGCCCGGCGGGGCCTGGAATACTCGGGAGGCACACGGCGACGAGCAGCCAGGAAGGAGGTGGTGATGCCCTACTCGGAGGGCCGGATCGTCCACGACGCCGACGCCCACATCATGGAGACGCCGACGTGGCTGCGCGACCACGCCGAGGCGGACTTCCGCGAGCGCCTGCCCGTGCTCCGCTACCCGAGCGGGAACGAGCTGCGCCAGACCGGAGACCCCGCCGACCAGCAGCGCGACCTGCTGGCGTCGTTCGAGCGGCTCCGGGCCAAGCACGCCTCGGCGGAGTACCGGGCGGACGAGGAGCCCGAGATCATGGCGCGCAAGAACTTCGCCGCCACCGGGTCCTTCGTCGCCGAGGACCGGCCCCGCGCCCTCGACCTGCTCGGCTTCAGCAGCCAGCTCGTCTTCAACACGTTCCACAACAGCCGGCTCCACGACATGGAGCACGACGATCCCGAGCTCGCCTACGCCGCGGCGAGGGCGCACAACCGGGGCATGCTCGAGTTCTGCTCGGTGGACCCGCGCCTGCTGCCCTCGTGCTACGTGCCGCTCGCCGACCCCGAGCGCTCGGTCGCCGCGGCGCGTGACGCCCTCGACCAGGGCGCCGCCGCGCTGCTCGTGGCATCGGGCTGCCCGCCGCGTTTCTCGCCGAGCCACACCGGCCTCGACGGCGTCTGGGCGCAGGCCCAAGAGGCGCGCGTCCCGGTGGTGTTCCACGTCGGCGGGACGGGGGCCCTGATCGACCCCAACTACTTCGTCAACGGCAAGCCGGTGCCGCCGGACTTCCACGGAGGAGAGGAGAACTTCCGTTCCGTCGACTACATGGGTATCCCCGGCCCCCCGGCGCAGACCCTGGCGACGCTCATCTTCGACGGGGTTCTCGAGCGCTTCCCGGCCCTGCACATCGGGGTGATCGAACAGGGCGCGATCTGGGTGCCGTCGTGGCTGCGTCAGATGGAGTCGGCCTTCGAGGCCTTCCACCGGCACGAGGAGCGCCTGCAGTCACTGTCGCTGCGGCCGAGCGACTACGTGCACCGCCAGGTGCGCTTCACGCCGTACCCGACCGAGGACGTCGGCTGGATCGTCCGGGAGGCCGGCCCCGACCTGGTGATGTTCTCCTCCGACTACCCGCACGTCGAGGGCGGCCGCAGGCCGCTCGAGCGCTTCGAGGCATCGCTCGGCGACGCCGGCGAGGACGTGCGCCGTCAGTTCTACTGCGACAATTTCCTCTTCCTGATGGGCCGCGCCGCCGACGCGTTGGCGGCGTGACGGAGGCGGGTGGATCCGTGACCACGGAGTCCGCCGGCACCGTGCGCGGGTCGGTGGAGCCCGGCTTCGAGGCGGTCCGAGACGCGTTCGCCCGCAATTTCGAGAAAGGCCGCGAGGTCGGCGCCGCCTTCTGCGTGCACCTGCACGGCCGCAAGGTCGTCGACCTCTGCGGCGGCACGTTCGACCGTGAGGGGAACCGGCCCTACGACGACGGGACGCTCCAGCTCGTCTTCTCGTCCACCAAGGGCGCCACCGCGGTCTGCGCCAACCTCCTGGCGCAGCAGGGCCGCCTCGACCTCGACGCGCCCGTGGCGACGTACTGGCCCGAGTTCGCGCAGGCGGGAAAGGAGGAGCTGCCGGTTCGCTTCCTGCTCTCCCACCAGGCCGGCCTGCCGGCCGTGGACGCCACGCTGACGCGGGAGGAGGTGTGGAGCCTGGGACCCGGTGACCGAGGCGCTCGCCGCCCAGAAGCCCTTCTGGGAGCCCGGGACCGCCCACGGCTACCACGCCGTCACCTACGGCTACCTGGTCGGCGAGGTCGTGCGCCGTGTCAGCGGCCGCTCACTCGGCACCTTCTTCGCCGAGGAAGTGGCCGGCCCGCTCGGACTCGAGTTCTACATCGGGCTCCCGGCCGAGCTCGAGCCCCGCGTCTCGCCCGTGGTCAGCGCCCCGATCGGCGGGGACGCCTCCGATCCGGCCTACGCGTCCACCCTGTTGGCCCGGGCCCTCAACATGGGTGGAGCGTTGCACGGGCGGGACTGGATGAACCAGCGGGGCTGGCACGCGGCCGAGTGTCCCGGGGCGACCGGGATCACCAACGCGGTGTCCCTCTCCCGCCTGTACGCCGGCCTCGTCGATCCGCTCGAGGGAGGACCCGGCACCCCGCTGCTGACCCCCGAGCAGGTGGAGCGGGCGCGCACGCCGCTCACCTTCGGGCCCGACGTCGTCTTCGCCTCGGCGGGGCTGCCCTTGGAACAGCAGATCGGGCTGGGCTTCTGGCGCTCCGGACCCGCCGCCCTCTTCGGCGGCGCGGGTTCCTTCGGCCACGGCGGCGCCGGCGGTTCCTACGGGTTCGCCGACCCCGAGCACGGGCTGGCCGTGGGTTACGTGATGAACAAGATGTCGCGCGACCTGGTGGACCCTCGCCCGCACCGGCTGATCCCGGCGGTCTACGAGGCCGCCGGGGCGCAGGCGAAATACTTCTGACCTGGGATTCGTTGTAATCAACGAAAGCGAGGTAGGAATGTTCACCCGAAGGGTCCGTACCACCGACACGCCGACCTACGAGGTCGCGAAGACCGATGAGGAGTGGAAGCAGGAGCTCTCAGCGGACCGTTACGCCGTGTTGCGCCGGGCGGGCACCGAGCCGGCCTGGTCCGGCGAGCTCCTTCACGTCGACGGCGACGGCGTGTTCCGCTGCGCCGGCTGCGGGGCCGAGCTCTTCGACACCGGGTCCAAATTCGAATCGGGTACGGGGTGGCCGAGCTTCGACCGCGCCCGTTCCGCAGGCACGATCGTCGAGCGGCGCGACCGCAGCCTCGGGTTCGCCCGCACCGAGATCCTGTGCGCCCGTTGCGGCGGCCACCTGGGCCACGTGTTCGACGACGGGCCCACGGAGACCGGGAAGCGCTACTGCGTCAATTCCCTCTCGCTCACGTACGAGCCGGAGGACACCGAGAGCTGACCCCACGGGGTCACCGGATGGCGGCGCGGCGTGCCTTCCGGTCGAGGCGACGGCGCAGCAGCGACCCGCACCCGAAGGTGAGAGCCGCTGCCGCCGTCACCGCGACGGGCACGAGGTGGTGGGCCCCAGCCCAGGCCACGGCGCCCGTCGCCGCGGCGAGCCCACCGGGCCAGCCGCTGGTCACGATCAGCCAGGGGGGCACTCAGGCCTCCACTGGCATGCCCTCGGCCGGAGAGGGCTCGGGCTGCACGTCGCGGCGCTCGGTCCGGTGCACGTCGGCCGTCGCGAAGCGCAGGCTGGGTCCGACCTCGTCCGCGGTGATCTCCACCTTGGACCGGTGTTCGCCCTCCTCGGTCTCCCAGGTCCGCTGCTCCAGACGACCGGTGACCACCACCCGCATGCCCTTCGACAGGCTCAGCGCGACGTTCTCCGCCAGGTCGCGCCAGCAGATGACGTCGAAGAAGGAGGTCGACTCCTGCCACTCCTGACTCGCTCGGTCCTGCCAGCGCCGGTTGACCGCGACGCCGAGCTGGGCCGTCGCCTGACCCTCCTTGGTGTAGCGGATCTCGGGCTCCCTCGTCAGGTTGCCCGTGATCGTCGTCGTGTTCGCCATGTCTCCTCGCTTTCGTCTGCCCCCTTCGTCGGGAGCCGGCGCAGCGTGAGCGCGGGACCTTGCCGGGAACCTTGCTGGAAATCCCACAATCTCCCGGCAGCGGGTGCGAAACGAGGGGCGCAGCCGACGAGCGGTCCTGACGCCGAATCGGGTCAGGACCTTCGCGGGCCCATGGTCTCAGTCCTTGGGTTTCATCCCCAGGCAGCGAAGGACGAACGCGCCGAAGCGGCCCGGACGCCCGCCTCGGCCGTGGTGGTCGGCCGAATGGCCTTCGCGCGAACCGTAGACGCCACCGCTGCCGCTCCCGGTCAGGCCCGCCGCCGGGATGGAGTTCGGTTCCTCGTACTTGGGCACCTTGGCCAGGTGCCGCTTGGTCTTTCTCGGCTTCTCTCCGGCGCTCCCCACGGTGCGCCAGTCTGGCAGACCCGCGCCGGGCCGGGCACCCCTACGGCGCCTCCACCCTCCCGCCCACCAGGTAGGCGGCGGCGGCGAGCACGATGGAACCCAGGATCACCCAGCGCACCAGTGAGGTCTCGAGCGACGTCGGCGCGCCGTTCGAGCTGATCTCGGCGAACCCGCCGCCGACGACGAGCGCGAAGAAGGCCAGGGCGAAGAGGGCGAGCGACGTCTTCCGCCACCCGTTACGGAGGAACCTCGACCGTGAGCGGTCGGGCCGGCGGCCGTTGGTCCGGGCCGACGGATCAACCACGGCACGCCGGCCGAAGGGCTTCCACTCGGCGTCGCCGCCGGTGGCGAGCACGGTCCTCGTCTCCCCGAGCGTGACCGGAGCTCAGACGTCGAGGAAGCGGCGGATGGCGACGGCGGAGCCGATGGAGCCGATCGCCATCCCGACGATGACCACGACCACGTTGGTGATCACGATCTCGCCCGTCGACATGTGCATCGCCGTGAGGAGGTTGTCGTTGTTGCCGCCGCCGGCTCCGTTGATGAAGAGGGCGACGCCCCAGACGACGAGCGCGGCCAGGAGCGACCCGAGGAGGCCCTGCAGCAGCCCTTCGGACATGAACGGCACGCGGATGAACCAATTCGTCGCGCCCACCAATTTCATGACGGACACCTCTCGTCGCCGGGCGAAGATCGCCATGCGGATGGTGTTGAGGATGAGCACGGCGGCCGAGGTGATCAGGATGACCGCCACCGAGAGGCAGACCCACTTCGAGATGTTGATGAACGTCTCCTCGTTCTTGATCGTCTGTTGCGGCTCGGTCACGAGGGAGACCCCGGCCACGCCCGAAAACGTGCGGACCACCTGGGCGGCGTCGGACAGCGCGATCGGGGTGCACCAGAAGGAGGTGGGCATCTCGGACTCGTTGGTGGCCTGGAAGACGTCCGAGGACAGGAGGTGGCGGGCCTCGGCGTAGTTGCGCGCCTTGTTCCAGTACTCGCACGGCTGGACGACGTAGTTGAGCTGCGTCAGCTCCGTCCCCACCGCGTTGATCTGCTGCTTGGTGGCGTTCGGGACCATCCAGACGGTCACCTTGCTGCCGCGCTCGAGCGTCCCCGTGGCGTTCGCCGAGCCCTGGCGCAACAGGAGGGCGGCGCCGACCAAGGAGAGGGACACGGCCACCGTGAGCACCGCGGCGACGGTCATGAGGCGGTTGCGCCACAGGTTGGACGCCGTCTCCCTGACGACGTACTCCACCGAGACGGCCATCAGCCCATGCCTCCGGCCCCGACGTCGACCGTCTGCTGCGAAGCACCGTCGAAGCCGTAGACGCCTCGCTTCTGGTCGCGGACCATGGCGCCGTTGCTCAGCTCAATGACACGCCGGCGCATCTTGTCCACCAGGACCTCGTCGTGCGTCGCCACGATGACCGTCGTGCCGGTCCGGTTGATCCGGTCGAGCAACTGCATGATGCCCTGGCTGGTCTGGGGGTCGAGGTTGCCCGTCGGCTCGTCCGCCATCAGGATGAGCGGCCGGTTGACGAAGGCGCGGGCCACCGCCACCCGCTGTTGCTCGCCACCGGAGAGCTCGTTCGGCAGATTGTCCGTCTTGGAGGCCAAGCCGACGAGGTCGAGCACCTGGGGCACCTGGTTGGAAACGACGTGGCGAGGCCGGCCGATCACCTCCAGCGCGAACGCGACGTTCTCGAAGACGGTCTTGTTGGGCAGCAGCCGGAAGTCCTGGAAGACGCACCCGATGTTGCGGCGCAGGTACGGGACGCGCCACTTGGGCAGGTCGACGATGTTGCGGCCCGCCTCGAGGATCTGCCCGGTATCGGGCAGCTCCTCGCGCAGCAGGAGCCGGATGAACGTGGTCTTGCCCGAGCCAGACGCGCCGACGAGGAAGACGAACTCGCCTTTCTCGATGTCGACGGTGATGTCTCGCAGGGCGACCGTGGAGCCCTTGTAGCTCTTGGTGACGTTCTCGAATCGGATCATGACGACAGGGGGGCGCGCCCGCCGGGCGTCGCACCCGATCGATCCTAGTTGGCCCCGCGCGCGCGGATGGGGTCATGTGCTGCGGTGCAGGTCACCCGCCAGCTCGGCGCCTGGCACGCCGGAGAGGGGGGCGCCGTCACAGGGGGCTCTACGCCGCCCCGGCCTCGCGCTGGCGGCGGAGCTCCGCCTCCATGAAGGGATCGAGGTCGCCGTCGAGCACGGCGTCGACGTTGCCCGTCTCGTACCCGCTGCGGAGGTCCTTGACGAGCTGGTAGGGCGCGAGCACGTAGGAGCGGATCTGGTTGCCCCACGCGTTGTCGACCCGGTCGCCGCTCAGCGCGTCGAGCTCCGCCCGGCGCTCGGCGCGCGCCCGTTCGGCCAGCTTCGCTCCCAGGATCTGCATCGCCTTCGCCTTGTTCTGGTGTTGGCTGCGCTCGTTCTGGCACGAGACCACGATCCCCGTCGGCAGGTGGGTGAGGCGCACGGCGGAGTCGGTCTTGTTCACGTGCTGGCCGCCCGCGCCCGAGGAGCGGTACGTGTCGATGCGCAGGTCCTTCTCGTCGATGTCGATCTCGGCCGAGACATCCTCGAGGAACGGCGTCACGTCCATGGAGGCAAAGCTGGTTTGCCGGCGGTGCTGAGAGTCGAAGGGCGACATGCGCACGAGACGGTGCACGCCGCGCTCGGTGGCGAGGAGCCCGTAGGCGAAGCGGCCGTGCACGATGAAGGTGGCCGAGAGCAGTCCGGCCTCCTGGCCCTCGGTGGCCTCGTCGACCTCGACGCTGAAGCCGCGCCGCTCCGCCCAGCGCTGGTACATGCGCAGCATCACCTCGGTCCAGTCCTGCGCGTCCGTCCCGCCGGCACCCGCGTGCACCTCGCACACCGCATCGAACTCGTCGTACTCGCCCGAGAAGAGCGACTGGAGCTCGAGCGCCGCCAGCCGCTTCCCCAGCGCGTCGACGGTCTCGACCAACTCGGTCTCGAGGGACAGGTCGCGCGCGCCGGCGGCGGCGGACTCCTCGGTCAGCTCCACCAGGGTGAGGGCGTCGTCCAGCGCGCTCCGGAGCCCGGCCAGCTGGTCGAGGTCGGAGGAGACCCGGCCGAGCTCCTTGGTGACGGCGCGGGCGTGGTCGGGATCGTCCCACAGGTCGGGGCGGGCCGCCTCGGCCTGGAGCTCGGACCGGCGCGCTTGGAGCTGGGAGAGCCCGAGGTAGCGCTCAGCCTCGGCCAGGCGGGACCCGAGCGCTGCGAGCTCGGCGTTGAAGTCGCGGGGCGCCTGGGCCGAGGGCCCCTCAGGCGGCGCCATGGCAGAACTTGAACTTCTTCCCGCTCCCGCACCAACACGGGTCGTTGCGGCCCACCTTCTCGTGCTGTTGCTTGACTATCGGGGCCGGCGCGTCCGGGTCCGGGGTGTTCGGCATCCTGACCTGGGCTTTGGCGCCGCCACGAGAGCCGTTCCCGCCGGCGGCGCCGTTGCGCCCCGCCTCTGGCGCGGTCAGGGAGGCCGTCTGGGACGGCACGTTGGCCCCCTGCTCGGCCAGCAGGACCGAGGCGAGCGCGCCCGTTTCGGCCACCGGGTCCTCGGCCGCGGCGTAGACCGCCCGGCCCAGGTCGGGCTCGGCGACGCTGGGCTGGAGCGCCTCGACGTGCATGATGTAGCGGAGGTAGTCGTTGTCGACGACCTCGAGCAACTGGCCGAACATGGAGTAGCCCTCCTGCTGCCACGCGTTGAGGGGATCGGCCTGGACGGTCCAGCGCAGGTGGATGCCGTCCTTGAGGTTGTCCATCTCGGTCAGGTGGTCGCGCCAGCGGGCGTCCATGATCTGGAGCATCACGTCGCGCTCAATCTGGCGCATCGTCTCGGCGCCGCCGGGCATCGACTCGGAGTGCGTCTCGTAGTTCTCGAGCGCCTCCTCGACGATGCTCTCTATGAGGTCCTCGGTCGTCCCGGCCTGCTCGAGGTCGGCTGGCGGTGAACTTGGTCGGGTAGTACTGGGTCAGGTCGTCGACCAGACCCTTGAGGTCCCAGTCCTCCGCGAACTCGTTCGGGCAGTACTCCGTCACCAGCTTCTCGGCCACTCCGGCCAGCAGGTCCTCGGTATGCGCCTCGAGGTCGTCGCCGTCGATGATCTGCAAGCGCCTCTCGTAGATCACCTTGCGCTGCTGGTCCATCACCTCGTCGTACTTGAGGGCGTCCTTGCGGATCTCGGCGTTTCGGGCCTCCACCGTGTTCTGCGCCCGCTCAATAGCCTTGGCCACGGTCTTGGACTCGATCGGCACGTCTTCGGGCAGGGTGCGGCCCATCACCCAGTTCATGGCCCCGGTGGCGAAGAGCCGCAACAGCTCGTCGTCGAGGCTCAGGTAGAAGCGGCTCTCGCCCGGGTCGCCCTGGCGCCCCGAGCGGCCCCGCAGCTGGTTGTCGATGCGCCGGCTCTCGTGCCGCTCGCTGCCGAGGACGTAGAGGCCGCCGAGCTTGCGCACCTCTTCCCCCTCGGCCCGGCACCGCGCCTGAACGGCCGCCTGGCGCTCTGCGACCTCGGCCTTGCCCTCCTCGGAGTCGAGGTCCACGCCCTCCGCGGCCAGCTCGTGCTGGACCAGCAGGTCCGGGTTCCCGCCCAAGATGATGTCGACGCCCCGGCCGGCCATGTTGGTGGCGACCGTCACCGCGCCGCGGCGGCCCGCCTGCGCGACGACCTCGGCCTCGCGGAAGTGCTGCTTGGCGTTGAGGACGTTGTGCTTCACGCCGCGCTTGTCGAGCAGACGCGAGAGCAGCTCCGACTTGGCCACCGACGCGGTGCCGACCAGGATGGGCTGGCCCAGCTCGTTGCGCTCGACGATGTCCTCGACCACTGCGTTGAACTTCGCCTCCTCGGTCTTGAAGACGAGGTCGCTCTGGTCCGTCCGGACCATCTCCATGTTGGTGGGAATGGGGACGACCGGCAGGGCATAGGTCGACGCGAACTCGCCGGCCTCGGTCTCGGCCGTGCCGGTCATGCCCGACAACTTCTCGTACATGCGGAAGTAGTTCTGGAGGGTCACCGTGGCCCAGGTGTGGTTCTCCTCCTTGATGGCCACGCGCTCCTTCGCCTCGACCGCCTGGTGGAGACCGTCGGACCACCGCCGGCCTTCCAGCGTGCGGCCGGTGAACTCGTCGACGATCTTCACCTCGCCGCCGGCCACGAGGTAGTCCTTGTCCCGGTGGTAGAGGTCCTTGGCGGTGAGAGCCTTGGTCAGCTGGTGCACGTAGTTGACCGAGACGGAGTCGTAGATGTTGTCCACCCCGACCGCCTGCTCCACCTTCTCTATCCCGGACTCGAGCGGGACGACCGTCTTCTTCTCCTCGTCCACCTCGTAGTCGACGTCGCGGGTCAGGGTGCGCGCGATGGACGCGAACTGGTAGTAGAGCTGCGCCGCTTCGTCGGCCGGACCCGAGATGATGAGGGGTGTGCGGGCTTCGTCGATGAGGATGGAGTCGACCTCGTCGACGATGGCGAAGACGTGGCCCCGCTGGGCCATGAGCTCACGGGACCCGGTCATGTTGTCGCGCAGGTAGTCGAAGCCGAACTCGTTGTTGGTCCCGTACGTCACGTCGGCGGCGTACGCCGCCCGCTTGCGGACGGCGTCGTCCACCGAGGCCGAGATGAGCCCGACGCTCAAACCGAGCCAACGGTGGACCCGTCCCATCCATTCGGCGTCGCGCTGGGCCAGGTACTCGTTCACCGTCACCATGTGGACGCCTCGGCCCTCGAGCGCGTTCAGGTAGGCGGGCAGTGTGGAGACGAGCGTCTTGCCCTCGCCGGTCTTCATCTCGGCGATCCATCCGAAGTGCAGCGCCATGCCGCCCATCATCTGGACGTCGAAATGGCGCTGGCCGAGCACCCGCCAGGCCGCCTCCCGCACCACGGCGTAGGACTCGATCAACATGTCGTCGAGGGTCTCGCCCTGGTCCAGGCGCTCGCGGAATTCCACCGTCTTGTGCGCGAGCTCGTCGTCGCTCAGCGCCTGCATCTCAGGCTCGAGGGCGCCGATGAGCGGCACCAGCTCCTGGAGCCGCCTGACCTTCTTGCCCTCGCCGGCGCGCAGGACCTTCGTGAACACGCTCATGGAGGGCCGATCCTACCGGCCCGGGGACGGGTCCATCCGACGGCCCCGACCGGGGCACGCGGCGGGCTGCGTGCGGCTGACCTGGTCTTTGACCCCACACTCGCCTGCTGCGAGGGTGGCGCGCCGGCGCCGGTAGCCCGGCAACGCCGTTACTGGGCCCGACGGCGCCTCGCTGGCGCGCGTCGCCTCGTCTCCGCCCGCCCCCGACAGCCGGGGACGCAGCGGGCAGGGCTTACCTCTAAGCCGCACCATGCTCAGCGACCACAAGTCGCCTTACGTGGGTCGTTTCGCCTGCGACTGGCCTCGACTTTCAACCACAGACCCGCACGCAGCCCGCCCCGATGGTACTGCGGCGCCGCGGACGCGGGCTCAACGGCTCGCTGCGTCCCCGCAGACGGTCTCGACCATCAGGCGGCTCACCACGTAGGGGTCCATGTTGGCGTTCGGCCGGCGGTCCTCGATCCACCCCTTCTTGTTCTCCGCCGTCTGCCAGGGGATGCGGACGGAGGCACCACGGTCCGAGGTGCCATAGCTGAAGGTGGAGAAGTGTGCCGTCTCATGGGCGCCCGTGAGACGGCTCTCGATGCCGATCGCCGTAGTTGGACACGTGCTCGTCGACACGCTTGCTCAGCGCCTCGCATCCGGCGATGATCGCCTCCCAGCCGCCGTCCTCCCGCATGGCCTTGGTCGAGAAGTTGGTGTGCGCGCCGGCGCCGTTCCAGTCCCCGAGCACCGGCTTCGGTTCCAAGGTGGCGAACACGTCGAACTCCTCGGCGATGCGGAAGAGCAGCCACCTGGCCGTCCACAGCTGGTCACCGATCAACGGCGGCGGCAGGACTCCGATCTGGAACTCCCACTGGCCCATCATCACCTCGGCGTTGGTGCCCTCGATGCCCAGCCCGGCCTTCATGCACGCCGCCGTGTGGCGCTCGACGATGGCGCGACCGGGCATCTTGTCGCCGCCGACGCCGCAGTAGTACGGGCCCTGGGGCGCCGGGAACCCGGCCTCGGGCCAGCCCAGCGGACGCCCGTACTGGAAGAAGGTGTACTCCTGCTCAATGCCGAACCACGGCTCGAATTCGGCGTAGCGCTCCGCCGCCTCGACGCTGGCGCGGCGGGTGTTCGTGGGGTGCGGCGACATATCGGTCAGGAGGACCTCGCACAGGACCAGCTTGTCGTTCTCGCCGCGGAGCGGGTCGGGGCAGACGAACACGGGCTGGAGCACGCAGTCCGAATCGCTGCCTTCGGCCTGGTTCGTGCTGGAGCCGTCGAAGCCCCAGATCGGAGGCTCTTTCCCGTCCTCGACGATCTTCGTCTTGCTCCGCATCAGCGGCGTGGGCTCGGTCCCGTCGATCCAGATGTACTCGGCCTGGTAGCTCATGAAGCCTCCTGTGCTCCTCGTGGGCGCCTGCGAGCGCGCACCGGCCCCAACGGCGGCGCTCGCGGGTGGCCAGTGTCGCCCAGATCCATTTCACCGTGGTGTCGGCCGTGTGAACTGCCGATGAACTCGGGGCACCGCCGCCGCTAACGTTGCCGCGCCGTGCCCTCCGGAGTGCTGACGCCCGAGCTCAAGGAACGCTGGGACGTCGACGGCTGGTGCGTCGCCAGGGACGCAATCCCCGCTGCGGACGCTGGCCGCCGCCCAGGAGGCGGTCCGCCTTCTCTTCCCCACGCCGGCGGAGATGGTCGAGCGGCGGGGCCCGGACGCGGCGAAATGGCACACCTGGGACGCGCCCTGGCCGGAGTTCCCGTTCCACAGCTCGCGCCTGAACGCCCTGGTCCTCCACGACCGCGTGGTCGACCTGGCCGAAGGTCTGCTCGGCACCGACGAGCTGGCCCTCTACATGGGGATCGTCACGGCCAAGTACGCCCACCAGTCCTCGGGGTACAACCAGCTCCTCCACGCCGACTATCCCAACCACATGCTCGTCGTGCCCCGGCACGAACCCCGTTTCCAGCAGGTCGAGTTCTTCGTCTACCTGACCGACGTCACCGCGGAGGACGGTGCGACTCGCTTCGTGTCGTGGCAGAAGACGAGACACATACCCGTCGAGCAGCACACGCTGAACTACGTCGACTTCGCCGACCTCTACGAGGACCCGTCGGACGCCTCCGCACCGGCGGGCTCGGTCGTGGCGTACCGCCCCGACATCTACCACCGCTCGACGGACCACACGGACCCGACACGCTCGCGGATCATGTTGCACGTGTCGTTCCGCCACCGCGACGCCGGCTGGGGCGGCTACCAGGCCTGGCCCGTCCGCGGGTTCTCCTTCGAGCTGAGCAAGTACGTGCAGCAGGCGACGCCGCGTCAGCTCGCACTCCTCGGCGTGCCCGAGCCCGGCCACCCGTACTGGGACGAGGCGACTCTGGCGGGCGTGCAGGCCCGGTACCCCGGGCTCGACATGGAACCCTGGCGGAGGGCCGTGGCGCCCTAGCCGACGGTGGTGTGCGGCGAACCGGGGGCGACCAGCGGCCAGGGGAGCTCGCGCTCGGCCACCAGCGCGAGGTCGAGCAGCAGCTCCTCGCGGTGGTGCCCGGCCAGGACCTGCAGACCGACCGGAAGGCCGTCGACCAGCCCGGCCGGGATGCTCACGGCCGGGCTCCCGTTGAGGTTGGACGGCGCCGTCAGCGCGGCGTTGTTCATGATGGCGCGGGTGAAGCCGACTTCGTGGACGAGGTCGGCTCCGGGGATCGTCATGGGCGGCGGGCCTTCCGCCTTGAACGCCACGTCGGGATGGGTCGAGCAGAAGACGAAATCGGCCTGGTCGAACAGATCGGCCATGGCCTCGTTCAGCCGGCGCCGGTACGACTCCACCGACGCCGCTCTTTCCAGGTCGTAGCGCTCCCGCGGCGCTCTGCAATCCTGCGGCGATCTCCGGTGAGAGGTCGGGCACACAGCCGGGATAGGCGTCGCCCAGATCGGCGACGAGCGGGGGCTGGTTGGCCATCGCCCAGGCGCCGCGCAGGGGCGGCAGCGCGGCCGTCACGGCGACGACCCGGAGGCCGGCGGCCTGCGCCAGTGCCGCCGCTCGCGCCGCCACGACTTCGGCCACCTCGTCGCGCACGCGCGCGATCCCGAGGTCGACCACGATCGCCGCGGTCATGCCCGCAAGGTCGTAACGTCCGAGCCCGGCCTCCCACCCGCCGACGACCGGCAGGCTGAGCGGGTCGCGACGATCGAACCCGTTGCACGCGTCGAAGTAGCGGGCGGTGTCGCGCACCGAACGGGTGAGGCATCCGAGGACGGTTGTCATCGGCTCTATGCCGGCGTGAGGACCCTTGGGGATCCTGCCGTAGGTCGCCTTGAGGCCGAAGAGACCGCTGAACCCGGCGGGCCCCCGGATCGAACCTCCGCCGTCGCTCCCCGTGGCGATGGGCAGGAGGCCGCCCGCGACCGCCGCAGCCGAGCCGCCGGAGGATCCGCCCGGCGTCCGTTCCGTGTTCCAGGGGTTTCTGGTCGTACCGTGCAAGACGCTCGAGGTGCAGTTGATGCCGCCGAACTCCGGCGCGCACGTCTGCGCCGCCAGGACGGCGCCCGCGGTGCGCAGACGTACGACCGACGTGTCGTCCTCGGACGCGACCCGGTCCTTGAAGACCACGGACGCTTCCGTGTACGGCCAGGTGGCCACGCGCTCGAGCTCTTTGACGCCGAACGGGACGCCGCCGAAGGGCCGGGTGAGGTCGGCGTTGGCCGCCGCCTGGCGCGCAGGCTCGAAGTCGGTGAAGCTGAACGCGTTCAGCGGCGAGGCCTCCATCGCCTCGATGCAGTCGTCGAGCGCCTCGAGCGGGGACAGGTCCTTGGCCCGAAGAGCGTCCACCAACCCGCAAGCGTCCCCCAACCACGGGTTCCCCATGGGCCGGAGAGTAACGCCCCGCGTCGAGTGCTGCCCGGTGCCTTAGCCTGCCTGGTCAGTGAAGACCTGGGAGCTCACCACGCCGGCGCTGCTCGTCGACGCAGCCGCGCTCGAGTCGAATCTGCGCATCATGGCCGAAGCCCTGCCGGGCGCCCGGTTGCGCCCCCACGTCAAGGCGCACAAGTGCACGGAGCTGGCACGAGCTCAGGTCGCCCTCGGCCACCCCGGGCTCACCTGCGCCACCGTGGCAGAAATGGAGGGTCTCGCCCGCGCCGGCCTGGGACACGACCTCGTCCTGGCCAACGAAGTGGTCGACGCGTCCCGGCTGGGGGCGCTGGCGCGGCAGGGACACCGCATCACCGTGGCGGTCGACTCGAGCGAGACGGCCGCCGCCGCCGCCCGGGCCGGGGTGCGAGAGGTGATCGTCGACGTCAACGTCGGACTCCCCCGTTGCGGTTGCCGGCCCGAGGACGCCGGCCGGGTGGCGGAGCTGGCCCGGGCGGCCGGGCTGTCGGTGCGCGGCGTGATGGGGTACGAGGGCCACGCCGTCGGCCTGGAGGACCGGGCGACGAGGACGGAGCTCGTGGCCGCGTCGATGGAGCAGCTCGTACGCGCGCACGGTGAGGTGGGGGGCGACGTCATCTCCGCCGGAGGAACGGGCACCTACGACCTCAACACGTGGGCCACCGAAATCCAGGCCGGTTCCTACGCGCTCATGGACACGGCGTACGGCAAGCTCGGACTGCCGTTCGCGCCGGCCCTCACGGTGCTGTCCACCGTCATCTCGGTCTCGAGGGACTGGGCCGTCGCCGACTGCGGTTTGAAGGCGCTCGGCATGGACCACGGGAACCCGTCGATCGTCGGGGCAGACGTCTGGTTCTGCTCCGACGAGCACGTGACCTTCGCGCCCTCGGTGTCGGTGCGCGTCGGCGACCGGGTGTCGGTGCTCCCCGCCCACGTCGACCCCACCGTCGCCTACCACCGGCGTCTGCACGTCGTGGACGATGACGACGTGGTGGAGACGTGGGCCGTCGATCTCCGTGGCTGGTGAACATCCTTCGTCGGCGGGTACGGAGACCACCGTCTCGGGATCGGCTGATCCGGCCCGAATTAGGGTGAGTCCGAACAAGGAGGCTCCATGGCAGAAGCGAGGCCGTTCACGATCGGGGCGGAGGTCCAGTGCCTCGACGGTCCGTGCGGCGAGGTGAAGCGAGTCGTGGTCGACCCGGTCAAGCGCGAGATGACGGACCTCGTGGTGGAGCCGGCGCACCGGGACGGTCTCGGCCGGCTGGTGCCCCTCGTGCTGCTCGACGAGAGTGCCGACGGCGTCCGGCTCCGTTGCACCCTCGAAGACTTCGACAATCTCCCGTTCGCCGAGGAGACGGACTTCCTGCCCGGTGGGAGCGGCTATTCGGACTACGCCGCGCACGAGGCGTACTTCTGGCCGTACTACGGGCTCGGCGGCTCCGTAGCCGACTCGTCGGCCGTGGTGACACACGACACCCTCCCGGCCGGCGATGTCGGCATACGGCGCGGCGAGAGCGTGCACACCCGCGACGGGGAGATCGGCAAGGTCCAGGGATTCGTGGTCGAGCCGGTGCGCCACCACGTCACCCATGTGCTGCTGCAGGAGGGTCACCTGTGGGGTCGCAAACAGGTCGCAATACCCATCAGCGCCGTCACGCAGCTCGAGAAGGGCATCTCCGTCGACCTCACGACCCGCGAGGTGGAGGACCTACCGCCCGTCGATCTCGACGACCTCGGCGGGTAGGAATCAGAGCTCGAGGACCAGCCGGCCTCGACTCCCGCCTGCCTCCAAGAGCCGGTGCGCCTCTGCGGCGGACTCCAGCGGCAGGGTGCGCGCCACCCGCAACGTCAACGTGCCCTCCTCGGCCTGCGCGCGCAGGCGTTCGAACTTCGCCCGGTCCTCGGCGTAGGTGCGGACGAACACCGGGTAGAAAGTGATGCCCCGGGCCTCCGCGCCGGCGCCGTCGTAGCCGCGGAGGGTGGCGATCCCGCCGCCGTCCCGCACGGCACCCACGGCCAGGGCGTCGAGGAGCGCGGCGTCGACCATGCCGTCGGCCCCGCCGGGTACGAGGGCGCGCAGGGAGTCCGCGTACCCGTCGCCTCGCGGGACGACCTCGTCGGCTCCGAGGCTCCGCACCAACGCCTCGTCGGTCGGAGCTGCGTCGGCGACGACCCGCAAGCGCTCCGCCTTCCCGAGCTGCACGGCGTACCCGCCGACGGCGCCCGCGGCCCCGGTGACGGCAAGCGTCTCCCCCGCGGTCAGGCCCAGCGCGTCGAGGCACGCTCGTGCGGTGAGCCCGTTCATGGGCAGGGTGGCCGCCTCGGCGTCCGACGACCCGGCGGGGCTCCGCACCACCGAGCCGGCGGGAACGACGACCCGCTCGGCGTACGCGCCGCGCTGGCCCAACGGCACCACGATGGCCATGACGCGCTCACCCACCGCCAGGTCCGTCCGCGTGCCCGCTCCGATGCGCTCGAGCACCCCGGCCGCGTCCATACCCGGCACGTGGGGCGGCGTGACGTCCTTCAGTCTCTCGGCGCGGCCGCCGCTGCGCAGCACGGTGTCGGTGGGGTTCACCGCCGCGGCGCGGACCCGGACCAGCAGCTCCCCCGCTCCCGGCTCGGGGTCGGGCAGGTCGACGACGTGGAGCACGCCGGGCCCCCCGTAGTCGGTGAACCCGGCGGCCCTCATGACCGGGCCACGTTACGAGACTTCGCCCGGCTGCGGAACGGACGGATCGAAGGTGGGAAAGTCGCGCATCGTCCGCATGGGCGACGCCAGCAACCACACGATCGACAAGATGCTGCCGACGGAGCCGATCCACAGGGTCGTACGGAGCCCCAGCACCGTCCCCAGGACTCCCCCGATGAGCGCTCCGATGGGCAGCACGCCCCAGACGATGAACCGCATCGTCGCGTTCATCCGGCCCAGCAGGCGGTCCGGGCACAGGTGCTGGCGAAAGCTCACCTGATTGATGTTGTAGACCACAGCGGCGAAGCCTCCCATCATCAGGCCGAACCCGAAGAACAGGACACGGAGCCCCGGCTGGCTCAGCGGCACGAGCACGAGCCCCGCCTCGAAGCCGATCCCGATGATGGTCGCCCGTGCGCCGCCGAAGCGGCGGGCGATCGGCCCGGCGGCGAACGCGCCCACGACGCCACCGAACCCGCCCAACGTGAACATGAGACCGATCACCGCCGGCGAAGCGTGCACGGTGCGCACCAGGAAGACGACCTCGACCGCGGTGGAGATGCCGGAGAACAGGTTGGCCGTGGCGGTCGTGGCGGCGATGGCGCGGAGGAGCACGTTGCCGAACACGAAGCGCAACCCTTCGCCCATGTCGTGGCCCAGGCTGCGGTGACCGCCCTCGGGCACCTCGGGCTTCGGTTCGCGGGTGCGGATGGCGGCCACCGCCGCTCCCGAGACGAGAAAGCTCACGGCATCGAGGGCGATGGCATACGAGGCGCCGATTGCTTGCACCAGGAAACCGGCCACGCTCGGGCCGGCGACCGTCGCAGCTTCCGCGCTGCCCGTGAGCTTGGCGTTGCCCTCGACCAGATGCTCCCGGCCCACCAGGGAGGGGAGGTAGGACTGGTAGGCGACGTCGAAGAAGACCGTCAGGATGCCCGTGACGAGGGTGACGACGAGCAGCTGGACGAGCGTGAGCGCGCCCAGCGCGTAGGCGATAGGAACGGAGCCGAGCGCGAGCATCCTCCCGACGTCGGCCGTCATCATCACCCACCGGCGCCTGATCCGGTCGACCCAGACGCCGGCGGGCAGCCCGACGACAAGGAAGGCTGCGGTCGACGCCGCCGTGAGGAGCGCGACCTCGAAGGTGGTTGCGTGCAGCGTGCGGACCGCGAGGAGCGGGATGGCGAGAAGGCTCACCTGGGAGCCGAGCTCGCTCACCGTCTCGCCGCCCCAGAGCAGGCGGAAGTCTCGGTGCCGTAACAGGGCGCCCCGGGCCACCAGGGGACCCTACTGGGCGCACCGCGTGCACCCGAGTATCAGGCACTCGGGACGGGTGGCCGTCTAAACCTGTGTCCCGTGCGCGGGCGCGCGGTGCTCCTCGGTCTCGGTGGATCGGCTCTCCTGGTCTGGTGCGGCGTGGTGAGCGGCTACCACCGGGACAGTTCGGCGGCCGTCGTATCGTGGCTGGTCTCGCTCGGCGCAGTCGTCGTGGTCGACGTGTCCTTCTGGCGTGGCCGCAGCGGCCGCAGCGCCGGGTGGCGTCTGGAGCCGGCACCCCGGGCGTGGCCGAGACCCGGTCGGGGAGGGGCGGCGAGCGCGCTCGCCGGCACGGCGCCGTGGCTGGCGCTCGCCTTGGTCGCGGCAGCGTGGGACGCGCTGGGGATCGACACCGGGACACGCCAGGCGCACCTGACCGTCAGCGCGCTGGCGCAGGCGTACCGGCCGCTCAACGCTCTCCTCCTTCTCGTATGGATGCTGGCCGGCATCGGCTACGGCGCGGCTCGAGCTCGATCCCCGGTGGAGGCGCCGGAGCCACCGACCGGTCGAGGTGGACGGCCGGCCTACGGCGTGAGCGCCGCCTTCGTCCCCCATGCCGCCCGGCCGGCCCTGCTCCTTCCAGGTAGCCGGCCGGTCGGGGTGGCGTTCTGGCTCGCCGTGCTCGCCGCCGGCGTCGTCGTCGACCTCGTCGCCCGCGGTACCGGCGGACGGGTGGCGACGGCCGGCGAGCTGGTGCGCTTCACTTCGACGTCGAGGGTGGCCAATGTCTTCCTGATAGCCGTCTGGACCTTCGCCGGCTACCACCTCTTCGCAGCGCTCGAGAGCCACGCCCGGACCCTTCCCTGGGCCCGGCCGTACACGGCCTCAGCTCGCGTCGCTCTCAATCAGGGGCTGCGTCTCGGTGCCGTTCCAGGACTGGCCGACAGCCACGCACGCCCGGGGTGACGTGCAGGAGACGGCGTCCAGCTCGCTGAGGGATGACCCGGAGGGGTTCGGCGTGGTCTGCACCGTCCACCGGAACCCGTCCCAGTGCTCGGCCAGCGTGTACTCGGGCAGGTCGCCGCCGTAGCCGGTGGACCAGTTCCCGACAGCGATGCACGCGCGCTCGACGCAGGACACGCCGTTCAACCCGGCGTCATTGTTTCCGTAGCGGGTGAGGTACGGGTCGGCGCGACCACACCGAGCCGTCCCAGCTCTCCGCCAGCGGCTCGGAGCGGTTCCCGCCGTCGGTCCACAGGCCGACCGAAATGCAGGCGTCCCCGCTGGTGCAAGCGACGCCCGAGTCCTCGTTGAACCCCTGCCCGGCGGGATTGGGCTGTCCCTGCTCCTTCCACGCCGATCCGTCCCAGCGCAGGGCGAAGATCGACTGGTCGACGTCGGCGAAGGCGTCGTTGCCACCAGCCGTGCACGCGTCGGGGGCCGTGCAGGAAAGGCCGTTGAGCTGGCTCCCGTTCTCCGCCTTCGGGTTCGGCGTCGGTTCGATGCTCCAGTCGTGGCCGTTCCAGGCTTCGGCGAGCGGCCGCTCCTGTGCGTTCACGCCGGGCCGGGCGAACGCCCCGACGGCGGTGCACGCCGTCGCCGAGAGGCACGAGACCGAGTCGAGGCCGGCCGTCGAGGTCGGACCACCGGGAAGCGGCGTCGGATCGATCGCCCACGACGAGCCGTCCCAGACCTCGACCAGGGCCCGTTGCACGGCCTCCTTGGAGATGGACGATCCGACCGCGGCGCACCACTGCGCTCCGGCGCACGACACCGACGTCAGGTAGCTGTCCTTGGCCACGCCCGAGATGGTCAACGCGGACCACTCGACGCCGTTCCACTGCTCGGCCAGGGGTTGCTCACCGGTCGACGTCTCCTCACCTCCTACCGCGATGCACATGTCGGCCGTGGCGCACGACACACCCATGAGGGTGGCGTTGTCCGAGGAAATCTGCGGGCTCTGGACGATCGACCAGGACGGGGCGGTTGGAGCCGGGTCGGCGCCCGCCGGGGCGGTACCCATCCCCAACGCAAGGGCGGCCAAGGCCAGAGTCGATGCGGGGAGACCCTTCATCGCTACCCCCTTCTCGTAGCCGGACCAGTCCATCACAGCGAGCGCCGTCGGTCTACGGGACCCGGACCGGTCACTCCGCGCCGAGGGCCATTCGGAGGCGTCGGTGAACGAAGGCCCAACGGTGCCGACGGGTAGGTGAGGCCCGGCGGGCGAGTGCAGGGGTCCAACGCCCATGCCGGGGAAGGAACTCTGGAGCCGAGGGAAGCCGAGAGAAACGGGATGTCCCGACGGCGAGAAAAAGCCGAGCTCGGCACCTTGGTGTGCGCGACCTTCACCTGCTCCGAGCACCGCGCTGGATCCGTCGCGCTCTTCGTAGCTTGGGTCGAGACGAGGTCTCCGTGCACTGAGAGCGCAACGAACACGGGCGACGTCCATTGCCATGTCGCCGGGCACGTGGTATCCCGAGCAGGACGCATCGCCAGGTGTCGAGGGGCGATCACCCGGCTCGGAGCCTTCAACGTGCAAATGTCCCGCTGCGAGCCAGGAGCAGCCGTCTGCTCTTCGTGCGCGCGAGCCGCCGCGAGCCGGACCCGGCTCGTTGCGCGCAGGATGAAACGTTGTGATCAAAAGGATTATCGCCGGTGGCGTGGCGCGGCAAGCGACTATCCCATCAACGGCGAAGTGGCCTATGTTCTTGCGCCAGCGGACGGCTAGCGAGGTCCGACCCGAGAGCAGAGTAAGAGGAGAACATCGTGCGCAGACTTGCCACCATCACAACCGTCCTGACCGCCATCGTGGCGCTGTCGGGACTCGGCATCGCCACTGAAGCCGGCATCGCCGGCGCTGCGCCTGCGGCCGCGTCGAACGGCGCTCCGTGCGGGACGATGCCCCGCTCGTCGACCCACTATTCGCACGTCATCTGGATCTGGATGGAGAACAACAGCTTCTCGTCGATCATGGGCAACCCTACGGCTCCCTACATCAACTTCCTCGCCGCGGAGTGTGGTCTGGCCACCAACTACCACAACATCAGCCACCCGAGCCTGCCCAACTACATCGCTGCCACGTCGGGACTGCCCTATGCGGGGATCAGCCAGTTCGACGGCGACTGCAACCCGTCCACCGCCTGCAGCACCTCGGCACCGAGCATCTTCGGCCAGGGTGAAACCTGGAAATCCTACGAGGAGAGCATGCCGTCCAATTGCTTCGAGGGAAATACCAGCCTCTATGCCATCCGCCACAACCCAGCGCCGTACTACACGACGCTGAGCGGGTGCTCGACCAACGACGTCCCCTACACCCAGCTCGCCTCCGACCTTGCCGGTGGGACACTGCCGGCGTTCTCGTTCATCACCCCGAACCTGATCGACGACATGCACAATGGCACCGTCGCGGACGGTGACACCTGGCTCCTGCAGAACCTCCCGACGATCGTCAACAGCTCCGAGTACCAGAGCGGAACCGTCGCCGTGTTCATCACCTGGGACGAGGGTGAAGGCGGTACGACCAACCAGTGTGCCGACAACTCGACGGACGTGGGCTGCCACGTCCCAACGCTGGTCGTGAGCCCGAGCACCAAGCCGGGAACCCAGCCGGAGACGTTCTTCAACCACTACTCGCTGCTGCGCACCGCCGAGAACCTGCTGCACCTCCCCGTGCTGAACCAGGCGAACGGAGTCGCCAGCATGTCGAAAGGCTTCAACCTGTAGGTCCACCCGCCCGGATCGGCGGGCCTAGAGCCCGCTGAATGGATCCGGCCGGATCACGGCGCCGGTCGAGCGGCCAGGTTCGGTCGAACCATCGTTTGATCCGGCTGGAGCCGAACTCCGCCTTTTCGGCGGCGATGAGCTGAGATGGTCCGTCGAGGCTTCCGACAGGCGCGCGGCCGCTCACGAAGGTGACGTCGACCTTCCCCACGGAGTCGTGACCGAACTCGAGGTAGCAGATTCCCCGGCCGTCGTAGGACTCGTCAGCCGACACTCCTCGGTGCAGAGCAATGAGCTGGGCCGCGA
>CAWGHA010000007.1:0-67213 GCA_963822265.1 uncultured Acidimicrobiaceae bacterium
AGGATCGTGTTGATCTTCTTGAGTGTGGGTTTGAAGTTCCTGAAGCGAAGTAGGTCGCCGGGTCCAGCCTTGGTCGTCAATTCTTTCTCGAGCAGCTGTGGGTCGTCGTCGGGAAGTTGGAGATATCCATCCTGGCGAGGAGCGAAGTAGCCCCACTGGTTGACCTTCCTGAGTCCGAACCGAGTCTCGAGCTCGAGGTCATCGATGAGTTCCTGATCCATCATCCCGAGCGAATAGGAGCACCGGGTCATATCGATATCAGGACCCCACGGGTGGCCCGTAAAGGCTGCGCCACCGACCCTCGCGTTCTTCTCCAACACGGTCACGTCCATCCCGTGGCGGGCTAAGAGAGCAGCGGTTACCAGGCCGTTATGGCCGCCTCCAACGATCACCACCTTTGGTACAGCCCTCGTCTCAACCATGTGAGGCCCCCTGAATCGTCGAGTCACACGCTACCGACCCGGGACGGATGCATAACGCCACGACGCTGATCCGCGTTCGCTCGTACAACCACTTCTCGGGATCGACGCCTGCCACATCGGTCCACATGAACGCGCCGTCTCGCTGGGACACCTCGACCCGAGCCCTGCTGGATTGCACAGACAAACTTCGGCGGTGCAGGATTGGCCCATGGCGTGGAACAACTCTGGCATCCGTAACGGGTTGCGTGATCCGATCGTTGGGCGATGACGACACACTGGGTGTCAAGAGTTTGTATTGTCGGTGTCGTCGTAACCTTTGCCTTCGCTGCTGCACCTGAAGCGGATGCGAGCCCCTCCTGGACAATTCAGCCGAGTCCGAATGGCCCGACGGGTGGGGGCTTTCTTGTCGCTGACTCGTGTGTGTCGCCCTCGTTCTGCACAGCCGTCGGTCACTTCAGCGACAACAGCGGCAACGACCAAGCCCTGATCGAGTCATGGAACGGGAGGGCTTGGTCACTCGTCTCGAGCTCCAACGGGACGGATGATCCAAACGACCTCACCGCCGTCTCCTGTGCCTCGTCCTCCTCGTGTCAGGCCGTGGGCTATTCGGGGTTCGGCAGTGCCGAATACCAGACTCTCATCGAATCTTGGAACGGCTCGGGCTGGACAGCCATTCCCAGTCCCAACAGTGGCCCTACCTCTGCCCTCAGTGGGGTCTCCTGCATCTCCGACGACTCGTGTGTTGCTGTCGGCTACGGCTCCCTCAGCGACACCGTCGCCCAGACGCTGGTCGAATCCTGGAACGGCTCTTCCTGGACCATCGTGCCGAGTCCCGACGTCGGGACGAACGGGAACTTCCTGAACGCCGTATCCTGCGTCTCCGCGTCTTCATGCACAGCGGTAGGCCAATACGCCACCTCCGGCGGCTTCCCACAGCTGACTCTGATCGAGTCGTGGGACGGGACGAAGTGGTCGATCGTTCCCAGCCCGAATCGTAACCAGGAGGAGTCGAATTCGCTCCATGCCGTCTCGTGTGCTGGTGCGCGTTCCTGTGTGGCCGTCGGCGAATATCCGAACAAGAAGAACGTAGCGTCGACCCTGATTGAATCCTGGAACGGAGCGGCGTGGTCGATCACACCCAGTCCCGACACCGCCAAAATGAACTACCTCTACGCAGTCTCATGTTCGTCCATGAGCAAATGCCAAGCCGTTGGCCAAGGAGTCGACACGACCCTCGTCGAGTCTCGGAATGGGGCGAAATGGACGCAGAGTGCCAGCCCCGGAAGAGGGCAATCATCCGAACTGGCGGGCGTGTCGTGCGTCACGGCCACTTGGTGCGAAGCAGTCGGCTTTTCGGGGAACTCGCGAACGCTGAAAACGCTGTCCGAACTCTACGGATAGGCGAGTCCAGTCACCCGGGCCGCTGTACGCTGGCCGCAACCGTCTCGGCGCTCGTGCAACCCTTCCTCACGCAGGATGTGCGGTGCTGTAGCGTCATGTTCACCCCGAGTGGCCCGACGGCCACGTCTTGATGACGCCAGAGGATGGTGTGGAGCTGGGCCGGCTATCGAATGGTCCATAGCGTTCACAGATGAACTCGAAGGCGCAATCGAGCCCGACCGGCCGGGTGCAGTGACGTTTCCCAGAGAGGCGTCGGTGCTCAGCCGCGATGGAGTCCTGCACGACACTTTGCCGACGCGGCTCCGGAACCTGGGCGACACGCTTAGTCGATGCCTACAGGGCTGCCGAACCGGTGCGTTGTGATGCTCACGGACTGTTCGCGCAGGTAGCGGAGCAATTCGACGCGTCCCGAGACGCACGCCGGCCGCGCGTCGAGGTAGATAGCGGGAGCAAGGTCATCGAGTCCGCGTGCGGACCCGAGAAGACGAATTCGCCCCCAATCGCTCTTCGCCGCCCGCGCCCTGAATTTATCGTCACTTTCACGCTCCAGGGTGATTCCCTCTGCGTCGGCCTGACGTAAAAGCACGTCGATGCCGTCGATCTCGGCGTCGGGATGCACGCTCACCTCGGCATCGGCCTGGAGTGCGCGTAGCGCGAGAAGGGTGCGCCCGAGTTCGTACGCGCTCGCCCCGAGCCCGACACGAACCGCCATGCCCGGGACCGGTCGGTAACGCAAGACGTTGCGCTCACAGAACAGTCGGGCCTGGTCGCGTTCGATCCCGAACTCGTGTGCCACCCAGTAGGCGTCCGATCGCGCGGCATCACTGAGCGCTTGGGCTTGTTCGTCGTCCACGACGCCCCGCACGATCTCGAGCAGCGTCTGGGCGCCCACACCTGGGTCGGCGAGTTTCGTCGGACGTCCGGTATCGGTGAGGTGTGTCAGCTGGGCCACGTAGTTGGGTCCTCCGGCCTTGGCAGCCGGGCCTACCACAGAGCGCTTCCAACCACCGAAGGGCTGGCGTCCCACGATGGCGCCCGTGATGGCGCGATTGACGTACGCGTTGCCGACGTCCGCACGCTCGGTCCAGATCCGGTGGTGACCCGGATCGAGCGACCAGAGGCCACCAGTCAGTCCGTAGACGCTCGAGTTCTCGATCCTGATGGCCTCTTCGAGATCTTCAGCGGCGATCAGGGCGAGGACTGGGCCGAAGCACTCGGTCTGGGCCAGCCAATCCCCGGCTCGAACGCCGGCGACGATTCCAGGAGACCACAGCTCCATCTCTTCATCGAGGAGTTGAGGTTCGAGCAGCCACTGCTGGTGGGGCTCCAACGTGGACAGTGCACGCCGCAGGCGGTCAGACGGGGACTCCACCAGAGGCGTCATGGTCACCGCCGGATCGGTGGCCGGGCCGGCAATCAACGAGGACGCCGCGTCGAGGAGTTGAGACGAAAAACGTTCTGACGTGGCCACGTCGCCGACGAGGATTCCCAGCGACGCCGCCGAACACTTTTGCCCCGCGTGATCGAAGGCTGAATGCACCAGATCGGCAGCCGCAAGATCGAGGTCGGCTTCGGGCATGATGATCATGGCGTTCTTTCCCGATGTCTCGGCGAAGAGCGGCCGCCCTGGCGCCATTCGGCTGAAGGCCTCAGCCGTTTCGTACGAACCGGTGAGGACGACGGCGTCTACGCCGCCATGCGCGACCAGGTGGGTGCCCAGTGGCCCGTCGTCGACCGATGCGCACTGGAGAATCCCGACCGGTAGCTCAGTGTTTGCGTTCGGCGAACGACATATCTGATCGACCGCGAACGATGCGCAACGAGGAGTCTGGGGCGCGGGCTTGACGATGGCAGCGTTCCCACCGGCCAGCGCGGCAAAGGCGGCCCCCAGTGAAAGGGCCAGAGGAAAGTTCCAAGGCCCGGCGACTGCGACCACTCCCAGTGGCTCGGAGCACAGGCCGTCACGCCAGGCGTCGTCGAGGGCACTGGCGGCGTAGAAGCGGGCGAAGTCGATGCACTCGCTGACCTCGGCTTCGGCTTCCGCCAAGGCCTTGTGACCCTCGTGCGCCAAGAGAGAGACCAGCTGTGGCCGCGCCGACTTGAGGACATCGGCACAGGATCGCAGCGCCTCGGCGCGACGCTCCGGCGAAGAGGCGGCCCAGACCGCGAGCGCCTCCCGCGCTCGGTCGACGACCGAGTCGACCGCTCTTGCGTCGAGCGCAACGCGCACTTCGACGTCGGGTACGGAGCCAACGGCAGCGAGAATGGAGTCCCGCTCCGCAGGGTTGTTCGGATCCGTATCGGCCGCCGGCACGAAACCAGACGCCCGATCGTCAGCCTCCCTGGGGTCTGTGCGAAAGGGCCGGCGGCGCACCCCGTGCCGTGCCGACACCGCCACCGCGAAACGCGTCGCCTCGGCATCGAAGGTGTCCTCATCACCGAGCATCGGCAGATGAGCCAAGAAGTTCTCGCCGCCCGCGTTCTCCTCCAGGCGGCGAAACAGATAGGGAAGGGCGTCGTCGAAGTCGTCTGAGGCTACGACCGGGGTATAGAGGAGAACCGGGCCACCTTCCGCCGAGACAGCCCGGGCGATTCCCGGCGCCATACCCTCGAGCATCTCGAAGGTCACCGCGTCCGTCATCCCCCTGTCCTCGGCCAAGAGGTAGGCCCAGGCCAAGTCGAAGAGGTTGTGGCCGGCGATCCCGACCCGCAGCGCACCGGCGTTCCTGGGATCGAGCAATGCGTCCATGAGCGCCTTGTAACTGGCGTCGGTCTCGGCCTTGGTGCGGTAGGTCGCAAGGGGCCAGTGGTGCAACGCCGCATCGACACGCTCCATAGCCAGGTTGGCACCCTTCACGACCCGGACCTTCACCGGCGCTCCACCTGCGTTCACCCGGGCCCGAGCCCAGCGAGCCAGCAGTTCGAGCGCCCCGTGGCTATCGGGCAGGTAGGCCTGGAGCACGATCCCCGCGGGGTAGTCGCGCAAGGCCGGCTCGTCGAGCACTCCCATGAAGACCTCGAGGGTGAGGGCGAGGTCCTTGTACTCCTCCATGTCGAGGTTCACGAAGGCGCCGCCTGGGCGGTGTGCGGCGCAGACCACCTCGCGCAGGGCGTCGCCTGCACGGGTCACCGAGTCCTCGTAGCCCCACATGGAGAGGGTGTCGCAGATCGCTGTGAGCTTGACGGAGACGTAATCGACGTCGGCTCGGCCGATGAGATCGATGACGGCTGCCCTTCTCCGCTCGGCCTCCGAACGTCCGAGCACCATCTCGCCGAGCAGGTTGACGTTCACCGAGAAGCCGCCCGCACGAAGACGGGCGAGGTGCGCTCCCAGCGTCTCTGGTCCGGCGTCGGCGACCAGATCGCCGACCTGGGCCTGCATTCTCCAGCGTGCCAATGCCATGACGACCCCGGGCGCAACCCGCGAGACCAGTGCCCCAGCGTGCAGGAGGGCCATGTCGGTCCGATGCAAGAAGGCCGGACGGGGGCGGCGAGCGAGTCGCCGGAGCTGGCCCGCCGCGATGCGGGCCGATGCAGGCCGGAGGACCCGATCACAAAAGGCCATGACGAAGGCGACCGAGCCCGAGTCGCTCGTAAGGCTCGCAAGGCGTGCCGCCTGGCGAGCTTCGGTACCGCTCACCGCGGATTCGGCGAGCCACCGCCGAGCCAGCTCGATGGCGGGTCCGGTCAGGTCGTCCCCTACGTCACCGCTGTTTCCATCGACCGTCATTGCCATGGTTGGTTCCTATGGCCGGGCCGTCGCGTACCCGTCGTCAAGACACTTTAAGTTCTCAGCCTGCTTGCCACCACATTTTCGGATGTCAGCAGATTGGCGGGCGCAAAGCGGCCCAATCGGATACAGCCTGGAGTTCCTCGGCGAGGGCCAGAAGCGTCTCGTCGGCACCGGGCGCGCCGACGAGCTGCACACCGATCGGCAACTGCTCGGCGCTCCAGTGCAGAGGCAGCGAGAGCGCGGGCTGCCCCGACAGGCTGAACGGGGCCAAAAGCGTTCCCATTTGCGCCAATCCCGACGCCGACCCGAGAGGCCACGCCGGCTGAAAGGTGCTCGGGGTCACCAGCAGATCCCATTCTTCCCACCAACCCGAGAGAGGTCCGGCGGCTTTGTCGATCCTCTCTCGTGCGCGCGCCACATCCTGGTCCCTGCGAGAGGCAGCGCGGTTCACGGCCTCGAAGAACCGCCGGTCGAGCTCGTGCGTGTCGACCGCTCGCCCCAGACGATCCTCGAGCCATCGAAGAACATGCGGCCGGGTTGCGTCGCTGACCACGCCCAACGGGTCAGCGGCCTCGCCCCAGAATCTGCTCAGTACCGGCGGCCAAGCCATTTCGACTCGGTGTCCGAGCCCCTCCAAGAGACGGCCGGCCACGTGCACGCCTTCGACGCAGTCAGGGTGCACGTCCAATCCGACTTCCGGGTCATGGTCCAGAATTCCGACCCGAAGTGCTTTCTTTGCGGCCGGGTGAACGGCAGCGGACAGCGTGCGGAACATGGCGGTCAGATCTTCGGCATGACGGGCCAGGACGAAGTCGCGCCACACCGAATTGGGTGGCTGTCCGGCAGGCGCCACGCTGGCGACCCGGCCGGAGGTGGGATTCAAAGTGGCCACCCCGCACAACGCGGCCGGACAGCGTAAGGACCCCGTGGCGTCAGAGCCGTGGGCAACCGGCACCATCCCGGACGCCACCGCCGCGGCCGATCCACCGCTCGACCCACCGACGGATCGCGACAGATCCCAGGGATTGCGAGTGGGCTCAAAACCTGGGGGCTCGGTCGTGACCCCGTTCGAAAGTGGTGGACAGGCTCCCTTCCCGATGAAGTCGTACCCTGCGGTCTGAAGCTGCTCCGCCAGAGCTGTGGTCCTTCTCGACGTCACGCCGGCGTCGCGCAGTGCTGCGACGCCTACCCAGTGCGGTGTGCCCGCCAGCTCTTGTCCAGCGTCCTTCAGGAGGATCGGCACTCCCGTGCCGGAGCGGTCAAAGAGTGGGATGACGACGGCATTGACCACCGGGTTGAGCCGATCGATGGTCTCCGTGACGGATCGACGGAGCTCAGCGGCGCTGAACCGGCCGCATTGCAACAGGCGGCCTTGTTCCACGGCGCTCAACCAGCGGATTTCCTCCATCGATTGAGCCTGCCACAATCGCTATTTCGATCCGATCGAGATGGATGCGGCCTCGCGAGCGGACCATCCCTGAGGGCGCATCAGCCGAACACGCCATTTGGGATGTACGCACCGTTCATCTCCCATTGACCCCGGATCATCACGGCACCGCCTGCACGGAGGGCCACGCCTGCTTCGGCGAGCGTTTCGATGGCCCACTGATCGCGAGCCCTCATCCAGCTCACGCTGATGACCTCGTCGTTGTTGCAACGAGCCATGTGAGCCCGCAGCAGTCGGGCGGCAATGTCGACGTCAGTTGCCGCCAGCTCGGCGACGCGACCCCCGCGAACGACGGCGTAGCCGCCGTCGGGGTCGATGAGCAGACGTTGACCAAGCGAAAGCTGGAATTCGATATCCGGGCGTCTCGTGTTACCTCGCAGCGCCGAGTCGACGGCGTCGACGTGGGTAAGTGCGTCAATACCTGCTTCCTGAATTTCTGTCGGAGGTTCAACCGTCCTTCGCAATGGACTGACCGCACCAACAGAAGGATGGAGGTCGAAGCCCGCTCGAACGTATCGATGTACAGCGCGGGGGTCAGGCGACGCAAAGATGGCCCCGCCGGCGCGGCTCTGCCCGTACTGGAGGGTCTTCTCGAGCAGGTCCTTTCCGATACCCATCTCCTGATATGCAGGCAGTACCCCGAGGTTGGAGAGCACCCAACGGTTTCCCCGGATCTGGGACTGTGCCATCCCGATCACACGTCCACCATCCTCGGCCAGCCAAGATCCGTCCGGATCGCTCGTAAGCAGGTGATCGGTACGCCGCTGTCCCCAGACGATCTGTTCGGGCGTATGCGGCTCGGGGATCATTCCGTGGGCTGCTCGCATGGCCGAATAGGCCGCGTGCCACGTTGCTTCTGTAGCCACCACATCCTCAGGACGTACACGCCGAATTCGCACCATTTGACCAGCATGACAGCGAGCGGCGACTCCCTCCGCACCACGGCGTGCCACAGGTGAAACAAAGCGGTGGCATCGATGTCCTCTACGGAAGCTGCGGATCCGGAGGGAAGAGACCCGAATCGGTCAGCAGCTCAGATCCCAAACGAGGGCCGGACGCAGCCGACCAGGCGAATGTGCCGGCCCAATCGACCTCGCCGTAGAAGCCCGCAGGGCCAACGGTCGAGTAGAGAGGCCCGGCCACCCGCGTCGCCGGTGCTCCTGTCGCGGTGTTGCCCAACCACAGGGCGTCGTCCGCCACCACGATCATCGTGGTGCCCTGGGAGGTCGGCACCGCAAGCAACGCGCCTACGGGTGCAGATGCGAAGCGAGTGGGCGGTCCTCCGAGACCCGACGTCCACAGAGCATTCGTGGAGTCCCACTGGGCCATCGAACCCGACGAGTAGTACGTCCCATCATCGGAGCTGGCGGGTGCGACCGCGAAAATGAGCCTGCCCGACGGAGACCAGCTGGGGGCGAGGCCTACTGTCCTGGCCGGGATGGCCTCCGCGTGGCAGACGGCGGCGGGGAAACTGCAGAGTTCGACGTCACGTCCGGTGGTCCAGATCGTTCGGCCCTCACCTGCCACGATGGCGACGGAATGCCCGTCGGGTTCCGCCGCCAGCCACGTCGGTCCCACCAACGAAGTCGCCAACGCCACCGGTCGATCGGCGTCCAAGTCGAGGCTGTACAGCGGGTCGCCGTCGGCCGAGTCGGCGAATCCCGGGTCCTCCCAGAACACGAGACCGCCTCCCTCGGGCCACCAGCCGGCCAGGTCGATCCCTGTCTCGGCCAGTCGATAGACCGTTCCCACTCGGTCGCCGTCGACCGAAACGATCCCCAGACGACTGGTCGCGGGCGTGGCTCCCGACGTCGCCGAAGCGGGTTTCGGAAAGACCGAGTCATCGAAAGCGAGCTCGCTCCCGTCGGGCGACCAGGCGATTGCGCCCACGCCGGCCCCTGTCCCGACTGCCACGCTCGACGGAGATGCCTCAGGGCGGTCGAACCACACGGCTTCGGGCACCCCTGCGGGGAAGTTGTATTTGGGGACAGTGGTGTACGCCAACACCGGAGCGGTTGGTGACCATTCGAACATCCCGATCCCGCCGGCCGCCACCTGCCGGGCCTGCGTGAAGCCAGCCCCTAGGAGCCACAGAGTGGGGGCGGGTAGGTCATAACCGTCGGCCGGACCGGTGTGAAGGAAGGCGAGCCAGTGGCCATCGGACGACCATGCGGCATCGCTGTCGAAACCGCCCCCGGTCGGCCCCGTGATCTTGCTGAGGGCTCCGGCGTTGGAGAGCATTTCGAGCTGCCCGCGAGAGATGAAGGCCAGGTTCCCGTGACCCTGCCAAGCCGACGCGTCGACGGTGATCGGTCCGGGAGCAGGTGGATCGAGAAGACTCGGCCGGCCGATCGTGCTGGTAGCTGTCGGGAAAGCGGCGGTATTGGTCAGGCCGCGAAGGGCGGGGGCAAGCGAGTGCGCCGGAGTTGTCGTGGAGGTCGGCGCCATCAGCAAACCCAGGGCGGCCCCCACAGCAGCCATCGCCGCGACGAGTGCCATTGCCGCCCACGGGACGACCTTCCTCGGAATCCGTTGCACCTTTCGGCCCCCTCAAGGCACCACCGCTGAGCAGAGCACCATCCTGAGTGACGGGAACGGATATCGCAAGGAAACTCAACCAACAACTTCGTACGGGTGGACGCTGACCATGCCGTGCCAGGATGCGATCTGGGGGTTACGAGTCGACGGTGGCCTTCGCCTCGAGCTTCCCCGCGGCGGCGTTCCATTCGAAGATGGACACCGGCCCGTCGCCGTCGCGATGGCCTGGTCCGAAGTCATAGGTCCCGCCGCCACCGGGAAGCGTGACGTGGGTCAAGGACTCCCCGGCGCGATTGAACGTGGCGTTGTTCAGCGTCTTGCCCGCCGCCTTGACGATGTCCTCGAAGAGCGCCAACTGCTGGCATGCGGTCTCGGGGGCGTTCCAGGTCACCGGGGTGGACGCGCTGGCCGTCACCGGGTCGTTGATGACGGCGCTCGGCTCGGCGGCGTGGACGGTGGCGACGCAGTGGCGCATCACGGGGTCGTTCCACTCGACCGCCGGCGGCGGGGTGCCCCCGGCGGTCAAGGCGCCGTTGAGCTCGGCCGCGCTGTAATTGGCCCTGTTGGACACGACGGTCTCGAGGTCGGCGTAGTCGGGCACGATCAGCCGCGGCAGGTACGTGCTCTGGTTGGCGTGGAGGGCTTCTGACCAGCTGACGCCGGCGTCACCGACGGCGATGACCACGTTGGCCCCCGCCGCCTCGAACTTCTGGGCGATGACGGCGTACTCGGAATCGGTGGCCGCCTGGTCGGTGTCGGGCACGCTGTTGACGGCGCGTTGGACCACGTCGACTTTCAGCTTTTTGAGCTCGGGTGCGATCAGGTCGACCTCGGGTGTGTCGGACTCGTCGCCGACCAGGGCCACCTTTTTGTGGGCGAAGACCCCCTCGTGGGCGAAGGCCGCCATTTCCTTGGGGATGAGGTCGTTGTCAGAAATGACGTTGTTGAACCACGGGGCCTTGGCCTGCGCCGATTCGGCGTTGCTCAGCGTGGCGCCGATCAGCGCGGTGTCGTGGGTGTCGACGTAGCAGGCGGTGTCGGCGGGCTGGAAGAATCCGATGGCGGCGAAGACCTTGTCGTCCTCGGTCAGCGCCGCGCACGCGCTGGCCGCCGGGGCGGTCCCGATGGGGTCGATCGGTTCGAACACGGGGACGATCTTGCGCCCGTCGATCCCTCCCTTGGCGTTGATCTGGTCGATCAGCGCGGTGTAGGCGACCTGGTAGTTGCCCGGATCGATGTTGACCACGCTCTTGATGGCCGCGGCGTCGAGGTAGGTGATCCCGAGCTTGATGCTCGTCGGGGTGACCCCTTGGCCGGACTCAGCGCCGCCGGCGCCGCCTGCCACCGCCGGCGCCACCAGTACCACACCGGTGATCGACGTCAGAGCGGCGACGATCGAAAAAAGGGCTCGACGCACTTCGTGTTTCCTTTCCGTGGTACACCCTCCAATTCCGGCATGCCACTGATCTCGTTGATCGTTTTGCGCCGTCCGCCGCGCGTCGTCAGGTCACGCCGGCAGACCGGAGCCCCTGGACCCGCCCACCCGCCCCCTCCCTTGTGTCCCGCGGTAGCGCTGTCCACCACGCTTCGTGGCGTGCGACCGGGTGACCGGTCGCCGACGAAAGCGAGAGGAACGCTACTTTCAGTACTTACTCGTGTCAACATGGTGCCGGCCCGAGTGATCGCCTTGGGACTGGACAGGAGGAGAAGTGGCACCCGAGCGTCGCCCGACCAGCTACGACGTTGCCCGCGCCGCCGGAGTATCCCGAGCGACGGTGAGCTATGTACTCAACGACGTCACTCGACAGCGGATCTCCCCGGAAGTGCGGCAACGGGTCTGGAAAGCCGTCGAGGACCTGCACTACACGCCCGATCACCATGCGCGGATGCTGAAGACGAAGGAGAGCGACATCGTTCTTGTCGTCATGGTGGGTGCCACGCCAGGGCCGCTGCTCGCACAGGTGATCGACCACCTCACCCGCCGGGTGGCCGCAGCGGGCTACACCCCGCTGATCGACTTCACCGGCACGCCGTCCCCGACGGCCTTCAGTCGCGCCTGCGAGCGCATCCAGCCCGTCGCCGTTGTCGCACCCGGTGCGTTGCTTTCGCCGAGGATCGTCAAGACGCTGGAGTTGAACGGTACCCGCTGCGTGCTCGCCGTCGGGAACGGTCCGGGCAAGTCGATCGCCCGGCTCCGGTACTCGCAGGAGCCTGTCGGGGAGGCGGCCGCGACCTACCTGTCCGAGCGGGGACGCAAGCGTCTGCTGGTCGTGTTGCCTGACGATCCACGACTGGCGGACATCGGCACCGAGCGATTCAACGGGATCCGCCAGGTGTTCGAAGGGCGGCGTCTCCGTGTGCTCAAGGTGCCGATGGACCTCGACGCGGCACGGGACCGGATCCTCGACGCAGTGCGCGAGAAGTCCGCCGTCGACGCCGTGTTCGCCTACAACGACGAGTTCGCGTTGATCGTGTTGCAGGTGTTGCGCGATGCGGGCGTCGAGGTACCGGACGATATCGCCGTGATGGGCTGCGACAACCTTCTGTTTGCGGGGTTGACGCGGCCATCTCTGACCACGATGGACTTCGGCGACATCGGGGGCCAGATCGCCGACTACCTCCTCGCCATGCTCGAGGGCCGTCCGCGGCCGCCCGGGACGATGGGCTTGCCGACCGTCATCTCTCGAGAATCGGCTTAGGACCGAGGACGCTCTGGCCTCGTGATCCGGATTCGGTCCGGCCGGACGGACCTTTGACACGTGTAAGCGATACTCCTAGCATCACCCGCCGTCGCGCCAGACGGGATACCGACGGAACCCGGGGGTGAACGGGTACACCGGCACGAGGAATCGAACAACGTGGAGGGGAGTGATGGAAGCCATCGTCAACACCGAGCAGGGGAGGGTCCGCGGAAAATTCGAGAAGGGTGGCGTCGTGTTCCTCGGGGTCCCCTACGCGGCGCCCCCGGTCGGTGAAGGTCGGTTTGCGCCGCCGCAGCGACCCGAGCCCTGGGAGGGCATCCGTGATGCCGTGGCCTATGGAGCCACCGCCCTCCAACCCCAGCAGGATTTCACCCTGATCCCAGAGCCCCTGGTTCCAGGGGATAACTGCCTCAACCTCAACGTGTTCACACCGGACCCCGGCAACTCGGGTCTCCCCGTACTGGTCTGGATCCACGGAGGAGGCTTCTTCGCCGGTTGCAGCGCCAGCCCCTGGTACCGGGGGGAGCGTTTTGCCCGCGACGGAGTAGTGCTGGTGAGCATCAATTACAGGCTCGGTCTCGAGGGTTTCCTTCCGGTCGAGGACGGTGGCGCCAACCGCGGCGTCCTGGACTGGCTCGCCGCCCTGGAGTGGGTGCAGAGCAACATCGCGGCCTTCGGGGGCAACCCCTCGAACGTGACGGTCGCCGGACAGTCCGCCGGAGGCATGGCCGCTGCGCTGCTCCTGTCCATACCTCGCTCACGCGGCTTTCTGGGCCGCGCCATCAGCATGAGTGGGCCGGTGGCGTTGGTGGGGACGGCCGAGCAGGCGGACGAGACCGCCCGCGCCGCGGCCGAGGAGCTCGGCATCCGGCTGACGCGACACGAACTCAGCGAGGTCCCGATTGAGCGCCTGCTCCAAGCTCAAGCTCGGCTCAGCCCGGTGGACCCTGGAGCAACCCCCGACATCCAAACGATCGTGAGAGCCGGGCGGGGAATGCTGCCGCTGGCCCCCTTTGTCGACGGGGACCTCGTGCCGTGCGAACCGATTGAGGCCGCGCGCACCGGCATCGGAGCCTCGGGCGACCTCATGGCCGGCACGACGACCGAGGAGTTCAACATGGTGTTCGCCCTCTTGGGCGGTGGCATCGACGACGAAGCAGCCGACAGAGCCCTGCAGCAGACGGGTCTCTCCGCGGAGGACGCCCGGGTCTACCGGGACTCGCTGCCCGGCGCCACTGCCGCGGACATCATGGGGCAGACACTGACCGACCGGATGTTCCGCCTGCCCACCGAAGCACTGTGCGACGCCCGAATGGGGGCCGAAGGCCGTACGTACCTCTACCAGTCGGCGTGGCGTTCGCCGGGCATGGGCGGCGTGTTGGGTGCCGCGCACTGTGTCGATGTCCCGTTCGCCTTCGACAACCTGGACGCGCCGGGCGTGGAGATCGCCTTGGGGTCGGAACCTCCGCAGGGACTGGCGGACCAGATGCATCGTGCCTGGGTGGGTTTCGTCAGCGATGGCGATCCCGGTTGGCCCGCCTTCAGGCTCGACACACGGCCCGTCATGGTCTTCGACGACGAGAGCACGGTGATCGACGACCCCCTGCGCCTTCCGCGCTCGCTGTGGGGCACCGCCTGAGCGGTCCACCGCCGGGCGCGATGACCCGTTCCTACGATCCCTGCTGGTTCCCCTCCGGGACGTAGGCCCGGCACGGCTCGCCGCGCAGCGAGCCGCAGGCCGGCAGCGTCGGCGTCGCGTCCACGCCCTGGACGACGTTCACCACGAGCGTGGAATCGGCCTGGCCGCCGAGCCCGACGGTGGCCTGCTGTCCGGCGTCGAGCGTGTCGAACGTCCACACCGGCCGGTCGCCGCCAGGGGCGGACACCACCACCCGCAGGGCCGTCCCGGGGCGGAACGTGTGGACGACGGGGTCGATCGGGATCTTCACCAGGGTGTAGTGGTCCGCCGACAGGTTCCTCTCGTCGGGACCCAGATACGTGGGGTCGGTGAAGAGCGCCGTCGAATCGGGGAGGTCGGCCTGGTCGTCCGAGCGGAGGAAGCCGGACGTGATGTACTCCTCCTGCCCCGCCTGTGCGCGGACCTCGGTGATGGTGGCCTGGAAGTCCTCCACCGGGACAGCTGCCTTGACCCACAGATCGAGGGTGGCCGGGCCAGCGATCGTGGTCGGAACCGTGAACGGCGCGGTCTGGAAGCCGATCCCGTCCGCGGGCGGGACAGGAGTCCAATCCCAGTCGGGTTGGGCCGCCCAGGGGTTCCCGCCGGGAGGCAGGCTGGTAGCGGGCCGAACAGTCGGGTCCAGCGTGAAGGTTGCGCTGCCTTTGACCGTCGGCTTCTGCGAAGCCATCGCGCCGTCCTCTCCGAAGTGCAGCTTGGTGACGGCGCCCTCGGGGGGCCACTTGGTGAAGTCGGCTGAGTACGTCGATTCGATGCCCCCCGGACCCACCGCGCCGGCCCCGCTGTCGAAGAGGACCCGGACGAGCGGGGTCTGGGCTTCGAACTCGTCGCGGGCCACGGTCACGTTCGGCGCGTTGGTGAAACGGGTCGGCGGCAGCGGCGACACCTCGGACGACGGGACGCTCGACGCTGATCCGGCGAACTGGTCGAGCGCGATGGCGTCGATTCCGCCCGGCTGGGTCGGGACGCGGCCGGCTACGAAGATGTCGAGGAACTCGAGCCACCTGCTGATCGTCTGCGGATCGGTCGAATCGATGTGGCCGCCGTTGACCATGTTGGCGAAGACGGGGGTCGTCTTCGGGATCGCATCGATCAGCGGGGGCCACTGCGGTCCCGTCTGCTCGTCCTGGAGCGCGCCGGAGAGGAACACGGGCACGATCACGTGCTGCGCCCAGTCGATCATGGAGCGGCGGTCGAACAGCGACGGGTCCCGACCCGGTCCCGTGCCGGGGGCGACCAGCTGCGGGCCGACGATCCCGTCCAGGTCCTCCGACTGCGCGTGCAGCGCCTGGTTGGCGAGGCAGGTCGACTTCCCGTTGCCGGCGGACAGCTCCGCATCGATCTCGTAGTAGGTCCACGGCTGCCCCACGTCCGCGACCGGGGTGGAAGAGCTCTGCACCACCCTGCCGTCGCTGTACGTCGCCGCTGGCTTGGCGTCGTCGATCCGGGAGCTGATCCAGCTGGCGGCAAAGCCGTTGTTGTAGATGCCGCCCGGGTACCCGGTGGAGAAGAGGTCGTCGGTGGGGCTCAGTGGCGCGATCGCGGCCAACGCCGGAGGGTCGGTGCCGGCCGAGGGGAACTGCGACAGACCCGAGTAGCTGATGCCCACGAGGCCCACCCGGTGATTGGCCACCCAGGATTGGTGGGCCACGATCTCTATCGCGTCGTATGCGTCGTAGTCGGAGGGGTAGCCGAAGAGGTCGAACGCGCCGCCCGAGCAACCGGTGCCGCGCATCTGGAGGCTTACGGTGGCGAACCCCGACAGCCGGGCGAGCACGGCTCCGACATAGGTCGCGCTGTCCGGGAGCAGGTTCGGGTCACCGCAATTCGTGCAGGGCACGCCGAGAGCGCTGGCGATCACGAACGGGATGGGATCAGTCGGCCCGGCGACGTTGTAGCCCGAGTACTCAATCACCGTCGGGCACGGGCTGGCCGCCGAGCAGGTCATGCCGTAGGGGTACCGCACCGTGGCGGCGAGCTTGATGCCGTCACGCATGGTGATGTAGTTGAGACCCTGGTGCATCGGCTGTCTGGTGTAGAGGGCCGAACCGGTGGAGGGATTGACGTAGGGAGCCAGGACGGTGAAGTCCCGTGTCTGGCGGCGCGTGGTGTCGTCCCGCCACGAGTATCCAGCTCCCGGTGACAGGTCGCGGACGATCAGCGAGCCGAGCGAGTCGGCGGTGCCGGGATTGGCGGGGTTCGAGACGACGGCGCCGTAATGCAAGAGGGTGATCCGGTCGCCGGGGGCGGCCCCGGTCAGCCAGGCTTCGTCGATCGAGCCGCCCGAGTGGAGCGACCGCGCCCCGGCGTTGCCCGTGGTGGCGGCGCCGACGGCGCCCGGCATCAACGCGGTCAGCCCGAGGCACAGCGCCGCGCATGCGAGGAGCACCGCTCCCGATCTCGACGTACGCATCGACCCTCCCCTGAGCGACCCGTTTCTACCAGACGCCTCCGTCAGCCGGGCAGCTTGCGCCAAATGGCGTCGGGGAGGAGGCCGAGCAGGCCGAACACGGCGCGCAACACGCCGGGGGACCAGATCACCCGCTGTCCCCGCTCGAGCCCGCGGACGGCGTCTTCGGCGACCCGGTCCGGCCCGACGGCGAAGGGCGCGGCGGGGCGTCCCTCCGTCATCTTGGTGCGCACGAAGCCCGGCCGCACGACGTGCACCGAGACACCGGTCCCGCGCACGGCCTCGCCCAGGCCCTTGGCGAAACCGTCCAGGCCGGCCTTCGCCGCGCCGTATACGAAGTTGGAGCGCCGGACGCGGTAGCCCGCGACCGAGGAGAGCACGAGGATGCGCCCGTGCCCCTGTCCCCGGAGCAACCGGGCCGCCGCGGCCATGGCCGCCGCCGGCCACGTGGCGTTCACCGTGAGCATTCGGGCGACCCGCGCCGCATCGACCTCGTCGTCGGCCTGGTGGCCGAGCTCGCCGACGGCGACCACGACGAGGTCGACCTCCATCCCGGCCTCCGCGAAGCAGCGCGTGACGGTCGCATCGGCGTCTCCCGGGTCCGTCGCGTCGAAGGTGACCGTCGCCATGCGCTCGACCGAGGGAGCCAGCTCGGCGCCGGCCTGCGCCAGCCGCGCCGGGTCGCGCCCGGCCAGGACGACCGTGCGGCACCGCGCCGCGGCGAGACGGCGAACCACCTCGAGCGCGATGTCCGACGTGCCTCCGAGCACCACGACAGACTGCGGATGGCCGAAGGCGTCGTTCACGACGGGATCCCGAGTCGGCGCGAGAGGTCGGACGCCAGGATCCCCTCCGGGTCGACTCGCCGGCTGACGGTGGCGAGCTGGTTCAGACGCGGGTACATCACCGGGAGCAGCTCGGGACGCAACCGCGCATCCTTGGCCAGGTAGACGCATCCGCCGGCGTCGGCCACGAGCTGGTCGAGGTGGTCGAGCAGCGCCGGCAGCCGCGAGGGACCGAGCGGGAAGTCAAGGGCCAAGGTCCACCCCTGCCGGGCGAAAGAGAGCGGGCCGGGCGATCCCGGGCCGAACCGCTTCAGCACGGCGAGGAGCGAGGGCATCCCCGACGACGCGATCGCGGCCACCGCGCCCTCGACCACGTCACCCCGGTCGGGCGGTACGACGAACTGGTACTGCACGAAGCCGTCAGGTCCGTAGAGGAGGTTCCAGCCCGACAACGCATCGAGCGGGTGGAAGAAGCCGGTCAGCGTCCGGAGGGATCCCTCCGACGGCCGGGCCGCCCGGAACCAGGCCTCGTTGAGGGCCCGGGCCGATGCCCGGTTGGCCAGCCGGAACGGAGCGGGCGCCGGGACGCGGAGCGCGGGGTCCCGTGGCGCCTCCAGGCAGCGGGTCAGGTCCCGCTTGGGAACGGCCGCCAGCGGAGCATGGTCCGCCTGCGTCAGGACCCCACGGCGCCGCACCCCGAGGCATTCGAGCCACGCCACGCTGTAGCGGTACTCGTGGTCGGTTTCCTCCATGGCCGCCATGAGATCCCCGAGACGGGAGAATCTACGGGTGGCGACCCGCATCCACGACGTCTCCACCGGGATGAGCCGCAGGGTGGCGCGCACCACCACGCCCGTCAACCCCATGGCGCCCGCGGTGGCCCAGAACAGCTCGGAGTCGGTTTCAGGGGAAACGTTCACGACGCCGGTCGGCGTGACCAGCGTCATCTCCACGACGTGCCGGACGAAGCTCCCGTCTCGGTGGTGGTTCTTCCCGTGCACGTCCGCCGCGATGGCGCCGCCCACCGAGACGTAACGCGTTCCCGGGGTCACGCCCACGAACCACCCGGCCGGGATGATCCGCTTCATCACCTCGTGCAGGCTGGCCCCACCCTCCACCTGGATCGTCCCCGTCGCCTCGTCGACCTCGCCGATGCGCGAGAACCCCGTCATGTCGATCGTCAGGCCGCCGCTGCACTGCGCCGCGTCCCCGTAGCTGCGTCCCATCCCGCGCGCCACGACGCGCCCGGCGACGGCCAGCGCGCTGGCGACGTCCTCCACGCTCGCCGGTCGCGTCACGGTGCCGACGGTGCGTGCCGTCCGTCCCCACCCGGCAAGCGGTACGTCGAGGTCAGGCTGCGGGGCTGGCGCGGATTCGAGGGCCGCGGTCACTGGGACGAGCCGGCCGTGACCGTGGAGCGTGCGGACATGGTGATGAAGTCTCGCGCCCACCAGGGCTCGAAGTAGCGCCCGGGAGTCCCGGTCATGCCGGACAGCAGCTCCGTGCCGTTGGCCGCCGACGCCGCCCCGGTCGTGGTGGACGGCTTGTACGTGCTGAGGTTCACCCAGTCCGTGTTGATGTCGAGCTCCATGGCGCGCACCGCGCCGGCCCGGACCAGGATCGTCCCCAGATCGGCGATGTCGAGGCCCGGACCGCCCACGTAGACGAGCGCGCCGTTGGCGGTGACCCCGAGGCCCGAGCGCCACACGTAGTCGCCGCCGCCGAGCGTGGCGCCCCACTGGGTCGGGTCGGCGGTGTAGGCCGCGGGAACCACCTGGCCGCCGTCGACCAGCAGGTCGAGGTTCTGGCGGACCGACTCCACGTCGGGCCCGATCGACACGTCGCGGCCCCATTGGCCCACGGTGCAGTTCCCGTTCTTGTACACCACGAAAGACGCTGCGCCCGTCCGCAGCGGGGCGATGGTCTTGCCGTCGGTGTAGTAGCCGCCTTCGGCGTCGCCCATCAGGAAGCCCGCGTTGAAGGCGGTCACCAGCGAGCTGGCGTCGGATGGCGAGACCGGGGCCGTGTGGCTGTACGGTCCTCCGCCGGGGATCTGGCTGCCCGAGTACAGGGTCGCCTTGAGCAGTGTGGTGTCCATCCACGCGACGCCGACGACGTAGCTCGTATGGATGGCGCTCGGCCGGAGCATGGACTCGTAGACCGCCGGGACACCCTCGACGAGACGGCCCGCGGGGGACCACTGGCCCTCGCCCGCCACCGGCGGGCTGGCCAGCGGCACGATTGGCGCCGGCGCAGGCAGGTGTTGCACCGCGACTGCGGCCGGGAGTGTCGTGACCGACTTCGGGGTGCGGATGGTGCCTGGTGCCAGTGAGCCGCCGACCTTGGGCGGATGGTGGGAGTACCACTCGTTCTCCGCCCACACCACCAGCGAGGAGCCGCCGTGCTCGCGCATCCACTCCGCCGCCCGGGCGCCGAACGAGCTGCCCATGGCCGGGTTGGTCAACGCGCTGCCCAGAGAGAACGCCACCCACCCGAGCAGAACGGCGAACACCATCAGCACGGCCAGGATGCGTCGGCGGCGGCGGTGCACGCGCGCCTTCGACCAGCGGGCCTTCCGGGGCACGGGGGGTCGCTGCCCTGGGCGGGGCTGCTCGCGCTCGAGCTGGTCGACCGGCGGGCTCACGACGTCCGTTCCATCAGGTGCTGCGCTCGCCCAGTCGGCGCAGCAGGGATTTCAGTGCCCTCGAGGGGGTACCGCCACCAGTCCAATTGCATGCGCCGGGGCAGCATCTCGGCGCACACGCCTCGCCCCTTGTACGCGATCGGATCCACGACTAGGTCCAGGCTCCAGTGGCTCATGCCCTGCTTACCCTCCGCCTCCCGGTCGGTGGGCAACCCCACAGTGCGCCGACCTGGGGCAGGGCTTTCTTCGTCGGCCCAACGCTACCTCGTCGGCCAAGACGGCGAGCGTCACGCAACGCCGTCGGGATGCCCGCAGACGGCGCGTGCTCGGGCCGGGCACATCCGGAGAAATGGAACGGCATGCGCCGAACTCCGTGGGGCGTAGGTCGTAGGCTGCGGCTCCCGCCGGCGAACTCCGGGCGCTGCGTCGCCCTCCTGGAGATTCGGGCGTGCGGTTGCCCGGGCCGCCATCGCCCGGAATGCCCGGTCCAACCGCAGAGGGCTTTCCGATTCGACCGTGACGAAAGGGGAGTTGATGCTGCCTCTCGAAATGCGTGAGCTGATGGAGATCGAGGTCCACGTGCGGCCCGTCGTCGATCTCGGTGCGGGACGCAGGTACGTCCCTTTCGAAGGCGGCACGTTCGCGGGCCGCGACGGGCTGGCCGGCACGATTCTCGAGGGTGGCGTCGACTGGCAGCGGGTCCGGGCCGACGGGGTGCTCGAGATCGACGCGCACTACACGCTCCTGACCGAGGCGAACGAGGCGATTGAGGTCCGGTCCAGTGGCATCCGCAAGGCCGAGCCGTCGGTCGCCGGTCGCCTGGCCCGCGGCGAACCGGTCGACCCCGACGAGTACTACTTCAGGACCCACATCCGGCTGTCCACGTCCGCTGAGCGGCAGGCGTGGCTCAACGACCTCCTGGCGGTGTCCGTGGGGGAGCGCCACCGCTCTGTGGTCCGCATCCACGTCCACGAGGTTCTCTGAACGTGGGCCTTCACGACGTCCGCTGCGTCGTCGTCGGCGCGGGAATCGGCGGGCTCGCCACCGCGCTGAGCCTCGAGCAGATCGGCGTCCGGTCCGTGGTCTTCGACGCGGTGAGCGAGCTGCGCCCGCTCGGGGTGGGGATCAACCTGTTGCCGCACGCGGTGCGCGAGCTCGACGAGCTCGGACTGCTCGGCGAGCTCGAAGCCCGCTCCGTCGCGCCGTCGCTCCTCCTTTACGCGACGCGGCGCGGCCAGGAGATCTGGAGCGAGCCACGGGGTCTGGCCGCGGGGTACCCCTGGCCTCAGTTGTCGATCCATCGCGGTGTCCTCCAAGAGGTCCTCCTGGCTGCGGTCGTCGACCGCCTTGGGCGCGACGCCGTCCAGTTGGGGCGACGACTCGACCGCGTCGACCATGACCCGTACGGGCGGCCGGTTGCGGTCTTCGAGGACGGTCGTGTCGGCACCGACATCGTCATCGCGGCCGACGGCATCCACAGTGCGGCCCGCCGGCAGCGCTATCCGGCCGAGGGCCCTGTGCGCTGGAACGGGGCTCTCCTGTGGCGCGGCGTGGCGGAGACGGCACCGATCCTCGACGGCCGGACGATGGTCTGGGCCGGCCATCCCGAGCAGAAGTTCGTCGGCTATCCGATCGCCGACCTGCCCGACGGCCGGCAGGCCTTCAACTTCGTGGCTGAGCTGCGTCGCCCGGACTCGGACCTCGCCACGGCGGAGGACTGGAACCGGAGCGGGTCGTTGGACGACTTCCTGCCCGAGTTCGCCAGCTGGGACTTCGGGTGGCTCGACGTTCCCGCCCTCGTCCGCGCCGCGCCAGAGACCTACCTGTTCCCGATGGTCGACCGCGACCCCGTCGACCAGTGGACCTTCGGGCGATCCACCCTGCTCGGGGACGCGGCCCACCCCATGTACCCGATCGGGTCCAACGGTGCGTCCCAGGCCATCCTCGACGCCCGCGTCCTCGCCGGCTGCCTCCGGCGCCATTCCGACGACATCGGGGAGGCTCTCACCCGATACGAAGAGGCACGCCGCCCGGCCACCGCGGCGATCGTCCGGGCGAATCGCGGGCTCGGACCCGAGGTCCCGATGCTCCTGGTCGAACAGCGGGCCCCGCTGGGATTCTCCGAGATCGCGGACGTCATCACCCCCGACGAGATCGCCCGCGTCACCGAGGACTACCGGATGACCGCTGGTTTCTCGCTCGCTCGTCTCCGAGGCAGTGCGTCGCTGCTGGAGGAGCCGTACCCCGTTTGAGGAGACGGCGCCCGTCCTGACCTGCGGCCGGCGTTCGACCCTCGGCGAGTGGAGGTCCAGAGACACCGGGCGACGCCACAGAGGTGTCGCCCCCGCATGAGGACCGCGGAACGGTCAGTATCGACGCGGACTGGCGAGGGCCAGATAGTCAGCCCCCGCCAGTCCGACGGTTCGTTTCTGACTCGTCTGCCGACGGCCATTCCTCAGGAGCAAGAGGATGCGCCCCGAGAAACGGACGACTTCGGTTCAGGCTATGACGTTCGCACTCCGGTAAACGTGCATACCGTTGCGCACTCGTAATTCGAGGTGAAGGTCCCCGACGTCGTTCCGGCGTGCAGCTTCATTTTTCCCTTGAGCGTGATCGTGAATCCAGGATTGCAGGGCGAGCCGAAGTCCGGAACTGTCAGCTTGAGGTGACCCTTCTTCAACGTCCCTTGGAGTGCTCCCGAACATGCGGGTGCGTCAAGAGTGCCAGAGAGTGTCTTACCGGTTTTCGTGAGCGGATTCAGGTAGTAGGTGAAGGTCCCGGTGTCGAAATTCATTGACAGTGTCCAGTACGAGTTCGACGAGCCGGTCGACGAGACGCTCGGAGCCGCATGTGCGATTGACGAATTACCCGTTCGCGTTGGGGCTCACACCCGGGCGAGTTTGGGCGACCGCACCCATGGACATGGCTACCGACAACCCGCCCGCCAGCAGCACGACAGCGCTTAGCCGAAGTGATGAACGACGCATTTGATTTCCCACCATTCTCAGTCCCCGCGGACTGTCAACCCGGGTTTAGTCCACATCGGCAATGTCGTCAATGGTCGGAAACGGCGAGGACCGGTGATCCGTCCTTTGGCGACGAAATGTCCCTGGCTCCAGGTGACACGTCATGGAGCTCGACTTTGCACATCCGATCTGGCGTCAAGTGACCGGCATCACCAACGTCGACCGACCGCCTTCGCCGTGCCGCACCGTGTGGCGCGCCGGCCGCATCCTCGCGCTCCTGGACTGATCCCCGTCCGTCCCGAGATTGCGGGCGAACTGCGGATGCGAGCCTCCCGCGATCACCAGGCGGATGCGGTGCCCGGCCAGGAACCGGTGGGCGGTGGCCCGGAGGCGCAGGGAAACCGGACCGGCCGGCCGGCGCGGATCCAAACGCGTGAAGCCTTCGGTGATGTTGTGGGAGCGGCCGTCAGGGCCCTACGTCGGAGAGCCTCACGAAGAGGTCGGCGTGTGGGTTGTCGCTGGAGTGGGACAGCCTCACGACCGGCTCGCCCACGACTTCGACGTCTGTCTGGAGCGGCTCGTACACCATGGTGAGGCAGTCGGGCCGGGCTGCCAGGCTGGAGTCGTCGACCTGGCCCTTCGGGCTGAGGAGGGGCCCGCCGACCGTCGGCGTCGGGTGGGACGGGTCGAAGAGGAAGGACGATGCGGGCGCGTCCTCAGGCGGTGGATCGTCGAGGAGGTCTCCGTGCGGTCCGAGGTACCACGTCTGGTCGCTGGTGGCCGGAGGCCAGACGCGAAGGTCCCGCCACTCGTCGGCGCCGGTCACGAAGACTCTGACCGGCTCGGCGCGACGGCGCGAGCCGCGGCGGGCGACGTGCTGCTCCAACCACTCCAACGTCTCGCTGCTGTTGATGCGCGCCGCTCCGGCACCGACGGCCACGTGCGACCACGGGCCCACCGTCATGGCCACGTCGACACCGCGACCCGCAGGTGCGCGTACTGCTCGAGCGTCTGCTCCAGGAACAGGTCGTGCCAGCCGCTGAGAAGGAGGACCGGGACCTCCACCCGGTCGAGGGCGCGCGTGAGGTTCATCGGCTCCCAGAACGGATCGGAGAGATCCGAACGGGTGACCCAGTCCGTGTACCACGGCCCACGTCCGCCGAGATACGTGTCGGCCGCCCGGGTCAGCGGCAGCTCGTTCATGGCACCGGCGTTCCGGCGCTCGGCGGTTGCCGTGCGCAGCGCGCCCCGGAGCACACCACCGTCCTCCTGGTTCACGACCATGTGGCTCCACCCGAGGAAGTCCAGCCTGAACGCACCGGTGCCCCAGACATGGCGGCTGAAGTCGTGCGGTGCGACCGCAATGACGGCAGCGGTCATCTCGGGCGGCGGGTCGACGAGCAACGCCCACTGGGTGAAGCCGAGATAGGAGGCACCGAGGGTGCCGAACGTGCCGGTGAACCAAGGCTGGCCGCGCATGAAGGCGACCACGTCGTGGCCGTCGTCGACCTCGGACACCATGGGGTCGAAGGTGCCGCCCGAACCGAAGGTGCCGCGGCACGAGACGTAGAGCACGTTGTACCCGCGTTCGGCGAAGACGCGGGCGAACGGAAGTGCCATGGGCAGCGAGCGGCCGTAGGGGCCCCGGATCAACAGCGTCCCGGCCGCCTCCGGCTCCGCCCGGTACAGGTCGGCCGCCAGCTCGACGCCGTCACGGACCGGGATGCGCAAGCCACGCGCCACCCGGTACGTCGTCGTGGCCCGCGGGAGTCGGAGGATTCTCCCCACCGCGTGGTCGAGGGCGCGGCCGGCTGAGCTCGGCGGACGCGGTGTGACCGGGGCGACCGGGACCTGGCGTGTGGTGTCGACCACGAGGACGGCATCGTCGCACCGCGAACCCGCCGGGGCAACCGAGAAACCGGTTCCCGGTCCTCTCTCCCTCTGTTGACTTTTAGTTACAGCTCTATATTGTTGGTAAACACGCCGAGGGTACCGGGGACACCCGCCCGGCACCGAGGCGATCGAGGCCCGACGGGGCCGCGACCAGGGAGAGGAGATCCCATGTCGACCGTTGCCGACCCTCTGGGCGCTCTGCGCCCCCTCCGCGAGGACGATGTCCACGAGCTCACCCGTGCCCACGAAGACCACGGGACCATGCCGTTGGCCTACGACGTGTACCGCGACGGCCAGGAGCTGGTCATCGAGTTCGACGCTCCCGGTGTCGCGCCCGCCGATATCGGGCTGGCGGTCGAGGGCCGGACGGTCGAGGTGAGCCTCGGGCGGAATCTGGCCCATGGCCGGGGGATCGACGTGATCGAGGCCGGACGCCAGCACGGCACCTTCCACCAGCGCCTGTGGCTCGGGGACCGGTGGGACACCGACCGCCTCTCGGCGCGGGCCGAAAACGGCGTCCTCACCGTGCGCGCCCCCCTGGCCGTCCGCTCCCCGCGGCGTGCCATCCCCGTCGCGACGCGCCCGTCGCTCGAGCACTCCGCGACACCGGCGCAACAGGGGCCGGCCGCTCCGTCGCGCGCCATCGAGGTCGAGCCGGCGGCGTGATGGCGCGCGACGCGGCGACCCGTCGCGCCAAACCGGCCGCGAAGGCGTCGGCCGACGCCGCGCCGGCGCAGATCGAATCGATCATCGGCTGGCGCGTGCGCAGCCGCGCCAAGGAGATCGGGTTGACCTCCTCCGAGCTCGCCAAACGGGTCGGACTCTCCCGGGCGATGATCTCGCGCATCGAGAACGCGCAGGTGTCGCCCAGCCTGGCCACCATGTCGCGCCTGGCCGAGGCGCTCGAGGTGCCCATCACCTCGCTGTTCCAGGGTCTCGACGAGGAACGTGACGCCCTGTTCACGCGTGCCGGGGGAGGGCCCGAGCTCGGTCGCCCCGGCACTCGCAGCGGCCACCGTTACCAGCTGCTCGGGTCGATGCGCGGGCCGGCCAAGCGCATGGAGCCGATGCTGGTGACGCTCTCGAGCGAGAGCGAGGTGTTCCCGCTCTACCAGCACCCCGGGACCGAGTTCCTCTACATGCTCGAGGGCCAGATGGACTACGGCTACGCCGGCGCCTCCTACGAGCTCAACCCGGGCGATTCGCTCCAGTTCGACGGCGAGGTCGCCCACGGGCCGCTCCGCCTCGGCCGCCTGCCCGTCGTCTTCCTCTCGGTCACCTCGTACGGCCAGCCCCCGAGCTGACCCGCTCGGGCTTCGGCCCGACGATGGAGGCCCTCTCCATCGTGCGCCGGTGCGGCCAGTAGTCGCTCGATGCGTAGTGCTGCACGGCGCGGTTGTCCCAGAAGGCGACCGCGTCCGCCGTCCAGGTGAAGCGGCACTGGTGCTCGGGCGCGTCGGCCTGGCGGCACAGCCGGTCCAGCAGGTCGCGGCTCGCGTCGGGTTCGAGACCCTGAATGTGGCTCACGAACGGCCGGTTGACGTACAGGTGCAGCTTCCCCGTCGCGGGGTGCGTGCACACCACGGGGTGGCGCACGGGCGGGTACTTCTCCTGCGCGGCGCGGCGCTCGTCGCGCGACATGCTGTGGCCGAAGGTCTGGGTGAAGTCGTGCACGGCCGTCAGCCCGTCGATCTCGGCCTTGGTCGCGTCGTCCAACGCGTCGTAGGCGGCGTACATGTCGGCGAAGAGCGTGTCGCCGCCGCGTTCGGGAACGCGGATGGCGTGCAGGACCGCGCCCATGGACGGGCACTCCCGCCAGGTGACGTCGTGGTGCCATGAGTTCTCGTACCCGGTGACCTCGGCCGTCTTCTCGAAGCGGACCAGCTCGGGCTCGCCCGTGTTGGAGGGGAGGAACGGGTGGACCTCGAGCTCCCCGAAGCGCCGGGCGAACGCGACGTGACGCTCGGGCGTGAGCGCCTGGTCGCGGAAGAAGAGGACTTTGTAGTCGGCGAGAGCCTGGCGGATGTCGGCCACGACCTCGTCGGGCAGCTCGGCCCCGAGGTCGACGCCGGAGATCTCCCCTCCGACGGTGGCCCCCAGCGCCCGGGCGTCGAAGTGGCGCCAGCGCAACGCGGCCAGCCGGTCACGCTCGGCGGCGACGTGCGAGTAGGGCCCGACGGCGACCTCGTATCCAGGAAGGCGGAACAGGCCGGGCCGGGCCGGGGTTTCGGTCGCGCTCATGGTGCAACGGTACCGACCCGCGGGCATCCGTGTGGCCGGGCCGCGAGACGCTGTGGTACGCGAGGGTCATGTTCACGATTCGCTTCGGCATGCGCCAGGGCTCGCCCGACCCGGGCGCCCGCGCCGACCTGTACCGGGCCGCGGTCGACATGTGTGCCTGGGCCGAGAGCCACGGTTGTCTCGGTGCCGTGTTCAGCCAGCACCACGCCTCCGACGACGGCTATCTGCCGTCGCCCGTCCCGGTCGCCGCCGCGGTGGCCGCGCGCACCGAGAAGATGCCGATCACCGTCGGCGCGCTGCTGCTCGCGTTCTACGAACCGGTGAAGCTGGCCGAGGACCTGGCCGTCGTCGATCTGCTCAGCCGCGGCCGCGTGATCTACGTCGTCGGCATCGGGTACCGCGACGAGGAGTTCGAGATGTTCGGCGTCGACCGGCGGCGCCGTGCCTCCATGGTCGAAGGGCGCATCCGGCTCCTGCAGCAGCTCTGGTCAGGCGAGCCGGCGGTCGTCGACGGGCGCACGGTCCGCGTCACGCCGCTGCCCTTCACGCCCGGCGGGCCCATGCTCGCCTACGGCGGCGGCTCGGTCGCGGCGGCGCGGCGTGCCGGCCGGCTGGGCCTGCTCTTCCTGTCCGAGAGTCACGACGCCACGCTGGAGGACGCCTACCGTGCCGAAGGCGGCCCGTCGGCCCCAGGCTGCTACTTCCCCCCACCCGGCATCCCGCTGACCGTGTTCGTGGCCGACGATCCCGAACGGGCGTGGGCCGAGATCGGCGAGTACCTGCTGGTCGACGCGCGGGGCTACGGCGCGTGGAACGAGGGCCGCACCGGCACGGCGTCGGTCTCCTTCGCCACCACCGTCGACGAGCTGGCGGCAGAAGCGGGCGCCTACCAGATCCTCACGCCCGACGAGGCCCGGGCCCACGTGGCGGCCGGCCGCCCCCTCGGGCTCCAACCGCTCGTCGGCGGGCTCCCGCCCGACCTCGCCTGGCCCTACCTCGAGGCGGCGGCGTCGATCTGACCGGATGCGGCCCCCCCGGCACGGGTCGTCTGGAACCCATCATTCGGCGGCGCGATGGCGGGTTATTCGGCGGCGATCGCGGCCAGGACGTCGAGCTTGGCGGCACGGCGGGCGGGCCAGCTCGCCGCCAGCAGCCCAAGCAGCGCGGCGAGGACGAGGAAGACGACGAGGTTGGAGACGGGGACCACGAGGTTGGTGAAACCCTGCGACCGCAGCGACGCCACCAGCGCCACGCCGAGCAGCGTGCCCACCACGATGCCGATGATCGCACCGAAGACGGCGAGGATGACCGACTCCGAGCGGATCATGGCCCGGATCTGACGCCGCTTCATGCCGACGGCGCGCAGCAGTCCGATCTCGTGCGTTCGCTCGAACACCGAGAGCATCAGCGTGTTCACGATGCCGATGAGGGCGATGATCACGGCCAGGGCGAGCAGGGCGTAGACGAGGCCGAGCAGCTGGTTCACCTGCTGCTCCTGTGACTTCTCGAACTCCGCCCTGCTCTGGATCTTGAGGTTCGGGTACCCCGACAGTGCGTTCTTGACCTGCTGCTCCGTCGCCGCGCCGCCATCGGTCTTCAGCAGCACGGCGAACGGCAGCTCGTTGTCGAAATGCGCCAGGAAGAACCGGTCGCCGACCAGGTAGCTCCCGAGGAGGCTGTTCGCCTTGTAGACGCCGCCGATCCTCATGACGGTGTCGCCGGTCTTGGCGAACTTCACCGGCACCACGTCGCCGGCCTTCAGGTGCTTGGAGTCCGCGGTCTTCGTGTCGATCAGGAGCTGGCCCTCGGACAGCGCGGCGGAGGTTCCCTCGGTCATCTGCAGGTTGATCGTCTGCGCCAGCTGGTAGGTGGACACCGCCGTCAGGCCCTGGACCCCTCCTTGCACCTCGAACTGGTCCTGGTACGCGGTCGACGTCGCCGTCACCCCGGGCACCGCCGCTGCGCGCGGCGCGACGGTGGTGCTGAAGCCGCTCTGAGCGGCGTTGTTCGGTGTGGAGATGATGATGTCCGCCCTGATGGCCTGCTGGACGCTCGCCGTGGCCGAGCTCGAGAGCGACGCGCCGAAGACGGCGATGACGGAGACCAGGGCGAGGCCCACCATCAGCGCCGAGGCGGTCTGGGCGGTGCGGCGCGGGCTGCGCATGGAGTTCTCGCGTCCGAGCCGGCCCGACATGCCGAGCAGCCGCGCCAGCGGGCGCCCGATGGCGCTCGCCATCGGGCGGGCCACCACCGGCGCCAGCAGGGTCACGCCCACGAAGCCGAGCAGCGCGCCGAGTCCGACGAACCCGATCAGGGGCTTGGTCAGCCCGTAAGCGAGGGCGATCACACCGAGGCCCGTGATCACCCCGCCCCAGGTGACGCGGCGGCGCAGGGGGATCTCGGACTCGGTCTGTTGTTCGGAGACCGCCGCGACCGGTGCGATCCGTACGGCGCGTCGGGCCGGGCTGATGGCCGCGACGAGCGTCACCCCGACCCCGACGATCAGGCAGACGATGACGGTGCGGGCCTCGAACACGATGGGTCCCGACGGCAGCGTGACCCCGAAGCCGCTGAGCAAGGCCTCGAGCCCGATGGCGGCGAGGACGCCGAGGCCGATGCCGACGAGCGAGGACACCAGCCCGACGATCGCCGCCTCCCCGAGCACCGAGCGAAACACCTGGCGGCGGCTCGCGCCGACGATGCGCAGCAGCGCCAGCTCGCGCGTGCGCTGCCCCACAATGATGGAGAACGTGTTCAAAATGGTGAAGCCGCCGACGAACAGCGCGATGAAGCCGAACACGAGCAACGCCGTGTTGAAGAAGCCCAGGGCCTGGCTCACCTGGCTCGTCTGTTCGTTGACGACCGTCTGGCCGGTCACCACTTCGTCGCCCCGGGGCAGGGCGCGGGCGATGGCCCGCTGGACCTGCGACTTGTCGGCGCCGGGCTGGGCGACGACGTTGATGGCGTCGAACGTGCCGACCGAGCCCAGGATCCTCTGCGCCGTCGGCAGCTGAAAGGCGGCGAGGGTCGCCCCGGCCAGGTTGTTCGCCGTACCGAAACGCGCCAGGCCCGAGATGGTGAAGGTCTGCGTCGGCCCGCGCAACAGGATCCTCACCTGCTGGCCCACCGAGAAGCCGTACTTCGTGGCGGTGCCGAGGTCCATCACCACGTCGTGCGGGGTGGTCGGGGGGCCCCCGGCGGCGAGCCGTAGCGGCGAGAGCTGTTGGGCGGGATCCCAGGACAAGCCGAGTGTGGGGGCTCCGCCGTTCGAAATCGCAGTCCCGTCGTGGCTGATGAATTGCGCGGTGCCGGCCACCGCGCCTTCGGCCACCTCCACCCCGGGCACGGCGCGCACGGTGGCCAGCACGGATTCGGGCACCGGGTTACGGGTGGCACCGCCGCCGCTCCCGAGCTGGGCCACGCCCCGGACCTGGAAGTCGACGTTCTGGTAGATGTTGCTGAACAGCGTGTCGAACGTGCTGTGCAGCGTGTCGGTGAGCACGAACGTGCCGGCAATGAAGGTCACGCCGAGGACGATGGCCAGCGCGGTCAGGACGAGCCGCAGCTTGTGCGCCAGGAGGCCCTTGATGGTGACGCGCCACACGTCAGCCTCCGATGCCGGTGGTCGGTGTGCCCGCTGGGGTCGGTGTGTCCGCTGGAGTCGGTGTGTCCGCGGGAGCGGGCGAGGCAAGGGTCCGCATGTGCTCCAGGACCGTGTCGGCCGTCGGTGCGGCGAGCTCGTCGACGACGTTGCCGTCGGCCAGGAACACGACCCGGTCGGCGAACGAAGCTCCGACCGGGTCGTGGGTGACCATGGCGATCGACTGCCCGAACTCGGTCACGGACCGGCGGAGGAACCCCAGCAGATCGTTCGTGGAGTTGGAGTCGAGGTTGCCGGTGGGCTCGTCGGCGAAGACGAGGTCGGGTCGGTTGATGAGGGCGCGGGCGCAGGCGCAGCGCTGCTGTTGCCCGCCCGACATCTCGCTGGGACGGTGCGAGAGACGGTCGCCCATGCCGAGATGCCTGACGAGATAGTCGAACCACTCCCGGTCCACCTTGGTGCCGGCCAGGTCGGCCGGGAGCGTGATGTTCTCGGCGGCCGTCAGGGTGGGCACGAGGTTGAAGGACTGGAAGACGAAGCCGATGCGGTCTCGTCTCATCTCGGTGAGGCCGGCGTCGTCCAGGGCGCCGATGTCGCGGCCGCCGACGAAGACCCGGCCGGCGGTCGGGCGGTCGAGCCCGGCCATGCAGTGCATGAGGGTGGACTTGCCTGATCCCGACGGGCCCATGACGGCGGTGAAGCGCCCGTGCTCGAAGACGACGTTCACGCTGGCGAGGGCGCGCACCGCCGCCTGGCCCGAGCCGTATGTCTTCTCGAGGCCGACGGCCTGAGCCGCCGGGGGAGTCGGTGGCGGTGGCGGGAGTGGGGGCGGTGGCAGATCGGCGGCGGGCTGGGGCCGGTCTTCGTCCTCTTCGGTGCGCGCCACGGAAACCTCGATTCGATGTTGCCGGTGCGCGCCGCCCCGTCACGCGCCGGATGCCGGACGCCACCACTTTGTCATCCTGAGACCGGCTCCCGATCCAACCCGGGGACAAGGTTCCCCGCGACCCGGGTGGCGGTTTCCCAGGTCACCCCCGTAGCGGCACCCTGCTCGCCGGTGACCCAGCAACTACCCTGACGCCCGTTGCCCGTCGGGGAGGCGAGAGACGAGGCAACCGGGGAGGGCTCGTGGTGAGGACGTCGCGGCCGGCGGGGCGGGATCGGGACGTGTGCCCCGGGCCCTGAGGGACGACGCCCGCTCCAGCGCCGTAGGAGCCGCGGCGGCCGTGGCCGCCGTCCTGGCGCTGCAGCTGATCCTGTTCCCCGTCCCCCTCGGGGTGTGGATTGAGGGGGTCGTGCTCGGTCTGCTCGGGTCGCTCATGGCCGTCGGACTCGGTCTCACCTACCGGATGAACGGCATCATCAATTTCGCTCAGGGCGATCTCGGTACGGCTCCCGCCGTGCTCGCCGTCGGCCTCGTGGGACTCTCGGGGTTGAACTACTTCCTCGGGCTGGCCACCGGGCTCGTCGCCGCGGTGATCCTGACCGCGGCCGTCGAGATCGTCGTCGTGCGGCGCTTCCGGCGGTCGCCGCGCCTCATCCTCACCGTGGCCACCATCGGGCTGTCCCAGTTCCTGGTCGTCGTGAGCCTGCTCATCCCGCGCATCTGGGGACAGACACCCATCTCCACCGCGGTGGTGAACTTCCCCTGGCACGTGACGTGGCACGTGGCGCCGGTCGTGTTCACCACGGACGACCTGGTCGCGGTCGTCGTCTCCCTCGGCTGCCTCGCCGCCGTGTCCTTCTGGTTCACCCGCAGCGGCGTGGGCATCGCCGTCCGCGCCACGGGCGACCGCCGCGACCGTGCGGCGATGCTCGGCATCCCGGTGGGCCGCCTGCAGTCCTTCACCTGGGTGGTGGCCGGGGTCCTGTCGTTCGTGAGCATCTTCTTCCAGGCCGCCATCGTCGGGATTCCGCTCGACCCGACCTACGGCCTCACCGCTCTCGTGACCGCGTTGGCCGCGCTGGCGCTCGGCAACTTCTCCGACCTCCGTGCCATCGCCGTGGCCGCGGTGGCCCTCGGTGTGCTCCAGCAGGGGGTGGCGTGGGACGACCCGACCAACCCTGCGCTCGGGCTCGCCGTCCTCGCCGGCGTCGTCTTCGCGGCGATCCTCCTGCGCCAGCTCGTGGTGCGCCGCACCGACCGCGAGGCAGAAGCGTCGCTCACCCTGGCCGGGAGCGTCCGCGACCTGTCGGAGGACGCCCGCCGGCTGCCCGAGGTCAGAGCCGGCATCCCGCTCGGCACGGCGGCGGCCTTCGCGGCGGCGTGCACGCTGCCTCTGTGGCTCGGGCCGGGCGCGCTGGTCGATGCGTCCACGCTCGTCGCGCTCGCCGTCGTGGGGTGCTCGGTCGTCGTCCTCACCGGCTGGTCGGGCCAGGTCAGCCTGGGCCAGATGTCCTTCGCCGCCGTCGGCGCCGTCGTCGGCGCGGTGGCGCTGCTCGACTGGCACTGGGACCTGAGTCTGGCGCTGCTGCTCGCCGGCGCGGCGGCCGCGGCGGCCGCCGTCGTCGTCGGCATCCCGACGTTGCGTCTCGACGGGATGTTCGCCGCCGTGACGACGCTGGCCTTCGCCCTGGCGGCCTCCGGTTACCTGCTCGTCCGGGCCGAGTTCTCCTACATCCCCCAGGGCACGGTCGGTGTGCCCTACCTCTTCGGGCTGTCCATCACCTCCCAGACTTCGGTGTTCGAGCTCTGCCTCGGCATCCTCGTCGTGGTGCTCGCCGGCATGCACGGCCTGCGGCACAGCCGCACGGGCCGGGTGCTCCGCGCCCTGCCGGCGAACCAACGCGCCGCGTCGGGCTACGGGGTGAGCGTGCTCCGGGCGAAGCTGGTCGCCTTCGCCGTGTCCGGTTTCATCGCCGGGTTGGCGGGCTGCCTGTTCCTGCTCATCAACCAGCAGTACGAGGAGGCGCCCTTCCTCGTCCCGATCAGCCTGGTCGTCTTCACCTCGACCGCGGTGGGTGGCCTGAGCTCCGCACTGGGGGCCGTGCTCGGGGCCGTGCTCGTCGAGGGCAGCACCATCTTCCTGCCGCCCAGCTGGCAGCTCTTCCCATCGGCGCTCGGCGTCATCATCGTCCTCATCGCCTTCCCCCGTGGCCTGGCCGGCCTCTGCTACGACCTGCGCGACCGAGTCGTGGGCGCCATCGGGCGCCGGCACCGAGGCGCGGGGATGCCGACGGACACGGGTGCGGGCACTCCCGCAGCAGGTCCCGTGGCGGGAGCGCCCGCATGAAGCCGGTGCGGGATCGCTTGGGCGGCGGAATGTCCTTGTTCCCGCTCGGGATCCTCTTCGGCATCGAGCTGCTCGACCAGGCCACCCAGAGCGCCTTCAACGTCCTCACGCCGAACGTGCGCGACGCCTTCCACCTCACCAACGCAGGCATCCTGCTCATCGTGGCCATCGCCGGCGCGGCCGCGCTGGCCTGCACTCTTCCGGTGGCGGTCCTGGCCGACCGGATCCGGCGCGTGCCCATCGCCCTTGTCGGCGCGCTCGTCGGCGCGGCCTTCTCCATCGCGCTCGGCGCGGCGCAGACCGCGGTGGTGGCCGGCGTCATGCTGGCCGGCGTGTCCATGGGGCAGGCGGTGATCTTCCCCACGCACAACTCGCTCCTGGCCGACTACTACCCGGTCCGGTCGAGGCCGAGGGTGTACTCCGCCCATCGTTCCGGGGTCAGCATCGGAGCCATCGCCGGCGTGCTCATCGGTGCCGGGCTCGCCGCCATCTGGTCCTGGCGGGCGCCGTTCTTCGTCTTCGCCGTGCCGATCGTCGTCGTGGTGCTGTTCGGCCTGCGGATGCGGGAGCCGGCGAGGGGCCACCACGAGCAGGTCGAGCTGTCCGAGCAGATCCTGGCGTCGGAGCGAGGCGAGCCGGTGCCAGTGGGCGACGACGTCGACATCCCCGTGGAGCCCCCGCCCTCTCTCGGCGAAGCCTGGCGCACGGTCTGGAAGATCGGGGTGCTGCGCCGCATCTTCTACGCGCTGCCGTTCCTCGCTGCGTCCATCGCCGGTTTCACCTCCCTGGCCTCGTTGCAATACCAGGAGACGTTCCATCTCGACGCGGTGCACCGCGCCTTCCTCATCGCCCCGATTCAGCTTTTCGATCTCCTCGGGCTGGCCGTCGGCGCCACCATCGCCACCAGGCTGGCCAACCGCGACGTGAGCCTCGTCTTCCGCATGCTGGCCGTGGCCTCCGTGGTGGCCTCCGGTTTCGCCGTGCTGTTCGCACTGGCCCCCACGGTGCCGATCGCCTTCATCGGCAACGCCGGCATCGACGCCTCCCTCGCCATCGTCGGGCCCGGCGTGCTCGCGTCGCTCTCCCTGGCCATTCCGGCTCGGGTGCGCTCGGTCGGTTTCTCCATCGGCGCCCTCTTCGTCCTGCCCGGCTTCCTGGCGCTCCCCGTGATCGGGGCCATCGGCGACGCCGTCGGGTTCCACTACGGCCTGCTCATGCTCGTCCCGCTCTTCGCCGTCGGCGGCCTGATCGTGGCGAGCGCCGGCGGCCTGATCGGCCGGGACGTCAAGAACGTCTGGACGTCCATGCGCACGCGCGCCCAGATGCTGGCGGACCGCAACGCCGGCAAGCTCCCCCTGCTCGCCGTGCGGGACCTCTCGGCCGGGTACGACGGGGTGGCGGTGCTCGACGGCGTCGAGGTCGAAATCGCCGAGGGCGAGATCGTCGCGCTGCTGGGGACCAACGGGGCGGGCAAGTCCACCCTGCTGCGCGCCATCGGCGGAGTGGTGGAGGCCGACCACGGCGCCATCGTCTTCGACGGCCGCGACATCACCCACCTGCCGCCCGACGAGATCGCACGCCTCGGCGTGGCCCAGGTGCCCGGCGGCGAGGGCATCTTCCCGACTCTCACCGTGGAGGAGAACCTGCGCGCCGCGGCGTGGCAGGGCAAGCGCCAGGGCCGGCATGACGCCGAGCTGATCGACGAAGCCCTGACCCTTTTCCCGGTGCTGGGCCCGCGGCGCGGCGAGCGCGCCGGCAACCTCTCGGGTGGTCAGCAGCAGATGCTCGGCCTGGCCATGGCCATGCTGACCCGGCCCAAGCTCTTCCTGATCGACGAGCTGTCGCTCGGGCTCTCCCCCCTCGTCGTCGAGGAGCTGCTCGGGGCCGTTCGGTCGATGCGGAGGTCCGGGACGGCCATCCTCTTGGTGGAACAGTCGATGAACGTGGCCGTGGCGGTGGCCGACCGCGTCTACGTCATGGACGGCGGCAAGGTGCGGTTCGCCGGGCCGGCGAGCGAGCTCACCGCGCACCCCGAGCTGCTGTGGTCCGTCTACCTGAAGAAGGCGGCCGGCTCGGTCCGCGCCGGGATGGGAGACACGGAAGCCCTCGGCGACGGTTCCGAAACGCGGCCGCCCGAGCTCGGGGTGCGGGGGATCTCGCTCCGCTTCGGAGGGAACGCGGCGCTCGACGACGTGAACCTCCGCGCCGACCACGGAGAGATCGTCGGCATCATCGGGCCCAACGGGGCCGGAAAGACCACCCTGTTCGACGTGATCTCGGGGTTCTTGCGCCCGGACGGGGGGCATGTCGAACTGGCAGGGGTCGACGTCACCGACCGGTCGGCCGCGGCCCGGGCGAGGCTCGGGCTCGGCCGTTCCTTCCAGGACTCACGCCTCTTCTCCGCGCTCACGGTGCGCGAGGCGCTCGCGGTCTCGCTCGAACGTTTCATTCAGGTGGGCGACCCCTTCAATGCCGTGCTCCGCTTGCCGGTGCAGGTACGGACCGAGGCGGCGGTGGCACGGCGCGTCGAGGACCTGATTGAGCTCCTCGGACTCGGCCGCTTCGCCGGCAGTCTGGTGAGCGAGCTGTCCACCGGGTCGCGCCGCCTCGTCGACCTCGCGGCCGTGCTGGCCCACCAGCCGTCGGTCGTCCTCCTCGACGAGCCCTCCTCCGGCGTGGCCCAACGTGAGGTCGAGGCCATGATCGGGCTCCTGCGCGACGTGCGGACGCAGCTCGGGGCGACGATGCTCGTCGTCGAGCACGACATCGCCTTCATCGCCGAGCTGGCGGACCGGCTCGTCGCCATGGACCGGGGCGCGGTGCTGGTGTCCGGCGACCCCGACACCGTCCTCGCCGCACCCGAAGTCGGCGAGTCGTTCCTCGGCCTGGACCCCCTGGCCACGTCCCGGTCGGGGCCGATGGAGGTCGACGCGCCATGAGCGTCGACGAGCGCGATGCCGGCTCGGCCCGTCCCTGGCCACGAGTCAGCCGCTGGCGCATCTTCGTCCCGGTGGTCCTCATCGTCGCCGCGCTGGTGGCGGCGGGGATCTCGGCCACCGTCCACGAGAACGGTTCCACCAATACCGCCTCGAGCACCAGCACCGTGCCCGGGGGGGCCGCCGCGCCGTCGCGGACCCGCGTGCCCATCACCTACGCCGCCGCGGCGCACGCGGGGCGTACCGGCGACTACGACTGGGGTCCCCAGTGCGACCATCGGACCGGCCGGTTCGAGATGCCGACCGACTACGCGGTTCCCTGTGTCCCGGTCTTCAGCGGCGACAACGGCGGGAGCACGTCTCCGGGCGTGACCGGCACCACCGTCAACCTCGTCTACTACCAGGCCCAGCCGGGCGGGCTGACCTCGGCCGTACAGGGGGCGTCGGGGTCGCCGGCGACCAACCTCGAGACAGCGCAGCAATACGTCGCCATGTTCGACAAGATCTTCGAGCTCTACGGGCGTCGTGTGAACCTCATCACCTTCGACGCGACCGGCGCCGACAGTGACCCGGTCGCGGCCCATGCCGACGCCGTCACCGTCGGCGAGCAGCTCCACGCCTTCGCCTCCATCGGAGGCCCAACCACGACTTCCGCCTACGAGGACGAGCTGGCCCGCCTCCACGTGTTCTGCATGGGGTGCGGCGACTCGGCCACCTACGGCCAGATACAGCAGAACGCCCCGTTCCAGTGGGCCAATCTCCCGACGGCCGACACGTCTTTGTTGACCACGGCCGACTACGTCATCGCCAAGCTCAACGGCAAACCTGCGATATGGGCGGGTTCCACCGCCATGCACCGCGAGAAGCGCTCGTTCATCGTGGTAAGCGAGACGTCCGAGCCTCCGGCGCCCGGGACGGCGCAGCTGTCGGCCGAGCTGGCGGCCAAACTGCGGGCCGGCCACGTCAACATGACGTCGCCGACTTCGCTGCAGTACACCCTCGACCTGGCGACGTTGCCCACCCAGGCCGCCACCATCGCCGAGAAGCTCAAGTCGATCGGCGCCACCAGCGTCGTGTTCGCCGGTGACCCGATCATGCCGATCTACCTGACGCGCGCCTGCGCCGAGGAGGGGTACTTCCCGGAGTGGATCATCACCGGCACCGTCTTGACCGACACGTCGACCCTCGGTCGCTACTACGACCCCCGCGAGTGGTCGCATGCGTTCGGCATCACCAGCCTGGCCGTGCCGACCCCGGTCGCCTCCGGCGACGCCTACCGGCTCTACCGCTGGTGGTACGGCGAGAACACGACGCCCCCCGCCAGCCTCACCGCACCGGTGATCATCCCGCCGATCATGCAGTTCTTCGACGGCGTGCAGCTGGCCGGGCCCGACCTGAACCCGAGCACGTTCACCGAGGGCCTCTTCCGGGCCCCGCCCGCCGGCGGCGGCCCGACGACCTCGCTCGCCGCCTACGGGTACCAGGGTGCACCGCCCGTGCCGAGCTACTCCTCGCCGGCGGACTACACCTTCATCTGGTACGACGCCACGGCCAAGGGCCCTGACGAGGAGGGCGTCGAGGGGAGCGGTCTGATGCAGCACGTCGACGGCGGCCGCCGCTACCGGGCCGGCGTCGTCCCCGACGGTCCCGTCGCCATGTTCTCATCCGCCGGAGCGGTGACCAGCTACGCCTCGCCTCCCGACCGGCCCCCGTCCTACCCGCCGTGGCCGGGGTCGCCCGCCTCGGAGTCCTGACATCGGGTGGGTGGTGCCAGCACCAGCTGACGATGGCCGGTAGCGCCATTCACTCCGGGGGCCGGATCGGTCAAGCTGGCTGAAAGTCTCTCGGGAGGTCTCATGGTGGTGGTCGTCAACGGGTTCGCGGCTTGTCCGGCCTGGGCCCGCGCCATGGCATCGTGATGACGGTGGACGATCCGCCCGTCGACCAGCAGGAGCCGCCCGTCGGCGAGCGGGAACCGTTCTTCGCCATCTCCGACCAGCAGATGGCGCAGGCCCGGACCATCGTCCGACGCGCCGTGCGCGAACCGTTCACCAAGCGCGCCTGGGCCGAGCTCGGCTACTTCTTGGTCAGCGGCGGGCTCGCCTTCGCCGCCCTGGCGTTCGTCGGGGCGACCATGGTCATCGGGACCATCCTCGCCATCACGGTCGTCGGGCTCGCCGTACTGGCGCTCTCCATCCGGAGCGCCCGGGGCGTCGGGACCTGGCAGCGCAGCCTCACGCGGTCCATGCTGGGCGAGTCCATCCTCGATCCCGAACCCTTCGACCACCGCCGCGGGTTCTTCGGCTGGCTGGGCGCCACGCTGCGCGACCGGGTCGGCTGGCGCAGTGTGGCGTACCTCCTCATCAAGGTGCCCTGGACCGTGTTGGGCGTTTTCGTCGCGTTCAGCCTCTGGTGGGACGCCTTCGCCTGCATCCTGCACCCGTTCATCTCCCGGGGCACCCACCCGTCCACCTTCGGACTGGTCCACGACCTCTTTCCGTCCGGCTCCAACACCGGCTCCGACAGCTTCTCTCACGACGTGGGCCTGTTCGTCGTCGGCGTGGTGTTCCTCCTCGCCGCGCCCTGGGTGATGCGCGGCTTCGTCAACGTCGACCGCCTGCTGGCGCGGACGCTCCTGGGTCCGGACCCGGTCACCTCCCGGGTGCGCTCGCTGGAGCAGGCGCGTACGCACACGGTGGATGCGTCCGCGGCGACGCTGCGGCGGATCGAGCGCGACCTCCACGACGGCACCCAGGCCCAGCTCGTGGCGCTGGCCATGAGGCTGGGCATGGCCAAGGAGAAGCTCGAATCGCCGGGCGACGTCGACCTCGAACGGGTGCGCCAGCTGGTCGACGAGGCCCACCGGGTGGCCAAGGAGGCGATCGCCGAGCTCCGCGACATCGCGCGCGGCATCCACCCCCCGGCCCTCGATATCGGACTCGAGGGAGCACTGGCCACGCTCGCCTCCCGCAGCGCCGTGCCGACGGAGCTCACCGTCGATCTGCGCACGCGGCCGGCTCCGGCGATTGAGGCCATCGCCTACTTCTGCGTGGCCGAGCTGCTCGCCAACGTGGCCCAGCACGCCCAGGCCTCACGGGCATCGGTCTCGTGCGCCCAGCAGGGGTCGTGGTTGCGTCTCGTCGTACGCGACGACGGGATCGGCGGGGCGTTCGCCACCACCGTCGGGTCGTCCTCGAGCGGGCTGGCCGGCTTGACCGACCGGGTCCGCACCGTCGACGGTCGCCTGACCCTGGTGAGCCCGCCGGGCGGTCCCACCGTCGTGACCGTCGACCTCCCCCTGACGACGTGATGCTGCGCGCCCCGACCGACCTGATGCTGCGCGTCGCCATCGCCGAGGACTCGGCCATCCTGCGCGACGGCCTGGTCCAACTCCTCGTCGACCGGGGATTCCTCATCACCGGCGCCGTGGGCGACCCCGACGCGCTCCGGAGCTCGGTCGCACAGAACCCGCCCGACGTCGCGGTCATCGACATCCGCATGCCGCCCACCTTCACGGACGAGGGCCTGCGGCTCGCGCTCGAGCTGCGCCGCCGGTACGAGGGCCTCGGCATCCTGCTCTTCTCCCAGTACATCGAGACGCGCTACGCCGCCGAGCTCCTGGCCGACGATGCCGCCGGGATCGGCTACCTGCTCAAGGACCGGGTGGCCGACGTCAAGGACTTCGTCGAGGCGCTCGAGCGCGTCGCGGTGGGCGGCACCGCGCTCGATCCCGAGGTCGTGACCCAGCTCTTCGGCGCCACCCGTCGTTCCGACTCCCTCTCGGCGCTCACCATCCGCGAGCGTGAGGTCCTCGGTCTCATGGCCGAGGGGAGATCCAACGCGGCGATCGCCTCGGCCCTCGTCGTCTCCGAAGGGGCAGTGGAGAAGCACGTGGCGAACATCTTCGCCAAGCTCGATCTCCCCGTCTCGCCCAACGACCACCGCCGTGTCCTGGCGGTGCTGCGTTTCCTCGAGTCGTGACGTTCAGACCGAAGCGCCGTGCGCGTCGTAGGGCACGCCGAGCGCTTCCGCCATCTCCCGCCCGGCGTTGAGCTGGAAGGGGCTGATGCCTCCCGGCTCCCACGGGCCGACCGACCCCGCCGCCACCGCCGCCTCCGACTTGGGGACCAGGTGGAAGCGGGAGCGAAGCTCCTCGCACGTCGAGCCCGCGACGGAGAACCAGTCGAACGCGAGAAAGTCGACGCCGGTCGAGAGCGTGACCTCGTCGCGGCAGAGGGCGCCGCGGCGCATGGCGTCCGACAGCCGCTCCGCCATGCCCGGGGTCCCCGAGAAGTGCCCGGGCGAGGCGTCGAACAGACCCACACCGTGCTGGAGCAGGCCCGTCTCGAACAACGAGATGACCATGGCCAGGAGGGAGAACGCGTGCATGTCGTCGTTGGCGCGGGCGATGATCCCGAAGACCTCCACCTCGGACTCGACGGTCGTGCCGTAGTCGGCCAGGACGTGGACCCAGTCGTGCTGAGCCAGCAACGGGGGGGCCGAACCCGGGTCGCCCGGGAACCGGAAGCCACGCGCCCGGTACATCTCCCACACCTTGCGCCCGATGGTCTCGGGCGGCAGGTGCTCCAGTGCAGCCCAACGACCGGCCAGCTCCGCGTCGTCCGAGGAGAACTCCCACGCCCCGAGATCCCGCGACGCGTGCACGGCCGCGGCGGCCCGATGCTCGTCGAACGTCCCGGTGTACCCGTTGCGCTGGAAGTCGACGACAGCGAGCCCGAGCGACCCGGCGGCGAAGTCCCTCGCCACGTCGAGCATGCCCTCGTCGACCCCGAGCGCTCGCGCGAACTCGGCCACGGAGTCGGCCACGTCCTGAGGTAGGGGGTTGCGCACGAGGGCGCACAGCAGCATCACCTGGACGGCGCGTGAACGGAAGGACGCGTCCCGCCTCGAGAGCGCGGCCGCGAGCTCGTCCGGCGTGACGGGAGGCCGCCCGCCGACGTGGACGTCGTGACCGGTCATGGCCGGGAACAGCGCCTCGATGAGACGCTCCTGCACCGGCAGCAGCCCCTCGATGCCGGCGACCGCGGTCGCCACACCGTCCGCCATGACCTGGGCCTCGGCCGCGTCCGGAGGCATCAGGTTCACGGTGTCGGGCGTCGGCAACGGCACGGCCACCGACGGGCCGACGCCCCGTCTCTGCGTCGTCGCCATCTCAGCCCGGAGCGTAACGGCCGACGCACCGCGCCCGCCGCGCCCACCGACGCCCGCGCCACCGCCGACGCCGAAGCCGAAGGCGACGGGCAGGACAGCCTCGGACGTGGTCCGGGACACATTTTGGGAGCCGCCCCGGTACTCCGGCACGGCCATCCGGCGGGGTCACCCCGGTTGCCAACGACTCCACGAAGAGTGAAACAAGCAGGATGCGGCTAGAAAGAGGGGGTGATCGAGGGTCCGTCCATCGGCCTCGTGCTCGGGGCGGGGGGCGTCGTCGGCCAGGCCTACCAGGCCGGGGTGCTCGCCGCGTTGGAGCGCGAAATCGGATGGGACGCCCGCCGGGCGGCCGTCGTCGTCGGCACCTCGGCCGGCTCGGTCACGGGGGCCGCCCTGCGTATGGGGGTCCCGGCGACGGACCTGGCGGCATCGGCGTACGGCGTCACGCCCTCGCGGCGCGGCGGCGACATCCTCCGGCGGATCCTCCCCGACGACGGGCCGCTGCCGAGTCCGACCGTGCTCGACATGTTCCGACCCTGGAACCTTCCGTCGCCGGCATTGATCGCACGGGCGGCCCGGCGTCCCCTGGCCTTCCGCCCCGAGGTGGCCGCGGCGGCCCTGGCTCCCCGCGGCCAGATCGACATCTCCGATCGAGCCCGGGGTCTCGACGAATTGATCGGGAACCGCTGGCCCGACGGGCTGCGCATCTGCGCGGTCCGCCGGAGCGACGGCGCCCGCGTCGTCTTCGGACGGCCCGGATCTCCGGTCTCGCGGCTGGCCCCCGCGGTCCTGGCGTCGTGCGCCATTCCCGCCTACTTCCGCCCGGTCACCATCGCAGGCGCGGAATATCTCGACGGGGGCGTCCACTCCGTGACGAACGCGGACGTGCTCAGATCCGAGGAGCTCGACCTGGTGGTGATCGTGTCGTCCATGTCAGCGGCGCACGGGCGAGCGGGCGGCGCGGAGGGCCTGATCCGGCGCAGGGTCCATCGCCGCACGGAGCACGAGGTGGCCAAGCTGGCACGGGCGGGCGTGGCGGTGATCCGACTGGAGCCCGGCGCCGAGTCGCGCCGGGTCATGGGGTTCTGGGCCATGGCGGAGGACCGCGGGCCCCAGGTGGTGCAGGCCGCCTACGAGGAGACGTGCCGGCGGATCGAGAGCACCCCTTTCCTGGCTTCGCTCGGACAGGACCAGGCGGCGTCCAACCTCGCCGGCTGAATCGGGAGCTGAATCTCCCGTCGGCTGGGCGGCTGGCTGGGCGGCTGGTTCGGTGCCCGAAGCCGGCGGGCCCACGCCTCGATAGCCTTCGGGCAGGACCGAAGGGGGAGCCGATGAGCCCAGACCGGTTGAGCCCTCAGGACGCCTCGTTCCTGCACATCGAAGACGACGTCTCGCACATGCACATCGCGTCGGTGGCGCTCTTCGAAGGACCCGCACCATCCTTCGGCGAGGTCGTCGCCATGATCGAGGCCAAGCTCGAGCTCGTCCCGCGCTACCGGCAAAAGGTGCAGTTCGTTCCCTTCGACCTCGGACGACCGGTCTGGGTGGACGACCCGCATTTCAACCTCGACTATCACTTGCGCCACACCGCTCTCCCCGCTCCCGGCGGGGAGGCGGAGTTACGGCAGCTGGTCGGACGCGTGATGGCGCAACAGCTCGACCGCTCCAAGCCGCTCTGGGAGATCTGGGTGGTCGAGGGGCTCGAAGGCGGGCGCTGGGCCATGCTGTCGAAGACGCACCATGCATTGGTCGACGGCGTGTCCGGCACCGACCTGCTGGCGGTGGTCATGGACCAGAGCCCTGACGTCGAGCGGCCGGCACAGCCGGCCCGGTGGATCCCGGCGCCGACGCCTTCGGGGATGGAGTTGATCGTCGAGGCGGTCGCGGGCGTGCTCCTCTCGCCCTACGAGCTGGTGCGGGCGGCCAGGGCGCAGACGCGCGCCGTGCGGCGCATGGCGCGCTACGCAGCCGAGGTGGCGAGCGGCCTGGTGGCCATGGGTGGGCTCGTCCGTCCCACCCCGCACTCCTCCCTCAACGGTCCGCTCGGACCGCACCGGCGCTACGCCTGGGCGTCGACGTCCGTCGACGACATCAAGACGGTGCGCCGGGCGCTCGGCGGCACCTTCAACGACGTCGTGCTCGCCTGCATCACCAATGGCTTCCGCGAGCTCCTGCTGTCGCGAGGCGAGGACGTCGACCGCGTCGTGCGCACCCTCGTCCCGGTGTCGGTCCGGCCGCGTGACGCGTCCGGGAAGGCCGTCGGCGACGGAACCCTCGAGAACAAGGTCTCGGCGATGTTCGCCGAGCTGCCGGTCGACATCGAGGACCCCGTGTTGCGGCTCCAGACCGTGAGCGAGCAGATGAAGGACCTCAAGGACTCGAGGCAAGCGGTGGCGGGAGAGGCCCTGACGTCCATGTCGGGGTTCGCGCCTCCGATACTCCTGGCCATGGGCATGCGTTTGGCCACGAGGGCGGCTCAGCGCAACGTCAACACGGTGACGACGAACGTCCCCGGCCCGCAGGTCCCCCTCTACGCGGCGGGACGGCGCATGGTGCGCGCCTTCCCCTACGTCCCCCTCGGGGGCCAGATCCGTATCGGCGTCGCCATCTTCTCCTACGACGGACAGGTCAACTTCGGCATCACCGGCGACTACGACTCGGCGCCCGACCTCGACGTGCTGGTGGCCGGGATCGAGGAGGGCATGACAGAGCTGCTCAAAGCGGCGGCCTGAACGAAAGCTGCCGTACGAACGGGGGCTCAGCTCAGCCGGCGAACTCCGGGATGCTCGCCACCTCCGCTTCGATGTAACGGCGCAGACCCGTCACGATGGCGCGCTCGACCGAGCGCCCGACCACCGGCACGCGCACCTTGAGCTCGCCCTCGACACCGACGAGCGTGCCCCCCGCTCCCGTATCGGCTTCGAAGGTGTAGCGGCCGCTCGACGACAAGCGGTCGGGATAGTGGTCGGGCACGATGTCCCACTCGGTCCGGAGCTGGTCCGCCATCACGCGCATACGGGTCAGCCACGAGAGCTTGGCCGGGTCGACCACGGCCCGGACCGCACCTGAGACGTTTCCGTCGAAGCGGTAGCGGACCTCGAGGGTGCCGTCGTGCTCCGCGGCGCCCAGCACGGCGATGTCGTCACGGCTCTCGTAGAAGGACGGCGTGGCATACGCGACGACCACGCGTGCGGGCGGCGCCGCCACCGGCACGGCGAAGTCGAACTTCACGCCGGGCGTGTCGAGGGGAGACCGAGCTTTCGATGGTCCCAGCTGACGGTGCGCTCGACGTGCAGCTTCACCACGACCCGCTTGTGCAACATCATGTCGACGAAGGGCTTCATCTCTTCGGTGTAGGGACCGGTGTAGCGCTCGTAGACGCTGACGCCGAGGGCGAAGAGCTTGTCGGGATCCTCGACGATCTCCGCCTTCCCGACGAGCTCCACCCCCCGGAGCTCGTCGTAGTAGTCACCAGCCTCGAACAGAAGCGTGAGCCTCGGGTCACGGCGAAGGTTCCGCACCTTCTGCGACTTGGTCTTCGTCTCCACCGCGACGCACCCGTCGACGAAGCCGTACCACATGGCGACGGCGTGGATGGAGCCGTCCAAGGAGATGGAGCACATCGTCATGGCTCGTCGCTCGGCCAGAAAGGCCTCGACCTCTTCGGGCGTCATCTGAATCGCCTTGCGCTGGTTCACGCCGTGGCCCATTGCCTCGGTCATCGGTACCTCCCCAACTCAGTCCGTTGAGCGCAGCGTAACGAACGGCGTGGAAAGAGTTCATCTTCAGTACACTTGTTGGTCGCTGCCGATTCACGGCGCGTTCACCTGCGCTCCGTAGCGTGACGATCGATGGCCAGCGTGCACATCAACACGTTCGAGTTCCGCCCGGACCACCGTCCCGGTCCCGCGGACGACGGTCATCACGGTCAGGACCTCCTGGCCGAGGTCATCATGATCCGGCCGGAGCGCTCACGCCGCTTCGGGCTCATCGGGTCGTTGGTCACCAGGGCGTGGGTATTCGCCTCCCCACGCACCCAGGCGACGTCGGTGCGACCAACCCCCCGGCCACCGCCGTCGCCTGCCCTTCGCCACCTCACCACCCCCGACGACGCTGCCTGACGTCGACCCAATGGCCATCGCGAACGCAGCGGCGACGAACGGCCGTACGACGCTCGCCGGAGCGCCGAGGGACAGCCGACCGCTCGTGCTCGTCGTCGACGACGAGGAGTCGTACCGCCAGGCGCTCGCTTCGGGTCTGACCCGGGAGGGATTCAGCGTCGAGAGCGCGGGCGACGGCCACGAGGCGCTGCGCCTCTTCCACCGGGTCCACCCCGACCTCGTCCTCCTCGACGTGATGCTCCCCGACCAGTCCGGCATCGAGATCTGCCAGCAGATGCGCGCCCTCAAGCCGGTCCCGATCATCATGGTCACCGCACGCGACTCCGAGGTCGACATCGTGCTCGGGCTCGAGCTCGGAGCGAGCGACTACGTGGCCAAGCCCTTCCGGCTGCGCGAGCTCGTCGCCCGCATGCGCGCCGTCCTGCGCCGCGGCGTGGCGGTGGCCGAGCACCATGAAGAGGTCCTCGCCGTCGGTCCCGTCCGGCTCGACGCCGGACGGCGTGAGGTCACCGTCGGCGACGCCCCGGTCGACCTCTCACGCAAGGAATTCGACCTGTTGGCCCTCCTCATGTCCCACAGCGGGCAGGTCGTCACGCGCGATTGGTGCATCGACCGCCTGTGGTGGGACCAGGAGCTCACCGACACCCGGACCCTCGATACCCATATCAAGCGCCTCCGCCGGAAGATCGAGCCCGACCCGGCCAACCCGCGGCACCTGGTGACGGTACGAGGGGTGGGGTTCCGCTTCGAGGGCTGATCGGGCATACCGGGACGCATCCGCCCTACATTGAGCGGATGCGCACAGGAGACGTCGTTCCCGATTTCGAGCTCCCCGACCAGAGCGGTACGCCGCGCTCGCTCAGCCAGTTGCTGTCGAACGGGCCGGTGGTGCTCTTCTTCTACCCGGCCGCCATGACCTATGGCTGCACGAAGGAGAGCTGCCACTTCCGGGACCTCAAGTCGGAGTTCGCCTCGGTCGGAGCGCAGCCGGTCGGCATCAGCGCGGACCAGGTCGACAAGCAGCGCCAATTCGACGAGAAGGAATCCCTCGGCTTCCCCCTCCTGTCCGACCCCGACCGGACGGTGGCGGCGCAGCTCGGGGCCAAACGCGGGCCTAGCTTCCTGCCCAACAAGAGGATCACCTTCGTCATCGACACCGACCGCAAGGTCCTCGACGTCATCCACTCCGAGGTCTCCATGGCCGGGCACGCCGACAAGGCGCTCACGCTCCTCAAGGAGCGTTCCGCTGCCTGAGCGCACCGCCGTCGTCACCGGAGCGGCGTCGGGGATCGGCGCCGCCTGCGCCGCCCGTCTCGGCTCGGCGGGCTGGGAGGTCCTGGGTGTCGACGTGCAGCAGGCGGACGTGGTCGCGGACCTCGGCACACCGGCTGGACGGTCGCGCGCCGTGGCCGAGCTGGCCGAGATGGTCGAGCGCACCGGCGGCCCCCTGGCCGCCGTCGTCACGTGCGCGGGGCTCGCCGGCTCCCCGAGCCGGTCCGGCTCCCTCCTCACCTCGGTCAACTACTTCGGCACCGTCGACATCCTGAACGGGTTACGCCCGCTCATGGCGCCCGGAGGTGCCGCCGTCGCCATCAGCTCCAACTCGACGACGGTCCAGCCCGGCATACCGGACGGCATCGTGGCGGCGTGCCTGGACCATGACGAGGAAGCCTCGGCCCGCCTGGCCGACACCCACGGCTCCATGGTGGCCTACCCGGCCTCGAAGCTGGCCGTGGCGCACTGGGTGCGCCGCGAGGCGTGCGGACCCGACTGGGCCGGGAGCGGGTTGCGGCTGAACGCGATCGCACCCGGCATGATCGACACGCCCATGATCGCCGCGATGCGGGCCGATGCCGAGACCGCGCCGCTCCTCGAGATGCTCCCGATCCCGGTGGGTCGTCCCGGCCGTCCCGAGGAGATCGCGGCGCTGGTGGAGTACCTCCTCGGACCGGACGCAGCCTTCTTCTGCGGTTCGGTCGTCTTCTGCGACGGCGGGAGCGACGCGCTCCTGCGGACACGGGACTGGCCGGCCGCCTGGGACATCCCGGTGCGCGACCTCGGGCGGCGGCTGGCCTGATTGGCCGGACGGATATTCGTCGACACCACCCCCCTGCGGGAGGGGCGGGACTTCCGGCTGCTCTTCACGGGTCAGCTGGTCTCCATGCTTGGCAACCAGCTGACGGTGGTGGCCATCCCGTACCAGGTGTACAGCACCACCCACTCCTCGCTCCAGGTCGGCGCCATCAGCCTGGCCCAGCTCATCCCGTTCCTCGCCGGAGCGTTGAGCGCGGGCCCGGTCGGGGACTCGGTGGACAAGCGGACCATCATGGTCTGGACGTCGGTGGCGCTGGCGCTCACCAGCGGAGCGATGGCGGTCAACGCCGCCCTCCCCCATCCCTCGCTGGCCGCGCTCTACGTCGTCAGCGCCGTCGCGGCGGGCTTCATGGGCTTCTCCAGCACGGCGCGCATGGCGTCGGTCCCCGGCCTCGTCCAGCGGCAACACCTGCCGGCGGCCTTCGCCATGATGCAGATCATCATCCAGATCGGGACGGTCGTCGGTCCGGCCGTGTCCGGCGTCCTGCTCGTCGTCGGGTTGCCGCTCGTCTACGGGCTCGACGCGGTGTCCTTCCTGGTGGCGCTGATCACCTCCGCCCTCCTGGCGCCGATCCCGCCGGCCGAGGGGGCGGGGAGCCTCCCACCGCTGAAATCCATCCGGGAGGGGCTGAGCTTCCTGCGCACGCGCCAGGCGCTCCAGGGCGTGTACCTGATCGACGTCAACGCCATGGTGTTCGGCATGCCGCGCGCACTCTTCCCCGCCATGGCGACGAGCGTCTTCGGTGGAGGCACGGTGACGCTCGGCTTCCTGTACGCCGCGCCCGGGCTGGGCGCGCTCATCGGCGCGGTCACCACCGGGTGGGTCCCGACCCTGCGCCGCCAGGGTCTGGCCGTGATCGTGGCCGTCTCCGTGTGGGGCGCGGCCATCGCCGTCTTCGGGCTGGTCGACACGCTCTGGGTCGCGCTCGTCATGCTCGCCGTCGCCGGGTGGGCCGACGTGATCTCGGCCGTGCTGCGCAACACCATCCTCCAGAGCACCGTCCCCGAGCGCTTTCGCAGCCGGATGTCCTCCATTCAGATGGCGGTGGTCCAAGGGGGTCCGCGCCTCGGCGACATGGAGTCGGGTGCCGTCGCCACCTTGACGTCCGTCGAGTTCTCGGTCGTTTCCGGTGGCCTGGCGTGCATCATCGGCGCGGCGGTGGTCGGCGCGCTGCTCCCCGCCTTCCGGCGTCACGTCGCCGTATGATCCGGCCGTGACCTTCGCCGAGCCGACCTGGGGCGAGGTCGACCCGGGCGCGTTCTCGCGGATCGTCGTCGTCTCGCCTCATTTCGACGACGCCGCGATGGGAGCCGGCCACCTCCTGGCGAGCTACGACGACACGACCGTCGTCACCGTGCTCGGCGGCCGGCCGCCCGCATACCCGCCGGTGCCGACCGAGTGGGACGCCCTGGGCGGCTTCGTCGCGGGCGACGACGTCGTGGCCGTGCGGCGGGAGGAGGACGCGGCCGCCATGGCCGTGCTCGGGTCGGGGTACCGCTGGCTCGAGTTCCCGGACCACCAGTACCTGGCGCCGGCCGAGCGCCCGACGCCGGACGAGGTGGCCCCGGCCCTCGCCGCCACGATCGCCGAGATCGATCCGACCTCCGTGTTCTTCCCCATGGGTCTCGCCAACCCCGACCACGTCATGGTGCACGACGCCTGCCTCGAGGTGCGGGTTGAACAGCCCGACCGGGAGTGGTTCTGCTACGAGGACCACGGCTACAAGCATCTCCCGGGATTGCTGGCCTGGCGGGTGGCGAAGCTCCTCAGGAGCCGGCCGTGGCCGACGCCCGCCATCGTCCCCCACGTGCCCGACGAGGAGCGCAAGCGGCGCGCCATCTGGTGCTACCAGTCACAGATCGCCCCGCTCGAGCGTGACCACGCGCTCTCTGCTCGGCTGGAGGCCCGGGTGCCCGAGCAGTTCTGGCGTCTGGCCCCGCCGCCCGAGGGATGGGAGGGGCTGGCTGATCTGATCTGATCCGATCGATCAGGCCAGGACGGTCCGTGCACCCTCGGACTGGTCGTCGAGGAGGAGGTCCTCGTAGAAGGCTCCGAAGGTGCGCTCCGGGTGGGCAATGGCGATCTCGAGCACCCAGAGGTTCGGGTTGGGCCGGAAGTCGACGTCGGCCAGCGGCCCGTCGTAGTGGGCCGAGTGGGGGAAGTCGGACAACCGGTGACCCGACAGGTTCATGTTGAGCTTCCAGCCGTAGGACGCGGTGACCTCGGTCGCGAACGCGTAGAGCTCGCGTCCCGTGCTGCCGTCCGTGAACCACTTGTCACGTACCTCGTCCCAAATGGTGCGCACCTCGCGCTTGGCCCGCAGATGATCCGGGTCCGAGCCGAAGACGAACGTGTCGCCGGCATCGCCTTCGATCTCGCCGTAGACCGGCCCGATGTCGACGAAGAAGATGTCGTTCTCGCCCAGGACCACGCCGGGCTCGGATCTCTCCGTGAAGTCCTTCGTCGTGTTGGGGCCGCAGCGCACGATGATGCGGTGCCAGCCGCGCCGCATGCCCATCTCTTTGAGGGTGTCGCGGGCGATCGCTTTGGCCTGGTCCTCCGCCAGCCGGGCTCACTGCCCGGCGATGGCGTGCACCGCCTGACGGTGCGCACCCGCAGGACGCTCCAAGCTGAAGTTCTCCCCGGTCCCTTCCAGGGCCAGCATCGTCATGTCGGTCTCCTTCTGACGTCAGTGCTCCGTGATGAGGGTGCTGAAGGGCGGACGGTCGCCGGTACGTCGACGTCGATCTTGTCCGGTCGATGTGGCTGGGAGCCAAGAGTATTTGTCGGAGTTCACGATTCGGAAACGTCCGTTCGACCTTTCGGACTGGCGATATCGATCTCACCGAGACCCGGAATCCCTTTTTCTCCTTGATGCGTATCTACGTCTGCTGGGCCGAGCCCGTCGCCCGGCTATCAGGAGGAACAATGCGAACGAGACGCGTTGTGGGTGCGGTTGCTGCCGGTTTGGCAAGTGCGCTGGTTGTCGCCCTTCCCGCGGCTGCCGCCCCGTCGACGATCTGGCAGGTGCAGCCCACGCCGAACATGCAGCCCAAGGCAGTCACAGACAGTGCCTTTCATGCCGTGTCGTCGTCGAGCCCGAGCGACGCGTGGGCGGTCGGTGGCTTCTCGGACAAGCATGCCGTCCTGCACCCGCTCGTCGAACACTGGAACGGAACCGCCTGGTCCCTGGTGTCGGTGCCCCAACCTGCGAACCATCAGTCCTCGCTTGACGGAATCGACGACCTCAGCACCACCAACGCCTGGGCCGTCGGCACCAGCACCAGCCCCACCGCCACGAACCAGGACGAACGGACACTCATCGAACACTGGGACGGCACCGAGTGGTCGATCGTCCCGAGTCCCAATCCGGTAACGGGCGTCGGCGACCTCGACGTGCTCACCTCCATCAGCAGTAGCAGCCCGAGCGATATATGGGCCGCCGGCTGGACAGCCAACCTGGACGAAAACGAGATCAGCATGCTGTTCGAGCATTACAACGGCACGGCCTGGCAGGTCGTGCCCTCACCTGAGAACGGCCAGTTCCAGTTCGCCTTCGCCGTGAAGGCGATCAGCCCGGACGACGCCTGGGCCGTCGGCAACGACGGGTCGGGCGACCCGGGAACGACCGTGGCCGAGCACTGGGACGGAAAATCCTGGACGATCGTGCCCACCCCATTTCTCGAGGATGGGAAGTCGGCCCAAAACACCCTCACCGGTGTCACTGCGACAGGCGCCGACGACGTGTGGGCGTCGGGATACGAGAGCAACGTCAACGACACGAACTTCGCCGAGCCCTACGTGTTGCACTGGGACGGGAGCAGGTGGACCCTGGTCAAGGTCCCCAACAAGGGAACGGAGGGCAGCCTCCTCAGTGACGTCACCGCCCTCTCGCCCACCGACATATGGGCTGTCGGTCAGTCTGGCCAGAACAACGGATCCATCCTGAGCCTCACCGAACAGTTCAACGGCAACACCTGGAAGGTCGTGCCGAGCCCGGACCCCGGAAGCATCGGAAACCTGAAGAACAACTCCTTGGCCGGAGTATCCAGCCCGAGTGCTGGGACCGTCTTCACCGGCGGAGCCCAGGAGATTGCGGGTCAGTGTTGCCTCCGCACCCTGGCAATGGAGACAACCCAGGGCTGATCCCCCGTCCCCACCCGGTTCAACCAGACTCGAACTTCGCTCGGAGCCCCTCCATGACCGATCTCGCGATAGCTCCAGATCTCCCCACGCCAACGCCGACCAGATCCCGGCCCAGACGCAAACACGCGCATCGACTCACCAGCGTGGCTACGGCTTTCTTCGGGCTTGGCCTCTTGTTCGGGGCGTCGGCGTCGGCGTCGGCGCGGCGGCACCGATCACACCGATACGGTCCTCCGCTCCCGTGGTGATGGCGGGGTCGCACTGGACCCTTGTCGCATCGAGCACGGACTGTTTCGTCGTCGATTTTTCCTCGGGCGGAAAGTTCTCCGACGACCAAGGAGACGAGGGAACGTACTCGGGTACGACCAAACTTCAGCTTCGGTTCCAGTCCGGCCAACTCAAAGACGTCACCGCGAACTTCACGTTCCAACCCGCCAAGGACCGCTACCTCGGAACAGTGACCTTCCAAAGCATCAGCTTCCCGGCCAAGCTCGTTTCCGGAGCCAAGCCCGGCTGTTGACACACGAGCGGCTACGACGACCGGGGCTGCCCGTCACCTGCGGGCTCTCGCCGAAGTCCCCGTTGAGGTCCTCGCAGACCTGTTAACGAGAGGTGACCGGCGAGAACGTGATGTCTGGACCGGGACAGGATGCGGATCCGCCGCCGCCGGCGTGTTCCGAGACCAGGGCGGCGAACCGGCCGAACAGCAGGTCGCGCCACGGCAGGAGCGCGCGGACGGCGCCGGGCGTGACCTCCCGGATGCGCTCCGCCTGACCGGGGGCGAGGTCCGTGGCGAAGGCGGACAGGAACCCCTCGACCGCGGGCTGCGTCACCTCGAGGTGGAATTGCATCCCCCACGCGGCCTGACCGACTCCGAACGCCTGGTTCGCGTAGCGGCCGTTGCCGGCGAGACGACGGGCACCGGCGGGGAGGGTGAACGTGTCGCCGTGCCAGTGCAACACCGTGAGGTGCGGGGGGAGGTCCGCGAACAGCGGGTCCGAGCGGCTCGACGGCGTCAGTTCGACCGGAGCCCAGCCGATCTCGGGTCCGGATTCGCCTCCATGGACGCGGCCACCGGCCGCCAGGGCGACCAACTGGGCGCCGAGGCAGATCCCGAGGGTCGGCACCTCGAGGGCCAGTGCGTCGGCGACGAGCGCGAGCTCGGCGGCGCGGGTCGGGAAGCCCTCGTCGGACGCGGCCGACATGGGTCCGCCCATCACCACCACGCCGTCGTGACCCGACGCATCCGCCGGCACCTCGTCGCCGGCGAACACACGGCGCACGTCGAGGATCACACCGGCGCGGCGCAGGGTGTCACCGGCGGCCCAGGCGGACTCCGGCGGCACGTGCTGAATCACGAGACACGTCCCCATGGCGAGCCCTCACCATAGGGGCCGGCCACGGCGTCACGGGTAACATCCTCGCAACGACCACGCCCGAGGACATCCATGTTCGACCGCATCCTCCTCGCCCTCGAAGACTCCCCCTCGGGGGAGATGGCCGCTCTGTTCGCGGGCGCACTGGCGCGGCGGACGGGCGCCTCGGTCCACGTCTTGCACGTCGACGATCGGCTCGTCGTCGACGGGGCCGAGGACCTCGTCACCCGAGCGGTACACGAACTGGCCGACTCCGGTGTGCGAGCGAGCGGCTCGGTGCGCGCCTCCACCCATCGCGGGGTGCCGGGCCTGATCGTGGCCGAGGCACGCCGGCGTTCGGCCGACGCCATCGTGCTCGGCTCGAACCGACATCGGCGCCTGAGCCGCCTTTTCTCGTCACGCGTGCGTGAACGCACGACGCGGCTCACGTCGCTGCCCGTGGTGACGGCACCCGCACCCCTCAAGGTGACGTCGACGGCCCGGTCCGCCAGCGGAGACCGGCGGTTCGATCAGGTCCTCGACTCGCTGTTCCGATAACGGCGCCCTCTAGGCTCGTCCCGTGGCTCGTGACGACGACGTAGGGCGCACCGTCGAGGTCGCAGGCCGCGAGATCCTGGTCTCGAGGCCGGACAAGGTCTACTTCCCTGCGCTCCATGCGACGAAGTTCGACCTGGTGTCGTACTACCTCGACGTGGGCGAGCACCTGATGAACACGGCCGGCGGCCGGCCGGCCATGCTCCAGCGCTTCCCCGAGGGCGCGGCCGGGAAGTCCTTCTACCAGAAGCGCATCCCCAACGGGGCCCCCGAGTGGCTCCAGTCGACCATCGTGTCGACGCCCAACGGCACGACCTCGAACGCGCTGGTGGTCGCCGACCTCGCCCACGTGGTGTGGGCCGTCAACATCGGCTGCCTCGGGCTGCACCTCTGGCCGTACCGGGCGGCCGATCCCGAGCACGCCGACGAGTTGCGCATCGACCTCGACCCCACGAAGGGGATCGGGTTCGAGGAGGTCCGGGGCGCGGCGTTGCGCTGCCGGGACCTGCTGGACGAGCTCGGCCTGCGCGCGTACCCGAAGACCACGGGGAGCAACGGGCTCCACGTCTACCTCCGGCTCGAACCGCGGTGGGACTCCATTGAGGTGCGATCCGCCGCGGTGGCGCTGGCGCGCGAGCTCGAGCGCCGGCATCCCGACGAGATCACGGCCAGCTGGTGGAAGGAGGAGCGCGGGCCCCGCGTCTTCGTGGACTTCAATCAGAACGCGCCGCACAAGACGGTCTTCGGCGCCTGGTTCGCCCGGCCGCGAGTGGGTGGGCAGGTGTCGACTCCGCTCTCGTGGGACGAGGTGGAGACCGTCGTCGCCGACGAGCTCACCATCCGCTCGGTCCCCGATCTGGTCCGCCGGCGGGGCGATCCCTGGGCGGACATCGCCGACGCGCCCCAGTCGATCGACCCGCTCCTGGCCATGGCCGCGGCCGACCGGGACGCGGGCCTGCACGACGCACCGTGGCCGCCGCAGTACCCCAAGATGCCCGACGAGCCGACCCGGGTGGCGCCGAGCCGGGCCAAGAAAGACTGAGCCGAGCCGAGACGATCGCCGTGGACCCCAAACATGCCCTCGACCAGATCGCGTTCCGCCTCGAGCGCAGCGGAGCGGACACCTACAAGGTCCGTGCGTTCCGTCACGCCGCCCGGGCGATCGCCGACGTCCCGACCGAGGAGCTGGAGGTCCTGGCCCGGTCGGGGCGGTTGCAGCGCATTGACGGGGTGGGCAAGTCGACGGCGCAGGTCATCACCGAGGCCCTCGAGGGGGAGGTGCCCGCCTACCTCTCGAAGCTGGAGGCGGCGCCACCCGACGCCGACCTCGTGCTCGACGGCGACGGCGACGGCTCGGCGGCGGAGCTGTTGGCCTCGTTGCGGGGCGACTGCCACTCGCACTCGGACTGGTCCGACGGCGGCAGCCCCATCCGCGAGATGGCCGAGGCGGCCCGGGGCCTCGGTCGCGAGTATCTCGTCCTCACCGACCACAGTGCCCGCCTGACCGTGGCGCACGGCCTGGACGAGGAGCGCCTCCGCCGCCAGCTGGTGGACGTCGCCGAGCTGAACGATGCGCTGGCGCCGTTCCGCATCCTGACCGGCATGGAGGTCGACATCCTCGAAGACGGGTCCCTCGATCTGTCTCCCGACCTCCTCGGCGAGCTCGACGTCGTCGTGGCCAGCGTCCACTCCAAGCTGCGCATGGACGCACCGCAGATGACGGCCCGCATGCTGGCCGCGATCGAGAGCCCGCACACCGACATCCTCGGCCACTGCACCGGGCGCCTCATCACGGGCCGGGGCCGGCCGCAGTCCACCTTCGACGCGGACGCCGTGTTCACCGCGTGCGCCCGCACCGGCACCGCGGTCGAGATCAACTCCCGCCCCGAGCGCCAGGACCCGCCGGAGGACCTCCTGCGCCTGGCCGTCGAGCTCGGGTGCTCGTTCGCCGTCGACACCGACGCCCACGCGCCGGGCCAGCTCGAATGGTTGGCCCGCGGTTGTCGCAACGCAGCCGCCGCCGGCGTGCCCCACGACCGCGTGGTCAACCGCCTGCCGGCCGACGACCTCATCGCCTGGGCGGCCGCCCCCGACCACGACCGGGGTGAGGCGGCGTGACTCCCGACTCTCCGCCCGCCGGCGGACGCGATACCTCGTCGTCCGAACCCGATCGCTTCTCCCTCCCCGTCCGGCCCCCGGTGGCCCCCATGCTGGCCAAGCTCACCCGCGATCTGCCCCGCGACGCCGGCCTGTTCTACGAACCGAAGTGGGACGGGTTCCGCTGCATCGTGTTCCGGGACGGCGACCTGGTCGAGTTGGGCAGCCGCAACGAGAAGCCGCTCACCCGGTACTTCCCCGAGCTGGTCGAGGCACTCGAGCGTGAGCTGCCGGCGCGGTGCGTCCTCGACGGCGAGGTGGTCGTCGCCGGCCCCACGGGCCTCGACTTCGACGCACTCTCCCAGCGCATCCACCCCGCGGCAAGCCGTGTCCGCCAACTGGCCGAGGCGACGCCGGCGTCGTTCATCGCCTTCGACCTACTGGCGCACGACGACACGACCTACATGGAGACGCCGTACTCGCAACGCCGCAAAACCCTCGAGAAGCTGCTTCGCCGGGCGCGGCCGCCCGTGCACCTCACGCCGGCCACGCAGGACCCCGACGTGGCCGCCGATTGGTTCTCGCGCTTCGAGGGCGCGGGGCTCGACGGCGTGGTCGTCAAGGCGTCGGACCTGCACTACCTCCCGGACAAGCGGGTCATGCTCAAGGTCAAGCACCAGCGGACGGCGGATTGCGTCGTCGCCGGCTTCCGCACGCACAAGGACGGCGCGGGCGTGGGATCCATGCTGCTCGGGCTCTACGACTCGAAGGGCACGCTCCACCACGTCGGCGTGGCGTCGGGCTTCAGCGTGGCCCGCCGCCGCGAGCTGGTCGGCGAGCTCGCGCCCTACCGCGACGGCGCGCTCCAGGGACACCCGTGGGCCGGGTGGGCCGAGGCCCAGGCCCAGGCCACGTCGCGGGGCCGGGCGCCCGGAGGGATGAACCGCTGGAACGCGGGCAAGGACATGACGTGGGAGCCGTTACGACCCGATGCGGTGTGCGAGGTGTCGTACGACCACCTCCAGTCGGACCGCTTCCGCCACGCCACTTCCTTCGTGCGATGGCGTCCGGACCGGGACCCGGCTTCGTGCACGTACTCACAGCTCGATGCACCCGTTCCCATGGAGCTCTCCGAGGTCTTCGGCACGCCTTCGTAGCGACACCGCCAGCCACTCGCCGACCGTTCATGGAGCAATGGTCGCCGACACCTCCACCGTCACGGTTCGCCTCGGCCCGCTCACCAACTCCGAGCTGGCCCGGATGAGGGACGAGGAGCTGTGCCAGGACATGGTCGACACGGCGAGGGTCAAGGACGCCCTCAGTGGCCGCGAAGCGCAGGTGAGCGCAGAGATGGCACGGCGCCAGGCATTTCGGGCCGACGGGGCGACCAGCATCGAGGCCTGGATTACGGCGCGGTGTCGTCGCTCGACCGCCAGCGCCCGGGTGCTGGCCCACGTCGGCGAGCGCCTGTTCGATCTACCCCGGCTCCAGGACGCGCTCTCGTCGGGACGGGCGACGTTCGACCAGGTCCGCGCCGTCGCCGATGTCGCCGACCCGGAATCCGACGCCGACTGGACATCCGAGGTACTCCAGGGACGGAGCGTGCGTGAGCTGGCCGAGCTGGCGAGGCGCTCCGCAGCCGAGGCCGAGGGTGCGCCACCCGACGACGGGCCCCAACGCGCCACCGTGCGGTTCAACGACGCCCGCTGCACCATGACGGCTCGCCTGCCCAAAGAGGCGTACGCAGAAGTGAGGGGCCGCCTCGAGACATTGGCAAAAGAACTCGGAAACGACGGGAGCACCCCCTACGACGAGCGCCTCGGCGCTGCGCTCGTTTTCCTCTGCCGCGCCTCATGCGGTGCGAACGGGGGCCTGCCTCCGTACTTCGTCGTGGCCCACGTCGCCCTCTCGACGCTCCTCGACGAAGACAGCACGCTCGGAGCCGACCTCGAGCGTGACGGCCTGATCTCGAGCGAGGTCGTCCGGCGCCTGGCTTGTGACGCCATGTTCGTCGTCGGCCTCGACGACGACGCCGGCCGCACCATGTACGAGGGCCGGGCGCAGCGCTTTCCTACCGATGCGCAGCGCCGCGAGCTCAGCCGTCGGGACAGGCGCTGCCGCTTTCCCGGCTGCGCGCACGTCCGCTTCCTCAACGCCCATCACGTCGCGCCATGGAACCTCGGCGGGCGCACCGACCTCGACAATTTGGTCATCCTGTGCACCTACCACCATCACCTGGTCCACTCGAAGGGCTGGTCGATGGCGGGCAACGCCAACGAGACGCTGCGTTTCGTCTCCCCGGACGGCCGGATCACGACCTCGCGCCCGTCGCCTCTGTGGGGGAGGCACGGCGCCGTTCGATCTCCCTGAGACAACCCAGCTACTGGGGAACCACGATCTCGGGGAGCGGGTGTCGATACAGCGCGGCCGCATTCTCACAGCACATGGCGCGGAGCTCTTCTGAAGGGATGTCGCCCCAGTACCGCTCGATGATCTTCTGGGTGTCCGGCCACGTCCCGTCCCCGTGCGGGTAGTCGACCTCGACCATGATGTTCTCCACGCCGATGGCGTGGCGGGTGGCGATCGTCGACGGGTCGTCGAGCGTGCAGAACCAGAAGTTCCTCCGGAGGACGTCCGAAGGGCGGATCTTCCAACCCTGGCCGTAGCCGGAACGATCCACCATGTTGTCCAACCGGTCGATCATCATCGCCACCCAGCCGATACCGCCCTCGCTCATGGCGACGTGCAGGTCCGGGTGGTGCAGGGGGTACTTCGACCACAACCACTCCGCGCACACGGCAAGCGACAGTTGCCCGAACAGGGTGGCCCCGAGCTGCAGGCCCGGTCCCCCGGGCGGAAACGGCATGAGGCCGGAGCTTCCTACGTGGAGCGACACGACCGAGCCCGTGTCGACGCACGCTTCGATGATCGGATCCCAGTGGGCTCGGTCCCATAGCGAGGGCAACCCGACGGCGTGCGGCCGCTCGGGGAGGGTGACCGAGGTGAACCCCCGGGCCGCATTCCGGCGGATCTCTTCGGCGGCCAGCGCCGGGTCGCTCAGGTACGTGATGCCGAGCGGAACGATGCGCTCGGGATGGGGGACGTACCACTCCTCGTAGAGCCAATCGTTCCAGGCCCGCACGCAGGCCAAGCCCAGATCCTGGTCGGCACAGGCGAAGAAGACCCGCCCGCAGAATCCCGTGATCTGAGACGGGAAGTTGACCGACGCCCAGACTCCGTTGAGATCCATGTCGCCGATCCGAGCATCGACGTCGTAGCACCCCGGGCGCATCTGGTCGAAGCGAAAGGGTTCCAGGCCGTAGGTCTCGGGGCGCCGGCCGGCGACCGCGTTCATCCCGACCTGGGTGAAGTGCTCCCCCTCGAACTCCCAGACCTGGTGGCCCTCGGGTGTTTCGACGATCCGCGGGGCCCGATCGGCCAACGCGGCCGGCACCCGTCCCTCGAACATGTGTGGCGGCTCGACGACGTGGTCGTCCACCGAGATCACCGTGTAGCGGATCTCCCGGGGCTCGGGATCTGGGAGGAAGAGTTCGGTGGTGGTCATGAACGCGAGACAGGATAGGCCCGTATCGGCCGGCCGAGCCGATCCCAGGCGACACGGTCGGCCCCCCGTTGCACGGTCGCCGCCCGGGGACCGGACCGATTTGGGGTTCGTCGCCGCCGGCGTTTGTGGGTAGATACTGGGGAGGACTCCAAAGGAGGCGGCGTGGTCGCACTGATCGTGGTCGTGACGTTCGTGGTGTTGGTGCTCGGCGTACTCGTCGCCGGACTCCTCCGCAGCCATGCCGACATCTTGCGATCCCTGCACGAGCTCGGTGTCGGCGTCGGCGACCCGGCGGTGGCGGAGGAGGCAGCCACGGCCGGCGTTCCGACGTCGGCTCCGCACTCCTCGTCGTTGGTCGGCGCGGCGGTGAAGGATGTCGCCGGCGTGACCCCCGCTGGTGACGCCCGGGCGGTGTCGGTGACCAACAGCGATCAGCTCACGCTGCTCGCGTTCTTGTCATCGGGGTGCGCCACCTGTTCCGGCTTCTGGCGCGCGCTGCAACAGCCCGACAGAATCGGCTTGCCCCAGGGGGTTCGGTCCGTCATCGTGACCAAGGGACCCGAGCTCGAAGTCCCGTCAGAGGTCGCGTCCAAGGCCACCGGACGGATCCCCGTCGTCATGTCGACCGAGGCCTGGCTCGACTACCAGGTGCCGGGGTCGCCGTTCTTCGTCCTGGTCGACGGATCGACGGGCCGGCGCGTCGGACACGGCGTGGCCAATCAGGTCGGGCAGCTGGTCGATCTGGTCCGCCGCGCCGAGCGGGACGCGGGCGCCAATTGGCCCGGAACGCGCAACGACACTCGTCTGGGAGGACCGGCACGCGAGGCGTCGGCCGACGAAGTCCTCCTCGCTGCCGGGATCCGGCCGGGCGATCCGAGCCTGTACCCCAAGACCTTGGACGATCTGTTTCCCTCTGAAGGTCCATGACGGCCATCGGGGCCCATGGCATCGCCGTCCTCCTCCCGGCGGGTTTCGAGGGCCGGATCTTCGTCCGCCCGGCACCACCCGGTGCCACGACGTACCCCGTGGCCCAGTTCGCGACCTTCCCCATCCCCGACGACGTCGGAGACTTCGGGAGCGGGGCCGTGAACCTGATGCGCCCTGAGGACGTGTTCGCCACGCTTTTCGAGTACGGACCGGAGAGCGTGGGCACGAAGCTGTTCGCGCGACAGGGCAGGCCACGAAACCTCACGCCCCGCAACTTCTCGACGACCCTGCTTCGCCGTGCGTTCGCGGGCCAGTCCGGCACCCAGTGGTTCTTCACCGAGGCCGGACGGCCCTTCTCGTTCTACGCCGTCCTCGGGAGCCACGGACTGGGTCGGGTGCTCGTGCCGCGGGTGAACGAGCTCCTCGGCCGACTGAGCTTCAGCCCCGCATCACCGCTCCAAGGCGCGTCGTGGAACTGATCGGCCTGTATCTCGTCGCCGCAGCGCTCCTCGTCGGCGCAGGGGTGGCCAAGGTGCTCCGGCCGGATGACACTGCTCGCGCCCTGCGGTCCCTGCCCGGGATCAGCGGTGTACCCAGCGGCCTGCTGCGGGAGGCGACGCGCGTCGTTGCCGCGGCCGAGGTGGTGCTCGGACTGGCCGCACTGACCGCACCGAGGCCGCTCACAGCGAGCCTCGTCGCCGCGTCCTATGTCGTGTTCGCTGCGGTGACGGCGATCGTCCGAGTCCGGGGCGGAGCGCTCTCGAGCTGCGGGTGCTTCGGACGCGCCGACACACCGGCGTCGTGGCTCCACGTCGTGCTCGATCTGGTGCTGGCGGCAGGGGCAGCCGTCGTCGCTTCCTCAGCACCAGGGACGGCGACGACGTTCGGGGTTCTCGCGCACCAGCCCTGGACCGGCGTCCCGCTGTTGTTCGCAAGTGCCGTCGGCGTGTGGCTCACCTATCTGGCGATGACGGCACTGCCCGCCCTCGAGAGCCAGGTCCGTCATCTGGGACGAGCGAGACCATCGTGAACCTGACCGGTGCCGCGGTGACCCGCGCCTCCCGCCTTCTCGACTCCCGTTTCTCCCGCCGCAGCATGATCAACCGCTCCGCGTTCGTCGGCAGCGCGGTCGCCATCGGCGGCGGCCTCGATCTCGCCCTGAAGCCCGGTACTGCCTACGGGCAGATCTGCCCGTGTGGCAATGAGGACTGCGACTGCGGATCGACCTGCTGCGCCGGATTCTCGGAGTTCTGTTGCGCGGTCACCGGCTACAACTACTGCCCCTCCAACACCGTCATGGGTGGTTGGTGGATGGCGGACAACTCCTCGTTCTGCAACGGCCCGCGCTACTACATGGACTGCAACGCAACCTGCTCGTGCACCGATGGCTGCGGCAACGGCTTCGGATTCTGCGACCCCGGGTGCGACGGCACCAACTGCGGCTGTGGGTCGAACGGCTGCGACTCGTACCTCACCGGCTGCCTCCAATTCCGCTACGGCCAGTGCAACCAGGACGTGGAGTGCTTGGGTCGCATCGTCTGTCGCGTCGTGGCGTGCGTGCCGCCGTGGCAGGTGGACCCGTCGTGCACGACCGCGGTCGCGGTCGACAACTCGACGGCGGAGCAGGACGAACCCTGTTGGACCCCGGCGCCTCCGATGCCGCCCTGCGGATCGCCTGCGACGAACTGCGAGGTCGTCGGCATGGCCACGGATTCCCATGCCGTTGGCTACGGAATCGTCACGTCATTCGGGCGCCTCTTCGCCTATGGCGACTTCCCGTCGGACGGAGATGCGTCCAGAGTGCCCCTCAACGCCCCGATCGTGGGGTTGGCCGCGACGCCATCGGGTCACGGCTACTGGCTCGTCGCGGCCGACGGCGGCATCTTCTGCTTCGGCAACGCCGGCTTCTGGGGCTCGACCGGCAGCCTGCGCCTCAACGCTCCGATCGTCGGGATGGCCGCGACGCCTTCGGGAAACGGCTACTGGCTCGTCGCGGCCGACGGCGGCATCTTCTGCTTCGGCGACGCCGGCTTCTGGGGCTCCACGGGCAGCTTGCGCCTGAACGCCCCCGTCGTCGGGATGGCCGCGACCCCTTCGGGAAACGGCTACTGGCTCGTCGCAACCGACGGCGGCATCTTCTGCTTCGGCGACGCCGGCTTCTGGGGCTCCACGGGCAGCTTGCGCCTGAACGCCCCCGTCGTCGGGATGGCCGCGACCCCTTCGGGAAACGGCTACTGGCTCGTCGCAACCGACGGCGGCATCTTCTGCTTCGGCGACGCCGGCTTCTGGGGCTCCACGGGCAGCTTGCGCCTGAACCGTCCGATGGTGGGGATGGGCGACGACGGCGCTGGCGGTTATTGGCTGGTGGCGCAGGACGGGGGGATCTTCACCTTCGGCGACGCACCCTTCCTCGGGTCACCGGCATGAGAACACAGGGAGGGCCATGATGGTGCCGATGAGGAGAAGGATCAGGTTCAGGAGGCAGCGGTGACGACCGTCGTTCTCGTCTTCGGCGCCGCAGCCATCGCCGTCGCTGCTGCCATGCGTTCCACCTGGTCCCCCTGCGGGCTGTCCATGCTGGCGTCGATCACCCCGCTCGCCGAAGGCGGCCGGGGAAACCGGTATCGCACCACGGCAACCTGGTTCGTGGCCGGGAGCACGTTGGGCGGCGCCACCCTCGGCGCCGTCATGGCCGCGTTGGCGGCGCTCGGGTCGACATTGCCGACGACGTGGCTGCTGCCCCTGGGCCTCGGCGCCGCCCTGGTCACGCTGGCCGCCGAGGTGGGCGTCCTCGGCTTCAAGCTCCCGATCCATCGACGTCAGGTCAACGAGAGATGGCTCGACCAATTCCGTCCCTGGGTGTACGGCGCCGGCTTCGGGTGGCAGATCGGTTCCGGTTTGGCGACGTACGTGATGACCCCGGCGATCTACCTCATGGTCCTCCTGGCTGCGCTCTCGGGCGCGCCGGCGGCCGCGCTGGCGGTCGGGACGGGCTTCGGGCTGGTGCGGGGTCTGGCCGTGCTGCTGGGCCGACGCATCACGGACCCGGCGTCGCTCGCCACCTTCCACCGAGCCTTCCATCGTGCGGAACCCGTCGTGCTCCGTCTGCTCGTCGGGGTCGAAGCTCTGCTCGCGGCGCTCTTGGCCGGCGCGGCCGACGGACTGCTGGCTGCCGCGATCGTGGGGGGGCTGGTGTTGTTGGCCCTCGTGGCGGCCACCCGGTTCAGGCACCCGCGCCACTACGGACCAGTGATGGCGGACGATGTCTGAGCCTGACGGCACCGACCAGACCGGCAGCGAGCCGAACGACCAAGACGACGACGACGTTCCCGATCGGGTGGACGAGCAGGAGCTCGATTCGTTTCCCGCATCGGACCCGCACTCGGACTGGTCCGGCCCGTCGTCCTGACGCGAGCGGGGGCCGGTCGCAAAGCGCCACCGGCCGCGCCAGGTCGAGACGGGGGGAAACCCGCCTACATCCCCCGATGGTTCTCGAAGCGGGCGTACTGCTTCAGGAACAGGAGGTTGGCCTTTCCGGTCGGGCCGTTGCGATGCTTCGCCACCTCAATGAGCGCATCGTCGGCCCGGTCGATCGGCACCTCGTCGTTGTACTCGGACTCGCGGTAGATGAACAGCACGACGTCGGCGTCCTGCTCCAGTGATCCCGACTCGCGCAGGTCCGAAAGTTGCGGCGTCTTGTCCTGTCGGGATTCGAGGTTGCGTGACAGCTGCGAGAGGGCGAGCACGGGCACCTCCAGCTCGCGAGCCAGGATCTTGAGGCCCCGGCTGATCTCGGCCACCTCGTTCTGGCGGTTCTCCGCCCTGCCCCGCCCGGTCATCAACTGCAGGTAGTCCACGACCACGATCCCGAGGTCCCCTTCGGACTTCTTCAGGCGCCGCGCCCTCGCACGAATGTCCATCACGGTGACGTTCGGGTTGTCGTCGATGAAGATCGGAGCGCCGGACAACCGGGTGACCGCCATCCCGATCTTCGACCAGTCCTGCGTGCGGATCCGCCCCGTCTGAAGGCTCTGCCCGTTGACTTCGGCCTCGGAGGCCAGTATGCGCTGGGTGAGCTCCAGGTGACCCATCTCGAGGGAGAACAGGAGTGCAGGACGTTGCGCCTCCAGGCCTACGTTCGCCAGGACTCCGAGAGCGAAGCTGGTCTTGCCCATGCCGGGACGGGCGCCGACGATGTTGAGCGAGGACGGCTGAAACCCGAGAAGGATCTTGTCCAGCTCGTGGTAGCCCGACGCCACACCGGTAATGGTCGAACCTCGCTGCCCCAGCTCCTCGATACGGTCCAGTCCCTTCCCCAGCAACTCCCGCAGTGGGTACATGGACTCGGCGGTCCGCCGCTCCGCCACGTCGAACACGAGCTGTTCGGCGTCGTCGACGGCGCCCTTCACATCCTCGGGGACCGAGTAGCCGATATCGGAGATCTCGCCCGCCACCCCGATGAGCCTCCGCAACAGCGAGTGCTCTTCGACGATGACGGCGTAGTGCCGGGCGTTGGCGATCGACGGGGTGTTCGCCTGGAGCGAGATGAACACCGACGGGTCCCCCACCGCCTCGAGGAGACCTGAACGCTTGAGCTCGTCGGTGACCGTCACCGCATCGATCGGCTCACCGCGTTCCAACAGCGCCTTGATGGCCGAGAAGATGTGCCCGTGTGTCGGCTTGTAGAAATCCCCGGCCGAGCAGACCTCGATACCGACCGATGCCGCGTCGAACGACAGCAGCATCGCCCCGAGTAGGGACTGCTCAGCGTCGAGGTCGTGCGGCGGCACCCGCGCCCCGAGGGCGGGAGCCGGTCGGAGCGCGGTGTGGCGGGGGTCGTCGAAGGCGTGAACCACGGTCCCCTACTCTGGCCCCTCCCGGCTGGGGACCGTAAGGATGAACTTGTTGTGGGAAAGCACGCGCCACGTGTGGAAAAGCCGTGTACGAAGGGCCGGCACGTTACGAACATCACCACAGCGTTGTGACGTCCTGACCGCCCCGCCGGCGACGAGGAGCGGCGCTCAGCCCGCTGGCTTCACCTCGACGGTGACCACGGTCACCACGTCCGCGAAGAGTTCGACCTGCACCTCGAAGCTGCCGGTCTCCTTGATGTGGTCGGGCAGGAGCACGTGCCTGCGGTCCACCTCGACGCCCTTCGCCGCCCGGATGGCCTGGGACACGTCGGCAGGCCCGATCGACCCGAAGAGCCGGCCTCCGCCCGCGGCCCGGGCCGAGATCGGGATGACCGCCCCGGCCAGGATCGTGGCCTGAGCCTCGGCAGCCTTCCGGTCCTGGGCCTCTCGCAGGTCCCGGCCCCGGCGCATCTGCTCCGCCTGCCCCTCGATACCCTCACTGGCCACGATGGCCCGGCCGTCGGGGATGAGGAAGTTGCGCGTGAAGCCCCCGGCCACCTTCACGATGTCCCCGCGCCGGCCCACGCCGGCGACGTCGTCGCGGAGCAGGACCTTCATGAATCCTCACTTTCCGCGAGGACAGCCTCGACGGCTTCCTCCACGTCGTCGGCGGAGGATTCCACGTCCTCACCGGAGCCATCCACATCCTGGGTGGATACCTCCACGTCGCGGACGCGGCGGGGGCGAGTCGCTCAGCGAGCGCTCACCCCGGTCCCGGCCGCGCCCGCCGGGGCGCTCCGTCACGGTTCGCTGCGTGTACGGCAGCAGGACGAGCTCGCGGGCGGTCTTGATGGCCTGCGCCAGTGCTCGCTGGTGCTGGGCGCAATTCCCGGTGACCCGGCGCGACCGGATCTTGCCACGGTCGCTCATGTACTTGCGCAGCATCGGGACGTCCTTGTAGTCGACCCACTCGACCTTGTCGCGGCACAGCGCACACGGCTTCTTCTTGACTCGCCGGCCGAGGTCCTTCGGAGCTCGTCTCGCCGCGGTGCTCCCGCGTTGATTGTTGCGTGCCATATCAGAAAGGCTCCTCGTCGATCCGTAGCCGGCGGGCGGGTCCGCGGGCGGTGGTGGCGGCGCCGCTTGACGGGCGGGCCGAACGCCGGGACTCCGCCGCTCGTCTTGGTGAACTGGGCGGTGGCCCAGCGCAGACGGGCCGATCTCGTCGGCCACGACCTCGACCTTCGACCGCTTGTCGCCCTCCTGGGTCTCCCAGCTCCGCTGCTCCAGACGACCGCGACCACCACCCGGGCCCCCCGACTGAGGGACTCGCTGACGTTCTCGGCCATCTCGCGCCAGCACACGACGTCGAAGAAGGACGTGGCCTCCTCCCACTCCTGGGTCTGGCGGTTCTGCCAGCGCCGGTTCACTGCCAGCCCGAACGTCGCCGTCGGCTGGCCCGTGTTGGTGAACCGGAGCTCGGGGTCACGCGTGATGTTGCCGACGATGACGACGCTGTTGTCCGTTGCCACGGGGTTCCCTCCTCCTCAGCTCGCCGCCGACTCGGCTGAAGCCGCCAGCCGGGAGTCGGGGAGGCGAACGATCTTGTGCCGTACCACCTCGTCGGCCAGTCCGAGCATCCGGTCGAGCGCCGAGACGGTCTCCGGCTCCGAAACGAA
>CAWGHA010000008.1:0-23195 GCA_963822265.1 uncultured Acidimicrobiaceae bacterium
GACCGAGGGCTCCGACGAGCTGTCGGGCTCCTGAATCAGGGCTGCGCGCCCAGCACCTCGTCGAGGCGCTCATGGCCTCCGTCCCATAGGGCCGCTCTGCCGGCTCGGAGAGAAAGGTAACCCCTTTTCCCGACAGCTCTTCGTAAGCGGCGCGGCAATCGGCCGTCCGCATGACCCCGACCGCCATCCCTCCCGACGCCACCAGCGCGCGCAGGCCCGCTCGACCCGGCGCCGCGAGAGTTAGGTCGCGGGTGGCCTCGCCATAGGCGTCCTTGAAGGCTCGGGCGAAGTGGAACTTCGAGAACCCCGCTTCGGCCGCCAGCCGGTCGAGATGGAGCGGCTCAGCGAAGCGGCCGTCCATCGGGTCCCGGGCACCGCGCAGCGACACCAGCCTCTCGGTGCGGCTCACGGCGCGCACCGTATCCTCCTCCTCGGCCCGGCCCCGACGGGTGTGTTTGAGCCGGGCCAAGGCGATCACACGCCTCGGTCCGCCGGCGCGCCACGCCGAACGGGCGATGCGGACCTCAGGAACGACCGTGGTTGAATGGCGCCCATGAGCACGACCGCCCCCGGCCCGGCCCGGGCCCGGCGGGTGGCAGGGGCCGCGCTCAGCGCGTTGCTGGCCGGGCTCGCCGTCGCGCTCGCGTCCACGCCGGGTCCCGCTCGAGCCGCAACGACGGGCGGACGCTCGACCACTCCCATGGACGTGGTCGGCGGGCCGGTGGCGGGCGAAGGATCGGCGGTGGTCATCACCGTCGACGCTGCGCACGACCTCCGCCTCGAGGGCGTCGCACCGAACACCGGCCGGGTCGAGTGGTCCCACCCGTACTCCATGTCCGCCGTCGATCCCGGCCTGGCTCCGGCCCTCTACGTCATCGACAACGTGGTCGTGGACCTGGAGCCGGTCGACGGCCCCGCCGGCGCTCTCGTCGACGTCGACGGCATCAACGCCACCACCGGAGCACTTGCCTGGCGTGGTCCCGAGAACCTGCTCGTCTCCGACGTCCCCTCGCCCTGCGCCGCGGCGCGCGACTTCTGCGTGACCCGCTACGAGAGCAACGCCTCGACCTCCATGGTGGCCCTCGATCCGGCCACGGGGCAGACCGTCGGCACCCTCGCCGGCCCGCTCGAAGCGGTCGACCAGGACGTGTACCAGACCGACGCCAAGACGCCGACGCTGGTGGCGCTCTCCCCCTCGGGGTCGGCCGCGTGGACGAAGACCTTTGAGCAGCTGTTCGGGAGCAGTGGCTACGACCCCGCGTACGGGTGGGACTTCCTCGCCTTCGGGTCCACCGAGGTGGGCACCGCGGGCGCGACCGACGCCGACCGTTCCGACGGCCTCGACGACGCCCGGACCGTCGGCATCTCCCTGGCCTCGGGCGGGACCGAGTGGACCCTGCCCGGCCAGTTCCAGTGCGGAGGGTCCCTCGGGTTCCTCAGCCCGGCGTTCGACTGCCTCTTCGCCGGCACGCTGGCCCGGACCCACGGACGGACGTCCTCGGATGGATATGCCGGGCTCCGTCTCAGGCTGCAGGGCATCGACGCCGGCACGGGAGCGGTCTCGTGGACCCGACCAGTGGACGACGTCGCCGCGCTCGTCAACGGCGACACCGCGTTCTTGGACGCGACCCATCTGGAGGTACACCTGAGCTCGGGGGCCCCGGCCCTTTTGAACGTGGCGACCGGGACCACCTCGGGCGTCGGGCGCCGCGAGCCGCTGTGGTGCGCGCACCAGGGGCTCTTCAAGGTCGACGAGAACCGTGACCTCAACCCGTCGGGGCAGCGCGCCGGCGGGTTCAAGTTCTCTCCCTGCGAGTCCGACGGCTCGCCCTCGGCCTCGCTCCCGGAGACCGACCCGTCGACCATCGGCGTCACCGTCGACGGGGTCTTCGTGTGGCCCTCGACCCGTGGGCTCGAGCGTCGCACGGTCGGCGCGGCGCAGGGGACGGCCTGACCGGAGACGGCCTGACACTCGGCAGCGTCAAACCTCGAGGCCCAGCTCCTCCTGCACCCAGAGGGGCAGCCGCGCCGGACGCCCGCTGCCGTCGACCGCTCCGTGCACCGTCACCGCGGTCGCGCACACGTCACCAGCCACCGAGACCAGGTACGCCACCTGGAAGGTGGTGCGCTTGACCGCGCCGACGGCCAGCGCCACCTCGACCTCGTCGTCGAAGTGCAGCGCCTTGCGATACTGCACGCACGCCTCCAGCGTGGCGAAGTCCACCCCGCCCGCTCGCACCTCCTCGTAGGGATGGCCGATCGATTTGAGAAACTCGACCCGGGCCTCTTCGAGGTAGGGCAGGTAGGCGGCGTGGTGGACGATCCCCATGGCGTCGGTCTCGGCGAAGCGGGTGCGCAGGCGGTGCGCGAAGGCGTAGTCCGCCCGGTTGCGCGACGGCTTCAGGGTCTGGCGCACCGGCCGAACCTCCGGCTACGGGGCCCGACGATGCGTCCGTTGCGACGCGTCGAAGGAACGCCGACGCGACGTCGCCATCCGGTCGACTCCGTCCCGCTGGAACACCGCGAACTCTCCCTCGGCCTCGACCGTGACGATCCCACCCTGCACGATCCGGCCCTCGGAGTGGACTCGCCGCTCGGTCATCCCGGTGACCCAGCCCTCGAACACAGCCTCCTCCCCGGTCAGCGTCGGGCGGAGGTAGCGCAGCGCTAGGCGCACCGTCGGCCCGGTCGCGCCCGCGATCGCATTTGCTGCGGTGAGGATGATGTCGAAGGTGGCCGCGAGCACGGCACCGTGCACGCAGCCCGGTGCGCCCTCGTAGGCGACGTCGAACGCGGCCCGGCCGAGCGCCTTGGGCGGCTCGAAATCGAGCATTACCGGCAAGGCGAGCGGGTTGAAGGGACCGACGACCACGTCGTAGGGCATGGCCCCGCCGAGGGGCATCTCCTTCGGGGGACCGTCCTCCTCGGGACCGACGAAGCGCGGGAGCGGGACGTCGGGCACGTGTGTTTCGAGCTCGTCGGCCACTGCTGAAAGCCGCGCCGTCAGCCGACCGGTCTCCGCGGCGGAGGGCGCCGTGCTCACCGACAACCGCACCAGCCGGCGCAGGACGTCGGCCATCTCCCGCGCCTCGCGCTCGCGGCCCCGCAATCCGGGGTGGTGGCCGAAGCCGGTCGCCGGAGCGGGGATCGGCGCGTCCGGTGGGGTCATGGCGGCCGAGAGTACCGCCCGTTCCCGAGACGGGACATTCCGGCGGCACAGGATCACGAGCCGTACGATGTCGCCATGGCCGAGCACCAGGTTCAGTTCACGTCGGGGAGTCCCGATACCGTGCTCAGTCCGCTGCCACCCGCGGAGGCCCAGGCGCTGGCGTCCGCGCTCTCGCTGCCGCCCGACCTTCGCCGCGACGCGGTCGCCGCGGTGGCGGCGAGCGACCCCCGCTGCCTCCAGGCCTGGGCGGACCTGGCCGAGCTCACGACCGACCAGGTGGAGCGCTACGCCTACGCCAGGGTGGGCTACCACCGCGGCCTCGACGCGCTGCGTGCCGCCGGCTGGCGGGGCTCGGGTTACGTGCGCTGGCGCCATGAGTCGAACCGGGGCTTCCTGCGCTCGCTCGACGCGCTGCGCCTCTCGGCGGCCGCGCTGGGGGAAACCGAGGAGGAGAAGCGGTGCGAGCTCTTCCTGCGCCAGCTCGACCCGGAATGGGGATCAGGCCGCGGGTGACGTCGTTGCCCCCATGACCGGATTCCGCGAGCGCTACGGCGCCTGGGCGGTCGTCGCCGGCGCCTCCGAGGGAGTGGGCCTGGCCTTCGCTCGGGCCGTGGCCGAACGCGGGGTGAACGTCGTGCTCATCTCTCGCCGCGCCACCCTGCTCGACCGGGCCGCGGCGGAGATACGACGCCAGTGGTCCGTCGACACGCGCACCCTGGGGCTGGACCTCGCCGAGAGGGGCGGTGCCGCCGCCGTGGTCGCAGGCACGGCGGACCTCGAAGTCGGCACGCTCGTCTACTGCGCCGGTGCCGATCCCAATTTCGTTCCCTTCCTGGACGCCCCGGTCGAGGCGGCCGAGTCCATGGTGCGACGCAACTGCCTCGTTCCCATGCGGCTGTGCCACCACTTCGCCCCCTCCATGGTCGAGCGGGGGCACGGGGGGATCGTCCTGGTCTCCTCCGGAGCCGCCTTGGTCGGAGCGCGCCGGATGGTGGCCTACGGCGCCTCGAAGGCCTTCGACCTGGTCATGGGGGAGGCCTTGTGGGCCGAGCTCCACGGGTTCGGGGTGGACGTCTTGTCACTGGTGCTCGGCGTCACCGACACGCCCGCGTTGCGCCGCCTCCTGGCCGACCGCGGGAACCTGGCCAGCGCCGACGACGGGACGCCCATTCCGGGCGCGGCCTCGGCCGAGGAGGTCGTCGACGAAGCGCTGGCCAACCTGGCGAACGGTCCGACACACTTCGTCGGAGAGACCCTTCGTGAAGGCTCGAAGGTCCTGGGGGGCATGGCCCGGAGCGACGCAGCCCGCGTGATGCTGGACGCCGGCGCGGGCGTGATGGACCAGAAGTTGAGTTGAGGCCGACGGGCGCGCTCAATCTCTGCTTCGCCGGCCGGAGAGGATGGACCTCGGTGCTCCGTAGAACTCGTAGCTCTCCTACAACTCGTAGTTCGCCGTGCGCGAGCTGAGCACCTGATTCTGCTGTTGTTGCCGCACCTGGTCGTTGAGCACGGCGCGCGCACGCCTGATCTCCGCCGATGAACCTTGCGGACGCTGTTCGCCGGTCCGGGGCGCCAGGCCGAACCCGGTATACACGACGCGTCGCTCCGCGGAGACAGGCGGGCGGCTCATGTGCAACGTGCACGAGCAGTGGACCGTCACGTCACCGGCGCGCGTCGGCAGCGGAACCCGCGGGAGGTCGACGGTGTCCACGCCCACCGGGACGACGTTGGCGCGATGGGAGCCGGCGACGACGCCGAGCTCGCCGTTCTCACGTCCGGCGCCGGTGACCGAGATCCCGACGGTGAGACCGCAGCAGTGCCGGCTGTGTCCGCCCATGGCGCAGTCCTTGTGCCAGCTCACGTCCGAGATGCCCTCCACGACGCCCACCTTCTTCATGAGGCCTTCGGCGGAGTCGCCGACGTCGGGGTTCCGCTGCACGTAGCGATCGTCGGTGAAGGTCCCGATCGTGGTGAAGCGCTCCGAGTGCAGGAGCGCCCTGAGTGCTTCGGACTTCTGGTTGAAGCCGAGGATCCGCGAGGGGTACCACTCTCCCCCCTCAGTCTGCGCCCACCACGACGCCCCGTCGTCCCGCTCCGCCGACGCCATGGCGTCATTGAGCTCCGCCGACACCGCCGACATCTCGTCCTCGGTGAACACATTCTCAATGTGGAGGAAGCCCGCCTCGGCCAGGAAGTGGCCGATCTCCTCCGGCGCGTCGTCGAGCGCGAACGACCGGCCCAGGTCGAGCGGTGCGCCCTCACGATCACAGAAGTCGACGAGGCCGGGCTCGTAGACCTCGCGCCCGTCGAACAGGAACCGCAGAAGTGGCTCCCAGGCGATGAAGGCCTCGACCGCGCCGTGGCGGACCTCGGCGCGCCCGGTCAGCTGCAGACCGAAGGTCGACGCCACGTCCTGGACCAGCTCGGAGAAACCGTGAGGGTCCAGGGCGACGACCAGCGCGCCGCCGCCGCCGCGCCGCAGTTCGAGGCCGCCGTCGTTCGGGACGAGCGTCATCTGCTGCCCGTCGACGTCGAGGGTGAGCGGCGCGAGCTCGAGCCGGGTCGCGGCGACGCCTGCCCCTCGACCGCGCTCCTCCAGGAGGGACGGGACCCGCTCCTCCAAGAACTCGGTCGGGTCCACGAGGTCGACGTCACCGTCGAGGCGGGTCCGGAAGTCGACGGTCGTCATGGTGATGCCTCCCGTGGTTCTGCTCGTGAGCCGGGGCGGCTCAGGTGCGAGTTGGCTCGACCGTTCAGTTCGGTGCCGGGCCCACCCGAGCCGCCCGATCCGTAGTTAGGGTATCTAACTGTATGATGGTCGAAGTGTCCGTGACCACCCCCCCGTCGAAGAGCGCGACCACGGCGCCGAAGGCCGTCGCGGCCAAACCGGTGCTCGGGACCTACGGCCGCGTCGCGGCCTGGCTGGCCAAGCGGGTCGAGGTGGCCCTGGCCGGCGTCGACCTCACCCTCCCCCAGTTCCGGGTCCTCGGGATCCTGGCCGAGGGCTCCTCGGCCGCCTCGGGCCTGGCCGACCGCCTCGCCGTGCGACGGCCGTCGATCACCGCCATCGTGGACGGCCTCGTCGCGCGTGGGCTGGTCGACCGCCGCCAGGAGGACAGCGACCGGCGGCGGGTGTCGCTCCGCCTCACCGGCGAGGGCGTACGCGTCCTCGCCCTCGCCGACCGGGCCGTGGACGCCTACCTCGAGTCCATAGCCGGTTACCTGCCCGACAAGGACGAAGCCACGGCGCTGCGCTCGCTCGAGCTGTGGGGCCGCGCCATGGCCGCGCACCGGGAAGGCCCGGGGTCGTTGGAGGGGGGCCGCCTCCGGTGAGCAAGACCGAGGACAGGCTCGAACCCGGGGCGCCTCCGACCGGTGCCGCCGGGAACGGTCACGGAGGAGCCGGCGCGGAGACCTCCGAGAAGCCGGCGCTCGGGTTGCCGTTCGCCGCGTACGTGCCCATGGGCGCGGTCAGCCGGTACCAGAAGCCCAAGGCGACCGTCGACCCGGATCGCACCAAGACCTGGGTCAAGCGGGCCATGCCCATCCTGATGGCGCACAAGGTGCAGTTCTTCAGCGCACTGATCTTCTCGTTCCTGGGCCTGATCATCCAGGTCTGGCTCCCGAAGATCCTGCAGGAGGCGATCACGAACTCGCTCATCCTGCGCACCCGTCCGCTGCACAACTACATCGAGCTCATCGCCGCGCTCGCCCTGCTGACCGGAGTGTTCGGCTACATCGCCCGCGGGAACCTGTTCAAGGTCGCTTACTCGCTCGAATTCGACCTGCGCAACATCCTCTACGAACACTTCACGCGCATGTCGTTCCCCTTCTACGACCGCGTGCAGTCTGGGCAGCTGATTTCGCGGGCGAACTCGGACATCCGTTCGGTGCAGATGTACCTGACCTTCGCGCCCTCCATCCTCGTGCAGTGCTCCATCGCCGTCGTCGCCTTCGGCTTCATGCTCTCCATCAGCGTGCCGCTCGCCTTCGTGGCCATGGCAGCCATGCCCTTCATCTACCTGACGGGCATCAGGATGCGACACTGGCTCTTCCCGGTCTCCTGGCTGATCCAGTCGCGGTTGGCCGAGGTGGCGACCGTGGTGGACGAGAACGTCAACGGCGTGCGCGTCGTCCGCGGCTTCGCGGCCGAGCAGCAGCAGCTGCGGCAGCTGGCGACGGCGGCGGACAGGGTGCAGTGGGCCTACATCAAGGATGCGGACCTGCGCTCGCGGTTCGCGCCGCTCATCCAGAACCTGTCGCAGGTCGGCCTGGTGTTCGTCCTGCTCGTGGGCGGCTGGATGGTCATCCACGACCATCTGCCCGTCGCCTCCATCATCTCGTTCAACCTCTATCTCGTCATGATGCAGGCGCCGTTCATGATGCTCGGGATGCTCATCATGATCGGCCAGCGCGCCTCGGCCTCGGCCGATCGCATCTACGAGATCCTCGACGAGAAGCCGTCGATCGTGGACCGCCCGGATGCGATCGACCTGGTCGACTGCCAGGGCGACGTCGAGTTCGACGACGTCTCCTTCGCCTACGCCGCCGACAGCTTGATATCGAAACCAGCGGGCCCGGATCCCGCGGGAGAAGACGCCGCGGGTGAAGTAGACGCTTCGGACACCGGCGATGCGAGCGCGGACGGCACCAGCGGCCGCGACGTGCTCCACCACCTCAACCTGCACCTGCGGCCGGGAGAGACGGTCGCCCTCGTCGGGCGCACCGGGAGCGGCAAGTCCACCGTGGCCCGGGTGCTGGCGCGCTTCTACGACGCAACCGGCGGCACGGTGCGCGTCGACGGGCACGACGTGCGCGACATCACCCTGACCAGCCTGCGGGCCAACATCGGCGTGGTCCTCGACGAGCCCTTCTTGTTCTCGATTTCGATCCGCGAGAACATCGCGTACGGCCGGCCTGACGCCCCCATGGAGGAGGTGCGGGCCGCCGCCGAGGCTGCAGGCGCCGCCGGGTTCATCAGCCGGCTCTCCGACGGCTACGACACCGTGGTCGGGGAACGCGGCTACACGCTCTCAGGCGGCCAGCGCCAGCGCATCGCCATCGCCCGCGCCTTGCTCGTGAACCCCCCCATCCTGATCCTCGACGACGCCACGAGCGCCATCGACGTGAAGGTCGAGCAACGGATCCACTCGGCGCTGCGGGTCCTCATGGAGGGTCGTACCACGCTCATCATCGCCCACCGGCTCTCGACCATCAGCCTGGCCGACCGTGTCGTCCTGCTCGACGAGGGACGGATCGTGGCCGACGGCACGCACGCCGAACTGCTGGCGTCGACCCCTCTCTACGCCGAGGTGCTGGCCCAGGTGGCCAGCGAAGAGCAGACGGCGGTCGAGGCGGCGGCCGGGGCCGAGGACCTGGGACTGGACGACGACGTCCTCGTGCCCGAAGGCGGTGCGATCTGATGTGGGGTGGCGCAGGAGGCGGGCCGCCCATCGGCGGCGGCGGGTCCCCGGGCTCGCCCCAGGCGGGACTGCCCTTCGGCGGCATCCCCCAAGAGCTCCAGAGCGGGGTCGACCTGCTGCTGACAGAGGAGCCCGAGCGCGGCGAGTCCGATGTCGTCTTCACCCAGCTGCCGACGGAACACGAGAAGAAGCGGCTCTCTCTCGGCGGCCTGCTCATGGAATACCCGGGCATGTGCGCCCTCGCCGCGCTGCTCGTCGCGATCATCAGCCTGGCCACCCAGCTCGGCCCGAGCCTCGTCTCCTACGCCATCAACCACGGCCTGACGCCGCCCCACTACGACTTCGCCGTGGTCGTGGCGGCCTCCGCGCTGTACCTGGTCGCCGTGGCCGTCTCGGCCGGCGCGCAGTGGGGACAGGCCCGCGTGACGGGGCGGCTGGCCTCGTGGGTCATGAACGACCTGCGCATCACCGTCTTCCGGCACCTGCAGCGGCTCTCGCTCGACTTCTTCACCGAGGAGAAGGCGGGCGTCGTCATGAGCAGGATGACGAGCGACATCGAGAACCTCCAGCAGCTGCTCCAGGACGGGCTGGCCCAGTTCGCCATTCAGGGGCTCACCATGGTGGTGATCACGGTCATCCTCTTCTTCACGAACGCGAAGCTCGCCGCCATCACCGTGTTCGCCGTGTTGCCGCCGCTGCTCATCATGTCGATCTGGTTCAGGCGGGCCTCCGAGCGCGGGTACACCAAGGTGCGAGACGGCATCGCACTGGTGCTGGCCGACCTCTCGGAGAGCCTCCAGGGTGTGCGCATCGTCACGGCGCACAACCGGCAGCGCTACAACGTCGAGACGCACCGCGACGTCGTGGGCGAGTACCGCGACGCCAACAACTACACCGGCCGCATCAACGCCGTCTACGGCCCGGGCTCGCAGCTGATCAGTGTCTTCGGCCAATTGATCATCCTGGCCGTCGGCGGCGCCATGTACCTCCACCATCCCCAGGAGATCAACCTGGGCCAGCTGACGGCGTTCTTCCTCTACGTGAACCGGTTCTTCTCGCCCATCCAGCTGCTGGTGCAGCAGTACAACACGTTCCAGCAGGGCCAGGCATCGGTCTTCAAGCTCCGCACCCTGCTCGAGACCGAGCCCAGCGTCAGCGAGTCGCCGGACGCGGTGGAGCTACCACCCATACGCGGCGAGATCCGCTTCGACCACGTGTCGTTCGGCTACGACCCCGCCGTCCCTGTCCTCCACGACGTCGACCTGACCATCGCACCCGGGGAGACCGTGGCCTTCGTCGGCGCCACCGGGGCCGGCAAGTCGACGATGGCCAAGCTGGTCACCCGTTTCTACGACCCGGTGGCCGGCCGCGTGCTCATCGACGGCTACGACCTCAAGGCCGTCACGCTCGAGTCGCTGCGCAGCCAGCTCGGCGTCGTGCCCCAGGAACCTTTCCTCTTCGCCGGGACGATCCGGGACAACCTGTCCTTCGCCCGCCCGGGTGCGCCGGACGACGAAGTATGGAACGCCGTGCACCAAGTCGGGCTGGACGAGTTGGTACAGCGTCTCCCCTACGGCCTCGACACCGCCGTCCACGAGCGGGGTCAGTCGCTCTCCTCGGGCGAGCGCCAGCTGATCGCGCTGGGCCGGGCATTCATGGCCGAGCCGCGGGTGCTCGTCCTCGACGAGGCGACATCGAACCTCGACCTCAAGTCCGAGACCCTGGTCGAGGCGGCGCTCGACGTCCTGCTCCAAGGTCGCACCGCCGTGCTCATCGCCCACCGGCTCTCGACGGCCATGCGGGCCGACCGTATCGTCGTGGTGGGCGACGGCCGGCTGCTCGAGGTCGGTTCGCACGACGAGCTGGTGGCGCTGGGCGGCCACTATGCCGAGATGTACGCCACCTGGGTCAGCCAGTCGCACGCCTGACGCGTCGGCCGGCGCGGTCGGTCACCGCGCCGTCGGGCACCATGGAGCGATGGCGGAGAACCGGTTCACCGGCCGGGTCGCGGCGGAGTACGAATCCCGGTGGCCGGAGATCTTCGAGCCGGCCGTCGTCGAGCCGGCCGTGGCCTTCCTGGCCGAGGAGGCGCGTGGCGGCGCGGCGTTGGAGCTCGGGGTCGGGACGGGTCGCCTGGCGCTCCCACTCAGCCGGCGGGGCGTGCGCGTGCACGGCATAGAGATCTCCGAGGACATGGTGGCGCAGCTGCGGGCCCGAGCCGGTTCCCAGGCGATCACCGTCACGATGGGCGATTTCGCCACGGTCCGGGCCGAAGGCACGTTCCGCCTCGCCTACCTCGTGCGCAACACCGTCATGAACCTGACCACCCAGGAGGAGCAGGTGGCCTGCTTCCACAACGTCGCCCGGCACCTGGAGCCCGGGGGCCGCTTCGTCGTGGAGGTGCTGGTCCCGCACCTCAGGCGGCTCCCGCCGGGCGAGACCCTGCGGGCGTTCACGGTCACGCCTTCTCACCTGGGCTTCGACGAGTACGACACCGCCAGCCAGGGGTCATGGTCGCACCATTACTGGCTGGTGGACGATCGTCTCGAGACCTTTTCGGCCCCCTTCCGCTACGTCTGGCCCTCGGAGCTCGACCTCATGGCCCGGCTGGCCGGCCTGACCCGGCGCGAGCGCTGGGCCGATTGGGAGCGCTCGGCGTTCACGGGCGAGAGCGAGAGCCACGTCTCGGTCTGGGAGAAGCCGGTCTGAGCCTGCGACCTGGGACGGCGCCTACGATGCGCCGGCGCCGCCTCCAAGGAGGGGGGAGGCGACGCCGACTGGTTCGCAGCACCGCAAATTTACGTCGCACTGCAATCATTGGCAAGGCTTTCCTGGGTTTTGCCTGGGCGGGCGACCGGCGCTCCAGACGACGGTCCCCGCCGCTGCCGTTCGGCCGCGCCGCGGGCATCGAAGCCACTGTTCAGCGTGCGCTCAGCGACCCCGGCTCCACTCCTGCAACGTGTCCCGGTAGCGCGCGTCCCACGCGTCGTAGGCCGACCGCAGCGTGGCGCCCGGCCACCGAGCCGGCAGCAGATCGGGGGGGAGCAACGGGTCGGACTGGAGGTGACGCAGGACCGACGCCGAGAGCTCGAATCCCGGAGCCAGGGCGTCCGGACGGTCCGGGGTGAGCCGGTCGAGCCGCTCCAAGAGGTCACTCGCCCGAGCCGACCAGGCGGCGAGGTCCCACAGGCGCGCCGCCAGCTCTTCGGGCCGGTCGGGGTGGGCCGTCATCGTCTCGACGTCGGGCTCGAGGAGGTCCGGCAGGCGCAGGGCCACGTTGGCCGGGCGCATCCACACGCCTTCCCGCAGCTCGGCGAGCCGAGCGTAGGAGAGCGCTCTGCGCCGGGTGCCACGTACGTCGGCCGCGCTGCCGGTCGTCGTCACCACGGCCAACCACCACGAGCCGTCGTAGAGCCCGGTCGCACCGGCGCGGCTCGACGACTGGCGCGTCTGGCGCGCCGCCAGGTGCCCGGTCAGGCGGTAGCGACCGGATCCGTCAGTCGTCGCCTCGCCGGCCGAGACCATGCGGCTGAGCGCGACCCGCGCCCGATTCTCGCTGATGCCGAACAGCCCGGACAGCCGGACCAGCTGGGCCACCGGCAGCTCGGGCGGGTCCATCCCGAGCAGCGCGCTGGCCAGCACCGACCGGGCGGTGAGGGGAGGCACGGCCGCATCCGGGGGCGCGCCTGGGATCTCGCGGGTATTACGTGGTTGCGTCACTTGATGTACAAGCGTAATATAGGGGCCATGGCCGGTACAGCCACGATGGTCCCCGACGCCGCGGACCGACGCGACGTCCTGCCGAGCGAGCGACTCCAGGCCAACGGGATGGCCATTCCCCCGCTGCGGGCGGAGCTCCGCCGCATCGACAACCTGCGCAATGCCGTCACGGTTGTCGCAGTGTGGTTCTGGGTCGCCCTGATCATCGGCGGCGCGGTGTGGATCGACCGGTGGTGGAGCTACGTGATCGCGTTCGTGCTCATGGGTCCCATGTACGCCCGCTTCGCCATACTGATGCACGAAGCCGCGCACAAGCTCCTGTTCACCAACAAGCGCTGGAACGACTTCGTCGGCACGTGGATCGTCGCCTACCCCGTCTTCACGCCGGTTCAGCTCTACCGCCGCGTGCACTTCGCCCACCACAAGGACGAGTTCGGCCCCAACGAACCCGATCTGGCCTACTACGCGCCCTACCCCTGCACACGACGGGCGCTGCGCCGCCGGCTCCTGCGCGACGCGGTAGGGATCAGCGGGTGGAAGAACTTCGTGCCGTTGGTGAAGAACACGCTGCACAAGCCGTTCCGGCCCATCGGCCTGTCGATCTTCGCCGTCCAGGCGGTGTTGTGGGCGCTTATGTGGGCGGCCACCGGGCGCTGGTGGGTCTACCCGCTCTTGTGGTGGCTCCCGTGGATGACCGAGTGGCGCGTCATCAACCGCCTGCGCTCCATCGCCGAGCACGGCGGCATGGAGCGGAGCCCCGACCGTAGGGCCACGACGCACCACGTGCGCCAGTCGCTCCTGGCGCGCTTTTGGATCGTGCCCTACAACACGGGCTGGCACCTGGCGCACCATGTGGACATGGGTGTGCCCTGGCGCAACCTGCCGGCGTTCCATGCGGAGCTGGAGCGCGCCGGCTACGCGACCGACGCCATCACCTACGGCAGCTACCGCGAGCTGTGGCGGGCCTTGTCGAGCGCCGACGAGACGACCGAGGTCAAATCCGTCCGAGCCGGCTGAACGGGTGCCTCAGCCTCCTGCCCGCCCTCCCTCGGGTTGGTCGGAGGGACCGACGTTGGTGTGCAGCCACGCGACGAGCGGAGCCGCCGATTGGAAGGTGTCGACGATCCGCTTCTTCGCGGCGGCGGTGGACTGCCACGCCGCCGGCGGCCACGACCGCGAGGCCACGAGGCCCTTCATGCGCAGCAGCTCCAGCCTCGGGTGCTCCTTGGGGTAGCCCCGGGGCGCGGTCTTCAACGATTCCATGGCGTGGACATTCAGCCCGGCCCGGCGCGTCGCGTCGACGGCCGACGAGAGCGTGCGGCCGGAGCGTTCGGCGACCACGGCGTCGCGGAACCGAACGAGCTGGTCGGGAGCCATGTGGAAGGTGCCGGCGCCCGCCAGCAGTCCGTCGGCCGAGAACTGCACGTACCCGTCGCCGATCCGGGCCGCGATCGTCGTCTTGTACGGGGACTTGTCGGCGCTGAACCGCGTGTCACGGTAGGGCCGGAACAGGCGGGACTCGCCGAACTCGTCGCGCAGCTCGGCCAACAGCGCCTCCATCGGCGCCTTCACGTCGCGTTCGTACACTTCCTTGTGGTCGAGCCAGTACGCCTTGGAGTTGTCGGCCTCGAGCCCTTCGAAGAACACGCTCGCACCGTGGGGCCAGCCCTTGAACTTCATCGGCCGAACGCTACCGGTGCGGAGCCGCCAACATCGCGGTGCCGCCACCCGCCTCCCCGAGGAATGGCTGGGCTCTGTCCGAGACGACGGACCGAGATGTCTTCTCCATGTGCTCGTCGCCGGTCCCACGCCGGTACGGCATGTGGACGAAGGTCAAGGGAAGTGGACTCCAGCGCGGACATGCCGCTAAGTTCGTGTCGGTTGGTCGAGTGGGCGGCTCAACCGAGAACACGACTGTGAGGCGGGCATGAAACGGCGGAACTCTCATCGCGACTGTAGGTGCTTGCGTCGCGTGCATCTCGGCGACGACTTTGGGTTTTGGAGTGGCCACCACTTCCTTGGCCTCGGCGACATCGCCATCCTCGAATGCCAACAAGGTCGTGTTCTCGTCACCCTATGGCGTCGTGCAGACCTTTTCCGTTCCTTCCGGCGTTCGCACCTTCAAGGTGACGCTGGTTGCTGGTGGCGGTGGTGGTAACGGCGGGTTCACGAATACGCCGACGGCCGGAACACCAGGTGGTTCAGGAGAGAAGGTGAATGCAACGGTGACGGTTCGCGCCGGAACACAGAGCATCAGCGTGGTCACCGGTGCCGGAGGCATGGGCGGCCCGGGAGAACCCGTCGCCGACGGGGCCGCCGGCGGTTCGGGGGGTGCTGGGGCCGGAAACGGTGGTCAAGGTGGACCGCTTTCCTATCCGGGTGCGGGCTTCTACTCGTACGGCGGTGGTGGTGGAGGTGGCGCCAGCATCAGTGTGAACGGCTCGTCGTGCCTGGTTGCCGGCGGAGGTGGCGGTGGTGGCGGACCGGCCTTTGGAGGCAAGGGCAACGGAGGGGCCGGCGACCTGCCAGATGGCAAGAAGGGTCAAACAACAGCCGACAAGGGCGGTGGCGGTGGCGGTGGCGGAACCCAGACCGCTCCCGGAAAAGGTGGAAAGGGGACTCAAGCCCCGGGCCAGGATGGAAGCGGTTCGAACGGCGGTGCAGGCGCTCCTCCGACCGGCACTGAGAATGGATACGGGGGCGGCGGCGGGGGCGGCTACTTCGGAGGCGGCGGCGGCGGAACCTCACCGAAGACCGAAGGGAACGGCGCTGGAGGCGGAGGTGGGTCAGGCTTCGACTCGCCGGCATCGAGCGTGTGCACGGTGAGGGACGCCGAGACCTCGCCCGCCAAGAACGGCGGCGCAGGTGGTACGTCAGGGGGTACCGCGGGCCTGAACGGTGGCGATGGCACGGTGACCTTCAGTTGGTAGAAAGCGGTGCTTTCCACGAAACGATGGGGTGCCGCTCGGTGACGGCCGCCTCGTTCCGCTGCCCGGGCGCGCCGGACTTCGGCGCTGCGAAGGGCGCGACGGAGAGCGGCTGATCGCTACGCTCGGCTTGCATGGCAAGCGAGAATTGGAAAAACGAACCCGAGGCAGAGGACTATCCCGCGGCAAAGTCGTACCTGTCGCTGTTGGTCGGGCCGGATTCGGCGGCGAAACTCGTGAAAGCTCTGCGCAAGCAGGACGATCTGAGTCACTTCGCTGCCAAAGACATCTTGCGAGCGTCCGGGTTGCCCCTGCTCGCCCGAGATGACTCGGAGGTCACCTCCGATCTCGAAAAAGTCAAGCTCGGTAAGAAGCTTTCACCTGTTCTGCTCATCCAAGGCTCGCCGTTGTGGGTGGCGGACGGTTACCACCGCGTCTGCGCGAGCTACTACTTGAACGAGAAGACCGAGATTCCCTGCCGCATCGTTGCTCGCAGTGGATAACGCGTTGGAGCGACCAGGGGATCCGCGATGCCGCCGTATCCGATCTGACCGGCGACGGCCGGACACCCATGTTGCGCATCGCTGATTCAGTCTCCCGGGTTTGGCCGTCGACCATGCCGCGTGGATCGGCATCAAAAGGCCACGACGACAAAGCAAGACGTCCTCACTCGAGCGAAACGGCGGTCAGCGGCAGTGCCGCGTCGGGCATGCGTCCGGGATTGAACGGTGTCGCCTACGGGTATAGAGCAGAGACACCCAACGAGAGGATGGATGATGTCCACGGTCGACAAAGCGAAGAACAAGGTTCAAGAGGCGAAGGGGCATGTCAAGGAGGCCGCAGGCAAGGCCACGGACGACCAGTCTCTCGAAGCGGAGGGCAAGGGCGACAAGGTTGCCGGCAACTTGAAGCAGGCCGGAGAAAAGGTGAAGGACGCCTTCAAGAAGTAGTCGCTGCCGCGCCGGTCGGCTCCGCTTTCATGGGGTGCGACCCGGCGCGGCATCAGATCTGGTCGGTCCGAAACCGAGGGGGAGCATCGAGGCAACGTTCATGTGGCAGCAACTGTTGGGGCCCGGCGAAGCGTCCAATCGGTCGGATGAAGCCCGACCGCGTCGCAGGCCGATGACACATATCGTCAGATTTCAAGGTCGCGCCTCCCACGTGTCAGGCCAATGGGCGGGACTCGCCGGGTCCTGCGCCGGCGGCACCGGCCGCCCGTCGGGTTAGAATTCACGCAGATGGATGCCATCGGCTGGCTGATACTGGCGATCGTCCTCGTTGTCGTCGTCGTGGTGATGTTCGTGGTCGTGCGTCGACGTCGTCGGGCGGGGGGCGTCATCGCCACCAAGCGCAAGCGATCCAAGCAATGAGAATGCTCATGACGGCCTCGCAGATCCGCGGACTGCCGGTCGTCACCGTCGACGGCGGGGAGGACGTTGCCGAGGTGCGCGACGTGATCTACAGCCCCGAAGCGGGTCGGCTGGTCGGCCTGACCCTCAACAAGCGAGGCTTCCTGTCCGGACGGCACCGCGAGGTCCTCCCGTCCGAGGCGATCCATGCGATCGGGCAACACGCCGTGATGGTGCTCGACGAGTCCAGCCTGGTCGCCCCCGAGGACGCGCCCGACGACGTCGGGCGTCCTGACACCGATCGCGACGTGCTCGGCAACGACGTCCTGACCGAGGGAGGGGCCAGCCTGGGTACGGTCGCAGATCTGGTCCTTCTGGTAGGCAGTAACGGCGAGGTCGTTGGCTATCAGATCGAAAAGGCGACAGGCGGAGCGGGCTACATCCCACTGCCGGCGCAATTGTCCGTCTCCGGCGTTGCGCTGGTGGTCCCGAACATCACCGAGGAGTTCGTGCAGGAGGACCTCGTCGGCCTGGGCGCCTCGGTCGACGAGTTCCGGAGCCGATTGGGGCTGAGGTGAGCGAATCGTTTCGGCGTTCCAGCGGCCGCAAGGTATTGAGCCGAGCGAGCGCGCAGGAGTTGGGCACCGTCAGCCATCTGCTCGTGAATGCCCAGCAACGACAGATCGCCGCCGTGCTCATCGGGCGGGGTAAGAAGGCCCAGCTGGTCGAATGGGCACAGCTGAGCGGGTTCGGGCCCGATGCGATCATGGTTGTGGACGAAGGCGCCCTGCGACCGCCGGCGGACGACCGGGAGCGGGCCGCCGCCGACGGCAGATTCGAGCTCGTCGGCAAACGGACACTGACCGAACGGGGCAACGAGCTCGGCCCGATTGACGACGTGAACTTCGACGCCGAGACCGGAGCGCTCGAAGACCTGGTGATCGGCGACCGTCGCGTCCCGGCCGGATCCCTTTTGAGCGTCGGGTCGTACGCGGCCGTGCTCGACGAAACCCAGGACGCTCCACCGTAGGCTTCTTTCCCCTGCGGACGGCATGGGACGACGTCGACGAACAAGGTGCTCCCGTCGCTTCGACACGCGTCCCCGCGGTACTGTCGTCGGTACAGCACACGATCCAGGGGATTCATGCCGTCCAATCGTGCAGGCCAGAGAGGACCGAGGGGTGTTGCCCTGGCCGCGAGTGGCGTGGTGGTGTTCGGCTTGGTCGCGCCCAGTTTGGGCACTGCGCCGGCAGCGGGAGCGGCCACGGCGGCACCGACGGCCTACGTCGCCGACAACCTTTCCAACGCGGTGACCCCCATCGACACCGCCACCAACACCCCCGGCACCGCCATCCCGGTGGAGACGCGTCCCACGGGGACAGCGATCACTCCGGACGGCGCGACTCTCTACGTGGCCGACTTCGACACGAACAGCGTCGTCCCGATCGACACCGCCACCAACACCCCCGGCACCCCCATCCCGGTCGGGATCCATCCCGAACTCATCGCCATCACGCCCGACGGCACGACCGCCTATGTCGTGAACAACGGCTCCAACTCGGTGACCCCGATCAATACCGCGACCAACACCCCCGGCACCCCCATCCCGGTGGGGATGACCCCCTTCGGGATCGCCATCACCCCCAATGGGACGACCGCCTACGTGACCAACAACAGTTTCGACAACTCGGTGACTCCCATCGACATCGCCACCAACACCCCCGGCACCCCGATCCCGGTGGGGACGGTTCCCGAAAGCGTCGCGATCACCCCGGACGGCACGACCGCATACGTGACCAACTCCCTCTCCGACACGGTGACTCCCATCACGACCGCCACCAACACCCCGGGCACTCCGATCCTGGTTGGGAACAACCCCGACGGCATCGCCATCTCCCCCAACGGCGCGACTGCGTACGTGGTCGACAACGACTCCGACACGGTGACCCCGATCAACACCGCCACCAACACCCCCGGAACACCGATCGCGGTGGGGACCTCTCCTACGGGCATCGCCATCGCTCCCGACGGAACGACCGCCTACGTGTCCAACGCCGGCGCCGACACGGTGAGCCCGATCGACACCCTCACCAACACCGCCGGCACCCCGATTCCCGTGGGGAACGCACCTCTCGGCATTTCGATCACCCCCGACCAGGCACCCGTCGCCTCGTTCACCGCGACCGCAGCACCCGCTGGCTCGGCGACCTCCTTTGACGCCTCGGCCTCGAGCGCCCACTTCGGCACCATCGCCAGCTACGCCTGGAGCTTCGGTGACGGCACCAACGCCACGACGACCTCGGCGACTATCAGCCACACCTACGCCGCGCCCGGCTCCTATCACGTCACTCTCGACGGTGACCGACTCGACGGGCACCTCGACCACCCAGGTCTTCACCGGTCAGACCATGAGCAGGAACGGGGGACCCGCGGCGACGAGCACCCACACGCTCACCATCTCTCGATCCACTTCCCAGGGCTACGACGAGGTGGCCGCCGACGGCGGCGTCTTCACCTTCAACACCGGCTTCTTCGGCTCAGAGGCCGGCACCCGTCTCAACGCCTCGATGGTCGGTATGGCGACCACCCCCGACGGCAAGGGCTACTGGCTGGTGGCCGCCGACGGCGGGGTGTTCACCCACGGCGACGCCGGCTTCTTCGGCTCGGAGGGCAGCACCCGTCTCAACGCCCCGGTGGTCGGTATGGCGCCCACCCCCGACGCAAAGGGCTACTGGCTGGTGGCCGCCGACGGCGGGGTGTTCACCCACGGCGACGCCTGCTTCTTCGGCTCGCAGGGCGGCACCGGGCTCAGTTCCGAGGTGGTGGGCATGGCGACCACCCCCGACGGCAAGGGCTACTGGCTGGTGGACGCCGACGGCGAGGTCTTTCCCCACGGCGACGCCGGGTTCTTCGGCTCAGAGGCCACCACCGGTCTCAACGCGCCCATCGTTGGTATGGCGGCCACGCCCGACGGCAAGGGCTACTGGCTGGTAGCCGCCGACGGCGGGGTGTTCACCCACGGCGACGCCTCGTTCTTCGGCTCCGAGGGCGGCACCGATCTCAACGCTCCGGTTGTCGGCATGGCGCGCACCCCCGACGGCAAGGGCTACTGGCTGGTGGCGGCCGACGGCGGGGTGTTCACCCACGGCGACGCCTTGTTCTTCGGCTCCATGGGCGGGACGGTCCTCAACGCCCCGGTCGTGGGGACCGACGCCGGCTTCTGATCCATCCGAATGTCCAGGCTGAAACCCAGTTGATCTATGCCGATTCCTGACCGGGTGCACCTGTCGCTGAAAGCGCACACGATCCAAGGGGGATTCATGCAGCCCAATCGTGCACGGCGCAGACGACAGTGGTGTGTTCCCCTGACCGCGACCGGCATGATCGTGCTCGGCCTGGTGTGGCCTGGTCTCAGCAAGGCGGCGCCAGCGGGAGCGGTCACGGCCGCACCCACCGCCTACGTGACCAACTACAGCTCGAACACGGTGACCCCGATCGACACCGCCACCAATACCCCCGGCACCCCCATCCCGGTCGGGACCACTCCCACCGCCGTCGCCATCACCCCCGACGGCACGACCGCCTACGTCGCCGAACTTCGGCTCTGACACCGTCACCCCGATCGACACCGCCACCAACACCGCCGGCACCCCCATCCCCGTCGGGACGCACCCGACGGCATCGCCATCACCCCGAACGGCACGACCGCCTACGTGGCCGACTTCGACTCCGACACGGTGACCCCGATCGACACCGCCACCAACACCGCCGGCACCCCCATCCCGGTCGGGACCGCTCCGTTCGGCATCGCCATCACCCCGAACGGCACGACCGCCTACGTGGCCAACAACGGCTCCAACAACGGTCACCCCCGATCGACCATCGCCACCAACACCGCCGGCACCCCCATCCCCGTCGGGACCGCTCCCGTCGGCATCGCCATCACCCCGGACGGCACGACCGCCTACGTGGCCAACGCAGCTCTCGGCACGGTGACCCCCATCACCATCGCCACCAACACCGCCGGCACCCCGATCCCCGTGGGGAGCATTCCCGACCGGCATCGCCATCACCCCGAACGGCACGACCGCCTACGTGGCCAACAACGGCTCCAACACGGTGACCCCGATCGACATCGCCACCAACACCGCCGGCACACCCATCACCGTCGGGAACCTCCCCTACGGGCATCGCCATCACCCCGGACGGCACGACCGCCTATGTGGCCAACAGCCGTCTCCAACACGGTGACCCCGATCACACCGCCACCAACACCGCCGGCACCCCATCCCCGTGGGGAACTCCCCCTCGGCGTCGCCATCACCCCCGACCAGGCACCCGTCGCCTCGTTCACCGCCGCCGCGGCACCGGCCGGCTCGGCTACCTCTTTTGACGCCTCGGCCTCGAGCGCCCACTTCGGCACCATCGCCAGCTACGCCTGGAGCTTCGGTGACGGCACCAACGTCGACCACGGCCACGCCGACCATCTTCCACACCTACGCCGCGCCCGGGTCCTATCACCGTCACCTTGACGGTGACCGACTCGTCGGGCACCTCCACCACCCAGGTCTTCACCGGTCAGACCATGAGCAGAAACGGCGGACCCTCAGCGACCACCACCCATACGCGTCACGATCTCTCGGATCGCACTTCCACGGCTACTACGAGGTGGGCGCCGATGGCGGCGTCTTCGCCTTCAACGCTCCGCTTCTTCGGCTCGCAGGCGGCTACTCGTCTCAACGCCCCAGTGGTGGGCATGGCGACCACCCCCGACGGCGAGGGCTACTGGCTGGTGGCGGCCGATGGTGGGGTGTTCACCCACGGCGACGCCGGATTCTTCGGCTCGCAGGCCACCACCCATCTCAACGCCCCGGTGGTGGGCATGGCGGCCACCCCCGACGGCGAAGGGCTACTGGCTGGTTGCGGCCGATGGCGGGGTGTTCGCCGAGGGCGACGCCGGGTTCTTCGGCTCGCAGAGCTGCCACCGGTCTCAACGTTCCGAGGTCGTCGGCATTGAGGCCACCCCCGACGGCGAGGGCTACTGGCTGGTGGCGGCCGATGGTGGGGTCTTTCGCCTACGGCGATGCCGGGTTTTACGCCTCGCAAGCTGCCACAGGTCTCAACGCCCCGGTCGTCGGCACGGCCGCCACTCCGGAAGGGCAAGGGCTATTGGCTGGTGTCGGCGGATGGCGGGGTGTTCACCCACGGCGACGCCTGGCTTTTATGGCTCGCAAGGGCTGCCACACGATCTCAACGCCCCGGTCGTCGGCACGGCCGCCACCCCGGAAGGGCAGGGCTATTGGCTGGTGGCGGCCGACGGCGGGGTGTTCTCCCACGGCGACGCCTTGTTCTTCGGCTCGATGGGCGCCACGGTCCTCAACGCCCCGGTCGTGGGGACCGACGCCGGCTTCTGACGGAAGCAAGACCGGTTTTGCCGACCTACACTCCGCCCTCGTCGTGCCGGCCGCGCAGGAACGAGACGCGGAAGGGCCGGAGCTCACCGCGGCAGAACCCTCCCGCGATGGCGGGATCGGCCTCCATCAGCTCCCTCGCCGACTGCTCGTCGGGCGCCTCAATCACCGCGATCCCGGTGTTGACGCGCCCGAGCGTCGGCCCGGCGAGAACCAATGTCCCTTGCTCGAGGAGCTGCGCCAGGCGGGTGGCATGCTCCCGCCACGCGTCGCGCTCCTCGTCCGTCATGGTCGCGGCGAAGTCGTCGCGGGGTGGATGCAGGAAATAGACCCACTCGGCCACGGCGCCATCATGCCCGATTGCGGGCGATCACCCCTGAAGGAGGATGCGGTCGGTGCGGACGCGCACCGTGACCCGTACGTCACCGTCCCTCCGGTTCGGGAAGGAGTCGACGTCGAGGTACTTGCGTGCCAGCGCGTCGATGTGGGCGTCGGCCCCGTCCGTCGTGACATCGACGACCGTGCCCTCGAACGCGACCACGTCGTAGGGGTCGTCGGGGTCGATGACGGTCACGGCGACGCGGCCGTCCCGGGTGAGGTTGCGGGCCTTCTTGCGGTGCCGGGTCGTGTTGAAGAGCACGTCGTCTCCGTCGAGGTCGATCCAGAGCGGCGTCGCCTGCGGCGATCCGTCGGGATTCACGGTGGCCAGCGAGGCCAGCACGGGCCGGCTGATCAGGGTGCGGGCCTTCCCCGAGAGTATGTCCGCCATGAGTGCTTTCTCCTTTCCTGCGCCTTGGCTGTACACCCAGGAGGGTACGGCCCCGCCGGTGACAGCGGCGCGGCGGACCTCGACAGCCCGCGGGGCACGGGGCGAACGGGGTTTCGGGGAGGCAAACCTGGGCACGCTCGGACCCGTGGGAGAACGCCGCAGCATGCCTGATCACGGGGCGTCGGCGCACGTGCCCGCGGTCCCCTCCCCCATCGGGACCTCCCTCGAGTGGAGCCTGGCTGCCCTCGGGTGCGCCGCCGCTCTGGCCGCGGCGCTGGTCGACCCGCACCACACGGCCGCGGCGGCGGCCCAGGTCTGGCCCCCTTTCGTGCTCGTTGCCGGTTTGCTCCTGGTGGGGCTGGTGGCCCACGAGGACGGCCTGTTCGCCTGGGCGGGAACGGCACTCGGCCGGCTGGCCCGGAACGGT
>CAWGHA010000009.1:0-11107 GCA_963822265.1 uncultured Acidimicrobiaceae bacterium
GACGAGCAACGGCAAGGTCGGCGTCATCGGCTACTGCTCGGGCGGGCGGCACGCGTTCCTCACCGCGGTGAGCCTGCCCGTCGACGCCGCGGTCGACTGTTACGGCGCGTTCGTCGTCGGCACCCCGCCGGAGGGCTTCCCGCTCAAGGTCACGCCACTCGTCGGCCGCGTGGCGGAGCTCAACTGCCCGTTGCTCGGCCTCTTCGGCAACGACGACGTGTTCCCCAACCCCGAGCAGGTCGACGAGCTCGAGGCGGCGTTGAAGGAAGCGGGCAAGGAGTACGAGTTCCACCGCTACGACGGCGCGGGCCATGCGTTCTTCACCGTCGACCGCACCGCGTACCGTCCCGAGGCCGCCGTCGACGGGTGGCAGCGCGTCTTCGACTTCTTCGGCGCACACCTGGCGGCCTGACCATGTGCTCTTACCTCACCGTCCGCACCGACGTCGACGGCAGCGCCAAGGGGGCGCAGGGCTGGATCCGCGTCACCTCGGCCAACGTCTACTTCGACCACCCCTTCCACGCCCCCTTCGACCACACGCTCAACATCGACTTCGCCGACCCGGCCCGGGGGCCCGGGCGCGCGCGTCGCCGTCGAGCTCAGCGCCGATTCGGCGCGCCGCCTCGTGGCGAGCATCGTCGAAGCGCTCGACGCTGCGGGAGCCGCCGCATCGTGACGGTCTCCACCGGACCGGCGGCCGGCGTCCACCTCCCTTGGACCCGGGTGCCGGTCCCGGTGCAGGCGTGGGCGGCCGGGCTCGGCGGAGGCCCGCCCGACGGCGTGCGCGACCTGCCGGGTGGCTTCTCCCCGGGAGCGACGTCCATCCTCGAGTGGCCCGACCGCTCGGTCTTCGTCAAGGCGGTCGGGCCCGAGCTCAACGCCGACTCGCCGGGCCTGCACCGGCGCGAAGCGGTGGTGTCGGCCGCGCTGCCGACGCTCGCCGCGGCTGCCGCGCCTCGTCGAGACGTACGACGACGGGGACTGGGTCGCCCTGGCCTTCGACGCGGTCGACGGCCGCCCGCCGCGCCATCCGTGGGACGCAGGCGAGCTCGAGCTGGTGGTCGAAGCGCTCGCCACCATGCACGACGAGCTGACCCCGAGCCCGGCGCCGTCCATCGATCCGCTCGACGTCTACGAGCGCCGGAATTTCGGCGGCTGGGCCATGCTCGCCGCCCTGGACGAGCCGCCCGCCGGCCTCGACCCGTGGGCGCGCGCCCACCTGGGCGAGCTCGCCGAACTGGAATCCGGCTGGCCCGCGGCCTGCCAGGGACCGACCCTGGTGCACGGCGACGTCCGCTCCGACAACGTGCTGCTCACGAGGGACGGCGTCGTCTTCGTCGACTGGCCGCACGGCGCCGTCGGCAACCCCGCCTTCGACGTGGTGGCCTGGGCGCCCTCGGTCGTGCTCGAGGGTGGCCCGCCTCCCGAGGAACTGCTCTCCTGGCACCGGCCGTCGGGGCGCAGCGATCCCGATGCGGTCAGCGCGCTCCTCGCCGCGGTGAGCGGGTTCTTCGTGTCGCATTCGTTCCGTCCGGCTCCGCCCGGGTTGCCCACCATCCGCCCGTTCCAGGCGGCCCAGGGGGAGGTGGCCCTGGCCTGGCTGCGACGGAGGCAGGGCTGGAGCTGAGCGGCACCCGGTAGGTTCGGGTCCCATGCGATTCGGACTCCAGATCCCCAACTTCAACCCGGGCCAGTCGCCGGGCGACCTCTTCGACGAGGTGGTGGCGAGGGCTACCGCGGCGGAGGAGACGGGCTACGAGTCCGTCTGGGTGATGGACCACTTCTACCAACTGCCCCCGATGGGGGGGCCGAGTCAGCCCATGCTGGACTCCTACACGTTGCTCGGCGCGCTGGCGGCGCGGACCGAACGGGTCCGTCTCGGCACCATGGTGACCGGCGTCACGTATCGCAACCCGGCGCACCTGGCCAAGATCGTGACCACCCTCGACGTCATCAGCGCGGGCCGGGCCATCCTCGGCATCGGCGGCGCGTGGTACGACGTCGAGCACGACGGGCTCGGCTTCGACTTCCCGCCCGTCGGCGAGCGGCTCGACCGGTTGGAGGAGGCGCTGCAGATCTGCCGGGCCATGTTCACCGAGGAGGCGCCCAGCTTCGAAGGGAACTACTACCGCATCCACGAGGCGCGCAACGAGCCGAGGCCGGTTCAGCCCGGCGGGCCGCCGATCCTCGTCGGCGGTGGCGGCGAAAAGCGGACGCTCAAGCTGGTGGCGCAGTACGCCGACATGTGCAACATCTTCGGTGATCCGGCGACCGTCGCGCACAAGGTGGAGGTCTTGCGCCGGCACTGCGCCGACGTCGGCCGCGACCCGTCCGAGGTCACGGTGAGCAGGCTGAGCACGCTCGTGCTCACCGCGGACGCAGACGAGACCGCCGCGACGAAGGATTTCCTGCGACAGGCGACCGGCGACGAGCCGTCAGGTTCCGACGTCGGCACGCTCGACGACCTGGCGGTCCGCATGGAGGAGCTGGCCGGGGCGGGCGTCGACTACTGCATCTTCAACATGCCCACCGGGACGCCGGACACGGTACGCCAGGTCGGACAGGCCCTGATCGCCGGCTGAGCGGGACGGGAGCGAGTCCGCTCAGCGTCGATTCGAAGCCGGCTGGGGGCTGATGGCCTGCTTCAGCCGGCCCAACGCAGCGTCGACTTCGGCTCTCGCGGCGACGGCGGGCCTCGTCGGCCGCCGCCAGTTGCGCCCCGGTCGGCGGCTCGCCGCCGGAGTGCAGGAGGTGGTCGGCCTCCACCGCGAAGGAGAGGCCCCGAAGGCTCTCGGCGCTCCGGCTGCACAGGGTTCCTTCGGATTCGTCGACGGCCACGGCGGCGAGCTGCTCCAGCGCGCCTGCGGCCTCGTCGACCTGAGCGGTCACGCTGGCCCGGCGTTGGGCGTCGTCCGACGGGGACTGGTTGAGGACGAGGTCGCGGGCGAGCTCGGCTGCGGCGACGGCCGCCAGTGCCGACCGCCGCCATTCCGCCTCCCGTCCCTGACGCCGTGAGCGGGCGATCAGCAGTGCGACCAGGACGGCCAATGCGACGATCACGACGGCCAGGACGATCCATCCCCACGGGACCGAGCTCGACGAGGACGACGCCGGCGCAGTCGTGGTCGTGGGGTGGCTCGTCGTCGTGGGGTGGCTCGTGGTCGTCTCGTGAGTGGTCGTGGTCGTAGAGGGGGGCGCCGTCGTGGTCGTGGAGGGAGGCGCGGTCGTGGTGGTCGTCGTGGAGGGGGGCGCCGTCGTGGTGGTCGAGCTCGTGGACTCGGCCGGATTGCTCGGGTTCGGCGTGAGCAGGGACGGCGGCTGGGCGACGGCCGCGGCCGATGCCGAAGGGCCGAATCCGCTGTTCCACGCCAGGCCGACGGCTGGCGCCAGGGCCAGACCGATGGTCACGAAGGCCGCTGCTCGCCACCCGGCTCCGGTTCGCACGGGGGCAGCCTAGAGAACGGGCGCGGGTCCGGGGGGACCGGGCGATGCCGGGGTGACGACCTCCGCACCCGTCCGAACGCTGGGTTGGGCGTATATTTCATCCGTGTCAGCACCCTTGGGGAGCGGGTCGGGGCGCGCGGATCCGGGCGTCGGGCGGTGACGGTCTCGTCGGCCAACTCGCCCTTCCCGGTGGAGGTGGGGCCCGACGAGCGGCGGCAGCTGACGGTCGTCTTCACCGACCTCGCGGATTCGACCGCGCTGGCGTCGGCCCTGGACCCCGAGGACTGGCGAGAGGTGCTCGACGCCTACCAGCACCGCGTCGCCTCCGTCGTCCGGGCGCACGGCGGCATGGTGTCGCAGTTCCAGGGCGACGGCGCCGTGGTCTACTTCGGGTACCCGGTCGCGGTCGAGTCGGCCAGCCGCGACGCGGTGGACGCCGGACTCGGGGTCGTCGTCGAGGTGGCGAAGCTCACCCGGGAGCTCCCAGCCGAGCTCGGGCTCGGTGACCTCCAAGCCCGCGTGGGCATCCACACCGGCGAAGTCGTGGTCGCCTCCGTCACGGCCGGTGGCAACGACCGACCGCCCGACGTCTGGGGACAGGTGCCGCATGTCGCCTCGCGCCTGCAGTCCGCGGGCCGGCCCGGCCAGGTGGTGATCAGTGGTGACACGGCGGAGCTCGTCCTCGGCTACTTCGACCTGGAGTCCCTCGGATTGCTCTCGCTCAACGGCATCCCCAAGCCGACGCCGGGATACGTCGTCGTGCGCCGCCGCGCCGCACGTCACCGTCTCGAGGCGAAGCCGCTCGCCGACTTCGTGCGGCGACCCGCCACGGCGGACTGGCTCGAAGCGCAGTGGACCGGCGTCGCGGGGCAAGGCGCGACGGCCCGGCTCGCGCTCCTCACGGGAGAGCCGGGCATCGGCAAGTCACGCCAGGTTTTCGAGTTCGCCCGGGACCTCGAGCGCCGGGGGCACCCCGTGCGGACCGTCTACTGCAGCCGCCGCGAGTCGCTCAGCCCGCTGCATCCCTTTGGCGCCGTCATGGGGGAGACCCCGGCCACGCCGCTCGAGGTCGCGGCGTGGGCCGACGAGCTCGTCGCGGAAAGGACCCGCGCTGTTGGTCGTGGAGGACGGCCACTGGGCCGACCCGAGCACCTTGGAGGCAGCGCAACTGATGGCCAGGGGCGGGCGACCGATGCTCGTGCTCATCACGAGCCGGCCCGAGCTCGCCGAGGACCCGAACCTCCGGCCCGACGCGCACCACGCCCTGGTTGGGCTGAGCGCCGAGGCGGCGCACGACCTGCTGGTGCGGCTGCCAGGGTCGTCCGAGCTCAACCCGGAGACGCGCGAAGCGCTGGTGGCGCGGGCCGACGGGGTGCCGCTGTTCCTCGAGGAGCTCGTCCGCTCGGTGGCCGAGCGCGAGCCCGACCCGGCCGTGCCCATGCCCAGCTCCATCACCGAGGTGATCGCGGCCCGGCTCGACCGCCTCGGCGACGCGCAGGCAGGTGGCCCAGTCGGCCTCGGTGATCGGGCGTACGTTCGAGCGGCCCGTCCTGGTGGCCGCGGCGGGAATCGACGAGGCCTGCCTCGATTCGAACCTGATCAGCCTGATCGACCACGCCATCGTCGAGCCGGTCGAGGGGCGGCCGGAGGTGTTGCAATTCCGCCACGCCCTGTTCCACGAGGCGTCCTACCGCTCGGTCATGCGGCCGGACCGGGTGCGCATCCACGGCGCGGTCGGGAGCATGTACCTCGAGAGCGGTCTGGCCCAGTCCCGGCCCGAGATCGCCGCCTACCATCTCGGCGCGGCCGGCCAGGCGGTCGAGGCGGTATCGCTGTGGCAGCAGGCGGGCCGCAATGCTCGCAAGAACGCGCGCTTCCAGGAGGCGGCCGGCCACGAGCGCGAGGTGCTGCGTCTCGTGCCGCGCCTGCCCGAGGACGAGCGCGACCGGACCGAGCTCAAGACGCGGAGCCGGCTCGTGATCTGCCTGACCGCCGTCGACCAGGCCCACCCCGAGACCCTGACCGAGTCCGAGCGGGTGGAGGAGTTGGCGCGCCAGCTCGGCGACCGGACGGCGCTGCTGCGCAATTACATGGTGCTGGTGCCGTGGTGGCAGGCCAGCGCGGCCTACGACCAGCTCGGCGACATCCTCGTCCGGGCGCGTGCAGGAGGCGGAGGCGCTCGGCGAAGAATGGTTCCTCCACGTGATCGCCATGTTCGAGGCGACGGTGCAGATCTGGCAGGGCGAGGTCGGGGGCGGGCTGGCGCGCATGCGCGTCGCTTTCGCTGACAGCGGCCTCCCGCTGGAGGAGAGCTTGGCCGCTCTCGCGCCGGTGCAGTCGGTCGAGCTTCTCGCACTGGTCGCTCCCCGGGTGGCCACGGCGCTCGCGTGCTGGCTGACCGGAGAAGCGGCGCTGGCCCGGCAGGTGGCAGAGGACGCCCTCACCCTCGCCCGCGAACGCGCCGTGCCCCAGGCCGTGGCCGTGGTCGCGGTCACGTTCGCCGTCATGGCCCAGCTCGACGGGGACCGGGACACCGTCGTCCGACTGTGCCGCGAGGCGTGGGACCTCCCGGACGAGGTGAGCACGCGGCAATGGCGGCAGTGGGCTCGCTCGCTGCTCTGGTGGGCCGGCGAAGGCGACGAGGAGCCCGAGGTGCCCGGCCCGCTGCTGCGGCCCTACTTCCTCGTCGTCCTGGCGGACGACGAGCGCGTCGAGTCGGAGCGGGCCTTCGCCCTGCTGGCCGACGCGGCGGCGACCATGGGTGCCTCGGGGGAGCGGTTCTGCGAATCTGCCCTTCTGCGAGTGCGGGCGGGGCTGTGCGCGCGTGCCGGCCAGGGTGCGGCCGCGGCACGCGACTACGCGGCGGCCGTCGCCGTCGCCCGGGCCCAGGGCGCTCGCATGCTGGAGCTGCGGGCGCTGACCGAATGGGCACAGCTCGACGGCTCCCCGCCGGACGTGCGGCGTGATCTCGAGGCGCTCTCGGCCGGGCTCGCCTCCGGTGGGCCGAGCCTGGGCCTCGACGCGGCACGCGCCGCGCTGGCGACGCCGTGACACCACCGGTCTTCGACGACGCGTTCCTCGACAGCCTCCGCAGCGTCGGGGATCCCCAGGCGGACCAAGTCGTGGCTGACCTGTTCCACGGCACCGGCGACGCCTCGTCCGCCTTCCGTTCGCTCGTCGTGCAGCAGAAGGAGCAGATGGACCCGAAACTGGCGACGTATCTCGCCGCCCGCGACCAACCGCCGGAATGGGCGAAGCCGGAGCGGGTGGCTGCCGGGCAGGAGTGCTTCGCCCGCTGGGGTGCCCATGTGTTCACCGCGCTCTACGCCGCCGCCCTGCCTTCCGCCTATGCCTGCTGCCGCGGCGTGCAGGTCCTCGGGCTGACGGCTCGGCTCGAGACGGACGCCAAGCGGCGGCTCAACGAGACGGCGCAGTTCCACCTCGACGTGATGGAGACCGGCGGCCTCGAGTACGGCGCCCGCGGCTTCTTCGACGTGCGCCACGTGCGCCTCATGCACGCGGCGGTGCGCTGGCTCATCCTCAACGACCCTCGCGCCCAGGCGGAGTGGGACCCCGCGTGGGGTACGCCGATCAACCAAGAGGACCTGCTCGAGACGCTTCTGACCTTCACCGAGGTCGTGTTCGAGGTGTTCGACCGCACGGGCGTCGTCTATACCGAGGAAGAGGCCGACGATTACCTCTTCGCCTGGTCGCTCGTCGGGTACCACCTCGGGGTGCGCCCCGATCTGTTGCCCCTGACCCGGGCGCAGACGCGCCTGCTCATGCCCGAGGTCCGCCGGCGCCAGTTCGGACCGAGCGAGGCCGGGAAGGACCTGACCGCAGCCCTGCTCGACCAGGGGCGCCAGCTCTGCCCGCCCGGGCTGCGCGGCATGCCCGCGACGACGGTGCGCTTCTACGTCGGCGACACCACGGCGGACATCCTCGGGGTACCGCCGTCCGACTGGACCAGGGTGTTCTTCCGTCCGCTGGCCGACCTGACCCGGCTCACGTCCGCCGAGCGGCTGCACCGCCGCTTCCTGGCCGGGCTCTCCAACCGGATCGGCTTCGGCATGCTGGCGCTCGCAGTGGGGGCCGAGCGCTACGGCGGCCGGCCGGCCTTCCAGGTGCCGACGTCGCTGGCGACGCGCTGGAACTTCCATCCGCCGACCAGGCCGGGCGCCGAGGGTCAGTAAGGTCCCTCGGGCTTTTCGCCGCGGTCGAGCGCGGCCATCTGGTCGTCGGTGAACGGCTGCTCGAAGAGGGCGGCTTCGCGCTGGCGCGAGCGGAACAGGTTGACGATGAAGTTCATCCGGTCGTGCAGGTCGGCCCAATCGTGGGCGCCCGAGGGCGCGCCCGTCCCGCCCGTTCTGTCCCACGCCTCCAGCGTGCCGGCTGCATCGGTCCCGGTGAGGATCTTCAGCTCTGGCGGGAACATCCCGCCGGGAAGCGGTGGGACGTTCTCGCGCAGGTCGAAGGTCTCGGTCTTGGTCGCCAGCTGCATGATGGTCTCGGTCAGCGCCGTGTCCCACGCCTTGTCCATGGCCTGGCACACCTCGTCGGTCGCCCCGTCGAGCAGCCGGCGCGCCTCCCCGGTCGGCACGTGGTGGACGACGTCCTCCAGGATCACCTTCTTGATGGTGTCGGTGACGGCGGCGCTCAGGGCATCGTCGATCTTCGGTTGCAGGCGCTGCTGCTCGTGGGCCACCGCGAGCACGTTCGCCCGGAGAACGGTGGGCGCGCGCCCGTCGGGGGAGCACAGAGCGTCGACGTAGCCGCGGAAGGCGTCGGCGACACCGCCCGCATCCTGTATGCCCTCGAGCGTGGAGAGCGCGGGACCGAGCGCGGCGATCGAGCGCGTCCCGGCTGGGCTCGGTCGACGACGCCCGCGCGTCGAGCAGAACGGTGAAGAGGGGTGCCAGCTCGGCGAAGACGAGCTGGTTGCCGTCAGCGATGGACTTGGAGACGTCGGCGGTGACCGACTCCGCCACCTGGGCCAGGTGGTCGTGCGAGAGCCGGCTGCGCACCATGTCCACGACCGTGTGGTTGAACCGCGCCACGACGCCGCCGGCCGCTTTGTCGTGCTGCTCGAAGAGCTCCCGGGCTCGCTCGGGGAGCACCTCGCCGCGGATGGTGGCGCCCGCGGTCTTGGAGGCCCAGACGGCGAACGCACACCAGGTCGCATCCTCGCCGGCGCCGCCGTCACGCAGGGCGACCGCGAAGTCGTGGTAGCGCTGGGTGATGAGGAGGTTCCGCAGGACCGGGTCCTCCGTGTCCGCGATCTCCGTCACCGACATCGGGCTCGCCGGCCGCGGCATGCAACGAGCGTAGTCAGGTCGGCGCATCCGGGGCCCGGGTCGGACGTGCTCGGCGGGTGACGCGGCTACCCTTCGCCACCGAAGGAGGACCCATGCACGTCGACGTCCACGTCCCGCGTTTCACGTGGCCAGGAGGCCCGGAATCGATCGGGCCCACCTGGGCCTTGCTGGCTCAGACCGCCGAGGCGATCGGAGTGCGCACCCTGTCGGTGATGGACCACTGGTTCCAGATGGAGTTTCTGTGGCCAGCGGAGGAGCCGATGCTCGAGGGGTACACCACGCTCTCGTTCGCCGCGGCCAAGACCGAGCGCCTGCGCTTCCGGCTCCTCGTCGGCGGGGTCACCTACCGCCACCCGGGCCTGTTGGCCAAGACCGTGACGACCCTCGACGTCCTCTCGGGTGGCCGGGCCGAGCTCGGGCTGGGTGCGGCGTGGTACGAGCGCGAGCACCTGGGGCTCGGGGTGCCGTTTCCCCCGCTGCGCGAGCGCTACGAGCGGCTCGAGGAGACGCTGCGGATCTGTCAGCAGATGTGGAGCGACGACGACGGGCCTTTCGAGGGGACGCACTACCGGCTGGCCGAAACGCTGTGCTCACCCAAGCCGGTCAGCCGGCCGCGCCCGCGCATCCTCATCGGCGGTGGCGGCGAGCGCAAGACGTTGCGACTCGTGGCGCAGTACGCGGATGCCTGCAACTTCATCGGCGATGCCTCGACGGTGAAGCACAAGGTCGGGGTGCTGCGCGGCCACTGCGAGGCGGTCGGCCGCGACCCCGCCGAGATTGAGGTGACGGTGCTGGCCAACGCGCCCGAGGACGCCGGTGCGGACGCCATCGTGCGCCATGCCGAGGCCCTGGCGGCGGCGGGCGCCGACACCGTCGTGGTGCGTTCGACGGGACCCGACCCGTCGCGATGGCTCGAGGAGTCGTGGGGCCCGGTTGTGCCTCGTCTGGCGGGAATCGGCCGGGACTGACCGTCGGGGTCACACGTCACACGTCACACGTCACACGTCACACATCACAGGGAACGGAGGTCGTCGTGTCGCATGTCGAGGGCAAGGTCGCGGTCGTCACCGGCGCTGCCGGAGGTTTCGGCCTCCTGACGTCGAGGATGCTGTCCGAGCGCGGTGCGACGGTCGTCGGATTCGACGTGCGCGACGATGAGGGCTGCGCGGTGGTCGACGTCACGGACCGCATGGCCGTCCAGGTCGCCGTCGACCAGGTCGTCGAAGAGCACGGCCGGGTCGACGTCCTCGTGAACAACGCGGGCGTGATGCCCCTTGCCTTCCTGGCTGATCACGAGCGCGCGGCCGATGCGTGGGACCGCTGCATCGACATCAACCTGAAGGGCGTCCTGCACGGGATCTGCGCCGTCTACGACCACATGGTGCGCCAGGGCAGCGGCCACATCGTGAACATCGCCTCCATCTACGGGAACTACGGCGTCGCCGGCGCCGCCGTCTACGCCGCGACGAAGGCGGCCGTCATCACCCTGACCAACGCCCTACGTGTCGAGGCGCAGGGGAAGATCAAGGTGACCGTGGTGCGGCCAACCGGTGTCCCGGGCACGGGCCTGTTGGGCGGCATCATCGACCTGGCCGCGGCGATGCCGCTGGCCGGCCACAACGTGGACCGCATGACCAGCCGGTTCGGCGCCATGGATGCCGCCATGCAGGATCCCGACGACGTCCGGTACTGGGCGATCTCGCCCGAGGAGCTGGCGGCACAGATCGTCTACGTCATCGACCAGCCCGCAGGCGTCGCCATCGCCGACATCACCGTCCGGGCGACGGGTGAGGACTTCGTGTTCTGATCTGCGGGGGCCGCCCCAGCGCCCGCGCTGCCAGCTGCTCGAACCTCGGCGCGTCACTGAACCACGTGGCGGCGCGGCATTGCCTGCGCACCTTCAGTTCATCAGGATGTAGGCATGATCTTTGGCGCTCACCTGATCCTGTTCAGCAAGGACGCCGACGCCGATCGCTCCTTCCTGGCGACGGTGCTCGGTCTCGACTCGGTGGACGCCGGGGGCGGATGGTTGATCTTCCGTCTGCCGCCCGCCGAGGTTGCGGTCCACCCCGCCGAAACCACGGGCGCAGATCTGTACATGATGTGCGACGATCTCGCCGGCGAGATGAAGACACTCGAAGCCAAAGGCGTGGCCTGCTCCGAGGTCGAAGAGGCGCGGTGGGGATCCGTGACGAGAATCGACCTTCCCGGCGGCGGTCAGATCGGCGTCTACCAGCCGCGACATCCCATGGCCATCGATACGAGCGCCTGAAGCCCGTGGCAGCCGCGGGCCGCTCCGGCATCCGGTCAGCGGAGCTCGCAGGCCCGAAGACCGCTTCCGCCAGATC
>CAWGHA010000010.1:0-161149 GCA_963822265.1 uncultured Acidimicrobiaceae bacterium
CATTTGGGTTGGAGGGCGCACATCGTGCACTCGAAAGGACGGGGTCATGACAGATGAACTCGGCGACTTCGTCGTATCGGCAGACGGGCACATCCTTGAGCCCACCGATCTCTTCCTGACCCGGTTGCCCAAGCGCCTGAGGGATCGAGCCGTCTGGGAGGAGGACTTCGAGATTGAGCCGATGGTCGAGGGGGGTGCCCGCTTTTTTCGTCGGCTGCACACCCCGGGCTTCGACGGATGGACGATCTCGCGCTACCGCCAATCCGACGGGCCACCCCGGAAGGGGATCCCGACGGGATCTTGAAGGACATGGAATACGACGGGATCGACGCATCCTTGATGCACCCGAACCTTTCGCTCTTCGGGCTCTACTCCGACGATCACGAGCTCTCCATGGCTCACGCCCGGGTCTACAACGACTACCTCATCGAACGGTTCCTGCCGTACCAGGCGAAGCTTCGACCGACCTGCCCCGTTCCCATCACCGACGTGGACGACGCGGTTGCCGAAATCGAACGGATCGCACATGCCGGACTCGGCGCCATCCTTCTTCCTGCGATCCCACCCAAGCCGTACTACTCGCTGGAGTTCGACCCGGTCTGGGCCACGGCGCAGGCGAACGGAACACCGGTCTTCTTCCACACTTCCACCGGGGGGGTCAAGGTCGACGATCCCGAATCGTCAACCATGAAGTCGGTCACCGACATGGCCATGAGGGCCAACCTGCCTATGGACGGGCAGCTGGCGGCCGAACGGATGGTCACTCAGGCGTTCATGGGTCACCCCTACGTGGCGACCGAGCTGATGTGCCAACTCATCGGCGGAGGGGTTCCCGAACGCTTCCCCGATCTGCACTTCGGCTTGATCGAGTTCAACGCCCACTGGCTGGTATCGCTGGTGGGCGGCATGGACAAGGCCTGGGTCACCGGCACCGGTCAAGACGCCGACTGGTGGCTCGGGCATTGGGACGAAAGGCGTCCGGCCAACGAGCAGCCAGCTATGGCCCGGCTCTTCCGGCTGAACGACCGTTGGCCGTATCCGCTGAAGCCGAGCGACTATGTCCGACGTCAGTTCCACGTTTCGTTCCAGGATGACCCGGTCGCCGTGGCAGCCCGGCACATCACGGGGCTGACCACGATCATTTGGGGGAACGACTACCCGCACGCCGAGGGGACGTTTCGCCACAGCAAGCAGCTGATCGCCGAACAATTCGCCGGAGTCCCCGACGATGAGCGGAGGGCCATCCTGGGCGGCACTCTGGGTCAGATCCTCGGATTCGAACGGGCGCCTGCCCGCGTCTGAGGCCGGCGCGCCGCCGTCGCGACGCGATGCGGCACGCTGGTCGCCGGGAACGCAAACGAAGGGGCTGAGATGGCCGACGTCGCGACTGGCGAGGACACGCCCGACTTCCGGGTCGTGATGATGTACCACCCGAGCCATCACGTTTTCGATCTGGACGGGGCAGAGCGTTGGTTCGAGCGGGTCTTCGGCCGGCCGAGCACGAGGCTGGCCACCTTGCGGCGGGGGACGCCGCCGCGTCCGGGCTACCCAAGCGACTACTCGACCTTCACTCCGATCGCCGACGTCCTCTTCGACTCGATCGACCCGACGCGCTACGTGCTGCTCGGGGTCCAGCGGTATCCATCGATCGAACAACCGCACCTGAAGGGGTTCGGCTGGTACGTCGACGGGATGGCCGAGCTCTACCGAGCGCTTCGGGAGAAGGGGTTCCGCCTTGTGAGTCAACTCGATGAGCCGGCCGAGGGGGATGACCCCCCGTCGGCGGCCGGTTCGCCCATGCCGCTCTACTTCTCCCTCCCCGAGGACCTCGGACTCCGCTACGAGTTCTTCCCGACGATCCCATTCGCGCCCGATCCTCGCACGGCGCCGGAATGGTCGCTTCCCCCGGTGTCGGATGACGATCCCCTCGGAATCGTGTGTTGCTCGCACCACACCGTGCTCACCGAGCGCCCCGCCCGGGCGTTGCGGCTCGTCGTCGACGTCCTCGGCGGAGCCGTCGTCCACGACGGGCGCGACAAGGCCCGTGGGACATCCGGTCTCTGCGTCAGCCTGGCCGACTCCGTCATTGAGTACGCCGTCGCTTCGGACGGGACGGTGGCGCACGACGACTGGCTCAAAGACGCGCCGAACGACACCTACCACGCCATCACCTGGAAGGTGGCGGATCTCGATCAGGCTCTGCACCACCTCGAGGCCTGCGGTGTGCGCATCCAGACCAGCTCTGACGACACCATCGTCACGGATCCGACCACCAGCCTCGGCGTGCCCTGGGGCTTCACGACGACGCTCAAGCCCGGCGATCCACGGAGGAAGGGATGACGGAGAGCGAACTCCGATTCGACGGCAGGGTGGCAGTGGTGACGGGGGCTGGACGGGGCATCGGACGGGCCTACGCCCGGCTGCTTGCCGAGCGGGGGGCCAGCGTGGTCGTCAACGACCTCGGGGGGACCAAGGAAGGAGAGGGCTCCGATCCGGGACCGGCGAGGGATGTAGCGACCCAGATCGAGCTCGCCGGCGGGACGGCGGTCGCCGACACGAACGACGTCGCGACCGAGGAGGGCGGTCGGTCGCTGATCGCTACCGCCGTCGACGCCTTCGGGCGAATCGACATCGTCGTGAATAACGCTGGCAACATCCGGTGGGGAGGTCTTCCCGAGGCCGGTCTCGATAACCTCGACAGTCACCTCGCGGTCCACGTTCGGGGCTCGTTCAACACGACCCGCGGCGCTTGGTCGCGGATGGTCGACCAGGGTTACGGACGCGTGGTACTCACCACCTCTGCCGGCATCTTCGGACTCGCCGACAACCTCGGCTACGCCACAGCGAAGGCTGCGGTGATCGGCATGGCACACAGCCTCTCCGTGGCCGGCGCCCCGCACGGGATCAAGGTGAACCTGATCGCCCCGAACGCCTGGACGAGGATGGGGGCCCACCCCTCGGACGGCCTCGACGCCCTCAATCGGCCGGCGCCGGTACTCATGGAACCCGACCTGGTGGCCCCGATGGCTTCCTACCTGGCCCACGAGACCTGCCAGGTGAGCGGTCGCATCTACCTGGGCGGGGCGGGGCGGTTCGCCCGAGTCTTCATCGGTGTGACCGAGGGTTTTGTCGCACCCGACGAACACCCGACGATGGAGGACGTGGCCGCGAACTGGAGCGTCATCAACGATGAAACTGACTACTACGTCCCGGGCGATGTTCCGGACTGGTCGGCCCACTACATGGCTCACCGCCGCGGGTAGCTCCGATCGTGTCTACTTCAAGGCGATCGGTGTGATCGGCGAGCCCACACCGCCGGTCACCTTGAGCCCGGGGGCACAGAAGAGGAAGTCCCAGACCCCGTCTTCCTCGCAGTCGGCCGCGAGCTGCTCGAGGTTGAACATCTCTCCGAGGGTCAGCCCCATGTCCCGGATCGCGACCTGGTGGAAGGGGATATTGGCGCCAGGGATCGGGCTCGGCCACACCTCACAGGCCCAATTGTCAAGAGCAAGTGCGGCGATCTCCCGCTCGTGGAGCCACCGGCAGCTGTCGAGCAGGGGACCAGGTTCGTCACCCATGAACCGTTCCCGATCGCCCTCTAAGAACCACTGGTACCAGCCACTGCGCACGAGCAGGATGTCACCAGATTCCACCCGGACTCCTTGACGCTCCTCGGCTGCCGAGAGATCGCCTGCCGTGATCTCGTAGCGATCCTCTAGACGGTCGACCCCCTTGAGCCGGGCGATGTCGAGGAGGACACCCCGTGAGATCAGGTGCTCGACGCACTTCGCGAACGAGTTCCGGGTCGCACCGGCCATATGGTTGACTGCCGCTGCCGGAACGTTGTTGTAGAAGAGGCCGTCGTAACCGACATGGGCCAAGCTGTCCCATTGAGTGGCCGCCTGAAGGCCCATGATGACCATGTCGTCGGCCGTGATCATGCCGTCGGGCGCATGGGCGGTGTCGGAGGGCATAAAGGTCATCACGTGCACGGGGTTGATCCGGAACCCACCAGAGGGGAATGGGCCGTCCTTGTCGAAGGCCATTCCGAGATCGAAGGTCTTCCCGGTCCGTACGAGCTGCGCTGCAGCGATTCGCTTCTCTGGCGTCACGAAATTCAGCGTCCCGATCTCGTCGTCCTCCCCCCAACGGCCCCAATTGCTCAACTCCTTTCCGAGCTCATGATGCGGTCTCGTCGTCGTTTCGCTCATTTCCCTCCCTTTCGTACCGTCAGAGCACTTCAGCCCCGCTCAGGGAGCGCTCCCCTCGAAACCGAACGATGCGGACGCTAATGGGGGTCGACCACCTCGTTCGAAAGACGGGCGAGGCTGGTGCCGAGCCGCCAACAGGTGAGCACTGACGAACGCCGGGCGTCGAGCCCTACGTCTAGATCGTGCCCCTGTTGGTCGGTGAGGTTGCCGTGACGGCTGGTGGGATGTCGTGCCGCGAGCACTGATCCATTAGCGGGCTGCTGGCCACCTCGAGGCTCAGGAATGCTGGTGCGACGAGAGAGAGGTGCCAAAGAGATGATCTTTGTTGGGGTGGACTGGGCTGAAGCCCACCACGACGTTCACGTGAGTGACGAGGAGGGCCGACGGCTGTCCAAGGCTCGTCTGCCCGAGGGGGTCGAGGGGATCGCCCGCTTCCATGAGCTCGTCGGCGCTCACGTCGAGGACCCCGAAGAGGTGGTGATCGGCATCGAGACCGACCGGGGGCTCTTCGTCAGCGCCCTGGTTGCCGCGGGCTACCAGCTCTACGCGGTCAACCCGATGTCGACGTCGCGCTATCGGGACCGCCATTCGACGAGCGGCGCCAAGTCCGACGCCGGTGACGCCCAGGTGCTCTCCGACATGGTGCGCACCGACCGCCACCGCCACCGGTTGGTGGCCGCGGACAGCGACGAGGTCGAGGCGCTCAAGGTGTTGGCCCGGGCGCATCAGTCCATGGTGTGGTCCAAGGGTCGCCAGGCCAACGCGTTGCGCTCGACGCTGCGCGAGTTCTACCCGGCTGCCTTGGTCGCCTTCGACGACCTGACCAGCGGCGATGCCCTCGAGGTGCTGCGCCTCGCCCCGACACCCACCCTGGGTGCTTCGCTGTCGAGATCCAAGATCGCGGCGGCCTTACGCCGTGGCGGTCGCCAGCGGCACGTGGAGGAACGCGCCGCCGAGATCCAAGCGGCACTGCGCTCGCCCCAGCTCGCCGCACCTCCCGCGGTGGCGGCCGCCATGGGGGCGTCGGTCGCGGCCAGCGTGGCGGTCCTCGCCGAGATGGTCGCCCAGATCGGCCACTTGGCCGAGGAGCTCTCCTCGAATTTTGAGGCACACCCAGACGCCGAAGTGGTCCGTTCCCTGCCAGGACTCGGGACCATCCTCGGCGCCCGGGTGCTCGGCGAGTTCGGCGACGAGCCGAACCGCTACGCCAACGCCAAGTCTCGCAAAAACTATGCCGGCACGTCGCCGATCACCCGGGCTTCTGGGACCAAGAAGACGGTGCTCGCCCGCCACGTCCGGAACCGGAGGCTGGCCGACGCCATCTACCTGTGGGCCTTCGCCTCCCTCGGCGCCTCTCCGGGTGCTCGGGCCTACTACGACGCCAGAAGAGCCGCCGGCGACGGACACCACCAGGCGCTACGGACGCTGGGCAACCGTCTCGTCGGCATCCTCCACGGCTGCCTCATCCACCATGTCACCTACGACGAAGCGATCGCCTGGGGACACAGGTCAGAGAATGAATTTGCCAAAGCCGCTTGACTTTTCAAACCGTGGGATGTCTAGACGGCGTGTGCGAACTCGAAGCAATTGCCTCCAGAAGCATCTCCCCTACGTGACTTCGGCGGCCGTTGCCCGAACGTGATGTCGTTTGCGGCGTCAGTCGAGCACTCCACCACGATCCCGCTTTCTGGGCACGGTTCACACGAAGAAGCCCTCGTAGTCGCGCTCGGCGATCTGGGCCATGCGCTTGAGGAGGTCCGGACGGCCGGCCGGGTTGATGAGGAAGCGCCGAGGTTTTCCGGGGATATTGAGCCCGAAGAAATAGCTCTGCTTGCCAATTGGCGACTTCTCCGACTCGGTGTCGACCATGACGGTCCACTCCTCCTCCAACGCTTTGGGGACCTCAACCTTCTGGTAGCCGTGGGTTCGTTGGTACCCAAGGAGGTCGTTGATGAACTCGGACTGGTCGCCTGAATAACGGGGATTGTTTCCCGCCGATCCGTGAGGCCCCCCGGGGAAGAAGAAGTTGGGGAAGCCATGGCACATCACGCCGAGGTAGGTGTGGGGACCATCGGCCCAGTACTCCTCGAGCCTGAGGCCGTCCCGACCTTTGATCCCCATGCGATTCAGGGCCCCGGTCCCGAAGTCGAACCCGGTCGCCCACACGATGACGTCGAACTCTTCGCACCCTTCCGTTGTCTCGATGCCGTTTTTGGTCAGCCGGACCATTGGCGTGGCCTTCAGGTCGATCAGCCGCACGTTCGACCTGTTGAACGTCTCGTAGTAGCCCGTCACGTACGGCGGTCGCTTCCCGCCGTAACCGTGGTCCTTCGGTATGAGCTTCTCGGCCGTCTCGGGGTCCTTGACGAGGCCCCGGATCTTGTCGGCGATGAACGCGCACCATTCGGCGTTTGCCGCCTCGTCCATGAGCATGTCCGTGTAGTTGCTCGAGAACTTGGCGAAACCGGGACTGTTCCACATCTTCTCGTAGTGGGCCCGGCGTGCCTCCTTCGAGTCCTCGAAGGTGGCGCGGTCGAGCGGAAGGTGGAGGAAGCCGCTCCTCGAACGGATCAACGTATCCCTCAGGTCCTCGAACCCGAGCTTCAGCTGAGCCTGCTCCTCCGGGGTGATCGGCCGGTTGTTGAGCGGGGTGCACCAGTTGGCCGAACGCTGATACACGGTGAGGGACGCGACCTGGTCGGCAATGGCTGGAATGAGCTGGACGCCGCTTGACCCGGTCCCGACAACGGCCACCCGCTTGTTCGCCACGTCGACCGGGGCCGAAGGCCATAGCCCTGTATGGACCTGCACCCCGCGGAAGTTCTTTTGTCCCGATACTTCGGGCCAGTAGGGCACTGAGAGGTTCCCGGTGGCGGCGATGAGGACCCGGCTACGACACTCGAAGCCATCGCTCGTCCGCACGGTCCACGTGGCGGAGAAGTCGTCGTAGACGGCGGATGTCACCTTCGACCCGAACCGCAGGTGCGGTCGGAAAGCGAACTTGTCCACGACATAGTTGAGGTACTTCTCGATCTCTGGCTGGGACGAGAAGTGCTCGCTCCAGTCCCACTCCTCGAACAGCTCCTTGGAGAAGATGTAGGCGTAGGTGTAGCTCTCTGAGTCGAACCGAGCCTGGGGGTAGCGGTTCCAGTACCACGTCCCTCCCACCCCATCACCTGCCTCTAGCAGATGCGCCGAGAAGCCCGACTCGAGGGCAAGGTACAGCTGGTAGATGCCGGTGATGCCGGCACCGACGACGAGCACGTCGACGTCGGGCCCGGCTGGTGCCGAAGGGCTCATCTTTTGCAAGCTTCCCAGGGCGCCATGTGTTCTCCTCGCAAGCTGTGTCCGCACCTCCCGGCCGACCAGACGTTGGGCATATGGGAACGTCGCGTGCACGGTTGGTAGTGCGTGCTGTACCGGTCGGTACGATAGACAACGAGCGTCACAGTTCCGGGCCTCGGTCCTGTGACGGTTCTGCCTCTGAGCTGGAGCCTGAGGTCGAGATTCGAACCGACGACCTGCGCATTACGAGTGCGCTGCTCTACCGACTGAGCTACCCAGGCCTGCAAGACCGCCAAGGCCGCGCCCGGGAACGGACCCGACCACGTCGGCGGACCGGGACATCGTAGGCCCTGGAGGAACGGCCTCGTCCCCGGCCCCGCCGCCTCCAGGGACGGTCGCGTTCCGGGTCTCGAGCGGGACCGCCGGCTCAAGAACGGGTATGTCGTCCCACCCTGACCGGACCCGGGGCAGATATCCGTCATATCAAGCGCTTGTTTAAGGGCGGATGCATTCTGTGAGACACCTGAAACGCAGGGAATCGGCTTGCTCTTCGAGGCGAACCCCGGTTTGATGCAGAAGAATTCGGCTGCCCTTAGCGTTGTTTTTCCAGTTCACAGGTACCCTGAGGGTTCGGATCAACCCTCGGCCGAAATCGTAAGGGGTTGCAACGGAGCTGTAATGTCGGTGTAAGCCGTTGAGCCCATACTGTGGACTTGCAGCTGTCACGTCCATCGGCGGCAGGTGCATGCTGAGCTTGAAAAATCAGGCGGAGCTTGGAATCGAAGGAAGTGGCGAATTGGTATCGACCCTAGGGCGTGAGGCGACCGTCGACTGTCTGAAGTTGGTGGACCACTTTCGGGACTGCACGCAGGCGCAGCTCGAGGAGGTGGCCCGCCTTTCCGAGCGCGTTCAGGTGGGCGGAGGCGAGGTCCTGGCGCGCGAGGGCCGCATCGGGCGCGAGTTCTTCCTCATCCTGTCCGGGTCCGTGGCGGTAACCCAGCAGGGGCGCCGGGTCAACACGCTGGGCCCCGGGGACTTCTTCGGCGAGCTGGCCGCCATCAATCCCGGACCTCGGAACGCAACGGTCACCGCCCTCTGCGACCTCGACGTCCTGATCATCGGCCCGCGTGAGTTCAACGCCATGGCCGAAATCCCTGGGTTCCGTGACGCGCTGTTGAGGAACATGGCACGGCGACTGCGCACAGTGGACGCCCGGCTCGCGGCCGTGCTCGAAGAGAGAGAGCCTCGGCGCACCTCGCTCGACGATCCTTCGTGAACACGGCGCGGAGAGCGCGCGCACGTGGACGTGGCATAGCCTGAGCCCGATATTCCAGCCGGGCGTCGCGCCCGAGCGCGTCGAGGCGTCTGATCCGGCCCCGCTCAAAGGGGTGCCCTGGTTCAGCGCCTTCGACGAAGACCAGCTGGCCGAGGTGGCGCAGCGTGCCGAGCGCCTCCATATCGAGGCCGGCGAGGTGATCCTGCGGGAGGGCCGGCTCGGCCGGGAGCTCTTGGTCATCCTGGAAGGCACCGCCACCGTCACCCGCGGCGGCCGCGTCGTGAACCGCCTCGGCGCCGGAGACCACTGCGGTGAGCTGGCCGCAATTGAGGCGGCGCCGCGCCGCGCGACCGTCACGGCGGCGACCGACCTCCGAGTGCTGATCATCGGCCCGCGCCAGTTCGACGCCATGACCGAGATCCCGGGCTTCCGCAACGCCCTGCTCGCCGGGCTGGTCAGGCGGATCCGCCAGGCGGACGACAAACTCGCCGCCTACGCCGAGAAGGACGAGCGGTACGCCGCCACGCCCCGATGGGGCGGAGCCGGGCTCAGCCGGGTTCGGCCGCCCGGCGGACGAGCCGGTGCAAACCCAAGGCGACCGCCGACTCCTCGGCGTGGCGCAACAGGACCGCGACGCGCTCCTCGTCCCCTTCCCGGCCGCGTTGGCGGAGCGCGCGGGCGAGCTCGACCTCGGCCGCCACGAGGAAGGGCTTGGCGCGCATCCGAAGCGAGAGCCGCAACGCAGCCTCGAAGTGCACCTCCGCCAGCGCAAGGTCTCCCATGGCCGCGGCGAGCAGCCCCAGGTACTGGTCCGCCGGGCCTAAGCATGCTGCGGCGGGGGCCCGGAAAACGACGGCCGTGCCGGCGTAGGGCCGCAGCTCCTCGTACACACTGACCGCGTGAGGACGCGCCGCCGGGCCCAGCGTGCCGCACGCCGCGGCGGCGAAAGCCAGGGACGCCCCTTCGGTCAGGTCGTTCCCGACCCGCTCCCAACCCAGATCGGCCAGGAAGTCGAGCTGCGCCAAAGCGGCTTCCGTGTCGCCCGATTCGGCGTCGATGAGCGCTCGTACACCATGAACGACCGGAAACTCCTCCGTCGAATCGGCCGGGATGGACTGGACGGCCTTGCCCAAGGCCGGCAGGTCGTCCCGCTGCCACCACGTCCACGCCATGAGCGCGCCGTAGAACCTCGAGGCCATGTCGTTGTAGCCCTCGGCCGTCTCCACCCCCGCGCAGGCGAACCGCTCGGCGTCGTCGAACTCCCCTTTGACCAGTCCCATCATCGCCGCCACGTTCGAGGAGAGCGACACGACGAGCGGATGGGCCGGACCCGTGTCCCTCGCCGCGAACCGCGACAGCTCGTCATTCACCGCGTCGACGTCCCCTCGGGCCAGCAGCTCGCGCACTCGCCACAGGTGGCCGTGCACGGCCAGGAGCTCGTCCCCGACGTCCTCCGCGATCTCTCCGAGCTCCCGCCCCGCGGCAAGGCGTTCAGGCGCCGCGGCGATGCCCCAGAGCGCATGGATGCGTGCGCTGAGGGCGTAGGCCAGTGCGCCGCGGTCGTTCAGGCGGCGTGCCATCTGGACCGCTTCGGTGTCGAGCTGGAGCGCCCGCTTCACGACGTCCTGCTCGGGGACAGCGGCCGAGTAGACCAGCACGAGGCCGAGGCGGGCCATCACCGTGGCGCGCAGGTGCGAGTCCTCCTCCGGCAGCAACGCCAACGCCTCCTCGAGCAGCCGGACATGCTCTGCGGTCGTGCCCGCGACGCTGAGCCCGCTCAGCGGCCCAGCCCGCAACGCGGCAGAGGCCAGACGCTTGGGGTCCCCGATTGCCCGGGCGAGGGTTGCCGCTCGCTCGAAGTTCACCTCCGCCGCCTCGTTGTCACCGGCACGGTGCTGCGCCTCCGCCAGGGCGATCAGCGCATCGCAACGCACCGACTGGTCGTGGTCGCCGAACTGCTCGGCCACCTCGAGGCTGCGAGCGAAGTGCCCGACCGCCTCCTCGAAGGCCAGCAGGCGCAGCGCGCGCTCACCGGCTGCCATGCCGTAGTGGATGGCTTTGTCCGCGTCGTCGAGCGCGGCACCCATGTAGAAGTGATGGGCCAGCTCGTTGACGTAGTTCTCGCGCTCGGTGTCGTGGGCTCGCTCGGTGGCCACCGCGATCTTGTGGTGGTAGCGCACCCGTCTCCCCCGGAGCAGCTCGTTGTAGATGGCATCGCGCACGAGGGAGTGGCTGAACGCGTAGAGGTCGCGCCGGCTCCCCAGATGCCGGAGTAGCTTCGACTCCTCAGCCCGGTCGAGCGCGTCCAGTCGCTGCTCGGCGGTGAGCTCCGCCGCCTCGGCCACGATGGCGGCCTCGCACTCGTTTCCCGCGACCGAAGCGGCCTGGAGCAGATAGATCACGTCCCCGGGGAGACGCGACACCCGTCGTGCCACGAGCTCGCGGATGGCCTCGGTCGGGTTCAGGTTCGGAGGCACGGACGTGTCGCCGTTGTCGCCTTCGCCCAGCTGGCGCAGCATCTCCTCCAAGAACATCGGATTGCCGTCGGTGATCTCGAAGAGCTGCGTCGCCAGCTCGGGCGCCGCCGCGGACTCGGCCAGCTCCTTGACCGCCGCCTCGCCCAGGCCCTCGAGGTGCACCGTCGCCGCGCTGCGGTCGGATCGCAGATCGGCCAGCACCGGCCGCAGGCGGTGCTCCGACGGAACTTCGGAGTCGATGTACATGGCGATGACTCCGAGGTTGAGCGCGTCCGCGCTTCGGAGCACGTGGCGCAACAGCAGCAGCGTGGGCTGGTCGGCCCAGTGCAGGTCGTCAATGACCAGAAGCACCTGACCGCGCGCCGACAGCCCGTTGAGGGTCTGGGTGATCGCACCGAAGAAGCGGAACCGCTCGGTCTCGGGGTCACCGGGGTCCTCTTCGAGCACCGGCACGTGCTCGCGGAGCGGCAGCACCAATCGCGCCAGCTCCGTGATCTGCCACTCGGGCACGCGCGTGATCTGATTCCGCCGGCACAGATTGGAAGTAGCGTCCGAGCGCCTCGGCGAAGGGTTGGAAGGGGGCGACGGGGTCCTCGTCGCAACGACCCCACAGCACGAGCGCGCCTTCGCTCTCGAGCGAGCGGGCCAGCTCGGCCACGAGCCGCGTCTTGCCGATTCCCGGCTCGCCGTCGACCAGGAGCAGCTGGACGTCACCGCGGCACGCCGCGTCCCACCAGTCCCGGAGCTGCGCGCATTCCCGGTCACGCCCGACCAGCGGTCCCTCGTTGGGACCGGACGGCACCCGCGCCTGGTACGAGGGCACCGTCACCTGAACCGGCTCGTCGGACTCGGCCCGCTCGGGTGGCACGGGGTAGTCGAGGGCCGCATCCTGTTCGAGAATGGCGTGCTCCAGCCAGATCACGTCGTGGCCGGGATCGATCCCGAGCTCGTCCAAGAGGATCGACCGCAGCTCGTTGCATACGCGCAGCGCTTCACCCTGGCGGCCGCTGCGGTAGAGCGCCAGCATGCGTTGGGACCACAGCCGCTCGCGCAAGGGGTGCTTGCTGGTCAGCGTCTCGAGCTCGCCGACCAGGGCGTCGTGGAGGCCCATGGTGAGCCCGGCGTCGATGCGGGTCTCGATCGCCGTGAGGAGCAACTCCTCCAGCCGGCGGGCCTCGGCCCGGGCGAACGGCTCGTCGCACACGTCGCTGTAGGCCGCGCCCCTCCACATGGCCTGAGCCTGGACCAGCAGCCTCGTCGCCTCCGTCGGGCGGCGGCGTCCGAGCTGGCGCCGGCCCTCGCTCACCAGATGCTCGAAGCGGTGGACGTCGGTGGCCGAGGCCGGAACGTCGAGCACATAGCCGGGGGGCGCGTCGTGATGAGCCCTTCGGGGACATCGGTCTCGCGCAGCCGCTTGCGCAACCGCGAAATGGTGGAGCGCAGCGCGTTCCGCGCCGTCGCCTTCGTCGTCGCCCCAGAGCGAGTCCACCAGCCGGTCCGCCGAGATCACGAGGCCTCGGTCGACGAGCAGGCGGGCGACGAGCGAACGCGCCTTGGGACCGCCGATGTCGACCACCGTCCCGTCCCACACGACCTCGACGGGTCCGAGGACGCGGACCTCGAAGCCGGCGCTCGGCCCGACGGGGGCGGTGCTCACCTGCTCCTCGACGTCACTACGTGCCTGCCCCCGTCTCGCACCCCTCGCCCCGAAAGGCCAGATGCTAACGCCGAGCGACGTCGACGACACCGATTCAGGCGTGATGGCGCTCGGGGGCGCATCGGAGCCGACCCGGCCGCACCGGGGACACCGGTGGGTACCTCGACCTCCGCCTTTCAGGCGGCCAGCGCTGCGAGCCGGGTGAAGAGCGACTGGAGCAGCAGCGCCTCGTTCGGGTTCCGAGGGAGCGCCTGCACGGTCTCGGTGATGAGGCCGATCGCCGCGGCCGACGCCTGGACGTCGGGATCGCCCACCTCCACCGTGCCGCCGAGGGCAGCCGCCGTGACCCGTCCCCCGTAAGTCCGCGCCAGCACGCCGAGACCCGCCCGGAGCGCGTCCGTGCGGAACCGCCGCTCCTCGCGCGAATGCTGCTCGACGATCTCCCTGCGTCCCGGCAGCCCCCGTTCGCCGAATTCCTTCGCCGCCGCGGTGAGCGTTTCGATCTCCCGGGCGTGTGCCGCTTGGAGTGGTGCCACCGCCCGGTCGGCGGACTCCATCACCCGGCGTGCCAGCGCAGCCGCCACGGCACCGGTGCCGTCGAGCTGGTCGGGGACGGACGCCCACAGCGCGGCGCGTGCCGCCACGTCGGTGTCGTCCACCATCAAGCGCGCACGTTCTGGGTTCCCTCCACTGCTGTCGGCAACGACCGCCGCCAGGTCGGGTGCCACACCCGACGCGATCAGCCACGACACCAGCTGCTGGCGCGGCACCGGCGGGAACGCCACCTCGATGCACCGGCTGGCGATCGTGACGAGCTCGGGGATCACCTCGTCCGCCAGGAGCACGAAGACGGTGTCGCCGGGAGGCTCCTCCAGCGTCTTGAGCAGCACCGGGGCGCGGTCGAGGACGAGGTGCATGTCGGGCACCACGATCACCTGGCGCGCCGAGGCGAGAGGCCGCCGGTGGGCCAGCATGACGATCTGGCGGATCGCCTCCTTCGAGATCGAAGCACCGCTGCGCCGCACCACATGGAGATCGGGGTCGGTGCCGGCCAGCGCGGCGGCACAGGTCGCGCATTCGCCGCAACCACCGCGCGGGCAGAGCAGTGCGGCCGCGAAGCCGTGCGCGGCGACGAGACCGCCGTTGCCGGCCGCGCCGCGGAACAGGTAGGCGTGGACCGGGTTCGCCGCCGCGGCCACGAGTGCGGCGACCGCGTCGGGCTGGCCGACGACGCCTTCGAAGAGCTCGGGAACCGGCGGCGTGCCGCTCACCGTTTCACCGCCGGCGCGCCCAGCCGCTGCGTCACGGCCTCGAGGATCTCGGCCGCGACGGACCCGGTGGGACGGGCGCCGTCGACGACCACCCAGTGTCGGGGGTCCGCCGCCGCCTGGGCCAGGAATCCTTCGCGCACTCTGGACGCGAAGTCGTGCCCCAGTGCCTCGAGCCGGTCGGCGCGGCCGGCGTCGAGGCGGCCCGCCGCCACCTCGACCGGCAGGTCGACCAGCACGGAGAGATCCGCCGCGACGCCGCCGCAGGCCCACTCCACCAGGGCGGTCAGCTCGGCCACGTCGAGGCCGCGGCCCCAGCCCTGGTAGGCCAGCGTCGAGCCCGAGAAGCGGTCCGTCACCACCCACTCGCCGGCGGCGAGTGCCGGCTCGACGACTTGGGCCACGTGCTCGGCCCGGTCGGCCGCCATGAGAAGCGCTTCGGTGCGGGACGAGACACCCGGCGTGTCCGGCGACAGCAACAGCTCCCGGAGCCTCTCCCCCGTGGGCGTCGCGCCCGGCTCGTGGGTGAGCCGCGCCCCGAGCGCCGCCGCCAGCGCGCTCGCCTGCGTCGACTTGCCGCAGCCGTCGATGCCCTCCAGCGCGATCAGCCGGCCCCGCGCGGGCACGTCAGAAGTCGTCGGCGGTCTGCGCCCTCGTGGCGGTGGAAGCCTTCTTCGCCGCAGCTTTCCTCGGCGCAGCCGACTTCTTCGACCCGGCCGCCTTCTTCGTCGCCGACGCCTTCTTGGCCCCTGACGCCTTCTTCGCCGCGGCCTTCTTCGTCCCGCGACGCCTTCTTCTTCCGCGTCGACGGCCCCGCGGCACGGCGCTCGGCCAGCAGCTCCGAGGCCCGCTGAATGTCGATGGCTTCGACCGTGTCGCCGCGGCGCAGGCTGGCGTTGGTGGTTCCGTCGGTCACGTAGGGGCCGAAGCGACCTTCCTTCAGTACCACCGGGAGGTCGGTGAGCGGGTCGCTGCCGATCTCGCGCAGCGGGGGCGCAGCCGCCCGTCCGCGGCGTTGCTTGGGCTGGGCGAAGACCGCGAGCGCCTCGTCGAGGGTCACGGTGAGGAGCTGGTCCTCGGAGGCCAGGCTCCGCGTGTCTGACCCGCGCTTGAGGTAGGGCCCGAACCGGCCGTTGTGCGCCACCACGTCCTCGCCCGTGCCGGGGTCCACCCCCACCGTGCGCGGGATGCGAAGCAGATCGAGGGCCTGCTCCAAGGTGAGGCTGGCCGGGTCCATGGACGAGAACAGCGACGCCGTCCGCGGCTTGTCGCCCTCGGTCGCCCCGTCCACCTGGACGTAGGGCCCGAAGCGGCCCGCCTTGACCTGCACCTCGCGGCCGCTCTCGGGGTCCACACCGAGCACCCGGTCGTTCGACGGTGCGGCGAGGATCTCCTCGGCCCGCTCCATGGTCAGCTCGTCGGGGGCGAGGTCGTCGGGGATGGAGGCCCGCCGCTCCCCGTGCTGGAGGTAGGGCCCGTAGCGTCCGACGCGGGCGACGACCGGCTCGCCGTCCTCGCCGAGGCCGAGGGGGATGGAGTTGATCTCCCGGGCGTCGATCTCGGCCAGGTGCGACTCCACCGTGGCCTTCAGGCCGAGCGCGCCGACCTCGTCGACGACGCTCCCGGCCGCCGAGGCGCCCGGCGTCCCGCGGCCGAAGTAGAAGCGGGTGAGCCACGGCAGCACCTCCTCGGTGCCGGCCGCGATCTCGTCGAGGTCGTCCTCCATGGTGGCGGTGAACCCGTAGTCGACCAGGCTGGCGAAGTAGCGCTCGAGCAGGCCGACCACCGCGAACGCCGTGAAGCTCGGCACGAGGGCCGAACCCTTCTTCCAGACGTAGCCGCGCTCGAGGATGGTGGCGATCACGCTGGCATAGGTCGACGGACGGCCGACCCCGAGCTCCTCCATCGCCTTGACGAGCGACGCCTCGGTGTAGCGGGCCGGCGGCTGGGTCGAGTGCGAGCCGGGATCGAAGGCGGCGCCCTCGACCACGTCGCCCTCGGACAGCGGGGGCAGGAGGACCTGCCGGTCGGCCAGCTCGGCCTCGGGGTCGTCCTCGCTCTCGACGTAGGCGCGCAGGAAACCCGGGAATGCGATCACGCGCCCGCTGGCCGAGAACTCCGCTTCCGAGCCGGCCGCCGGGCCGTCGGGAACGTCGGCCACCAGGCGAAGCTGCGCGCTCGTCCCCGTGGCGTCGTTCATCTGTGACGCGACCGTCCGCTCCCAGACCAGGCGGTAGAGCGCCAGGTCGTCCCCCGACAGCTCCGCGCCCACCCGCTCGGGCGTGCGGAAGGTCTCCCCGGCCGGGCGGATGGCCTCGTGCGCCTCCTGGGCGTTCTTGACCTTGCGCTCGTAGCGGCGCGGCGCGTCGGGAACGTAGGCGTCGCCGTACATCTGGCGGGCCTGGGCCCGGGCCGCCGTGAGCGCCTCGTCCGAGAGGGTCGTCGAGTCCGTGCGCATGTACGTGATGTAGCCCTGCTCGTAGAGGCGCTGGGCCACCTGCATCGCCCTCTGGGCGCTGAAGCGCAACTTGCGGCCGGCCTCCTGCTGCAGGGTCGAGGTCATGAAGGGCGCGGCCGGCGAGCGCCGGAAGGGCCGCTCCGTGAGCGAGCGCACGGTGAAGGGGCGTCCGACCAGTGCGCCGGCGACCGACCTGGCCTCGTCCTCGCCCAGCACCCGCGCGCCGCCCTTGCCCGTCTGCTGCCCTTCGTCGTCGAAGTCCTTGCCGGTCGCGATCGCCGTGCCGCCCAAGGAGACGAGGGTGGCGCCGAAACCCGCCGGGGCGGCGTCGTGGGTGAACGTCCCCTCCACCCCCCACCAGGTGGCGGAGCGGAAGCGCATGCGGGCGCGCTCGCGCTCGACCACCATGCGGGTGGCCACGCTCTGCACACGTCCCGCGGACAGGCGCGGCATCACCTTGCGCCACAAGACCGGGGACACCTCGTAGCCGTAGAGGCGGTCGAGGATGCGCCGGGCCTCCTGGGCGTCGACCAGCCGGCGGTCGAGGTCCCGCCAGTCCTCGACGGCGCGGGCGATCGCCTCGGGCGTGATCTCGTGGAACACCATGCGCTTGACGGGCACCGTCGGCGAAAGGACTTCGATGAGGTGCCACGCGATGGACTCCCCCTCGCGGTCCTCGTCGGTGGCGAGGTAGAGCTCGTCCGCGCCCTTCAGCAGTCTGCGCAGATTGGAGATGACCCCCTTCTTGTCGGGGGGGACGATCCACAGCGGCTTGAACCCGTTGTCGACGTCGACGCCCAGGCGGGCCCAGCTCTCACCCTTGTACTCGGCCGGCACCTGGTCCGCGCCGTTCGGCAGGCCGCGGATGTGCCCGACCGAGGAGTCGACGATGTAGTCCGAGCCCAGGATCCCGCTGATGCGCTTGGCCTTGGCGGGAGACTCCACAATGACGAGCGCCCTACCCACGGCGGGCCTCCACCACGGTGCTCCCACCGGGGGTCCTGACGGCCCAGCGCGGCCCCGACGTCGTCCGGCATGCTCGGGGGGATCGGGTCATCGAGGGCAAGGTTGGGGGTCGGGGCTGCCCCGTGTCAAGACCCCATGTGGGCGGGCCGGCGCGGGACGCGAAGGCGCTCAGGCCGCTGACCAGGTCAATCGACGGAAGCAACCGCCGCCGTGCTGGCCGGCGTCGAATCGGCCGCGTCGGCGTCCATCGCCTCGGTCCCCCGCTTCGAGAAGGCCAGGGCCACCAGCAGGACCACCAGGGACACACCGGCGATGGCCAGGCGCGCCCCGGTGTCGTTGCGCAGCGCGATCACGGCGGGGAGGATGAGCAGCGACACCAGGTTCATCACCTTGATCATCGGGTTGAGCGCCGGACCCGCGGTGTCCTTGAAGGGGTCGCCGACGGTGTCGCCGATGACGGCGGCCTTGTGGGCCTCGGAGCCCTTGCCGCCCTCGTTGCCGTCCTCGATGTACTTCTTGGCGTTGTCCCAGGCGCCGCCGGAGTTCGACAGCGTGTTGGCCAGCAGCTGCCCGGTGAGGATGGTGCCGGCGAGGAACGCGCCCAGAGCGAAGTAGTTGATGCCGAAGCCGATGATGACCGGCGACAGGATGGCGAGCAGGGCGGGGGTGGCCAGCTCGCGCTGGGCGGCGGCGGTGCAGATGCTGATGACCCGCCCGTACTCGGGCTTCTCGGTGTAGTCCATGATGCCCGGGTGCTCGCGGAATTGGCGGCGCACCTCGAGCACGACCGTGCCGGCCGAGCGGCCGACGGCACGGATGGCCAGCGACGAGAAGAGGAAGCCGATCGACCCGCCGATGAGCAGGCCGATGAACGTCTTCGGGTTCGACACGTTGATCTGCGTGAAGGGTGAGACGAGGATCTGGTTGGCCCGCAGGTGCAGGTTGAGCTGCGAGTTGATCGTCTCGATGAACGCCGAGAAGAGCGCCACGGCGGCGATGACGGCCGAGCCGATGGCGACGCCCTTGGTGATGGCCTTGGTCGTGTTGCCGACCGCGTCGAGACTCACCATGATGCGCTCGGCGTCGCCCGTGAACTCCCCCGACATCTCGGCGATGCCGGCCGCGTTGTCCGACACGGGGCCGAAGCTGTCCTCGGAGACCACCATGCCCGCCGTGGCCAGAAGGCCGATCCCGATCAGGGCGATGAGGTAGAAGGTCAGCTCGATGTTGCCGTCCCCCAGCCCGATGGCGATCCCGATGGCGATGGCGATGGCGACGATCGCCCACACCGAGGACTCGAGGCCGATGGAGAAGCCCGACAGCACCGTCGTGGCCGGCCCGGTGCGGGCGGACGCGGCGATCTCCTTGACCGGGCCCCGCTCGGTCGAGGTGAACTGCTCGGTGATCTGGCTGGCCACGAGGGACAGGCCCACGCCGGTCAGGACGGCCCAGAAGACCTTGAGGTCGTGCACGTAGTACTGCGCCACCAAGAACGCGCCCACCACGGTCAGGGCCGCAGCCAGCCAGAAGCCGCGGTTGATGGGTGCGAGCGCGTTGCGGTCGCTCTTGCGGGCCCGTACCACGAGGACGCCCACGATGGAGGCGAAGATGCCGATCGCCGGGACGATGAGCGGGTACAGCACGGCGGGGGTCGGGTTCTTGTGGATGGAGATGAAGGCCGAGTACCCGAGGATGAGCGAGGAGATGATGGTGATCTCGTAGGACTCGAAGAGGTCGGCGGCCATGCCGGCGCAGTCGCCCACGTTGTCGCCCACGTTGTCGGCGATGGTGGCGGCGTTGCGCGGGTCGTCCTCGGGGATTCCCGCCTCGACCTTGCCCACCAGGTCGGCGCCGACGTCGGCCGCCTTGGTGAAGATGCCTCCGCCCACCCGCATGAACAGGGCCAGCAGCGACGCGCCGAAGGCGAATCCGATCAGGACGGCGGTGGCCGAGTTCTGGAAGATGAGCACGATGGCCGTGGCCCCGGCCAGGCCGAGACCCACACAGAGCATGCCGGTGACCGCGCCGGTCCGGAAGGCCACCCGCAGCGCGCTGGCCATGCCGCCGCCCTGTGACGCCGCGGCGGCGGTGCGCACGTTGCCCCGCACGGCGATCGACATCCCGATGAAGCCGGTCAGGCCGGAGAAGGCGGCGCCGAAGAGGAAGCAGATGACGCGGTAGAGCCCGTCCTGCTGGAACGTGAGGGCGACGCCGCCGTCGGGCTTGACCACCTTGGTGGCGGTGAAGAAGATCAGGATGGCCAGCGGGATGATGATCATGGCGATGGCGCGGAACTGCCGGGCCAAGAAGGCCTCGGCCCCCTCCTGGACGGCCTGGGCGATCTCGCGCATCTTGAGCGTCCCCTGGTCCGCCCCCAACACGCTGCGCGCCAGCAGGAGGCCGGCGCCGATGCCCACGAGACCGGCCGCCAGACAGATGTACAGCCAGGTCTTGTCGGCCCCGCCCAGGTGGAAGGCCTGGTAGCCGCCCTCGGCTGCGAGGAGTCTGATCATGCCCCGTGTGCCCTTTCTGTTCCGCTTCGTCTGGCCGAGCCTGCTGGCGCCGGGTCCGTCCTGTCGTGCCGGGTGGTGCGTCCCTCCGGTGCAGGCAGCGCTCGGACTCCACCGCGGTCCGATGTGCTCCCGGAACACGGCGCGCCACGACGCGCACCCGGCACCGGGCCGGAGGGGACGATAGCGACTCCGACCCCGCCGTTCCAAATCGCCCCTCGGGATCGCACCCGGGGCGCGGACCGCGCTCGAGTCAGGTTTCGGTGGGGTCGCTCGGAGCGCCCTGGACCAGCTCGAAGGAGGGGTTCAGCAAGGCGGGCCTCCGGCCCCACGTCCCGACCATGCCCTCGACGACGAGCCGTGCCCCGGGCTCGATGCCGGCGATCTTGGGACGGCCCTGGAAGACGAGCAGCAGGACCCCCGAGCCGTCGCTCAGCACGCACTCGAGGTTCTGGGTGCCGGCGCGGGGCTGGACCCGCACGGATTTGACCCGCCCGGCCACCCGGACCCGCTGGCGCGGCACGACGGCGGCGATCGGGGTGGCCGTCCCGGCGCGCTCGGCCAGGGTCTCGTCGGCCGCCAGCAAGGGTGCTTTGGCCCGGCGGGCGCCGTCGCGCCGGGCCTGGCGGTCGTGGCGGTCGTGCCCGGTCCGGCCTTCCCCCGTCGTGGCGCCGTCCCCACCGGCGGCCTCGGCCAGATGGGCCTCTTGCACGGAGCGGCCGTAGGAGCGGACGCGCTCGCTCAGGCGGCTCGGGAGGTTGAACGGGATGATGGTCGCGCTGACGTGGGGCACCTGGCTCAGGACGGCAGCGAGCTTGTCCGCCGTCCGGTCGTGCAGGAAGCGCTGCCACCCGCCGCCGTAGCCGCGCCGGGGCAGCAGCACCGAGCACTCGGTGTCGCCGTCGATCGTGGCGTCCGCGACGAGCTCGACCGCGGCCCGGAGCAGGCGCCGGTCGGGGCACTCGATGATGTCGAGGGGAACCCGCGCCAGCCCGACCCGCGTCCAGTCCTGCTCGAGCAGCCGTGCCTCCTTCGAGTCGATGTCGAAGTGGACGGCGCGCATGTCGTCGGGCGTGAGCGTGCGCGCGTACTGGAGGGCCCGAACCGTCGCCATGTCGAGGCGGTCCACGAGGACGACCACGACATGGCGGCGCAGGAGCGGTTCCTCCGACGCCTCGGCCACGCCCGACTCGAGCGCCTCCTCCTCGCGCTGATACTGCGCGTGGGTGCGGATCAGCCCGAAGTACAGGAGCGGGGCCACGACCACGATGAGCCACGCCCCTTCGCGGAACTTGGCGAAGATGAAGATCAGCACGACGGTGAACGCCAGGAAGGCGGAGAAGCCGTTCACGGCCACGCTGCGCCGCCAGTGGCTCCCCTTCTCCGTGAGGTGGTGCTTCACCATCCCCGAGCCGGCCATGGTGAAACCGGTGAACACGCCGATGGCGTAGAGCGCGACCAGCCCGTTCACCTGGGCCCGGTAGACGAGGATGAGGGCGAGGGCGACTCCGGCCAGCACCAGGATCCCGTTGGAGAACGCCAGCCGGTGGCCGCGCCGGGTCAGCTGGCGCGGCAAGAAGCGGTCGCCTGCCACGAAGCTGGCCAGGTAGGGGAAGCCGTTGAAGCTCGTGTTGCCGCCCGTGTAGAGGATGAGCATGGTGGCCAGCTGCACGATGTAGAAGGCGAGGTGCCCGAGCGGGCTCGTGCCGAAGACGGCCTTGGTCTCCTGGGACACCACGGTGGGCGACCCGATGGCGAAGGGCACGGCGTGGGTCCAGCGCGCCAGCAGGGTGACCCCGAGCACGAGGAAGGCCAGCGTCGAGCTCATGACGACGAGCACCTGGCGCGCGTGCTTCGCCTCGGGCTTGCGGAAGCTGCTCACCCCGTTGGAGATGGCCTCGAGCCCGGTGAGGGACGAGCCGCCGTTGGCGAACGAGCGCAGCAGCGAAATGAAGGCGAGCCCCATGAGCCAACCGCCGCCCGGGGTCCCGATCTTGCCCCCGAAGAGCTGGTTGGCCGGTGGGAGGGGGATCGGATGGAGAAGGCCGAGGGCCTCCTTGGCGAATCCGACGATGATCACCGAGGCCAGGCAGAAGATGAAGAAATACGTCGGGATGGCGAAGTAGCCCGCGGCCTCGCGGATGCCGCGCAGGTTCCCGAGGAGGAGGAGGAGCACGACCCCGACCGTGATGACCACCGTGTCGGTCGTGTTCGCCAGCGAGGGGATGGCACTGGTCAGCGCCGCGGTGCCGGCCGAGGTCTGCACGGCGACCGTGACCGTGTAGTCGATGAGCAGCGCCACGGCGGCGATCTGCGCCACCTTCGGGCCGAAGTTGTCCCGCGCCACCACGTAGGAGCCGCCCGCCTTCGTGTACAGCTGAATCACCTCGAGGTACGACAGGGTCACGAAGAAGAGGACCCCGAGGATGGCCAGCGTGATCGGCACGACCAGGGTGAAAGCGGCCAACCCGACGTAAGGCACGAGCTGGGTGAGCATCTCCTCGGTGCCGTAGGCCGAGGACGAGATGCAGTCGGGCGCCAGAACCCCGAGCGCACTGGGCCGGCCCAGACGTTCCGTCGCCAGCTGCTCGGTGACCAGGGGGGGGCCGAGAAGCTTGTTCTTCAGCCGGTAGCGGCGGCGCTCGGGGATGCTCTCGGGCACCGACCCGGGCGGCGGCGCCGGCGACGACGTCGCGCCGGTCGCTCCGTCCGAGCCCGGGGGCGCGGCAAATCCTGGCGCGCCGTCCGCGGCCGGGTCGTGGGGGTCGCTGGTCGTGGTCTGGGCCACGGCCACACAGTAGGAGCCTTTCCAGCCTTTGCACGGCCCGACCGGGCGTGTTGCACTGTGGCGTGCACGTTGTCGTGGTGGGATGTGGCCGGGTCGGCTCGGGCCTGACTCTCTCCTTGAGCGCCGAAGGCCACTCGGTCGCGGTCCTGGACAGGTCCGCCCGCGCCTTCCGCCGTCTCAAGGACTGGGACGGGCCCTGCATCGTGGGCTCGGGCTTCGACCGCGACGACCTCGAGAAGGCGGGCGCGCTCGAGGCGGGCGCTCTGGCCGCCGTGACGAGCGGCGACAACACCAACATCCTCACCGTGCGCATCGCGCGGGAGACCTACAAGATCCCCAATGTCGTCGCCCGCATCTACGACCCCCGCCGCGCCGAGATCTACCAGCGGCTCGGCATCCCCACCGTCGCCACCGTCACCTGGACCATCGATCAGGTCCGGCGCCGTCTCCTGCCCGACGCCGACGTGACCGACTGGTCCGACCCCTCCGGGCGCCTGATCCTCCTCGACCGCTCCTTGCCGGACGAGTGGGCCGGCCGCGCCCTGTGCGAACTGGAGCAGCCCGGCCGCCTGACCATCGTGGCCGTGACCCGTGGCGGGGTCCCCCGGCTCGATGCGCGCGACCTCGTGGGCCAGGAGGGCGACGTGCTGCACCTCGCCGTGCTGAACGACGCGCGGCGCGAGCTCGACGAGACCCTGTCCAAGGCCCAGACCGAGGCCCAGGCCCAGACCCAGGCCCAGGCCCGGGCGGCCGGCTCGTGACGGGCGCCCGCGCCGACCGCATGAAGGTCGCCATCGCCGGTGCCGGCAGCGTCGGCACCGCCATCGCGTCCGACCTGCACGCGAACGGCCACGACGTGCTCGTGCTCGAGCAGGATCCAGACCTGGTGGAGCGCCTGCGACCCACCCTCGACGTGACGTGGGTGGCGGCCGACGCCTGCGAGGTCGCCTCGCTCGACGCCGCCGGGTTGGCCAGCGTCGACGTGGTGGTCGCTGCCACCGGTGACGACGAGGACAACCTCGTGATCTCGTTGCTCGCCAAGCAGGAATTCGCCGTCCCGCGCGTGGTGGCCCGCGTCAATCACCCCAAGAACCAGTGGCTCTTCAACGAGAGCTGGGGCGTCGACGTCTCCGTGTCCACGCCGCAGCTGCTCACCGCGCTGGTCGAGGAGGCGGTCTCGGTCGGGTCGCTCGTCCGCCTGCTCCAATTCCAGGGCGGGGCGGCCCACCTGGTCGAGATCACCCTGGCCGAGGACTCGCCCGCCAACGACATCGCCATCGCCGACCTGGACTTCCCGCGCGACGCCGTCGTCGTGGCCGTCGTGCGGGGCGAACGCCTGGTGGTCCCCCGCGGCGACACCACGCTCCAGTCCGGCGACGAGGTGCTCGTGCTCGTCGGGGCCGACGCCGAGGACGCCGTCCACGCGCTGTTCATCAGCGCCTACGAGGAGGACACCGGGCCGACCTGACGCCGCTGTCAGGCACGGCCCGCCGGCGCTCCGGGCACCGACCCGGCCCGGCGTCCCTGCTCAGCGGCCCCGGACGTTCACGGTCGCGTCGGGCAACCGTCACGGGCGAACGGGCGCGACACCGCCGCGCCCGTACAATTGCACCATGGAGGCGGCATTCTTCGACCTCGACAAGACGGTGATCGACCGGGCCTCCATCGCGGCGTTCGGCCGCCCGTTCCTCAAGGGCGGCCTCATCAACCGCCGCCTCGTGGCCCGGGCCGCCGTCTCCCAGCTGATCTACCTCTACTTCGGTGCCGACGAGGAGCGCCTGGCCCGGGTCCGCGAGTCGATGCTGGCCGTGACCAAGGGCTGGGACCGGGCCCAGGTCCGCCAGATCGTGCGGGAGACGATGCTCCAGACGATGGAGCCGATCATGTACGCCGAGGCGCTCGAGCTCATGGAGCTGCACCGGGCGGCCGGCCACCGCGTCTACCTGGTCTCGGCCTCGCCCGAGGAGATCGTCCTCCCGCTGGCCGACCTGCTCGGCGTCGACGGCGCCGTCTGCTCGCGCGGCGAGGTCGACGAGCAGGGCCGCTACACCGGCCGCATGGCGTTCTACGCCTACGGCGAGTCCAAGGCCATCGCCATGCGCGAGCTGGCGGAGCGCACCGGGATCGACCTGGCGGCGAGCAGCGCGTACTCCGACTCGGCCACCGACCTGCCCATGCTCGAGGCCGTGGGCCGACCCGTCGCGGTCAACGGCGACCGCGCGCTGGCTCGGATCGCCCGCGAGCGCGGGTGGGAGACCCGCCACTTCACCAAGCCCATCCGCTTGCGCGACCGCGTGGGCCGCTCGACCCCGGTCGTCACGACGAGCCTCGCCGTCGCCGGGGCGGCGCTGCTGCTCTGGCGACGGGTCCTGCGTCTGCGCCACGCGGCGAGTCTCGCTGCGGCGGGGCGCCCCGCCTGAGCGGTCCGGTCCCTGCCTCCGGTCTACGCCTCGCGAAGGCGACGGGCGGCGACGAAGCCGAGGCCGAGAGCGACCAGGAGGGCGACGATCAAGAGTTTCTTCATGGCCCGCCAGCCTAGACATCGCGCGGCCACGCCACGACCGCCGGGAGCGTCGTGCCGATAGGGTGAGCCGCCCCGGGAACCCATGGAACCGAACCAGTCGCCACCCGACGTTCCACCGGCACGTCGAGGCCCATTGGGGCGCATGCTCCGCTGGAAGGGGTTGCGCTGGGCCGCACCGGGGGCCATGGGCGTCGCCGCGTTGATCGTGGGTCTGCTTCTCATTCCCGATCGCGCTCCCGTCGTCACGCAGGAGTTCAACCTGTCCGTCGCACCGCAGGGAACGGTAGGGCTGGTGACGGTCCGAACGACGCAGACCTCCGCGGACCGGTACGACGTCGACGTCACCGACGCCGGCGCGTCGGCCCCGGTCGCCCTCCAGTTCGATTACCAGCCCGACGTGACGGGCAGCTGTCCGAGCTCACCGTCGGTCCTGGCCTGCACTCCCCCGTCGAGCGCCGACGGAGGTCTCCTGAGCCTGACGATGAGGCCGAATGCCTCGGTCGACGTCGGCATCGTCGCACCGATCTTCACCTTCAGCGCGAACGGGGAATCGGCCGAAGGGTGGCTGCCCTATGTGGATTGCCCCGTCTGCGGCAACTCCACCGTGTTCAGGTTCGAGTACCAGGTCCCCGAGATCAGCAGCTACGACTGGACTTCGGGCATACCCCCGGGCTCAATCGGGAGTCAACCAGTCTGGCAGCAGTACGCGAGCCAACTTCAAGAACCGGTCATGATCTCCGGGACCGATGCCGGAGCGCAACAACACGACCAGATGTTGACGCTCATCTCGGGGATCCTCATCGGGATCGCGGTGGGCCTGCTGGCGACGTTCCTCCAGGTGATCCTCGAACCGCGCCAGTGATCGTCGAAACCAGTCCGACTCCGACTCCGACCTGACTCGCCGACGGACGTCGTGCGGCGGCCTGCTCAGACCGTGAGCAGGTCGCGCGCCCCGGTGTCGGAGGAGGGGTGGCGCAGCTTCGACATCGCCCGCGCCTCAATCTGGCGGATGCGCTCCCGGGTCAGGTTGAAGTGTTCCCCGACCTCTTCGAGGGTGCGCGGTTCGCCGCGGTCGAGGCCGAAGCGCAGGCGCAGGATCTCGCGCTCGCGCTCGTCGAGCGGCGACAGCAGGCGGCCGATCTCGTCGGGCAGCAGGGATACCGCGGCCACCTCGAAGGGCGACTCGGCCGAGCGGTCCTCCACGACGTCGCCCAGCTCGGCGTCGCCGTCCTCGCGCAGCGGCTCGGAGAGCGAGAGCGGTTCGGCGCGGAAGCGCAGTGCCTCGACGAGCTTGTCCTCGGGCATCTCGACCTCGATGCCGAGCTCGGCCAGCGTGGCCGGGCGCCCGAGCTTGAGCTCCAGACGGGCCTGCGCCTTCTGCACCCGCGCCAGCGTGTCGCCGGCGTGGACGGGGAGCCGGATGGTCCGCCCCGTATTGGCGATGCCCCGCGTGATGGCCTGACGGATCCACCACGTGGCGTACGTCGAGAACTTGAAGCCCTTGCGCCAGTCGAACTTCTCGACGGCGTGCATGAGGCCGAGGTTCCCCTCCTGGATCAGGTCCAGCAGCGGCAAGCCCGAGGCTTGATACTTCTTGGCGATCGACACGACCAGGCGCAGGTTCGACTGCACGAAGGTCTGCTGAGCCTGCTCGCCCTCCATGACGGCCCGGCGCATCTCACGCTTGCGGGCGGTGGTCAGGCCCTTGGGCGCCTTGGCCACGTCGGCCTCGGCCTCGCGGCCGGCCTCGATGGCCTGAGCCAGGCGGACCTCGTCGTCCTTGGTCAGCAGCGGGTACTGACCGATGTCTGTCAGGTAGAGCCGGACGAGGTCTTCGTCGTCGCGCTCGATTCGTTCTTTGGCCAAGGTTGCCTGAACCTTCCGTCCCACAGCCACGACGGACAACACCGCCGGGCAAGCTCGCCTCAATGAAAACGCAGCAGTACGCCCATTTCCGGCGTGCAAGGGCTGCAGAGACAGTGTAGTGGGCGTGTCAAGACGCCCACACAGCAGGGCGGATGCGTTTTACGGGCTGATTCGCGTCCCCGCAACCCCCCCTCACGCCTCGCCCCCAGCCGGCTCCTTCAGCCCGGTCGCGCCCAATCGCCGCAGCAGCTGACCGCCGCCCCGCATCTCGCCCACGGCCACCCGGCGTGCCTCCACCAGTACCTCCATCACCGGGGCCTCGGACACGGGGGACGCCGTCTGGAGGTGGGCGCCGTACTCGCCGGCGAGCCAGGGCAACACCATCTCGACCAGGGCAGCGAGGCCGCCGGATGCGCCCGAGCCGGTCCCGGAGAGCTCGGACGCGACCGTCCGGGGCAGGCCGGGTGGACTCTCGACCAGCGCGGAGGGGTCGACGCCGGTGCGCACGGGCAGCCGCGCCGCCCAGCGCTCGGCCAGCGATCCGTGGCGGCGTGACGCCGCGGCGAGGAAGACGAGCACCTCGGGCGGAGCGGCTCGGTGCCCGCCGGCCGACGCCCAAGTCCCCGTGAGCTCGAAGAGGCGATGCTCGAGCCAGCAGTAGCCGCCCACCATCTCGCCCAGGGCCTCGATCCCGAGCCATACCGGCTGCGGGGTTGGATCGGCGCTCAGTCCGGCGCCGGCCGCGGCCGGATCAGCCACCACCGGACTCCTCCACGGCGGAGGAGCGGTAGCGGTTGGTGATCGGCATGCGGCGGTCCTTCCCGAACGCCTTCGTCGTGATGCGCACGCCGGGCGGGTTCTGGCGGCGCTTGTACTCGGCCCCGTCGACCAGGCGGACCACCTGGTCGACGACGGCGGGATCGAAGCCCTCGGCGACCAGGTCCGCCGCCGTGCGGTCGCGCTCGACATAGCCCTGCAGCACCGGGTCGAGCTCCTCGTAGGGCGGGAGCGACTGGTCGTCACGCTGATCGGGCCGCAGCTCGGCCGAGGGCGGCTTGTCGAGCACGGCGTCGGGGATCGGACCCACCAGCCCGTCGAGCACGGCCTGGGTGTTGCGCCACCGGCACAGCTCGTAGACGAGCGTCTTGGGCACGTCCTTGATCACCGCGAAGCCGCCGGCCGAGTCGCCGTAGAGGGTGGAGTAGCCCGTGGCCATCTCGCTCTTGTTCCCCGTGGTGAGGACGATCCAACCCTTGGCGTTGGAGACGGCCATGAGGAGGACGCCGCGCAGACGCGACTGGAGGTTCTCGTCGGTCAAACCGAACGGCTCGCGCCCGAGCACGCCCGCCAGCATGGAGGCGAAGGCCACGTGGGCCGCCTCGACGGGCACGACGCGCAGGTCGATGCCCATGCGATCGGCCAGCGCGGCGGCGTCGTCCCGCGAGCCGTCGCTCGAGTAGCGCGAGGGCATCGCGATCCCGTGCACGCGGCCTGACCCGAGAGCGTCGACGGCGACGGTGGCGACGAGCGAGGAGTCGATACCGCCCGAGAGTCCGATCACCGCATCGGTGAACCCGTTCTTCGACAGGTAGTCGCGCGTCCCGAGCACGAGGGCGGCGTAGACCTCCGCCAGATCGCTCAGGGGTGGGTGCGGCGGGGGTGGGCGCAGCGGAGGGCGCTCGCCCGTCGGGGGCGGCGTCACCACGACCCTCGGCCCCAGCTCGGTCACCTCCCCTCGCCGCCGGTGGTCGATCCCCACCGGCAGGTCGACCACAACCAGGTCGGTCTCGAATTGGGCGCCGGTCGCCACGAGTGTGCCGTCCGCGGCGACGACGAGGGAGTCGCCGTCGAAGACGAGCTCGTCCTGGCCGCCGACCTGGTTCACGTAGACGACCGCACAACCCGCCTCCGCCACGCGCTCGCGCAGCAAGGCCACGCGCTCGGAGCGCCGACCCCGGTTGTAGGGGGACGCGTTGATGTTGACGACGACGTCCGCACCGGCCCGGCCGGCCTGGGCCACCGGGCCGCCGTCGAGCCAGACGTCCTCGCAGACCGAGACGCCGACCTTGGCGCCGGCGACGGAGTAGAGGGTCGGCGGTTCGTCGCTGGGGACGAACCAGCGCTGCTCGTCGAAGACGCCGTAGTTGGGCAGGAAATGCTTCCGGTACACGCCGGCCACCCGTCCCCGGGCGCAGATGGCGGCCGCGTTGGCGAGACCGGTGCCGCCCGGGGCCGCTCCCACGAACCCGACGACGACGGCGCACTCCCCCGTGGCCGCGGCCACCTTCTCGAGCGCAGCCACGTTGTCGGCGACGAAGCCCGGCTTGAGCAGGAGATCCTCTGGCGGGTAGCCGGTGATGGCCAGCTCGGGCGTCACGCAGAGGTCGGCGCCGGCCGCCTCGGCGGCAGCGAGGGCCCGGAGCACGCGGTCCACGTTCCCCGGGAGGTCTCCGACGACCGTGTTCAACTGCGCAGCGGCGACGCGCAGGTACGGCATCGACTCAATCTACCGGCACCCCATCAGGCCCAACTCGGGATGACCGGCTCGTTCCGGCCCGATGACCGGCTCGCACCGGCCCGGTGGCCGGCTCGCACCGGCCCGGTACCCGCGGCCGCTCGGAGAGGGTCCGGGCGGCGCGCGACACTTGAGCGGTGCAGAGCCAGCGCGACTACGTGCTCCGGACCGTCGAGGAGCGGGGCATCCGCTTCGTCCAGCTTTGGTTCACCGACGTGCTCGGGACACCGAAAGGGTTCAACATCACCTCGGCCGAGCTCGAGAACGCGCTCGACGAGGGGATGACCTTCGACGGCTCGGCCATCGACGGCTTCAGCCGGGTGCAGGAGGCCGACGTCCTGGCCCGTCCGGACCCCACCACGTTCCAGCTCCTCCCGTGGCATCACGACGACGCGCAGGTGGCCCGGGTCTTCTGCGACATCGCCAACCTCGACGGCACCCCCTTCGAGGGAGACCCGCGCCACGCCCTGCGGCGGACGCTCGAGCGCGCCCGCGCCGCCGGGTACACCTTCTTCGCGTCGCCCGAAGTCGAGTTCTTCTACTTCGCCAGCGCGCATCCCTCGGGGGGACCGGTGACGCTCGACTCGGGCTCCTACTTCGACCTGAGCGTGGCCGATCTCACGAGCGACCTCCGCCGGCGCTCGGTGCTCATGCTCGAAGAGATGGGGATCCCCGTGGAGCACACCCAGCACGAGGACGCCCACAGCCAGCACGAGATCGACCTGCGCTACACGGACGCCCTGACCATGGCCGACACCGTGATGACGACCCGCATGGTCATCCGCGAGATGGCGCGCCGGGAGGGCGTGTTCGCCAGCTTCATGCCCAAGCCGCTGGCCAACACACCCGGTTCGGGCATGCACACCCACATCTCGCTGTGGGAGGGCGAGCGCAACGCCTTCGTCGACGACTCGGACCGGTACGGCCTCTCCGACACGGCACGGCGTTTCATCGCCGGGCTCCTCCACCACGCCCGCGAGATCACCGCGGTCACGAACCAGTGGGTCAACTCCTACAAGCGGCTGGTGAGCGGTTCCGAAGCGCCGGTCACCGTCAGCTGGGCCCGCAACAACCGATCGGCGCTGGTGCGCGTGCCCGTCGTCAAGCTGGGCAAGACCGAGTCCACCCGGCTCGAGTACCGCTCACCCGACAGCGCCTGCAATCCCTACCTGGCCTTCGCGGTGATCCTGGCCGCGGGGTTGCGGGGGATGGAGGAGGACTACCCACTGCCGCCCGAGGCGGACGAGAACCTCTTCACGCTCTCCACCAAGGAGCTGTCGCTGAAGGGTATCGAGCCCCTGCCCTCGTCCCTGCACGACGCCGTCAACGAGATGGAGGGTTCCGAGCTGCTGGCCGACACCCTGGGAGACCATGTCTTCGAGTGGTTCATCCGCAACAAACGGGCCGAATGGGACGCCTACCAGTCCGAGGTCACGCAGTTCGAGCTCGACCGCTACCTGCCGCTGCTCTGAGCGCCCGCCTCATGGACCCGCTCCTCACCTTCCCGAACGACCTGCCCGCCGAGGTGACCCTGGCGCTGCAGAGCGCGGGGCTCGGCCACCACGGCGTGGCCGCGCCCGACGAGGTCGCGTCGCCCGGGCAAGACGGCCGCACGGCCGGGTACTCGGGTGCGCTGGTCGTGGCGGGAGACGACATGACGCCCGCGGTCGCCTTCTGCCGTCACGTGCGCCTGCGCGAGGTGCCCCTGACGCCGCTGCTCCTCGCCATCCGCGCCGGGCAGGTCGGCGAGCTCCTCCTGCGCGACGACCTCTTCGACGACTTCTGCGTCCTGCCGGCGCGGCCCGAGGAACTGGTGGCCCGCCTGCAGCATCTCTTCTGGCGCAGCGGGCAGAGCATGCGGCCGGACATCATCGAGTACGGACCGCTCATGTTGAACCTCGAGACCTACCAGGCGGCGGTCTCGGGCCGGGTCCTGGACCTGACCTACATGGAGTACGAGCTGCTCCGCTTCCTGGCCGGGCACCCGGCGAAGGTGTTCACGCGCGAGACGCTGCTCAGCCGGGTCTGGGGCTACGAGTACTACGGCGGCGCCCGGACGGTGGACGTGCACATCCGGCGGCTGCGGGCCAAGCTCGGCGAGGAGCACGCCCATCTCATCCAGACCGTGCGCTCGGTCGGGTACCGGTTCGGCCAGGTGGCCTGGCATCCCGGATCGCCGCCGCGCAACGGGGTCCCTCCTGTTTTCGGGGACGACGGCGGCAGGAACGCCCAGAACGAGCAGGACGAGCGCCCCGGGCGCCTCTGCTCCTCAGACGACGGGGGCGTAGGCCCAGGCTTCGACCTCGACCCTGGCCCCGACGGGCAGGGCGGCCACCGCGACGGCGGAGCGGGTGGGCCTCTCGCCGGTGAAGTACTCCATCCACACCTCGTTGACCCCCGAGAACTCCCCCATGTCGACGAGGAAGAGGGTGGTCTTGACGACGTCGCTCAGCGAGGCGCCCTCGGTGGCGAGCACATCCTGCAGGTTCTGGAGGGCCTGGCGCAGTTCGGGCAAGGTCCCGCCCGGCGTCAGCGCGGTCCGGCCCGAGTCGTCGGTGGCCAGACCCACCTGACCCGACGTCACCACCCAGTCGCCCACCCGGCGGACGGGAGAATAGGGACCGACCGCAGGGCTCATCGTCTGGCCTCCTCTCGGGTCCGCAATGGTGTCACGTCGCGCCGGGGCGAGCGCACGGCCTCGCGCCGGGTCGGCCAGCGCGGCGGGCGCCCCTCGGCGACCCACGCGGCTGCGAGCGTGGCGGCGAACACGGCGTCGGAGCCGTTGACCGGCCAGTGCTCGTCGTCGTGGACGGTCACGCTGACATCGGGCATGTCGCGCGCGGCGAGGATGCCGAAGGAACGGATGGTGAGGTCCACCGGCACGCCTGAGGCATCGACCGCGATGCCCTCGCTCCACACCAGGCCGAGCGCCTGGTGGACGGCTCCGAGCGCGTAGGAGCGCAGCGTGACCGGGTCCAGCACGGCACCGGCCCAGACGTCCACCGCGACCCGCCCGCGCCCGCCTCCTCGGAGGTCGACCTCGACCTCGGCACGGCCGGCGCCGGGCACCGAGATGGTGACTCGAGACGAGCCGGAGGGTGTCGCGGGGGCTCGCAACGCAGCCACGGCGGCCAGGACCTCGGCCCAGCCGGCACCGCGCAGATCCGCAGACACCGTCGGCCCGACGATCGGCACCTCCTCGATCTCCAGGCCCGGAACGAGGGTGCGGAGCCGGGACACGAGCGGTGACAGGTCCGCCGATCCGGCGCTGCGCCCCACGCGCACGTGGCCGGAGCCGTCGGCGCGCAGCGCGATCGCCAGCGGTGGGCGCTTGGGGCCCCCCCGGACGACGTCCTCGCGCCGCCAGAGGACGCGCACCGGCCGACCTGTGCGCTCGGCCAGGCGGCGGGCTTCGTCGGGCGCCGCGCTGGCACGTTTCCCGCCGAAGGCGCCGCCGTTGGCCAGGGGCGAAGCCGGCACTCCGGAGGGGGCGCACCAGCTGGCGTCCGACTCCACATAGGCGGGCTCCGACCACGTCGTCTGCAGCGTGAGCGCCCACGAGCCGGGCGGGACCTCGACCGGATGGGTCAGCGGCGCCGTGCTGTTCCGGCCCTGGACCCGGCCGATACCGGCGCGGGCGGCGCGCAGGTCGCGTGCAGGCGTGGCGTCGGTGCCGAGCTGCACCAGCGCGCCAGGGGGCGCGGTGTCGTCGGCGAACCCGGCGCGCCCGAGCACCGCCTCGGGTCCCGAGACCTGGCCCGAGCCCCCCTCGAGGTGGGCGCGCCACGACGCCAGCACGGGGTCGCGCCTGGCGCCGTCCGAGGCCACGGACGAGCGCTCGGCCCTCACGCCCGGCGTGCCCGGCGTGCCCGGCGTGCCCGGCGCGCCCGGTGCGCCGAGCGCGGACAGCGCCGCCTCGACGATCGACTGCCAGCCGGTGCAGCGGCACAGGTGTGCTCGGAGCGCGGCCTCGACCTCGTCGCGACCAGTCGTGACTGGGCGCGTTGCCGCTTCGCCTTCTTCGAGCGCGACGAGGCGCATCAGGATCCCCGGCGTGCAGAAGCCACATTGGCTGGCCCCGGCACGGACGAAGGCGGCGGACCAGCGCTCACGCTGCTCGGCGGGAAGCCCTTCGAGTGTGGTGACCCGGCGCCCCGCGACGCGGCGCACCGGGGTGACGCACGAGACCCGGGGCGCCCCGTCGACCCAGACGGTGCAGCAGCCGCATTGGCCCTGTGGGCTGCACCCGTCCTTGACCGAATGGCAGCCGAACTCGTCGCGCAGCGCGTCGAGCAGGGAGGCGCCGTCCTGGACGCGGACCGGATCTCCGTTCAGGACGAAGGAGACGTCGGGAGACGCGTGAACGGGCGCGGTCTCGGCCGGCGGGTCCGGAGCTCGGGAACCCGAGATAGCGGTGCGATCGCCGCCGGGGCCGCTCAGAGGATCCGGTGCCGAGAGCTCAGCTGAAGGACGAGCCGCAGCCGCAGGTCCGGGTGGCGTTGGGGTTGGTGATGTTGAAACCCGCGCCCTGGAGGCCGTCGCTGTAGTCGAGCGTGGAACCGGTCAACAGCTCGGCGCTGGCCGGATCGACCACCACCTTGACCGGCCCGAATTCACGGACCACGTCGTCGGACATCACCTCGGAATCGAAGAACATGTCGTAGCTGTAGCCGGAGCACCCGCCGGGCTTGACCGCCACGCGCAGCGCGAGCGCCTCTCCCTCTTCCTCGGCCAGCAGTTCGGCCACCTTCGCCGTGGCTCGGTCGCTCAGGGCGACCGGCGCCGGCTTCTTCGCGATGTTGACGGACGTCGAGATGGTCGTCACTGCTCCTCCTGATGCGCTGCCTGGGCCGGGCGAGCGTTCCCGCGGGCGCGGTGCCCTGTCGCGTCATGATACCGGCGCTCCGTCGGAGGGGAACACCGCGAAGGTGCTGCCAGGCCGGAAAATGGTCCCACGCAGGTAGAATCGCGCCATGACCTCTGGGTCCGTCCAACCTCCGTCGCTCGTCGCCGACGCGCGCGGACCGCGCGAGGAGGAGGCGCTCGATCGCCTCCGCGCGGTCATCGACCCCGAGCTGGGCGACAGTGTCGTTGACCTCGGCATGGTCAGGGGCGTGTCCGTCCAAGGGGGGGACGTGGTGGTCGACGTGGCTCTCACCGTCGCCTCCTGTCCGTTGCGGAGCCAGATCGAGCGCGACGTCGTCGGCCAGCTCGAGGCGCTCGAATGGACCCGTTCGGTCGAGGTGCGCATCGCCGCCATGGACGCCGACGAGCGGGCCGCCGTCATGGCGCGGGTCCGCTGGAAGGCCCGCGAGGACGCTCCGGAGACCGAAGTGCCCGCGACGGCCCGGGTGCTCGCCATCGCGTCCGGGAAGGGGGGCGTGGGCAAGTCCTCGGTCACGGTGAACCTGGCCGTCGCCCTCGCTTCCCGCGGGCTGACGGTGGGGATCCTCGACGCCGACATCTGGGGCTTCTCGGTGCCGAGGCTCCTCGGCATGGAGGGCGACGTCGAAGCCCGCCAGGGAAAGATGGTCCCGCTCGAGCGCAGGGTCGGCGACGGCCTCGTCCGCGTGCTGTCGATGGGTTTCCTGGCGGACGAGGAGAAGGCCATCATGTGGCGGGGCCTCGTGCTCAGCCGGGCGGTGCAGCAATTCCTCCAGGACGCGCACTGGGGCGACATCGACTACCTCCTGATCGACCTGCCGCCGGGCACGGGCGACATCCAGATGGGCCTGGCCAGGTTGCTGCCGCGCACCGAGATGCTCGTCGTGACCACCCCGCCCGTGGCCGCGCAGAAGGTCGCAGCACGCGCCGCCGACATGGCGCGGCGCGGCTACCTGCGTGTGGCCGGGGTGATCGAGAACATGAGCGACTTCACCTGCGAGCACGGCACGACCTACGCGCTCTTCGGCTCGGGCGGCGGCGAGCGCCTGGCGCGCAGCCTGGGCGTCCCCCTCGTCGGATCCATCCCGCTGCACCCCGACATGGCCGCGGCGGGCGACGCGGGCGAGCCCGTCGCCCTGCCGGACGCCTCGAGCGAGCTGGCCGGCGCGTTCGCCACGCTGGCCCGGACGATCGCCGAGGACGTCGCACCGATCGTCGAGACCGAGGGCTGCACGGCCCGGATGATCGAAAGGGTGGAGGCGGCGGTGGCCGCGGGCGAGGCCCACGACCAGGACCTGCTGGAAGGCCCGGTGACGGCCCCGGCCGAGGCGCCGGCCGAGGTTCCGACGGCCTGAGCCCTCAGGTGGTGCGGCCGGGAGGCCTCGTGCCGCTCCAGCCTCAGCGTGCCGACCAGTGGCTCTCCATGGTGTCCTCCCCGGCCGCGGCGTCGACCCTTGCCCGCCCTTCCTGCACCAGGGCGCGCAGATGGGCCCACAGCGAGAAGCGCGCCACGGGGAGCTGGCGATCGGTGACGTCGCCGTAGGCGGACGGCAGCAGTTCGTCCACCGTCGCGGCGCCGTCGGCGGCGAGGGTGGAGAGAACGGCGGCCACCCGCTCGTGACGGGACGAGCGGTGGGCGATCAACGCGTCGGCCACGTCGGGGACGTGATCCATCACGCGGCCGTGGCCCGGACCGAGGGTGCGCCAGGGAGGACCGCCGTCGCGGACGAGCCGGAGACTCGAGAGGTACTGGTGCAGATCGCCGTCCGGGGGCCTGATGACGACGGTCGAACCGTGCATCACGTGGTCGCCCGTCAGCAGCATCGCGTGCTCCTCGACCGACCAGCAGAGATGGTCCGACGCATGTCCGGGGGTGTGGACCGCTCGCAGGGTCAGGCCACCGGCCGCCAGCGCGAAGCCGTCGCCGATGCGCTGGTCGGGCTCGAAGGCCTCGCCCGGGCCGAAGCCGATCAGCGGAGCACCGGTCGCCGCCGCGAGCGCGGCGGAGCCCGGGGCGTGGTCCGGATGCGTGTGGGTCACCACGATGGCCCGCACCGATCCGAGAGCCGCGGCCGCCGCCACGATGGCATCGGTGTGGGCGGGCAGGCCGGACGGGCCCGGGTCGACCACGACGGGGTCGACGTGACCGACCAGATACGTATTGGTCCCGGGACCGGTCATCAGGCCCGGGTTGGCCGCGGTGATCCGCCGCACACCGGGGGCCACCTCGACCACTGCGCCCGGGAGCGGGACGGGACCGAGGCCGAAGTCGGGGACCGCCGTGATCACGACGCGAGCGCGGCGACGGCGACCACCGCTCAGTCGCCCGGTCGGGGCCCGGGCGCGGTCTCGGGCCCCTCGAGGTTGGCCTCCATGGAGACGGCGCGGACGGCGGCGTTGAAGTCGCCCCGCGCCACGTCGCCCGTCGGGTCGGAAACGGGAGCCTCCTCGTAGGAGGCGTCACCGGGCAGCACGATGCGCATGCCGTTGCCGTCGGCCACCACCCGGGGCTCGATGATCGGGACCGAGCTCGAGGCGCGGGCCGCCGCGGCCAGGAGCTCGGCACTGGCGGAGAAACGGCTGATGACCTGCAGGTTGCGGATGGTCGGGAAGATGATCTCTATGTCGCCGGACCGGTGACGGGCCAGCGCCTCCTCCGGAGTGATCCACACCTCGGCGATCGTCTCGCCCGCCGAATGAGCCGCTTTCTGGCCGGGCGGCGCGGCGGCGGCGAAGAAGCGGGTGTCGTAGCGGCGCGGTGCCCCCCGGGGGGTGATCCAGTGGGCGAAGTAGTGGATGTCGCCCACCTGCATGGCCAGGCGCTCGTCGCGGCAGAGGTCGAGGAAGCGCAGGGTGCCGGCATTGACCTCGGCCCGGGCGGCGGTGAAGCGCGCCTCTTCGGCGGGATCGCCCGATAGGAGTGCCGGCCCGTCGGGACGCTCGGCCAGGAGCAGCCCGGCCTCCTCGAACGTCTCGCGCACGACCGCGACCCAATAGGCGAGGCCGCCCGAGCCCAGCCCGAGCAGGGCGCTGGCCTGCGCGTCCGTGCGGCCGGTGCACGCCGCTTCCGCCTCGGCCCCGCCGTCGTGGGGGTCCACCGCACCTCCGGGGAAGACGTAGGCACCGCCGACGAAATCCGAGCGCAGGTTGCGGCGCACCATCAGCACCTCGAGCGAGGGCGAGCGCCCGGCGTCGGTGGCGTCGCGCACCAGCATCACGGTCGCGGCCGGGCGGACCGGCACCTCGGTGCGGGGTCCGGACGGGGGCCCGGGTGCCGGCGGGGTCCCGGTCGGTGGCACGCCGGTGAGGCTAGCGGTGGAAGGGCGCGGCGCCCCCTGAGCCCATGCACCCCTTGGGTAACCTGACCCAACCCATGAGCGTGCCCGCCCGCGAGCCGACGTCCGCGCCCGTCGGGCGCCGCATTCCGCGCCGTTTGGTCGCCCTCGGGCTGATCGGGCTCGCCATCGTCCTCCTCGGTGCGCTCGTGATCCAGCGCGACGCATCGGGACCCGGCAGCTCGTCTCCGACGGTCGAGACGTTCAACCCGGCGCCCTCCTCGCTGCTGACGTCGCTCAAAACCGTGCCCGCGGCCGTCTTCGACACCGTGGGGACGAACTCGCCGACCGTCCCCGTCGAGGCCCCGCAGCCGACGGGTAGCCGGGGTCTGTGGGCCGTGTCCGACGCGTCCGGATCGCTCAAGCCGGTGGTGTTCTTCTACGGCGCCGAGTTCGCCCCCTACGCCGCGACGGAGCGGTGGCCGCTCGTCGTCGCCCTTTCGCGCTTCGGCACCTTCACGCAGTTGGGCGAGGTGCAGTCGAGCCTGACCACCGCCTTCCCCAACCTGTCCACCTTCACGTTCTGGCAGGTGAGGTACTCGAGCCCGTATCTCGCACTCCAGAGCGTCGAGCGCTACAGCGCCCTGAACCCGACGGGGGGCCGCTACCTCGGGCTCGAGTCGCCGGACGCCCGGCAGGCCGCGGCGGTGGCGGCGTTCTCGCCCCGCGGATCGCCGACGTTCGCGCTCGTCGACGTGGGCGGCCGCTGGGTGCTCAGCGGCGCCAGCTTCACCCCTGGTGCCCTCGAGGGGCTGACCCAGGACCAGATCGCGGGCGACCTCACCTCACCGGCCAGCCCCCTGGCGCAGGCCGTCGTGGCCTCGGCCAACGAGATCTCGGCGTCCATCTGCTCGGTCGACCAGGAACGGCCGGGCTCGGTGTGCCACAGCCGCGGCGTGGAGGCGGCGGCGCGGTTGCTCGGCGCGGAGAGCCTGGCTCGAGCTCGAGCTCGAGCGGCCTGAGTCCGGCTCGGGCTCCGGCTCCGGATGAGCCGAGCTGAAGACGAGGAGGCGGAGGAGGCCGAGCAGGCTGAAGGCCGAGGAGACGGACGCCTGGCCTGGCCTGGCCAGCGCCGTCGGCGTCAGCTGGCTCGGCGGTCCAGCACTACCTTTCGCTCGACCTCGTTCATGCCGCCCCAGATGCCGTGGGGCTCACGAATGCGGATGGCGTAGTCGAGACACTCGCCACGGACCCGGCACTGCTCGCAGATGGCCTTGGCCCGGATTTCGCGGGCAGCCTTCTCCTCTTTCCGCTCCGGATGCGAAGGCGGGAAGAAGACCGCAGACTGCGGACCCCGGCACGCTGCCTTCAACTGCCACATCTCAGATCCCTGGCGCATGAAACCCCCCGGTCGGCACCGACACCCACTCCGCGGCCAACCTATCGCCCGGCCCTCTCCGCTATCAAGGGCCTTGACCAGGAATTTCCCGTGATTTAGCGCACCTCACCGGGGGACGCTGCGAGCAAGGACCACTACGCTCGGCCAGGCATGGACGTGGCGACCTTCTGCGCACAGAGCCATGTTCTCGTCATCGCCGGGAAGGGAGGGGTCGGCAAGACGGCGATCTCGGCGGCACTGGCTCGCCTGGCCGCCGGCGCCGGCATGTCGGTCCTCATCGTCGAGCTCGAGGGGAAGTCCGGCATCACCGACGCCTTCGGCCACGAGGAAGATCTCGGATACGAGGAGATCGAGCTTCTGGCCCCGGGGTCACCGGGAACCACGGGCCGAGGAGGCGTGCGGGCGCGTCGGCTGACGCCGGACGACGCGCTGGTCGAGTACCTCGAGGACCACGGGCTGCGACGTATCTCCAAGCGCCTGGCGCGCTCGGGGGTGCTCGACGTGGTCTCGACCGCCATCCCGGGTATCCGTGACGTCCTCGTGCTGGGCAAGGTCAAGCAACTCGAGCGGGGGGACGCCGCCGATCTCATCGTCGTCGACGCCCCGGCCACCGGGCACGCCATCACCTTCTTGACGTCGGCCAGCGGGCTGGTCTCAGCCGCCAGGGGCGGACCGCTGCGTACGCAGGCTCAGGACGTGGTCGAGCTCCTCGCCGACCCGACCCGCTGTCGCGTGATCCTGGTGACGCTGCCCGAGGAGCTGCCGGTCAGCGAGGCCATCGAGTCGGCCTTCACCTTGGAGGACCGGGCCGGGGTGCAGCTCGGTCCCGTCGTCGTGAACGCCGCCGACCCTGAGCCCGTCGGCCTGGACCGGCCAGCGGCCGAAGTCGTGGCCGCCGCCGGCCGGACGCTGCCGGCAGCGCACGTCGAGGCGCTCGAGGCGGCGCGGCGGTTCCGCCTGGAGCGCCACGCCGTCTCCGCCGAGCAGGTGGACCGCCTCGCCCGCGAGCTCCCGCTGCCCCACCTGATCGTGCCGGCCCTGACTGCGGAGACCATCGGCCCGGCGGAGTCCACGGCGCTGGCCGAGGCGCTGGGCGCCGCCGTGGCCGGGCTCGTGGCCGAGGGCGCCGGACGGTGAGCGCTCAAGGCGACCGCACGCCGGTCGCACCCCGCGGCGATTCGCTGCGTTCCATCGTGTCCGAGCGGACGGTGGTGGTGTGCTGCGGATCGGGCGGCGTCGGCAAGACGACCGTGTCGGCCACTTTCGCCCTGGCGGCGGCGCGTGCCGGCAGACGCTCCTGCGTGGTCACCGTCGACCCGGCGCGGCGGCTCGCCGACGCGCTCGGCGTGGAGAGCCTGCCCAACACGCCGACCGAGGTGGCGGGACCCTGGCCGGGCGAACTCCATGCCCTGATGCTCGACGCCAAGGGGACGTTCGACGACCTGGTCCACCGTTATGCCCGCACCCCCGAGCAAGCCGACACCATCCTCGGCAACCGGCTGTACCAGAACCTCTCGGGCGCGCTCAGCGGCACCCAGGAGTACATGGCGATGGAGAAGCTCTACGAGCTGGTCAACTCGGGCGAGTTCGACGTGGTCGTCGTCGACACGCCCCCGACGCGCAACGCGCTCGACCTGCTCGACGCGCCGCGGCGCCTGACCCGGTTCCTGGAGAACCGGCTCTTCCGGGCGATCCTCGTCCCGACGCGCATGTCGATGAAGGCGGTGGGCGTGGCCACCCAGGCGCTCCTGCGCACGATCGCTCGGGTGGCGGGCGCCGAGATCGTGCAGGACGCGGTGACCTTCTTCCAGGCGTTCGACGGCATGGAGGACGGTTTTCGTACGCGGGCCGCAGCCGTGCGCGAGCTGCTGGCCGATCCCGGCACCGCCTACGTGCTCGTGACCTCGGCCCGTCCCGACGCCGTCGAGGAGGCGAGCTTCTTCGCCGAGAAGCTGGCCGAGCGCGATGTCGCGGTGGCCGCGCTCGTCGTGAACCGGATCGCGCCACGGTTCGGGGACGGCGACGGCGACGGCGACGGCGGCAGAGCGGAGGCGGTGGATGCGGGGGGCCCGACGGCGGATCCGGCTGAGGCTGACCGCGGGGCGGGCGATCTGGCGGCACTGGAAGCGAACCTGGCCGTGCTCGACTCCGTGGCCGCGAGGGAGGAGTCGGCCTACGGGGACCTGGCGGCACACCTGGCGCCGGCCCCGATCGGTCGCATCCCGCTGTTCGGGCACGACGTGCACGAGCTGGCCGCACTGGAGCAGGCGGCAGACTGCCTGTTCACGTGAATCGCGTTCTCGTCGACCGATCCCGCCGTATCGGCCGGGTCCGGCAAGGAGCGTCTTAGCCGGCCGGTTTTCGGACGGGCCGCGGCAGTCCGGTAGTCTCCGCGTCGTGCAGACGATCCTCGTCGCAAGCGACGCGCCGACACTGCGCAATGAGATCGAGGCGGTCATCAGCGGACCCGACACCGAGGTGCGGTCGGTGACCTCGGGCCCCGAGGTCGTGAGCTTCGTCGCCGAGGAGTCCCCCGACTTGGTCATCGTCGACATGCAGATGGGCAACATGGGCGGGATGGCGGTCTGCCTGGAGCTGCGTCTTCAGGAGTCCTACGACGCGCTGGACCACATCGCGGTGCTGATGCTGCTCGATCGGCGCCCCGACGTGTTCCTGGCCCGCCGCTCGGGGGCCGAGGGATGGCTGGTCAAGCCGCTCGACCCGCTGCGGCTCCGCCGGGCGGTGGCCACGCTCCTCGACGACGGCACGTACGCCGACGACTCGTTCACCCCGATGCCGGTGCTGGTGGACGCCGGGCCCCAGATCCAACCGGGATCTCAACCGGTCGCCTGACGCGGCGCGAGACGGTGCCTCCCGGCCGGCACAGCCCCGACACTCCGCCGGCTCGACGAACCCGCAGGCTCTGGCGCCGCGACACAGACGGCCGGGGGGAGGATCGGGCGGGCCGTTCCGGGCAATCCCTCCAGGCTGAGGCCTCAGAGCAGGAGCGGATCATCACCGAGGCGCTGGCCGACCTGCGCGACATGGACGTGCGCGAGGTGATGACGCCGCGGGTCGATGTCACCTACCTGACCATCCCGGTGCACGCCGAAGACATCGCGCGTGCGGTGCGCACCTCGGGGCACAGCTGCTTCCCGGTCGTCTACGACGACCTCGACGACCTCGTGGGGATCCTCTTCGTCAACGACATATTCCGCACCGGTGACGGACGACGGCGCGAGGCCGATGGATCGGCGGCGCGCGATGCCACCGATCCGAGCCCGCTCGAGATCTCGCGCAAGGTGCGCCAGCCCTACCTGTTGCCCGAGTCGCTAGGGGTGCTCGAGGCGCTGGCCGACATGCGCAAGCGCCACCGCGCCGTGGCTGTGGTGGTCGACGAGTACGGCGGGGTGGCGGGACTGCTGACCGTCAAGGACCTGCTCGAGCCGCTCGTGGGTGACCTGCACGACGAGTTCGACCAGGACCAGGAGGCACACATCGTGCGCGTGGACGGTCAGCGCTGGCTCGTGGACGGGCAGACCAACGTCGACGACGTGCGTGAGCGTCTGGGCGTGGAGATCCCCGACGGCGAGTACGTGACGCTGGGCGGCTTTCTCTTCACCCGATTCGGCCACATCCCCGAGGAGGGCGAAGAGGTCCGGGTGGGCGACTGGAACCTCAAGGTGGTCGAGATGGACAAGCGCCGGGTGGCTCAGGTCGTCGCGACCTTCGCGGGGACCGGTGAGGGACCCCCCGAAACGGGCGCGGCCTCAGTCGGGCGTTCCGACGCCAACGGAGGCAACCCCTCGGGCTCAGGGGAAGCTGGTTCCGCCCGCCTGAGGTCGGAGTAGAGTTCGGACCTGCCCCTTTCGGGGGGTGACGGGCTGTGGCGCAGCTTGGTTAGCGCGCTGCGTTCGGGACGCAGAGGTCCCCGGTTCAAATCCGGGCAGCCCGACTCGAAAGTCCCTGGTGAGAGCTTCAGAGACCTGAGGGGTCCGAATCCTCCAGAGCGGTTGGCGCGGAGATGGCGCGGAGATTTCGTGCCTGAGCCTTTTTGGCCATTTCGCCGAAGAAGCGCTCGCCAATGACATCCGCTGCGGCCCGGTCGATTGACGCCGGGGCCGAGGCATAAACGGCGAGCGTCGTCCTCGGGTCGGCATGGCCGAGTCGGGTCTGTGCCGTCTTCACGTCGATCCCCTCGACCACGAGCGTGGTGGCGTTCAGCCGCCTCAGGTCGTGGAAGCCGGCACCGGCACAGCCGGCGGCTGCGACGGCGGGGAGCCAGACCCTGCGGCGCCAGTTCGAATAGCGCAGCGGCCCACCTTCTTCGTCGGTGAAGACGAGGGCGTCAGTGTCGTCGTGGGAGAACCCAGCCTGCTCGAGGTGGGCCGACAGCATGTCGACAATGACCTCCGGCATGAACATGGTGCGCGTTCCCGCCTTCGACTTGGGCGGCCCGAACACGTTGCGGCCACCGGTCCCGCGGACGAGTGCCTGGGTCACCGAGAGCCGTCCGGCGTCGAGATCGAGCCGACCGACCCGGAGGGCGGCCACTTCGGACCAGCGCAACCCGAGCGTCGCCCCGATCCAGATCATCGGGCGGTACTCGTCGGGCACCTGGGCGGCGACCGCGGCGACGTCCTCGGGGGTCAGGTCGAAGCGACGGGTTCCGTCGACCGGCGGCAGGTTGACGTTGCGGCAGGGGTTCCGGGCCAACCAGTCGTTGCGCACGGCGTAGCCGAACATGGCCCGCACCACTTCGTAGTTGCGCTTGACCGTCCGAGGGGCGTGGTCGGCCCGCCAGGAGTTGACCAGCCGCTGGATGTCCCGGGGCCCGACCCGCTCGATGCGGTGATCGCCGATCGTCGGCAGCACGTGGAGACGGAGCGTCAGCTCCTCCCGGGCCGTGGTCGACTCCCGCTTGTTCGGGTTGGAGGCAGTCCACTCGTCAGCGAGCTCGCACACCCGGAGGCGGCCGGCCCAGGGGTCGATCCACACCCCTCGCCGGATGTCCGACTCGACCGTGGAGAGGAAAGCCCGGGCGTCGCCCTTGGTGGTGAAGGTCGTCGGGGCGACGTGGCGCCGGCCGTTGTGCCAATAGCTGGCCTCGAAGGAGCGGCCACGTTGTCGCACGCTGCCGAAGCGACGCACGGCGGGCACGGCCTACGCCGCCCTCTGTCGAGGAAATCGGCGACTACCCGACACGGCGGACCTCCCGGCTCGACACTTGCCGGTGACTGGCCTGCCTGAGCACTGCGGCCGGTTCCACGACGGAGACCCGGCGGTCGTCGACCCAGTGATCGAGCTCGTGGGAGTCGAAGCGGACGAAGTGACCGACCTTCACGATCGGGATGCGCCGTTCGGCCACCAACCGGCGCACGTGACGGACGGTCGTCCCCAGCCGGATCGCAACGTCGTCCATGGTGAGGAGCGCCGACGGTGAGCGCACATCTCCGCAGACCTGACAGCGAAGCGAGCGGGCAGCGGTTCGACTCGTCGTGTCGGCGAGGGACCGGGCTCGGGCCCGGCCCTCGCCGACGGACGCCCGCCTGCGCCCTCCCTCACGTTCGATGTCTTCGGAGTCGGACGATCGCTCGCTTCTCACTTGAATTCCTCTTCCGCTCGGCGACGTCGGACACGCTCGGTGAAGGTCATCCGTCGAGCGCTCTCGTCGTTGGCCACGCTCACGGTCAACGCCTCGAGGGTCGCCGGCAGGTCGGTGGTTCCAGCCAGCACGGCGAACGCCACCAGGTAGCCGACGAGGCCGGGCATCAGCCGGCGCAGCGAGCTCACCCGCTTGTGTCGGCGGATCCACGAGAGCTTGGCGGCCCCCTGTGACAGGGAGGCCGACTGCACGGCTTCCCAACGGCCGTCGAGTGGCCAGCGGGACCGGTTGGAGTCGGCCGAGGGTGAGCGCAGCGTAAGCCACTCGCCCGTGCAGTAGCGCCAGAGCGAGGGAGCGGCGGCGAGGACGGCGTCGGGCCGGTGCAGTTCGAGCTCGCTGAGGGCGGCACGACCTATCTCGAACTCCACCCGCCACACGGTGCTGCTGTCGTGACGCCGCTCACCCCAGACCAGCTCCCACCAGTCGTCGCCCTTGGCGTCGATCTCGGCCGTCTTGTCATAGAGACGGGCGGTGATGCGCTGCGTGCGGCGGGACCCGAAGCTGAAGCCGGTGACGTCGTGCCCTACCTCGTAGGTGGTCGATTCGTCGCCGCGGCACACGAATCCCCGACGGTCGTCGCGGCAGAGATCCAGGCCTTCCATGTCGGCGAACAGGTCGATCCGGGCCACGCTCAGACCGAGGCCGTCGACGAACGGTCGGAGGATGCCCTCGAAGTGCCGGACCGTCTCTGCGGGTCCGACCGAGTGCAGGAACTGGGCCCGAGGCTGGACCCGGACCGAGGGCAGCCTTCTGCTGGCGGTGAAGCCGACACGCCCGGACTCGTGGTCGAGGCAATAGCGGTACTTGCCCCAGCCGTGAGGGGCGAGACCCAAGGTCAGCGGCCCGAGCTCGAAGGGGATCGGCATGGACACCCGGTCGGCGAAGATCCTGGTCTCCTCCAACCTGGCCAGGAGACCCTTCGAGAGATACCCGTGACCCGACAGGTAGAGGGCGTCCACCCCGGAGGCGAGCTCGGAGACGCCGGCGTGCAGGTGCTCCGAACACACACGCAGATTTGCGACTGTGCGGTCGGACGGAGGCGTGGTGGATGTCATCAGATCGGTCAGTCGGCGTCCGGCTCGGGGACCGGGTTCAGGATGCCGTCGAGCTCGTCGTTCCAGGCCCGCTCCAGGTCGAGGGTGACCCAACTGAAGCGGAACTCGTCAGGGTGGGACCCGAACCGGGAGCGAAACCGACGAATCTTGCGGTAGATGGTGGCTCGGTGCCACCCACCCAACTCGAGCCCGACGAACCCACCCGCCCGGTGCCAGGCGACCCAGAACCCGATCAGCTCGGCGTCCTCGACGACGGCTTCGGCGATGTCGTCGCGGACGAACCCTGGGAGCTCGTCGAACGAGGCGTAGGGAGACTCCGCCAAGAGCTCTGCCCGCACGTTCTCGGGAACCGAGTGCCAGAAGGAGGTCCGGCGCCCGTGGGCGATCCCCTTCCCCTCGGGGCTCTCGCTGGGGTCGGAGCGGAAGTCCGGTGGCTCGGTCATAGTGGATCGCAAGTATGCGACTGGGTTGTGACATAACTCAAGCACGTGAGAGAACGGTCTCTGTCGCCTGGCTGGTGTGTCGAGTGTTTCCGTCGTTCACTGCCGGCGACCACGGGAGCGGCATCTCTGACGCCACCACATCGAGCCCCGGACCTTTCGCCGGGGATGAGTGGTACCATATCTTGTACGACCAAAAGAGCCATCCAGAAGGAGCGGCCCATATGGCCATGACGGCAAGTGAGGCCAGAAAGAACCTCTTCCCCCTGATCGAGCAGGTGAACAACGACCGCCGACCAATCGAGATCACCTCAAAGCGTGGGGATGCGGTGCTGATGTCGCGTGCCGATTACGAGGCCCTCGAGGAGACCGCCTATCTGCTTCGGTCGCCGGCGAACGCCCGGCGTCTGCTCGAGAGTCTCGAGCAGGCACGCAACGGTGAGCGCCACCCCCACGACCTCCAGTAGTGCGCCTGGTCTTCACGCCACACGGTTGGTCCGACTACCTCTATTGGCAATCGGTCGACAAGAAGATGGTGAAACGGATCAACCGGGTCATCGAGGACACGCTGCGTGACCCCTTCGCCGGAATCGGCAAACCCGAACCGCTCCGCCACGTCCTCCAGGGCTGCTGGTCGAGGCGGATCGACGGCGAACATCGCTTGGTGTACATGGTCGAGGGGAACGACATCGTCGTGCTGCAGGCCCGGTACCACTACGAGTCCTGACGTGGTACGAGTCCTGGCTTGGCTGTCAACGGCCTCCGCCATGTCTTCTGACGAGCCCAGTTCCCCGAGATCTGTATTTTGCGGGTGCTGTGTTACAGGGGACGCACCCGCCAGGGGAGACCCGATCGGGCATCCAGGCCGGGCACAGGGGTGCCCGGCCAACTCCATTCTGGGACCGACGGGTGGGCTTGCGACGCAGCCCTCAAGGATCCGCTTCGCCGGCCTTCGGCCGTCCTTGACCGCTGCTCGTTGCTTTTCGGGCTGGCCGTAAAGCAGTAAAGCAGTGTTACCGCTATACTGCTCGCCATGAAGAACGAGGCGAGCTTCGTCACCGTGCAGTCCCGTGGGGTCATCGCGATTCCCACGGCGATCCGGCGTCAGTTCGGACTGGACCGACCGGGAGCGCAGGTCGAGGTGATCGAACGGGACGGCGAGATCGTCCTGCGCCCCCATGTTCCCGTCCCCTCCGATCAGGCATGGTTCTGGGAGGAGCGGTGGCAGAAGATGGAACGTGAAGCCGACGAGGCGATCACAGCCGGGCAGGTGGAATCCTTCGAGAACGTCGATGACTTCCTCGACGATCTCGATTCGTGAGGTTCGAGCGTACGGATCTCTTCAAGGCTGATTACCGACGACTGTCGAAGGCGAACCAGGAGCTCTTCCGACAGGCGGTTCGGGCGTTCAACGACGCATGCGACGTCTTCGTCGACAACAACGATGCGTCGTCATGGCCGGCCCGACTCCGAGTGAAGCCTGTCGTCAACGCTCCCGGCGTCTTCGAAATGACGTGGAGCTTCAGTGGCCCCGACGGCCGAGCGACGTGGGAATGGACCACCGTCGCCGATTCGGAAGGATCGCAACACCGAGCCGTTCGTTGGCGACGACTGGGCGACCACAAGATCTTTCGAAATCCGTAGCCGTCATGCGAACGGGGCCACCCCGACGACGCCTTCGCCGGCACCTCGAGAATGAGAAGGAAATTGCACAAATGGTCGGTTTCAGCGCGCGCGGATTGGCGCGCAAATGGCGCGGAGCAATGCGGAACTGGGGTATCTCGTGGTCGCTGCCGGTCGGTCGATTCACCGCGATTTCTACCCGTTGACCTGGGATTTCTCGTGATTCAGCCGTGCGACCAGCGCTCTGCAAAATTGGGCCAGGCTCCGTTCGGGACGCAGAGGTCCCCGGTTCAAATCCGGGCAGGTCGACTCAAAAAGTCCCTGTTCAGAGTAGGCGGCGGCGAGTCCTTCGGAAGTCTGCGAGCTGGCGCGGAAACGGCACGGAGACCGTATGACCGGGTCCCATTGCCGGTCGTCACCGAGAAAGCGAGGATTGGGCCATGGCAGAGGAAAGCAAGCCGGTCGAAGTGTCACGCAGGATCGAAGCACCGGCGCCCCTCATCTTCAAGATCCTGGCGAATCCGCAACGTCACGTGGAGTTCGACGGATCCGACATGCTCCGAGGACCCGTCCTCGACCGTCCCATCTCCGACGTGGGCGACACCTTCACCATGAAGATGCATCGGCTCGGGGACGACTACCTCATGATCAACTATGTGGTGGAGTTCGAGCCAGATCGGCGCATATTTTGGGAACCGGCTCCCGGAGACCCTTCTCGAACTGAGGGGGATGATCCATCCAAGGTCGGCATTCCTGCGGGCTATCGCTGGGGCTACATCCTCACTCCAGTCGGTGACGACGCCACCGTCGTGACCGAGGTCTTTGACTACGGCCCGTTGCCGGAAGACCTCCTACGCGATGGCGGCGCGTGGATAAACGGGACCAATTCGGTGCTCGAGTCCATGACGGCCAGCCTGGAGAGGCTCGAGAAGATCAGTACCAAGTAGGACCGCCGCCGGAGCGTATCGATGGATCGGTCTCCGGAGCGTTCGAGTAGGCAGACCCCCCCGAACGACGAAGACCAGCGGCATTTCACGGTCTCAATTGGTCGGATACGATCTCGAAAATAGTTGAGTTGAGCTGGGATTTAGGGTGACTCTTTGAAGTAGTCGGAAGAGCCGAAAATCGCGGCAGACCCAGTTCGGGACGCAGAAGTACCCGGTTCAAATCCAGTCAGCCCGACGCGAAAGTCCCGGGTCGAGGCGGACACGGGAGTGAGGTCGTTCGAAGCTCCGATTGGCTCGGAAACGGGGCGGGACCTGTCGGCACACCGCCTCGGGCGCTCACCACGCAACCTCGTCAGCCGCGGCGTGCGGCGTTACTCACACGGAGGATCGATCGATGGAGGAGAGCGACGTGGTCGTGCTCTACCAACTCTTCCGTTCGCACGGCCTCGAAGTCGTCGTCGACGGCGGTTGGGGGGTCGACGCACTGCTCGGGTACCAGAGCCGTCCGCACGGGGACCTCGATGTCGCCGTCCCTCACGAACAGGTCCCGCTGCTGCGGAGACTTCTGGCCGACCGGGGCTACGTCCCCGTGGACAGGGTCGACACCACAGAATGGAACTTCGTCCTCGGAGATGCGGCCGGGCGACAGCTCGACGTCCACTCCTTCACCTTTGAGCCCTCCTTGGATCTCACCGAGGTGGATCTGTCGAGCATCCCTGACGACAAGCCCGTCAGCGGGGTCGACTACCCGCGGCGGTCACTCTACGGATTCGGTACGATCGCTGGCACGGTCGTGCGCTGCGTCCCGCCCGACTACATGGTGTCGTTCCACACCGGCTATCCGCTCGACGACGACGACTTCAGGGACACCAGCGCACTGTGTGCCAAGTTCGGCATGGAGTTGCCGGCGGAATACGAGTCGTTCGTGCAGCGAGGTGTCGAGGAACGTGGCTAACACCGGCAGCCGAGCATCGTGCCTGCGCTCCGACGGCGGCACCGTCGAGGGGTGCTCACCGATCCGATCAACGGCTGCGGGCCGAGGGACAGGCCCCGGCGCGTAGTTGGCCAGGGCACCCAGGCGGTCGCCGTGGCCGAGACGGCTCTGGGGTCGTAGAGGGCAAGCCCGCGCCGGCCCGCGGGCGGTCGCTCCAGCTCCACCCGGCGACGCCAGTTTCGACCAAGGCAACTGCCCACCCGGTCGTCGGTGAACACGAAGACGGACCGCCCCGTGTCGTTCCACCCAACCCCGCCTGCTCGAAGTGCGTCGTGAGCACGGTATCTATCACGTCGGGTCTGAACACGGTGCGCCCACCCGCATTGGACCCAGGGAGGCTGCAAACGCGGTGGCCACGGCACCCTGAGCGAGCGCCGGAGCAGGAGAGTTTCGAAGCCTGATCGATCAGGTCCCCGTGGGGTTCCCCGAAAGTGCCACTTCCTGCGGGCTGGAACTGGCATTGTCATAGACGTAGAGGGTGTCGTCCTCCGCGCTGGTTGTGCTGGGATCGAACGTCACCTGGAAGGTGCAGGAATGACCAGGAAACAACTGCGTTCCGTCCGTACACGCGTTGTTCTCGATGGAGTAATCACCAGAGGTCGTCCCACTGATATTGGGGTTGTTCCCGCAACCCTGGCCGCAGTAGCCCCACATCACCAGCGTGTACGTCGCCCCGGTATTGGTCACGGTGACAGTCTGAGGAGAACTCGTCGTACCCTTGCTTTGATCCGAAAACGTGAGCGTGCCAGGTGTGACACTCGCAGTCGCCGCCACTCCCGTGCCGTCGAGCGTCACCTGCTGGGGACTCCCGGTCGCGTTGTCGTAGATGTACAGCGTCGAATTCTCGCTGCTGGCCGTGTTGGGATCGAACGTCACCTCGAAGGTGCAGCTTTGCCCGGGCTCGAGCACCGCGTCGTCGCTACACCCGTCGTCGGTGATGGAGAAATTGCCTGCGTTCCCACCGCTGATGTTTGGGTTGTTCCCGCAACCCTCGCCGCAGTAGCCCCACATGACCAGCGGATATTTCGTTCCGGTGTTCGTGACCTTGATCGTCTTGGGATTGCTCGTGATCCCTAAAGCCTGCGAACCGAAGTTCAGGCTGGTGGTGCTGACCGATGCAGTCGCCGCCGCTCCCGTGCCGTCGAGCGCCACCTGCTGCGGACTCCCGGTCGCGTTGTCGTAGATGTAGAGGGTCGAATTCTCGCCGCTGGCCGCGTTCGGATCAAACGTCACCTCGAAGGAGCAGCTTTGGCCGGGCTCCAGCTCCGCGTTGTCGCTACACCCGTCGTCGGTGATCGAGTAGTTGCCGGAGTTCCCGCCGCTGATGTTCGGGTTGTTCCCGCAACCCTCGCCGCAATAACCCCACATCACCAGCGGGTATTTCGTACCCGTGTTCGTGACCTTGATCGTCTTGGGATTGCTCGTGATCCCCAAGGTCTGGGATCCGAAGTTCAACTTGCTCTTGCTGACCTTGGCCGTTGACGCAATCCCTTGTCCGGTCAGGGGAACCTGCTGGGGACTCCCGGTCGCGTTGTCGTAGATATACACGGTGGAGTCTTCACTGCTGGCGGTGCTGGGATCGAAGGTCACCTGGAAGGTGCAGTCCTGGCCGGGATTAAGCGAGGTGCCGTCGTTGCACCCGTCGTTAGTGATCGAGTAGTTACCGGAGTTGCCGCCGCTGATGTTCGGGTTGTTCCCGCAACCCGACCCGCAGTAGCCGTACATGACCAGCGGAACCGATGGATCCGTGTTCGTTACTGTCACCGTCTGCGCAAGGCTGGTGATTCCCAACGCTTGATTTCCGAAGCTCACGCTGGTCGGACTTATGGAAGGTGGGGCCGGGGTCGCGGCGCTCGCAGCCGAAGCGAGGCCGAACGTCACCCCAGCGGAAATGACACCGACTGATATCGCCGTTCTCAACAGAAGCGACCGAGTGAAGACCCGCTTCGATCGCGACCGGTCCGGGACCGCGTGATTCGACCCGTACCTTCGCATCCGCATCGCCTCCGCCTTTCAACTGCGCGTCGCAGCATTCGCTCGTTCGGATACCAGCGATCGCAGTATGTCAGCGCCTCAACCGTTTGTGCAACCCGGGAAGCACCTCTGCGATTGTCCAAGGTGTCACTCGTCGCGCTGCATGAGGATCGACAGCACGAGGAGTGCGCAGAAACCCGATTGGCGCTCCGGAACTCAGAGAAGTCTCGACGGAAGCTCCCGCATGTCGGCAATGGGGACCGCTTCGCCGATGGAGAGCGCTTCGGCACTGGTCACGCCGCCGACGAATGCGAAGACCGCCATCCCGGCCGCCAATCCTGCCGTCACACCCGAAACGCTGTCCTCTATCACCGCGCAGCGGTCCGGTGATACCCCCATCCTCTCGGCAGCGAAAAGAAAGACATCGGGAGCTGGTTTTCCGTGCGCCACCTCATCGACGCTGAAGATCCGCCCTTCGAATTGATCGAACAGCCCGGTCTTTCCGAGGGTAAACCTCATTCTTTCTCGACTTCCGCTCGATGCGACGCATACTGGCGTCGTAATCTGAGTGAGTGCCTCAATGACCCCTGGCACTGGGACGAGCTCCCGCTCAAATACGTCCCGATAGCGGGACTCGAATTCAGAATCCCAATCGACGCGTCGACCCAGATGGCGCTCGATCTCTTGGTGCATATGGGCGGCAGAACGACCTACAAACCGCTCGATGATCTCGGCCTCCGAGAGCGGCCACCCGAGGTCGGACAAGATCTCCGCCTCTGTCCGGACGGCGAGCCTCTCACTGTCCACGAGCACTCCGTCGCAGTCGAAAATCACCAGGTCGAATCGGCTCATCCCGAGCAGCCTATGAAGAGTCGACCTTCGATGCCTTCGATGAAGTCATCGAGCGTTTCGACTCTCCTCTCTCGTTGACGGCGTCATCTCGCGGGCGCCCAGGGACAAGGAGGAACGTCGACCCGTCTCGAAGAAGCCCCAGCACTCACGGTCGGAGCCGAAGGTACTGCAGTCGAGCTGATCGGCCCGCTGCAGAGCTGGCGTCAGGTGGCGATGTCCTCGAAGGTCACGTCGACTTGATACGTCATCGCCCCGGCCCCGCAGGGCTGCGGCAACGGGCACGAACTGAAGTAGTCGACACCGGAGCCGTCGCACGGTACGCGGCCAGTGGTTGGAATGTCGCCAGCCGTCTTGTAGCGGTGCAGCGTGGTGATGGCAGGTGGCCCACCGGGGATGTAGCTGTAGACGACGTTGCCCGTGCTGCCGGTGTCCCCCCCACCGGAGTGCACGCGTAGAACCTCGACTGGTTGGCCGCCCGCGGGCGGGCCGAGCTCACCGGGCCCGAGCGGGCCTGGGCAGACGGTGTAAACGATCGCGCCGCTCGACTTGCCGTTGACCAGGCCGACGAAGTGCTGGTTCGGCTTGATCGGCTTTCCGGTCGCCGCCGCGAGGCCGGCAGGTATGAGCGCCACCACCGCAACGACCAGGAGTGCGGTCCTCCATTTCGGGAACGAGGTCATGGCAGTCCCTCCCATCTACTCTCCGACAGCTCCGCTGCGCCGCAACCGCCCCTGGCCGCCGTTCCGGATCTCCAGGCGGACATACGGTCTGATTCCTCTGGCAGGGACTCCAACTCCTTGCCCGGAATCCCCCCATGTATCGTTGCACTCGAAGGTTAACAACCAGCTAACAGAAGATGAACCAAGGGTGACCAAGCCCTGAGCCGCCGTTGTTCCCGCCTGGGTCGTGGCCAACCACTGTTTTCTTCCTGCACCTCCGCCGTTTCCTTCCGACGCCTCCGGCCGACGAGTTCCGAGCAACAGCTGTCCTCAATTTGCAGACTCTGTTCTCCGTCAGCGTGGAGAACAGAGCGCCGATCGACCGTTACGTCCGCCCGGAAACAGGGCGTTTGTGATGCGGCTCGAACATGACGTGGTCGCGGCCGGCCAGCGGCTGCACCGTTCGATGGCTGACGTCGCACTTGACGACCCGGGCTTCGTACAAGGCGCGCTCGTGGACCTGGAGCTGACGCCGCCGCCGTCCCCGCCGAGGAGAACAACCGGCGAGACGCGTGAAATGCCCCTTGTTCGCTTGGATATGGCTGAGGTCAAAGAGATCGCGCACACCCCGGGACCGTGAATGCCGTCCCACTCAGAGTGGTCAACGGCGACCCGCAGGGCTTGCTCGCGGTCGGCGACCGCGCCGCGCCGGTTTCGCCGCACAACGGACTTCGTTCCCTGTCGGGCCTCGCCACGGAAGGAAGGAGGTCGATCTCGAACCGGGTCTCGGCGCCGTTCGTCGAGTCGACGGATGATCCCCGAGGTGTCGGCTGCGACCGACGGGTGCGCAACAGCGCCTGGCCGTTGACGTCAGCCGCTCTCGTTCGGTGCCGACGAGCTGGTCCCTTGTCTCGACCCGATGGCGGTTGGGACGCGGAGCGTCGCTCATGTGCGCCTCGATTACGGCTCGACTTCTCGGCCCACCAGCTGACTGGCGCTGCTTAAACGATCGTTTACCGTGACCATCGATCCTGGTCCGCGGGGCAGATAAACCGTCGATCTACAGCCGCTGCGAGACGCGATTATGCACCGCCATTTGCTCGAGTCTCTTCGAGGTGAAAGTGCTCCTCGAACACTCGCGACGGACTAAATGGATTAATGAGGGCCTCACAGCATTCACAGCTGACTCTCACCAGTCGAGGTCGTCGACGTTTGCGCTCCGATACCCGCGAGCACTCGCACCGTGACTGCTCGACAACCCGGTCTCTTTAATATGATCGTAGTGACCCCTATTCGGCAACAAGAGGAGTACGTGAGTGGCACGCCTGGAAGAAGTGACGGTATCGATGATTGATGATCTCGACGGCGGCAAAGCGACGGAGACGATCTCCTTTGCCTTAGAGGGAGCAAACTATGAAATCGATCTCTCGAAACGGAACGCCGACAAGTTACGACGGGCGCTTCGCCCGTACCTCGAATCGGGCCGGAAGGTCAGGCGAGGACCCGATCGTCGCACTACAAAGAGCGCACGCCGTTCTGCCACAGGCCATTCGGAGGACTACGACCGTGCGGAAGTCCGCGCCTGGGCCAAATCCCATCGCATCAAGGTCGCTTCGAGGGGGCGGATCTCAAACGAGATAGTAGACAGGTGGCGCCAGTCGAACGAGAAGTAGTGCGAAAGGTGCTATTGAGTTGAGACTGGAACATCTGCCGACTGGCCGGGCACTCGATAGCGATGCCCGCAATTCGTCCGACATACCGATACGAAAAATGTGGCTCGTAAGCTCCGCCGATAAGGCAGCCGTGCGAGCCATCCAAAGCTTTAATTCGTGGGTCGTTGCTGGGTCGGAATGAGTACCGCCGTAACGACGGTCTTCTTCGTGACCTCTTCGAGGCAGCTCTCAGCGAACGCACTACCTGCCAACGACAGAACCTTCGGGCTGACCGATGGAGCGAAAAGCCTGTACAACACGCTCAGAATGTACCCAGTAATGGTGGATGAGAGTGGCGGCGTGCCGCCTCATTCAGCGGTTTTGCTCAGCTGTCCTCGCTCTGCATGGAAAGGAAGTCTGGGCGGGCTGCGCCCGCTGGACAATGGGCAGGGAAACAATGGACAGGGAATCTCGGCGTGATATTGCCGATCGTCATTTCGCCGGACGGCCCGAGTGGCCGTTGGTCTCGGACGCAGGCTTTGAAGGAAAAGCGGTACCGTCTCCTGCCGGGCCGGGTCAACCTCGGCGCGCGCCCGGATCGAGAGCATGTCTTCGACGTGCACGCGTTCCGGAAAGGCTTTTCGTTCGCCCGACTGTGCAAGACCTCTAGGACGCCCCTGAAATAATCGCACCCAAAGGCTCGCGATTTGTGTCTCCGTCGGCAAGAATTTGAGGCATGGCACTCGGTCGCTCAAAGGTCCAGCAGCGCTTCGAGAACCCGAGAGAGATCCTCGGCGATCGGCTGAAGCAAGGTTCGATCTACCGGCTGTTGGCCGATCACGGCCACCAGCTCTTCGGCGATGACTACTTCGCCGATCTGTACTCCGAATCGGTGCGGGGACGACCGACCATCCCGGCTCGGGTGATGGCGAGCGTCATGGTGCTCCAGGCCTTCGAGGGCTTGAGCGACGCCGAGGCGGTCGACCGTCTCAGCTTCGATCTGCGCTGGCAGGCGGCGTGCGGGGTCGACACCGGCTCCGTGGCCTTCCATCCGACGTCCCTCGTCGGGCAGCGCAACCGCCTGCGGGCGTCCGAACGCCCCCGGCGCCTCTTCGAAGACACCAAGGCGCTGGCCAAAGAGACCGGGGCGATGAAGGGGCGGGCGCGCGTCCTCGACTCGACCCCCCTTCATGACGCCGTGGCCACCCAAGACACCGTGACCCAGCTACGCGCTGCCATCCGCAAGCTCCTCGGCGCCCTCGACCAGGCGGGGAGTCCCTTGGCCGGTGCGGTCCGGGCTGCGCTCGTGCGCGACGACGCCTATGACACCGTGGGCAAACCTCCTTGTGACTGGGACGACAAGGGCGCCCGCGAAGAACTCGTCGATGCCTTGGTGCGCGATGCCCTCGCCGCCCTCGGTGCCCTCGACGGAGAGATGCTCCCCGCTGGTGCCGGCCCTGCGGCCGAGCTGTTGGCCCTCGTCGCCGGACAAGACACACAAGCGGGCGACGACGGGGTCTTTCGCATCGTGCACAAGGTGGCCAAGGACCGGGTCATCTCGACCGTCGACCCCGAGGCCCGCCACGGCCACAAGTCGCGCCACCGCCGCTTCGACGGCTACAAGACCCACGTCTCGGTTGACCCCGACTCCGAGCTCATCGACGAGGTGGCCGTGACCCCGGCCAACACGCCCGACCGCGACGCCGTGGGCGACCTGCTCGAGGGCTTCTCCGACGCAGACGACAAGCCCGACATCGTGGGGGACTCGGCCTATGCCGACGGGGCCACCCGACAATCCCTGAGCGAGGCCGGCTTCGAAGTCGTGGCCAAGGTGCCCCCGGTGCGCAACGCCACGGGGCTCTTTACCAAGGACCGTTTCAGCGTCGACCTCGTGACCCAGAGCGTCACCTGTCCGGCCGGCCAGCGCGTCGCCATCAACCCCACCCGCGACGGTGGCGGACGAGCTTCGTTCAAGATCCACTGCAAGGACTGCCCGCTGCGCCGAGCCTGCACCAAGTCACGCGCCGGACGCTCCATCACGATCGGCCGCCACGAAGACCTGCTCCAAATGGCCAGAGCCCAACAGCGGACTCCGAAATGGCAGGCGCGCTATCGGGCCGACCGGCCCAAGGTCGAGCGCAAGATCTCCCACTTCGTGCGGCGCTCTTGGGGCGGACGCAACGCTCGGGTGAGAGGACGCCGGCGCGTCAGCACCGACGTCGATACCCGCGCCGGAGCGATCAATCTGGCTCGCCTCGCCGTCTTGGGACTGGCCCACGATGGCGGCGGATGGAGCGTGGCGGCCCTCTAGGTCCCCACGGGGCGTCTCTCGGTCCGCCCGGTGCAAGTTTCCTGGTTCTCTCGTGCTGAGAGGTCGTTCGACGAGGAGATCCCCATATCGGAGAGGTCAGCGCGTATTACCCAAGTCGGCATTGCCACAGCCATAGGGTCCGCCGCGGTGCTGCGGACGCCCTTTACTTCAGGACGGTCCTAGGACTGGGACGTCGGCTCGGACAGACAGGCGCCGCTCTCGCCGCGCTCGGCTTCAGGCAGATCATTGTGCTGGCCAAGGGCCTGGAGCAGTCGGTCCAGGAGGGGACGCTGTCCCTCGAGCAGCCTGACGCGAGCGGTGGACAACGACGTCCACTCGACCCGATCGACCTCGGGGTAGGTGCGGACGACGCCCGAGCCACGCGGCCACTCCAACTCGAAGGTGTTGCTGGAGCTGCCGGCGGCGTCGACGTCACCCTCGACGGCCCATGCCGTGACCTGTTTCCCCCCGGCCTGGGTGACTTCGCCGAGGAACACCCGCTGCCCTCCGGGCGGTTCCAGCCCGACCTCCTCGCGGAATTCGCGCTCGGCCGCATGCAGCGGCTCGTCCCCCGGATCATGCTCGCCTTTGGGGATCGACCACGCACCCTGATCCTTCTTCGCCCAGAACGGCCCGCCAGGATGCACCAGGAGGACCTCGAGGGCGCGATCACCGAGGATGCGGTACACGAGCAATCCTGCGCTGCGCACCGGCATGACGTCGCGTTCCTCCGGCTTCTCTCGACCCCGTGGGCTGACATGCGTGCCAGCTTCAGGACCCATGATGCCCCAAGCCACTGACCCCGGTGACCCGGTCACCCGGTCATCCGGTCACCCGGTCATCCGGTCATCCGGTCACGATCGCCAGAGTTGAGCGGCGACCGGGCCGAATCGGCCTACTGCCGCGTCGGGGCGCCGACGGGCGGCCAGCACAGGCGCACGCCAATCCCCACGGAGACGATGAGCCCGCGCCATCCCGAGAACGATCCGCTTCACGAGCCCTCCGCGTCCACCAGCTGCTCCGGCGAGCACTGGTGGGGCGATCAGCGCAGAAGCCGCGTCGGCGGGGTTCGGAACGACTACACCGAGCACCACGACGACCACGTCTTCAAACACCGGGAGCGCAGCGTTCGCCGCGCCAACGCCCACAATCGAGCCCATGGCAGCCCTTGGGACCCCCGCTCTTTCACACCGTGCGGCGGCGAGGGCCCGACCTGATCCGATCCCTCGCAGCTACAGCCCGGTGTCAGCCAGTCAGGCGAAGATCTCGCCGCCGTTGGTGTCGAGTGCCTGCCCGGTCATCGCCGAGGACAGATCAGACGCCAAGTAGACGATCGCTCCGGCCACATCGGCGTCACTCGGGATGCGCCCGAGCGGGACGCGGGTGTTCAGTTCGTCCGCCACGACCTGGGCGGGCACGCCGCGCCCGGTGGACGTCATCTCGATATAGATGTCCACGGACGGACCAGCCATCCACCCCGGCACGACCGCGTTGACGCGCACGTTTGAGGGGCCGAGCTCGTAAGCCAGGACCCGGGTGGCGGTGAGCAACGCGCCCTTCGAAATGGCGTACCCGCCCTGCGCAGGCTGAGGCTGGCGGGCGACCATGGAGGCGACCATCACGACGGACCCACCGCCGCGCTCGCGCATCGCTGGGAGGACGGCTCGGGTCATCTGGAGTGTGCCGAAGAGGTTGATGTCCATGATCTTGCGCCAGAGGGCGAGGTCGACCTCCTCGAAGCTCTGGAAGACGTCCATGCGGAACGCGTTGTTCACGAGCACGTCCACACCGCCGAACTCCTCGACGGCCGCCGACGCGACTCCGGCGCAGGCCTCGGGGTCCTTGATATCGGTCGGGACCACGAGGGCACGGGCGCCCATCTCCTGGACTTCGTTCCGGACCTCTTCGAGGGATGATTGCCTACGGGCTGCCAGGACCAGATCGGCTCCGTGTGCGGCCAGCGCTCGGGCAGCCTGGCGCCCCAGGCCCGGCCCGACGCCCGACACGATGCACACCTTGCCGGACAGGATCCCGGCTCCGATAGGGCTTCCGGGCCCCTTCATGCTCTCGACTGTCGCCATCGGCGCAGCGTAGGACACGACGACCGTCCCTATCCGCCCCGCCGTCGCAACGGGCTGGGATGATCGGCCAAGCACCGGTGGAAAGGAGCAACATGGCCATCTGCACTCACTGCGGCGGTGAGATGACCGAGGGCATCAGCTGCCTGACCGATCCCATCATCATCGGAGGAAAGGCCTACGCGCCCATCCGCTGGGGACAGGAAGGACGGCCACGTCACCGCTACGAGCCGGACGAGTGCGGCGACTGCGGGACTCCCCTGGGTGGGGTGCATCATCCCGGCTGCTGCGTCGAGCGGTGTCCAGCGTGCCATAGCCAGGCTCTGACCTGCGGCTGCTTCGCCGATCCCAAGTGCGAATTCGAGGGCACCCGGACGTCTCGCTGCCGTTCCCACGAGTTTCGCCGAGCCGGCTGGGGCTGAGCCGTCGGCCCGTAGGAACCCGCGCGACCTTGGCAGCACGTCGCTCCGATGTTGGGGCGGTGGCGGGGAGAGGCACACAACCCAGATGGCGGGACAGGGCGATGACAGTGCTCGGGCCCTCCCAGGTCCAGCGCAGGTAGGCAGAAGGCGTTAGCGGATGGTGCCGACGCCGGGTATGAGCGGCAGGTCCAGCGCCGTTACCCAGCCGGGCGGGAGGTCGTTTACAGCCGCGACGGCGTTCAGCGCCCGCAGTCCCGTGGCAATGCAGCCGGCCGCAGCGGCGTCACGCCCGGAGCCATCGGTGAATCGGAAGGCCGTCTCCTGACGGATTGACGGGGTGCCGTCGATCTCGACCCGGTACACGTCGTCCTGCGTTCCATGCGGCCAGTCCGGAGCCGAGCCGGCACCGACGCGGTTGACGTGCTCGAGGGCGATTCTCACGTCGTCGCCGACCATGCCGTTGATGGTGAAGTGGATGGCGGCGACCCGGCCTGGCTCGACCACGCCCTTGGCCGTCTGAACCGGATGCGGTGTCACCCACTTCTCCCAGGTGGTCGTGATTCCGCTGAGTTCGACACCCACCGCGTGGGCGATCATCGGAACGGTCGCGCCCCAGGACATGACGAGGATGTCGGTGTGCTCTAAGAGGGGAGTGAACTCAGGTGGGCGCCCGATCCCCATCTCCTGCTCGTAGTCTCCCTCGTAGTTGGTGTAGTCGAGGAGCTCGAGCGCACGGACGGAGCGCACTTCGCTGCACAGACCCATGAGCGTCATCGGGAAGAGGTCGTTGGCGAAGCCGGGATCGATGCCGGTGGTGAAGCAGGACGCACCGCCTTCCGCACACGCCTGCGTGACCGGATCGACCCACGATGGTGGGTTCTGTGTCATGGCGGGCCAGACCCACGGCGTCATCGCGGTCGAGCAGACGTCGATCCCCGCACGAAGAAACCGGGTGATGAGGCGGATGTTGTCGTCCGCCTGGGCCGCCGTGGGCCCGTAGTGCACGAGAGCATCCGGTCGCAGGGAGATCAGCTCCTCGATGTCGTCGGTCGCTGCGATGCCCACGAAAGCCGACCCACAGATCTCGCCAACGTCCCGGCCAACCTTTTCCGCGGAATGCACGCCCACTCCGACGAGCTCGAAGGCGGGATGGCGCACGATCTCCGGGATTACCATGCGGCCGACAAAGCCCGTCCCCCATACGGCCACCCGTTTCAGCTTCACGCGATCACCCTCCCGATGTGAGTCCGCCGTCTGGCGGCGGTCGACGCGCGAGAGTACGGCATGCGGGACAGCCACGGCAGGGTTCTGCTGCGCCGGACGCTGACAGACGACCGCGAGCTGACTTGACCGGTCGCGGGAGCAGTGGTCGCCGGCTCGTCGTTCTGGATCGAACCTGACTCCACATTCTGCAGCTCTTCTTATGCGCGTTATGCACTTCTTATCCCCAAATCACAGATCCATGATTCGGCGAAGAGATGATGTCGTCCGTTGGGTCACTATGAGCTCAGAGGAGAGACTATGAACAAGAGAATCATCGCCCCGCTCGTACTCGGCGGAACGATGCTCGCCGGACTTGGGGCGTCGACTGTGGCGTCGGCTGCCACGCCGGCCGCGAATGCGTCGACGGGCCACGCCAAAGGTCACTTCGCCGCCTGGGTGCGCGAGCACCGAGCGGAGCTCCGTAAGGACGGCCTGGCGATCAGCGCCAAGACCATCGGGATCACGCCTCAGCAGCTCGCGGCCGACCTCAAGGCCGGGAACTCCATCGCCGGCGTCGCGTCCCAGCACAACGTGCAGGCTCAGACGGTAGTCAACGCACTCGTGACGGCAGCTGACGCCAAGATCAACCAGGCTGTCGGCGCCGGAAAGCTCAACGCCACGGTCGCCCACCGGGTCGAGGCCAAGCTTCCCGCTCGTGTGACCAAGGTGGTCGACCACACCTTCTAATCCGATCAGTCGTTGTTCAGAGCGATTCACCCCGGGGTATCCAGACCCGGGGTGAATCGCGTACCGCTTGGGGCGACGCTCTGGACCTATGTTCTCGACATTCCTGGTGAGTTCGAACGCCGAACGGGGCCGCCGCGTACAACGTCATCGGCTCTGAACGCCGAACCGGCCGGCCCCGATGGGGCCGGCCGGTTCGCGTTGCTGTGCTTCGTTACCGCTACGACGCCCCGGCAACGTCCTCAAGGAAGTCGGGACCCAGGGTCCCGAGGCCGGTGAGGCTGTTGAAACCGGGCCCGGCGGACTGGGTGTCCGGCCGGGTGACGCAGTTGTTCGTGCCGTCGCAATACTCCTCTTCGAGGGAGGCGCCGATGATCCGCACCGCGTGTTCCAGTCCCGTGCCCGTCCCGTAGATCTGGCTGACGTAGTCGTTGCGGAACTGGACCTGGTCCTGCGCGACCGGCACGTTCGCAACGGCCGTCTCGCTCACCTGGCTGAGGTGGTAGACGGTCGGATTGAGGAATCCGCTCGCCACTCCTCCTGCCTGGTCGGCGTCAGCCACGATGCCGGCCAGTATCGGGGAGGCCAGGCTGGTACCCCCATAGCGGGTCGTGCCGTATTTGGTGGTCCCGTTGGGGAACTGTTCGGTCAGACCGATCAGGAAACCTGTCGCTGGGTCGGCGTCGAGCGAGATGTCGGGCTCGACCCGCATCGGCACGGGTCCGTCGATTGCGGACGTTGCGCTCGGACAGGGTGGTCGGAACTATGCCGGCCTGGTACCACGGCTGGCTGTAGTTGTAGCTGGTGAACCCCCCCGACGATCCGTCGTAGCCGGCAGGCAGCCAGGTGCCGTAGTTGCTGCTGGTGCAGCCCTGGAAGAAGGGAGCGACGTTGGCCTCGCACTTGACCGCCTTGCCGGTGGACCATCCGTACGACGTCATTGCGTTGCCGCTGGCGCCGATCTCGAGTGAGGTGCCCCCGACGGAGGTGACATAGGGGCTCTCCGAGGGGTAGTTGGCCCCGGAAATCCCGGTCAAGTCGAAGTTGTCGCCGTCGTCACCGGAAGAGAACTGGACTCCGATGCCGGTCGCGTCGGCCATCTGGAACAGGTCGTCGTAGGCGGTCCGGGTCGCGACGTCGGTGAAGAGGTCGCCGTCGGTGTCAGCCCAGGAGTTGCTGATCACATTGGCCAGGTCCCCATCGACGACTGTCTGCTCTGCGTTGAACAGGCCCTGGTCATAGCAGTCTTTGGCGCCCACGAAGAGGATGTGGGCGTCCGGAGCCAGGCTGTGCGATGACTCGACGTCGATAGCCTGCTCGTCGCCCCAGTTGCCGCAGACGTCCTGGGCGTCGAACGGGCCCTGGTTGATGGACTGGTAGTCGGCGGCCGCAAACGGGGCGCTCGGGTCGCTGGTGTTGAAGTACTGGGTCGCGTCGGACGCCATGGTCTTCAAGTCGTAGGCGTCCACGATCGCGATGGTGTAACCCGAGCCGGTGTCGGACGCCGGGATGTCGTAGGCCGACCTCAGCTGAGTGCCGACGTAGCCGCACACCGTGTCCGGCATCGTGTCCGGGTAACCCGGATTCTGGTCGCCGTAGGTCGTGGTCTTGCTCGAACCGCCGAAGTAGCTAGAACAGGGCGGTGCTGTGATGAAGGCACCCGGCGCGGGCTCTGCCGCCTGGGCGGCGATCTCGTTGATGCCCATCACCCCGCCCACGAAGCTGGCGATCGATCCGGGTATGTGCACTTGCCCGTCCGCTTCGCGCAGCGTCTTCCCGGCGACGGTGTACTCCCCGAGGCCGGTTCCGAAGACCTTCTCGACCCGGGCCGCCGTGCCCGACGCGGGCACCGTGATTCGGTCCGCCGGGACGGTGCCAACGCTGAAGCCCTCGGACTTCAGCCAGGCCACCGCCTGGTTCGCCTCAGAGACGGTCGGCGAGAACTGCGCCTCCCACTGCCTGGCCGTCACGTAGTGCCGGTAGCTGCTACTCGTTGGGTCGCTGACTGACTTGACCAGCGCGGCGGCCCCAGCCGCGTCACGTAGGTCGAGCACCAAGCTGAAGTTGACGGTGCTGGACGTCGGCGCGTCACCGACCCGGTGTCCGTACGATGCCGCTCCACTCTGACCGGCCGCAGGTGCGGCGCTCGTCACTTGCGGCAACGCAACCAACATGGTCAACGTCATCAGCCCCGCACCGGCTGTCGCCGCCGCTACGGTCCTCATCCGACGCCTTCTCATAGCCGCCCTCCTCATAGGGATCCTGCCGGCTTCGGTATCCGGCGCCATAAAGGTAATGGGGCGCCTATCGGAGGCGCAATGGTCTGATTTCGGGTCGGATCCGGTCCTCAAATCCCGCCTGCTGTCCGAGCCGCCCCGACGCCGTTCTTGAGCCCTCGAGGGCCATCTGGTCAACCCGGGGTGCTCCACGATCTGGGCACCGGAATGCAGGCTACGAGCATGAGAAGGGTGCGCAGCAAATGCAACCTTCCGGACCCGGCGACACTCAAACCTGAAGCACCGTCGTCGCGTTCGCGATCACTCTGGTCACGCCGCGGCACGCCACCGAAGTCCGATGGGCCATCCAATCCCGCATTCATCCGGGCAATGGAGTGGAGGTGAAGGGACTCGAACCCTCGGCCTACGGCTTGCAAAGCCGCCGCTCTGCCAACTGAGCTACACCCCCGGGGATGTCGAGGAACCTCACACGCCCGAGCCGACAGGATGTGCCGGACCCTCAATTGTAGGCCCGGGGGCCGAAGCGGTCGTCGCGACCCATGAAGCCGTCCACGTACACGCAGTGATTCTTCTGCTCTATTCCTGACACGCCATTAGGGTGCGCCTCCATGGATGCTCGGACCTTTCTCGGTATGGAACCCACCGAGGACGACCTCCACTGGCGCATGCAGGTATCGCCGCGGCTCACGACACCAGGACATTTCCTCTTTGGCGGATGCGGCCTCGGAGCCGCGCTGGTCGCGCTCGAAGCAGCGAGCGGGCGTCCGACGATCTGGGCAACCGGTCAATACCTCTCCTATGCCCTGACCGACTCGTGGGTGGAATGGGAGGTGACCCTGGCTGCGGTTGGGGCACACGTCACCCAAGGCCGAGCGGTCGGGAGGGTCGACGGGCGCGAGATCCTGACAGTGAACTCGGCCCTGGGGGCGGACGACCTCGACGTGGAGGGCGTGTGGGTCGAACAGCCCGTAGTCCCGAAGCCCGAGGACTGCCCGCCTCGGTTCCTCCCTCCGCTTTTCCGCAACACGATCATGGACAGCATCGAGGTACGGCTGGCACGCGGTCGCAGCTTCGAGGAGATGGATGGGACGCCAGGCGATCCCGACCCAGCCATGTGGGCACGGATCCCAGGGCATCTCTCGATCTCCGCGGCCACACTCGCGATCGTCGGCGACTACGTCTCGGGCCAGGTGTCACAACCGATCGGCCGACGCGCGATGGGGCGGAGTCTGGACAACACCCTCCGGATGGTCCAGATCCAACCGACGGAGTGGGTTCTCTGTGACATCCGCATCTACGCGCTACTCGGTGGCTATGCCCAAGGGACCGCCTTCCTGTGGTCGCGGGAAGGGGCACTTCTCGCTACCGCGAGCCAGTCCATCGCTGTTCGTCTTTGGCCGGAGGACGCCGTTCTTCCCGAGTAAGCAAGCTCGCGCGAACAAAACCACTTCAGATCCCGCGAGACTGGTTTCGTGTCCGACGCGCCGACCATCGCCGAACCGTCCAGACGACGAGCGGTATCGGCCGGCGGTGCTCGTCGCGATCTCTGCCCTTATCGTCGCTGCTGGAGTCGCCGCGTTCGTCACGCTCGGGAACTCGTCGACGCCACCTCCCGGACACCACCAGCTCGCCACGAACCAACGGCCCACGACGACGAAGTGTGAGGTCGACGAGCACCAGCCTCAGCCCGACGACCATCAAACGGAGCCCGGCGACCACGCGACCAGCGAGCACAGTTCCGCCTTCGTCCACGCTCGCCGTCGACGTCGACGACCACCATGCCAACACGGTCGGCGCGTTCCCCCGGCACCGGCCGCTCCGGGCTTCGTCGCCGGCCGGGTCACTGCGGTCGGGGACTCGGTGATGCTCGACTACCAGGACCCCCTGGAGGCGGACATACCAGGGGTCTCCGTGGACGCAGCGGTCAGCCGCCAATGGGCGGATGGCGAAGCACATCCTCCAGCAGTTGAAGGCCGGGGGCGAACTCGGGGCCGAGGTCATCGTCGCCCTCAGTACCAACGGGCCGATCACCTCGGCTGACTTCGACGCCATGATGTCGATCCTCAGCGGCGCCTCGCGCGTGGTCTTCGTGAACATCCACGTCGACCAGCCGTGGCAAGACCCGAACAACGCCGTCCTGGCAGCGGGCGCGGCACGTTACCCCAACGTGTACATCGCTGACTGGGCCTCCCTGGCGGCACAGAATCCCGAGTGGTTCGGGCCCGACGGCACCCACCTGGCCATCGACGGCCCCGGTGCGGACGCTCTGGCCTCCTTGGTGACCTCCACACTGTCCAACGGCTGATGCGTTGACGGGGCGCGGATCGGAGCGGCGGGCCTGGTGTAGCCTCGTCGTTCCTTCGGGGCTATAGCTCAGTCGGTTAGAGCGCAGCACTGATAATGCTGAGGTCGCTGGTTCGATTCCAGCTAGCCCCACGGTTCGGGCTGATAAGAGGTTGGTTCGGCGAATCAGCTCGTGTCGGCGCCCAATTCCGAAACGATCAACCATCGAGACGTAGCCCCAAGCCAGGCCGACTGCGTCAATTACGTAATGGCTGTCACCACCTCCACCGGGACGGCACTCACTTCGAAGACAGCGCCGCCCAGCTGCCCGTTTTGGCCCGGGCCCCAGCAGTCCACCCCGCCCGATGTGAGAAGGGCGCAAAAGCCTTGTTTCGAGCCGACGAGGCTCGCGACGCCGCCGAGGGTGCCGCTGGCACCGACGCCGAGCACGGTCACCGGAACGACACTGCCTTCGTTGCCTGTCTTGTAGTTGATGCCGTTGCCGAGTTCGCCTTCTTTGCCGTATCCCCAGCAGTCGACCCCGCCTGAGCTCAACAGAGCGCAATAGCCAGCCGTAGCAAATCTGCTACCTGCGGAGCTCGCCAGGCTTATGACGCCACCGAGGGTGCCGCTGGCACCGACTGCGAGCACCGCCACCGGGACCGCACTGCCCTTGTTGCCCGTCGTGTACTCGACGCCGTTGCCCAGCTGGCCGTAATAGCCGTATCCCCAGCAGTCGACCCCGCCTGAGGTCAACAGAGCGCAATAGCTGCCAAGATAAATTCCGGAGCTCGCCAGGCTCACCACGTCGCCGAGGGTGCCGCTGCCACCGACTCCGAGCACCGCTACCGGGACGTCGCTGCCACCAGGCACGGTCGTGGTGGTGAAGACGCCGTCGCCCAACTCGCCGTAATAGCCGAATCCCCAGCAGTCGACCCCGCCTGAGGTCAAGAGCGCGCAGTAACTGTCTTGGGAGCTCACCAGGCTCGCCACGCCGCCCAAGGTGCCGTTGCCATCGACCCCGACCACCGTTACCGGATCGGCGCTGAATACATCGTTATTGGTGTCGTAGAAGATGCCGTCGCCCAGCTCGCCGAAATAGCCGTATCCCCAGCAGTCGACCCCGCCCGTGGTCAAGAGCGCGCAATAGCTGCCACCAACCGACGACTCTCCCGCCAGGCTCGCCACGCCGCCCAAGGTTCCGACGCCACCGACTCCGGGCATCGCCGTTGTGAGGATGCTTTTGCCGACGCCCCAGCAGTCGACGCCGCCCGAGGTCAACACGGCGCAAAAGCCATTCTCGTAGTCGCTCGCCATGCTCACCACGCCGCCGAGGGCGCCGCTGCCGCCGACTGCGGGCACCGCCACCGGGACGGCGGTGCCGTATCCCCAGCAGTCGACCCCGCCTGAGGTCAGGAGCGCGCAATAGGCCGCCGCCTCATCCACATAGACGGTGGCGGTCAGGCTCGCCACGTCGCCCAGGGTGCCGCTGCCACCCACGCCGAGCACCGCCACCGGGAAGGCGCTGCCGTAGTTGTCGGCGGCGTTGTAGAAGATGCCATTGCCGAGCTCGCCGTCACGGCCGAATCCCCAGCAGTCGACCCCGCCTGAGGTCAACAGAGCGCAGGAACTGTTCCCATCGCGCGCCAGGCTCACCACGCCAGCGAGCGGAGGACCGGTAACGACAAACTTGCTGCGACTTGTTGCAATTGCCTCCGGGGTCGTGACCCTGATCAGACTCGTTATCGCCCCGCTTGGGACCTCCACCTTGATCTTGCTGGAGGTGTCAACGACGACGCTCGCTTGGGTCCGGCCGAAGCTCACGCTCGTGGCATCGGCCAAGTTGGTGCCTGTGATAACGACCGTAGTCCCGACCGGTCCGTGCGTCGGGCTGAAGCTACTGATGGTGGGTGCAGGCAGCGACGCCGAAGCCGAAGAGGGGAAGAGCGGGAAGGCAGCGGCCACGCTCGAGAGCACTGCGGTAGCAAATAGCGCCAACAGCGACTTGTAGCGCATCCCCCCACCCCCGTCTTGCCCCATCGGAACCCGTGCCACATCGAAGCACTTCGACCTCCAAAACACAAGGGAACTTCGCGCAAAGGCGGCGGACCATCGCTGTCGGCTGATGCCCGATCGGCAGCCCAAGGTGGACATGATCGTCGGGGCCGAGAGTGTCCGAATCGGAGCCCTGCTGCGTCGGCCTTCTTCACTCGGCGCGACCGATTTCGATCAACGCTCCAAGATGGAGACTCGGTATCGATGACTTCCCGACGGTTGAACGGTCAATGTGACCAAGGTTTCATCCATGCAAGTTGATTTCCGCGATCTCCAGATCGTTCGTCAACGCACTCACTCGAAACGGCGACGCGAGGTGACTACCATCGGGCTTGAGGGAGGAATGCTTTGGAAGGGGGACCAGATGCGCCACACCCGGTTGCTGACCAGATTCGCGGTGCTCATCGCTCTGGTTGTGCCGCTCCTTTCCGTGGCTCCGCAGGCGTCGTCCGCCACGGCACCTGCGACCAACCAAGGCGGTGTCATCACCAACTTCGGTCTCGGAATCGACTACCCCTTTGGGATCACCTCGGGCCCACACGGTGAGCTCTGGTTCACCAACGCGGGAAACAACTCGATCGGGCGGATCACCACGTCAGGGGTCGTGACCAACTACACCGGCTCCGGCATCGTGGACCCCCAAGACATCACGACCGGGCCCGACGGTGCGCTCTGGTTCACTAACTTCTACAACAGTTCGATCGGGCGGATAACCACGTCAGGGGTCGTGACCGACTACACCGCGGTCAGTATCTACGAACCCGAAGGCATCACGTCGGGCCCCGACGGTGCGCTCTGGTTCACCAACTACTACGACAACTCGATCGGGCGGATCACCACGTCGGGTGTCGTGACCAACTACACCGGCACCGGCATCTGGCACCCCGAAAGCATCACGTCGGGTCCAGACGGAGCGCTCTGGTTCACCAACTTCTACAACAACTCGATCGGGCGCATCACTACCTCGGGGATCGTGACCAACTACACCGGCGTCGGCATCGACGGACCCGAAGGCATCACGGTCGGACCAGACGGAGCGCTCTGGTTCACCAACGCAAGCAACGACTCGATCGGGCGGATCACCACGTCGGGCGTCGTGACCAACTACACCGGCACCGGCATCGTGAGCCCCCAAGACATCACGGCCGGGCCCGACGGGGCGCTCTGGTTCACCAACTACGGCACCGACTCGATCGGGAGCATCACCACGTCGGGGGTCGTGACCAACTACACCGGCACCGGCACCGGCACCGGCACCGGCATCGTGAGCCCCCAAGACATCACGGCCGGGCCCGACGGGGCGCTCTGGTTCACCAACTACGGCACCGACGGGTCGATCGGGAGGATCACCACGTCGGGGGTCGTGAGCAACTACACCGGCACCGGAATCGACGGACCCGAAGACATCACGGCCGGGCCCGACGGTGCGCTGTGGTTCACGAACCCCGGCAACAACTCGATCGGGCGCATCACTACCTCGGGGATCGTGACCAACTACACCGGCGTCGGCATCGACGGACCCGAAGGCATCACGGTCGGACCAGACGGGGCGCTCTGGTTCACCAACGCAAGCAACGACTCGATCGGGCGCATCACCACCTCGGGGGTCGTGACCAACTACACCGACAGCGGCATCGTGGGCCCACAAGGCATCGCAGCCGGGCCCGACGGGGCGCTGTGGTTCACCAACCCCGGCACCGACTCGATCGGGCGCATCACCACGTCTGGGGTCGTGACCGACTACACCGGCACCGGCATCGACGTCCCCACTGGCATCACCGCCGGCCCCGACGGTGCACTCTGGTTCACCAACGCCGGGAACAACTCAATCGGTCGGGTCACGACCTCGGGGGTCGTGACTAACTACACCGGTAAACGCATCCACAGTCTGGGGGGAATCACGTCGGGCCCCGACGGCGCGCTCTGGTTCACCAACGGCGGGGTGCATGGTTCGATCGGAAGGATCACAACTTCAGGGGTCATCACCACCTACAAAGCCACCCGCATCGGCACCGGCTTCGGCGTCGGCGAGGGCATCACCTCGGGCTCTGACGACGCGCTGTGGTTCACCACCTATGGGAACATCTCGATACTACGGGTACTCGATCGGACGCATCACCGCCTCGGGGATCGTGACCTATTACACCGGCAACGGCATCGACGAACCGGACGGGATCACGTTGGGCTCCGATGGCGCGCTCTGGTTCACCAACGTCGGGAACAACTCGATCGGTCGGATCACCGCCGTGCCCGAGGTCACCCTCTCCCCATCGTCGGCCGGACCAGGGGCAGCCGTGACCGTGGCCGGAGAGGGGTACCAGCCGGGCGAGGAGGTGGCCGTCACGTACGAGACCGGGCTGTCGAGCCCGTCGTCTGTCCCACTGTGCACGACCCCAACCGGCAGCGACGGCACGTTCAGCTGCTCGGGAGACATCCGCTCTGGAGCAAAAGCGGGTGGGGTCGGAGGTCACACCATCAAGGCGAAGGGGAAGAGCTCCCTTGCCGTCGCGACCACGACCTTCACGCTCACCTGAGGTCGAACATCTGTTGTGTCCGGCTGGGATCGTGTCGGATCTCAGACTCAGAATTCAGAGGGGAGCTCCAACTGGCGGGGGGTTACCCACAAATTGTCGAAAGGCGTTTTCAAGCCTGTAGTGCGAACCAAACAGCGCCACGTCAGCCGGTGGTCCAGAGGTCACGGGATATCGCCGCCTGCCCGAGAGCTGTGACCGGCGCGGCCGGGTAAGAGTGCCGATCGAGTACTTAAGTCGGTCTGCCTGTCCCAACTCTGTCCCAACAATTGGGTCCCAGCTGGTCTCGCCCAGTCCCGCTCAGTCCCAGCGGGTGGTCTCTGCCCGTCCGTAACCAGGACGGACTGGGACGGAACGGGACCAGCTGGGACGAAGTGGGATTCTCGCGACCTCCCTGATAATGCTGAGGTCGCAAGTTCGATTCTTGCTAGCCCCACTTATAAATCCAGGTCAAAGGGTTGCCGCGGTTGAGCGCACGTTGTCGAGGTCGTTGTCCGTCCCAACAACTTGGCAACACACCGTCGGGACGCCGTCGGGACACCGTCGGGACTTGGCTGTCAGGACTTGGCAACACACCGTCGGGACTTGACACCGTCGACGTGACACACCGTCTGCTTGACACCCACCTGCTTCAACTGAATGCCGCGGATGTGCCGGAACAACAGCAGGCCTGTGCCTCGGCCGGCATCTACCGGGCTTGAGCATCCAATACCCGGCGTGCGATCGCGACGCAACGGCGGGCCCGTTCGACGGCTCGGCCCGCGTCGGTCTTGGACACGTCGACCGGGTCGTACTCTGCCTTGGTCTTGAGGGGAAGCAGCCTTCCGAGCTCCTTGGCGAATTCCTTGCCGTCGGTGCCAGCCGTATCCAAGAGTCCTAGAACTTCCCCGTGGTTCTGTCCACCTGAGCGCTTCCCGAGCCGGATCCCACAGACCGCATCGGCAGCGTTGATCCCCGCATGGATGGCCAGGCTCGTGGCTGCGATGAAGAGTTGCTCTCCGAGCTCGCGCTCTGCGGCCACCAGATACTCCTCGCTCTTGGACAGGTATGCGCTCGCCTGCTTTGGCGTCGTGGACTTGGTGCGCAGACCACCGGCACTCACTTGGTGATGCTCTGGAGATCCTCGGGCGCATCGCCGTAGACAACGATCCCCTCGCTGCGGATCGATCTCCAAACCTCGCTGCGGCTCTTGAGCCGGCGATCAAGGTCGTGTGCCCGGACTTCGAGGATGTTCACCGGGTTACCGAGTGCCCGAGTGAGATCCTTGTTCAAGTTGACGATGGACGCTGCCCATGCCGAGTCTGAATCATCGATGACGGCGGGCCGCGCGAGGACGACGTCGAGGTCACTGTCCGCATCGGCCTCACCGCGAGCAAAAGAGCCGAAGACGATCACCAGCTCAGGTCGGGGCTTCTGGAGAGCGGAGCAATCCCCGACTGTTCTCAGGGCGAGGTAACGCAGGTCGGTCATCGAACGCACATGTCTCCCGACGAGGTTCTCGTCCATCAACCGAAATAGGGCAGACGGAGGAGCCTCGACCCGCTCGACGAGGCCCAGGTGGACTAGTTCGGGGAGGACACGCGAAGCCTGCGCCGGGCTCACGCCAGCCAGCCGGGCGACGGTGGTCAGATTCAGTTGGGCCGTAGTCTCGGCCAGTACACCGAGAATCCGCCCTTGCACTCCGGGAATCAGCGCCTGTACAGGTCGGACATAATCCACGGCAACCATCGTACCCGGGTACCACTCATAAATGAACCATTTCTTCCATTAATGAGGCGTACCCGCGAGGCCCCACGAGCTGAGCGAGGGCGCTCTCGCAGGCGTAGCCCGGCGGCGCCATCGCCTCTCCGGGCGGCATATGGCGATGGCACGTGAGCTTGGACTCAACCCGAAAAAGCCGGGCTCACTGGACACCCACCGCCAGGAGACCTACCAGGTGCCGTTGCCCCAGTTCATCGAGGAACTCCCCGCCAAGTGGTTAAAAGCCTCGCTGACCCGCGGCGACCCCGGCACCTCATGGTCGATTCGGATGAAGTCGGATGCAATGTCAACGGACCCGTGCGTCCGGAAGCAACCCGCCCAGGCCCAGCCAACTGAGGCGCAGCAACACAAGTCGATCAAAAGAACGAAAGGTTGATCGACGTCCACGAAGAGCTTGACGGACTGGAGTCAACCTCACCCTCTGGGCCGCTACGGAGACCCTCAGACCTCCCAGATAAAGATGAAGTCCTGTTCGCTCTCTGCGTGCGGAGCTGAGAACTGGCGCGGTTGGAGGTCAACTGAAGCGTTCCGCAAATCCCGAAACGTTGCTGAGCCTCTGGGCGAACAGGACCGAACCCTCGAACCCTGTCGTCGCCGGCGTTCTCCGTGAGACACCAGGTCGTACTAATCCTTTCTTGATCTGCGATTCGCCCGGGCCACCACCTCGTGTGGACCCAGCCCCGAACCGGGGCAGCCATAGTCTCCTCGTCGCATGCGGACTTCCGGGCCATCTCGGGGGCGCCCCTGGCGGCCCAGGCCATGCTCGGAGTTGCCGCCCGCGAAGCGGTCCACTAAGCGAAAGTACAGTGGGGCGCTTACCACTGCGAAGACAACGTTCGCGTTGACGGCGCCGGCCACGTAGCGACGACACCGCAGCGATCTCGGTGTTCGGAACACCGGACTGGCGCCGGAGAGTCGCTCATGCCTCGATCCTTCCCGAGGCCCGAGCCCGGTCGTGTCGGACCGTAAACCCAGCTTGCGTCGGGGGGATACCGTCCCAACTTTGTCCCGACAATTGGCTCCCAGATAGTCAATATCCCGGACCGTTGTGCCAGATATGACAGTAACGGGAACATTTCTCTTTACCCCGGTTTGACTCTCAAGGTTTAATGGGGCGCTGATGGCCGACGTGAGCGGCTCGGGCGTTGATACTGAAGCCGTGCTTGCGAAACGGGGGGATTATGACGGAGGAATTCCACGAGTTTTCCACGTGGCAGGTGGCCGATCGTGTTCTTGGCGCGTGGTACCGCCGAGCGCGAGAGTCACAGTTCGCTCACTACACCGCGGCGGCTCGCTATTCGGCGCGATCGCGGCTTCTGGGCATTCCGAGCGTGGTACTCGAGCGCGGCAGTGGGTACCACGCTATTTGCAACCCTTGGTCGCGACGGAGCTTCCGCCAATCTTCGCATTGCCGTAGGACTGGTGTCGCTGTTGGCAGCCGTCCTAGTTGCTCTCCAGACATTTCTCGGGCTTGCCGAGCTGGCTGACAAGCACCGGTCGGCGGCCTCGACCTACGGGGCCATTCGGCGCGAAATCGAACAGCATCAGGCCCTGCCACCGGCCACCCGTGATGCAGTGCAGTCCACAATGGCAGCATTGCGTAAGCGTCTGGACGAGATTGCTTCATCGTCTCCAGATGTCCCAGGGTCCATATGGGACAAAGCTCAAAAAGCGATCGCCGACACAACACGTCCTGAGGGGTTCAGGGATGAGGCGTCGTCGCCATAGCTGTGGTTGCAAAACCACCGCTATGGAGTGTCGTTTGCCAGCCACATGGGACCAGTTGATCGCTGGTTTTGCCAGTGACATGGGACCACCCTTTTTGCCAGTTATGGGACCACCCTGAGGGTCCACCAACGCCGGCCGAAATGACATTCGGCTGGGCCTTTCGAGCCGCTGGCGAGGAGGGCCCATGGCGTTCAGGGAGGTATCTGTGGTCCAGGTCAAAGAGGCGCTCCGTCGCTGGTTGCGTGGTGAGGGCGAACGCCCCATCGCCCAGGGGGTGGGCATCGATCGCAAGACGGCGAGGCGCTACATCGCCGCTGCCATCGAGCTCGGAGAAGACCGCTCCGGCGGTGAGGAGCAGCTGAGCGACAATGGAGCGACCGACAAGGATCCAGTGTTTCGTCCTTGAACGGTTCCGACCGCATCGGATCTTTCGACTCAGGTATCCCGCCGCTGAGAACCTCGCCGAAAACGGAAGGCTGTCCCAACTCTGTCCCAACAATTGCGTCCCGGTCCGTCCCCTCACGTCCCGCCGGGTTCCACTCGACGATTTGACCAGCCCGATTACCAGCGAAGATGGCACTCTGTGGGACACATCGGGACTGAGCGAGAATCTGACTCGCTCCAGGTGCATGACAGTTGCATCATCAGATTTCCAGATTTCTTATCCGATTCCAGGTGCATCATCAAGCAGCCGACGACGGCATCAGCACCTCGTCAATCAGATCGGCGACGAGTCTGGTGGCGGGATCAGTTCCTTGGGTGTAGACGACCTTCACGACAGCTTTGGTTGCTCCCAGCCGGCGTTCCTTGGTCTTGTCGCTCACGCCCGCTTCATCGAGGCGAGTGGCAGCGACTCGGCGCGCGACTCTCAGGTCCCGAGACACTAAAGATCCTGGCCGACTCAGGTCGGAGCCGTCTCCGCCGCTCCTCCGAGTCCGTTCCCATTCGGTTTTTGCGTCGCCCCGACGGGGCTGGACGCCTGCCCTCGTCCTTCCGAAGCCAGATTGCACGGGGCCGTTCGTGACTCGCGACATTCCGCCGCTCCAGCCGGGTTCGATCACCGCGTCGTAGCCGTCCGGCGATGCCGTTTTGACAACGACACCGTGACATTCTTAAGCAATCTTGTATCTACGCGATCGCCGCGAGTCTCTTGACAAGTACTGTGACCCTTACACCGTTGGCCCCCAGGGTGGGGTTCACCTGAGGGGGAAGAGACAGAACATGGGAAAGTTGCGAGCCTCACTACTCGCCGGGGGTTCCGGCTTGATCGCACTAGTGGGCACGACGGCCCTCGCCGCACCGGCCTCTGCCGGAGTCGTCGGTACGTACCAGTTCGACCAAAACGGACAGTTCCCTCTGGGCACGATGACGTTTGCCCAGCCGAACGTGTTCTCTGATTCCTTCACCTCGGGAGGAACGACAGACAGCGGTTCGTGGAACGTCAAGGGGGGTGTCGTCAAGATCAAGATCACGAGCAGTTACCAACCGCTCGACGTTGGCTGCATCCTGAAGGGAACGGTGACCACGGCGGGCATCGCATCGGCCTCGAACCCGGGTTCCGTTCAGTGCCCGACTGGAGTAACCGGCACATGGTACGCCGTGAAGAATGCGGGGACTGAATCGGTCGCGGTGGCCGGAACGTCGGGCCCGCACAGCTGGTCCCAAGGCTGATCTCCCGGGCAACGCTCCGCAACACCGGTGACCCCAGGTCGTTTCCCAGCTCGATCGTGAGGATCGCCATTCAGCGCCACGTCAGCTGAGGAGCGACTTGATCGCGCCGCATCGCCGGGAGGGCTCAAATCTGTCCCAACTTTGTCCCGACAATTGGGTCCGAGAGAGTCCCGCTCAGTCCCGCTACGTCTCACCCACGAGAACGTGTGACCCCTGGAGCGGCAAAATCGGGTCCCTGCTGGACGCATCGGGACGGAGCGAGATTCTGATGACCTCCCTGATAATGCTGAGGTCGCTGGTTCGATTCCAGCTAGCCCCACAGTTCCGCCTCATCAGAGCCCCAGTGGAGAAGTTCCACCGGCAGGAATGGTGGTGGTGCTTTGCCAGCTGTCCCCGCGTCCCTTTGTCCCGGCCCCTACCCGATATATAGGTCCAGCACCCGGTACGTAACGCCGGCGACTACTTCGTGTTGTCGATGTAGTACTGGGCGACTGTGCCCATCAGGAACTGGGGAGGGTTGGATGTTCCGATGGGCGAGTTGACGAATACGACCAGCTCGATCCCCTGGGGGAGAAAGAACGCCACGCATTGCTCGGTCTGGCCGTTACTGCTGGACCACCCGCCGTTCTTGGCGAACATCGTTCCTAGCGGGGTGGACTGGATGAGGTCCAGCCCGTAGCCGGCGTCGAGCATGGACTGTGCCTGCACCTGGCTGACAATGGTGTTCTCCCGCCGGAACGCGCCCATGATGCCGAGCAGGTCGTCGACGCTCAGGTGCCAAGCAGCACCACCGGCATAGGCGGTGAGATCGCCGGAATTCCATCCGTTGCCAGACACCGGGAAATTGTAGGCGAGCGCGTCGCCGGTGTTGTGGGCGAGGCTGCCGTCGGACACCTGTCCCGGCCCGAACACGTTGGCCGTCACGTACGCCACGTAGCACTCGGTCGTGACCGCGTCCCACACGACGTCGCTGAACGGTCCGAAGCTGATCCCCGCTGGGATGTTACCGTTCACCGTCGAGAGCAGGATCCGGCAAAGACCGAAGTTCATGTTCTGGTAGTTGTAGGTCCCGACGTGGGTAGTGCCGCTCGCCACCTGCTGCTTCATGAACGCGTAGTCAGATCCGGTCTCGTTGTTGCCGAAGTTGAAACCGGAGCGCTGCGTGAGCAGGTCGGCGAAGCTGACCTGATCAACTCCCGCGCCCTTCGACCAGTAGGTGGGAAGGTAGTCGATGATCTTCGTGTCGAAGGAGATAGATCGCTCGTCGAATAGCTTGGTCATCGCGATTGCGGTGACGAGCTTGCTGCAGCTGGCTACGTGCATTCGCACATTAGGCCCCCAGCCCTCGCTCCCGTCCTGGGGCTCGTCAGCCCAATTCCAAGTTAGGTCATATATCTGCTGGCCGTTCTGGCGCATCCGCATGATGTATCCGGCCACCGACGACTTCAGGTCGTCGTGCAACTGAGCGCAAAAGGTAGACCCATCGAAGGTGTAGGTGTGCTGCGGCAACGGGGTGGGGATCTTCAAGGTGGCCGCGGCATTATCGGGTCCGTGAAAGGATGTCGCTCCCGCGAGGTCCGGGCTCAACACGTGGGACTTCACGGCGTCCTCAGTCAGCCCGACACGAGCGAGCGTGGCCACCGGCGCGGACGCTATCTGTTCGGACGCTATCTGCTCGGGCGCGGACGATATCTGTTCGGGCATAGTCTCCTCCGTCTGTTGGTGTCAGCACTCTCGTTCGGAGCCCGTTGGCGACAGTACACGCCACGAACCGGCTGACCGAGGCGATGTTTGAATGGAAGTTCGCGGTCCGACCTCAGCGACCTTTGACCAGAGGGAGCAGGCGGACGTTGACCGCCACGACTTCTGGAAATAACTGCACCGATCGTGAGTATCAGCATGCAACCACCAAACGGTACATGGAGCCTGGTCCAGTAGGTGTTGCGGTCGGGCTCTGCGTTTGGAATGGCGAGCTGTGGGGGCACAACGGAAGCGAGAAGGTCTGCTGTTACTTCGGCTGCGGGGTCTGGAGCGCTCTCGCGACTGTCAACGGCCGGCGGATCGGCAGGTGGGCTTCCCCTATCGCTCATGTTGGTGTCCGACCCGTCCTGCTGAAACGTCCGACTTCAGCCACGGACCGCCTCCTGCTTGAAAGCGGCACCATTGTGCGCCGTTGGCCATCGGCGTGCAACAGTGCGAAAACCGCCTCTACCAGCGTTAGACCGATTGGGTGCGCTTTCGGATAACGGCACGGTTCCACTCTCGTCGTCGCGGAGGGCTATCAAGTTCCCCAATCGATCTGGCGACAAGCGCTGGCGCGGAGTACTTCCAGGGGTGGCCCTGTCGTCACCCCGGAGCGACGACGGCGACGCTTGGGCTGGATCGAAATTCGTACGAGGTGCTCGCCCACGCTCTTCGCGTACAGGGGGACCTGTACTCGACCTCGCGTGCGGCGACGGATATCTGCTTGAGGTGGTGTGAAAGGACCATCACTGCTTGGAGTAGACCGGAACACGGCGACGCTGGCCGCTGCCTCGCGGAGGCTCGGGGATCGTGCTCCGCTGGCCCGAGCCGATGCGGCCGACAAGCTGAGGACGCGGCTCGGACTGCCGTCGCCCGCCCTTTTCGATCGCTCAGATCACCCTGACTATCGCTGCGGTACGCCCATTCCCTTCGCCCGTCGAGTCTCATAGCCGTGGTCAGCTATCAATGTCTCAATGGATCATGAGACCAACGAGAGTGCTGAGTACCTTCAGCAATGGCACTCACGTCACGCCGGAGCGACGACGACGGCACTCGGGGGCCTGACCGATGAGCTGGGCCGCAACTCGTACGAGGTACTCGCCCACGCCCTTGGCGGGTCAGACGTACCGGTCCTCGACCTCGCCTGCGGCGACGGCTATCTACTCGAGGTCCTTCGAAGGGACCGGGACTGCCTCGGGGTGGACTGGAACACAGCGGAGCTCAACGCTGCATCGCAGAGGCTCGGGAACCGTGCACCGCTGGCCCGGGCCGATGCTGCCGATTTGCCCATTGCCTCTGGCGCTTTCGGCGCCGTGCTGTGTCACTACGCTCTCATGCTCTTACAACCGCTCGAAGAGGTATTGGCTGAGCTGGCGCGGATCCTTCGCCGAGGTGGGCTTCTTGCGGCCGTGCTCCCCAGGGCCTCCCCCGACGAGGCGCCGAATCCGATCAGCGTGTTCCGGGCGGCCTGGCGGCAAGTGGCCGACACGTATCCGGTCACGATTCCTCCGATCGAAGACGAGCGAGTGTTCCAGGCAGACAGGCTCCGCGAGCTCCTTGTCGATGCCGAATTCACTTCCTTCATGGTGGAGCCCATTACAGCTTCCAAGGCGATGACGGTCGATGAGCTGACGGAGTTCTTCCTCTTGACCTACGACCCGGATCTCCTTCCTCCGGCCGGACTCGCAGATCTGACGCGCATACTCGTGACCGGGTTCGACCGACTGAAGGACAGGACGGGGAAAGTTGTCATCGTCGGGCATGCAGATCTCGTGACCGCTCGCCGAGGCTGAAGCTCGTTTGCATTCTGGTCCTCGTGTTTGGCACGGACGATGACGAGGCCCCCCTCTGGCGACGCCTCCAACGAGCTGACGAATGTGGAACACCTCGTCGGTCAGTCGATCGTCCTGGCGGAGATCGAATCTGCGACCAAGCCGGCCGATGCTCGGCCAGCTTGACCCATTGTGATCGCAGTGCGTGCCCGGATGGTCAAGGGTGCGCTGCGAGACGCCGCTCCGCTCCGTTTCTCGCTCGGCCTTCTGCCGCCCCGTGACGATCCTGGCGCAGTTCTGAACCGAGTGACACCACGAGAAGACTGAAGCGGCACAGCACATTCTGTTGGGACAGCCCCGCAACTGTTGGGACAGCCCGGCGACTATTGGGGCCAGGCGCAGCACAAGCCCACCGTCCGATCCCATCTGTCCCAACTCTCTCCCAACAATTGGGTCGGCGGGACCCCTAAGAAGATCTAGCCCTGGTCGAGCTCTGCCCTACAAACTGCTGGCGTGGCGACCGTTGGTCAAAGCATGCCGAGGACGTGCTCGACAAGGTCGATCTCAAGCCGCTTGCACCCCTTCGTGCTGTAGTCGTAAAGCAGCACACGCCTGTGCCTGAGATCAAAGGGAATATCGTCCAGCGACTGCGCCAGCAGGAGAACAGGTTTACCTAACGCGTGACCAATACCTACTTCGTAAAATACATTCGGGTTGCGGCCTGTGAGGTCGGCTACAAGCAGATCGGCTTGCTCGATCGAAGAACTGACGTCCTCCATTATGACATTTGACCCAAAGATGTCATCACCCCGAATGCATTCAACTTGGCATCGCTCTTCGAGTGCCGGTTTGACAAACTCTGTGTACACGATTTGAAGGTCCTCTGGTCCAAATGGCATCACCATGAAAGCGACCTGCCGCTGCTTGGCCGTAATGGCCTGTACAGAATCGTCCGATCGCTCTGACGTAAGCTGCTCGACTCGGGCGCTCAGTTCGTCGATGGCGGCCGCAAGCGCCGCTAGATCTGTTCCCGGCCGAAGCTGTCCGGGGAGCAGATCATCAGTCACGCCGACCTCACTGCGTCAACAAGTCGACCGAGTGATGTTTCGTCGCGGTCGGTCCAGTCGAGGGCCATTAGATGATTCAGCGGGCTCGGTACCTCGCAATTCTCGACGAGAACGGGGACAACCCGGGTCTTGTATCTGAAGGCTTGGCCGACTTCCAGATTTGACCACCGTGACTCGAAGTACGCCGGAGACATCAACACGACGACACAGTCGGCGTCACGAATTGCATCAGCCATGATGTCCTGGAAGCTGTCGCCCGCGGGCAGGCTCACATCCATAGCCACGTCGACGTCACGCAGAGTCAGGTAGTCGTAGAGGTATCTCGCTGTTGAGTTGTCACTCCTGGCATAGCTGAGGAAGACCTTCGGCCTGCTCTGCTCGTGATCAACCATCGGATCTGCCACCTTCCACACGCCCGTCTCCCAGTCGATGGCACTGGCAACACCCATATTGCCCGGTACGTGCGGCTCGGCACAGCACCAAATCCCGAGACTCGGCAGCCTCATGTCAGTGTCCGCCGAGATCGTGCTCGCCATGCCCCGCTACCTAATTTGCACGACCAACATGCATCGTCCCTGGTAGATGCCTGTTTTTCGGCGACAGATCCACTACGATTGTTTGTTGAGGCCGTCGAGGCATAGATCCGCGCTCACAACGCCGCCGCTTCTCTGGTTCGCAGCAACCGGTTCACCGTCCAAGAACCGCTGGAGCGCCGACTTCGGCACGTACCAGCGCCCACCGATGCGGTGCACCGGGAACGACACACTGCCGTCCTTCACTACTCGGTACAGCGTGGAGCGGCCGACCCCGAGAACCAGCGAGGTCTACTCGAGGCTGAGCGGCAATCGGTCTCTATCCCTGGTCCGTTTCATTCCGACCCCACTGCGCATTGTGTCGACGAATTTGTTTGCATCAGCGATGCGCGCGATCCAAAAAGGCATTCCGCCGCGGTTACCTTGTGCGCATGTTGAGGAGGAAACGGAGCCAGCGCGCCGCGCTCGCAGCGACGGGACTGGCGTCATGCCTGCTTCTTTCGTCGGTCCCGGCCGAGGCCCATAGCTCACGCCACGATGGCGAACCGGAGACCACTTCGGCCATCACTCCGGTCGACGGTCGCCTGCGCGAGCAGGATTTCGCGGCCACCGTCACATCTGTCTCCTGGCCGGCCGAAGCCAGCATCGGTGGTACCCGGAGCGAAGCACCACCGGGTCATCGGTTTGTGGTCTTCGCTTTGAGCTTGAGCGTCAAAAGCGACGCCATTCCGGCGTCGGGCACCCTGCCGATCAGTGCACACGTGACGGTGGGGAACCAGTCTCAGCCGCTGTCGTTGACGGCGATCGGCAAGGAGATCCTCGGCTCCGGGACGGGAAACGGTTGGGGCAGCGGTTCGGGCCGGTTCACTGTCTCTGTGCCCGACACCACGCACGGCGTGGACCTCGTCATCACCGAGGGATCCTTCTCCCAGGGTTTCGATCTGTGGACACTGACGCGCACGGCGCCCGCACCCGTCGTGCTCTATCGCGACGCCACCATGCCCACACTTGCGGCCACCTCGACCACTACCGGGGCGCTCGCCTTGTCCAATCCGGCCGACGGATTTTCCGACACAGCGAAGGTCAGCGTCCAAAGTGCGGTCCTCGGCGAGTTTCCTCCAAGCGGTGCCGGTACTCCACCGTCGTCTCCCGATCAGGCGGTGCTGAGCGTCGTGCTCGACGCCGAGTACCCCTTCGACCAAAACGATCTGAGGGGCTCGGGCCACTATCTCGGCGCCCGGTCGCCCCTTCCGGGCTCGCTGCTCACCTTTATCCCTGCCGGGGACACAGCGATCACGGCGACCATGAGCAACGCCGGCGACAACGCCAACAAGGGCAACCACGACGACGGTCTTTTCGACGCCACCTATTCCTTCGTGGTGCCCGCGGACGTGACCACCGGCACGCTGAGCGTCGGCGCCGGGTCCTTCAGCGGGACCGAGTTCACCCTCTTCAGCGCCGAGCAGGGAACCACGACCCTTGACATCGCTTCGCCGCTCACCTTGGCGCTCGGGTTCCCGGCCGTATCGGTGGATCCACATCAGCCCACGCCACCGTGGGTTGGCGCACCGCTGCCCCCGACGGCCTCGGCTACAGCGACGGCGACGGACGGATCGGCGGGCGGCAGCTTTCCGATCTGGCTGGTCGTGCTGGTGCTGTCGTTACTCGCCGCCGGAGCCGTACTCCTCGAGCGCCGCCGTCGCCAACTTCCTCTGACGACGGCAGTGCCCTCAGGAGGGGAGACAGAGCGTGATTCGCCCGTTCAGGAGCCGCCCGTCCAGGAGGGCACCAATCTCGTGAAGGCGGACGCCGAGCGTAGCCTTGTCACGCGCAACGGAGCCGAACTGATCGTCGTCCCGGCCGATGTCACCGACGCCGGCGATGCAACCGAAGCCAGCGCCACTCCCGAGCCGGTTGTCAACGTGCTGGGCGCCGTCGAGATCACGGGTCTTCGACGTCGCAGCGACCGCCGCATCGTCGACGAGCTCTTGGTCTACCTCGTCTGCCACGACCGCCGGCACCTGCGTGCCAGCCAGATCCGCCTTCGCATGTGGCCGACGGGCTCGACCCGAGAGGAGGTCGCCGAGAAGACACTGGGCAACTACCTCTCTGAGCTGCAAGCTGGAGTCGGTGTCGAGCACCTGCCCGAGGCCGGCCGTGAGGGCTACCTGCTCGTCGGTGTCGCCTCGGACTGGACGAACTTCAAGCGCCTGGTGCGCCAGGCCGACGCCACCGGAGGGGACCGAGCGAGCCAGTTGCGGGCCGAGGCCCTGGCCCTGGTGCGGGGTCGCCCCTTCGAAGACGTAGTCGACCTCTACGAGTGGGTGGGAGAGGAGCACCTCGACACCGAGATGACCGCCGCCATCGCCACCTGCGCACTCACGCTCGCCACCGATCGGCTCGAAGCGGGGGATAACCGCGGTGCCTTCGATGCGGCCGTAGCGGGGCTGCGCGGCACGGGCCCCGAGGTCTTCGCGCTCTGGGAGACGGGCGCCCGGGCGCTCGCCGCGGCGGGGGAACGAACCGGGCTCAGGCGCTGGATCGGCGATGCCGCCCGCCACCTCGACCCAGCAGACGTCGCCCGCATGGAGGAGTCGTTCCCGCTCGGTTGCGACCAAGTCTCCTCGTAGGGCCGAGCGAAGTCCGGCAAGGCGGCCTCGGCTCCCCGGCGCTCCTTGTAGAGCACACCAAGGTCGGTGTCCTGCCGATGCCTTGGTTCTCACCTACCTCTCGTGTAGGCCCGCGCGAGAACGAGAAGGCTCGACCGCGAAACTACGCAACGGCTTGGTTGAGCTCCGCGAGCTTCTGGTGGTCGAGTGGGAACTCGGTCCTACTCAGCCGCGAAAAGCCTGCGACCATCTCTGCGATCTGGACGCAGAGCGATTTCGACGCCGTCAACCGGTCGATGCCTAGCTACGGCATAACCAGAGCGGGTGTTCGTCAGGTGCTGTGCTTGAAAGTCAAGACGAAGCTCGTCCCGCGAGCGGTGGTCGTCAATACGCTGCTTGCGACGAGTGTGTGGGTCGAGACGTCTTTGTAACGGGACGGGCTCTCGAAGCCGAGGTACTCCCCGTTGACCTGGGCATTCGACATCGTGATCGGCGCGAAAGAGGCGACTGGTCCGGTGAGGTAGGTGCCGATGCCGATGCCGGTGTCGCCCACATTGGTCGGGTCGGTTTCGAACCAGTGGGAACTGCTGGTCAGATCGCGGATGTCGGCGTAGGTCGAGGTGCCGGACTGGAACATCGACGCGACGATCTGGTCGCCCGGCGATGCGCCTGCCAGGTCTGAGGCACTGCCGGCCGGGGTGCCGACAGTGAACGAAGAAGCTGGGGTACCCGACGAACATGACTCCTGTGCAAGCGCCCAGGTGCCAAGGGAGCTCGTAATGACCCCTTCAGACACCGTGGCATTCGGGGTCACGGCGCAGTTGACGAGGGGGATCTTGAAGGTGACGCTGGCACTTGCCAGCCCGCCTGAGGGAGCGTCGACGTAACCGGCGAAATTGGTTTGTACGTACGTCTGGAATACGAAATCCACCGGGCCATGGGTCGTCGGTGGCTCCACGAGCCAGCCGGATCCGCGGTTGGACTCGCCGGAGCCTCCCTGGTAGTTCGCCGTATCCGTCCCACTCCACAGGTACTGACCGTTCTGATCGGTCGTATCCGACAGCACGATGGCGTACTGGGTACCGCTGGTGCTCGTGATACCAGGGCTGAACGTCACGGAATTCGCCCCGTTGGTGACCTGGCTCGGGCTCAGCGTGGTCTGGCCCAAAATGGTGTCACTTGGAACAGCCGACAGCCCCGAGCCGGTCACCGATTCGATGGAAACCACGAGGTCGCCGACAGGAGCGGGATCCGTCTCCTGAACGTTGACGACGACCCCAGTGAGCGACCCGGTGATCCCAGCGGTGAAAACCTGCGCCAATGACTGAGGTCCCCATACTGCTGCTCCCAGGTCGCCGGGGCCAGGGACCTGCTGGTCCAGTGTCCCTGCCGGAGCAGCGGCTGCGATCGAACCTCCCAACAGCGACAAGCCACCGGCTAAGCCCATTGCGATCAACCCACGAACCAAATGGCTAAATCTCACGGGATACCCCCTTGTTGCTTGTTGGCGCCCCCGTCCGTGCGGAAGGTAGCACGCAGGTGACTCTGGCGGGATGCCAGCTGGTGGTGAATCAGACCGCACTGGGCTGAGCGCCAACCGAATGTCCCTCACCGTGATCGTCTGACATGCGCGGACGAAGACCCGACGTCGCCCACAGGTGTTTTTCCACACGAGCACCCATGGCGGCGATCGAAGTGATGTACCACCGTCTCCTCCACGTCGTGACCGGGAGCGGCATCGGCTCGGCCCTTGGGCAGATCCTGACGTCTCGAGTGCCGGCCCGGCTGGTGTGGTCCACCCGTAACCCGCGCGCAACCTACGGCGACGTGCTCGTTGACGAGGTGCTGACTGCACACACAGACACCGTCATCTGGGATACCACACAGTGTGGCAAGCCGGATCTGCTGCGGCTGGCCTACAACGAATGACGCGACTTTGGGGCCGAGGCGGTCCTGGTGGTCAGCAACAAGGCTGGAACCTGAAAAGTCGTCCACGGCTTGGAACGCCTGGGCATCCCTGCCTTCGGACACGGTGGACTCGGAGTCAATCTGGGTCCCCGGACGCCTACCTCGTAGCGTCAGCGATGGAGTTCGAGGACGCCACGGATCGGAGGGTGGATAGAGAATTAGAACTCGTGTGAACGACGCCTACCCCTTTGAATTATCCCTGTCTGTGAGTAGCGCGTGCGACGCCACGTGGTGCATCGTCCCTCGCGGGGGCCTCGTCATAGCTCGTCGTGTACAAGGTGGTCCCGCCTTCCCGGACCGCATACAACTCCCAGGTTCCAGGTGCGCCCTTTAGTTTGGTCCTGGTTTTTCGCTGGACAAATTGGATCTCCGTTCCGAGGAGCTGATCCCTGACCGCCCGTGTTACGAGAATCTCGCCTGGGTTCGCCTTTTCACACACTCGCGCCGCGATATTCACGATGATTCCGGCCAGATCGCCATCTTCACGAACCTGGCATTCGCCGGAGTGCAAACCGACTCTGAGTTCGAGGTTCAGGTCCTCATGGGCAGAGTCGATGATTGCTTGCGCACATTCGATGGCATGTGATGGCGAAGGAAACGACAGGAGGAACCCGTCGCCTGTCGGTTTATGTTCCCTACCACGGAATCGGTCAAGCTGATCTCGGGTGGATTGATCATGCATGTCGAGCAGCCGTTCCCAGGGGACGTCACGGAGAGAGGCCGCAAGGTCGGTGGACCCCTCCATGTCGGTGAATAGGACCGTGGCGAGAATTCGTTCATACGGTACGGCGGAAGGTTCGCCGGTGAGAAACTCCCTGACTTTGGCGGTAAAGGTCGGATCGGAATAATCGACGGCGAGTGCGGAGCCCTCGAGCTCGACGAATGATGCGCCGGGAATATGTTCCGCGAGATACCTTCCGTGCTCGATCGGAACAAGCAGGTTTGCCTTGTGGAAGACAAGTGTCGGTGCTTGTATGTCGGGTAGAAGGTCGCGAACGTCGACGCTCCGCAATAAGTAGTCGTACTGAGCGGCTGCAGCTCGCGGCGTCGCCGCTGCCCGTCCGATCTTGGCGTTGAGACGATCCGCCCGCGGGTTCAAGCCGGGATTGGCCAAACGCTGAAGATCCACTTTCCCCCAGGTTGAGCGGACTACGTCGACGATCTCGTCGACGCGCTCTGCCGGCACTCCAATCTGGTAATCATCTGCGATCAGATAGCGCGCTGAAGAGTTATGGAGGATGAGGGCACTCACTCGTTCGGGATGAGTGGCGGCGAAGCGGCAGGCGATCGGACCGGAGTCCACGGCGGCGAAGAGTGCGGTGCGAGTCGATCCGGCAGCCTCGAGCACAACCTCCACATCATGCGCCCACTCGTCCAACGTGAACTTGCTGCGCACTGACAACGGATCCGACAATCCAGTTCCACGGCGATCGAATAGAATCAACCGGCTGAAAGACGCGAGGCGTCTCATGTAGCGCTCGTAAGCCGTGTGCTCCCAAAGCAGGTCGAGCTGTGAGCCGAAGCCATAGAAATACAGGAGATCAAGAGGTCCTTCGCCTAGGACTTGATAGGCGACGTGGGAATCACCGACGCTGGCGTAGTTGGTTTCCGGCGGGATGTCCATTCCGTCAGACTAGGACTGGACCTTTGCCTGAGGCTTCGGTGACCCTACTGGAGCAGTTCGTGATGGCTCCGTCGAGAGTCCGATTCCGGCTCGCCCCACAGCATGGGCATTGAGGCGTCATGTCATGGACCCGGTCCCTACGATCGACAAGTGCGAGTAATCCGAACGGAATCCTCATGAGCCCCAGTATCGATGAGTACAAAGGAGGCGGTGAACGTGGTTGCAGCGTGATCGACAGCCCTGTGGCATCGGAAGCCTTCGGGAAGCGCCACGATCACCCTGGTTGTCGGCATTGACCGGTTCGGACGTTGCGATCCAAGCGGCCTCAGCCGGGATCTCTTTCATGGGTCCGCGGACCGCATCATGATCGTGGCAGTCGCCGACACTGTCGACCCCTCGCTCGCTGAGGACGCCACGGGCCACGCCGGTTCGACGATGACGCACGACGAAGTCGATGAGCAACATCGGGTGGCGAGAACCCGTGGCCGGGCCGCCGTGGAAGCGACCAAGGAGGCGTTGGGAACCTTGGACGTTCCACGAAGCGGACAGGTCGAGGCATTCGTGGTCGAGGGCGAGCCCGGCCCGGCCCTCTGCAAATTCGCGACTGGCGAAACCTCGTCGATACGACGATTGCGGCCGTCGCGCCTACTTGTAGCGTCTGTCCGTGGTCCCTCCGGCAGTGCCTCGCGACTGGTCGGAGGTCTCGCCCGCCTGGATGACCGCCGCCCTGAAGCGGGACCTGGTCGACGTCGAGGTTGCCGCGGTCGAGGTGCTCGAGCGAGACGACGGAACCAACCGCCGCGCCAGGCTCGGAGTCACCTACGCCCGGGGAACTGGCCCACCGGTCGTCTTCGTGAAGGGAGAGGGATCCTTCCGGAAGTCACATGCCAAGAACGGCAACCTCTTCAACGAGCCCGAGCTCTACGCATCTTCGCTCCCCATTCCCGTCGACCATCCTCACCCCTTTCACGTCGCCATCGACCGGACGCGGCTCGACTACGCCATCGTGATGGAGGACGTCACACTCCGAGACGGCCAGCCATGTGACGCCACGCGCCACGTGTCCGTGGACCAGGTCGAGCACGGGCTCAGATCGTTGGCGGCGCTCCACAGCCTGTACTGGGACCGCGCTGAGCTGGCCGATCTCGAATGGCTGCAGACCTGGCGAGCCACACCGGGGTGGACGGATTCCTTCCGGACGAGTGTGCCCATCGGCGCCGAACGAGCTCATGACCTCCTTCCTGCCGCGGTGCGTGCCCTGACCCTGGACACCCTCGTCGACTCCTCGTTGCGCTCCATGAACTCCTTCGGGACAGGCCATCTCACGCTGCTGCACGCGGACCCCCACGTCGGGAACACCTATCTGCTTCCCGACAACCACGTCGGATTCTTGGATTGGCAGGTCTGTCGACGCGGAAGCTGGGCGCAGGATGTCGCCTACTTCATGGTGTCCGCCCTGACGGTCGAGGACCGACGGTCCTACGAGCACCGCCTCGTGGCGGCATACCGAGACGCCCTGACCGTGCCTGCCGAGGGGCAGCCTTCGGAAACCGAAACCTGGATGAGGTACGCCTCGTCGCACCCGTACGGCCTCGCCGTCTGGCTGGCCACCCACCGCTCCGATCGAGCCCAGAGACCAGAGGTCTGCCGCGCCATGATTGAGCGCTTCGCCGCTGCGTTCGAGGACCATGGCTCGCTGGACGCCCTTCAGCGCCTCGGGGCGTGACACGTGCCGGTGTTTGACGACGTCGTAATCCGTTCGTCATACTCTGACATCAATTCTCGAAGGGGGATCCGCCGATGACCACCTCGGTGACGGACATCGGCGGACTTGTCCCCCAGGTTGGCGTGAGTTTCACCTCGCCGAACCCGGGTTCTGCCGGTGAGTGACAAGCCGGGGGGATCTCGGGCCTACAACAGTCCGGCCCGGCGGGCCCAGTCCGTGGAGACCCGCGAGCGGATCGTCGGCGCAGCCAAGAAGCTCCTGCGCAAATCGTCGGTCAGAGACTGGCAATCCCTGACCATCCGCGCCGTAGCTCAAGAGGCGGAGGTCAACGAGCGTACGGTGTACCGCCACTTCACCGACGAGCGCGGGCTTCGCGATGCCGTCATGCGCGACCTCGAGCGCGACGCAGGAATCGACCTCGCGAACCTGCAACTGGAGGATGTCGGCGACGTCGCCGGGCGCATCTTCGATCACGTCTCGTCGTACACGTTCGAGAAACGCCCGATGGACCCGACGATGACGGAAGCTCTCCTGCGTCAGCGCGAGGCGCTGCACGATGCACTCGAACCGTGGACGACCGAGTGGCCGGCACCAACAGCAGCAGCCGTCGCTGCTCTGCTCGATGTCCTCTGGAGTGTCGGCTCGTTCGAGCGAATGACCGTCGATTGGCAGTTGCCGCATCGACAGGCCCGCGACGCGCTCGCCTGGCTCATCGGACTGGTCGACGAAGCCGTACGCGCCGGTCGCCACCCGCCGGGGTGAGCCCGACCGCTCGCCCGGTGTCTCCTGAACGGGCGAACCCGACAGAAGGTCGGTCCTCGGGCGCATAGCTTCTCGTCGGTGGAGTTCAGCGAAGAGCTGCGCAACGACGTCGCCTCGGGCCGCATCACCGTCACGTTCCGGCTCTGGAAGCGACCACGGGTCAAGGTCGGCGGGCGGTATCGGGTCGGGCCGGCGACGATCGAAGTCGACAGCATCGAGCTCGTGCCCTTCGCGGCAATCTCGGATGCCGACGTACGACGGTCCGGTGAGACCGACCTCGAAGAGCTGCGCCGCCGGGCCGCTCACGCCGGACCGATCGCGGACGACACAATGGTGTATCGCGTGGCGTTTCACGTCGTGGTGTGACGCGCCATCGTCCTCCGGCCGCCTTCGCGCCGCGGGAATGAGCCCGGGCTCGGTGACGCTGCAGGTCGTGTTCGCCCGAGCTGACCCGGCGGTATCGTCTGGGAGGTCACGGGATTGCCGACGAAGCAGGTCGGCCTCAGCCCGCACGAGGATCTCGACCACCGTGAGGAGGAGCCATGAAGCATCGCCAGATCGGCGGGCGGACGGTGAGCGCCGTCGGCCTGGGGGAGATGCCGCTCTCTATTGAAGGGAGACCCGACCGTGCCCGCGCCCTCGCCACGATCCACGCCTCGCTCGACGCGGGCGTGACGATCATCGACACGGCGGACGCCTACTCGCTCAGCGTCGACGAACACGGCCACGGGGAGAGGCTGGTGGCCGAGGCACTCGCGGCCTACGGCGGGCCGACGGACGACGTGCTCGTCGCCACCAAAGGCGGCCACCGCCGCCCCGGGGACGGCACCTGGACGGTGCACGGTGACCCGACCTACGTGAAGCAGGCCTGCGAGGCGTCGCTCAAAGCGCTCGGTGTGGAGGCGATCGGGCTCTACCAGTACCACCGGCCCGATCCCTCGGTGCCGTGGGCCGAATCGGTCGGCGCACTCGCCGAGCTGCTCGACGAGGGCAAGATCCTCATGGCCGGGGTATCGAACGCGACCGTCGCGCAGATCGACGAGGCGCAGCGGGTCCTGGACGGCCGACTGGCCAGCGTGCAGAACGAATTCTCGCCGCGCTTCCGCTCCTCCGAGCCGGAGCTCGAGCACTGCGAGGAGATCGGGGTCGCGTTCATCCCCTGGAGCCCGCTGGGAGGGATCGGCCGGGCTGATCGCATCGAGAAGGACCACTCGGCTTTCGCCCAGGTGGCGGCCGAGGTCGGTGCCTCGCCGCAACAGGTGACCCTGGCCTGGATGCTGGCCAAGGGGTCGCGCGTCGTCCCGATCCCGGGAAGCAGCCGGCCGGAATCGGCTCGGGCCTCCGCCGCAGCGGCGGACCTTCAGCTCAGCGCCGATCAGGTGGCGCGCCTCGACGCCTCCTGAGCGACGGAACGGGAGCGGAACAGAACGGCGCGCCGGCGCGTTGTATTTGTGTCGCGCCACGACGGCGCGACTGGAGGAGAGGACGCCATGCCCGCTGTGACCGTTCCGGACACCCTGGACCTGCCCAGTATCGAGACCACGGCCGAGCAGGCCGCGGCCGTCCGCCCCGTCGCCTCCGTCACCGACGCCCCCTCGGGCTTCGAAGGTGAGGGGTTCCCGGTCCGACGTGCGTTTGCCGGCGTGTCCCTCTCCGACCTGGACCCGTTCGTGCACATGGACCAGATGGGCGAGGTCGAGTACGCGCCCGGCGAGCCCAAGGGCACGCCATGGCACCCGCACCGCGGCTTCGAGACGGTGACCTACATGATCGACGGCACGTTTCAGCACCAGGACTCCATCGGCGGTGGCGGCCTCATCACCAACGGCTCGACCCAGTGGATGACGGCGGGCTCGGGCATCCTGCACATCGAGCGTCCGCCCGACCAGCTGATCGCGAGCGGCGGCCTCTTCCACGGCACGCAGCTCTGGGTGAACCTGCCGGCGGCGGACAAGTTGATCGACCCGCGCTACCAGAACCTCGATGCGGGGAACATCGTGCTCCTGACCTCGCCTGACGGCGGCGCCTTGGTCCGCGTGATCGCCGGCGACGTGGCCGGGCACCGGGGCCCGGGAGCCACGCACACACCGATCTCCATGGTCCACGCCAGCATCGAACCGGGGGCCGAGCTCGTGCTGCCGTGGCCGCGCGATTTCAACGCGCTGCTCTACGTGCTCTCGGGCGCCGGCACGGTGGGCGCAGGGGCCAGGCCGGTCCACACCGGACAGCTGATCGTGCACGGCCCCGGCGAGGCGTTGGCGCTGCGCGCGAACGCAACCCAGGAATCGCGACACCAAGCGCTCGACGTGCTCATTCTCGGTGGCCGCCCCATCGGCGAGCCCGTGTACGCCCACGGCCCCTTCGTCATGAACACGCGCGCGGAAATCGTGCAGGCCTTCGAGGACTTCGAGGCAGGCCGGCTGGGCACGGTGCCCGCAGACCACATCGGCAACGCGTAGCGACCGTGGCGACCGGCAGCGCCTGGGGCGAGGACGACATCGGCGACCTGACCGGGCGGGTCGCCCTCGTCACCGGGGCCAACAGCGGCATCGGGTTCGAGACGACACGCGCCCTGGCCGAGCACGGTGCGCACGTGGTGATGGGCTGCCGCGACGAGGTGAAGGCCCGGCGGGCCTACGACGAGCTCGACAACGACCTGAGTCGCAGTTCGCTCGAGGTGCTGACGATCGACCTGGCCGACCTGGGCTCGGTCCGCCATGCGGCGGCCTCGTTCCTGGCCCGCCACGCCCGCCTCGACCTCCTCGTGAACAACGCCGGCGTCATGGGCGCGCCGCACCAGCTCACGACGGACGGATTCGAGCTGCACATGGCCACGAACCACCTGGGCCACTTCGCCCTCACCGGCCTGCTGCTCGAGCGCATCGTGACCACCGAGCGCTCACGGATCGTCGGCGTCAGCTCGCACGTGCACCGCATCGGGCGCCTGCGCTCTGACGACATCGCCGGAGTCCGGATCGCCAATCCGTGGGAGGCCTACGGCACGTCGAAGCTGGCCAACCTTCTCTTCGTGGCCGAGCTCCAACGCCGGCTGGCCGCTGCCGCGCTGCGGACCATTGCCGTGGCGGCACACCCGGGCTGGACCCGGAGCAACCTGGCCGGCAACGGTGCCGACCTGAAGGGCGGCCGGGTGCGAAGGAAGCTGGCACGGGCCGCCGGGTCGACGATCGGACAATCCACGGCGGCCGGAGCCCTGCCCGTCCTCTGCGCCGCGACCTCGTCGTCTGTGCACGGTGGACAGTACATCGGGCCGGGCGGTCCGCTGCAGCTCTGGGGGCCGCCCCGCGTGGTCACGCCGTCGCGACGCGCCCGAGACCAGGCCGACGCCGCGGCGCTCTGGTCGGCCTCGGAGGAGCTGACCGGCGTCCGCTACACGCTGGGCGTCCCGGCCTGAGTACACCGGCAGCAGGGTGAGCCTTCGCCGCGCTCTTCGAGCGGGGCACGCCGGTGCGCTCGCAGGAAAGCGGCGTGGGAGGGAGCGCGGTCGGGCCGCAGGACGCGTCCGAGCGCGACGACGACCACCGAGGCCGTTCCGGCCAGGCGCAGCGCGGCCGCCGCGCTCTGCGCCCGCGCCCCGCTGACGTAGGTGTCGTCGAGCAACAGCACGCGTTCTCCCTCCAGTCGCCGGTGCGCCTCCGGCAAGACGGAGAAGGCGCCGGCATCGGGCCGCATGTGCCCGACCGGAGCGGCACCGCGGCGGAGCACACCGGGCGACCAGCGGGCCCCGGCTGCCCCGGCTGCCTCGGCCATCCCGGCGAGCGTCGTGAGCGGGGCGCCGTCGGGGCGTGCGGTCGAGGGCACGCAGAGGGCGACGCCCAACGGTCCTCCCGCCACGGCGGCGACGCAGGCGGCGTGCGCGGCGAGGAACTCGCGAAGCAGGCGCGCCGGCATGGCGGCGTAGCGCGCCCGGGCCTCGGCGACCGGCGCCTCCTTGTACCCCATGAGCACGGTGTAGAGCGGACCGGGGATGGGGCACAGGCGCAGCGGCAGCACCGGGGTCAGGGGGAGGCCGAGACGCCGACCCACGACGCGACAGGCGAAGCACAGCGCATGGCCGGCGGCCGGTCCGCAGCAGATGCGGCAGACGCCGGGTCCCGGCAGCGGGACCCGGTAGGGATCAGGGGGCGGGGTCGGGTTCCGGTCGATGCAGGAGAAAGGTCCCCGTCGCCCGGCTCAGGAGCGTGCCCTCGGCGTCACGCACGGCGCCCTCGGCGTAGGCGACCTGGCGGGCCAACCGCACCACCTCGCCCCGGAGCACGTAGGGCTCGCCCTTCAGGGCCGGCCGCATCGTCTCCGTCTTGATCTCGAGCGTTCCCCGTGTGCGCGCCCGGCCGGGCAGGGCGGCGTTGATGGCGAAGTTCATGCACGCATCGAGCAGCAACGCGTGCACGCCGGCCTGGGTGATCCCGTGCGGGTTGCACGCCAGGTCCGTGGGCGTGAAGGTGCCGGCCACCCAGCCCAGATCCTCGCCGTCGACGCCGTACCCGGTGAACGCGCCGCCCACCACGTCGATGATGGGCATGCCCCCGTCCCCCAGCCAGCGGTCCATGTCCTTGAGCGCGGCCGCCCCCTGGCGGATGTCGTCTCTTTTCCCTTCGTCCCGCCCGCTGCCGGTCATCGCCGGCAGACCCTAATCCTCCGGGTGGTGGGCCCCCAGGTGGGGCACTGCCCCGCGGCCGGTAAACTGCACCGATCTTGACCCGGCCGGGACTGCCCGCCGCCGGAGCTGGGAGGAGACACGCCATGACCACCGCAGTCATCGTCGACGCCGTCCGCACCGCCGGGGGCAAGCGAAACGGGAAGCTCCGCAACTGGCACGCCGTCGACCTGGCGTCGGAGACGCTCAAGGCCCTCGCCGAGCGCAACGGGCTGGACCCGGCGCAGGTGGACGACGTGATCATGGGCTGCGTCATGCAGGTCTCGGAGCAATCGCTCAACATCGGCCGCAACGCCGTGCTGGCCGCGGGCTGGCCCGAGTCCGTCCCCGCCACCACCATCGACCGCCAGTGCGGGTCGTCCCAGCAGGCGATCCACTTCGCGGCCCAGGGCGTGATCGCCGGCGCCTACGACGTCGTGGTCGCCGCCGGGGTCGAGTCGATGACGCACACCCCGATGGGCTCGTCGGTCGTGCGCGACTTCGGTTTCCCCTTCGGCCCGCGCATGATGGCCCGCTACACCGACGACGAGGGGCACAGCCGGCTCAAGGGACAGGGCATCGGGGCTGAGATGATCGCAGACCAGTGGGGCATCTCGCGCGAGGAGCTGGACGCCTACTCGGTGCGCAGTCATCAGCGGGCCGCGCAGGCAACGGCCGAAGGCCGGTTCGAGCGTGAGATCGTGCCCGTCTCGGTCCACGACGACGAGGGCAACGACACCGACGAGGTGTTCGCGGCCGACGAGGGCATCAGGCCCAACTCGACCGTGGAGGCCCTGGCCAACCTGAAGCCGGCCTTCAAAGAGGACGGCAAGGTCACGGCGGGGAACTCGTCGCAGATCACCGACGGCTCGTCGGCCGTGCTGATCATGAGCGAGGAGAAGGCCAGCGCTCTCGGGCTGACGCCTCGGGCGCGCTTCTGCGCCTTCGCTCTCGCGGGCGTCGACCCGGTGACGATGCTCACGGGTCCGATCCCGGCCACCACCACCGTGCTCGAGCGGGCCAAGTTGACCCTCGACGACATCGACGCGGTGGAGATAAACGAGGCGTTCGCCTCGGTCGTACTGGCCTGGGAGAAGGAGCACCACCCCAACATGGACGTCGTCAACCCCAACGGTGGGGCCATCGCGCTGGGCCACCCTCTGGGCGCCTCGGGCGGCAAGCTCATGGCCTCGCTCGTCAACGAGCTCGAGCGCACCGACGGGCGCTACGGCCTCCTGACGATGTGCGAGGGCGGCGGGCTGGCCAACGCGACCATCATCGAGCGGCTGGGCTGACGAACGCGCGGGCGCGTCGACGCGGCGCGCCGGCGGCCCGGTTCAGCGATAGCGCGTCGCCAGCAGGAAACCCGAGAAGATCGCCACCAGGCCGATGACCAGGCCCCAGGGCGAGCCGTGGGCCATGAACGGCAGGTGGCCCAGGTAGTTGACGGTGATGACGGCGACCCCGCCGATGAGCAGCACCAGGATGAGCGCGCCGAACCACGGGGGGCTGTGACGGACGCTCTTGGGGATGGGTGCGGTGTAGCGCCCGCTCTCCTCGGCGGTCTTGTACCGCCCCACCTTCGACGTCGAGGTGCGGCCGGCAGCCGACTTGCCCTTGCGCGAAGCGCCCCCCGGCCCCTTGGTGCTCGTTGCCACGGAGGCAGAGGTTAGCCAGCCGACCGGGCTCCGGTACGATCGCCCACCCATGGGCGCCCGCGTGCTCGTCATCGACAACTACGACTCCTTCGTCTACAACCTGGTCCAGGAGCTGGGCGAGCTGGGCGCGGACCCGGTCGTCTTCCGCAACGACGCCATCGACGTGGCCGGCATCCGGGCCGAGCAGCCCGACGCCGTGCTGGTCTCGCCCGGTCCGGGCCGCCCCGAGGACGGGGGGGTGAGCCTCGCGGCGATCCGGGACGCTGGCCGGCGAAGTGCCGGTTCTCGGCGTCTGTCTGGGCCACCAGTGCATCGGCCAGGCTTTCGGCGCCGAGATCGTCTCCGCGCCGCATCTCATGCACGGGAAGACCTCCGAGATCCACCACGACGGAACGGGCCTCTTCGCGGGGCTTCCGAACCCTTTCGTGGCCACGCGCTACCACTCGCTCGTGGTCCGGCCCGAGTCGGTGCCCGACGAGCTGGAGGTGACGGCTACCTCGCGCGACGGCGTGGTCATGGGACTGCGCCACCGGTCGCTGGGGGTCGAAGGGGTGCAATTCCACCCCGAGTCGGTCCTGACCGCCTCGGGCCCTGCCCTCCTCGCCAACTTCCTGGCTCAGCTGGGCACCCTCGCCGACACCCCCGCCACCGGCTGACGGTGAAGGCGAAGGGCAGGGCGGAAGAGCAGCGCGGAAGCTGAACGCCCCGGGCCGGCTGGCGGAGGGGCCGTCAACGACCTCCCTTGGGCTCCTGACCCGCAGCGCCCGAATTCCCAGTCGTGGGAGAGGTCGTCGTCGGCAGGTCCGTCGTGCTCGTGGTCGTCGTGCTGGTCGAGGTGGTCGTCGTCGAGGACTGACAGACCGAGATGGTGACCGTGCTCCCCGTGGCCAGCTGGGTGTTGGCCGCCGGGTTCTGCGCGTCGACGAAGCCCGGGCTGGCTCCGCCCGGGCACGCGGTGTCGAAGGTGGTGTTGGCGACGAGGCCAGCCGCCGAGATGGCCTGCTGGGCCGCGGAGGCACCCTGACCGACCACGCCGGGCACGGTGGCACAACGCCCGGTGGAGATCACGACCGAGACTGCGGTGTTCGGAGGCACGGTCTGTCCCGCCGCGGGGTTCTGGGACGAGACCAGCCCACCGCCGTACTGGTCGGAGCAGGCGCCCGTCTGACCCCCCACGTTGAGATGCGCCTGGTTCAAGATGGCGCCCGCCGCAGTGGGCGTCTGCCCGACGACGGACGGTACCGAAACGGAGGTCTGGCTGGCCGACACGGTCAGGACCACCTTCGTCGTCTGCTTGACCTTGCTCCCGCCCGCTGGCGACTGACCGAGCACGGTGCCCTCCGGCTGGTTGCCGCCCGGCACGTTGTGGACGGTGTAGGCCAGCCCCACCACGTTCAACGCCTGAATGGCCTGTGCCAGCGGATCGCCCTTGACCGGCGGCACCGTGACGATCGGGACGTTCGGGCCGGCGCTGACCACCAGGTCGACCGTTGAGTTCTTTGCCACCGAGGCTCCCGACGACGGGTCGCTCGACAAGACGGTGCCCTTGGCATCGGAGTTCTGCTGGGAGGTGATCTGGCCGACGCCGAGCCCCTCGTCTTGAAGCGTGTGGATCGCGACGGCCTGGGGCAGGCCCACGACGTCCGGCACGTTGACGTTCGATCCATTGCCCAACGCACGGACCAGGAAGAACGCGACGACGGCGAGCGCGACGAGGAGTACGACGAGGAGTACGACGAGGCGGCGCGTCCGACGCTTGCGCTCCTTCTCTTCGGCCTCGCCTCCGGGGTAGGTCCCGCCGCCGAGCGGGATGGCCTGAGTCTGACCGGTCGTCATGACAGCCTCGGTGGCGTCGAACGCGCCGACCGCGCCCATGACGCCGGTAGCGGCGGCGTCGACGGCCTCGACCGGCCGCCCGTCGGCGAAGCGCAACAGATCGGCCCGCAGTTCTTCGGCCGAGGAGTAGCGGTCGGCAGGGTTCTTCGCCAACGCCTTCATCACCACGGCCTCGAACGCGGCGGGCACCGCCGGGTTGGCCACCCTTGGCAGCACCGGGTGGTCGCGCACGTGCTTGGAGGCGACGGCGACCGGGGAGTCCCCGGTGAACGGAGGGCGACCCACCGACATCTCGTAGAGGACGACGCCGAGGCTGTAGATGTCGCTGCGCGCGTCGACACCCTTGCCTTCGGCCTGCTCGGGCGAGAAGTAGGCCGCCGTCCCCATGACAGCGCCCGTCTGCGTGAGGCTCTCCTCCGTGTTGATGGCGCGGGCGATGCCGAAGTCGGTGACCTTCACGTCCCCCTCGGGGGTCATGAGGATGTTCCCCGGCTTCACGTCCCGGTGGACGACGCCGTGGCGGTGGGCGAAGGCGAGCGCGGCCGCGACTCCCGCCCCGATGCGGGCGATCCGCTCCGGCTCCATCGGCGGATCTTCCCGCAGCACGGCTGAGAGCGGCCGGCCCTCGACGAACTCCATGACGATGAAGTAGGTGCCGTCGTCCTCGCCCCAGTCGTAGACCGGGACGATGTTGGGGTGCGAGAGGTTGGCCGCTGCCTGCGCCTCCCGGCGGAAGCGCTCGACGAAGGCCCGGTCGATCGACAGCTCTGGGAACAACACCTTGAGCGCGACGGCACGATCGAGCTCGCGGTCGACGGCGCGGTACACCAGGGCCATGCCGCCACGCGCCACGAGGTGAGTCAGCTCATATCGGCCCGAGTAGATCCGCGGGGTTTCGACCGGCTGCATGGCGCCCTGAGCCTACGCTGGGCGTCCCGCGCCACGAGGTGGCGCGCCGGCGTCTTCGGGCATGGGCGGGCGGTGGCTCACGGCGCGGGAGCCCCTGGCGGCGCCGTCGTCGTGGTGGAGCCGACCGCGGTCGTGGTGGTGGAGGTCGAGGTGGTCGTCGTCGGGGGCGGCGCGTGCTGCTGGTCGTACTGGCTGACGAGGTTGTGCACGTAGTTCCGCGCGCTGGCGAGCGACGGTTCCTGGACGCCGGACCCGATGGCTGCGACCGCCGGGGGAAGGATCTGCGCGGTGGTGACGCCGGTGTGGTCTACGACCTTGGGTTTGAACCACAGCACGCCCCCGGGCTGGCCCTGCACCACCACCACCTGGTCGCCGCGCAACACGACCGTCCAGTTGTCGTAGGCGTACCACCGCAGAACGAAGTAGGCCGCCACGGGGACGGCCGCCACGAGGAGAACGAACAAGAAGACCCGGAACGTCACGCGCCGCGGGATGCCGAGCCGACGCCGGCGAGCGCGGCGGCTCTCCTTCACCTTGGGCTTCTCCACGGGCTCGCTCGGTGCGAGAGGAACGCGAGCCGAGGCGCGAGCCAAGGGCGCCGAGTCGACCGAGCCGAGGAAGAACTGGTCGCTGTTCGGCCCCGAGTCCGCCAACGAACTGTCGGCGTCGAAGCCGAGGCGCGAGCCGGGCGCCAGCGTGTCGTCGATCGCCGGGACGATCCCGGTGATCGTGGCGACGGAGGCGCCCGCCGTGACGCCGGACGATGTCGGCGGGGAGAGGGGCGTCTCCGACGCGGGAACTCCATCCCCTTCCCGCGTCTGCCCTTCGGCACCGTCGCGGTCGCGGTCGCCGTCGGTGTCGTCCTTCTCGTCTTCTCCTCCGGCTCCTTCTTCTCCTTGCGCTCCTTCTCCGACCGGCGTCGCGATGACGGCCGCCGGGACGTGGAGCGGCCTCACGACCGACGTCGAACCGGTGGTGTCCTCGCCCACGAGCACGTCGACCACCACCACGGTGATGTTGTCCGCGCCGCCATGACGGTTGGCCGCGTCGACCAGCCGCCTCGCTGCCTCGCCCGGATCGGGTTCGTCCGCGAGTACCGCCGCCATGTCCTCCATGTCGATCTCGTTCGAGAGGCCGTCGCTGCACAGGAGGAGACGGTCTCCCGTGCGCAGCTGGAGCTCCCACATGTCGGTCTCGACCTCGGGCGACACCCCGAGAGCGCGGGTGAGAATGTGGCGTTGCGGATGCACGGCGGCCTCTTGCTCCGTGATCTCCCCGTGGCGCACCCGCTCCTCGGCCAGGCTGTGGTCGGCCGTGACCTGGGAGATCTGTCCTTCCGAGAACACGTAGGCCCGTGAGTCGCCCACGTTGGCCAGCGCCAGGACGTCGTGCCCGTCGGCGTCGGCCACGAGCGCCGCGGCGGTCAACGTGGTGCCCATCCCGCGCAGCTCGGTGTTGACCTGGCTCTCCTGCCAGACCGCGAGGTTGGCCTCGTCGAAGGCCTGGACGAGGCCGTCCGCCGTCTGCTCGCGGCCGAACGACTGCTCCAGGGTCTCGACCGCCACCCGCGCCGCCACCTCACCGCCCACGTGGCCACCCATCCCGTCGGCGACCGCGTACAGGTTGGGCCGCTCCAGCGGCAGGTCCTGGTTGATCTGTCGCACCCGCCCGACGTGCGTGGCAGAGCCCGACCGCAGGACCGTCAACGGGTGACCTCGAACACGGTGGAGCCGACCTGCAACAGATCGCCCTTCCCCAGCCGCGCCGCCTGGGTGATTCGTTCGGAGTTGACGAAGGTGCCGTTGGTCGAACCCAGGTCCTCGACCCAGAGCTGGTCGTTGTGACGGAACAGGCGGGCGTGCACCGTCGAGGTGTACACGTCGTCGGGCATGGACACTCCACAGCCCGGGGAGCGTCCGACGGTGAGCTCGTCGTCGAGGTCGAAGGTGCGGCCCTTGTGATCGCTCGGCTCGACTATGGAGAGGAAGAGCTGCCGCCGCTTCTTCTCCTTCGCTGGTTTCGCCGGGCGGACAGTGGCGGCTTCACGCCGCTCCTGCCGGCGCTCGGACCGCGACTTGCGCACGACGGCCGGGCTCATCTCGACCCAGACGGCCCTGATGACGCGGAGGAAGAACAAGAAGATCAGCGCCACGACGCTCCACTGCATCACGCGCAGGACGGCGTTCAGATTCTGGGTGGCGACGACGATCGCCACCGCCCCCGGGTTCGTCACGCCATCTCGAAGATGAGTCTCGTCGTCCCCACGCTGATCTCGTCGCCACTTACAAGCAGCTGCTCACGTACCGGCGCACCGTTGACCCGGGTTCCGTTGGTCGAGCCGAGGTCGGTGACGAAGACACCGTCGCCCTTGCGGCGGAGCTCGGCGTGACGACGGCTGACGTTGGAGTCGGACAGGACGACGTCGCACTCGGGCAGGCGCCCGATGATCAGGGGCTCCGAGCTCACCGGGACCCGCCGCCCGTCGGAGAGCACGATCTCGGCCAGGAAGCCCCCGTCCTCGCTCTCGTGCACCTCGGCGGTCACCGTGAACCGGCCCGGCTTGAGGTTCGACCCCTCGAAGATCTCGACCTCGACCGGGCCGACGAAGGAGTACGACTCGATCTTGGCGTGCTCCCGGGCGGCGTCGGCCAGCTCCCGCGACAGGGCGTCGACGAAATTGGCGAACCGGCTGACGTCGGCCGGCGACAGGGTCACGGCGAAGGCATTGGGCGCGATGAGGCCCCGGACGCCGACGCGCCGGTGCAGGTCCATCTCACGGGTGAGGCGCCGGCCGATCTCGACCGGCTGGAGGTTGCTCCGAAACGGCTTGGCCAACGTTCCCTCCACGAGACGCTCGATGCGCTCCTCAAACTGCTGGAGTCCCACGGTTCCCAGAGATTACCGGCCCCCTACCCCAACCTGGGAGCCAGCGTGCGTCTGACCAGGTCAACTACCGCCGGGGACGCCGCCAGACCGTCTCCGGCGGGTCCCGGCCGGCTGGGCCAGGGACTACTCTTGCCCGGTCACTCGGGCGAGTGGCGGAATTGGCAGACGCGCAGGATTCAGGTTCCTGTGTCCGAAAGGATGTGGGGGTTCAAGTCCCCCCTCGCCCACCGCAGAATGGTCGAGCCCACCGGCGCGCTGCCCTCAGGGCGGGTCCACTGGTCGCCGGCTTGCACCCCCGCCTGGTCGTCGCCACCAGCACGCGGTCCCGCTCTACGCCGCTTACGGGTTCGATCTCGCCGCCGGGGGGCGTCGAGGTGAGGGTCCGGCCCGAGGCGAAGAACGCGGTTGCGAGAAGGCGTCGAATTCGATCCGACCCTTCTCCGACGCCCTGACGCGCCACCGGCCGGTCCTCGAGGGGGCGACCGGTGTTGCTACCACCAGGTTCGGTTAGAAGGCGTGCTTGAACGTATCCGAGAAGCTCGAGCCGGTGCCGCTCGTCGTCACGGCGCCGGCCTTGATGAGGAGGTCGCCCCCGTTCAACGTGTTGAATTCGGTCGGGCTGTCGAAGCCCAGGTAGTCCCCGTTGACCGTGGCGTTCGTGTACTTGATCTTCGAGAAGGTCGGAACCGGACTGCCACAGCAAGCGTCCTCGGTGAGGGTGCCGATGTCGACGACCGTGTCACCCTGGTTGACGCTGTTGCTCGCCACCCAGTACTCGCCGTTGGTCAGGTCGTGGATCTCGGCCCAGGTCGAGGTGGCCGACTGGAACAGCGAGGCGACGACGACGTCGCCCGGCGCCCGCGCCCGTTGCACCGACCCGATGAACACTCGAGAACGGACCGAGCGCCGTCGTCCCTCCTGGGAGTGGTCTTCTCGCGCTCGCTCACCCTGGAGTACGACGCGCCGTCCCGACGGGTTCGGTAGAAGAGCCGGGGTCGCCCACTGAAGCGGCGAACATAGCATCGTCACTAGGCTGACCGGCGAGGTGACCAGGTGACGACACTCGATTCACTCGGGTCCTGGGGATCCTTCGATCTCGACGACCCTTTCCCCCTTTTCGCAGAGGTGCGCCAGCTGGGCGCCGTCCATCGGGCGACACTGGCCGACGGGCACGACGCGTGGCTGGTCGTCCGCTTCGAGGAGGCGATGGCCGCGCTCAACGAGCCGCGGCTCTCCAAGGACATGCACGCCGCCCTGGCGACCGGGTCCGACGTCGTCGCCGAGGGCCTGCCCGGGCCCGAGTTCGCCCGGCACATGCTCACGGTGGACCCGCCCGACCACACCCGGTTGCGGAGGCTCGTGTCGTCCGTCTTCTCCCCGAGGCGCGTCGAGGCCCTGCGCTCACACGTCCAGACCATCACCGACGACCTCCTCGACGACATCGCCGCCCAGGGGGCCGATCGCCGCGTCGACCTCGTCGCCACGTTCGCGTTCCCGCTGCCCTTCACCGTCATCTGCGAGCTTCTCGGCGTGCCGCAACCGGACCGGGCTCCCCTGGCACGGGAGTTCACGAAGCTGCTCGTCCCGACCTCGACGGAGGCCGAGTACGCCGCGGCCAAGAAGGCCTCCGATGCCGTCGTCGGCATGCTCAAGGACCTGGTCGCGGCCAAGCAGGGTGCGCCCGGCGACGACCTCGTCAGCGCGCTGATCGGCGCCCGGGACGGTGACGAGCGACTCGACAACCAGGAGTTGCTCTCGACGATCTTCCAGTTGATCGTCGCCGGCCACGACACGACGGCCAGCCTCATCGGCAACGGCGTCGTCGCCCTCTTCCGCAACCCGGCCCAGCTCTCGGAGCTCCGGCGCGACCCCGACAAGATGGCCGCGGCCATTGAGGAGCTGCTCCGCTACGACGCGCCCGTCCCGCACTCGACGTTCCGCTACGCCGTCGAGCCCGTGACCCTCGGTGGCGTCACCATCCCGGCCGGCGCGCAGGTGATCATCTGCCTCGCGGCCGCCAACCGCGACGTGGACAAGTTCGCCGAGCCCCGAGTCGCTCGACGTCGACCGCTCCGTGACCCGTCACCTCGCCTTCGGGCACGGCGTGCACCACTGCCTCGGTGCTCCGCTGGCACGCATGGAGGGCCAGGTCGCGCTGGCCTCGCTGCTGGGACGTTTCCCACAGCTCGCCCTCGCCGTCCCCTCGGAGGACCTGCACTGGGGGCACGGTGACGGCCTCGTGCTGCGCGGCCTGTCCGAGCTCCCGGTCATCCCCGGCCCCTCCTTGCCCCGGACCGGCACGCCGTCATGACCGAGACACCGCGCCAGGCCGGTACGGAGGAACAGTGGCGCGTCGTCGACGAGGGCTGGGGCCGACGGGCCGTCGAGTTCGCCACCCTGGCCGAACCCACGAACGTGCGCGAGTACGTCGCCGTGCACCACCGCCTGGGTGTGGGCGCCGGCGACCGCCTGCTCGACGTCGCGTGCGGCTCCGGCCTGGCGGTGGAGCTGGCGGGGCTACGCGGCGCGCGCTGTGCCGGCATCGATGCGTCGCCGCGCCTCCTCGCCGTCGCCCGGGACCGCAACCCCGAGGCCGACCTGCGCGTGGGGGACATGAACGCGCTCCCGTGGCCGGACGGCTCCTTCGAGGTCGTCACCAGCTTCCGCGGCATCTGGGGCACGACCCCGAGCGCTCTCGCCGAGGTGTACCGGGTCCTGGTCCCGGGCGGCCGGTTGGGGCTCAGCGTCTGGGGTCACATCAAGGCGTCCCCCGGCGCGTGGGCGTTCACACCGTTCACGCTGGCCAGCGAGGCGAAGGTCCAGAACCAGGCGAACATGGTCGCCCTGGGCCGGCCCGGTGCGGGCGAGGCGCTGCTGGAGGAGACCGGCTTCACCGACGTCGAGCGGGTCGACCTGCCGTTCGTCTTCGAGTTCGCCGACCCGGAGGCCTACGCGCGGGCCCTGGCCTCGACCGGACCGGCCTACGAGGCGATAGAGGCGGTCGGGGAGGAAGCCTTCGTGGAGTCGGCGGTGGAGCTGGCACGGGAACGGGTCCGGGAGGGCCTGCCGCTCCGCGCCCCGATCCTGCTCGTGGGCTACTTCGCAGCCAAGCCCAAGCCGGCACGATCGGACACCGCCGCGGCCTCGCCCGCCGGCCACGACGTCGGCGCCGCGCCGCCCTCCGCCGGCTTCCTCGCCATACCTCCGCACACGCCGGCGGCGCAGCGGCTCTTCGACGACGACGCGCGCGGCGACGGCTACGTCACGAACGTGTCGCGTCTGTGGGCGTACCTGCCGGAGGCGTTGGACGGGCTGTCCGAGCTCATGGGTGAGGTGACCCGGGCGGGCTCCCTCAGCACGGCGCAGCGGAGCGTGCTGGTGACGGCGGCGGCTTCCGCACTCGGCGACTCCTACTGCACCTTGGCCTGGGGCAAGAAGCTGGCCGATGCCTCGGGTCCCGAGGTGGCGGCGTCGGTCATCCGCGGCGAAACCGAGGGCCTCGACGGCCCGGGGCAAGCGCTGGCCCGGTGGGCCCGATCGTTGGCCACGGACCCGAATGCGGTCACGGCCGACGATGTCCAGGCGCTGCGCGACGCCGGTTTCGAGGACGGGCAGATCTTCGCCATCACCGCGTACGTCGCGCTCCGGCTGGCGTTCTCCACCGTCAACGACGCTCTGGGAGCGCAACCGGACGAGCAGCTGGCGGCGTCCACGCCGGAGCCGGTCCGTGAGGCTGTCGATTTCGGCCGCCCCGTGGGGAGCTGGGAGAGGGCTGGGGCGCGGCGGACACGTAGGCCGTCCCGCTCGGAGAATCACGCGCCCACGGAAAACCCACTTTTCCGGCCGCCGTTGTGCAAGTAGCCTGTCGCGTCACCGGCCGCACCGATCGCGGGAGCAGAGAACATCCCCACTGCTCGTAGGGGCGGCGAGCTCTCCGACGAAGGCGAGTTCCCGGATGAAGGCGAAATGTGCGGACCGGCCGTGGAGAGCCGAGGGGCGAGACCCAAGGAGCTGATCAATGACCACTACTGATACCCCAGTGAACAACGGCGTGAACGTCGAGGCCCTGCTCGGGGCCCGGACGGCGCTGACCGAGGCACCGGAGGCCGCGAACTTCCAGTGGCGAGCGAGCTGTGAGTGGGAGAACGGCACGCACAGTCGCTCGACGGTAGAGGGATTCTTCGGGTTGGGTGAGGAGCAGAAGCACCGCACGCGGTACACCTTCGAGGCGGACCACCCCGAGATCTTCGCGTCGGAGGACAACGGCGCGACGCCGGTCGAGTACGTGCTGGTCGCGCTGGCCAGCTGCCTGACCGCCGGCGTCGCCGCCGTGGCGCAGAACAGGGAGATCCAGCTGCGCAGCGTCTCGGCCACCATCGAGGGCGGCATGGACGTGCGGGGGATCCTCGGGGCGGACAGCGACGTCCGCAACGGCTTCAGCGACATCAAGGTGACCTACAAGATCGACGCCGACGCGTCGCCAGACGACATCAAGGCTCTGGTCGCACAGTCGCAGAAGCGCTCGGCCGTCTACGACATCGTCACGAACCCCACCAACGTGAGCGTCGAGGTCGCCTGACTCTCTCGGGTTCCTGCTCCTTCGGGGTTGAGTGCACACCACGGTCGTCGTGATCGGCGCCGGACAGAGCGGGCTGGCGATGAGCCGGTGCCTGTCCGAACGTTCGATCGACCACGTCCTCCTGGAGCGCAACGAGGTCGCCAGCTCGTGGCGGCGGGAGCGCTGGGACTCGCTCCGGCTGCTGACTCCCAACTGGCAGTGCCGACTCCCCGGCCAGGCCTACGAAGGGTCCGACCCGGACGGCTTCATGACGATGCCCGAGGTGGTCGACTTCATCAGCGGGTACGCCAAGACGATCGACGCGCCCGTCGTGTGCGGTGCGACGGTGACCTCGGTGCGCCGCGACGGCGGCGGCGACGGCTACCACATCACCACGGACGACGCCGAATGGTCCTGCACGGCCGTGGTCGTCGCGACCGGTGCGTTCAACCGGCCGCACCTGCCGGAATGTGCGTCGGCCGTGCCGTCGGCGGTGGCGACGGTGACCCCGATGGAGTACCGCAACCCCGAGCAGCTCCGCGAGGGGACGGTGATGGTGGTCGGCGCATCGGCGACCGGCGTGCAGATCGCGCACGAAATCCGACGCTCGGGCCGCGAGGTGGTCCTCGCCGTCGGCGAGCACGTGCGCGCGCCGCGCGTCTACCGGGACCGGGACATCCACTGGTGGATGGAGGTGACCGGCGTGCTCGACGAGCGCTACGACGAGGTGGACGACATCGTCAGAGCGCGGCGCGTCCCCTCCATGCAGCTCGCCGGCTCCGACGAGCGGGCCGCGTACGACCTCAACGCGCTCACCGGCCTCGGGGTCAAGCTGGTCGGCAAGCTCGCCGGCGTCAACGACGGCCGGGCGCAGTTCTCCGGCTCGCTGCGCAACAAGTGCGAGCTGGCCGATCTCAAACTGGGCCGGCTCCTGGACACGTTCGACGAATGGGCCATCGCCGAGGGCATCGACGACGAAGCGCCTCCGCCGCACCGGTTCGACCCGACGGTGGTGGACGCCTCGCCGCCGCTCGGCCTCGACCTCAACCGCGGGGAGGTCGAGACCATCGTGTGGGCCACCGGCTTCCGGCCGGACTACTCCTGGCTCGACGTCGACGTGCTCGACTACAAAGGCATGATCCGCCACGACGGAGGTGTCGTCGACGCCCCGGGCATGTACCTGATCGGGGCCCCGTTCCTGCGGCGGCGCAAGTCGAGCTTCATCGACGGCTCGCGGGCTGACGCCGAGGACCTCGTGGTCGAGCTGGCCTCGTACCTCGACCTTCAGGCGGCTTCCGGCCGGGACTGAAACCGGCTCATCCGGGCGGGCGGCCAGCGTAGGGGCTGAGCGTCCGGCCGTCGTCGGGCCGGAGGGGGAGTTCTGTGCCGGCGCGGACGAAGACCGGGATCTCCTCCAGCGTGACGGGCACCTCGGCGTCCCCCGGACCTTGGAGCGGCGGACCGCCGACGAAGAGCGGGCGCCAGCGTCCTGGCGGTACGACCACCCGGCGGGTGACGGCTCCGGGTTCGAGCACGGGCGCCACGAGGAGATCGGGCCCGAGGAGGTACTCGTCGTCCACCGGACCGATGCCTCCATACTCGAGCTCGAGGGCGCACATGATCGGGCGACCGTTGCGACGGTAGGTCTCGTGCGCCGTCATCAGGTAGTCGTTCAGACGCGTGTGCCAGCGGCTCCACCGCACCCAGTGCGGCAGGATGTCGGGGTCCCAGATCTGCGGGCGCCGGTAGGCCGGGACCTCGATGCCGCCCGCCTTGGTCCGCATCACGGGGCTGAAGGCGGCGAACTGGATCCAGCGGATCAGCAGCTCGGGCGTGAGCCGATGACCGAGCGAGAAGAACCCGCCCACGTCGCTCCCCCACATGGCCACGCCGCTCGCCCCCATGGTCAGGCCCTCCATCACCGCGCTGGCCAGGCCGTCGAACCCCCACGAGGTCGTCGGGTCTCCTCCCCAGACGATGGGAGTCGAGGCCGCCGAGCCGATCCATCCCGACCGCGCGAAGCGGGCCAGCCTCCGGCCCCACCTCGACTCGAGCTCGCGCGCCGCCGCGTCCGCCGCCGCGTGGAACAGCGCCGGGTAGCGGTTGTGCAGGGCGGTCCCGGTGGAGCCGTCGGACGCCACCGCGTCGAGCGGCGTGTACTCGCCGAAGTCCTCCATCCACCCGTCGTACCCGGCCGCGACGGCGCGCTCCGCCACCCGCGCCCAGGCGTGACACGCCGCCGCGTGGGTGAAGTCGTACTGGGTCTCGTCGGTGTGCGGCGGCTGGCGGCCCCCGGCGTAGGCCTCGAAGAGGTAGGTCTCCCCGTCGGGACGGCGGAGCAGCGCACCTTGCTCCTCTGCCGCGCCGAAACGCCTCGGCATACTCGGTGCCCACGAGCGGGTTCAGATAGGTCAGGGCAGCGAGCCCACGTTCGTGGAACATCTCGGTCCGGGCCCGCTCGCTTTCCTCGAAGCCCCGGTCCTCCCCGAGCGGCAGGTAGCGGCAGTGCGTCTCCGCGGCCGAGACGGCGGCGCCGGCGCCGAGCACGACGTCGACCTGGCGGATCTCCTCCTCAAGCGGCACGTGGTTGGCATGGCCGCTCTGGTACCAGGGCCCGAACCACCAGCGCTCGGGTGCGGCCTGGCGGCCGGTGCGCGCCGTGAACCGGGCCAAGGCGTCGAGCGGGGTCGGACCGGCGAAGACGACGTAGTCGAGGGTCCCCGCCTCGACCTCGACGCTCCAGCGGTCGTCGGCCTCGATACGGAACCGGGCGTAGCTCACCTCGTCGCGCTCGACGAGCAACCCGTAGCCGCGGGTCGAGAGCACCCACGGGACGGGGTAATAGGTCGCGTCGGATCGCCGCCGCAGACCCCACGGAGGGACCGTGCCGGGCAGGAACTGGTACTCGTCGGGCTGGTACGGGCCTTCTCCCACGTAGTTCTCGACGACGCCCCGCTCGATGCTCACGGCGTGCGAGCGCTCCCCGAAGCCGAGGAACCGCTCGCCCGCCTCGGCCACGAAGGTCTGGCGGCAGACGGCGGCTCCGACGACCTCGGCCGAGACCGACACGGTGCCCTCGTCGACGAGCCGGACCACGACGCGCGCCTCGGCCGCCGGCGCGCCGGCCGGTCCCGGCCCGGCCGTCAGCGTGGCCCGGTAGATCCGGTCCCCGCGCACTTCGGCCACGACCCGCACCAGCGGGCGCCACTCCCCGGCAGGGCCGGGGTCCTCGTCGTCCGGAGGCAGCGGTCCGGGCGGCCAGCGCCCGCCGGTCGTGAAGGCGAGGGGCTCGGCCTGGTGCAGGTCGGGACCGAGGACGCTGAGCATCCAGGGGTCGGAGCCGACCGCCACCTCGACGAGCGGGGCGGCCAGCACGGTGCGCACGGCGGGGACGCCGGGCCGATCAGACCCGGTAGAGCCTCGCCGCGTTCTCGCCCAGGATCTTGCGTTGCACCTCGGGCGTGAGCTCGCTCATCTTCGGGGCCACCGAGTCGAGCGGCTTGGGGTAGAGGCAGGTCGGGTGCGGGAAGTCCGTCTCGAAGAGGATGTTGTCCTCGCCGACCGACGCCACGAGCGCCGGGACGTTCGTCTTCTCGAACCAGAAGGTGGCGTAGAGGTTCCGGCGGAAGTACTGCGACGGGAGCATCGACATGTGCTCCAGCTCCTTCGGGGCGTTCTCGGACATTTCGTAGTCGAGCGTCTCGAGGATGAAGGGGATCCAACCCACCCCGCTCTCCACCGAGACCATCTTCAGCGTGGGGTGCCGGTCCAGCAGGCCGCTCAGGATGATGTTCGTCACGACGCGGGCGTTGCCGATGAAGAGCAGCGTCCCGCCGATCGCCAGCTTCGTGTCCTCGTTCTGCGACTCCCACGGGTACGTCCCGAAGTAGGTCATGGTGGTGAGGCTGGCGCCGATGTGGAAGTGGACGGGCAGCGACAGGTCGGCGCACACGTCCCACAACGGGTCCCAGGCCCGGCTGGCCAGGTCGGGTGCTCCGAGGTCTTGCGGGTCCGACGTCATGTTCACGCCGCGCAGGTCGAGGCCGGCCACACGCTGCGCCTCGCGCACGCAGGCTTCGGGGTCCCAGGCCGGCAGCACCGGCATCGGCATGAGGCGCCCACCCGAATCGGCCTGGACCTCGGCCATGGCGTCGTTGTAGATCTGCACGCACAGCAGCCGGAGCTCGGGGTCCTTCACGACGTCGGAGATCCCCTGGCCGCCGAGCCCGATGGAGTTGGGGAAGCAGATCTGGGCCCAGATCCCCAGTCGTCCATCACCTCGATCCGCGCCTTCGGGTCGAACGCTCCCAGGTGGATGCGGTCGATGGTCCACTCGTAGAGGGCCTCGAGCGCGCGGCCCTTGCCGCCCTCACGGTCGATGACGCCGCCGCCTCCGGCGAAACCGAGCTCCACTCCCGTCGACCACCCACATCGGGCGGCCGTCGACCTCCTCCACCCGCGGCACCCGGTCCGCGTACTTCGCCGGCGCACGGCGCGTCCACAGGTCGTGGGCCTCGGTGAGATGCGTGTCCGCGTCTATGACACGCAGCCCGTCCAGTGCGAGCGGCATCCTGCCTCCCCAATTCGGCGACTGCCCCACCCTACGGGCTCCTCGGCCGGACTGGCCGTGGCGTTCAGACGACGGGCGTCGCTGCTGGCTCCCCGACGAGCTTGGCCAGCTCCTCGTTCACCATCCGCTCGTGCTCCTCGAAGTCGCGCCTCGCCGATCGCGGGCTCCAGCGCCCTCGCATGGCGAAGATGACGGCGCGAAGACCGCCTGGCCGGCCAGACACACCCCCCACCACCGTTTCCACTCGCCGGGCGACGCCTTCTGGGCCGGGACCAGCTTCTGCTCGGCCACGAGCAGGTTCGCCAGGTCCTGCGAGTGGACGCCGACCTTGGCTGCGATCGTCCCCTGGCTCACCGGTGTGCCGTGGACGATGTCGAGCGCCAGGGGCTGGTACGCCAGGAGCCCCTGCACCTGGGGGTTCGTCAGGCCGCCCGCGGCATCCACCGCCTTGAGCACGTTGTGGGTGCTGTTGCAGGCCTCGAGGACCGTGGCGAGCGTGTCGGGCCCCGCTTGACCCGTCGCCCGCAAGCCCGCGAGAACCGACTCGGGCGCCGGGGAGCTGGCGCATGCGGTCGTCGACGGCGAATACGGCTGGGCCGCCTGTACAGCCTGGAGCGCCGTCGCTGAGGTCTGGTTGTCGACGAGGACGGTCGACGTCGTGATCACATGGGGCAGCACCAGGAACGAGAGCGCGACCGTGATGCGCAGGATCCAACCCCAGATGGCCAATCCCGACGCGGTGAGCGCCGGGTTGTGCGACTCGACTTGCTCGGTGTAGTTCGCCATCCATGGTGCGTAGGCGCAGGCGATGGCGAGGCGAGCAGCACGATCACGAGCACGTTGGCGTAGTAGCTCGTGTGCGGATGGTCCGTCTGCATGATCAGGAAGACCATCATCACCATGGCCGCGACGGCGCCGAGCATCATGAACGGCTTGCGCACCCGAGCCAGGTCGGAGAGCACCCCCGCCAGTACCAGGCCCCCGGAGAGGAAGGCGGCGTACCAGACGTTGATGCCGTTGGCGTCCGGCGTGGAGCGGTTGTAGACGACGACCCAGTAGATGGTCAGCACGCTGACCGAGGCGTAGTAGAAGAGCAGAAACAACGAGATGGCCACCGACGAGGAGATCAGGTCGATCTTCATCATGGAGCGGATCGGGTGGGCCGTCGCCTTCTGAACGTCGATCCCCCGCGCCCGCGCCTCGACCAGCGCGCGCTCGTGTTCGGTCACCATCAGCTGGTCGCGCAGCTGCGGCGAGAGCTCGCGGAGGAAGAAGAACGCGACCACCACCACCCCGAGGCAGACGAGCCCCGAAATGATGAACTGGTCCTGCCACGGCGTGAGGTGGGTCAGGGTGTGGGTCGCCACCAGGCTGGCCGCCAGAGCCCCCATGGTCGGGCCGAGGGCCCAGAAGCCCATGGCGGCGCCGCGGCCGAGTTGGGGGAGAAGTCCCGCATCAGCGCCGGGGTCGACACCAGGATGACGCCCTCCACGAAGCCGATGACACAGTACGAGGCGGCGAACCACCACTTGTCGGTGATGTGGGGGATGGCGAAGAGCTGAACCAGCGCCACCACCAGGGTCCCGTAGATCGTCAGGTTGGCCCGGCCGATTTTGTCGGAGAGCCCGCCGATGAAGGCACTGAACGCCCCGATGGCGTTGGACACGACCAGCAGGTACAGAAAGAACTGGAACGACATGTGGTAGTAGGGCAGCAGCAGCGGAGTGACGGCCCCCTCCACGTAATAGAGGTAATAGAGCATGATCGTCGTCAGGACGACGATGCCCAGGTAGCCGATCCGGGGCCAGGTGTCGGGATAGCGCGACAGCTGCCGGGTCACGAACGCCGCTCTGAAGCGGCTGGGCGCCGGGGCCGGTGCCGTTTCCGCAGTCGTCGTCATGCCCTCCCCTTTCCAGCAGGCCCCCCTCAGCTCATGCTACGTCCGGTCGAACGGACGGGCCGGGTTACGGCGCGGGCGATCTCCCGAGAGCCTCCATCGAGGAGTCGAACGGCACGTGCCAGGCCACGCGGGTGCCGCCCTCGCGTGAGCTTCCGATCTCCATGCCGCCCCCGAGCCTCTCGGCCCGCTGCTGCATGTTGTTGAGGCCCAGCCCCTCCCCCGAGCGCCCGCCTATGCCCTTGCCGTCGTCGGCGACGATCACGCGCAGCTCGTCCCCGGCCGAGATCATGATGGAGACCCTTGAGGCGTGCGCATGCTTGGCCACATTGGTCAGGGCCTCCCGCAGGACGGCGAGGACGGCATCGCTCATCGGACCCATGGCCACTCGGCCGACCGGGCCGACGACGGCGACCTGCGGCTCGAGGCCGAGCACCGGACTGAGCTCGTGGACGAGATCCATCACCTTGGAGTAGAGGCCCTCCTGGTCGATGGTGAGCTCAATGTCGAAGATCGCCTTCCGTAGCTCGCGGATGGTCTCGTCGATGCTCTCGATGGCCTCGCCGATCCTCGTCGACGCCTCGGTCCGCTCCACCAGACGGGCCGTGCCCTGAAGCGACAACCCGACGGCGAACAACCTCTGGATCACCGAGTCGTGAAGGTCGCGAGCGATGCGGTCACGCTCCTCCATCAACGCGTGATCCCTTACGAGCGAGTGCAGCCGCGCGTTCTCAATGGCGATGCCCGCCGCGAACGCCAGGGCGAGCGCGAGCTCCTCGTCTTCCTCGGAGAACTCCGCGGCCGTCGTCTTGTTGGTGAGATACAGGTTCCCGTACACCGCTCCGTGGACGCGCACCGGCACCCCGAGGAACGACGACATCGACGGATGGTGGGTCGGGATCCCGAAGCTGTCCACGTGGTCGGCGATGTTGGCCAATCGGAGCGGCTTCTCGTCCACGATGAGAGTGCCGAGAACGCCGCGACCGTCGGGCGCGGTCCGATTTTCAGCTCGTCCCCGTCGCTGAGCCCGACGGTGCCGAACTGCTCCAAGGCACGCCCGTCCTGAGTCAGCACGCCGAGCGCGCCGTACTCCGCGTCCACGAGGTCGCACGCCACCTCGACGATGCGGCGCAGCACCACCGGCAGATTGAGCTCCGCGTCGAGGATGAGGATCGCCCGGACCAGCCGCCGCAGCTTCGCGGGGTCGGCGATCCGGTCGAACGGCTGCACGGCGACCAGGCTACCCACCGGGCCTGCGTGGTCCGCCTAACGCACACTTGACGCGAAGGCGCCCGCCGGTGTCGGTGCCGTCGCCCGGGCGCCGCCACCCCGGCCACAACCCCGTCCACGGGCATGACCAGGGAAATCGCGACGTGCAAACGACGGGCACGGCCGGCGCCCGTGGCAGAATCGGCTCATGGGCATCAGGGTGTTCGTCCTCGACGACCACGAGCTCGTGCGCACGGGTCTGCGCACCCTGCTCGAGGATGAGGATGACATGGAAGTGATCGGAGAGGCCGGCACCGTGGCCGACGGGGTGCGGCTGATCCGTCAACTGAGCCCGACGTGGCCATCCTCGACGTCCGTCTGCCCGATGGCAGCGGCATCGAGGTGTGCCGCGAGATCCAGTCGAGCACGCCCTTCGTCCGTTGCCTGATGCTGACCTCGCACTCCGACGACGACGCGCTGTTCTCCTCCATCATGGCCGGTGCGTCCGGCTACGTCCTCAAAGAGGTCGGAAGCGGTGACCTGCTCGGTGACATCCGCCGCGTCAGCAAGGGTGCGTCGCTGCTCGACCCGGCGCTGACCCAGGAACTGTTGGACCGACTGCGCAGGGACCAGGAGGCGGAGTCGCGCCTCACCGTGCTGACACCACAGGAGCGCCGCGTTCTGGAGCTCATCGCTCAAGGGCAGTCCAACCGGCAGATCGCGCAGGAGCTGTTCCTCGCCGAAGCGACGGTGAAGAACTACGTGTCGAGCCTCCTCTCGAAGCTCGGCATGCGCCGGCGCACCGAAGCTGCCGTCTACGCCGCGGTCCTGGCCGAGCGCAGGGCGACCCCGCGGCCGGCCTGACGCTCAGGAGACCGCGACCCGCCGGTTGTCCTCGAGCGTCCAGAAATCGACCCCCGCCTCGCCGAGCAACTCTTCGAGGCGCCGGCGCTCGGGCAGCGGGCTGGCGAAGAGGGCGGGGTCGGTCTCTATCCCGACGGCCGTGGCCAGGCGTAGCAGCATCCGGTCGCGGTCGAGCTCGAGCGCCAGCCCGTCAGCTATGTCGTGGCGCTCGTCGATCTCGTGACCGCGACCCGTGCGCCGGCGCTGCAGCAGGATCACGACCAGCTCGTCTCGGTCCGGCGGCAGTCGGAGCGGGTCCAGATCAGCGCACAGCCCGACGAGAAGCTCGCTGTAGATCGACACGCGTCCACAGAATGGACGGAACCCGGCGCAGACCACTAGAGCCGATACTCCTGACTTGTGTCGGGTCTCGAGTCGAACGGACTCCCGACCAGGTCGTCGCGCTCGACCAGCCGGCGGCGCCATCCCTCCCCTCATCGCCTCGCCCGTCGATCACCGGTCCGCTCCTGCTGCCACGCGTTCGGGAGGCGCGCGTCGACGCAGGTGAGAGCTTCGCCGCTGTTCCCACCGCATTGACGGCGCGCTACCATCTCCTCGAACCGTGTGCCACGAGCAACCGGGGGCGTCGGACCTCGGCGCCCCGACGACACGATGACCAGCGCACACGACGGCGGCCGGCGGACGACGCTTCCACCGTTCAGCGTGGTGAGCGACGCGGGCGCGCTCGACGACCTGTGCACCGTGTTGGCTGCTCAGCCCTTCTACGGCCTCGACACCGAGTTCCACACCGAGCGGACCTATGTGCCGCACCTCGCGCTCATCCAGCTCGCCTGGGACGGCCGCGTCGCCCTGGTCGACCCGCTCGCCGTCGACCCGGCCCCGCTCGCCCGCGTCTTCGCCGGGGCGGGAGTCGCCGTGGCTCACGCCGCGGGACAGGATCTCGACGTCCTCACCGCCGCGTGCGGCGTCGCGCCCGCCACCGTCTTCGACACCCAGGTCGTGGCGGGTTTCCTCGGGATGTCGTCACCGTCGCTGTCCCGCCTCGTCCAGTCGGTGCTCGACGTGGCACTGGCCAAGGCCGACCGCCTGTCCGATTGGGTGGAGCGCCCGATGTCGCAGCGCCAGCTCGAGTACGCCGTGAGCGATGTCGCCCACCTCCTGGAGCTCCACGCCGTCCTCACGAAGCGGTTGCAGGACATGGGCCGGCTCGAGTGGGCCCTCGACGAGTGCGACGAGGTCCTGGGCGATCGCGCCGCGGCGCGAGACCCCGAGGAGGCGTGGTGGCGGCTCGGCGACATCCGCAGCATGTCGCGGCGCTCCCGAGGGGTGGCCCAGGAGGTGGCGGCGTGGCGCGAGCGCACGGCAGCCTCCTCGAACCGGCCCCGGCGTACCGTGCTGTCCGACCTCGGGCTCCTGGCCATAACGCAGCGCCCGCCGCACAATGCCGATGAACTGCGTCGCACCCGCGGGGTCGACGGGCGGCACCTGGCCCGGGGCCGGGCGACCGAGATCCTCGAGGCCGTCCACCGCGGGCTCGAGCTCCCACCCGAGCGCCTCCGCCTGCCGAGCGAGGGCCGCGAGTCACCCGCGCCGCCCGCCGCCGCTCGCGGTCTGCTCGGGACTGGTCCGCCAGATCGCCGACGATCTCGGCTTCGACCAGGCGCTCCTCGCCACCCGCGCCGACGTCGCCCGGCTCCTCTGTGGCGAACCCGGCCGCCTCGACTCGGGATGGCGCCGGCGCATCGTGGGCGACCCGCTGCGCCGCCTGGCGTCCGGCGAGGTGGCGGCGGCGCTCTCCCCACGGGGCACCCTCGTGCTCGAGGAGCGCTCAGGGCGCCCCGCCTGAGCCGGCGGGCCGTTTCTCGAACGCGCCGATGTCGCAGGCGGGGCCCTGGGGGCGGGATACTCCGCGCTGGTCGGTCGCCGGACAGCCGGTCGCCGCCGTGCCCCCGTGGTCGATGGCGGGGCTGCCGGCCCGGAGGGCCATCGTCGTGGTCGGACCCCCGTGGGCGCCGAGCGGGCCGAGACGGGCGCGCGTCGACGTCAGGTCCGTTGGGAGACCGAGCGCGCACGACGTGCCGCTGTCGAGGTTGTAACCGGTGGTCTCGGTCGGCGCCGCACCGGAGCAGTTGGCGCCGCCGGTGGAGCCCGAGAATATCGTGCCGGTGACGTTCACGTCGTGGCACGAAAGACCGAGCGCGTTCGAGTTGCCCTCGAACGTCACGAAGGACATCGTGCCGTTGCTGCAGGCGTAGGTCTGCACGGCCGCCTGACCGGGGTCGGCCGTGTTGGCGCTGACCGTGCTGTTCGACAGGGCGAAGCTCGATGAGCCTTCGATGTCCATCGCGGCCCCGATCGGGGCGCTGTTGCCCGTCAACGTGCTCTGGGTCACCGTCGCCGAGCCCGACACGTCCAACCCGCCACCGACGCAGGCGTGGTTGTCCGACAGCGTGCTCTGGGTCACCAAGTGGGTGCCCGACGTGCCGTTGGTGAACATCTCGATCCCCCCGCCGTAACAGGCGTCGTTGCCGTCCAGCGTGCTCGACGAGACGGACAACGACCCATAGCCGCTCGAAATCGCGCCGCCTTCGGCGCCCCCGGCGCGGTTGGAATCGAACGTGCTCCCAGAGACCGAGAATGTGCCGCCATCGTTGGCCACCCCACCTCCGCCGTTACCGGCCCGGTCGTCGGTGAACGTGCTGTCCGTCACCGTCAGCACCAGGTGGATCGCCGCCTGCGGCGCCGCGCTCCAGCCGCGCCCGGGTGCCAGGGCCGCCGCCTCGCCCGCGTCGCCGGATGGCCGTTCTGGCCGTTGAGGATCGCCCCGCCGTCACCGCCCCCGAAGTCATCGGTCAGGGTGCTGTGTTCGATCGTTACCCTGCCGGGTATGTTCCTCACTCCGCCGTTGTTGATCCCGGCCCCGCCGTAGCCCGAATCGGTGTTCTCGGAGATCTCGCTGTGCTCCACCGTCAGGGTTCCTCCGGCGTTGGTCAGGCCCCCGCCTGCCGCAGCCGTGTTGCCGGTGATCACCGAACGCTCCACGGTGAGGGTGCCGGCACTCTCGATCCCTCCGCCGTAGCCCGAGTTCCCCGCGTTGCCGCCCGAGATCGTCATGCCCTCGACGGTGACCGTGGTGCCCGCGCCCACGAACAGGTCCCGGTTCGCGCCGCCAGCGCTCACCACCGTGACGGCCCGGCCCACGCCCGAGATCGTCACCTCGTTCGCCGTCGCCTGAAGGCTGCCGAGCGTCAGACCGTACGACCCGGCCGGCACGTCCACCGTGATCGTGCTGCCAGCCGGGAGGGCGTCGGCCTCCTCGAGAGCGGCGCGCAGCGTGCACGTGCCGAACGACGTGAGGCAGACCCCGTCGCTCGGGTTGGCGTCGTGGGCGTCGGCCGTGCTGTCGACCTGGAACACGAACTTCGTCGGATGGGCGCTGGCCACCGCAGCCGGGGCGAGGCACCACAGCACCGGGCCGGCCATGAGGACTGCGACGGCCAGTGAGCGGAGCCGAGGGGCCACGGCCCAGAGGGTACGCCCGCAGGGCCGGCGCGCCGGCTCAGTTGACGGCGCGCTCGCGTCCCGCCCAGTACGGCTGGCGCAGCTTGTACTTCTGGAGTTTGCCGGTAGCCGTCCGGTCGAGTGCGTCGCGGACCTCGACGCGCCTTGGGGCCTTGAAGTGGGCCAGTCGCGCCCGGCAGTGCGCAATGACCTCGCTCTCGCTCACCGACGTCCCCTCCCGCGCCACGACGAGGGCCAGGATCGTCTCGCCCCACTTCTCGTCGGGCACCCCGATGACGGCGACCTCGGCCACCGCCGGGTGCTGGTAGATGACAGTCCTCGACCTCGATGGAGGAGACGTTCTCGCCGCCCGTGATGATGACGTCCTTCTTGCGGTCGGAGATCACGGGTACGCGCCGTCCAGGTAGCCGCCGTCGCCGGTGTGGAACCAGCCGCCGTCGAGCGCGTCGGCGGTGGCCTCGGGCTGCTCCCAGTACCCCCCGAACACGTGGTTCGAGCGGGCCAGGACCTCCCCCTCGGGGTCGACGGCGATCCGCACGCCGACGGCGGGCACCCCGGCCCGGCCCAGCGGCACCGAGCGCTCCTCGGCGTCGAGCCCGTCCCACTCGGCCGGCGCACGGTTGACCGTGAGCAGCGGCGACGTCTCGGTGAGCCCGTAGATCTGGATGAACTCCCAGCCCAGCTCGCGCTCGATCCGCTCGATCGTCTTCGAGGGCGGCGGCGCGCCCGGCCACCACGATGCGCACCGTGCCCCGCCCCGGCACCTCACGACCGTCCCGACGCGCGCCTCCGCGGCGGCCAGGATGGCCGCGACCACGGCCGGCGCCCCGCACAGCAGCGTCACCCCGTCGGCGCTCGATCGCGAGAGGATCTCCTCGCCGTCGACCTTGCGCAGGACGACGTGCAGCCGCCCATGCCCGTGACGGCGTAGGGCATGCCCCAGCCGTTGCAGTGGAACATGGGCAGCGTGTGCAGGAGCACGTCCCGGTCGCCCACCCCGGTGTGCCAGCCGAACACCGGCGGCGTTGAGCCAGCAGTTGCGATGCGTCAGCTCGCACGCCCTTGGGCCGGGCCGTCGTCCCCGAGGTGTAGTTGACCGAGCAGGTGGCGTCCTCGTCGGCCTCCCACTGCCCCGGCTAGTGGCCGGCTGCGCCGGGTCGAAGAGCGGGCGTCCTCCACCCCGTCGAGCGCGGATGCGGTGCGCCACCTGATAGGCCGGCCACCTCGTCGTCGAGGTCGGGGTCGTACGAGCAGGACCGACGCGCCCGAGTGCTCGACGATGTAGGCGATCTCTTCGGTGATCAGCCGGAAGTTGATGGGCACCAGGATCCGGCCGTAGCGCGCTGACCCCGAAGTAGGTGGTCAGGAAGCGGGCCGAGTTCGGGCTCACGATGGCCACCCGCTCGCCGTGGTCCGACGCCCGATCGCTCCAGGCCGAGCGCCATGCCGCGCGCCCGGCGTCGAGCTCGGCGTAGGTCGGGCTCCCGAAGCGATCCCGGCACGTCGGGCTCGTCGACCACGGCCGTTCGGTCCCCGTAGACGAGCGCCGCCCGCTCCAGGAAGTCGCCCACGGTCAGCGCGACCCGCATGTCACCCCCGATCCCTTGCCGTGCCTCTCGGCCGCCGACCCTACCTGCCGAGCCGCGGCCGGTTCGATGACCGGGTCAGGACACGGTGACCGGCGCGCTGTCGGGGCTGGCACCACCGGTCCAGTTCAGCTGCACCGGTGTCACGGTGTACACCCAGCTGCCCGCCGGCACCGACTGCTCGGTGCAGGTCGTGGCCGCGACGACACCGTTGCAGTCGCTGCCCACCGTGGCCTGGGCGAGGGTCACCGCGTCGTAGCGGTCGATCACGTAGCCGCCGACGGCAGCCCCGCCGGGGAGCGTCGACGCGGGCCAGGACACGGTGACCGAGGATCCGGCGACCCGGACGGCCGGTGCGGCTCCCGTCGGCATGACGGTGGCGGCACCGGCCGCCGCGCCCGGCCCTTGTGTGGACCACGAGGCGAGAGCGGCCGACGCCGGCGCGAGCGGCCAGGGGCAGGGCCAGTCCCGCCAGCACCAGCCAGGGGTGCAGTCGGGCGCAGGTGCGAGGTGTCATCGTCATCCCTTGGTCGCCAGACCGTGATAGGTGAATGGGAACACAGCTCCCTGACAGGCATCGGGTGCCGAGTGGACCATCGTCACGAGGACTGTTGCCTTGCGCACCATTCCGGCCGGGACCACCAAGTCGCCGCTGAAGGCGGTGACCGTGACGTTCGCCGCAGCGCAGCCGACGGACGCGTCGCCGACCGTGGTCGTGATGGACGTCACGTCGATGGCCACCGTCTCGGGATTGGACACCTTGAGCTTGAGAACCGTCGTATCCCCCGGGAAGAGCGATCCGACACTCCCCGCGATGGAGAAGGAGTGGATCCCCATTCCCAGTGCCCGTGCCTGTGCCTGTGCCCCGGAGGTGCCGCCCCCGACGAGAGCTGTCGCCGTTGCGTCGGGTGCCAGGACGGCGGCGGTCAGCGCTGCGCTCGTCAGCAGGGCGCCGAACGCCGCGCCCCGTACGATGGACGTGCCGCGGCGAGACCGCCTGTCGTCATTGCGCATTGGATGCATCGGAGTCGCTCGCTCCCCGGCCGTTCCCGCCACTACTGCTGGACCGGTGACGGTGACCGGCGCGGTGAACGCCACACCCTGGCAGCCGTTCGATGCCCCGTGGGCCAGGTCGAGGACCCCCAGGATCTCCTGGTTGGTGTCGGTGGCGCCGGCGGCGACGGTGATGGTGGTGGTGGTCGGTGCGGCGGCATCGATGCTGATGTTGGCGCTGGGGCACGAGGAGGTGGTTGGTGGAGGTCGGTGTCCCGTAGCTGACACCGGTGATCGTCACGGCGAAGGGGTTCGGGTTCTGATGGTCATGAAGACCGGCCCGGCCGGCCCACCCGGGTACAGCGACGCATCCGGCCCCGGACGGGGTCACGGGCGTGACGGTCGAGCGACTGGGCCACGGAGGCCGCACCGGCCCCCGAGCCGGAACCGGAGACCGACCAGACGGCGAAGGCGATGCCGCTGCCGGCGCCGAGGGCGGCCGTAGTGGCGGTGATACCGATGAGCAGTTTCTTGAATCTCATGATCATGCTCCTTCGTCTCGATGTGGTGGTAGCCGGAGTGGCATGTGGGCGACCGGATGCGTCGGTTCCGAGGCGGTGGGACGGGGTCCAGGGCCATCAGGGTGGTGAGCTTGCTGTCCGCGATCTGCAGCAGCATCGGCACCTGGTCGTCGTCCATCTCGAGCGCCACGGCGATCACGTGATCGCCGTGGTCCTCGTCTCGGAGCCGGATCGCCACTGCGTGCGATGCCGGAAGCAGCCGGACGAGCAGACGATCGATCCACACCTTCTGAGGGTAAGGAAGCGCCGAGCTGCCGGGTCTTGAGTACGCCGTACTCAGATGTGGCGGGCGATACTCCTACTCAGACGGGTGTCACCGGCGCTGGCGGGTGCCCAGGGCCGCCGCCAGGGCCGCCCGATCCGTGACGCCGAGCTTGACGTACGCGTGGTGGAGGTGGTTCTCGACCGTCCGGGGCGACAGGTACATCCGCTCGGCGATCTCCTGGTGGAGAGGCCGGTGGCGGCGAGGGTCGCCACCTCCCGCTCGCGCTTGGTGAGCCGGACCGGGCGCTGGTGGCGACGTCGATGCCGGCGGCCCGCCACCCTCGCAACGCTCGGCGAAGTCGTCGCCTGGCGGGCGGCCGACGTGGCCGCCCTGCGCCTGGTGCCGCCGCTCCAGGAGGTCGGCCGCCGCCGCAGCGCCGCCTCGGCGGCCAACCACCACGCCGCCATCGGCGGCGAAGCGCTCGCTCACCTCCAGCAGCGCCTCGGCATCCGACGCCACCACCGCCCGGGCGTGGTCGGCCAGCGCGCCGACCAGCGGGCTGTCGGTCATGCGTCGCCAGTTCGGCCAGGCGTTCGGCGATGTCGCCGAGGGCGCCACCCGCAGCCACGCCTCGAGGCCCTGGGCCTCGTCGCCCACCATGCCGGCGGCCCTGGCCCACGCCACCCCCGTGCGGGCGCCCGTCCACGGCGGCGTCCGTCCGCCCGGCCAGCTGGTGGAGCTCGATCTCGGCCAGGTACAGCGACATGTCGAAGTGGCGGCTGACCGGTTGCGTGCGGCGGGCCTCGTCGAGCGCCGCCGCGGCCGACTGCTCGTCGCCTGAAGCGCCCGCGCCCGCGCCAGGCCCGAGAGCGCCCACGGCCGGTAGCCGAAGAGATCACGCTCGGCCAGGAGTCCGGACGAGTCCTGGAAGATGCGGCCGGCGCTGCCCGGGCGGCCCTGGCCGCAGGAGGATCTCGCCCAGGACCACCCCGAAGATCGCCGTGGCGTCGAGCAGGCCCGTCGTCCAGCGCCACGTCGCGCAGCCACTCCAGTCAGTTGGCGGGCCTGGTCGAGCTCGCCCATGCGCGCCAGGGCGGCCGCCTGCGCGACCAGGAGCTGTGCCACCGACCAGGGGGTGCCCGCTCTCGATGGGCCGACGGGCAACGCCTGCGTCGACGAAGCGCCAGCGTCTCGCCGCATCGACCGAGGTAGGTCGAGCGCGGCGGCGGCCGACGGCGGCCGAGACGGAGCGGCTCAACTCGACGCCCTGCGCCGTCGGCCGACTGCTCGGCGTAGGCCAGCGCGGCCGCCGGTTGGGCGGTGTTGAGCGCGATACCGGCCAGCTCCTGGTAGACCTCGGCCACGCAGGAGAGCGATCGGCGCCGGACGCGTCTCGGCTTCGGTCGGCCGCTTCCACCAGCCCGGCCCGGGCGTCCTCCACGTCGTAGCGCCCCCAGAAACGCACCCAGGCCAGGGCCGAGGGCCAACCGGACGCGGTCGTCGACCGCCTCGGCCTTGACCGGAGAGCTCGGCCAGCACGGCCTCGGCCTCGGCCGTCGCGCCCGTCCAGGCCAGGGTGCTGGCCAGGGCGACGCCTTCTCGGAGACCGCCGCTCCGTTCGTAGGCGGCCCGGGCCAGCCGGATCGCCAGACCGTGGTCCTGCGGAACGGCCGGGCCGTCCGTCGGGAGCCGGCGGCGACGGCGTCGGGCAGGATCTCCTGCAGGCGGCCGGCGATCGCCTGGCCGATCCGAGTGGAGCGAGGCGTCGGCGCCGAGCGAGAGCGTCATCGGGTCGACGTCGCGCCCGAACTCCAGCGACCAGCAGGCCAGGCGGACACGGTCGGCCGTCCGCCGCGGTCCGGTGGCCACGAGGGCGTCCACCAGGTTGCGCCGCATCGATCGCTGCGGAGTGGGGGCATGTTGCTGCGCAGCACCTCGGCGTGCAGAGGATGCGCAATGGCCATCTCGAGCCGTCGCGCCGCTCTGCTCGGTGGTGACGAGGCCACGGTCCTCGAGACGGCTGGACCGCCGCCGCGGTCGTGAGCTCGGTGAGAAGCGCGACGCGGCAGTGGACCGGCCAGGGCCAGCAACTCCATGGCGGTGAGCTCGTCGGGATCGAGGGCCCCATCCTCGCTCGCGACGATCTCCTGGAGGCGGGCGCCGGTCGCCCACTCGCCCCGCCACCGCCACTCGCCGTCGACCACGCTCGAGCGCCCCGGTCTCCAGGCTCGAGAGGACGACCTCACGCAGGTAGAGCGGGTTCCCCGCCGTCACGTTCCAGATCCGGTTGGCGCTGCTGTCCTGCACGCTGCCGCCGAGGCCCTGGTCAAGCAACTCCAGTCGTCTCGAGTTGCGAGAGGTTGTGCAGCTCGACCCGCTCGGCGAGCCCGTCCTTCCAGATGTCGGTCACCGCCGCCGGCATCTGGCGAACCAGTTCTCGTCGTCGACGAGTGCGCGACGATCAGGCCGGCCGCCACGAGCTGATGCAGCAGCGCGGCGGACACGTCATCGAGGTCCTGGCAGTCGTCGGCCAGCAGCAGCAGGCCCCGGCGGACCGCATCGATCCGCAGGTGCCGCATCACCGACTCGGTCAGCTCGGTCAGGTCGGACGAACCGGCGAGCCCGAGCACGGTCCGGAACGGCCCCAACGGGATGCCCGAGTAGCCGGCGCTGCCCCGGATAGCGAGCGTGGCCCAGCCCTCACCGGCCGCCTCGTCGAGCGCTTCGCGTCCGAGCCTCGACTTGCCCACGCCGGCGATCCCACTGAGGAACGCGCTGGTCCCCTGCCCGGTGGCCCGGAACTGGCGCAGGAGCGCGAGCTCCTCGTCGCGGCCGACGAGCGGCCATTCACCTGCGCTCCTGGTCTTCTGCGCCACGCCGCCTTCCCCCGCTGTGCTCACCAGGGTAGGCCCGGCCTGGCTCGTCGGTTCTGCGGGGCGCCAAGGTCCCGAAACGTGTGGGGAATCAGAAGTGGCCGAGCACCGGATGGGGCACGTAGGGCTTCTCGAGCTGCTCCACCTCCTCGGGCGTGAGCACGAGCTGCTCGGCCGCGAGCGCGTCGTCGAGGTGCTCCCTCTTGGTCGATCCCACGATGGGCGCCGTCACGCCCGGCTTGGATAGGAGCCAGGCCAGCGCCACCTGCGCCGCCGGAACGCCGCGCGCCTCGGCCACGGCGACGGCCGCGTCGACGACATCGAAGTCGGTGGGCTGGTCGTAGAGGTAGTCGGTGAACGGATCGGTGCTCGAGCGAGTGGTGTGCCGACCTCCGTCGCGGTGCGGTTCCCGGTCAGGACGCCCCGGGCCAGAGGGCTCCACGGGATGCAGCCGACGCCCTGGTCGAGACAGAGCGGGATCATCTCGCGCTCCTCCTCCCGGTAGATCAGGTTGTAGTGGTTCTGCATGGAGACGAACTTCGTCCACCCGTGCTGTTCGGCGGTGTGTTGGGCCTTGGCGAACTGCCACGAGAACATGGAGCTCGCACCGAGGTAGCGCGCCTTGCCGGCACGCACGACGTCGTGCAGCGCCTCCATCGTCTCCTCGATGGGAGTCCGCGGGTCCCAGCGGTGGATCTGGTACAGGTCCACGTAGTCCAGGCCCAGACGACGGAGCGACGCGTCGATCCCCGAGAGCACGTGCTTGCGGCCGAGCCCCCCGCCGTTCTCCCCGGGGGTGACGGGCATGAACACCTTGGTGGCCACGACGGCCTCGTCGCGGGAGAGGAACTTCGGCACCAGTCGTCCGGTGGCGACCTCACTGGCCCCGCCCGAGTAAGCGTCCGCCGTGTCGAAGAAGGTGACGCCTCCCTCGATCGCGGCGCGGACGATCGTCTCGGCCGCGTCCTCGTCGACGACCCAGGGCCGGTCGCTGTCGTTGCCGAAGCCCATCATCCCGAGGCAGACCCGCGAGACCCGCAGTCCGGAGGATCCCAGGTTCGTGTAGTTCATGGCTGACCTCGCTCACGCTCACGCTCCCGCACCCCGGGAGCCTGGCGCAGGCTTACCAGCCCGGCGGCACCGCGCGCCGCTCGTCCCTCGCCGGGACGCGGCGGCGACCGCCGTCCTGCGTGCGAAATACCGGCTCAGGGTCTCCTCCTGCTGCTGGTACGAGGACCCGATGCCGGACCCGTAGAGGGCGGTCGGCTCCTCGAGCATGCGCTCGAAGGTCAGCTTGCACACGGCCTGGCCGTTCTCGACCATGAACGGAACGTCGTGGGCCCGGACCTCGAGCGCGGCCCGCGAACCGCGGAAGCTTCCCTTGGGGTCGAACCCGAAGCCTGGGTCGAAGAAACCGGCGTAGTGCGTCCGCAGCTCGCCGCTCGTCGGGTCGTACGCCGTCATCTCGGCGGCGAGCGTCGGCGGGATGCACACCGACTCGTCGGACATCAACAGGTAGAAGCGCCGGGGGGAGAGCACCAGCCGGTCCCCCTCTTCGCGGAACACCGGGTCCCAGAAGGGTGTCGGGTCGGTGGGGACGCCCGAGGTCAGATCGAGCAGCGGCGCGCTGTTCGCCGCGTGCTGTGGCCGACCTGGCCGCGGTCGTCCCCGTGCAGGTCCAGCCCGAGGAACAACCCGTCCGAGAGCACGAGCTCCTCAGCGGGCACGGGCTCGCCGCGGCGGAAGAGGATCGGCGTCGAGGCGTGCGCCGCCCGCACCTCGTCGTCGCTGAGCCAGGGCCGGCCGACGGAGAGCCGGAGCTGGTTCAAGGTGAGGTCCTCCTTGACCCGGACGGCGAAGGAGAGCGGGACCACCTCGAGGTAGAGCGGCCCCGAGTACCCGGGGGCCACCTCGTCGAAGCGGTCGCTGCGGTCGGTGATCACGCGGTGAACACGTCGATCCGTCCGGTCGAGCTCTTGGGATTGGCCTTGCCGCGCAGCCCGGCGGGCAGGTCCAGGCGCTCCTTCAGCTCCACCAGATACGGACAACGGGCCTCGAGCATGGCGCCGTCGCCGCGCAGGTCGATCTCGTCGAGGACATAGTCCTTGAGCTTGCGCTCCACCGAATCCGCGCCGGGGAGGAAGCTGCACCGGATGCGCAGTGCCCGCTCGCCCAGCCGCAGGTCGAGGCTGGCCGGCTGGACGTTGCCCTCCGGGATCTTGAAGCGGCCGGCGTCGACGTAGCCGGCCCGGATGGCTTGTTCGAGGAACTGACCCGGGAGCACGCCTTCGGTGGCCAGGAGGGTCAGCACGTGGGGCAGGGCACCTCATCGCTCACGCCCAGAGCAAAGCACGTGGCGACGGGGCTCGGGAAGGACCGCCGGCCAGATGTCGCGACGTATTCGGGCACAGGCTGTGGATGACTTGGGGATGACCCTCTCTCGCAGGTGGGGATTGTGCAGGTATGAGTACTTGTCCACAGCGCCGATCGCCTACCCGGCGGTGGTTCGTGCCCGTCGGGGAGGCCCCGGACCGGGGCGGGACCGCCCAGGAGCCGACGAATGCCCCCGGCGATAAGCTGACGGGTCGTCAGATTTCGTGCCCGCACCCGCATCCGCACCCGGTGCCGGTGCCGTCCGCCTCCGGAGGTTCCATGCTCGACTACGCCATCCGCGCCGGCACGCTCATCGACGGGACCGGGGACGACGCGGTTCAGGCCGACGTGGGGATCCGGGACGGCCGGGTCGCCGCCGTGGGCGTGGTGGACGAACCCGCCTCGGCCGAGTTCGACGCAGCGGGGCTCATGGTGGCCCCCGGCATCGTCGACCCTCACACGCACTACGACGCCCAGCTCTTCTGGGACCCGGCCGCGTCGCCCTCGAACGTCCACGGCGTGACGACGGTGATCGGCGGCAATTGCGGGTTCACCCTGGCCCCGATCAATGCGGAGGACGCGGACTACATCCGCCGCATGATGGCGAAGGTCGAGGGGATGCCCCTGGCCGCGCTGGAACAGGGCGTGCCGTGGACCTGGTCCACCTTCGGCCAGTACCTCGACTCGCTCGAGGGCCGGCTCGGCGTCAACGCCGGCTTCCTCGTCGGCCACTGCGCGCTGCGGCGCAAGGTGATGGGTGGGGCCCGCGGGGAAGAGGTGGCGACGGACGAGGAGATCTCCGCCATGCGCGCGCTCCTGGCCGAGTCGATCGCGGCCGGCGGTCTCGGGTTCTCCTCGTCGCAGTCGCGCACGCACAGCGACGGCGACGGGCGGCTCGTCAGCTCCTTCCACGCCGACCGCCGCGAGATCCTGGCCTTCTGCGAGGAGGTGGGGGCGCACGAAGGCACCACGCTCGAGTACATCACCAACGGGTGCCTCGACTCCTTCAGCGACGCGGAGATCGACCTCATGACGGCCATGAGCGTCACGGCACGCCGCCCGCTGAACTGGAACGTCCTCACGGTCGACGCGCGGGCGGCCGACCGCATCGAGCACCAGTTGTCCGCCTCTTCGGCCGCGGCCGCCGCCGGGGGCCGGATCGTCGCGCTGACCATGCCCACCCTCGTGCCGATGAACATGAGCTTCCGCACCCATTGCGCCCTCTTCCTGATCCCGGGCTGGGGCGAGGTGATGGGCCTGCCCGAGGACGAGCGGCGGGCCAAACTGTCCGACCCGGCGGTCCGCTCCATGCTCGACGAGCGTGCCCGCAGCAAGGAGGCGGGCGTCTTCCGCGGCCTGTCCCGCTGGGGCACCTACGTGATCGGCGACACCTACGCTCCCGCCAATGAGGGCTGCGCGTTCCGCACCGTGGCCGACATCGCCGCGGAGCGCGGTACGGCGCCGTTCGACACCCTGCTCGACATCGTCATCGCCGACGAGCTGCGGACCGTCCTGTGGCCGAACACCGACGACGGGGACGATGCCACGTGGGCCATGCGGGCCGCGCTGTGGAGCGACCCCCGCGCCATGGTCGGCGGCTCCGACGCGGGCGCCCACCTCGACCGGATGTGCGGTTCGAGCTACCCGACGGCCTTCCTCGGCGACTGCCTGCGCGGCCGCAGGCTCGTGCCGGTGGAGCGGGCCGTGCAGATGATGACGGCCCAGCCCGCGGCGCTCTTCGGCCTGCGCGACCGCGGGCTCGTGCGCCCGGGCTACGCGGCCGACCTCGTGGTCTTCGACCCCGCGACCGTCGACTCGGAACCGGCACGCCTCGTCCACGACCTCCGGGTGGTACGGGCCGTCTCTACGCCGGCTCCCACGGCGTCGTCCGCGTGCTGGTCAACGGGGTGGAGACCGTTCGGGACGGCGCTCCGACGGGGGCGCTTCCGGGCGCCCTGCTGCGCTCGGGACGCGACACGGCGTCCGTGGTGCCTGCCGCCGCCGTCTGACCCGATCCAACCGGCCCTCTCCCGCCGTCTAGCCTCCCTGCGGTGACTTCCGAACCCGGCGACCGGGGCCTCGCCCTCGACGAGCCGGCCGGCGGCGGGCCGGACCAGACCAGCCCGCCCACACCGGCGGCGCGGCCGCGGCCCTCGGCGCTCGCGCTGGCTCGGCGAGGGGGTGGCGGTGGTGGTGATCGCCGTCCTCGTCGCCGTCCTGCTGCGCACCTTCGTGGTGCAGACCTTCTTCATCCCGTCGGGCTCCATGGAGCCGACGCTGCAGATCGGGGACCGCATCCTCGTCAACAAGCTCAGTTACCACCTGCACTCGGTGCAACGCGGCGACATCGTCGTCTTCTCACGGCCACCGGCCGAGAACTGCGGGGGACCCGAGGTCAACGATCTCGTCAAGCGCGTCATCGGGCTCCCCGGCGACACGATCTCGTTGTCGGGCGGCTACGTCTACATCGACGGCAAGCGCCTCGACGAGTCGTGGCTGCCCTCGGTGGACCAGGGCGTGACCGAAGCGGGCCCGCCGGGGAACGCGGCCAACCTCGCCCACGCCTACCGCGTCCCCGCCGGCGATTACTTCATGATGGGCGACAACCGCACGGACTCGTGCGACAGCCGCTGGTGGGGGCCGATCCCCAAGTCGCTCATCGTCGGCAAGGTCGACCTGCGCATCTGGCCGATCGGCTCCGTCAAGCTCTTCTGACCGCCTCCGCCCAGGTTCGCCCAGGTTCCTTCAGGTTCCGCCGCTCCGGGGCGCTTCAGCCTTCCTCGGCCTCGGGTTCGGCCGCCACCCGCGCCACTGCGGCCACGGACTGGCCCGGATCGAGGTTCATGACGCGCACCCCGGTGGCGTCGCGGCCCTGGGAGGCGATCTCCCGCGCCTGGGTGCGGATGACCACCCCGCCGGAGGAGACGAGGAGGAGCTCCTCGTCGAGGGCGATCATGAAGGCGGCGACCACCGACCCCCGGGCTCCGGTCAGCCTGATGCCGCGCACGCCCTGGCCGCCGCGGGCCTGGCGGTTGAAGCGCTCGAGCTTCGTCCGCTTGCCGTAGCCGGCGTCGGTCACGATCAGAATGTCGGTGTCGTCCGCGGCCACGTCGCACGACACCACGGCGTCGTCGTCGCGCAGCCGGATGCCGCGCACGCCGGCGGCGTCGCGGCCCATGGCGCGCACGTCCGCCTCGTTGAAGCGGATGGTCATGCCGGTGCGCGTCACCTCGAAGATGTCGTCGTCCCCCGACGTGGCCACCACGCGGACCAGCTCGTCGCCTTCGCGCAGGTTGATGGCGATGAAGCCCTCGCGGCGAGACTTGTCGTACTCGCTCAGGGCGGTCTTCTTGACCTGTCCCTGGGCGGTGGCGAAGACGAGGAACTGGTCGGGTGAGAACTCCCGCGTCGCGATGATGGCGGTGATCGACTCGTTGTGGGCCAGCGGCACCAGGTTGACCGCCGCCGTGCCGCGCGCCGTGCGGTCCTTCATCGGGATCTCGTGGCCGCGCAGGCGGTAGATCTTGCCCTGGTTGGAGAAGAGCAGCAAGAAGGCGTGGGCCGAGGTGTGCACGACCTGGCTGACCAGATCCTCCTCCTTGAGCCTCGCCCCCTGGACGCCGCGGCCGCCGCGGCCCTGGGTCCGGAACGCCGCCGCCGCCACGGACTTGATGTAGCCGGCGCGGGTCATCGTCACGACGATCTCCTCGTCGTGGATCAGGTCCTCCACCCCGAGCTCGCCCGGGTCGTGGGTGATGACGCTGCGGCGAGGGTTGGCGTGCTTGTCCCTTATCGCGGTCATCTCCGTCTCGATGACGCCGCGCAGCATGCCGTCGTCGGCCAGGATGGCCTCGAGCTCGGCGATGGTGGCCCGGAGCTGGGTCAACTCCTCCTCCAGCTCGGACCGGCCGAGCCGGGTGAGCCGGCCGAGCGTCATGTCGAGGATGTGGGTGGCCTGCACCTCGGTGAAGGAGAAGGGCTCGGCCATGAGCGAGGCGCGGGCGGCCGGCCGGTCCGCCGAGGCCCGGATGGTGGCGATGACGGCGTCGAGCATGTCGATGGCCCGCAGGAGGCCCTCGACGATGTGGGCGCGGTTGCGCGCCTTGTCCAGGCGGAACTGCGAGCGCCGCGTGATGACTTCGATCTGGTGGTCGACGTAGTGCGAGAGCGCCTGCGCCAGGTTCAGCGTGCGCGGCACGCCGTCGACCAGGGCCAGCATGTTCACCCCGAAGCTCGTCTGCAGGGGCGTCTGCTTGAAGAGGTTGTTCAACACGACGTTCGCGTTGGCGTCGCGCTTGAGCTCAATCACGAGGCGCGGCTTCTGGTTGGCCGAGGCGTTGAGCACGCCGCTGATGCCGTCGAGCTCGCCCGCCTTGACCAGGTCGCTGATCTTCTGCTCAATCACTTCCACCGAGGTCTGGTACGGGAGCTCGGTGACGACGATGCGATCGCCGGACCGTCCCTCCTCGATCTCGGCGACGGCCCGCATCTTGATCGACCCGCGGCCGGTCCGGTAGGCGTCGAGGATGCCCTGGCGCCCGAGGATCTGGGCGCCCGTGGGGAAGTCCGGTCCCTTGACGAACTGGAGCAGGTCGTCGGGGGTGGCGTCGGGATGGCGCAGCACGTGGACGGCGGCGTCGATCACCTCGCCCATGTTGTGCGGCGGCACGTTGGTCGCCATGCCCACGGCGATGCCCTGGGAACCGTTGACGAGCAGGTTGGGGAAGCGCGACGGCAGGACCACGGGCTCGACCGCCGAGCCGTCGTAGTTGGCCACCATGTCGACGGTCTCCTCGTCGATGTCGGCCATGAGCTCGAGCGCCAGCGGGGCCAGGCGGCACTCGGTGTAGCGCATGGCCGCCGCCCCGTCGTCGGGGCCGCGGCCGCCGAAGCTGCCGTGGCCGTCGATGAGCGGGTGGCGCAGCGAGAACTCCTGGACCATCCGGGCCAGCGCCTCGTAGATGGCCGAGTCGCCGTGGGGGTGGTAGGTCCCCATGACGTCGCCGACCACCTTGGCGCACTTGTTGTGCGGCCGGTCCGGGCGCAGCCCGTTGTCGAACATGGAGTAGAGGATCCGGCGGTGCACCGGCTTGAGCCCGTCGCGCACGTCGGGGAGGGCGCGGGCGACGATGACCGACATGGAGTACTCGAGGAACGAGCGCTCCATCTCCTCCTGGATCTCAATCGGCTCGACCGAGCCTCCTGTCGGCGGCTCGGCGGCCGGCGGGGCCGCGTTCCCGTTGCCGGAACCGGCTCCGCCCCGGCCCGTCCCGCGTGTCGACTGGCGTGGCATGACTTCCCTACTTCCCCGCCGGCTCAGATGTCGAGGAACCGGACGTCTTTGGCATTGGTCTGAATGAAGTGGCGACGCAGCTCGACGTCGTCGCCCATGAGGATGGAGCAGACCTCGTCGGCCAGCGCCGCCTGCTCCACGTTGACCTTCAACAGCGAGCGGCGCGCCGGGTCCATGGTGGTGTCGCGCAGCTCGTCGAAGTTCATTTCGCCCAGGCCCTTCAGCCGGTTGAACTCGTGCTTGTGGTCAGGGTGCTCGGCCAGGAACGCCGCCCTGGCGGCATCGTCACGCAGGTAGAGCTTCTCCTTGCCCACCAGGGTCGAGTAGAGCGGCGGCTGCGCCACGTAGACGTAGCCGCCCTCGACGAGAGGCTTCATCTGGCGGAAGAAGAACGTGAGCAACAACGTGCGGATGTGGCTGCCGTCGACGTCGGCGTCGGCCAGCAGGATCACCTTGTGGTAACGGATCTTCTCGACGTCGAACTCCTCGGCCAGGCCGGCGCCGATGGCCGAGATGAGCGCCTGGATCTCGACGTTCTTGAGCATCTTGTCGATGCGGGCCCGCTCGACGTTGAGGATCTTGCCGCGGATGGGCAGGATGGCCTGGGTCACCGGGTTGCGCGCGTCCTTGGCCGAGCCGCCGGCCGAATTGCCCTCGACGATGAAGAGCTCGGACTCACGGGGGTCACGCGACGAGCAGTCGGCCAGCTTGCCCGGGAGCCCCGCCCCGTCGAGCGCGGACTTGCGGCGCGTCAGGTCGCGCGCCCCTGGGCGGCGAGCCGGGCCCGGGCCGCCTGCGTGGACTTCTGGACGATCTGGCTCGCCTCGCGCGGGTTCTCCTCGAGCCACTCCGTGAGCTTCTGGTTGGTGGTGCGCTCGGTGAGGGAGCGGATGGACTGGTTGCCGAGCTTGGCCTTGGTCTGGCCCTCGAACTGCGGGTCGCGCAGGCGCACCGAGATGATGGCGGTGAGTCCCTCGCGGATGTCCTCGCCCTTGAGGTTCTCCTCCTTCTCCTTCAAGAGGTTGCGGGCTCGGGCGTAGCGGTTGACCACGTTGGTCAGCGACTTGGAGAAGCCCTCCACGTGCATGCCGCCCTCAATCGTCGAGATGCCGTTGGCGAACGAGTGGATCGACTCGTGGTAGCCGGTGTTCCACTGCAGCGCGATCTCGACCTCCTGCGCTTCCTCGGACTGCTCGAAGGAGGCCACCTTGCGGAACAGCGATTCCTTCGACGCGTTGAGGTGCTTGACGAAGTCGACGATGCCGCCGTTGTAGCGGAAGGTCGTCTTCGTCACCGGGTCCGTGCGCTCGTCGACGAAGCGGATCTCGAGACCCTTGTTCAAGAAGGCGTAGATCTGCATCCGCTCGATGATGGTCTGCGCCCGGAAATCGGTCTCGTCGAACACGGAGGCGTCGGGCCAGAAGGTGACGGTCGTCCCGGTCCGGGGTTCACCCGTGCTGCGGTCCTTCGGAGCCGGTCCGGTGTCGGTCACCTTCTTCTTGAGCTTGCCGCCCTTCTCGAACTCGGCCTCCCAGTGGCGCCCGTCCCGGTCGATCTCGAGGATCAGCCGGCTCGAGAGGGCGTTGACCACCGAGACCCCCACGCCGTGCAGGCCGCCCGAGACCTGGTAGCCCCGGCCGCCGAACTTCCCGCCGGCGTGCAGTGTGGTCAGGACGATCTCGGCGGTCGAGATCTTGGGGTACTTGGGGTGGGGCCCGACCGGGATGCCGGCGCCGTCGTCGGCCACCCGGCAACCCCCGTCGGCCAGGATGGTCACGTCGATGCGCGTCGCCCGGCCCTGCATGGCCTCGTCGACGGAGTTGTCGACCACCTCCCACACCAGGTGGTGGAGCCCGCTCGGGCCGGTGGAGCCGATGTACATCCCGGGACGCTTGCGCACCGCCTCGAGCCCTTCGAGGATGGTGATGTCGGCCTCGCCGTATGTCTCGTCCACCTTCACTGCCACAGGCGCGCCCTTTCAAAACGTCGGATTTCGTGGTGCGTATCGAAGCCCTGAACTGGTCACCCCGGCCTTTCGATGCGTACGCACCATTCTACCCGATCGACGTGCCAATTTCGGCATCTACGAACGGTCGTCTGAAGCGTCTCAGAAGTGCTCGATGACGACCTCGATCCGCGTGATCCCCGACCCCCCGGAGGCCGCCACCAGTTCGAGGATCCGGCCCGAACCGAGGCGCGCCCGGGTCGCCCAGGCCGGGTGGTCGGCCGCCAGCACCAGGACCGCTCCGTCCACCCGCCGCGGGCGGACGTGCGCTGCGAGCTGGGCCCCGGCCAGCTCGTCCCAGCGCGGCGAAGAGCGCCTCCATCGTCGACGCGGACGCAGGGGCTCCGAGCCGCCCGAGCAGCGCCGTCACCGAGTCGGCCAGCGGGCGCGGGCCCGGATCACGATTCCTCATCGCGGCACCAGCTCGCCCACCTCGACCAGCGCCGCCACCGTGACCCCAGCGGGCACGGGGGATGCCGTCGTCAAGATGGCCTGGCCGGCCGGGAGCTCCGCCACCAGGGCGCGGCTGCGCCGGGGGTCGAGCTCGGAGAACACGTCGTCGAGGAGCAGCGTCGGCCGCAGCTCGGTGCGCTCGCGGACGACGGCGTGGAGGGACAGGCGCAGAGCGAGGGCCAGACAGCGCTGCTCGCCCTGCGACGCGTGGGTGCGCGCCGGCCTGCCCTCCAGCAGCACCACCAGGTCGTCGCGGTGCGGCCCCACCGTGTTCACGCCGCGCCGCAGGTCGTCCACCCGGTTGGCCGCCAGGGCCGCCTGGAGGTCGCCCTCCCAGCTGCGCTGGTAGTCCACCCCCACGAGCGCATCGCCGCCGACAGCGGCGGCCACGCCGTCCGATGCCGTCCCGCCGCCGTCCAGATGCCGTCCCACCGCCGGAGGAGGTCGCACTGCCGTCGGGTACGCCGGCCAGGCGCCCGTAGGTGGCGGCGACGCGAGGAGCGAGCGCGGCCGCCAGGCGCTCCCGCGCCGCCACGAGGATCTTGGCCCCGTCGGCCAACCGCTGGTCCCAGACGTCGAGGGTGCTGGCGACCTCGGGACCGGGGTTGGCGCGCCCGCCCGCCTGGCGGAGCAGCGCGGCGCGTTGGCGGAGTACCCGCTCGACATCGTCGGCCGCCCGCGCGCCCTCGGCGTCGAGCAACGCCAGCGCGTCGTCGAGGAGGTCGCGGCGGCCTTTCGGCCCGCCGGCGATGAGCGCGAGGTCCTCGGGAGAGAACACCGTGCACGGCGCCGCCGCCGCGAAGTCACGCCGGACCCGCGACGGCTTTCGGTTCACGAAGGCGCGGCTCCTCCCGCCCGCGACCAGTTCGGCCTCGACCGTGGTCGGCGCCCCGCCATCGACCAGTTCGGCGCGCACCACCGCCCGCGGCGCGCTGTCACGCACCAGAGCCTCGAGCGGCGCGCCGCGGAAGGAGCGGTGCGTGCCCAGATAGGCGAACGCCTCGAGCACGCTGGTCTTGCCCGTCCCGTTCGGTCCGGTGATCACCGTCGTCCCTTCCGGCGCCGGCGAGAGGACAGCGGTGTGGAAAAGGCGGAAGTCCACCAGCTCGAGCCGCTTCAGGCTCACCGGACCCCTCGACCGCCGGACCGGCTCAGGAGACCCGGACGGGCATCAGGAGGTAGCGGAACGGGTCGTTCTCGCCGCCGTGCACGGTGGCGGCTCGCGATGCGTCCGCCGTCTCGACGATCACCTCGTCCCCGGTGACGGCCTCGACGCCGTCGATGAGGTACGAGGGGTTGAAGGCGATGACGAGGTCCTCGCCCGAGTAGTCGCCGTCGACCGTCTCCATGGCATCGCCGACGTCCTGGCTCTGCACGCTCAGGTCCACCCCGCCCGAGCGCATGGACAGCCGCACCGGCGTCGTGTTGTCGCGGACGAGGAGTTGGACGCGGCGCAAGGCGGCGACGAACGTCTCCTTCCCGAGGTGCAGCCGGTTCGGATAGTGGTCCGGGATCAGCTGCTTGTAATCCGGGTAGCGGCCCTCGAGCAGCCGTGTGCTGATCTGGACGTTCCCTTGCCAGAAGGTGATTTCGTTCGCACTCGCCGCCACCCCGATCCGGCTCGTCTCCGAACCCTCGGTGATGGTTCCGGCCGGCAGGCGCTGGAGCTCGGAGAGGGCGCGTGCGGGGACCAGGAGATCCTCCTCGCCCGGAATCAGCGCCGTCCCCGGGAGATCACGCATGGCCATGCGATAGGAGTCGGTGGCCACGAGCCGGAGCGCGCCGTCGATGTGTGAGATCAGGACGCCGGTCAACAAGGGCCGGCCGTCGTCGTGGGAGGCGGCCCGGACGACCTGGCGCACGGCCTCGCTCAACGCGATCTCGGGCAGGTGGGTCACCGCCTCCTTGGTCCGGCCGACGGGAGGGAACTCCACCACCGGGTAGGTGTGCAACTTGAACGTCGAGCGGGCGGCCGAGATCGTGATCTGCTCTCCGCCGTCGGTGAAGGTCACCGCGCCCGGCTCCAGCCGGCGCACGATGTCGGTCGACAGGCGGGCCGGGACGACGCAGCTGCCGTCCTCGATGCCGATGACCTCTCCGGTGACGACGATGGTCAGATCGAGGTCGGTGCCGGTGACGCTGAGCGTGTTCCCGGTACAGGTGATGTGCAGACCGAGGAGCACCGGTGACGAACTGGCGCGGCCCCCGACGGCACGGCCGGCGGTGGCCAACATGTCGACCAGGGCGTCGCGCTCGGATCGGAACTTCAACGGTTCGGGTCCTTTCGCTCGAGCGGGGCGCTCATTGATGGGAGAGGGATGTTCATGGTGGGTAACGGTAGTAAGCCCTGTGGATTGTGGACGGGGACCCGGTGTCCCTGGTCGGCCCGTGTTGCATTCTCCCCAGAGGGGTGTGACCGGTTCGGGCCCGATGGGGACGGCGCGTGGGGCCGCCGCGCCGGGTTGGGGAAGGAACGGGCGGCCGTCCCCAGGCTTGTCCCATCGGGTCCACAGGTCATACCTGTGCCGATGCCGGTGTGCGTGCCGCTCGCCGCGGCCCCGGTTCGGCTCAGGTCGTGCCGGCACGGATCTTGTGGATGAGCTCGGTCACCTGTTCGTAAATCTGGCGTCGTTCCTGCATCTGGCCGGCGATCTTGTCGAAAGCGTGGATGACCGTGGTGTGGTCCCGCTTGCCGAACACGCGGCCGATGGCGGGATAGCTGTAGTCCGTCAGCTCCCGGGTGAGGTACATCGCCACCTGCCGCGCGGTGACGAGGGGACGGGTACGGCTCGGCCCGCACAGCGCCTCGACGGAGAAGCCGTAGCTGGCCGAGGTCGCGTCGAGGATGATCTGGGGCGAGATACGGCGGGGCTCGCCGGCGAGGACCAGGTCGGAGAGGATGTCCTCGGCCTGGGTGAGGGAGATCGGCTCGTGGTTCAGTTTGGCGAAGGCGCAGATGCGGATGAGCGCCCCCTCGAGCTCTCGGATGTTGTCCTTCACGTGCGAGGCGATGAACTCGAGGACGTCGTCGGGGACGTCCTGGTGCTCGCTCATGCACTTCGAGCGCAAGATGGCGAGCCGCGTCTCGAGGTCGGGTGGGTCGATCTCGGTGATGAGACCCGACAGGAAGCGGCTCCGCAGCCGGTCCTCGAGGGTCTCGAGCGACTTGGGCGGGCGGTCCGAGGTGAGGACGATCTGCTTGGAGGCGCCCTTGAGGTCGTTGTAGGTGTGGAAGAACTCCTCTTGGAGGCCCTCCTTGCGCTCCATGAACTGCACGTCGTCGATGAGCAGGACGTCGCAGTCGCGGTAGCGGCGTTTGAAAGCCAGGGTGGTCGACGTGCGCAGCGAGTCGACGAAGTCGTTCATGAACGTCTCGGTCGTGACGTAGAGCACCTTGCGGCGGAGGTAGTTCTCGGTCACGTAGTTGCCGATGGCGTGGAGCAGATGGGTCTTGCCCAGGCCGCTGACGCCGTAGATGAAGAGGGGGTTGTACGAGCGCCCGGGGGTCTCGGCGACGGCCTGGGCGGCGGCGTGCGCCAGGCGGTTCGACGAGGCGGTCACGAAGGTCTCGAAGGTGAACTTCGTATCGAGCTGCACGGCCGGGCCTTCGCGGGCGGTCGCCCTCCCGTTTCCGTGGATTCCGCCGATCCTGACCACGTCGGCGTCCGAAGTGCCGCTTCCGCCACGCCATCGGCGACGGCCCCACTCCCGGCACGGAACCGGCCGGCACCCGGCGCAGCCGCCGACCCGCGCCGGCTGGGGCCCCGCGCCCCACGCTCCGCGCCCACCCGGCCTCGGCACCGCTCACGTCGCCGTCCGAGATCGCCGGATGCCCGAGCCGACCCGGAGCCGACATGGAGAGGTGCTCCTGAGCCTGGCCCAGGACCTCGTCGAACGGAGAGTCGGAGCGGGCCACCGGATCGGGGTCGAGCACCTCGAGGCGGCCACGGACCGGCTCTCCCACCTCGTTGGCCAGGGTGTCCTCAATCATGGGCAGGTAGCGGGACTCGACCCGCTCCCGGATCAGGCCGTTGGGGACCGAGAAGACGAAGACGCCGCCGTCGAAGGAGACCGGCTCGATTCCCGACAGCCACAGCTGCCACGTGCTCTCCGAGACCTGGTCTCGGAGGGAATCCGAGCACTTCGTCCAAAGATCTCCAGCCTGCGTCACCGCCCTGTCCGCCCGTCCCTTCTCCCCATCGACCTGTCCCCCTTTGGCCCCGAGCCACGAATTCACTCGAGCCACGAATTCACAGGACGATCCTCAGTGCGGGTAATTGGACGAAGGTACACCGCGGGGCGACGCCCGACTAGAGGGGATCGCCGAATCGCCGCTAACATTGGACGACTCGGTGCCGCCGGCCCGGATCCTCGCCCGGATGCCTGGATTCGCGCCGGAAGGCTGCGGCAAGAACCCTGCGGCCGACGGCTCCCGCTGCCGCTCGCCGCACCACAAAAGGCACCGGAAAGGCTGGATCCACGTGAAGCGCACCTACCAACCCAACACCCGGAAACGGGCCAGGACCCACGGGTTTCGCAAGCGGATGTCGACGCGGGCGGGGCGGGCGATCCTCAAATCAAGGCGGCTCAAGGGACGCCACAAGCTCACCGCCTGAGGTCGTCATGCCTGCAGGAAGGGTCGGACGACTGACCACCAAGGCTACCTTCGCGGCGCTCCAGCGCTCCCGCCGGCGCGGGCGCTGCGGTCCCGTGCACGCCGTGTTCGTCCCGGCCCCCGAAAAGTCCTCAGACGCGTTCCCCAGGTCCGGGTCGGTTACGCGGTCGGGAAACGGTGCGGCTCGGCGGTCGAGCGCAACACCCTGCGGCGCCGGATGCGGGAGGTCGCACGGGCCACGGCTCCTTCGTTGCCGAGTGGCAGTTATCTGCTCCGTCTGTCCCCCGAGGCCGGATCGCAGGAGCGCGCCCGCTTCCGGGCGGACGTTGGCACTGCGCTGCGCCGGGCGGCCGACGCCGATGCCGGTGCCGGTGGCCGTGCTGGCGGCGGCCGTCGGCGCTGACGCTGGCGCCCGGAGGGAGCCGCGGAGCGGGAGCCGGGGTTGCGGGCATGACCGCAGGATCGACCCGGACGGCCCCGACCGCTCTCGAACCGGCTTCGTCTCCGCCGGACGCGCCCGCCCAGCCCGCCGACGGCCGGGCGCAGGGCCGCCGGGCCCGCGGCGCCGGGCCGCCGTCGTGGGCCCCGGGCGACCGTCCGGGGGCCGCGCCGAGCGGCACTCGCCCTGCTCAGGGCCTATCAGGGTGGCGCGTCGGGTCGAGTGTCGCCTTGTCGCTTCTACCCCAGTTGTTCGAACTACGCCATCGAGGCGTTCGAAGTCCATGGATTCTGGCGCGCGACCGCCCTGACGGCGCGCCGGCTCCTTCGCTGTCGACCGTTCGGACCCCACGGGGTCGATCTGGTACCGCTCCCTGCTCACGTGCACGGGGCGGGTGGCGCCCACGAGCCGGGTGGCGCCACCGACGGCCTGACGGCGGCCGACCCGAGCCGTGGGACGGCCGACAAGAGAGGAAGCCATGAGCCTGCATTCCCTGCTGGCCGAGAACTCGCTCTTCGAGTTCATCGGGAAGATCTTCCACCCGATCTTCGAGTTCTTCGGCTGGATCTTGGCCGCCCTCTACGGCATCTGGCCGAATTACGGCTTCGCGATCACCGGTCTCACGATCCTCATCATGCTGGCGCTGACGCCAGTGACCGTGAAGAGCACCAAGTCGATGATCGCCATGCAGCGGCTCCAGCCGGAGATGAAGAAGCTTCAAGCGAAGTACAAGGGTGCGGAGAACCGGGAACTCCTCAACCAGGAGATGATGAAGCTCTACAAGGAGAACGGGACGAGCCCGTTCGGTGCCTGCCTGCCCAGCCTCCTGCAGATGCCCTTCCTCATCGTCCTGTACTCGCTCATCCGCGGGCTGTCGAGCACGGTGACGCGCGGCGCCTCGTATGTGAACGCGGCGGGACAGACCGTCATCTGTAAAGCGCAGACGTGTGGAGCGCCAAAGTACATCCCGACATCGTCTAAAATGCACCAGGCTTTGGTCCTCAGTAAAGGACAAATGCACTGGTGGTTCGGGATGGATTTGTCGTCCTACCCGTTCTCGCACCACACCTACCCGGGAAGCCCAAGCCAGGCCGTCCTGATGCTTCCGTATCTCGCTCTCATTGGTGCTGCGATGTTCCTGCAGTACTTCCAAATGAAGCAGATGAATAGTCGTAATCCCCAGGCTGCTGCAGCGAATCCACAGATGCAAACGATGCAGAAGTTCTTTCCCATTATCTTCGGTGTCATTTACTTGCGGGTGCCGGCCGGTGCCACCATCTACATGGTGGTCTCGTCGGCCATGAGGATCGGGACGCAAGAAGTGATGTTCCGCACGGGGATGGTGACGCCCGTGGCGGCGGAGCGTGAGATCGCGGCATCGAAGGGTTCCGACGCCGCCGCGTCGGAACCGCCGAAGCCGAAGGCGAAGCCGGCTCCGACGAAGGCGGCGAAGCAGGCGCCGCAACCGACCAAGAAGGTTTCGACGGCCACGGACGGAACGTCGGTGGCCAGCGCGACCGTGCCTCCGCCGAAGCGACCCACCAGCAACGGTAAGACCGGTGGGGGTACCGGGGGTGGCGCTCCCGCCAACGGGAAGAAACCAGGCGGGACATCGGCTGGGGGCGCGCCGCCAGGCGATTCGACTGCTGCGGCGAAACCACAGAACCGTTCGCGTTCGAAGAAGACCAGAAAGGACCGGTAGTCCGCGGTGGAATGGGTCGAGGTGGCGGGCAAGACCGTCGACGAAGCGACGGAGCACGCGCTGGAACAGCTCGGCGTGGCGGCGACGGACGCCGAGGTGGTCGTGCTGACCGAGCCCAAGGTCGGGCTCTTCGGGCGTCTGAAGGAGGAAGCTCGGGTCCAGGCGCGGGTGCGTCCGGTCGGCGCTCGGCCCAAGCGGGAGCGCTCCCGGGACCGGGGACGGCGTTCGGCGCAGAGCGGTCAGCGCCCGTCGAGGTCTCCTAGGACTTCGTCTGGAGAGCGCGGGGCCCGATGCTCAGTCGAGCGGCCCGAAGCCGGCGCCGGCGCCGGCGCTGCGCGACTCGGTCGATGAAACAGACGACATGGGTTGGCCGCCGGACGAGGCCGGAATCGGAGCCGGAGCGGCAGGAGCGGCAGCAGCGGCAGGCGCCGCAACCGGGTCCGGGCGGAGCACCTCGTCGGGTGCATCGGGTACTGGCACGAGCCGGTCTGCTCGCCGACGACGCAGCCGGGGCCGTTCCTCGTCCGGGGCCGTGGCCGGCCGGAACGGGTCGAGGGTTCAGGATTCAGGAACGGCGGACCAGGACGACGGCGGGGATCGAAGGACCGAACCCACCGAATCGAAGGAGACGGTAGACATGGCAGAAGGAATGACGCTCGAGGAGCAGGGTGAAGCCGGGCGGGGGTTTCTGGTCGGGCTCTTGAGCGAATACGGCATCGACGCGACGGTGGAGACTCGGGTGATCGATGACGAGACCATCGAGATCGCGGCCCACGGAGACGACCTCGGTGTGCTCGTCGGTCCACGCGGATCGACGCTTTCGGCCCTGCAGGACCTCACCCGTGCCGTGGTCCAGCGACAGTGCCCGTCCCGGACGGATCGGATCCTGGTGGACGTGGCCGGGTATCGAGAGAAGCGCTCGGCCGCGCTGAAGCGTTTCAGTGCGCAGATCGCCGAAGAGGTCCTCGCGTCGGGCCAGGAGAGGGCCCTGGAGCCCATGAGCCCGGCCGATCGGAAGGCCGTGCACGACGCCATCAACGAGATCGACGGTGTGGAGACACGCTCTGAGGGCGAGGACCCCTACCGGCACGTCGTCATCGCTCCCGCTGACTGATTCAGCTGGGAAGTTACCCGGCACGGGCGTTCGCGCCCGAACCTTCAGAGGGCCGTGATGGCCGTCCCGTCGAGACGTGCCCTGTCCGAGGTCATCGGCGAGGCCCGGACTCTGGGATTCCTCGGCCCGGGCCCGATCGACGTCCAATTGCGGCACGCCGAGGGCTTCATTTCGGTCACACGGTCGAAGGTCGGTGCGGAGGCCCGTGTGCTCGACCTCGGCAGTGGAGGAGGGCTGCCCGGGCTCGTGGTCGCGTGCGATTGGCCCGAGGCGCGTCTGACCCTGCTCGATTCCAATGGCCGCCGAGCCGCTTTCCTGGAGCGGGCGCTGACCGATCTGGGTGTCTCGGGTGACAGAGTATCGGTGTTGGAGGCCCGGGCGGAGGCCGCCGGCAGGGCGGCGGACCTCAGGGCGCAGTTCGATGCGGTGCTGGCCCGGTCCTTCGGCCGCCCGGCGGTGACCGCCGAGTGTGCGGCACCCTTCCTGCGGCCGGGCGGTTGGCTCGTGGTCTCCGAGCCGCCCGCGCCGTCGGGTGACTCCCCCGACGACCCAAAGGGATCTACCGTACCGTCGAAGCGCTGGCCGGCTGAGGCCCTGCGGGAGTTGGGACTGGAGCCGCGGGAGGCCGTCCACGCCGAGTTCGGGTACCAGGTTCTGTGCCAACGGGTCCCTTGTCCGGATCGGTACCCCCGTCGGGACGGGGTCCCGGCTCGGAAACCCCTGTTCTGAGATTTAGGACTGTTCCACGTGGAACGCTCCTGACCCTGGGTGGGTTTTGTCTGGAAGTCGCCGCGCCTTGAACGAGCACATCCAGGGGCCGCGACGGTCGCTCGGCTGACAGGGCGCAAGCGCTCCCACCGGACGCCGACGGCCAAAGTGCGGTCCAGCCGGCCATACGGCGATTTAGCCGGCCACAGTGCGGTTCACTTGGCCACAGTGCGGTTCAGCAGGACATACGGCGATTCAGAGGAGGTGCAGTTCAGAGGGCTTCTATGGGGGTTGCAGCCGATGCGAGAACGCACGAGCGAGAACGCACTAGCGAGTCCTCGTCTCCACGTCGGAGGTGGAGGAGCCGGCGGACAAGCTGCACCAGAAGAAACTCGTCAGGGCCCCCTTGTCGCGGGCACTCTTGTGGTTGGACTGGCCCCCGCGGCGTTGTCGCTGATCTCGACCCATGCGGTCGGAGCGAGTTCATCTGCCGAGACCGGTGAATTCCTCGGGGTCGCCGCTCCGCCCGGCGGTGGCGCCTGGGCCGTGGGCTATTCGGGCAGCACCCCGGGCACCGAAGCACTGACTCTCTTCTGGACCGTCGCCCGTTGGAAGCCCGTCCCAAATTCCAGTCCTCCGGCGTCTTCCTCCGCAGCGTGGCTGCGACGCCACGCACCAATGCATGGGCTGTGGATACAGCGGCGACTCGGTGAACACCAAGACGTTGATCCTGCTCCGGACCGGAGAAAGGTGGCGTCAGATACCGAGCCCGCACCCCGGCACCGGGCAGGGTCTTGCCGGCTTCTTGAGCGACGTCGCGACGTCGCCAGGCGGCACGTCCTGAGCGGTTGGCAACGGCAACAACTGTGGTTGTGGTCCTGGGGTTGTGGTCCTGGCACGAGCTTGATCGAGCGGTGGAAAGGCCAATGTGGGGGCAGGTGCCAACTCCCACGTATGGAGGTGGGGTCAACCTGAGTGCCGTCGCATCTCTACCCTCGGGCATCGGGCAGGTCGTGGGCCGTCGGACTGAGCGGCAGCGGAGACGGCCCGACGAGCAGCCTCGTGCTGCAGTGGACCGGCACCGCCTGGCACGTGTGGCACTTCCCGGCCTGAGAGGCGACAACGGTGGGCTCTTCGGTCTGGCCGCAACATCCCGCTCCAATGCATGGCCCGTCGGCTGGGAGAGTGCCGGAGGCAATCCTGCCGGTTCCCCAGATCGTGATCCTGCATTGGAAGGGCTCCGCCTGGACGCCCCTGACCATCGCCGGTTCGGTAAAGGCTCCCGCCGGTGGCGTTGCATCGACGACCACGACCACGACAACGACACTCGCGCCGACTACGACCACGACCATGCCCTCCACCACCACGACGTCTCCCCCGCCCGCCGCCGGCACGGCCCCGACGCTCGGAAGTGCCGGATGTGGTGCCGCATTGGGTCCATACGCTGGGATCAGCGGCTTTGTTGAGGTAGCTCCCGACAGTTTCGGTGAAGGACCGACTGCGGAGTCCCCGCGCGTGGAATCGATTTCGTGGTCGAATTGGGGTGCACCGCAGGCAACGGGCAAGAGCGGGGCCATCGACGGCACGGCCAGAACGGGCCCGGATCGAGCTGGCCGCTCAAGGCGGCCACCGTGGTCGCGTTCGATCTCGCGAGCTGTGACGGTGGTGCGCCTGCCTACCGGGAGGTGACCTAATTACTTCCCTGAGGACGGGCAGACGTTTTCTCCAACGACGGCGACGAATGCCCGCACGGGACAGTAATTGGACATCACGATGGTGGGGCGGAGGCGAAGGCGAAGGCGATGGTGACTTCGGAGCGGCCGAGAGACTCGATCGAAGCTGCAATCGGGGTTCTGACCATGACCAGTGACCCCTCAGCAGCATTTCAATCGTCGCGCGGTGGCGGGCACCGGCCACGGCCACCCCACATCCGAAATCCCGGATCAGTCGGGGAGCTGATGGCAACGGCCGAGAGTTTCCGGTCGAAAATGGGGGTTGTAAGCATTTTCGTCGCAAGCGCATGCTCGAGTGCCCGGCTGGGCGCGAATGGGCATGGGTACGGGTCTAGTAGCTAAGACACCCGGCGGCCGGGGACCGGAGCTGGCCCAGAGGCACTCGTGACCTAACCCAGGTCATGGCCCTGACACCGGCGCGGGATCAGCGGACAGATGAGTTCGGAGACGCATCGGACGGCGCGTGGGCGGTTCTCCAGGGGTTCGCACGAGCTCGCCGGAGACGGCCTGCGCGCTGAGACCAGGGCCGGGGCGAAGACGGGATTCGACTAAGGCGGGGAGATCGCTCTGCGTGGGAGTGAACGAGGCGACACGCGATGTTCCACGTGAAACAGCTCTCAAGTCTTGACCTCATGCAGCTGGGGGGCCAGGATAGGCGTCGTGCCGTTCGGATCCCGGGGATCGGCCTGATGCGGCTGCGGCGCCGGGACCGAGAGCCCGCAGTCGTCCCGACACCCCAGCCATCGGAACATCTCGATCCCGACCCTGCCGACGGCATGTCCGCTGCCCGGGGCCTGGGCCGACTTCCATGGATCCTGTGAGAAGCTCGGGATCCGAATCCACGACTCCCGACGGCACGTCGGCCGGGCCGGACCGTGAGGCGACGGCGACGGCGACGGCGACGGCGACGGCGATGGCGGCAAGCGTGTGGAAGCGACGTTGCCGGCCGAGGCCAGGGGGTCCACGGAGCCCGAGGGCTCCGGCTCGCCACCTCCGACCGAGCCCGGGCCGGAGCAGCCGGCCACTCTGACCGCCGGAAGCGACGCCAGCGCCACGACGGCGGGCGAGGACGACGTTCAGGCCGAGAACGGCTCCGATTCCGGCTCCGACTCCGACGTGGGCCGTACAACGCTTCATCGGATGAGCCCGATCAGCCCGCCGGGACGGCGGTCCGTCAGCGAAGTGGCGGCATGTCACGGGACCGCCAAGCAAGGTCGCCCTCCATCCCCGACGAGGCCGACGATCTTCTCAACGGGAAGCGTCCGCCAGCGAGGGCCCTTCCGAGGATCATCGCCGTCGCGAACCAGAAGGGTGGTGTCGGCAAGACGACCACGACGGTCAACCTGGGTGCGGCGCTGGCCGAGCAGGACTACCGGGTGCTGGTGGTCGATCTCGACCCCCAGGGAAACGCAACGACAGGACTCGGAGTCGAGGCTCGCAACTTCGAGTTCTCCATGTACGACGTGATCATGCGTGATCACCCGCTCGAGGACACCATCGAGCCGACGAGTGTCAAGAACCTGTTCGTGGCTCCCGCGACCATCGACCTCGCGGGCATCGAAATCGAGTTGGTGCCAGCCTTCAGCCGCGAGCTCAAGCTCAAGAAGGCCGTCGACTCGGTCGTCGAGGACTTCGACTTCGTGCTCATCGACTGCCCGCCTTCCCTCGGTCTGATCACGGTCAACGGTCTGGCGGCGGCCGACGAGGTCCTCGTGCCGATCCAGTGCGAGTACTACGCGCTCGAGGGTCTCAGCCAGTTGCTCCGGAACGTCAACCTGGTATCGACCAACCTGAATGAGACGCTCGAGGTCACCACAATCGTCCTGACGATGTACGACGCCCGGACCCGGCTCTCTGTCGACGTCGCCAACGAGGTGCGTGAGCACTTCTCCGAGCGGGTCTGCAAGGTCGTGATCCCACGGACCGTCCGGCTCTCCGAGGCGCCCTCGTTCGGGCAACCCATCACCGTCTTCGATCCGACCTCGCGGGGTGCGGTGGCCTACCGTGAGCTGGCCAAGGAGGTAAGCAATGGCGCGCCGCAGCGGACTCGGTAAAGGCCTCAGCGCCCTCATCCCCAGCGATGCGGTGGGGGAAGAAGACTCCGTCCTGCGTGTCGTGCCGATCTCACATATCAGGCCCAACGCGTTCCAGCCCCGTACCCATTTCAACGAGGAGTCGATGGCCTCGCTGGCTACGTCCATCCGAGAGGTCGGGCTCCTCCAGCCCGTACTCGTGCGGGACCTTCCGGACGAGCCGGGGACGTACGAGCTCATCGCCGGCGAACGACGCTGGCGTGCCGCCCGGCGGGCCGGGCTGCAGACGATCCCCGTGCTGGTGCAACTGGCGGACGACCGGACGAGCCTCGAGCAGGCATTGGTGGAGAACCTGCATCGCGACGACCTCAACGCACTCGAGGAAGCCGCGGCGTACCAGCAGCTGATCGACGAGTTCGGCCTCACGCACGAGCAGGTGGCAGCCCGCATGGGCAGGGGGCGGGCAACCGTCACCAATACCCTCCGCCTCCTGCAGCTGCCCGCCGGGGTCCAGCGTGCCGTGGCAGAGCGGAGGATCTCGGCCGGGCACGCCCGGGCGCTCCTCGGCACTCCCGACCGGGCTCTCCAGGAGCGGTTGGTCGATCGCATCGTGGCCGAGGGCCTCACGGTGCGGGCAGTGGAGGACTTGGTGCGTTCCGGGGGGTCCGAGCTTCGTGTCGTCCCCGAGCTGGCGCCCGAGGCTCCGCCCGAGCCCCAACCAGCGGGTACGACCGCTAGTAACACCCCAGGTTGGACGCGCCCCGCCCCCCCGCGCAAGCTGCCCGAGCCTGGCGTGCTCGAGCTCGAGGAGCTCTTGTCGAGCTATCTCAACACCCGGGTGAAGGTCGACATCCAGAACCGTCGTGGCCGGCTGGTCGTCGAATTCGCGACCCTCGAGGACCTGGAGAGGATCTACCGCGCCATGGTCGGTGACGGGGGTGTCGCGTAGTTCACGGAACTGTCAAGGGGCGGTTCAGCTTCATCCACAACCTGTGCATCATGTTGTGGATTGTCACGCTGTTCACGGTCCGGAGGGATTCGTCGCGTAACGGCCACTGAACGGCCGGGCTCAGTCCCAGGACCCGTCGGCCCAGCGATCGAGGGCCGACGAGATGGCCGAGGCCAGCGACGATGCCCGCTCGACGACCGTGCTCGTCGGCCCCATCTCCATCAGGACCGCCGGCATCCGGGTCTCCCGCAGGATGGGCAACGACATGCCGTGGACGCCTGCATCACCGACACCGAGCGCGACGGGAACGGCCAGTTGGATCAGCTCCGCCAGCCGGCGCCCCCCCGGCGATTCGTCGTGGGTGCCGGCCCAGAATGCGGTCTGGCAGGATACCGAGGCCGGGTTGAGTCGGAGCCCTACGAAGACGTCGACACCGAGGTCGTTGGCCTCCCGGGCCTGGGCGGAGTCATCTGGGTTGTGCAGCTCGGTCACGACCGTGCCTCCGATCTGCAGACGCCGGCGCAACGCCCCGGCCACGCTGCCGAGACCGCCGCTCTCGCCGACCGCCACCCGGCGACCGCTCAACGTCGGTGGCGCGTCACGGAGCACGGCACGGGCGCGCACGGCCGACACCAGCTCCGGATCGCGGTATCGGCTCGCCAGGCGCAACAGCTCACGCAGCGTCGCTCCGCCCACGATGCCGTCGACGGGAAGGCCCGCGTTCCGTTGGAATTCGCCCAGGGCCGAACTCGTGGCGTCCCCGAAGATGCCGTCGACCCGGCCCGTATCGAAGCCGAGCGTGCACAAACGCTGTTGCAACTCGGCAACGTCGTCGCCGCGGAGCATCGGGGTGCGCCGATACAGGAAGCGGTCCCCAAGCCGGAAACCCGCCTCGACCAGGGTGTTCCAGGTCTGCCGGCCACAGATGCCGTCCATCCGAAGGCCGCGGAGCCGTTGGAAGGCCTCGACCGCGGCCCGTGTGGCCGGCCCGAAGATGCCGTCGGGGTCGACCGGAGCGCCGGGCAGAACAGCGGCTAGGCGGTGCTGGACGTCGGACACCGCATGACCGCGGTGTCCGAGGGAGAGCGGAAGCGCTACAGGTAGGCCGAGATCTCCTCGACCAGCTGGGCCTTGGGCTTCGCCCCGATCAGGCGCACCAGGGGCTCGCCGTCCTTGAAGAGGATCAACGTCGGGATACTCAGCACGTCGAAACGACGCGTCACGTCGAGGTTGTCGTCGATGTTGATCTTGCCCACCTTCACCTTGCCCGCCTGTTCCTCGGCGATCTCCTCCAGAACCGGGGAGATCATCTTGCACGGGCCGCACCACTCGGCCCAGAAGTCTACCAACACGGGCACCTCAGAAGCCTTGACCTCCTCGTCAAAGGTGGCGTCGGTCAGGGTCACGATCTTGTCGCTCATGGCTTGTCCTCCTCGCCTGGGTGCAACAGCCTGTCCACCCGATCTGTTCCCATGCCGTTCTACTCGCCGCGCTCTTCGAGCCAGCGCTCGGCGTCGATCGCGGCCATGCAGCCCGAACCGGCCGACGTGACCGCTTGGCGGTAGTAGTCGTCCTGGACATCGCCGCATGCGAAGACACCTTCGACGCTGGTCCGCGTGGTGCGGCCCAGCGTCCGGACGTAGCCGTTGTCCTAGAGGTCGAGCTGTCCCTTGAGCAGTGTGCTGTTGGGCTCGTGGCCGATGGCAACGAACAGCCCGGTCACGTCGAGACCCGACTCCTCGCCGGTCACGGTGTCGCGCAGGCGTACACCGCTGACCTTGGTGTCGCCGATGACATTGGTCACCACCGAGTTCCACTTGAACTCGATCTTGGGGTTGGCGAAGGCGCGGTCTTGCATGATCCTCGACGCCCGCAGCTCGTCGCGGCGGTGGATCACGGTGACCTTCGCCGCGAAGCGGGTGAGGAAGAGGGCCTCTTCCATGGCCGAGTCCCCGCCTCCGGCGACGGCGATGTGCTGGTCGCGGAAGAAGAATCCGTCGCACGTAGCGCACGTCGAGACGCCGTAGCCGAGAAGGCGGACCTCGTTCGGGCATCCGAGCATCAACGAGCGCGCGCCGGTCGCGACGATCAGCGCGTCCGCGAGCACGGTCGGCTCATCGGCGTTCGCGTCACCGACCCAGATCTCGAACGGCCAGGAGGACAGTTCCAGCCTGCTCACCTTGGCGGTGCGCAGCTCCGCCTCGAAGCGTTGCGCTTGGGCGCGCATGATGCCCATGAGCTCGGGTCCCATGATCCCGTCGACGAAACCGGGGTAGTTCTCGACGTCGGTCGTCAGCATCAACTGCCCGCCGGGTTGGTCGCTCGTCGACGACGGCTCACCTTCGATCACGAGTGGAGCGAGCTGCGCCCGCGCCGTGTAGAGGGCGGCCGTCAAGCCGGCCGGACCGCTCCCGATGATGACGACCATGCGCCGCTCAGGCATCAGGCGGGAGGCCACGTCGCGCGTAGAGGACGGCGCCGACGGCCGTGAAGATGAGGCCGAGCACGATGTAGGACGCCCACACCTTGTGGCCGGCGATGGTGCTGACGCGGATGAAGAGCACGCAGAAGAGCACGAGCACGGCGAGACCGATGACGCCGATCACCACGCCGAAGACGATGCCGCGGGCGGCCACCACGGCCGGCCTGATGGCCTTGTCGTTGACGGCCGCGACGACGCTGTCGATCGTGTCGAGCGCACGCTCCGAAAGCGCGTCGGCGAAATCGGCCTCGGGCACGCCGTGAGACTACCCGGCGGCTGCGCTCTCGCCAGCCGGGAGGATGTAGCAGACCCCGACCGTGTTGGGGCCGGCGTGGGTCCCCACCACCGGCCCGAGCTCAACGGCCAGGAGCGGGTGCTGGGTCGACGATCCCCGCCAGACGGGCGAGCACGTCGGCGAAGTCACCGCACGCCCCGTCGGCGACGGCGATGCGCTCGACCGGCGAGTCGTCGGACACCTTGTCGCTCAGGTAGGCCAGGGCACGAGCCCGCGTCCGCTGCTTGGATTCCTCGGCCACCTCGCCGTCTTTCACCTGGATCACCGGCTTGATGCTCAGCAGCGAACCCAGGAGGGCGCGGGCCCCCCCGATGCGCCCGCCTTTCTGCAGGTGCTCCAGTCCGCCGACAACGCCGTAGATGCGGGTACGGCCGATCCGGTCCTGCGTCGCCGCGACCAGCTCGTCCGAGCCCCGCACCCTCGGCCGCCTCCTCGGCGGCGGCGATGACCATCAGCCCCTGGCCCATGCTCAACGAGTAGGTGTCGACCACCCTGACCGGTATCCGATCGAAAGCGTCTGCTGCGGTGCGCGCCGAGTCGTACGTGCCCGAAACCCTCGAGGAGATCGTGAGGCAGAGCACGGCGTCCGCTCCCTCGTCGGCGGCCTGCGCGTAGGCGGCGCCGAAGGCGCCGGGCGAGGGGGCCGCCGTCTGGGGCAGGTCAGGCCGTCCCCGGCACCGCTCCCAGAACTCGGCCGGGCTCAGCTGGCGCCGGTCCTCGAACTCCTCCGTGCCGAAGCGGATCGTGAGCGGTACCACCACCACGTGGTGTTCCTTCACGAGATCATCCGTCAGGTCGCAGGCGCTGTCGGTCACGATGTGGACGCCGGGCATGCCAGGGAGTCTGCCACGGGCCGGGCGCGGCGCTCAGGGTTGCATGCGCCCCTGGCGGGCGAGCCCGCGTATCGACTCCGGCGTCGGCGTCGGCGCCGGCGGGGGCGGACGTCGGCGCGCCGCATCATGACGCCTGCCCAGCCAGACGACGACCGCGCCGAAGGTGACCGCGCCGGCCACGACGGCGGCGCCGACCCGGATCACCAGGCCGGCCAGGGTCGTCGATCCCGAGAGGTTCGAGACGACGAGCACGACGAAGCCCATCGGGACGGACGCCACGACGACGCGCCACAGCGGGGCCCAGGTTCCCGGCGAACCGAGGCGGCCGAACCACTGGTGGAAGACCGCCAGCGCCAGGAACGCCGCCACCGTGTACGAGATGGACAAGGAGAGCGCGAGGCCGCGCACGCCGAGGGGGTGGACCAGGGCGACGGCGAGCGCGACGTTGAGCCCGTTCTCCACCAGGTAGAGGTAGAAGGCGACCTTCGTGCGCTGCATCGACTGCAGCACGCGCACGAAGTAGAGGTATGCGCAGAACCCGGGCAGGCCCAGCGCGAACATGGCGAGCGCGGCGCCGGTCGTGGCCGTCTCCGCCGGCGTGCTGTGCCCGTGGCCGAGGAGGAGCGCCACGGTGGGCCGGGCCAGGAGGAGCATGCCGACGGCGGCGGGCACGATGAGGGCCAGAACGGCGCGCAGGCCGCCCGTCATGCGCCGCTGGAAGGCCGCTGTCTGGCCGGTCGACCAGCGCTCGGCCAGGTCCGGCGTGACCACCGACATGACGGTCACGGCGATGACCCCATAGGGCAGCTGGAAGAAGGCGTAGGCGTAGGTGTACGACGAGACGGGATCCGGTCCCGCCACGCTGCCCGCGAGCAGGATGACCACGAAGAGGCTGAGCTGGTTCGCCACCACGAAGCCGAACGTCCATCCGCCGAGGCGGGCCACCGTGCGGAGCGCCTCGTCACGAAGGTTCCAGCGCCACCGCAGACGGCCGAGGTTCGCCCCGCGCATGCTCGGCAGGAGGGCCACGCCCTGGAGCACGACGCCGAGCGACGTGCCGAGCCCGAGGAGGACGAGCTGCGTATGGTGCGCTTCGACGCTGGCCAGGTCGGCGGCGTGCCCGGCCCACAGTCCGAACCACACCAGGACGCCGATGCAGACGATGTTGTTGACGATCGGCGCCCAGGCCACCGCCACGAACCGCCGCCGGGTGTTGAGGAGGGCGGCACCGAGCGCGAACAACCCGTAAGCGGCGATCTGGATCACGAACCAGCGCAGGAAGGTGGTGGCGACGGCCCGTTCCTGCGCCACGCGTTCGAGCTGGGCGGGGTGGCCGTGCGGCGTCCAGCGCCGTGAAGGCCGCGATGATCTCGGGGGCGAGGAGCAGGGCGAGCCAACGTCGTCGACAGCAGGACGACGACCGAGACCGTGCAGACCGCCGAGATCGACTCGAATGCGTCGTCCTCGCCCCGATTGGTGATGTGGTCGACGAACACCGGGATGAAGGTGGCGGAGAGCACACCGCCCAGCACGATGTCGTAGAGCATGTTGGGCGTCGTGTTGGCCAAGTTGTACGAGTCGGCCAGCGGGGTCTGGCCGAGAGCCCAGGCCAGGGCGACGAAGCGCAGCAGGCCGGTGACGCGGGAGGCGCTGGTGCCCACCGCCACATAGGCGGCCGCGGTCCGCAGGGGGAGGGTGCGGCTACGGCGGGCCACCACGGTCAGGTCGCCCTCGGGCGCCGCCGGCGGGACTTGCGCCAGGTGCGCACCCACCACGCCAGCAGGACCGCTCCGGCCAGGACCGTGAGGGCGACGCCGACGAAGGAGATGGCGGTGGAGTGGACCGTGAGCACGGTGCGGGCGAGGATCAGCTGCCCGTCGGGCGTGCGCAACGTGACGTCGATCGGCAGGCGGTCACCCGACGTCCGTGCCTGCGCGACCATCCGCACCGAGGTGGTGGGACGGTCGAGGGTGAGCGCCTGCGAGCTCCCGTTGGGGAAGACGAACTTGTCGCTGGCCAGCGAAATGACCACCCGCACGGGATAGGGGGCGGCGGACAGCACCGTGATGGGGATCGGGGCGGTCCGCGAGGTGAAGGTCACCGTGCGCTCGGTGGCCAGCGTGATCTGGCCGAGCTGGCTGGCGAAGTCGTGCCCGAACGCGTCGACCGCCGCGGTGCGCCGCGCCGGGCTCAGGGACCGGGACTCGGTCGCGAGCAGGTCGTCGGAGAGCGTGGTCAGGCTGCGTCGGGCGACCGGCGATCGCGGCGCTGTAGGACGACAGCTGCACCCGGGCCGCGGCGATCCGTTGCGCCAGGGTGCGCGAAAGCCCGTGCCCGGCCGGGCCGGATTGCAGCCGCCGCGTCGAGGGCTCGCCGTTGCCCCCGACCGGGACCTGGGCGAGCAGCTGCTGCACGGTGACCGGGTCGAGCGCCGGGTTGTCCGTCAGCCCGCCCAGGAGGGTCTCGACGAAGGCCCCCGACGCCCGCCATCCCGGCGGCGGCGAGACCACGACGCCCCGATGATCGGCGAGGAACGCGTTCTCGAAGTGGACGAAGGAGAGCCCGGCCAGCAACTGCTGTGCTTCGAGTACGGGATCGCCCGGCACGGCCGTGAAACGTGTCCCGAGCGCGGCGTCGCTCGCCACCGCCGGGATGGTGGTGCCATGGCCCAGGTCGAGGTCGAAGGGTTGGGCGAAGGTGTAGTTGCTCCGCCCGCCCTGCGACAGGTCGGTGCCGTCGAGGACCAGCTGCGACGCGCCCGCCACCTGCATCCCGCTGGCGAGATCCGCCGCGTCACCTTGGGAGAAACTCGAAGCCACATCCACCCAGGGTCCTGCGCTCGGGTGCAGCCCCGCCGAGCGCAACAGGGCGTCCCCGCGATCGAGCTGGGCCTCGATTTCGCCGGCGATGCCCGCTTCGGTCAACGCCGCCACGTTGACCGCGACGTAGGGCTGCTCCAGCACTTCCGCGCTGTCCAGCCCACTGAGCTGGTCCAGCGCACGGGCGCCGGCCCGGCTGCCCCGGTGCAGAACCTGCTCTGACCGCCAGCGGGCTCACGGCGAGCGTGGTCGGGACGGTGCGGCGGTCGGCCAGCGCGGCGGCCATGGTCGCGACGCTGCCCGAGCCCACCGGCATGACCACCGCCACTCGCAGCGGCCCTCCGTCCCCCTCGGCATCGGGTTCTTGATAGGTGAGGAACGTGGTGAACCGGGCGACGGTGGTGCTCCCGCGGACGAGCGCGACCGAGACGGGGTAGACGTCGCCACAGGTGTCCGTGGCCAAGGTGCAGCCGAGCACGAGGGTGGTGCCGCCGCCCGTGCAGGCCCCGGGACCTGTTGCCGGCGGGGTGGCGTCGGCCTCCGGCACGACGGTCAGGCAGGCCGACGCGGCCAGACGACCGTCCACGTTCTCGACCGCGACGTCGGGCATCCGCGCCAGCACGCCCTTCTGCGGCGTCGAGCCGAGGGCCTGTTGGAACTGGGAGGCGTCATCGATCCGGCTGTAGAAAGTGAGGCTCAGGTGGAGCGAAGAGGCATCGGTGGCAGGCTTCGCCCACGGCCAGGCCCAGGTTGAACCACGGCTGGTCGGCGGTGACCCAGGGGGTCTCGGAGGTGAGGGAGAGAAGAGGTCCGGGCTGGATGCGGCGGCGGCAGGCCTTGCCCCGGCGGCGGGTCGGCGGGCCGTCTCCGACGTGCGCTCGTGCCCGGGCGAAGCGTGTTCGTGCCCGGGCAGGCGAAGCACGCCCTCCGGAGAGGAGCGTCAGGGCTGCGACAACCGCGCAGAGGCCGAGGCGAGCCCAGCGTTGCGACACGAGGAAAGGGTAGAGGGCGCACTACCGTAGGCGGGTGCAGTCCACGTCGGTTCCCGAGCGTTTTCGCCCCCTCCTAGGGGCGACCGAGGACCTGGCGCGCCGTTTCGAGCAGGTCAGGCAAGTCACTGTACCTCGTGGGCGGGTCCGTGCGCGACGCGTTGTTCCCCGGCCCGGCGTCAGGGCGGGGGCGACTACGACCTCACGACCGATGCCCGGCCCGAGGAGACGGAGCGGCTCGTCCGTGGGTGGGCTGACGACGTCTGGACGCTCGGAGCCCGCTTCGGAACGGTCGGGTGCCGAAAGGGTTCCGACGTCTTCGAGATCACCACGCATCGGGCCGAGATCTACGTGCCCGAGTCGCGCAAACCCGAGGTGTCGTTCGGGCTCGACCTCGTCGAGGACCTGTCCCGTCGGGACTTCACGGTGAATGCCCTGGCCCTGCGACTGCCCGAGATGGAGCTCGTCGATCCGTTCGACGGCCTCGGCGACCTGGTCGCCGGACGATTGCGTACCCCGCTCGACCCGGAAGTCTCCTTCGGGGACGACCCCTTGCGCATGCTGCGGGCGGCACGCTTCTCGGCCCGCTTCGCCCTGACGCCCGATCCGGCTCTTGTCGCCGCGATCGGCCGGATGCGGGGACGGCTCTCGGTCGTGTCGGCCGAGCGGATCAGGGACGAGCTCGACAAGATGATGATGCTCGACGTCCCTTCCGAAGCGCTCTGGTTCGTGGTGCGCACCGGTCTGGCCGAGGAGTTCATGCCCGAACTTCCCGCGCTCTCCCTCGAGCAGGACCCGATCCACCGTCACAAGGACGTGCTGGCCCACACGCTGGCCGTCGTGGACAAGACGTCGAAGAACAAGATGCTGCGTCTCGCCGCCCTGTTCCACGACGTCGGCAAACCCCGGACGAGAGCGATCACCGACGGGGGCGTGACCTTTCACCACCACGAAGTGGTGGGCGCACGGATGACCCGGGTCCGGATGGAGGCGCTGCGGTATCCCGCGGTCGAAGTCGACACCGTGGTGCGCCTGGTCGAGCTCCACCTGAGGTTCCACACCTATGCCCTCGGCTGGACGGACAGGGCGGTGCGCCGCTACGTGCGCGATGCCGGGCCTCTTCTGGAGCAGCTGAACGAGCTGACCCGGTGCGACTGCACGACCCGCAACGCCTCGAAGGCGCGGGCGTTGGCCCGGCGGATGGAAGAGCTGGAGCGGCGCATCGAGGAGTTGCGGACCCAAGAGGAGCTCGACTCCTTGCGGCCCGACCTCTCGGGCAACGAGGTGATGGACCTGCTCGGGATCGGACCGGGTCCCGACGTCGGCCGGGCGCTGGCGTTCCTCATGGAGCTGCGTCTCGACGAGGGCCCGCTCGGGCAAAGCTGAGGCGCAAACGCGGCCTCCTGACCTGGTGGAAGAGCGGGGGTTCGGACGGCTCCCGCGGGTAGGGTCGCGCACATGACGAGGATCGAAGCACCAGCGAGCGGCATGGGCGAGCACATCGACTGGGCGCTGTTGCGCCCCCACATGGCGGCCGGGATGGGAAAGCTGTCCGAAGCCGTATACGGCCATTCTCAGCTGTCGGTGCGCGAGCGGGAAGCCGCACGCTGGACCATCGCGCTGATCAACGATTGCGCCGTGTGCCGTGACACCCGCGCTCGTGACGGGGAGGCGGTCGGCGCGGGTGAGCCCTTCTACGCCGAAGTCACCGATTGGCGGTCGGCCAGCGGACTGAGCGGCCGTGAGCGCCTGGCCGCCGAGTTCGCGGAGCGCTTCGTCATCGACCATCTCGCCATGGACGACTCGTTCTGGGACGGCCTCCACGCGGTCTTCTCCGACGACTGAGCTCGCCGACCTGACCATTTGTTGCGGCTGCTTCCTCGGGATGGGTCGGACACTCGCCGTGGTCGGGGTGCGTGCTCCGGAGGAGCGGATCCTGGTCTGATCCTGGCGGACCGGATGCTGGTCTGGCCCCGGCCCCGTCCCGGAGGAGCGGCTCCGGGTGGTCTGATTCCGCCGGTCTCGTCCGGGACGTTCCGCGTGGTCGCTCGGGCCGCTGAACGCGGTCCTGCTGTGAACGCCGTCGGCGGTGAACGCCGAAATGCGGCCCGGACGGGACGTTCCGTCAGTCGTCGATGGAGTCCTGGAGTTCTCCCGCCGCGAACGACTCCACGAGAGCATGGGCTACGTCGTCGTGGTACTGGACCGGCGGTGACTTCATGAAATAGGCCGAAGGGCCCAGCAGGGGGCCACCGATGCCGCGGTCGAGAGCGAGTTTGGCGCAGCGCACGGCGTCGATGATGACGCCGGCGGAGTTGGGCGAGTCCCACACCTCGAGCTTCAACTCCAAGTTCAGCGGCACGTCGCCGAAGTTGCGGCCTTCCATCCGGATGTACGCCCACTTTCGGTCCTTCAGCCAGGGGACGTGGTCCGAAGGTCCGACGTGCACGTCGTCCGCATCGAGCACGTTGTCCTCGAGCTGGCTGGTGACGGCCTGGGTCTTGGAGATCTTCTTCGACTCGAGGCGCTCACGCTCGAGCATGTTCTTGAAGTCCATGTTGCCGCCGAAATTGAGCTGATAGGTGTGGTCGAGGGCGAGACCACGGTCCTCGAAGAGCCGGGTGAGGATCCGGTGCACGATGGTCGACCCGACCTGGCTCTTGATGTCATCTCCGACGATCGGGAACGCCTGCGTCGCTGAATCGGCGCGCCCACTCGGGATCCGACGCGATGAAGACCGGGATGGCGTTGACGAAGCCGACCCCGGCGTCGAGACAGGCCTGCGCGTAGTGGCGCTGCGCCTGCTCGGATCCGACGGGCAGGTACGAGACGAGGACGTCGGCCTGGGCGTCGCGGAGCGCCTGGGCGACGTCGACCGGCTCGGCGCGGGGATTCCTCGACCACCTCGCGGTAGTAGCGCCCCAGCCCGTCGAAGGTCGGGCTACGCAGCACGGTCACCCCGAGCTCTCCGACCTCAGCGAAGCGCACCGTGTTGTTGAGCCCGGCGTGAATCGCCTTCCCGAGGTCGGTGCCCACCTTGGCTTGGTCCACGTCGAAGGCGACCACTGGCTTGAGGTCGCGGACGTGGTACCCGCCCAGTTCGACGTGCATCAGCCCGGGCACGACGTCGTCGGGATCGGCGTCGCGGTAGTACGTGATGCCCTGGACGAGTGAGCTGGCACAGTTGCCGACGCCGGCGATGGCGAGTCGGATGGGGGTGGACATGGAGTTTCTCCTTCGGGTTGGGAGCGCGCCCTTCTCAGGGCGCCGGTTCGGAGGCGCCGGCGAGGGCGGCTCGTTCTGACTCGATGAGGTGGTCGAGCCAGCTGATGTCGCGGGCGACGCCGTCGGCCGTGTGCTGGACGACCGAGCGGGCGTAGACATCGAGGTCGGTTCGGTGGGGCTCTGACTCGCCGAGCCGCTGGACCAACATGGGCTCTCCGCCGCTCCAAGAGCGCGAGTCGGGCTTGCGGCGCCAGATGCCGTGCGAAAGCGAGGCGAAGGCCGAAGCTGCGGGCGTCGTCGGAGCCACCGCCTTCGGCCAGGAGCTGGGCGAAGAGCTGCCGCCCGGCCTCGGTGATCCGATAGACCTTCTTGCCCCGACGTGAGCGGCTCGGAGCATGACGGCGGTTTCGGAACGCCGCCCGCTCCCCGCTCAACGAGCCGGTGGGGGGGTCCGGTCGGGCCTGCTGCGTCGTCCTCGGCCGCCACGACAGCCCCCGCCCGCTCGAGGCGGGTCAGCGCTGGATAGATCGACCCGAAGGAGACGTTGGCCAACAGGCCGAGGCTCTCCCGCAGTTGACGGCGGATCTCGTAGCCATGGAGGTCGCGTTCCTCGAGCAGGCCGAGGATGGCCAGATCCAACATCACGGACGAGTATATCGTTTCGATATAGCGACCAGTACCTTTTCGACAGTAAGAGCTGATCCGTTGGCGATCGGGGCGGGGGGCGGGGGGAACAGGCCGCCGTGGGCCGAGCGGCTGGGGCGCCGGCGGCGCGGGTGCGGGCTTCTTGCAGGCGTGGGGACAACTGCGGGCCGGTCCGAGGCACCGGGCGGTAGCCTTGCCGCCGTGCCTGTTACCTCGGATCCGAGGTCGCCCTCTCGGTCAGTGAGTCCTGACGACACGGCCCAGGTCGAGTACAGGATCGTCCGGAACGGTGTGATCAGGGAGGTGGAACAGGGCCGCGTCCAGCGAGTGGACGTCTGTGACGCCCACCCCGAGCTCCTGCGGGCAGCTCGCAACGTTGGCCGGCCGACCAAGGAGGTCTGCCCGCTCTGTGACGACGGGCGCCTCGTCACGGTGACTTTCGTGTTCGGAGCCAAGTTGCCTGCCGGGGGGCGGTGCCCGGGTACGGCCGCCGAGCTCAAAGCCTTGTGCAACCGGGCCGAGCCGGTCCTCTGCTACGAGGTGGAGGTGTGCCCGTCGTGCGCCTGGCACCACCTGATGAGGAAGTACCCCGCGGGAGGGGCGAGACAGAAGACCGGTCGCCTGGCGTCGAGGGCCCGGAGCACGACGCAGACGAAGGGAACCAGTTAGGAGTGGTCGGGTGAACAGTGGAGCAGAATTTGGGTGAGCAGTGACCCGACGAGCCGGCGCCAGGTGACCGTCCCCTCGCTCCGCTCACGTAAGCGCCGGAACGGCGACGAGCCCATCGTGATGGTGACGGCGTACGACGAGCCGGGGCGCGCATCGTGTCGGATGCCGGGGCCGACATCATCCTCGTCGGAGATTCAGTCGCCAACACGGTCCTCGGGTACGAGGACACTCTGCACGTCGACATCGACGTCATGGCGCATCACACGGCGGCGGTCGCCCGCGCCCGACCGCAATGCCTGATCCTGGGTGACATGCCGTGGATGAGCTATCACCTCGGCCCTGAGGATGCCGTGCGCAACGCGGCCTCCCTCATCCGGGCGGGCGCCCACGCCGTCAAGTTGGAGGGCGGCCGCGCCGACTGCCGGTGGTCGAGGCCATCATCCGGGCCGAGATCCCGGTCATGGGCCACCTGGGTCTCACCCCCCAATCCGTCCTGGCCATGGGCGGGTTCCGTGTGCAGGGAAAGAGCGCCGACGCGGCCGGCGCCCTCCTCGACGCGGCAAAGGCCCTCAGCGCGGCCGGATGCTTCGCGTTCGTGATCGAAGGGGTACCCGACGTCGTCGGGACGGCCGTCACCGAGGCCATCGACGTACCCACGATCGGTATCGGCGCCGGCCCGGATGCGACGGGCAAGTCCTGGTCTTCCACGATCTTCTCGGCCTGGGCAAGGGTTCGCCACCCAAGTTCGTACGCCGCTATGCCGAGCTCGGCCAGATCGCGACCGAGGCGGTCGCGTCGTTCGCCGACGACGTGCGCCAGGGCAGGTTCCCCAGCGACGCCGAGACGTATCACGGCCCAGCCGGACTGGGCGACGCCCTTTCCTGAGCTAGCATGTCGGACCGCAACAGACCCTGCTCCTGACCGCC